>NZ_SNWE01000001.1 GCF_004362395.1 Salegentibacter sp. 24
ATTGGGCTGTTTTAGTGTTAGTAAAGAGACCGTCAAGCTCTTTAAATATAACACTTTACGCCCAATTCTTCTTTATATCCCATGAATTTTTCGGGTTAATTTTACTGGTATTATTAAAATCATAGATATCATTCTCTTCCCCTCCGATTACATTTATCCTTAAGGGTTCGCTGCCCTTGCCTGTGACTTTAAAAGTATCGTCTCCATCAAGGCCATAGATCCAAATTTCATCTGTTGCTTCAGAATTATAGAAGTTTTCAAAGACATTCTCATTATTTTTATTAACTAATGTAATTTTGGTAATACCGTTTTTCTTTCTTTCAATATTGAAAACATCATCTTCTTCAGTACCGGTTAACACTTGAAATTCCTGCAGA
Source organism: Salegentibacter sp. 24 (assembly GCF_004362395.1). Taxonomy (GTDB): domain Bacteria; phylum Bacteroidota; class Bacteroidia; order Flavobacteriales; family Flavobacteriaceae; genus Salegentibacter. The sequence continues at coordinate 378 of NZ_SNWE01000001.1, forward strand.
TAATTATAATATCTTTGGGCGATATCTCCCAAATTTTCCCTTCTCGCTTTAAGGCTTGCTTTTATTTGCTCAATACTTTGATCTTTCGCTGCTTTAGGTAAAGCTTCAAAGGCAGTTTCTATTTGTTTATCGGTAAGCTTGGACTGAATAAAAGAAACTTGTTGCTGCCAATCCTTCCAATTTGATTCTTTGAGTAAACGTTGGTCTAAAGGATAACCTGAAAGGTTAAACCATTTTACGTTATCTACATTTTCATCGAAAGTTTCCATTTTTCTCACCGTGGGTAATCCCAGTTTTACTAAATCCGGAATAAAACCGTCATAATTAGGGAATGCAAAATCCCGGTCTCTAGGAATAGGTTTGTAAAGTTTTGTGCCATCTTCCTGGGTATGAAGAGCCCATCGCCACTGATCAAAATGTCGATCCCAATCCCCTATTAACATATCAACCAACCGGTTCTTTATATATTCCTCTTCATCGACCTGGATATTCTTGGATTCTTTCATTTCTTCAAGAAGATCTGTGGTGCTGATGATATTTTCCGGAGAGCCAAATAATTCAAATTCTTTATTTTCTGAACCTACGTGGGCTTCGAGCATATAGAGTTCCCCGCCATATTCATCGTTATTTAATCCCAGGGCTTTTTGCTTGGGAATGTAGAAAATTTCTGGTTTACCGGCCTTAATATTCAGTAAATCGTTGATATGCTTAAGCGAATAGCGGGCATAAGGATGTGCAGTAGTAAAAAGATCCATGGCATAACGCTGGGCCACGGTGTTTTCTATATAGTCTTTAATGTAGTGATCTTTTACTGCAGCGGCCTGTAAAAATCGGGTAGCACTTTTTCTTAATGCCCGTATTGTATACTCGTGATCATCTTTACTAATAAACCTAAGGGAACGTGATTGCATGCCACCACCTTCTTTTAATGGTTGAAGATTACCTTCTAAGGTGTCAAGAAATAACACCGGGGCTTTTATTTTTGTACTATAAACATCTCGATAAAAATCTCCAAAAAGCGTCTCATAAAGTCCCGATTTATCAGTTTCTTCCCTGGTGTAAATAGATGCGCTTATCGTATCGCCAATTTCTTCTTTGGTCTTAAAATCGATTTCGTCCCAGTTCGGTTCATCGCTTTTAATGGTTTTACTAAAAACGGGAGTGTCAGCATTATCAATTTCGTAGAGTTCGACTAAGGTTTCGTTATTTTTATGAGGGGTTAGTTTGGCATACCCTGCCTTGGTGGTTCCAAAATGTTCGTTTTCTTTCCTGATGCTTAGTTTTTCAGTTTTACCGGTTGTCCCACTTATAATTTGAGGAATACCGTCGTCTTCTAAATACTGTAAATTCCCATCAATACCTGATGCGAAAATAACATTGTCATAAAGACTGGCAAGAGTTTCTAATCTCCCACGTAAATACCGGAATGCCTCACTTTGATAATCCTGTGCAGAAAAAGCTCCAATTTTTTCAAAAAAGGATATCCTAGAATTGCTCATAACAGGATGTTGCATGGAAACAAAAATTGTTTTTCCATGGGCATCTTTAATGGCATCCTTAAATTCTGCAAAAAATTGTTCACGCGTTTTGATATCGCACCCTGTATTCATATTTGGATATTCGTCCCAATCTTGCAAATACCATTGTGTGTCGATGGTAACCAAAACAATACCTTCTGTAATTTCTTCATTTTCTATGGGACAGCCATCGTCTGGCCAAACTTCTACATTAGATTGGTTGTCCTGTAGAAAGGATTCCAGATCGTCTATTCGGTTTTGTCCACCTTCATTCCATTCATTTTGTCCCGGTGTTAAAACTACTTTTCCGTTAAACTCTGCCAGGGCATCCAGTAAATTCTTTTTCAGAAAATGCTTTTGTTTTTCCCGTTCTCCTTCTGGTAAAAACCCTCTGGATGTTATAAAATTTCCGGGAATCAATAAAGTAGCTGATTTATCATTTTTGGAAGCCTTAATTATTGCTTTCAATAGTTTTTGACCTTCTACTGTTAGATCTTCACCAATATTTCCAGCAACATAAAAACTATGCTCAAAGGATTCAATCTCTTCCTTTTCGGAAGAAAGCTGAGCAGAAGCCGATAATCCAGTAATTAAAAATATAAGTGTCAGCTTAAGAAGTCCTTGAGTATTTCCCATAAATGAAATAATGTAATTTGATTTAGAACAAACATCAAATCTTTTGAAAAAATGCAAATTGGCAATAACTTTTAACGGATTATAACACTTGGCTTTAGTAAGTCTTTAACTTTTAAAAAAACCTATCACTAGTTTAAATTTCTTCTTTCGATGAAAAAGCGTTTCAGTAAGTTTGAGGCTTCTGCGGCTAATACACCGGATTTTATTTCAGTTTTTGGGTGCAGTTTTACTCCGGTTTTTCGGTATCCTCTTTGAAGATCTTCTGCAGCAAAAATAAGTTTAGAGAGTTGACTCCAGTATAAAGCTCCAGCGCACATTTGGCAGGGCTCGAGGCTCACATACATGCGGCAATCTTTCAGGTATTTCCCGCCAAGAAAACTGGCTGCGGCGGTTATGACCTGCATTTCAGCATGTGCCGTAACATCGTTAAGCGTTTCGGTTAAATTATGACCGCGCGCAATAATTTGATTATTGATTACCACTACAACCCCAACAGGTATTTCACCTTTTTCAAAAGCTTTCTCGGCTTCATCCAGGGCTTTTCGCATAAAATATTTGTCGTCGTAAGGCTGCAGCATTTTGGTTGATTTTTCTGTTTGAAAGATAAAAATTAAAAATTTAGCTTCTGAAGAAATACTTACAAGAAATATCTTTCCAAAGCTTAACTTTGTGCATTATGGATCGTAAGATTTTAGAAGATATACATTCCCCAGAAGACCTGCGGAAACTCCCACCTGATAAATTAGGGTTAGTGGCGGCAGCTCTTAGGAGATTCATCATAGATGTTGTAGCTACAAAAGAAGGACATTTAGGGGCCAGTCTTGGGGTAGTGGAATTAACTATAGCTTTGCATTATGCTTTTAACACGCCAGAGGACCTATTGGTTTGGGATGTTGGTCATCAGGCATACGGGCATAAGATTTTGACGGGCAGGCGAGAGAATTTTCACACCAATAGAAGGTTGAATGGTATTAGTGGATTTCCAAAACGCGAAGAAAGTCCTTACGATACATTTGGAGTGGGGCATTCTTCCACCTCAATTTCGGCAGCCTTGGGAATGGCCATAGCCTCAAATCTTAAAGGACAATTTAATAGGCACCATATAGCGGTGGTGGGAGACGCTTCTATTGCCAGTGGGATGGCTTTTGAAGGATTAAATCATGCGGGAGTAACAAATGCGAATTTATTGGTGGTTCTTAATGATAACGCCATTGGAATAGATCCTAGTGTTGGGGCTCTAAAACAGTATCTTACTAAAGCCAGGGTAGGTTATAAGCCCAAACAAAGCAATATTATTGAAGCTCTCAATTTTAAATATTTTGGACCTGTAGATGGTCATGATCTCGCCGGCTTGCTTGAAGTTTTCGAAAAGATGAAAAACATAGCGGGGCCAAAATTTCTTCACGTAATTACGACAAAGGGTAAAGGCTTAAAAAAAGCTGAAGAAGATCAAGTAAAATATCATGCGCCGGGGAGATTCAAACCTGATACCGGTGAACTTCTACCTTATGATACCGCTGCACTCCCATTGAAATACCAAGATGTATTTGGACTCACTTTAGTAGAATTAGCTAAAAAGAACAAAAGGATTATCGGAATTACACCTGCTATGCCCACCGGAAGTTCTCTCAAATTTATGATGCAGGTTTTTCCTGAACGAGCATTTGATGTTGGAATAGCCGAACAGCATGCGGTAACGCTTTCCGCAGGAATGGCGACCCAGGGTTTTATAGTTTTTTGCGCCATTTACTCAACTTTTTTACAAAGGGCGTATGACCAGGTAATTCACGATGTTGCTCTTCAAAAATTACCAGTTATTTTTTGCCTTGATAGAGCAGGTCTCGTGGGTGAGGACGGTGCTACCCATCATGGGGTTTTTGATATTGCTTATTTACGGTGTATCCCGAATATTATAATTGCTGCACCTAGTGATGAAACTGAACTTAGAAATATGCTTTATACGGCTCAACTCGGTTTAAGTCTTCCCATGGCAATTAGATATCCCCGTGGTAGAGGAGTTAAATTGGATTGGGAAACCCCTTTTCAAAAAATTCAAATTGGAAAAGCCAGGTGTTTACAGAAGGGTATTAAAATTGCTGTATTAAGTGTTGGAAATATGGTACAGAATGTATCCAAAGCCATAGAGAATATTAAAGTTGAAAAGATCGGACATTATGATATGCGATTTGTAAAACCCTTAGATGAAGATGTTTTACACGCCGTATTTAAAAAATACAAAGCTATTATTACTATTGAAGATGGTGTAGTAACGGGTGGCTTTGGTAGTGCTGTTTTAGAATTTGCTGCCCGGTCCAATTATAAATCAAAAATCAGGAATTTAGGTTTACCTGATGAGTTTATAGAACAGGGAAATATAGATGAGTTACAAGAAATTGCAAAAATTAACGTTGAATATATTGAGGAAGAAATAGTGTCTCTTCTTCAAAATATTTAATTTTGCAATTCCGACAATCTAAATTAACCAATGAAATTCAAAGTCTTATGTCTTTTAGCCCTTTTAGTGCATTTAAATTTAACCGCAAAAAATTCTTTTTCAGATTATTATCCTGACTATTATACCGATACTATAAAGCCTTCAGATTCTTTGAAAGTGGTTAAGGATACCACCGAGGCAGATTCCGTGGTGGTGGTTTTTTGGACAGAAAAAAATCAAGTAGGTGTTAATATTAGTGAGGTCGCTTTTATTAATTGGAGTGCTGGAGGGAATAATTCAATTTCAGCATTGGTGTACGGTACTGCCGAGCGAAATTATAAGAAAGATGATCTTTTCTGGCGTAACAAAGCCTTGGTGCGTTACGGAATTAATTCTCAGGAAGGACAGGAGCTTAGAAAAACCGAGGATGAGTTACGATTAAGCTCTTCTTTTGGTTATAGAAAAGATTCAACTTCTAACTGGTTTTATTCGGCAAAATTTGATTTTAATACACAGTTTACGAACGGATACAGATACCCTGATACCAATAGCCCAATTTCGAAATTCATGGCACCGGGTTATTTATTTTTAGGAATTGGGACTGAATATTCAGATCCTGTGGAAGATCTTAAGGTATATATTTCTCCGGTAACCCAAAAATCTACCTTTGTGCTTGCTCAGAGACTGGCCAATGAAGGCATGTTCGGAGTGACAGGTGCAGTTCGTGATAGCCTTGGAAATATTATTGAGGAAGGAGAAAATGTACGAACAGAATTCGGTTTCCTGGTGACAAGTGATTTTTCCAAAGAGGTATTTGAAAATGTTGAGGTAGATAACCAGTTGAGTTTGTATTCAGATTACCTGAATAAATTTGGCAATATTGATGTTGAATGGCAATTAAATGTGAATCTAAAGGTTAACGATTTTATAAAGGCCAATGTAGGTTCTCATTTACGTTATGATGACGATGTGAAATATAAGCAGGATATTGATGGGGACGGGGAATTGGAGACTACAGGAGCCAGGATTCAGTTCAAACAAATGTTAGGCGTCGGACTCGTCTATGAATTTTAAGGCGGCCGGTTGCCTAAGCCGGCATTTTTTACAATTTAATTCCTTTATATTTTTTAAATGAAGCAACTGTAAAACCATCGGTTAATGAAGCGGTATAGGAACAAATTTCCAATAAACGTCTGTAAATCGAATTCTCTTCCTGCAAATAATTTAAATGTGGCGCAGATTTTAAAACGAGTTGATTAAAGTTAGAATCTTCATGACCTTTCTTCGGAAGCAGCGCTTCCGTATAAGTGTCTAAAAGATGCGAGAGCATTTTATAACCAGCAATTTCTTTACTAATCACCTCTTCGCTCTGGTAAATTTTTTCGATACTAATTTTAATAATATCGTCTATTTGAGCTTCATACTTGCTCTTATCCAACAAGCCTTGATGGAATTTTCCAGCAAGAATTGCCTCTTCATTTTTTAGAAAAGTTTCCACGGCTTCTGTTATTAAGGTATTTATGGCAAGTGCTCTTAAGTAGCTAAGCCTATCCGCTGTATTGGTAAGGCTATTATATTTGGTAGTATTTATTTTGTCTTTAACGAGTTTAATAAGATACTCCAACGCATAATCTTCCTCTATGAGCCCAAGATTTATACCATCTTCAAAATCGATAATGGTATAACAAATATCATCGGCAGCTTCAACCAAAAATGCCAGAGGGTGTCGATTATAACTTGAATCTTTATTTTTTCCAGTCTCTAAAAGACCTAGTTCTACAGCCACTTCTTTAAAAATCTCTTTTTCAGTTTGAAAAAAACCAAATTTCTTGTCCGCTACATTTTGTGTGGGTTTATGCGGGAGGGATTCTTTGGGATATTTTATAAAAGCCCCCAGGGTGGCATAAGAAAGTCGAAGCCCGCCAGCGATTCCCGGTTTGTTCTGAGTAAGAATCTTAAAGCCATTGGCGTTTCCTTCAAATTTCACAAGATCTTGATATTCTTTTGAAGAAAGTTCATCTTTAAAACGTCTCCCATTTCCGTGGCTAAAATATTCCCCGATAGCTTTTTCTCCAGAATGCCCAAAAGGAGGATTCCCTATATCGTGAGCGAGCGCGGCGGCAGCTACAATAGCTCCAAAATCATTCATTTTGTAAGCGTGTGTCTTTTCTAGTTGTGGGTGTTTTTCTAGAATTTTTTGGCCTGCTAGCCTGCCTAAAGATCGTCCCACTACTGAAACTTCTAAACTATGGGTTAAGCGGGTGTGAACAAAATCAGTTTTAGAAAGTGGAATCACCTGTGTTTTGTCCTGCAAACTCCTAAAAGGGGAAGAGAATATTATTCGGTCGTAATCTACTTCAAATCCTAAACGGGTTTCGTCCTGTTCTTTTCTCAACCTCTTATTTGTATCTCCAAAACGTTTTAAAGAAAGGAGTTGTTCCCAGTTCATCATAATTTAATTCCTGTTTATAGTAGAAATTTCTAATTCTACTCCAAAAATAAAAAAAGCTATAAGAATATAAGCTAGAAGATTGCGAATTGCTGGAGGTAACTATGAGTTTTATTAACTGTTTTAATGAAGAAGCCCGGGGGGAGGCTTTAAAAAAAACTGAAACAAGACCACATTGGGGATCATGGCCCTTGTTTCAGTTTTATAAATCAGTATTTTTACTGATCTTACTAAATTTTTCGTCAGATTTACTACTGCTTGTAAAGTCTTTTGCTCGTTTTTCTAATAGATTTTCTTTTGCCGCTTCTTCTGTATCCCAAATTTTGTCTACCATTAAATCTGTAAATAACCTGTTGCTTTCATAATCAAGATAATCGTTTAAAGACTTCGGTTTTAACCCAATTAAGTCCAGAGGGAGGAAATTAGCAATAACTTCTTTTTCTATAGCAACCGCTTCACTAATAATTTGAAAAACTTTTTTATCTGAAATATCCTCTGAAAGATGATTTCTAAATAACTGTGTAGCAAAATCGCGATGTAGGGCTTTATCCCGGTAAATCATTTCATAGGTATAACTAAGACCGGGCATTAAGCCGCAGTTTTTAATCCAGAAAATCGCGGCAAAACCACCATAGGAAAAAATACTTTTGGCTGTGGCAAGAGCGACTAATTTCTCGGAAAATGAGTTGCTATTAGGCCATTTGCTTATCCAGTCTTCTCTTTTTGTGGTAGCTGGAAAATTTAAAACCTCCTTAAAAACTTCTTCCTGCTCGGTGCTGGTTAAAAAGGAATTCAAACAAATTCCATAAGCTTCTGTATGGGTATTTTCCATTACCACCTGCAAATCGAGAAAAGATTTTGCTTCTGGAAGCTTGATGTCTTCACTAAGTTTTTTGGTGGACTTTCCATTGAGGTTATGTTCCGTATGAAGTATTAAACCAATGATTTTATTTAGCAATAAACGTTTATCTTCACTTAATTCCTTTTGGTCTAATAAATCCTGATGAATATCTATAGCTCCTGAAGTCCAGAAATTCGCTTCAATTGCTTTATAAGAATCCCAAATATCATTGTGTTTTACAGGAAAAATTACAAATCGGTCTTTGTTATCCCGGAGTAGGGGTTCCTGTTTACTCATGAAAGCTAAAATTATGGGTTTTGGGTATAAACAAAGATTATGAAAAATTCTGATGTTGTTAATAATTGTTATTTAAGATATTCACAAAGTTTTCAACACAAAAAGCTGGGAATTAGTGTTTTGAACCTATTTTTCTGCTTTTTGTCGATTTAGGATGTTATTTTGTTGAAAACTGGTAGATCAACAATTCTTAAAGACTGAAAGTAAAATTCATTTTTGGGTTTATCTGTAACCGAGCGGTTTTTCTCAGACGGTAAAGACCGGGTTATTTAATTACAATTATTTTCAATTTTAGGTATTCAGGAAAGCAAGGAAATTCTGGAAACGGATTTTAGTAAATCTAAGCTTCTGATACATTCCTTAGAACCGAATAATAATTAAATAAACAAAGATTTTGGTTAATTACATATTTGCGAACCACTTTTCAAATTGATGACCCAGAATGGGGACTGGTTTTAATTTTTGGTTTATTGCATTTATAAGACCCATTATCCATAAATATAAAAGGAAAATAGATCCTAAAAAGCTCAGTACCCAACCTAAAATTGGGATCATGCCTATAATGAAAAGTCCCAAGCTAATTACTACAAAGTCCAAGGGATTGTTTGATGTGAAAACTTGCAAATTCATTCCTTTTGTCATTGTTTAAAACAAATGCCACTACAAGTCCAATTACAGTTAGATAAGCAATAATGGCTATAGTTTTAGGATCGAAAGTGCTCCTGGTTTCTTTATTTTGTGCGTTTGAGTTCTCCATGATTCTCCATTTATTTTGCAGTAGCAAGAGCGGTATAATTTTCTTTATCTATTGAAAAAGATCTTTTCTCCAATCCCGTACACCGCATATTTGCGGTTTGATTTGGATTGTTTTTATCAATCATTTGCATTTCCATCATCAGAGCATCACCCTCTTCCAGCCAATCAGTATTCCAGCCTTCAGGAATATTGCTTTTTTTATCTGTATACATATTGGCGAAAGAAATTGGTGCCTGCTGAGTAAGGTAGAAGGTGAATTTGTGTTCATTAGTTTCAGTTTCATAGCCCTGGCATTGAAAACCCAAGATATCTTTTGTCCCAATTTTCTTCAATTCTGCATTTTCATAGGGACCTGTTGCCTTCGCAGAATTAGTAAGATCATCTATTTTGCTGGCGGTTATAAAATTATTTTCTCCTGAGTTGAAGTACATAATACTAAGTTTTCTTTCCATATCAAGGATCATAAAAACTCCTTCAGCATGAGGCATTCGCATACCGAAATAAGGAGCATCTTCTTTTAAAAGATAGGTCATATTGACCGTACCTTCACTGGTCTCCATATTTAATTGATATTCCCAATCAAAATCATAAGATTGAGGAACTTCACTTATATCCACACGCTTGGCACCCATTGGTATCGGGCTGTTTTTTAAATTGGTCTCCCACATTTTATTAAGGGATTCGTTGGCCTCGTGAGCTGCTTTATCCGAAATATTTTCGGTAACTGCATGTTCCACTTTTTTTTCAATTTTCTCCTTTAATTTTTTTAGAAACTGGGCTTCCATTGTGGAAATAGAGAATAGCAGCGAAAACCCCAGCAAGATTAGTTTTTTCATAATTTTTCAATTTAGATAATAAAATAATTTGTAAGCCTTTAGCTTATAAGGTAGGGGCAGGATTCGATAAAATGTAGGGGTATTGAAAAAACGGTTTGTGAACTGGCCGATTTTTGGGGCTATAATTTGAATTACAAGATACTAAATCTTTCAGAAATATTTTAATTTTTCTGAAAAATCAGTCATGAGGGAATATGGGTAATTTTTTAAAGCTCTTTGGCTGCTTCTTCTAATTCCTGGTACCAATCTTCGCCAAATTTTCTGACCAAAGCGTCTTTGGTGAATTTATAAACAGGAACCTGAAGCTCAGCCCCCAGGCTGCAAGCATCGTCACAAATTTGCCATTTATGGTAGTTTATCGCAGAAAATTCGGAATATTCCTGTATCCGTATTGGGTATAAATGACAGGAAATAGGTTTTTTAAAATTGATATCACCCTGGTTATAGGCTTCTTCAATCGCGCAAAGCGCGGTTCCTTTTTCATCAAAAGTTACATATGCACAATCAGCGCCATCTATTAACGGAGTTTCAATCTCATCTAAATCGGTGGTGATATAACTTCCTTGTTTTTCTATGGCCTCTATCCCTTTTTGACGTAAATAAGGTTTGACTTTTGGATAAATCTCGTCTAAGATTTGTCTTTCTTCTGGTGCTACGGGGGCACCGGCATCACCGTCCACGCAACAAGCACCTTTACAAGCTGAAAGGTTACACACAAAATCTTTGGTCAAGATCTCTTCAGAAACTATCGTTTTTCCTATTTGAAACATAACCGCAAATATAAATTTAACTTCCCTGATTGAGAAAGTTTTAATCTATAAATCTTTGATGGTTTGTAATTATTAATGTATTGTCTTAAAAAAATCCATAGCGGTCAATAGCTTCCTTGGCTATCGTGGTACTAATTTCAGATTAGGTTCCAGAATTAATTAATTTTTCAGCCCGTCATTATTTTATACTTGTGATCAAATTTTAAATTGATGGATCATTTATAGACCTATGGGAATTCAATATAGAGAGAAAAGTTTAACCCACTTTTGATTCAAAATTAATAGCACGGACCAGGTTATGCCATAATTGATATTGAGTATATATACTACAGATGGCCTCTGCAAAATGACCGGTTCCTGATATTTTTATTAATGACAACCCTCTATATGCTACCTTTGGGAAATTACATTAAATAGGTTCTTTTTAAATATTTGGAAATCGAACTTTGGCTTTGGTACTTATGGTCTTTAGCTTTCCTTAACCGGTTTTAATTGATCAGAAGGATTAAGTTTCTAAATAAGGAAAGCCATAAAGTCATCATCGCTGGAATGCAATTAAAATTTCCCATCTCATTTCATCTTTAGTTTTAGATAGTCTTATTACTGGGAATATTCAAAAATAGCTGGTATTGAAGTTCTTAAGGGAAAGGATAAATTTTAATAAAAATTTTACCTGCTAATTGCTTGATTCTCTGTTTTTAAAAATTACTTTTGCGCAAAATTTTTCAAATAGGGAGTTATGTGGAAATTATTAAACGCAAAAGAGATATTTACTGCAGGAATGATTCTTTTCGCGGTAATTGACATTATTGGGAACATCCCAATTATTATAGACCTGCGTAAAAAAGTAGGACATATTCAAAGTGAAAAGGCATCGGTAGTCGCCGGGATTATTATGATCGTTTTTCTTTTTGTAGGAAAGGAAATCCTAAATCTTATCGGTATCGATGTGAATTCCTTTGCTGTAGCCGGTGCATTTATATTATTTTTTTTAGCCCTCGAGATGATTTTAGGCATTACCCTTTATAAAGATGATGAACCCGAAACCGCTTCCATTGTTCCGTTAGCATTTCCATTAATTGCCGGTGCGGGTACCCTTACTACTTTGGTTTCCCTACAGGCGGAATATGAAGCGATAAATATTATTGCTGCTATACTTATCAATATTATCTTTGTATATATGGTTCTTAAATCTTCAACTAAGATTGAAAGAGTTTTAGGAAGTCAAGGGATTAGCGTAATTAGAAAAGTATTTGGTGTAATTTTGCTCGCCATTGCAGTAAAATTATTTGCCACTAACATTCAGAGTTTATTTACATGAAGTTGTTTATTTATACCGTAATTTTTTTAGCGATTGTAATTATTGCCTATAGCGCAACGATTTTGAATTTTGATGATCTATTAAAGGGGGATAGCGGTACCGCCGTTCTGATTATTGTTGGTAGCCTTTGCCTTATAATCCTAATGGGAATTTTATTAACATCACGAACGATTGCAGAAAAGCACAATTCCTAGGATGAATTTTGACGTGCTTATTATTGGTGGTGGTGCAGCAGGAATGTCTTGCGGACTTATTTTAGGATCTGCTCTTGAGAATAAGGTAGTCTCCAATAAAAATATAGGAATAATTATTCATCAAAAAACTTCACACTTAAATTCCGCGTTATTGAATAATGTATTAGGAGTTGAACCTGGAACTTCAGGTCAACAAATTCTTAAAGAAGGAGCGCTACATTTAAAAGAAAGATATCCCCAAGTCCGACAAATTGATAAAGAAAAGGTTAGGGAAGTTATTCAATTACAAAAGGGTTTTCAGGTAGTCACCAACAAGAATATTTACAAAACTGAAATTGTTGTGATGGCTACTGGTTATACCAGTCCTTTCAGAATAAAAGGATTTGAAGATAAAGTTATTCCTCATAAAAAGGCCAAAGCTTCCAAAGAGCGCATTCAGTTAGAAAATGAAGATCATCGTATAAAACCAGGCTTATATGTGGCGGGAAGTCTTGCAGGCTGGCGAAGTCAATTTTCTATAGCCTGTGGTAGCGGTGCTAGTGTAGCAACAGATATTCTTAGTTTGTGGAAAGGAGCTCACACAAAAGTTCACGATAAACTTTTATAACATATAGTAACCTGTTATCATTAATGGAATCGAAGAAACCATTAAAATTAAACAAGTGCGATGCGCTCTTCGATATAAAAGAGCAAGCCTTAATTTTTTTCGAAACTCTTGATCTTCGGTATTTTTTATCTGTTTTTTAATGCTTGCTACGGAGACATTAGAGGAAGTAACGAGTATTTCTTTTTGAAGGAAGAGTAGGGCACTATTGTCCAGCAGCCTGAAACTTACAGCTACTATGAAGAAAAATAACGGCGAAACCGTACAAAAGATTATAAGATTTTCATTAAAACCAGTCACGACTGCAATCTATTCATTTTTTTTCGATAATTCAAGCACTTTTTCGATTGCAGGGTCATTTTCATTGATCAATTTCTCAAAAGCAGTAGTGCCATATAATTGTTGTGCAATTACTGCTTTCAGGTACTGTTTTAGAAGTGGATTCTGTTTATTTAAATTAAGCCTGTAATTTCCTTTACCTAAAAACTTTATAAAATCTCCAGCCATCTCGTCTGTGATTTTTACTTTACTTTCAAAATTCTTGCGCTTAATATTATTATAAAAAGTACGATTTTCTTCAAGAACATTAAAAATAAACCGACTCATATACCCACCGTGTAATAGTAATTTAATTTTATTTCTTTCACTATCGGTATCCAGTGGGATAAAGACATCGGGTATAATTCCACCGCCACCATATACCACATTACCCTCTGGGGTTTCGTACCTAAGTGAATCATTTACGTTAATACTATCTACGCTAATTAGCTCTCCATTTTTATAACGTCGCATATAGTCCTTAAAATAACTTTCGTTTCCATTATCATAAGGTTTTTGAATGGACCGACCAGTTGGTGTATAATAGCGGGCAATGGTTAATCTGACGGCGCTACCATCCCCCAAAGCCATTTCGCGCTGCACAAGACCTTTTCCGTATGATCTGCGTCCTACAATGGTGCCGCGATCATTATCCTGTAGCGCCCCAGCAACAACTTCACTTGCTGAAGCAGAATTTTCGTTAATCAATACATAAAGATCTCCTTTTTCTAAAAGCCCTTTTCGTTTGGAATAAGTTTTATCAACTGCACCGCTTTTATTTTTTGTAAATAGGATTAACTTTTCATCTTCCAGAAATTCATCTACAATTTTTATAGCTTCTGAAAGATATCCTCCGGGATTGTCACGAAGATCCAAAGCAATTTCATTTGCCCCCTTTTTTTTGAGTTTCTTTAAAGCGCTTTTAAACTCCTGAAAAGTCGTTTCAGAAAATCTATTTACTTTTATATAACCCAAATCCGGTGATAACATATATGCAGCATCTACACTCTTTAGAGGAACTCTACCGCGCTTTACATTAAAGGTCAACAGGTCTTCAATTCCCTGTCTTTTAACTTTAAGTGTTACCTGTGAATCTTCTTCTCCTTTTAAGTGTTTTGTTAAAGAGTCTGTGCTAATATCTTTATTAAAAAGAGGAGTGCCATCTGCATATAGAATACGATCTCCGCCTCGAATTCCTATTTTTTCACTTGGTCCCCCTTCCAAAGCTTGAATCACAACTACTGTATCGTTTACATTGTAAAAGCTTACCCCTATTCCCACAAAATCACCTTGCATATTTTCTACTACTCCAGCATATTCTTCTTTTGGAATATAGACGGAATGAGGATCGAGATTTTCCAATATCCTATTTACGGTAACGTCTACAATGCTATCAGTGTTAACATCGTCTACATATTCATATTCTATATAGTCGATAAGCCGGTTGAGTTTTTGTTTTTTCGGGTTGGAAGAAAATAAAGCATCAGAGGAAGAGAAATCCAATAATCCGCCAAGTAAAACCCCCATAGCACATGCGGTGGCGAGAAGAATAGGCAATATTATTTTTTGTTTTTTATTCAAACTTCTAGATCGTTTATTTGTTCCAGTTTTACGCCGGCTTTTTCCAGGAATTCCAATCCGGAATTATCTTTATAATCTATATGATAAACCAATCTGGTGATTCCTGCTTGATGGATTAACTTACTGCATTCCTTGCAGGGTGACATTGTAATATAAAGGGTAGCTCCATTGCAGGACTGGGTAGAACCTGCAACCTTTAAAATAGCGTTGGCTTCTGCGTGTAACACATACCATTTGGTATATCCTTCATCATCTTCACAATAATTCTCAAATCCAGTAGGCGTCCCATTATAGCCATCTGAAATTATCATTCTATTCTTTACAATAACTGCGCCAACCTGCTTTCTTTTACAGTGTGATAATTTACTCCATTCCCGGGCAATTCTTAAATATGCCCTATCGTATTTCAATTGTTTTTTCTTATCCATAAAGTACTGATATCTGGCATTTTGAAGCGCGATTTTTCGCCTGTAATTTAATTTGCTAATTTATTAAATAGCCAGAAAATTCTCCTGAAGAATTGGTAAAATAATACCAATAACTATTGCTGAGGTCACTAATACCCAATCTCTTCTTGAAACCGAAAGGATATTTTGTGCAATAAACCCGAGAATAATGACAGCAAGAACGACTATTACCTGAGCAGTTTCGATTCCTAAAGCAAATTCCAGAAGCGGTAATAACTTACTGTCGGAATTTGAAGCAAGCATTTTAAAGTAATTTGAAAAACCAAGTCCGTGTATTAAGCCGAAAAAAATGGTAGTGAAATAAAGCGGATTATGACTTTTATTGCGTTCTTTTTTATTTACAGTAATTATATTGTATAGTGCAGTAAGAATTATGGTTACAGGAATTAGTAATTCTACCCAGGCTGGATCTACTTTTACAATGCCATATACCGATAGAAATAATGCTAAAGTATGGCCGATGGTAAACAAGCTAACAAGCCAGATAATTCGTTTCCAGCTACTAAAACTGTAGGCTGCTACCAGAACAATTAGAAACAAAATATGGTCGTAAGCCTGCCAGTCCAGAACATGTTCCAGACCCAATCTAAAATACAGCCAGAATTGGGACATATCTAAAATATTAGAAAAACCGAAAGTACAACTTATTCATAAAATTGCAAAAGCTTTTGGACTCCTCAATTCGACGACTTGATGAAGGAGTTTTCCGGATGAATGATGCTTGGGTAAAGATGATTTTTTGGAAGAATTTAGGGGTATTACATTTTACTTTTGCAATAGGACTTATATAGATTTTCCCAGAAGTGTCTAAGTTTATTCTTAAAAGATACAACATTAACGTTGGTTTAAAAGATGTTGAATAGGATTTTAAGTAATTTTGTTTGTTAATCGAATTTCAAAATTGATTAATAAATATGAAAACCTGAGTTCGTTTTCTTACAAAACATATGGCTATGAAGAAGAATCTTATGAATATGCAATGTCTTGATATCTATCTCTCGTCTTTAAGTAAAGAAGAGTTTTTAGAAATCGAACACGAGCTTATTGTTTCTGATATAAAACTAATGCCACTTCGTAGTTGGGATATTTATAATGATTTTTATGGTCGGCATTTATCGATATTAAAACAACAAAATGCCATAAATTCCTTTAAAGAATTAGCAAATAAATTCGGCTGGAAAAATGATTGGGATGATGTATTTAAAGATAAAACTTTTGATGCTCTTGTTTTAACTAATCAGGAAGCTAAAATACAATGGGTAAGCGCTGGTTTTACCGAAATGACTGGTTACAGCAGTAGTTTTGCCATAAATAGAACCCCTCATTTTTTGCAGGGTAAAGAAACTGACAGAATTGTATTAAACCGAATTAAAAATAAACTGTCCCGCGAGCAGCCTTTCACTGAAATTGTGGTGAATTATAAAAAAGATCAAACTCCATATAAGTGTGAAATCAGTATTATCCCCTTAATAAATAATAAAACCATCCATTATTTAGCCTTGGAGCGCCAGGCTGGTTAAGAATCAAAATATTTAAGAAACATTATTGATGTAGCCATTATTAGAGATAAGAACTAATCAATGGTATTTTATTAGCTCCTCGAAAATCTTCAGTCGCGTCCTCTGAGAACCGAATATCCAAGCTGCTAAGATTTTTGGATTTTAACCAGTTATAATTGGCCTTAGGTTACAACCTTTTTGAAAAGGAAAAAAGACTATTTTTCGTTTTGGGTTCCGGGTAATACGGTCCATTTTAAAGTCCTGATTTTTTAGAAGTACCGTAATGCTTATTGGTGTCAAGCCTGTTTCCGGCTACTGACAAGGATTCCGGACTGGATTACATACATTCTTCCATCCATCTATCCCAAGATATTTCTTAAATAAAAAAATTAATAGTTCCCTGTTTATGAGATTATTATAGTTTAATAATAATGATGGTATCGATTACATTAATAACTATTATTCCCTTTTAATATGTGATAACATTAAAATTTAGGCTGCTAAACTGAATATTCACGCCCATTTAGAGCTCTTTATAGGAATAATATCAATTTTTATATAAAAATATTTTGGAAATGTTAATTAAATGTTTACGTTTGTGTAATCGATTACAATTTTAATTTAGTTAAGAGCCGAAAGTCTCTTAATTAAATCAATTGATGCGAAATCGATATAGTTATAGAATTTTGATGTTTGAGAGAATTTCACCTATAAAATTCGCAATAACTAATTAACCAATAATGAAAACTATTAATAATCAAAAAGATCAGTTATGCATCAAAAATTGCTGAGGCTACCCAGAAAACAATTATTCTTTTTAGGGGTGTTTATTTGTTTCTGTGCTCAATTAAATGCTCAGGAGAATCAAGTGACGGGAACTATTACAGATGCTGAAACGGGGGAACCTGTGCTTGGCGTTAATGTAATTGAAAAAAACACATCAAATGGTACCACCACAAACTTTGATGGTGAATACTCCATTGAACTGATTGATAGTCCCTCTACGCTTGTTTTTTCATACTTAGGCTATAAGACCTTGGAAGTTCAGGCCAATGAAGGAGAGGAGATTAATGTGGTTATGGAACCAGATATGGATCAATTAGAAGCTGTTACTTTAATTGATTACGGGTATGGAAAAGTTAGAAAAGAAGATATGACCGGGGCAGTTGCAAGTATTGGGAGTGAAGAACTATCCAAAATACCAGTGGCCAGTGTTGCTCAGGCATTAAGCGGAAGGCTCCCAGGGGTTAATGTAACAACAGCTGATGGAGCTCCAGGTGCTCAGGTTAGTATCAGAATAAGAGGAGGAGGGTCGATTACACAATCAAACGAGCCACTGTATGTTGTTGATGGATTTATTGTTGATGGTATTAATGATATTCCGCCAACCGATATTGAAAGTATTAATGTTCTAAAAGATGCAGCATCTACCGCTATCTATGGTGCCCAGGCAGCCAATGGTGTGGTGGTTATAAATACGAAAGATCCTAAGGCTGGAAAAACGACCGTATCCTACAACAATTTTTTTCAATTTAATAATTTTCCAGAAGATAGGAGCTATGATGTATTATCTCCATATGAATATGTTTTTGCGAATTATGAATATGCAAAACTTCAATCTCAAACTTCACTTGAAAATTTTGAACGATACTTCGGGGTATATGGCGATATTGATATTTACAGAAACAGGCCTGGAACGGATTGGCAGGATAAGCTTTTTGGAGATGCGAGATTATCTCAGTACCACAACCTAACAATATCAGGAGGTTCCGAAAGGACAAAGATGAATTTGAGTATTACCCATAATGAGGATGAGGGTTTAATGATAAATTCTGCCTTTGAGCGTACTGCAATTAACTTCAAATTGAATCAACAACTTATTGAAGATAAACTAGATGTAGATGTATCTGCGAGGATAACAAATATGGTTACTGATGGAGCTGGAACTTCAACCAATGCTCAGATTAAAATTGGTGATGCAGTTCAGGCAAGACCAGTAAATGGGATTGCCGATGATTTAGAAATTGATCTTAATCAAGTCAATGTAAATGACGATTTTCAATCCTTTCTTTTAAGTTTAATAAGTCCTTTAGAACTAGCAAAACAGGATTGGCGAAAAAGAGATGAAAATAGATATGTTTTAAATGCAGGAATAAATTGGTCTATCATAGAGCAATTACGCTTTAGAAGTACCTTTACTACTCAGAAAAACTTCTATGAGGATAAAAGATTTTATGGTCCTTTAACAGGGGAATCTTTTAATAATGGTAGTAGTATGCCATTAGGTCAAAAAACAATTAGTACCACCAATTCTTACAGATGGTTAAACACTTTAAATTTTGTTTATAATGAATGGGAAAATCATAGAATTGATTTCCTTTTAGGGCAAGAACTTTACTCTACTGAGGGGGAGCAAACTTTTATGAGAGCAGAGGAATTTAGGTTGTCCATTACTCCAGAGGAACTCTTTGCAAACATGTCCTTTGGTACATTTGATAGGTTGAGTACTGCTAATTCCACTCCAATCAATAGGCTTTCTGTATTTGGAAGATTAGACTATCAGTTTCAAGATAAGTATTTAGCAACACTTACTTTTAGGGCAGACCAGTCAAGTAAATTTTCAGAAGATAATAGATTGGGCTTGTTTCCTGCACTCGCATTAGGTTGGAAAATTTCAGAAGAGCCGTTTTTACGAGATAGTGAATTTGTAAACAATTTAAAGCTTCGTTTAAGCTACGGACAAACTGGAAATGATCGTATTAGCTCTACCGCGACTCAGTTTTTGTTTAGCCCTGAAACATTTAGAGGCCCTGGATTTAATGGAAGAGAGCAGGTTTATTACAGCCCGAGCAGTGATGTGCTGTATAACCCAAATTTAAAATGGGAAACTACAATAAACAGAAACTTAGGGCTTGATTTCGCTCTAGCACAGGAAAGTATTGTAGGGAGTCTAGATGTTTATTACAATACCACCAAAGACCTTTTATTACAATCAGCTATCCCTCCAACTTCAGGATTCAATACTCAATGGAATAATATAGGTAGTACTTCAAATAAAGGTATCGAATTAGGTGTTAATGCTTATTTAGTGGATAAAGAAGATTTGACGTTTTCGACTAGTTTTAACATAGGAAGGAATATTGCAGAAATTGAAGAACTAGATGGAACGGATGAACGTTTCTTTCAGTCTGGATGGGCAAGTACAGATTTAAATAACATAAATGATTATTACCTAAGGGTAGGCGGGACTATAGGTGATATCTATGGTTATGTTACTGACGGCATGTACGATGAAGAAGACTTTGCTGGCTATGACCAGGCAAGCGGAGAGTACATTTTAAATGATGGAGTCCCAAATTCCGGCCAGGTTGTTGGCAACCCAGATATTAGACCAGGTTTTTTGAAACTTAAAGATTTGAATGATGATGGGCTTATAGATGCCAATGATAGGCAAGTTATAGGGAATGCCTTACCAGATTTTCAAGGTGGACTTGGGTTTAATGCCAGGTATAAAGGTTTTGATGCCTCGATATTTTTTAATTTCCAGTATGGAAACGATGTGTATAATACTGGAAAAATTCAGTTTAATCAATTTAGAAGGGTCACATATGGAAACCTTTTGAACACGATGAATTCTGATAATCGTTATACATATATTGATGTAGATGGGCAGTATACAGGTACACCGGGTGAAGTTGTAACCGATTTAGATCAATTAGCAGATTTGAACCAAGATAAAGATATTTGGTCACATGCCAGTCATGGGATTGCAGGTGCAGTGGTGCATTCCTGGGCAATTGAAGATGGTTCTTTTTTAAGGTTAAATAACCTGACCTTCGGATATACCTTGCCATCTGACCTTATTTCTAAGGTGGGGCTAAGCAATTTTAGAATTTATGCAGCAGGCAGAAATTTATTCGTTTGGACAAATTATTCGGGCTATGATCCAGAGGTGAATAGTTCAAACAGTGGACTGACTCCGGGAGTGGATTTTTCATCTTATCCTAGAAGTAGAACGTATACATTAGGTGTGAACCTTACCTTTTAATATAAAATAAACAAATGATGAAAAATAAATTATTCATAACAATTATCGCTGTGACTCTTTTTGCAGCTTGCGAAGAGGATTTTATGGATCCGCGATCTATTTCAACATTTAATAATGAATATATATTTTCTAATGTTGATGATGCACGAAATGCAGTAAATGCTATTTACTCTCACTTTAATCAAGATGCTTTTAGATCTCGACTTTCTAACAATATGACTGGAAACACGGATATTGAACATCAATCTGGCTGGACTAGTAATGCAGATCGTTATCAAATATGGAATTTAGAAGCATTAACAACCAATAGGGATCTTGATATAGTCTGGACCTATGCTTATCGTGCCATTAGAGATGCCAATATCGCAATTGAGGGGATCCAAGAATCTGGTAATCTGGAGGCTTCAGATGAAAATGTACGAAGAACTTTTAATCATCTTTTAGGAGAAGCTTACACCCTTAGAGCCTATTGGTATAGTATGCTTATTTTCCATTTTGGAGATGTTCCCTACATTACTGTAGCTCCTAAAGCAGGGGCAGATCTTAATCAGCCTAAGACTGACAGAAATGTTATTTTGACAGGTGTTATTCAGGATATGATTGATGCAGAGGCCAATATGATGTGGGCCGATCAATTACCGTATGGAGCCGAGCAGGTAAATAGAGAATATACTTTAGGAATGATTGCCAGGCTTTCTTTGCAAAGAGGAGGTTACTTTTTAACTCCGGAACTAACAATGGAGCGAGAGGGAGATTACCTTGATTATTATCAAATTGCCAGGGAATATACCCGAAAATTAATGGAGCTCAAAGACAGGCAGTTACCTGTAGATTATAGACAAATTTTTGTGAACCAACATAATGGTAAATCTCCTGTAAATAGTGATGTTCTTTTTGAAGTTCCATTTGGCCAGGGTCAGGGAGATGTTGGTTGGAATATTGGAGTTACCGTGGAAGGAGGACCAACGGCATCTCACGATTATGGTTCCGGTGGGAATTATATGCAAATGCCTATAAGTTATTATCTTTCTTTTGACGAGGAAGATAAGCGCAGGGAGGTTACTACAAGCTTATATCAAATTAACACAGATTTTCAGCAGGAATTTATTGAACCCTCCTATAATATTGCACAGGGCAAATGGAACCGTGCCTTATTAGATCCGCCACCTGGATCATCTTCTGCAAAAGGAACAGGTATTAACTGGCCTATGATGAGATATTCCGATGTGATCCTGATGTTCGCAGAAGCGGAAAATGAAATAAATGGTCCTACGGCTGAAGCACAGGAAGCACTCAAAAGAGTAAGAAGAAGAGCTTTTGATGATGTTGACTGGCCTGAAAATGTAGACCAATATGTGGCTAATGTTTCAACATCCAAAGAAAGTTTTTTTGAGGCAATTGTAGATGAAAGAGCTTGGGAATTTGGTGGTGAAATGATAAGGAAATACGAACTTATTCGTTGGGGTATCTATTCAGAGAAGGTTCAGGAAACCGTAGAAGAACTTAAAAACCTGGCAGATGCCGCTTTTAATGGAACCACAGATGAACCAATCTATATGTATTGGAAAACCGATGAGGATGGTGATTTTATAATCTATAACAGAGATGAAAATGTTATTGCTCCACCAGATGACACCTGGATGCAAGCGCCATTCGTCCTAAGTTTACACAGTGACGAAACCCAATATCAGGAATTTATTCTGAAGGATTGGGAGAATTATATAAATGGACCTCAACCAGGGGTAGTTAGATACATTTTTCCAATCCCGAACGTAGCTATAGAAAATAGCCGTGGAGTATTGCAAAATGATGGCTACGGATTTTAATTATAACCTTAAGAACTCATAATTATGAAAGCTTATAAAAGTCATATTCAAACATTGTTATTCATCTTCTTGGGGATGCTTATGTTTAGCGCCTGCGAAAAAGACGAAGAAGTATTTGAGCGCACACGGCTATTTCGACCAGTATTAAACGAAAATGGTCTTACATCCATAGGTAATACGGTGATAGTGAATATGGGGAGTTTTAAAGATGCTTCCTATTATACCGTGGAGATTAGTAGAGATACTTTTCAAACCGTTGATTACACTATAGAAACAGATACTAGTTACATAGAAGTAAATGAAGACCTGGTGGGAGAAGAGCTTCTTTGGAACACAATCTATCAAGTTCGTGCAAAAGCCCATGCTGAAGATCCTCAGTATGATAGTGAAATTGCCGAATTGGGTAATGTTAGAACCCAAAGATTTCCTTCAATTTTAAATATTCCGGAATCTTTTGATGTAATTGATACAGCTGCGCGAGTAACTTGGGAAATCGCTGGAGCTCCTGTTACTGGAGTTCAAGTTTATAGTGCGACAGACCTTCAACTTAATGATCCACTATTTGAGGAACGTCCAGTAACCCAGGTAGAGCGTGATAGTGCTGAAGTAATTGTTGGTGGTCTTGAGCCAGAAACCGAATATCAAATTGCCATTTATAGTGAAGATGTCCTAAGAGGATGGGTTAGATATACAACCTTACCTCAGGATGTCGATCCATCTGATCCTAATGTAATTGATATTAGAGATGATGAAGATCCCAACGCAGTTTCCAATGCGGTTAACACAGCTCCCGATGGCGCTATAATTTTAGTTAAAAAAGGAGTGAAATATAATTTTCCCGAAAATAACCTAAATAAGTCTATAACAATTCGGGCAGCTTATGGTTTTGGCGAGAAGAAAGCGCAACTTTATACAACCGGAAATTGGGATATAGATGATAACAGCAATATAGACCATATTAGATTTATTAACCTTGAACTAAGAGGAGAAGATTATTCAGGAGACTATGTATTCAACCCAAACAGAGAGAATGTTTATATAGGTGAACTATTATTCGAAAACTGTAAGATTGTTTCATTTAGAGGAATTATGAGAATCAGGACGTCTGTAGTTTTAGATACCTACCGGATTAGTAATTCTATCGTAGATACCATTGGAGGCTATGGTATTATTACTACAGATACAGACCCTGGGGATCCGCCAACAGCAAGGGTAAATAATATTGAGCTTGTAAACAGTACGTTTAATCATATTGATACCGGGATTCAATCCAGGAATAATTCTGAATCAATTCTTATTGAGAATTCCACTTTCGCCAATTTTATTGTAACTGGAGGTAGATTCTTCCGTTACAGAGGAGGTGAGGGAAATAATAATGTAACTGAAGGAATTACAATTAGAAACTCCATTTTTGGCCACTCTTGGGATCTTTCAGGAGAAGGAAGTTATGGTATACAAGGAATAGGTGATGGACTTGAAAATACAATTTTTAGTATTGATAATGTTTGGAGTACAACTAATTTCTCATTTCGGGATGGGACAGAAATACCGGGATTCCCAGTTGGAAATTATTCAGGCACCCAGCAAGATCTTTGGGTAGATCCAATGAATAATAACTTCAATTTCAGAGACAGTAGTTTTGGTGGCCGCACCAATGCTGGAGACCCCAGATGGAGGGATGAAATTTAATTTGCTAATAAGTTTGGATTGCTGAATAAGATCAGGGTGGGGGTGATCACCCTTATCCTGATTTTTTTAATTGAGAAACTATCAAGGTCTCTCTTAAATTTTAATAAATGATCTATAGAATTCATTTTAATTTATTAGGGATTTTTCTTCTGGTATTTGCTGCTTGTGACAGCGGTAGTAATGACCCATCTACCGAAGATGAAAAAAAAAATAAAACACCTGAACCTATAGAGGAAGAGGCTTTTGCTTTTCCGGGAGCAGAAGGATTTGGGAATAAAACCACAGGTGGGCGGGGAGGCAAAATTCTCTATGTAACCAATTTAATGGATTCTGGTCCTGGAAGTTTTAGGGAGGCCGTGGAGACCACCGGTGCTAGATATGTACTTTTTAAGGTGTCTGGCAATCTAAGTTTAAGTTCTACTCTTAGAATTAGAAATGGTGATCTTACTATTGCAGGACAAACTGCTCCCGGAGATGGAATTACAATAAAGAATTACCCGGTAATTATTGATGCCGATAATGTGATTTTACGTTTTATGCGGTTCAGAATGGGAGATGAGGCTCAACAACAAGGTGACGCCCTGGAAGCACGATTTCATAAGAATATTATTATTGATCATTGTTCATTTAGTTGGGCTACAGATGAAACCTTAACAATGTATGCCAATGAGAATACAACTGTTCAGTGGTCCTATATTACCGAGAGTTTGAGAAATTCTGTTCATGAGAAAGGGGCCCATGGATACGGTGGTATATGGGGAGGAAAAAAGGCATCCTTTCATCACAATCTCCTGGCACATCACGATAGCCGTAATCCTCGTTTTGGGGAAGAGGCAGGAAAAGCATTTGCTTTAACTGATTTAGTAGATTTTAGGAATAATGTGATATATAACTGGCAGGGAAATAGCGCCTATGGAGCAGAGGCGATGAATCTGAATATCATAAATAATTATTACAAACCTGGCCCTGCAACCACTAAAAAAGATCGAATTATCTCAATTGATAAAAATAAAAATGTAGGAACTGAAATATATGATATTTGGGGTAAGTTTTATATCGATGGTAATTATGTAGAAGGTAGCTCTCAGGTTAACCAGGATAACTGGAAGTATGGTGTTTATAATCAATTCCACCATAGTTATGGTGAGGTTTCCGATGCTGAGAAAAAAGAAATGCGCATTTTCGAACCGCACAATATCGAAGATAATGTGACATCTCATCTCCCGGAAAAAGCATTTGATAAAGTGATTTCTTATGGAGGAGCATCTTTGGTTCGGGACGGAGTTGATAAGCGTATAGCAGACGAAGTAAAAACCGGCACCTATACATATGAAGCTTCTAACGGAAGCGGCTTAGGAATTATAGACACTCAAACCGATGTTGGAGGTTGGCCAGAGCTTTTATCAAAAGAGCCAGCACTTGATACTTCGGGTGATGGAATGCCTGATTCCTGGAAAGAGAAAATGGGACTTGACCCTGAAAGGAACAATGCAAACGGGCGTGATTTAAGTACCGCATACGATAATGTTGAAGTCTATTTAAATAGCTTGGTGGAAAACATTATTCAAAACCAATTATAACCACAATTTTTTATGAAATTTCTCTCAACTATAAAAATTACAAATAATATCCTCTTAATAATCTTTGCCCTTTTTGTTTGTGGTTTTCAAGGAGCATTGAGTCAAAAAGCTTTCCCTACGGCAGAAGGTTTTGGGCAATTTGCTTCAGGTGGAAGAGGAGGGCAGGTGTATATAGTTACAAATTTAAACGACGATGGAGAAGGTAGTTTGAGGAAAGGTATATTAAAACATGGTCCTCGTATCATAGTTTTTGCTGTTTCTGGAACTATTGCTCTTAAGTCAAATCTAGATATAAATAGAGGAAATCTTACTATTGCTGGACAAACAGCCCCGGGTGATGGTATTACAATAAAAGGATATCCAGTAGCTATAAAAGCCGATAATGTAATTGTCAGGTATCTTAGGTTTAGACTTGGAGACGAAAATGAAGTAGCTGATGATGCGCTTAAAGGAAGAGAGGTAAAAAATGTAATAGTTGATCACTGTTCTATAAGCTGGGCTACAGATGAAAACGCTTCTTTTTATCAGAATGAAAATTTCACATTTCAGTGGAACATTGTTTCTGAAGCCTTAAACAATTCTGTTCATTCAAAAGGAGATCACGGTTATGGAGGTATTTGGGGTGGCGCAAATGTGTCTTTTCATCATAATTTAATAGCCAGTAATAATAGTAGAAATCCACGTTTTAGTGGCTCTCGAACCACAGAAAACTTAGAAGGTGAATTTGTAGATTTCAGGAATAATGTAATATATAATTGGGGAGAGAACAGTATCTATGGTGGGGAAGAAGGTCGCTACAATATTATAAATAATTATTTTAAACCCGGACCCGCTACTTCTTCTTCTAAAATGAATAGAATAATTGAACCATATTCGCCGTATGGTAAGTTTTATGTGTCTGGAAATATTGTAGAAGGTTCTCCAGAAATTTCAAAAAATAATTGGGACGGTGGTGTTCAGGCCGATAATATTGAGGCTGCCATGTTGGAAAAACCTATACCAATTAATAATAATATATGCACCGATTCTGCTGAAAAAGCATATAAGCTTGTTTTAAGAAAAGCAGGAAGTAGTCTGGTTCGTGATTCCGTAGATAAACGCATCGTTGATGAGGTGTCCAAAGGAATTGCAAATTTTGGTCATAACGGAATTATTGATAGTCAGAAAGATGTAGGTAGTTGGCCAAAACTTAAGCATTCGACTGCTAAGAAGGATTCCTCTAAAGATGGAATGCCGGATAAGTGGAAAGAGCAAAACGGTTTAAATCCTGGGAAATATGAAGCAAACGGGCGAGATCTAAGCGATTTTTACGATAATATTGAGGTATATATAAATAGCTTGACAAAGTAAATAGTCCCAAAAATGTGAATTATGGCCAATAAGATTACAAAGGAAAATAAGTTATTTACCTTGATCTGTTTGCTGGTATCCGCCCTTTTCCTTCAGGCTGCTCAGTCTCAGGAGCAAACAGTCTCCTGGAAAGAAGCACAACGTCAGGATATCGCTTGGTATGGAAGTGAGGAAGCTATCCGTATTGCAGAAAATGTTTTACTATATCAACACAGTAATGGTGGTTGGCTAAAAAATATAGCGATGGCCGGTGTGCTTGGGGAAAAAGAAAAGCAAGTATTAAGGGAAGAAAAATCAAAAGAAATAGGTACCACCATAGATAATGGGGCCACGCACACTCAGTTACGGTATCTGGCCAAAGTTTATAGTCAAACACAAAAGGATGATTATAGACAGTCCTTTCTAAAAGGAGTAGATTATCTTCTAGAAGCACAATATAAGAATGGCGGTTGGCCTCAGTTCTTCCCTTTAAAAGAAGGGTATTATGAGCACATTACCTTTAATGATAATGCTATGATGGGGGTGATGTTCTTGTTTAGTGATATCTTGAACAGAAAAAAATTCGCTTTTGTGGATACCGCCATAAAAGAAAAGATCAGAGAATCCATTGAAAAAGGTGAAGAAGTTATACTTAAAATGCAAATTAGAATTGATGGCAAACCCACTCTTTGGTGTGCACAGCATCACAGTAAAGATTTAAGTCCAGCAAAAGCCAGATCATATGAATTACCCTCCCTTAGTGGAAGTGAAAGTGTAGGAATAGTGAAATATCTAATGACAATAGAAAATCCTTCCCAAAAAGTGATAACTGCTGTAAAAAGTGCTGTTGCTTGGTTTGAAAAGCATAAAATTGAAGGAAAAAATTTGGTCTATATTGATGCTCCCGAACTAGAAGGAGGTAAAGATCGTGTAGTTGTGAAAGATGAGAAAGCTGACCCATTATGGGCACGTTTTAATGAGATTGGAACCGGCCGGCCCATGTTTGTTGGACGGGATGGAGTAGTGGAAGATTCCCTCGAAAAAATAGCGCATGAAAGAAGAATGGGGTATAGCTATTTGGGGAATTATGCTAATGATTTACTCAACGAAGCCTATCCAAATTGGTTAAAAAGAATTTCATATGAAAACCATTAGAAAAAAAATGAATCTAAAACTTCCAGTCTTCATTTTAGGATTTATCCTAAGTGCAACCGTTTTTTCTTTTAAAAGCCAGGAAGATTCCCAAACTATTTATTTGGTGGGAGATTCTACAATGGCCGATTATTCTGATAATTACGATCCGGGAAAAGATTATATGAAAACCCGTTATCCACTTACAGGGTGGGGCCAGGTTTTTCAGCAGTTTTTTGTCAAGGACAGCCTTAAGAAAGTAAGTGGTCTTATAGAAGCGGAAAATGTGAAAATAGATAATCGCGCCCGAGGTGGTCGCAGTACAAGAACATTCTTTGAGGAGGGCCGCTGGCGGTCTGTTTATAATGATTTAAAAGCGAATGACATTGTGATCATCCAGTTTGGACATAATGACGCTTCTAAGGAGAAACATGAAAGATTTGTAAATGTCAAAGGTTACAAAGAATTTCTAAGGCTCTTCGTTAAACAAACCCGGGAAAAAAATGCGATTCCTATCTTACTTACACCGGTAGCTAGAAATTATCCCTGGGAAAATGGAAAACTTGGCAATGTACACGGAAGATATGATTCTGCAGTAAAAGAAATTGCGAAAGAACTTAACGTTCTTCTAATTGATTTAAACAAAAGATCACAGGAGTTTTTTACGCAAAAAGGGAAGGATTATGTAACCGAAAATTATTTCATGAACCTGCCGTCTGGGAAATATAACGCCTATCCAGAAGGTCAGGAGGATAATACCCATTTTCAACCGGAAGGTGCAAAAGCAATTGCTCAGTTGGTTTTTGATGAAATGAGCAAACTCACATTATTTAACGGGATACCTATTTCAATATCACCTTATACCATTGAAACTACATACCAGAAGCTCAAAAAGGATTATCCATTTATAGAGCCGATCGGATCCCTAGATTCTGAGGAAATTGTGACTAAGGAAAACCTGGTTTATAGTACAATTGAAGGGAAAGAATTAAAAGCCGATGTTTACTCGCCAAGAAATGGAAAAAACTATCCTGCAGTTCTTTTAATACACGGAGGTGGCTGGGTTACCGGAAGCAAGGAAAATCAGCAAATAATGGCACAACATCTTGCTAAAAATGGTTATGTAGCGGTGGTAATCAATTACCGGTTAAGCCGTGATGCTAAATTTCCCGCAGCGGTTATTGATTTAAAAACCGCATTAGCTTGGATGAGAAAAAACGCATTAGAATTCGGAATAAATATAGAAAAAATTGCTGTACTAGGAACTTCAGCGGGGGGGCAGCTTGCAACCTTAATAGGTGTTACCGCAGGAAATCAAAAGTTCCAGAAAACCGTTTATGAAGATCAGGATCAGGTTGAGGCAATTGTAAATATAGACGGAATCGTATCTTTTATTCATCCTGAAGCTGAGGAAAGTGAAATTGCCGGTTTATGGCTAGGCGGTCTGAAGGACCAAAACCCACAGAACTGGAAAGATGCTTCACCACTAGAATATGTTGATGAGAATACACCCCCTATTCTATTTATAAATAGTGCGCAAGAGCGTTTTCATGCTGGGCGCGATGATATGCGGAAAATACTTGAAAAACATCAAATTTATTCCGAAGTCCATACCATTCCAAATTCTCCCCATTCATTTTGGCTTTTGCATCCTTGGTTCGAAAAGACACTAGCCTATACTCTGGATTTCCTGGATAAAACTTTAAAGAAAGACTTAAAATAAATACCTAAATGAAAACAATCAAACTATTTAAAAAATCGCTTTTGCTTTTTCTTATAACAGGAATGCTCGTTTCTTGTAAAAATGGGAAAGAAGATAAAGATTCGGCCCAGTTAGAGAAACAGGATACTACAGAAACAAAAAAATATTCCACCTGGATGGCAGATTCTGAGATTAAACGAAATCCAAAAGGCTGGACACTTGATTTCAACGAAAAGCCAAAATGGGAATATACTCATGGACTCATTATGACTTCAATGGAGAAGTTATATAAGGAAACAGGCAATGAAAAGTATCTGGATTATATCAAGAATTTTGCAGATTTTATGGTAGAAGAAGATGGCTCGATTAAAACCTACAAAAAATCGGATTACAATATTGACCGTGTTCAGGGTGGGCGGTTCCTAATAGGTCTATATAAAGAAACAGGGAGAGAAAAATATAAAAAGGCAGTAGAAATGTTACGTGATCAAATGAGGGAACATCCACGTACTTCAGAAGGTGGTTTTTGGCATAAAAAAATCTATCCTTATCAAATGTGGTTAGATGGTTTGTATATGGCTTCGCCGTTTCTAGCCCGTTACGCCAAAAAATTTGATGAGCCAGAATTATTTGATGATGTGGCCAATCAAATTTCCCTAGTGAATAAATACCACTACAGTGAGGAGAGTGGACTTTTTCATCATGCCTGGGACGAGAGCAAAGAACAACGCTGGGCAGATCCTGATACCGGGCTTTCTTCTAATTACTGGGGAAGAAGTATTGGTTGGTTTAGTATGGCCCTGGTAGATGTATTAGATTTCCTTCCCAGGGATCATCCAGAACGAGAGAAAATCATTAAAATAGCTCAGAAATTGGCCGATGGAATATTAAAGTACCAGGATGAAACCGGAACCTGGTACCAGGTACTTGATCAGGGTGAACGTGAAGGGAATTATTTGGAAGCATCCGCCTCAAGCATGTTTGCTTATTTTCTACTAAAAGGAGCCCAAAAAGGTTATTTATCTGAAGCGCACAAGCAAGCGGGAATTAAAGCTTATGAAGGAATTTTGGAAGAATTTATTCGAAAGAATGATGATGGCACCATCAGCCTCACAAAGGTTAACGGGGTTGCAGGTTTAGGTGGCGATCCATATCGTGACGGTTCTTACGAGTATTATATCAATGAGATAATTAGGGATGACGACCCAAAAGGAGTTGGACCATTTATTTTGGCTTCTATTTATTATGAAAACCTAAACCAGTAGTCCGATGTTAGTTCGTTTAACTTTTATACTGTTTTTTACAATAACCTGCATTCAGGCGCAACATTATGATATAGTGGTGGCAGCAGATGGCAGTGGTGACTATACCAAGCTGCAGGAAGCATTTATGGCCGTTCCCGATTTCCGTAAAAAACCGACTACAATTTATTTGAAACCAGGAATTTATAAAGAAAAACTTATTTTGCCCACCTCAAAGACCAATATTCATCTTATAGGTGAAAATGCGAAAGAAACCATTGTTACTTACGATGATTATGCTTCAAAAAAAAACAAGTTCGGGGAAGAAATTGGCACTACTGGTTCTACTAGTTTTTTTGTTTTCGGAGAAGGATTTCAAGCAAAAAATATCACTTTCGAGAATTCTGCAGGACCAGTAGGTCAGGCTGTTGCCGTTCGAGTAGATGGAGATAAAGTGGTTTTTGAAAATTGCCGTTTTCTAGGTTTTCAGGATACGCTTTACCCTCACGGAAGAGATAGCAGACAATATTACAAAAACTGTTACATAGAAGGTGGAACGGATTTCATATTTGGGTGGTCTACTGCGGTTTTTGAGGATTGCGAGATATATTCCAAAGATGGTGGACATTACATTACCGCGGCCTCTACTGAAAAAGAGGCTGAACATGGTTTTGTCTTCATTGACTGTAAACTTACCGGTGATGCCCCAAAAGAAAGCGTATATCTTGGCAGACCATGGCGTGATTATGCCCAAACTGTCTTTATAAATACTGAAATGGGAGATCATATTAAAAAAGAAGGTTGGCATAATTGGAACAAGCCTGAAGCAGAAAAAACTGTCTTTTATGCAGAGCATGACTCCAGAGGACCGGGAGGAAAAACAGAAGAGAGGGTATCCTGGTCTAAACAGTTAAGTGAAGAGGAAGCAGAAAAATATACTGTAGAAAATATTTTAAAAGGAAAAGACAATTGGCAACCGCTAAAAACTAAAAACGATTAGAATGAGACTAAATTTTAAATTAATAATTCTGGCAGTATCGACCTTGGTATTTTCTTGCAAAGAAAATAAACAAGAGGAAACTAAAAAATCCATCGAGAAGCAGAATATCCAAACGCAGAAAGAACAAAAAACCTATGCTGAGATTTCAGTTAAAGAAGGAGGAAAATGGGAAGGCCGGGAATACATAAACGGTGAATTTGAGAATGTTTCCCGTATAGAGGTGCCAGAAGAGCATACCGATCATTCCTGGTATATCAGGTATGAAGGTCCAGGCTGGGAAAATTCCCAAATAGGTTATCGGTTATATCTCGATTGGAGAAATGCAATAGATATTTTCGGAAAAAAGACTGATACTATGATCTTATCTCAGGTGGGGAAAGATGGGTTTGACTCTTACCACGAAGAAGCAG
This sequence comes from Salegentibacter sp. 24, assembly GCF_004362395.1. Taxonomy (GTDB): domain Bacteria; phylum Bacteroidota; class Bacteroidia; order Flavobacteriales; family Flavobacteriaceae; genus Salegentibacter. Next base: position 32,854 of record NZ_SNWE01000001.1, read on the forward strand.
ATTGGGGAATGGACATCTTAAAAGCAGGAAAATCTTTAGGGCTTGGCAGTTTCGGTCGCTATATGAACGATACTGTAGCCCATTTCAGGAAGGTGGGAAAAACAGTTGCTGAAGTTTCAAACCTAGAAAATTCTTCCCAGGTGAAGATCGAATATACCGATTGGACCACAGGAGATAAAACCATAGATCTAGTAGCAAAACTCAATATTTTTGATAAAGACAGGTTTACAAAAGTAGCGTTAGTTCCTTCTGAAGCGATTTCAGGTTTAACCACGGGAATTGTGAAATTTGATGATGTGGAATTATTGCAACAACAAAGTGAAAAGGGGGAATGGGCATATATTGCCACTTATGGCACACAAACCCTTGTAAATGACCAGGACCATTTGGGAATGGCTATTTTTTACAGAACTGATGAAGTAGATAAAATTACCGAAGGCCCGCATGATCACTTAGTAGTATTCAAAGAAAGAAAGGAACCGGTAACCTATTATTTCCTGGGGGCCTGGGAGCAGGAGCCGGGGGGAATCACCTCAAAAGAGGAATTTAAAGCTGATTTAAATCAAAAATTAGAGTCACTTAATACAAAAGGAAAACTTGAAAAATGAGAAAGCACCATTCCTACAAACTCAGTCTTTTAATTTGCGCATTTTTAATTTCAAATATATCAGCCCAAACTGATCATCTATCCAAAGTTTGGGTGAGTGATCAGGGTGATGGTACCTATAAAAACCCCGTGCTCCACGCCGACTATTCTGATCCAGATGTCGTGCGAGTAGGAGAGGATTTTTACATGACGGCCTCGTCTTTTAATGTGGCTCCTGGCTTACCAATATTACACTCCAAAGACCTTGTAAACTGGGAATTAATCGGTCACGCCTTGGAACGGCAGGTGCCGATAGAACATTTTAAAACTCCGCAACATGGGAATGGGGTTTGGGCTCCAGCAATTCGTTATCACAAGGGTGAATTTTATATCTATTGGGGCGATCCCGATTTTGGAATTTATATGGTAAAAAGCGAAAATCCCACAGGCCCCTGGGAAGAACCTGTTTTGGTTGAACAAGGAAAAGGGCTCATAGATCCGGCCCCGCTGTGGGACGATGATGGAAAAGCATACTTAGTTCACGCCTACGCCGGGAGCCGCGCTGGAATTAAAAGTATTTTGGTGGTAAAGCCAATGAATAAAGAGGGCACAAAAACCATAGGTTCTGGAAGAATTGTTTTTGACGGTCATCAGGATCATCCCACTGTGGAAGGTTCAAAATTTTATAAAAAGGACGGTTATTATTACATTTTTGCTCCGGCCGGTGGCGTTTCTACGGGTTGGCAATTAATTTTGCGCAGTAAAAACGTTTATGGACCTTATGAAGAACATGTTTCTCTGGCACAGGGGAAGACCGATATCAATGGGCCCCACCAGGGTGCGTGGGTGGACACTGAGAGCGGGGAAGATTGGTTTATTCATTTTCAAGATAAAGGAGCTTATGGTCGGATCGTACATTTGCAACCCATGGAGTGGAACAATGGGTGGCCAACAATGGGCGAAGACCCTGATGGTGATGGTACCGGGCAACCTGTAATGACTCACAAAAAACCCGATACTGATACCCATACCATAAAAACTCCAAAAGATTCGGATGAATTTGATGGAGATAGTCTTGGATTACAATGGCAATGGCATGCTAATCCGCACGAAACCTGGTCTTTCCTGATCCCCTCAAAAGGTCAACTTAGGCTATACACACAAGAAATTCCCAATGACAGTAATAATCTCTGGGATGCGCCTAACTTGTTACTTCAGAAATTTCCGGCCCAGGAGTTTATAACTACGACAAAACTTACTTTTAACCCAAATGAAGATCTTGAGAACGAAAAAGCTGGTTTACTGGTTATGGGAAGGCAATATGCTTATATCGCTGTCCAGAGCAAGGAAGATGGGCTGTATCTTGTGTATTCCTTTAATGAAGATGCTGAAAAAGAAGGTGTAGAGAAAAAGGAAGTAATTACAAAACTGGAGGGAAATGAAGTGATTTTGCGAGTAGAGGTTGATAAGGGGGCTAAATGTACTTTTAGTTATAGTGAAAATGGAAGGAACTTTCATAAGGTAAGTGATGAGAATTTTAAAGCTGTGGAAGGAAAATGGATAGGTGCAAAGGTTGGAATTTTTGCCATTAAAGCAAGTAAGACCAATGACTCTGGCTATGCTGATTTTGATTGGTTTCGTTTTTCTAAATAGTCGCAAAAGAGGTCTTGATTTGGATAAAAAATAATCGGGTTAACCTAACAATTTGCACCTGAAATAGAATTTTTTGGTTCGAAAAAATCAAATAATGAAGGTGATAATGTGAAAGAATGAAGCCCAGAATTTGATTTTTAATATGTAAATAGTACATTTGTGTAATCGATTACATCTATTCAGGTATGTACAGGATGCTTCAAATTTGCGAAAACCTGAAATTGTAATCAACATTGATTTTTTTAATTAATCAAAAATTTTTATTATGACTAATTCAGAATTCAGATTTGCACATCACCCTGAGGATGTAAAGAAATATACCACGGAAGAACTTCGGAAACACTTTCTAATCCCCAACTTATTCAAGAAGGATGAGATCAACCTAACTTACACGATGTACGATCGCTATATTGCGGGCGGAGCGTTTCCAGTAAGCAAAAAAATTAAACTCGATACCATTGATGATCTTAAAGCCGATTATTTTTTAGAGCGCCGTGAACTAGGGGTGATCAACGTGGGTGGAAAAGGAAAAGTTACTGTTGGTGGTGAAGTCTATGAAATTGGCCACAAGGAAGCTCTTTATGTCGGCCGTGGAAATAAAGAAGTATTCTTTGAAGCAGCAGATGGCGAGCAACCTTATTTCTACTTGAATTCTGCACCTGCACATAAGGAGTACCCTGTGAAGAAAGTGACTCTTGCTGAAGCCGAGGTGGTAGAACTTGGGGATAGCAAGTATTCCAATAAAAGAAAAATCAATAAACTGTTAGTGAACAGTGTGGTAGATACCTGTCAATTGCAGATGGGAATGACCGAGCTAAAAGAAGGTAATGTTTGGAATACGATGCCGCCCCATACCCATACGCGTAGAATGGAAGTGTACTTTTATTTCGATTTAGAAGAGGGTCAAACTATAAGCCATTTTATGGGACAACCACAGGAAACCCGCCATATTTTTATGCAAAATCACCAGGCGGTAATTTCCCCAGAATGGTCCATCCATTCCGGGGCAGGAACTTCTAACTACACTTTTATTTGGGGAATGGCTGGAGAAAATCTTGACTATAGCGATATGGACGGAGTGCAACCTCATGAATTAAAATAAGTCAAAGATGATAGAAGAATTGTTTAGTTTAAAGGGAAAAACGGCTTTAGTTACCGGTTGTAAACGAGGAATTGGTTTTGCTATGGCAGAAGTTTTAGCTCAGGCAGGGGCCAATATTTTAGGAGTTTCTGCTTCTTTAGATCCGGAAGGCTCTAAAATTGGGAAACGCATTAAAGAAATTGGCAGCGATTTTAAAGGCTACCAATGTGATTTCTCTAATAGAAAATCTCTCTATAAGTTCATTGAGGAGGTAAAGTCCGAAAATAGCCAAATTGATATATTGGTAAATAATGCAGGTACAATTATGCGAAAACCTGCCGCTGAACACCCTGATGAATATTGGGATAAAGTAATAGAGGTAAATCAAAATGCACAGTTTATCCTTACCCGGGAAATAGGTAAGGAAATGATAAAACGCGGAAGTGGAAAAGTGATTTTTACCGCCTCACTACTTACCTTTCAAGGTGGGATTACCGTTCCGGGATACGCTGCTTCAAAGGGAGCAATTGGCCAGCTTACAAAAGCTTTTGCTAACGAATGGGCGGCCAAGGGTGTTCAGGTAAATGCTATTGCACCTGGATATATTGCTACCGATAATACCCAGGCTTTAAGGGAAGACGAAGAGAGAAGTGAAGCTATTCTTGCCCGAATCCCTGCTGGTCGATGGGGTAAACCTGAAGATTTTAAAGGTCCAACCCTATTGCTGGCTTCGGCTGCAGGGAACTATATGAATGGGTCAGTGATGTTGGTAGATGGTGGCTGGATGGGACGATAAGATCACTTTTGCCGAGATTCATAAAACAATAAATATGAGTAAAGAAAAATTTATAAAAGACAATTTTCTACTGGATAATAAATATGCAGAAGAGCTTTATACCAAATATGCTTCAAAGCAACCTATCATAGATTACCACTGCCATTTATCTCCAAAAGAAATCGCTGAAGACCGGGTTTATGAGAATATTACCCAGGTATGGATCGCGGGAGACCATTATAAATGGCGTGCTATGCGCACCCTGGGCGTAGATGAGAAATTTATAACGGGAGATGCTTCCGATAAAGAGAAATTTCTGGCCTGGGCCAAAACAGTGCCGCATACCTTAAGAAATCCTTTATACCACTGGACCCATTTAGAATTAAAACGATACTTTGGTATAGACGAATTGTTGAATGAAGATTCTGCTGAACGGATTTACAAGGACGTGAATAAGCAATTGCAGCTGCCCGAAAATTCGTGTCGCGGCTTATTAAAGCAAATGAATGTTGAAACCCTGTGTACTACGGAAGATCCTATTGATACTTTGAAGTACCACCAAGAGTTAGCAGAAAGTGATTTCGAAATTAAGGTAAGTACGGCTTTTCGTCCCGATAAATCTATTCTTATAGATTCCGGTGGATATAATGATTACCTGGACAAACTGGGTGAAGTCGCTGAGATTTCGATAGATTCTTATGAGGATCTAAGAAACGCACTGAGAAAACGTATTGAATATTTTGATGAAAATGGTTGTAAATTATGTGATCATGGATTGAATTTTATATCCTCGGAAAGCTTCACTGAAAATGAAGTAAACCAGATCTTCAGTAAAAGGCGGAAAGGTGAAGATATTTCTAAATTAGAAGCTGAAAAATTCAAAAGTGCAATTTTGCTATTTTTAGGTGAGACCTATCACGAGTTTGGTTGGGTACAACAATTCCATTTAGGCGCTCTGCGTAATAACAATAAGCGAATGCTAGGTAAGCTTGGCCCTGATACCGGTTGGGATTCTATTGGTGATTATAAACAAGCCGAAAATCTCTCGAAATTCCTTGATGCACTTGATGGAAAAGATAAATTGACCAAAACTATTCTATATAACCTGAACCCTTCAGATAATGAGGTGTTTGCTACGATGATAGGAAATTTCAACGATGGAAGCATAAAAGGAAAGGTCCAATTAGGTTCTGGCTGGTGGTTTTTAGATCAAAAAGATGGAATTATTAAACAAATTAATGCACTGTCAAATATGGGTATGCTAAGTTGCTTTATAGGAATGCTTACAGATTCCAGGAGTTTTCTTTCTTACCCGAGGCATGAATATTTTAGAAGGGTAATTTGTAATTTATTTGGCCAGGAAATGGCTAGTGGAGAGTTACCTAATGATATGGAACTAGTAGGTAAAACTGTAGCCGATATTAGTTATCATAATGCTAATGAGTATTTCGGTTTTTAATGAAAGAACTAGGAAAAAATAGCGAAAAAGTAGTGACTTTTGGGGAAGTATTGATGCGTTTATCCCCTCCCGGAAACAAAAAACTTCAACAATCAACAAGTCTGGAATTTTTCTTTGGTGGTACGGAACTCAATGTTGCGGAATCCCTTTCTTACTTCGGCCTGGAGGTAACCCATGTTTCGAATGTTTCCAATGATTTAGTTGGAGATGCAGCTTTAGCATTTATCCGTCAATTTGGAGTAGATGTTTCAGCTATAAATAAAGTAGATCATCCCTTGGGTCTTTATTTTCTAGAGGTAGGAGCAGCTATGCGACCTAGCCAGATTGCCTATAATCGTTTGAATGCAGCTTTTGCTAATATTTCCCCCGAGGAAATAGATTGGAAGAATATTTTAAAAGACGCATCCTATTTTCATTGGACAGGAATCACTCCCGGAATTTCTAAGGGGGCTTATGAAACTTTAAAAGCGGGGCTTACAGAAGCAAAAAAGAAAGGAGTTATCGTATCGGCTGACCCTGCTTATCGAAGTAATCTATGGAAATATGGCAGGGAGGGTAGCGAGATCCTGGCAGAACTTACCGGGCTTTCTACTATTTTTATTGGTGGAGTAAATGAAATCAATGAAATTTTAAAAACGAATTTTGAATTTAATAAAGAAGGATTCATCAGCGCCAGCAGAAAATTGATTCAAACCTATCCTTCCATTGAAAAAGTTTTTGACAAGGTGCGCACCGGCCTTAGCGCCTCCTGGCAGAAGATTTATGGACAAGCCTGGACAGGCACCCAATACCTTACTACCGAAGAACTTGAAATTACCGATGTAATAGATAGGATCGGAACCGGGGATGCTTATGCGGCTGGTCTTTTATATGGATTACAACATTTTGATGATCAGAAAACTTTAGAGTTTGCCAATGCTGCCTGTGCCTTGAAGCATACCATTTTGGGAGATGCAAACCTTGTTAGTGTTTCAGAAGTACTCGAAGTTACCAGGGGAGATACCGGCGGAAGGATAAAAAGATAATACATAAAAAATTATGGCAAAATATACAAGAATAGAAACGGTACAGATGATGGGTGAGACCGGAATAGTACCTGTTTTCTATCATAAAGAATTGGAGGTTTGCAAAAAGGTGATAAAAGCTTGTTTTGAGGGCGGCGCCAGGGTTTTTGAATTTACCAACAGGGGCGATTTCGCTCATGAGGTTTTTGGAGAACTGGCTAAATATGTTTCAAAAGAACTGGAGGGAATGATCCTTGGGGTTGGATCTGTCATAGATGAAGGAACTACTTCTTTGTACCTTCAACTGGGGGCTAATTTTATAGTATCCCCTATACTACAACCCGAAATGGCCAAAGCTTGTAATCGTAGAAAGGTAGCCTGGATGCCGGGTTGCGGAACTGTTACAGAAATTTCCTATGCCCAGGAACTTGGTGCAGAGGTGGTTAAAATTTTTCCGGGAGCACAAGTTGGCGGCCCCTCTTTTGTTAAAGCCGTTAAAGGACCAATGCCCTGGAGTAGTATAATGCCAACCGGCGGAGTTAGTCCTTCCCAGGAAAATTTAAAAGAATGGTTCGAGGCCGGAGTACATTGCGTAGGGATAGGATCAAAATTATTTCAAAAAAATACCGATGGTTCCTATAACTATAAGGAAATAACCCAAAAAGTAAAGTCGGCTCTTGAAATCGTTCAAAAAATAAGATCATGAGAAGTTCAGGAGCTATCAAGACTTTAAAAATTAGTTTTTGTTTGATGCTGATATTCAGTCTTAGCGGATGTGATGCGATAAAAAGAGACGTTACCGTTATCAAACTTGGTCACGGGTTGGATACTTCCCACCCGGTGCACGAAGCGATGCTTTATATGGCTGAGCGTGTCCACGAAAAATCTGACGGGAGTATAGAAATCGATATTTATCCCAATCAACAACTGGGTTCCGAACGGGAGTCTTTAGAACTTTTACAGATTGGAAGTTTGGGCATGACTAAAGTTTCCACCGGGGTCCTGGAAAATTTTATTCCAAGTCTAAAGGTTTTTGGACTTCCTTTTTTATTCCGAGATCGCGAACATCGATTCAAGGTTTTGGAGAGTGAACTTGGTGAAAAACTTTTAAATGACGGATTACGAAAACGATTGAAAGGTTTAACCTTTTACGATGCGGGTAGTAGAAGCTTTTATGGGAAAGAACCAATGGACAGTCCGGAAGACCTAGAAGGCCTCAAACTTCGTGTTATGGAAAGCAACACAGCAATGACTATGGTGCAAATGCTTGGAGGTTCTCCAACTCCGATTGCCTGGGGGGAACTCTATACTGCCCTGCAACAGGGAATAGTAGACGGAGCTGAAAACAACCTGCCTAGTTTCTATTTATCCAGGCATTACGAAGTCTGTAAATACTATATGGTAGATGAACATACGGCGCTCCCTGATGAATTGCTTATAAGTACAATGGTGTGGGACAAACTTTCAGAACAGGAAAAAGTATGGCTTAAAGAAGCCGCTATGGAATCTTCGGAATATGAAAAGAAATTATGGCGAAAGGCGGAATTGGAAGCTTTGGAAGAAATACAAAAAGCTGGGGTAAAAGTTACTTATCCTGACAAGGAAGCTTTTCGGGAAATGGTACAACCCATGTATGAAGAATTCTCTAAAGACCCGGAAATGAAGAAACTCATCGATGCCATACAGGCAGTAAAGTAAAAACATATGAAACTTATACTTGATAAAATTTTAGGATCACTGCTGGTATTTTTAATGGCAGTTATGGTAACGGCTGTTTCTTGGCAGGTATTTTCCAGGTATATCCTGCAAGCCTCCAGTTCCTTTACAGAAGAGATTGCGCGATATTTATTAATATGGATTGGAATTCTGGGGGCAGCGTACGTCGCTGGTCAACAACAACACCTTTCCATAGATATCCTGGCACCTAAATTAAGCCAGAAAAACCGGATAAAACTTAGAATGGGAATCAATTTATTGATTATCCTTTTCTGCCTATTAGTACTGGTAATAGGAGGCAGTAACCTGGTTTACCTGAATTATTTATTAGGACAAACCTCGGCAGCCCTTAATATTCCACTGGGAGCCGTATATACCGTTATCCCAATTAGTGGCGTACTGGTGATTATTTATAAAGTGAATGAACTATTAAACCCTAAACAGTATTTAGTATGATGTTAGAAGTATTAATACTGGTTGTTTCGTTTCTAATCCTGCTTAGTATTGGGGTCCCGGTGGCCTGGTCCATTGGGATATCCTGCGTACTTACTATGCTTGTTTCTATCGATTCTATGGCTGCCTATACCACGGTAGCACAACGAATGGCTACTGGTTTGGATAGTTTCTCCTTACTGGCCATTCCATTTTTTATTCTGGCCGGACAAATTATGAATCAGGGAGGGATTGCTACCAAACTCATAGATTTTGCCAAAGCTCTTATAGGATCTTTACCCGGAGGTTTAATATATGTCAATGTAATCGCAGCGATGCTGTTTGGAGCTATTTCAGGATCTGCTGTAGCGGCTACCTCGGCTATTGGTGGGATTTTAGGACCAAGAATGGAAAAAGAGAACTATTCAAGAGAGTTTGGAGCAGCCATAAATGTCACGGCATCTACCACAGGGCTGATAATTCCACCTTCCAACGTACTTATTGTATACTCATTGGCCAGCGGTGGGGTTTCTATTGCATCACTTTTTCTAGCCGGTTATATTCCCGGGATATTAATGGGTCTTGCACTTATGCTTACCGCAGCATTCTGGATTAAAAAGAAAAAATATCCGGCAGGGGAGACCAGTAGTTTTAAAAGAATCGCTTTTACTTTTTTAGATGCTTTTCCGAGTTTATTCTTACTTATTGTAGTAATTGGTGGGATTGTTTCAGGAATTTTTACGGCTACGGAAGCTTCGGCTATCGCCGTTTTATATACCCTGATCCTTTCTGGAATTTACCGGCAATTAAATTTTAAAAAACTCTATAGCATATTTCTAAATTCGGTAGGTACAACGGCAATAGTTATGCTTCTTATAGCTACTTCTATGAGTATGTCATGGGTTATGTCTTTTGAAAATATTCCGCAATCAGTAAGCGAAGTTTTACTTGGTTTAAGCGATAATAAATTTGTGATTTTACTGATTATCAATTTGTTACTATTATTTGTGGGGACTTTTATGGATATGACCCCGGCAATTCTAATTTTTACCCCAATATTTTTACCTGTTATGGAAAGCCTGGGGATAGATCCTGTACATTTTGGGATTATCATGGTAATGAATCTATGTGTAGGTCTTTGTACGCCACCAGTAGGCTCAGTACTCTTTATTGGAGTTAGCGTAGCCAAGACATCTATTCAGAAAATTATTAAACCCTTGTTACCACTTTATTTGGTAATGGCCATAGTCCTTATGCTAGTCACCTTTATCCCGGCGATCAGCCTATGGTTACCGGCTTTATTTGAATAATAAATTATTCCGAAAATTTAATTTTATGAAAACATTAAATAGAAAAAATGCGGGAATTAGTCCTGATCTTCCTATAAAAGTAATCCAGTTTGGCGAAGGGAACTTTTTACGAGCCTTTGTAGATTATGTGATTGATAAGCTAAATGAGCAGGCCGGGTTTAATGCTGGGGTGGCTGTAGTTCAACCCATTTCTTCCGGGATGATAGATATGCTCAATAATCAGGATGGTTTGTACAATCTTTTTATGCGTGGTATTAAGAACGGTAAGGAAATACAAGAAAAACGAACTATTTCTTGTATCCAAAAAGGAATAAATCCTTACCAGGATTATAACCAATATATGGCTCTTGCAGAGGAAGAACAACTCCAGTTCGTTATTTCTAATACCACTGAAGCAGGGATATCTTTGGATGATAAAGATACATTAGAAGCAACACCACATAATAGTTTCCCTGCGAAACTGACGGCTTTACTTTATAAGCGATTTCAATATTTTAAAGGTGACAAAAATAAAGGGCTTACTATTATTCCTTGTGAACTTATCAATTATAATGCTGATACACTTAAAGAAATCATTCTCAAATATGCCGAATTATGGCAATTGAAAATGGAGTTTAGCGACTGGATTAAGGAGTCTAACAGTTTTCACAACACCTTGGTGGACCGAATAGTTCCTGGTTATCCAAGAGAGGATATCAAAAAATATCAAGAGGAACTCGAGATGGAAGATAAATTGGTGGTGACAGCTGAAGTTTTTCTTCTCTGGGTTATTGAAGGAGATGAGAGATTAAAGGAAAAGATCCCATTTGATAAAATTGATGAAAACATATTAGTTGTAAAAGATATGCAGCCTTACCGTACAAGGAAGGTAAGAATTCTCAACGGAGCGCATACTACTATGGTGCCATTTTCAATTTTGTACGGAAATGAAACCGTTAAAGAAACTATAGATAATAGTTTTACCGGAGAGTTTGTGAAAGAAGCTGTCTTTGAAGAAATTAATCCAACACTTTCTTTGAGTCAAGAAGAACTTGATACCTTTTCCAATGAGGTTTTTGATCGTTTTAGAAATCCGTTTATAAAACACCAACTAGCGAGTATTGCCCTTAATTCTATTTCAAAATTTAAAGTTCGGGTATTGCCTAGCCTATTAGCCTATCAGAAGAAAAATAACGTACTCCCTCTGCGACTTACTTACGCCATGGCCTGTTTAATTAGGTTTTACCGTGGTCAGTGGAAAGGGAAATTACTTCCGGTAAAAGACGATGTGCAAATTATCGATTTTTTCCAAAAAGTATGGGAGCAGCATAGTTATAAAGATATAGCCGGAGATGTACTTCAGAAGAGCGAATTTTGGGGAGAGGATCTTACCACTATTCCAGATTTGAAAAAACAGATCGCAAATGCTCTAGAATTAATTGAAAATAAAGGTGTGGAACAAGGTTTTTCAGTTTTCTCTGAAGAATTAAAGATTAAATAGCAAAAAGTATTGTAGTATGGAAAAGAAAGCGATAAAGGTTCATCCTGAAGATAATGTAGCCGTAGCCCTTATAGATGTTTGGAAAGATAGTGTGATTCAGGTTGAGCAGGAGCAGGTGGAATTAAAAACTAATACTAAGGCTAAACATAAATTTAGCCTGGTAGACCTTGCCCAAGGCGATAAAATATTTATGTATGGGGTGTTGGTAGGCAAGGCTATGAAACCTATAAAACGTGGGGAAGTTCTTACTGTAAATAACGTAAAACATCAGAGCAATACCGCATATAAAAAGACAGAAACTACTTCCTGGAATGTCCCAGACATATCTAAATGGAAATACAGAACTTTTAACGGGTATCACCGTCCCGATGGCCAGGTTGGTACTAAAAATGTCTGGTTATTTTTTCCTTTGGTTTTTTGTGAAAATCGAAATATTGAAGTTTTAAAAGACATTTTTGAAAAGGAATTATCTTTCCATAAATCAACAAGACAGCGTCTATTGTTACGCAGTTTAATCCACGGCGAAAACACGGAACCTTTAGTGGATACCGAACCGGAAGAAAGTGCGGTCTTCGATAATATCGAAGTGAAGTTTATTACGCATCAGGGCGGCTGCGGAGGCATTAGACAGGATAGCGCCTCTTTGGCAAGATTATTATCAGGATACGTGAATAATCCTAACGTTGCAGGTGCAACCGTATTGAGTTTGGGTTGCCAAAATTTGCAAATTGATATTTTTAAAAATGCTTTAAAAAGAATCAACCCCAACATTCAAAAACCAGTACTTATTTATGAGCAACAGCAAATGGGTACGGTAGACGATATGATGGATACCATTATAAAAGAATCTTATGCTGAAATTAAAAATGCTAATGAAATTAAAAGAGAACCAGCTTCATTATCAAAAATAAAATTGGGGCTGGAATGTGGTGGTTCCGATGGGTTCTCTGGTATTTCGGCCAACCCAGCGCTGGGTTATACTTCAGATTTATTGGCAGCATTAAAAGGTTCGCCAATTCTGTCTGAATTCCCAGAATTGTGCGGGATAGAACAGGAATTAGTTAACCGCTGTGTTACGGATGAAATAGCCGAACGCTTTATTGAACTCACCCGAGCTTATGAGAAAGCAGCCATAGCCTCAGGTTCAGGTTTTGATATGAACCCATCTCCCGGAAACATTAAGGATGGATTAATTACCGATGCCATGAAATCTGCCGGAGCAGCAAAAAAAGGTGGCACATCACCAATTGAGGATGTATTGGATTATGGTGATTATGTCACCAAACCTGGATTAAATTTATTAAACACTCCTGGTAATGATGTGGAAAGTACTACCGCCATGGTAGGTGCAGGTGCAAACGTAGTAGTTTTTACAACCGGTTTGGGAACCCCTACTGGGAATCCTGTAGCGCCCGTGATAAAGGTATCTTCCAATTCAACACTCGCCAGAACTATGCCTGATATTATAGATATAGATTCAGGTGGAGTGATTCGAGGGGAAAAAACCATAGAAGAAATGGGGGAAGAAATTTTGGAGTTTATTATAAAGGTTGCTAGTGGCGAGACCGAATCTAAGGCAGATCAATTAAAACAGGACGATTTTATTCCATGGAAGAGGGGGGTTTCTTTATAATTTTTTAAACTGGGATTTACTTGGTGCGTCGATTAGACGATTCTCTTACAATAAGTTCTGGAGTGAGAACTACTTTTTTTTCGATGCTTACTTTTTGATTTTCGTTCATCTGTTCAAGAAAAACCTGGGCTGCAATTTTTCCCATGGTAAGTGGGGTTTGATCCACACTACTTATTGGAAGTTCCATATATTTGGTAAAGGGCTCGTTACTAAATCCGGTAACACAAACGTCTTCTGGAATTTTAAGGCCCATTTTTTTCAACTGCTGAATCGCTCCTAATGCTGTGTAATCACTTGCTGAAAAAATAGCATCCGGTTTTTCATTTAATTCCCATAATTCCTCTACTGCGGAGGCTCCCGATTCTATTTTACTGTTAGTTTTTAGAATATATTCTTGTTTAACTTTCAGGTTATTATCCTCTAAAGCTTTTATATAGCCATCGTAACGATTCTTGTAAATTTCAAGATTTAAATCTCCAGAGAAATGCGCGATTTTTTTACATCCTTGTTTAATCAGTTGTTCTGTTGCTAAATAACCCGCTTTAAAATCATCAATTGTCACGGAGCTAACACCTGGAATATCTTTTTTCCTATCAAAAAAGACCAATGGTGTACCTTCGGCCAGAGCCTTTTCAATATGTTCGGTATTTAAAGTAGTTTTTGAAACCGACATAAAAATACCATCTATTTGAGTGTTGATAAGGGTATTTATTTGATCTATCTCATATTCATAATTTTCATGAGTTTGACAAATTATAACATGGTAACCGTGTGGCGTAAGTTCTTCTTCGATACCTCTTATTACCGAAGAGAAAAAACTGCGATTTATGTAAGGTACAATTACTCCAACATTATTGCTTTTGCCACTCTTTAGTGCTTGTGCTAAACGATTTTGTTTATAATTCATTTCCCTGGCTGTTTTTAAAACCAGTTCTCGGGTACTTAAACTAATTTTGGGATTATTGTTTAAAGCACGGGATACTGTAGCGGCACTCACATTTAGTTTTTTAGAAATATCGTATATAGTTACCTTTTCTTTCATAAATACGGGAGAATTATAATTAAATGTGCAATTTGTTGCATTACAAAAATAAAAAAAAAGCTCATAAAATGATTTTATTCAAGAAAATTGTCACTGAAAACTTACAATATATAGTGAATTGTATTTTTATGTCTAAAAATCTGCAATAAATAAAGAAAATATGAAGTAATCGATTTCATTTTTGAACAAATGGTAATAAATTGTACAAGAATTTAGGTGTTATTTAGGTTAAATGGGAAATTTTAAAGCCATAATCTAATAATATATAAGATTATCTAGGGCGTTTATTATTTATTTTATACTTTAGTGTAATCGATTACAGTAATTTCTAATTTCCAATAAAATGAATATAAAAAATAAAGCCTGCTTTAAAATTTTAATTTTAGTCCTAATAGGAGTTGTAATGTTTTCCTGTAAAAATAATGCAAAAGATAAATCTGAAATAACCCAGAATTCAGAAATGAGTCCTTCGGAAAAGGCATGGGAAAAAGCTGATGAAATAATTAAAAATATAACTGTTCCTAAATTCAAGGATACTGTTTTCAACGTTATGGATTATGGAGCAGTGGCCGATGGAAAAACAGACAATACAATAGCCTTTGCCGATGCTATTGGCGCCTGCTCGGAATCAGGTGGTGGAAAAGTATTGGTTCCAGAGGGAAAATATCTTACAGGTCCTATTCATTTAAAGAGCAATGTAAATTTTCATATTGCGGAAAACACCGAAATTCTATTTACCAAGGATAAAAAGGCCTACTTACCGGTGGTTCATACATCTTATGAAGGAATGGAATTCATGAGTTATTCTCCTATGATTTACGCTTACAAACAGAAAAATATTGCTGTAACCGGAAAAGGTGTATTTAACGGACAGGCCGATAATGAGAACTGGTGGCCCTGGAGTGGTGCCGAGCGCTATGGATATAAGCAAGGTCAGCCTCAACAGCGTGATGATCACAACCTGCCGCGTTTGAGTAAGATGGTCGAAGATGGTGTTGCTGTAGAAGAACGAATTTTTGGCGAAGGCCATCAGTTTCGGGTGCCGTTTTTTGAGCCTTTTGAATGTGAAAATGTACTGATAAAAGGGGTGAAGTTTATAAAAGCTCCATTCTGGGTCATGCATCCAACAAAATCTAATAATGTTACTGTAGATGGAGTAACTGTTGAAAGTCATGGGCCAAATAATGATGGTTGTAATCCGGAATACAGTAAAAATGTTCATATTAAAAACTGTCTTTTCGACACTGGTGATGATTGTATAGCTATAAAATCCGGTAGAGATAATGATGGAAGGCGCGTAGGGATAAGCAGCGAAAACATCGTAGTTGAAAATTGTGTTATGAAAGACGGTCACGGGGGCGTGGTAATGGGGAGTGAAATTTCCGGTGGTGTTCGCAATGTATTCGTTAGAAACTGTGAAATGAACAGCCCGAATCTGGATCGAGCAATTAGAATAAAGACCAATACCCGTCGTGGCGGAACTATTGAAGATATTTATGTGAAAAATTTAAAAGTTGGTCAGGTTAAAGAAGCTGTTTTAAAGATAAACACCCATTATGGAATTTATGAAAATCAAGAAGGAAACCATATGCCGGTAATTAGAAATATATATTTAGAAAATGTAGATGTTGAAAATGGTGGTGAATATGGAATTTTGATTAGAGGGAGAGAAGAGTCTCCAGTTTCGGGAGTTTATTTTACAGATGTCACTATCGAAAAGGCAGAAACCCCTCTTTTAATAGAAAATGCAAATGATGTAGAATTTAAGAACACCACCATTAATGGTGAGCAAATAACCTATGAGTAAATAGTTTTCAAGTTGGTTTTTTTCATGCAGATATCTAAAGTGATTTTACAGTGTGTGATTATGGTATTTGGGTGTGCGGATATCTGTACATTAAGTTGAACGCACCCTTATACCATATTTTTGAAATGAATCTATTCTTTTTTTGTTCTTATGCTAATAACTAAAATTTAATGAACTTGAATAAACTTTTTTTTCTTCCCGTTTTTTTTCTGATTTTTAATCTTTCTGCCCAAGATTCTAGTACTGTTTATCGTTCTATAACGGTAGATAAAAAAGGGGGAGGAGATTTCACTGAAATTCAAAACGCTATTAATTCTACTCGAGACCTGGGTCCGGGTTTTGTTGAGATTCACATTAAGAATGGGGTTTATAATGAGAAGCTCGAGATCCCAACCTGGAAACATAAGCTTCGATTAATAGGAGAGGACCAAAACAAAACAGTTATTATCAATCATGACTATTCTGGAAAAAAAGATAGTTTGACTGGGACAGCACTTTCTACTTTTACCTCCTATACTCTTTTGGTTGCAGGTGATGAAATTGAAATTGAAAACATTACCATAAAAAATGGTTCTTGCGGGCAAGGACAGGCTGTGGCTTTACATGTAGAGGGGGATAAATTTATCGCCAAAAATGTTAATCTTATTGGTTGTCAGGATACTTTATATGCTGCAACCCAATGCAGCCGGCAGTATTATAAAAATTGTTATATAGAAGGTACAACTGATTTTATTTTTGGACAGGCTACAGCTGTATTTGAAGAGTGTACCATTAAAAGTTTACGCGATTCTTATATTACTGCAGCGGCCACAACTCCACATCAGGAGTTCGGTTTCGTGTTTTTAAATTGTAAATTAATTGCTGCCGAAGGTGTTAATGAGGTTTACTTGGGAAGACCATGGAGACCATATGCTCAAACTGTTTTTATTAATTCTGAATTTGGAGATCATATTGTACCTGAAGGATGGGACCCATGGGATGGCGATGAAATGTTTCCTAATAAGCAGAAAACTGCGTTCTATGCAGAGTATAATAACTCTGGCCCTGGTGCTAAAATTTCAGAAAGAGTAAAATGGTCAAAGCAACTTAGTGAAAAAGAAGCGAAGACTTATACCGTTGAGAATGTTTTAAGCGGGCACGACAAGTGGGAGCCGATTAGAAGGAATTAAGAACTCTACATGAAAAAATGAAAAACCTAGAAAGACTATTTCTCTATACAGCTGTTTTCCCGCTGATATTAATTTCCTGCAACACTCAAGACGCTTCAACTGAAATTGAAAATCCGCATTCAGAAAATCCCATTGAGGCCCCTTTAGAAAATAGCGTGATTATAGTAGAAAATAGTGATGAACTAATAACGGCTCTTTCAAAAGTTAAAGTAGGAGATTCTATTGTTGTAAAGGAAGGAACTTATGAATTGGATAGCAAAATTCGCATTTTTAAATCGGGTACTGCCGATAAAAAAATATCCTTGACTGCAGCTGCTGATGGAGAACGACCAATATTTGATTTCTCCTCGATGAGCGAAAGTTCTAGCAATCATGGAATCGTTTTGAATGCGGATTTTTGGCATATAAAAGGACTTGAAATTTTTGGAGCAGGTGATAATGGAATGAAAATCGAAGGGAATAATAATATAATTGAATTTTGTAGTTTTTCAGAATGTCATGATACGGGTTTGCAACTAGATAATGGTGCCGCTAATAATACCATTTTAAATTGTGATTCTTTTTTTAATGCAGATTCCAGCCTTGAAAATGCAGATGGCTTTGCCTGCAAACTTAGCGCAGGTACAGGTAATAAATTTATAGGCTGTCGCGCCTGGCAGAATCTCGATGACGGTTATGACGGATATCTCCGTGATACTGATAATATCAAAACGATTTATGAAAATTGTTGGGCTTTCAAAAACGGATATCTGAAGAATGGTATTAGAGGATCCGGAGATGGTAATGGCTTTAAAACTGGCGGTAGTGATGATAAAAATTTAAAGCATCACGCCAGTTATTACAATTGCATAGCTACTGGAAACACAGGCGATGGTTTTGATCATAATAGTAATCGTGGAGATATCCTGATTTATAATTGTACTGCTTATAATAATGATAAGGATAATTTTGGGTTTGGAGGAACAAATCGGGTAGGCAAGCTGGTGATAAAAAATTCAGCGGTTCTTGGAGCACCGGGTAATTTTAAAGCTGATGAAATCAATGTATCTCACAATAGTTGGGAGGAAGCTATATCTGCAACTGAAAATGACTTCGTAAGTCTTAAAATTGATGAACTAATGGCTATCCGAAAAGCTGATGGGAGTCTTCCGGAAGTCAATTTTATGCATCTTACTCAAGGTAGTGATTTAATTAATGCCGGAATAGATGTTGGTATTCCTTATAATGGCAGTGCACCTGATTTGGGTGTTTTTGAATATGCGAACTAACTTAGAATAAAATAAATAAAATGAAATATTCCCTTTCCCTTATAATTGTTTTTTTTTTCCTTGTTATTTCAACACAAAATCAGACTAGACTATATCTCATTGGGGATTCTACAATGTCTGATAAAAGAGAACCAAAAAAAAATCCTGAACACGGATGGGGACAGGTCTTACCGGAATTTTTAACCGATGAACTTAAGGTTGAAAATCATGCAGTGAACGGTCGAAGTACTAAAAGTTTTATAGATCAAGGCAGATGGAAAAAAGTTTTAGAGAAGCTGCAGCCCGGTGACTATGTGTTTATTCAGTTTGGGCATAATGACCAAAAATTCAAAGCTCCAACAAGATTTACTAATCCTTTTACAGGATACCGAAGTAATTTGGAAAAATTTGTAAAGGAAACCAGGGAAAGGGGAGCGAAGCCTATTCTTTTTAGTTCAATCGTAAGAAGAAATTTTAATGAATACGGAACTTTAATCGACACCCACGGTGATTATCCATTAGTAGCTCGATTGGTAGCAGAAGATTTAAAAGTTCCCTTTGTAGATTTACAGCGACAAACCGAGAAATTAGAACTGTTTTACGGAAAAGAAGGTTCTAAAGCATTACATCTTCATTTTGCTCCAGGAGAAAATGATTATTATCCTGACGGAATATCAGACGATACACATCTCTCTAAAAAGGGGGCAAGAATGGTAGCCAGACTTGCTTTAAAAGAAATGGCAAAATTAGACCCCGATTTTAAATCCTATATTAAAAAAAGAGTATTAGAAAAGAAGATCCCTGGGCGTAATAAATAATTTGAGCCTAACTTATAGGGGTAAATCACTGCTTAACTGTTTTTATAAATTTTATAGTTTTTCTAATTATGAATAGACATATCACTCTTGGCGAATTTATTGTAGAAAACCAAAAGGATTTTCCTTATGCCAAAGGAGAGTTAAGCGGATTGCTCAGTTCTATAAGATTGGCCGGTAAAGTTGTTAATCAGGCGATAAACAAAGCGGGATTGGCAGAAATTCTTGGGAAAACGGGACAGGAAAATATTCAGGGTGAATCTCAGGGTAAATTGGATGTTATGGCCAATGATGTTTTTGTTGAGACTTTGCGAAATCGTGGGGAAATATGCGGTCTAGTTTCTGAAGAATTGGAAGATTTTATTGCCTTCGAGGGAGATTTAAATAAGGAAGCTAAATATGTTGTTCTTATGGATCCATTGGACGGTTCCTCAAACATTGATGTAGGAATAACTGTGGGTACGATTTTCAGCATTTACCGGAGAAAATCTAAAGTTGGAAATAAGGTGGAACTTGAAGATTTTCTGCAACCTGGTGTCAATCAGGTTGCAGCTGGATATATTCTTTATGGCACTTCTACTTTACTAGTTTATACCACTGGAAACGGAGTAAACGGTTTTACTTTTGATCCGGGTATTGGATCCTTTTTTCTCTCTCATCCTAACATAAAAATTCCGGACTCCGGAAATATTTATTCTGTTAACGAAGGAAATTATGTTCATTTTCCTACTGGTGTAAAGCAATTTATCAAATGGTTGCAAGAGTTAAATGAAAGCGAAGGGCGACCATACACGGCAAGGTACACAGGATCTCTAGTGGCCGATTTTCATCGAAATATTCTTTTAGGAGGGATTTATTTTTATCCTCAGGGAACTACTGCACCAAAAGGAAAATTACGACTCTTATATGAAGGTAATCCTATAGCATTTATAACCGAACAATCCGGTGGGAAGTGTACAAATGGTTTCCGACGAATAATGGAAATTCAACCAAAAGAACTTCACCAGCGGATTCCGTTTTACTGCGGGAATAAAATTTTAGTAGAAAAGGCAGAAGAATTTTTAAGACAATATGATTAAAATATGAACGACTTAAAAACAAAGAAAAAAATTTTCTTTAAAGAAGCTGACACCAGTTGGGAAACCATAGATAAAGGTATTCAAAGACAGCTAGTAAATTACAACTCGCAAATTATGCAAGTCAAAGTAAGATTTGAAAAAGGGGCAATAGGCTATGAGCATAGTCACTTTCATACCCAAAGTACCTATGTGACTTCTGGAAAATTTGAGGTGGTAATCGATGGAAAGAGAGAAACGCTTTTGGAAGGAGATGGGTTTTTAGTGCCGCCGAACATAAAGCACGGTGTAAAGTGTTTGGAAGCAGGCGTGTTAATTGATGTCTTTAGTCCGTTACGTGAAGACATTTTATTGCAAACTTCACATAAAATTGATTGAAGCTTTGTAAATTATAATCATAAAAAATAAATCAATGATATTTGAACAGAGTTGGCGTTGGTATGGGCCCAAGGATCCGGTAGATCTTGAGATGATAAAGCAGGCTGGGGCGCACGGTGTCGTGACTGCTTTACACCATATTCCTGTTGGGGAAGTTTGGAGCGTCGCGGAAATTGAAAAAAGGATTACAACATTAGAAGAAAGCAATAAAAAACATCCCTTTAGGTTACATTGGAATGTGGTTGAAAGCTTGCCGGTACACGAAGCTATAAAACTTGGTAAACCAGAGCGTGATGAGTTTATAGAAAATTATAAAATAAGCCTCAGAAATCTTGGTAGGTGTGGTGTAAATATCATTTGTTACAATTTTATGCCCGTTCTGGACTGGTTGCGAACCAACGTGAAATTTCAGTTAGAAGATGGTAGTACAGCATTGCTTCACGATAAAGTGGAGCTCGCTGTTTTCGATTTGTTCATTCTGAAAAGAGAAAATGCAGAAAGGGATTATTCCGATGATATTATAAAGGAAGCTAAAAAACGTTTTCAGAATAAAAGTAGCCAGGACCTGGCAATTCTGGAACAGAGTATGTTGATGGCACTTCCGGGAGATGATGAAGGTTTTACTCTTGAAAAATTAAAAAAAAGTCTAGCAACTTTCGATGGGATTTCTGCTGAAAGATTGCGAGAGCATTTGGTTCATTTTCTAAAAGAAGTAATTCCGGTAGCCGAGCAAAGCGGTGTAAAGATGGCCATTCATCCAGATGATCCGCCCTGGTCAGTATTTGGATTACCTCGAATTGTTAGCGATGTGGAAGATTTGGATTATTTGTTTAATACAGTGCCGTCAACTGCTAATGGACTTACCTTTTGCAGTGGTAGTTTAGGAGCTTCGGCACTTAATAATTTACCGGAAATCATTTCAAAATTTTATGAGCGAATTCATTTTGTTCATTTACGTTCGGTGCAACGAGAGAAATCAGATTATTTCTATGAGGCCAATCACCTGGAAGGTAGCGTTGGAATGTTCGATTTGGTAAAAACCTTTTTTGATCTTCAGCAAAAAATTGGACGTGAACCAATACCAATGCGACCGGATCACGGGCACGAAATGATGTATGATAAAGAAAAACAGTTTTATCCCGGTTATTCCGTAATAGGAAGAATGCGTGGATTAGCAGAATTACGAGGTTTGGAAACTGGAATTATAAATTCTTATAAATAAAATATAATGTTAGATTTAGAAGGAAAAGTAGCGATAATTACTGGAGGAAATGGCGTCCTTGGTGGAGCTATGGCTCATGGTCTTGCAGCCCAAGGGGTTAAAGTGGGAATTTTAGGAAGATCTGCTGATACTGTTGGAGAAAGGGTTAAGGAAATTGAAGGTGCCGGGGGCGTAGCGATGAGTCTGGTAGCCGATGTGTTGGACCGAGAAGGCCTGGAAGAGGCTAAAGAAAGAGTCCTAAGTGCGTGGGATAAAATTGATATTCTTGTCAATGGTGCAGGCGGAAATATGAAAGGCGCAACGATTGGACCAGATCAAAATTTTTTTGACCTATCCCTGGAGGATTTCAGCAAAGTCAATGACCTGAATTTTAAAGGAACAGTACTTCCCACTTTTATTTTCGGAAAACCTATAGCTGGAGAAAAAAAAGGTAGTATTATTAATATTTCTTCCATGGCCGCGCAACAAGCACTTACCCGGGTGGTAGGTTATAGTGCTGCTAAAGCTGCGGTAGATAATTTCACGAAATGGTTGGCTGTGGAAATGGCGCAAAAATATGGGGATGGAATTCGTGTAAATGCAATCGCACCAGGATTTTTTATCGGTGAGCAAAACCGTGATTTATTACTGAATAACGACGGCAGTCTGACGGCAAGGGGGGAAACCATTGTTTCCAATACCCCTATGAAACGTTTCGGAAAACCTGAAGAACTTCAAGGTGTAACCAATTGGCTTGCAAGTGAATATGCTTCATTTGTAACTGGCATAGTCGTTCCGGTAGATGGTGGTTTTGGTGCCTTTAGCGGCGTTTAACGCAACAATCTATAAATATGGCAGGTTTAGGTACATATTCCTTAGGAACAGGAGACCGATTTGGGAAAGAAGGTAAGGCCCAGTTAATGGCTGTATTAAAAGCCAGGGAAAGCGGGGTTGAAGTTACTCCTGTCTGGAACAAATCCCATAGGGAACATAAAACGGTGGGTTCTAAACCGCACTTTGTGAAGGATGAAGCTGACGCCGCGGTAAAATCGCTAAATTATTCAGGTAAATATTTTGTAGATGCCGATCATATTAATCTTAATATCATAGATGAATATTTACCAGTGAGTAATTTTTTCACTATAGATGTGGCGGATTACATTGGTAAAAGCGCAACTGGAAAGGAAAAAGATGAATTTTTAAAATTCATAGCTAAATTTCAAAAGGAGGTTAATATTCCTGGAGTTTCTAATAAATTTGAAATTTCCGAAACCGCCTTAAATAAAATTTTAAATACTTTTTTATTCGCAGCAAATAAAGCTTCAAAAGTATACAAGTATATAAATAAAAATAAATCTGAAGAATTTGTGTTGGAAATATCTATGGATGAAGTAGAAAACCCCCAGACTCCGGTGGCCTTATTTTTCGTATTGGCTGCATTCGCATTTTATGAAATCCCAGTAAATACCATCGCCCCCAAATTTACAGGTAGGTTCAATAAGGGAATTGATTACGAAGGCGATTTAGATAAATTTGCTAAAGAATTTGAGGAAGATTTACTGGTACTGGATTTTGTTAAAAAGGAATTCGGTCTGCCCAGAAATTTAAAACTTAGCATCCATAGTGGAAGTGACAAGTTTTCAATTTACCCAATTATGAATCGCCTTATTAAGAAGCACAAAGCAGGTTTGCACCTTAAAACAGCAGGAACTACCTGGCTTGAAGAAATTAATGTGATTGCTGAAATCGGCGAAGATGGATTTGAATTTGCGCTTTCCATTTATGAAAAAGCACTGGTACGCTTTGATGAGTTAACCTCTCCCTATCCTGAAGTTTTAGATATTGATATAAGCAAACTTCCGAAAGTTATTGAACTTAAAAACGCCGGCCGAGCGAAAATGTCAAAAGCACTTAGGCATAATCTAGAAGAAAAAGATTATAACCCACATTTTCGGCAGCTGATGCATTGTGCTTATAAAGTAGCTGCAGAATCAGAGGATTTTGTTCGTCTTCTTGATAAATACCGAAAACCTATAGAAGAGGCTGTTACAAACAACTTATATCAGAAGCATATAAAGCTTGTTTTTCAATGAGGATTAAGCAAGATAAGAACCCCCTTATCTGAAATTTTGCTAAGTAGAGTAGCTCTGAATAGCTTCCAGAAAGTTGCTTCAAATCAGGCAATTTACAGTGTTTCAGTATGCTATCAATGGGAATAGATAGAATACAAACTTTATAAGTTTGGGTTTCGCTGGTATAAGGATTTGTAAACCTACTGCTGACATAGAATATCTTAATTGAACATTATTGAAAACTTAGAAAGGTTACTATTTGTTTGAACCTTGATATTGAAATTCTTGATTTTCGCGATCACTGAACAATAGAATTGAATTAATTTTTAAACTTATGTTGAATGATTATAAAAATCCTTTCTCTCTGGCTATTTTTACAAGTTCACGATCTTCTGCGCCTGAAATTCCAAATATTTTCTTTAGATTCCTTCTGCGTTTTTCAATCCCGGCTATGGATAATGGTAAGAGGTCACTTAGATCTTTCAGTTTCGCACCGATGGAGAGTTCGTAAAGCATTTTACGGTCTACATCATCTAAATATATATCGCTTCCCACCTGGTATCTAAGAAGATTCAGTACCGTCTTACTGTAATATGGAGAACCGGTTAAAATGTTTTCTATGGCACTTAATAGCTCTTTTGGATTAATATCATTTTTAACCAAAAAACCTTCCGGATTTAATGATTGTAGAATATTATGTAAACGATAATTATCATTAAAAGTAGTGGAAACTATTATTTTAACCGTTGGCTTTTTCTCCCTTATTAATTTGCCCAGGTCTTCACCTGAAAATAGTTTTCCATCACTACTAGCGGGTAAACGCATGTCTAAAAACACAAGGTCGAGACTTTCTATAAAACTGGAATTATCAAGCAAGAATTGGGCTTCATCCAGGCTATAGATACTGGTGATTTTAAAATTGTATTCAGTATTCTGAGTCACAAAACTTTCAAGAGCCGACTCGTAAGCACTTGTAATAATAGGGTGATCGTCTATAATTAATACCGAAATTGATTTATCCATTTGTATAAATTTTTACCTTAAATACAAGATGCGTTCCACTTGCTGAAGTTTCGAAAGTAAAAAACCCACCAATTTTTTCCATTCGGTCTCGCATATTTTTTAAGCCAATGCCTTTTGGTATTCTTCGCCTGTCAAAACCCTTTCCATCATCAATTATTTCCATAAGTAAATCTTCCTGATCACGGTAAATTTTTATGTTAACCAGAGTAGCTTGAGCGTGCTTTACAACATTCTGTAAAGCTTCCTGTAGAATACGGTAATAATTAATTTGAATATTTTCATCTATTAAATCCCCATCGATATTTTCGTTAAAATGGAATTCGATTTTTGTCGATGTTAAGTTGCTATAATCTGCTAATAACCGCTGTAATAATTTAGCAAAATTTAGATGGGATCCCGAAACTTCTCTGATTAGATTATGGGAAATTTGCCTTATCTCTTCTTCGGTAAGTTGCAATTTTTCTAGTAACTCGTTGTATTTAACCGAAACCTGACTAGGTGCTTTTAAATTTAACAAACCGAAATTCATCCTAATACCAAAAAGTTTACCCAGAACACCATCATGCAATTCGCCGGAAATCCGAGCCCGTTCTTCCTGCCGACCTTCTTCTAATTTGGTTTGTTGTTTAAGAAGAAGCTTATATATTTCTTCGTTATATTCCTGTTGTTCTTTCTGAAATTTCAACTCTTTATTTTTGGCCCTTTGTGAGCTTAACAGATATAATAGAAATAATACCGAAGTTAAAACTACGGCTATTAGGCTAAGCCACAATTTTTCGTCGCTAAGCTGCTGGGTTTTTTCAATATATTGATCTGTTTCAAACCTTATTCTAGCAAATTTATTTCGAATAGCCCGTTCTTCTTTCAATAAACTGTCATTGAGATGAATATAGCTTTCTAGGTAAGTTGTGGACTTTTTTGGCGCAATCTGAGCGAGCAGTAAAAATGAAGCAAGTAGATCCCTATTATTTCGGGTTGCTTCAGCAAGAAAATTCGCTTCCTTGGTATATTCCAATGCCTTAGCGGTATCCTTGCTTTTTAGAAAATATTCGCCTAAGTGGAGCTTGTTAATTACGATTCCGGATTCGTGCGTAAGACTATCTCGTATTTTCAGTGCTTTATGAAATAGAAATGAAGCCACCTGATAATTACCAAGTTTAAATTCTGAATAACCCAAATTATCGGTAAGCATAGCATAAAGTCTGGGATTCTTAATGTAAAGGCTATCTATGGAAAGGGCCTGCGAGTAATTGGAGATGGAATTATTATGATCTTTTAGTTTTTGATAAACAACACCAATATTATTTAAAGATCTGGCCGATTTAACTGGATCATTTAGAAATTTCGCATTAATTAGGGCTTTGCGATGATATTCAATGGCCTGAGAATAATCTTCTAACCCATTATATATGATCCCAAGATTATTATATGCAGGATATACATATTTATAACTTTCTTTAGAGCCTTTAATTAAATCTAGAGCCTGAAAGGTGGTATTTTCACTGCCAATATAATCTTTAACCTTTTCCTGAAGAATAGCCATATTCAGCAACATCCTACCAGCTTTTAATTTTTCATTAGCTTCTAAGTATTTTTCATATGCAAGATTATAATGATAATAAGAGCTATCTATAATATGTTCCCGATAGAAAAAATTACCAAGATCCCAATTAGTTAAGGCAAGATGATTTTTTAAATCTAAACTAATTGCCATCTTCCTGGCTTGGGTATTCCAATAGCGAAAGTTTGAAGAATCCTTTTTAACATAGAATTCATAAGCCAAATCAAGTAAGAGTTTGCTTTTTAGTGAATCATCAGATATTTTCTTAAGAAGTAAAGGGAGAGAATCAGTTTGTTTTTGATTTAATATTGTTCGTTTTAAATGGCTATATTCCTGAGTGGATTTAGGTGTGTTTTTGTCTAGATCACAGGAAGTAACAAGAATAATTAATAGAAGGAAGTTTATTTTAAATAAATACAATAATAGTCGAATTTGAAGTCATTCAAAACTACAAAAAGTAAAATAATCTTTTTGGAGGTTTAGCCTTCGTTTCTTCTATCATCAATGGGATTGTCTTCATCCCCGGAAGCCGTTTTTTCTATATTAATTATTTCATTTTCCATATGTGGTGGCTTTTGAGGTAGTGCTTCGGGCACACAAGACATAAAAAAAGTTGCTAAAAATAAGCTTCCAAATAAAGTTGTTTTAAGTTTCATATTCACTTAGGTTTTTAATTTAAATTATAATGAGTTTCCCCGTCGTATAATCCTGGTTTAAAAAGAAATGGATGCCTTTGCAGACATCCATTTTCTGCTAACAAATTAAGACTTAGTTCAAATTATCTAACATTAATAAAGATATTCTAAGGCTACTTGGTCATAGTAACCAAAATTTCCGCTCTCACTAGAGCTAAAGCAAGCAAGCATTATGGAGTTTGAATCATATCCGGTTGGGGTGCCGGGAATATGAACAGCGCCATCCGCTCCACTGGACTCTCCACTTTGACCACAGCTTTGACGGCTAAACCAGTCAGTATGGCGCAAACCTACCGAGTGGCCTATCTCGTGAGTCATTACGTGTTCATTTGTTGCAGTGCTGTAATTTTCCATTCCGGAAAAAATCTGTACATATTTATATGGATCTCCACCATTTGGGAAACCGGCGACTCCCCCAGCTTCACCATTTGGGTTTTGATATACAACAATATCATATGGCCCATAATTAGTTCCAAAAGTAAGGGTGAAATTAAGTCCGATATTCAGGGAATTGTAATTGTTTATAGCACGTTGCAATGCTGACCTTTGTTTAGAGGTTAATCCCTGACCGGAACCTCCTGTAAAACCAATTACATTTATATTTCTTGGAGTTGAAACTAAGTTATAGGTTCGGTATTGCTTGGCAGTTGCCTTTGCCGAACTCATACTTTCTAATTGTTCCTGATCCAATAGAATGTCCCCTTCGATAAGAAAGGATTTTTTGGTCTCACCATTTGGAAGTAAAAAATCTATCACCTCAGCATCTTTAGTATTAAAATGCAAATTAGCTATCTGTTTAAGTTCTTCCTTAGATATTTTTAGCTGTTTAGTGGTTTCCTCCATTTTAGCTTCCTCAGGAGTAGGGGTATCTTGTTTTTGGCAAGAAGAGAGTAAGGCACCGGATGCCAGAATACCTAAAAGTATTTTTGGGGTTTTCATAAAAATATATGATTAAAAGGTTAATAGAATGTGAAATTAAAATTTGAAAACCATAAAGAGAAAAAATAATCCTTACTAAAAGTAAGGAGAATCCTTACTTATGGATTGAAGCGAGCAACCACGGGGTATTCAAAGAATAAAAATTTTATAGAATCTTCCTATTTTCCCTGTTTTCCGGAATTTAAGGAGCTCTAGACGTGCTTCTGAGATTTCTTTTTATATAACCTAATATATCATATAGGGGCCTGTTTCTAATTATTTAAAATTTAGATAAACAAAGCTTAATCTTGAAAGAAAACAATCAAAGAAAGATTTGTATTCATTTGTGTTCTACTAAAAAAAGTCCAATTGACCTTGCAGAGAAACCTAGAAATATAAACCTAAAATTAATATTATAAGAAAAGACCAAAATTTGAATTAGCCATAAAATAGCCCATTGCTGCTGTAACAGAAATGGGCTTAGCCTTATTAAGACATAAAATTAATCTATAATGAAAGATAATATACAATTTTTTTTCAGGAAACCAAGCCTTTTAATTTGTTTCCTCTTTATTCTTCCGGAAGCATTTGCATCCAGTTTTTATAATTCACATACAACAACGGAACCTTTTAATCTGCAACAGATCATTCAGGGAAAGGTGGTAGATGAAAAAGGAATGCCTCTTCCTGGGGTTACAGTCCAAATTAAAGATTCCTCCATTGGAACAATAACTAATCTTGACGGCGAGTTTACTTTGGAGCTCCCGGGCCAGAAAACAACACTTGTTTTTTCCTACCTAGGTTTTAAATCCCAGGAAGAATTAATTACGTCGGGGGCTGATGTGTTGATTACCCTCGAGCAAGATCAACAAACTTTGAATGAGGTGGTTGTAGTGGGGTACGGAACAGAAAAAAGAGAGAATATAACAGCGTCCATTTCTTCAATTGCACCAGAAGAAATCAAATCTCTACCAAAGGCCAACGTAACTGAAATGTTACAAGGAAGAATGCCAGGTGTCCAGGTGATGAGTGATAACCGTCCAGGGGGAGGTACATCCATTCGGGTAAGAGGATTTAGCACCATTAACAATAACGATCCACTTGTGGTTATTGATGGTGTGCCTACATCAAATGGTTTAAGCAGTATAAATCCTCAAGATATAGAGAGCATACAGGTGCTCAAAGATGCCGCTTCCTCTTCAATTTATGGTTCTAGAGCGGCCAATGGCGTCGTAGTAATAACTACGACGAAAGATACTAATAAGAATTATTTTACGGTAAATATGGATGGCTATGCAGGTATTCAAAAAGCTTTCAATTTGCCTAGAATGCTAAATGCACAACAATATGGTGACCTTCTCTGGCAGGCCTTCAAAAATGATGGTCAAACTCCAGCAAACGATATTTATGGAAATGATCCCGATCAGCCTCTAATTCCAGAATGGTTGAATGAAGAGCAGACCTTGCCAAGTGGTGATGTGGACTGGGTAGATGAGATTATGAGACCCGCTTTGGTTCAAAATTATAATGTGTCCATTCAGAAAGGATCGGAGAATGGTCAACATTCTTTCTCACTAGGATATTATGACCAGGAAGGAGTGGTTGAGTATACTGGTTTTACACGCTATTCAGCTCGTTTTAACTCAAATTATGACATTACAGATTGGTTAACTATAGGAGAGAATTTTACAGGTTCTTACACAGAGGAAGTAGCGGTAGGTACTAATAGTGCTTTGGGTAGTATTATTTATGATGCTTTTCAGTTTCCTTCTATTGTACCTGTTAGAGATATCAACGGTGATTTTGGAGGAAATCCTTTAAATGACATCGGAAATCCCTTAGGGAGTTTATATCGTTCGAAAGATGACAAACAAAAGAATGTTCGCGCTTTTGGAAATGCTTTTGCCAGTCTTAATTTTGGAGATTTTAGGTTTAAGTCATCATTTGGGCTTGATTATAACAATTTTAATTACAGAAATTTTTCTCCGGTCTACGACGAGATTCTCTCCCAAAATGTGATCAATAGTTTAAGTACTCAAAATAATTTTAATTACCAGTTTACCTTTACCAATACACTGAACTATGCCAATTCTTTCAGGGAGCATAATCTTGATGTTTTGTTAGGACAGGAAGCTATAGAGTATTATCAAGAAGGTTTTTCAGCCTCAAGACAAAACTTTTTATATGAAGACCTAAACTTTAGGTATTTAAGCTATGGGACCCAAAATCAACTAAACTCTGGAAGTGCAGGAGAGTGGAAGCTTAATTCTTATTTTGGAAGAGTAAAATATAATTTCGATGAGAAATATCTAATGACAGCTACGGTAAGACGTGATGGAACTTCTCGTTTGGCAAATAATAACTGGGGAACATTTCCGGCATTTTCTGCAGGATGGAGAGTAGATAAGGAAGACTTCTTCGACTTTGGAGATGGATTAACAAGTATGATGATTCGAACAAGTTGGGGGCAAACCGGGAATCAACAGGTGCCTTCTTATTCGACTGTAGATAGTTATAGCAATAATTCCTTTTATAGTGATTATGCTATTGATGGGGCACAAAACGCGGTATTTACAGGTCTTACCCAAACAAGAGTTCCTAATTCAGATCTTCAGTGGGAGACATCGACTCAGACCACATTGGGATTAGATCTGGGTTTTTTCAATAATAAATTAAATGTAACGGCAGAAGTTTATAAGAAAGTCACAGACGATATTTTAGTTTATAATGCAGTACCATTGACCTACGGAGGAACAAATGATGGGCAGTGGATCAATGATGGAACGATGGAAAATAAAGGATATGAACTAAATCTAACATTCAGAGATCAAAAAGCGGATTTTGGTTATGAGGTAGGTCTAAATATTTCTGGTTATCAAAATGAGCTAACAGATCTACAAAGTGTTGCTTATTTAGGGATTCCCAGTTCTTCATTACATACTGTAAACTTTGACCAGGAAGTTTCCAGAAGTACAGTTGGTCAGCCCATCGCATCCTTTTTCGGATATCAGGCTGATGGTCTATTTAGAAGTCAGGAGGAAGTCGACGAATATGGCCTTCAGCCAGAGGCACAGCCTGGAGATATTAAATTCACAGATATAAATGGAGATGGGGTTATAGATGATGATGACAGAACCTTTATCGGCTCACCGCATCCAGATATGGTGCTGGGTTTAAATCTAAACCTAAACTACAAGAATTTTGATTTAGGAATGTTCTTTAACGGCAGTTTTGGCAATGAGCTTTATAATTTGACGAAATATAAAACTCAGTTCTTCAATCAGTCAGCTTACAATAAGGACTCATCCTTATTAAATGCCTGGACTCCCGAAAATCCAAATTCTGAAATTCCCAGATTAAGTCTTGATGATACCAATAATAACATCAGACCATCCTCTTATTATGTAGAAGATGGTTCCTATTTAAAATTAAATAATTTGCAATTAGGATACACCTTGCCATCCGATATTTTAGGAGATACGGGCCTAAGAATTTATGCACAGGTAAGTAACGTATTTACAATTACCGATTATAGTGGAATGACTCCAGAGATCGGGCTTCAGAACTACTCCAGCAGTAGTAGAAATTTAGATATTGGTGTAGACCGTGGTATTTACCCGCCTTCAAGAACATTTGTATTTGGATTTAACCTAAACTTTTAAAACTATTAATAATGAAATTTAAATTAAATATCATAAAGCTTATAGTTGTTTCAGCAATCCTGAGTAGTCTTTCCTGTTCAGAGGATTATTTGGATGAAGTGACCTATGGGGAAGTTTCCCCCTCCAAAATGACTAGCCCAGAGAATGTAGAAAGAGCAATTATTTCCGCTTATAGCGTGCTTAATGGACAGATTGATCAAGCAAGTAATGCTTATAACTCTCCGGCTTCCAACTGGAGTTTTGGTGATGTAGTGTCAGACGACGCTTACAAAGGTGGTGGTGGTACTGGCGACCAGAATAACATCCACCAGATGGAAATTTATAGTACAGATCCGACAACCCTGGATGTAGAACGCAAGTGGATGGCTTTATATGAAGGGGTTAAACGTGCCAATGAAGCTATGCGATTATTAGCAGCCTCAGAAGATTTTGATGAAAATTTACGAGCCCAAAGAAAGGCCGAATTACAGTTTTTACGCGGTCATTTTTATTTTGAATTGAAGAAAATTTATAATCGAATTCCTTATATCGATGAAACTGCAGAAACAGTATCAGATTATGCAAAATCGAATACCGAATTTACCTCTGAAGAATTATGGGGTAAAATAGAGGATGATTTTCAGGCAGCCTACGATGTTTTACCTACTAGTCAGGATGAAGCAGGAAGACCAACAAAGATAGCGGCAAAGGCATACCTGGCAAAAACATATTTATTTCAGGGTAAATGGCAAATGGCTTATGACGCTACTACTGAAGTAATTAATAGTAACTATGGATTAATGGACGATTTCCAGGAATTGTTTTTACCTGAAAATGACAATAATAAGGAGGTTATCTTTGCGGTACAACATTCGATCAATGATGGTCAACCTAGTAATTACAACGGAAGTATAGGTGATCGATTATTAGCGCCTGGTGGTCCATATTATGCGCAATATGGATTTCACAGGCCGTCCCAGAATCTGGTTAATGCTTTTAAAGTTAATTCTGATGGTTTGCCGGCAAAGAGCAACGAAAATGTAACGGCTTTGGACCCGGTAGATCCTAGATTAGATGTGACCATAGGTAGACCAGGGATACCTTATAAAGATCTTGATATTTTATATTCAGCCGACTGGGCAAGAGATCTTGCCACTTATGGAGAGTTTAGTCCGAAGAAAAGAATCGTCTCAGCCAATTCTTCTTATCATCTGGAAGTTTGGCCATATGTTAGTGCTTTAAATTATTACATCATTAGATTTGGGGAGGTACTATTATGGAGAGCCGAGGCTGCAGTAGAAATTGGTAAACTAGAGGAAGCACGTGCTTTAGTAAACCAGATAAGAAGTCGCGCGAAAAATTCCGCATACGTCCAAACTTTAGGTGGAAGCCAGGATGCTGCAAATTATAATATAGAATTATATAATACTACTTGGACAGAACAGGAGCAAGCCAGGGGAGCAGTTCGGCTTGAGTCGAGATTAGAATTGGCATTGGAAGGACATCGTTTCTTTAATCTAGTAAGATGGGGAATTGCAGACGAGGTAATTCCTGATTATTTAGAGGTAGAAAAAACAAGAAGATCGCATTTGTCTAATGCTTCATTTAACGCAGGAAAAAATGAATACTGGCCTATTCCACAAGCCTACATAGATGGAGTCGAAGATGGTATGGTGACCCAAAACAGTGGTTATTAATTTAACGGGGGTTTAAAAACCCCTGTTTTTATTTGTTTTTATAATATGATAAAGAAATTTACGCTATTCCTTTTTCTAATAGTGAATGTAAGTATCCTGGCTCAGGAAGCAAAAGTAGCTTCACCTGAAGCTTATAAAGCACTGGCATCTAAAAATTATTTTTTACTAAATGCCATAAATAATAATAAAGACATAAAACATTTAATAGAAAAGGATAAAATTCTCAATAGAATTTCCGGTAAGAGATACCAGGCGATATCATCTTCTCTTATAAATTCTCCTGGAACTTATTCTTGGGTTGCTTATGTAGAACCTTATCTATTTACTTCTGAAGAAATACTTGAAATTAGCTCAAGACTAGAGGAGTTATATCATGAGTCTGAAAAAATTAGAAATTTTGTTCAAAATACCCTTAAACCATCAGGAGCCTATATACTTTATGAAAACAAAGAGGAGGAAAAACTGCTTTCTAAAGCCTGGGAGCTATGTGCACAGGGTATTAATCACGTGCTTGATACCTACGGGAAAGGGATACCCCCAAGGTATGCAAGCATAGACTCGGTCTCTTATGATGTAAAGAGCGA
This sequence comes from Salegentibacter sp. 24, assembly GCF_004362395.1. Lineage (GTDB taxonomy): Bacteria > Bacteroidota > Bacteroidia > Flavobacteriales > Flavobacteriaceae > Salegentibacter. The sequence continues at coordinate 66,909 of NZ_SNWE01000001.1, forward strand.
CTATTACAAAGCAGCTTTATTTATGTGGAGTGATCACTTGCATTCTAAAAGGAATATCCATAAATCTTTTTATTCTGAACCTATGAATTATGCGCTCTCTCTCTTGTATTTAAATCATAGAGATGAAGCAGTCAGATATGAACCTCTCGAAAGGCTACGAAATAAAAAAGTAAGTAATAATATATCGAATATAGATTTTGATAAATATAAATATCCTTCAATTTTAATTCTAGGTAATGGTCCTGAAAATTATACAGACAGGCTTTCCGCCTTAGGGAAATTAAATATTCAGTTGGGAGTTGAGGAGTATCTGGCAGGGCATGCGCCACTTATTATTGTCACAGGAGGGCATGCGCACCCCTTTAGAGCCGAATATTGTGAGGCAATTGAGATGAAGAAGGAATTAATGGAACAATACCAGGTTCCTGAAAACCGGATTATCATTGAGCCCTATGCCAGGCATACCACAACAAATTTAAGAAATGCTACTCGGTTAATGCTTGACTACAATATTCCTATATCCCGTCCTTCTATAGTGGTGACTAATAATTTGCATAGTGATTATACGGGCAGTTCTGAATTTGCTCAGCGATGTTTAGAAGAACTCGGATACTTACCGGGGATCATTAAAAAACGTCTTAATGCCACCACCTTGGAATTTCAACCCAAGAAAGAATCTTTACAACAAAATCCTTTAGAACCCCTTGACCCTTAAGATCTATGAATAAACTAATATTTACCCTGGTGTTTCTGCTTTTCAGCTCAAGTCATTTGCCTAAAAAGGCGACCTTGATTACATCCAAAAAAGTAGATCCGGTGGATCGGGTAAACGTCTTTCTGGGAACCTCTGGAGACCACGGGCAAATGTCCCCTGCTGCCTCCTCTCCATTTAATATGATGAGTATTGGGCCGCAAACAAGTCCGCACATACACACCGGTTATGAATATTATGCCAAGGAATTTGAAGGTTTCACCCATACCAGGATAGAAGGGGTTGGTTGCACTGGTAGCGGGGGGAATATCCTTATAAAACCTATTTTAGGGGAGAATAGGGAAACGATTTTGAGGAAAAAGAAAGAATTTGCTCATCCTGGTTTTTACAGGGTTTCTTTTAAAAACGGGATAAGAGCCTCAATGGTGGTAGAAACCAATTTTGGAATCCACCAATATGAATTTCCTAAGAAAAAAAGCGGACTACTCGTTGATCTTTCCTATGCCTTGGCAAATAGGTTTGTTGCTGAAGAACATATGATAAACGACAAGGTAATAGCTGGATTTGTCGACACGAAGACCACCTGCGGTGCTGGGATTTACCGGATCTATTATGCCATTAAAATTGAAAATGTTCAAGAATTAAAGCCCATAGGTAAGCATCAAATGATTGCCGTGCGAAAGGATACACTAAAACCAATGGCTGTAAAGGTCGGTTTTTCTTCAGTAAATACCGACTATGCAACAAAAAAGGTAGGGAATGAGACTACAGTTAAAGAGCTGGAAGAAAAGACCACCAATAGCTGGAACCAGCTTTTAAGCAAAATTCAAGTTCAAGGGGAATCTGATCGTAAAACATTGTTTTATTCTTTGCTTTATCGTGGTTTACAGGCACCTTATCTTATTTCCGAAGATGATGGTGCCTACCGAGCCATCGATGGTTCAGTGCAAAATTCAGATTTCCCGGTATATAATGGTTGGGCAATATGGGACAATTACCGGGAACAATTACCTATGTTGTCTTTGATATATCCAAGAAAATTTGGTCCAATTGCTAAATCCATTGCCAACTTATATCCATACGGCAAGAAGAACTGGGCTACTATGCACGAGCCATCGCCAACGGTTAGAACTGAACATGCTATTGTTGTCCTTCTTGATGCTTACAAAAAGGGATACCCTATTGATTTTGAATCCATCAAGGATTCCCTGATCAGTGAAGTAGAACAACTTAATTATGATTCTCCTGACAAGGCTTTGGAATCTTCCTATGATAACTGGGCTATGGCCGAAATCCTAGAAATCACTGGAGATACTTTACTTAGTGAGAAATATAAACAGAAGGCCCTGGATTATAAAAATTACTGGAAAAAGGATTTTGCCGATTTATCTAAAGATGATATAGACCGCATGCAGGCAAGAGGACTTTACCAGGGTACGATATGGCAATATCGGTGGTTTGTACCTTTTGACATTAAAGGTTTAAAGAAATTAACTGGGGGAGAAGCTAATTTTTTAAAACAATTGGATCAATTCTTTGCAGAAAATAGCTATAATCATGCGAACCAACCTGATTTACAGGTCCCCGGACTTTATAATGCAACCAACCAGCCCTGGAAATCACAAAAGTTATATCGAAACCTGCTTTTGGACACCGTTGTTCAAAATTATTTTAATAATAATAGTAAAGGAATAGACCCATATATAGGCAGAATTTATAAGAATAAACCAAAAGCTTACCTTAGGACCATGGATGATGATGCAGGAACGATGTCCTCTTGGTTTGTTATGCGCAGCATTGGTCTGTCTCCGGCAAACATAGGTTCTCCGATCTATTATCTTACAGCTCCAATTTTTAAATCGGTCAGGATTGACCGAGGGAATGAAAATTATTTAGAAATTATAGTAAAGAATTATAATAAAGATCACTTTTATATTCGATCAGTTTATTTAGATGGTAAAAGAATTGAAAAGAACTGGCTCACCCAAGACGAATTGGATAATGCTGATAGGCTGGTTATTGAAACCGGTTCTCAACCGAATAAAAATTGGGGTACTGCAAATCAATGGATATCAAAATATGAATATTAAACTATTAACCTAATTTACCTGTTCTCATCGGTTTTGTATCATCCTAATTTTCCGTTATATGAGGTAACTCATATGCCATTAAATGATTTATAGAGTTTTTTACATTTCCTCAATTTGAATTTCAACCAGTTGTTATCTCCGTCCAATAGTATAAGCTTAGAAGAAATCTTTTGGAAAACCAGCATCATCATAAAAAACTGATAATCCAAAATCACGGGTTAGAAGTCATTTTTTTATAATGACCTATTATGTTCTAATTGCACCTGTTTAGGAAGGTTTTATCGGCTTGTTCAACGATTCAATACCTTAACTAGGCTTTTCCTAATAGTCTGGATATAGCCTGGTTCTGTATTACAGATTTGACCCACTAGAAATCGAAGAAATCGGAGTTTTTAAATTATTCCGGAGCATGTTGACCCTTGCTAGTAAAATTAAAAAAGCCACCCTGATTGAGAGTGACTTTTATCTTAAACTAATCAAAATTGAATTAATTACTTATCATATGTTCAAACGGAGTGTATTCCAGCTGAATTATTGATGCTTCGGCATTAAAAACTTCCTCTACGGCAGTAGTATAATCTTCATTAGAATTAATTACCACTCCATTGCGATGCCTTTTAAGATTGGAGAAAAGCTTAACTTCAAACCATACTTTTTGTAATATTTCGGATTCTTCGATGTTCAGGTGATTCTCCCCGTTTATTAAACCATTCATCTGCTTTCGGGCAATTTCTTTTATTTCATTAGCTGCATTATCAGCGGTGGGCATATTACGTAAAGCACCAATTACAAAAATGTTTTTACCGTAATGTATTTTTTCTATGTATTCATTTCCGTACTTCAATTCAAAAAGCGAGGGGTTTTCCTGCATTTCCTTATCCAGTGCCTGTCTTTCTTCAAAGGGAGGTAAAAAGTTGCCACTACTTTCGGTATACTGGTAGCTTAATACTAAAACTTCATCTTCGGTAACAGGATATTGCTCTATAATCGACTGGTACACCTCGGAGCAAACTGCAAATTCTACTGCAAATTTTGATATAAACTCAGCCCCACCAGGAAGGTGGTATCCATAATAGTTTCGGAAAGGTTTCACGTATTGAATAGGGTCTGCATTATTTTCCCAACTAGTACTTGTAAAAAAGGATGAGCGTAACTCACGATAATATCCTTGGGTATCAGCAAAGGGGTTTGCCATCGGGGTCCGGTTACTGGTCAGCATTCCGTCACCAAAATTTTCCAGGATATCATATTCCTCTTCCAGCACGGTTTTTCCATCCTGAACGATAGTGGTCTTTTTAGTCCCAGCCGTCCTGTTGTAACCAGTAGTAATGGTTGTATTATTATCGGCAGAAATAAATTCAACAGAAGTCAATTCACCATCGGTGTAGGAATGCACAGCAGTTCCTTTTTCATTATAGACCTTCTTTGTGGATGGAAGCCCGTTCTGATATAAAGTTTCGAACCATAGGTCACCTTCAGGAGTATAGTATTTAGACCAAAGCGGCTTATTGTTTTCACTGCGGTTTACTTCCATATACAAATGTTGCTGCGGATAACTGGAGTAAACCTTTGCAGACTTGATATAACCGTTTTCATAATATTCAAATTCATTTTCAGGCACGGTTTCTCCTAAATGAATATTATTATACTGTGCTTCTTTGATCCAGCCATTGGAATGACGGCTAATGACCTCAAAATAAGTATCGGATTCTATAGAATAATCGGTTTGTGAAATGTGGTCATCTTTTTGGCAGGAAGACAATAAAACTGTAACTAGTAGAATTAAAGACAAGGAAACTTTTTTGTGCATTGGATTATTGTTTAGTTATAAAAAAACTGTCGAAGATTTTCGAGCGCTTTTATCACATAATAAGGCGATTAAATATTCATTTATTTTTCCAGGTACTTAATTGAATTCTCTCTTTCTCCACTTCTGCTTTTTTTACCTTATCAAATTGAAAAACGCTGTTAATAGCAAGTATCAATCCCAAAAATAGTGCTATATACTGCAAAACTGTATGGTCAGATAGAGTTGTAAATACAGTAAACATCAGCACTATTATGAATATGGTGGTTCCGGTAATCTTGTTCATTTTTGAGAAATATAATTTGAAGGTATAAGTAACAAACTCCCACTTTTTGTTACATGAAATTTGTGATAATTACTTAGGGATTTCCCGACCTATAGCCGTATTCGAGAAAGATTACATCTTATAAATGCTTAATTTACCGGTTCTAAGAGATTCTTATTACTTAATTACCTGATAAAAAAGATTTAAATCTTTAGTAACTCTAAAGAAGGCTTAGAAATTAAAAAATAATCCCTAAGTTTACCTCTCATAAGTTCTTTACCATACTTCATCAAACAGAAAAGGTTTTACTTAAGGTAAATTAATAGGGAATCGTGTGAAAATCACGAACTGTCGCGCAACTGTAAGTAACAAATTAAAGGAACTGTCCTAAGAATATCCACTGCCTAATGCGGGAAGGATGACAGAAGCCGTTACAAGTCAGGAGACCTGCCTATTCTGATTGGACAATGCTTTCGCGGTTTGAAGCTTAGGTCTTAGAGATGTGTTACCCAGAATACTTTTCATTTTACATAAAAGGTATATCCTTTGGGGACATAGTCCTATTTCCCTCATTTTTTATCGCTTAGCATTTCGAAGCATTTTAAAGGCTTTTAAAAACTAATTGTTTAATTATTAAAAGTTAGAAATGCAAACGCACATTCTTGGCTATCCGCGAATTGGTAGCAACAGAGAACTCAAAAACGCCTGCGAGAAATATTGGTCAGGCAAAATCGAATTACAGGAGCTTCTCCAAACGGGTAGAAAAAGCCGTAAGGAAAACTGGAACCTTCAAAAAGACGTGGGAATTGACCTGGTTCCCTGTAATGATTTTTCATATTATGATCAGGTATTAGATATGACCCTTAGCCTGGGAGCTGTTCCTAAACGTTATAAGGAAATTGCAGAGAATCCCTCCACAACGTATCTGGATTTATATTTCGCTATGGCCAGAGGCTATCAGAAAGATGGTTTCGATATTACCGCAATGGAAATGACCAAGTGGTTTGACACGAATTATCATTATATCGTTCCTGAATTTACTAAAAACCAAAAATTCCAGCTTCACTCAGAGAAAATCCTTAATGAATTTGAAGAAGCAAAAGAGACTGGGATTAAACCAAAACCTGTGATTATTGGTTTGGTTTCCTATCTTCTTTTAGGAAAAGAAAAAGAGGAGGATTTTGATAAAATGGATTTGGCAGAAAAGCTACTTCCTGTCTACCTGGATCTTTTATCTGCTCTCCAAGAACAAGGTGCAGAATGGATTCAGTTCGACGAACCTTTCTTAGCTTTAGATTTAAATGAAAAAACCAGGGAAGCTTTTACCTTTGTGTATGCGGAAATCAGAAAAAAATTTCCGGACCTGAAATTTATTCTTGCTACGTATTTTGAAGGTTTGAAAGACAATCTTTCATTAAGCCTTGGGCTTCCGGTTGATGTATTGCATATTGATCTTGTACGATGCCCATCCCAATTGGACAATGTCCTTAATGAAATTCCAGAAGGCCTAAAATTATCCCTAGGAATTGTGGATGGTCGCAATATCTGGAAGAATGATTTCGAAGGGTCCCTGGAAATCATTCAAAAAGCAAAGGAAAAGTTAGGTTCTGACAGACTTTTAATTGCTCCTTCCTGCTCTTTATTGCATATTCCCTACGATCTTGAACTGGAGACAGAATTAAATCCTGAAATCAAAAACTGGCTGGCTTTTGCCAAACAAAAGGTGAAGGAATTAAAAACACTTCAGGCCCTGGCAAATGGCACAGCCGAAGAACAAACCCTGCAAGAATTTAAAGATAATAAAAACGCCTTTAAAGACAGGAAAACCTCTTTTCTGATTCATAACAAGGCTGTTAAAGATAAGGTTAATGAAATTTCAAAAAAAGACACTCAAAGGAAGAATCCTTTTAGTTTTCGCAAAGATCAACAGCAGAAAGTATTGAACTTAGCTCGATTTCCTACTACAACCATTGGGTCATTTCCCCAAACCAAAGAGGTAAGAAGTTGGAGGGCTCAATTCAAAAAAGGAAAATTGTCCTCTGAGCAATACGATAGCTTACTGAAGCAAGAAACCGAAAAGACCATTCGGTGGCAGGAAGAAATTGGTCTGGATGTTCTGGTTCACGGGGAATATGAACGAAACGATATGGTGGAATATTTTGGAGAGCAGTTGGATGGATTCCTGTTTACAAAAAAGGCCTGGGTGCAGAGTTATGGAAGTAGATGTGTGAAACCTCCAATTGTTTATGGCGATGTTTCCAGGCCAAAAGCTATGACGGTTTATTGGTCAAAATATGCACAATCCTTAACAAAAAAATGGATCAAAGGAATGTTGACAGGTCCTGTCACTATTCTTCAGTGGTCTTTTGTACGGGATGACCAACCCCGATCCCTAACCTGTAAACAAATAGCTCTGGCCATAAGTGGGGAGGTTAAAGATTTGGAAAATGCAGGTATACGCATAATTCAAATTGATGAACCGGCCATTAGAGAAGGCCTACCCTTGCGTAAAGAAGACTGGCAAAATTATTTAAAATGGGCCATAGATTGCTTTAAAATTGCATCTAGCGGGGTGGCTGATTCCATTCAAATCCATACACATATGTGTTATTCTGAATTCAATGATATTATTGAAAATATAGCCAATATGGATGCCGATGTGATTACTATTGAATGTTCCCGATCCCAAATGGAATTACTAAAGGCTTTCTCCAATTTTAATTACCCTAATGAAATTGGTCCGGGTGTTTATGATATACATTCGCCCAGAGTGCCCTCAGTAGAAGAAATGCTTGCCTTACTTGAAAAAGCTCAAAAAGTAATCCCTGCAGAGCAACTTTGGGTAAATCCAGATTGTGGCTTAAAAACCAGGAAATGGGAAGAAACTAAAAATGCATTAAAGGCGATGGTTAAAGCGGCAGAAAAAGCCAGGGAAACTATTGTGGCAACCTAATATTATTCCTGTTAAAAATTGATTAAACACGAAGAAAAATACTGCCCAAGGTGTAAGACAGAATTTGAATGTAAAGTTGGTTCCATACAACTCTGTCAGTGCGCTGATATAAAATTAGAGCATAAGGAACTTGAGTACATCCGAGGTTTATATGAAAGCTGCCTCTGCGCAAGATGTATGAAAGAACTAAAAACAGAGTTCCATAACCAAAATTACCAAAGTAAACTGAAAGATATCTTGGGGGTATTTTATAGATCACCAAAAAATGAGAAATGACGGTCGAAGAAAATATTAGAAAATCGGAAACACGGATTTTTAAAGCCGTTTTTCCGAATACTACTAATCATTATGATACACTTTTTGGGGGAACTGCAATGCAGATGATGGATGAAGTAGCCTTTATAACGGCAACACGTTTTACAAGGCAAACTGTGGTAACGGTAAGTAGCGACAAAATTGACTTTAGAAAACCAATCCCTTCAGGAACAATTGTAGAACTTATCGGAAAAGTAGTATACCTGGGCAACAAAAGTCTTAAAGTAAATGTAGAAGTTTTTACGGAACAGATGTATTCTGAACATAGAGAAAAAGCTATTCAAGGAGAGTTTGCTTTCGTTGCAATTGATGAAAATAAGAACCCAATTCCGATAAGGAAATAGTGAGTCTTTAATCAGGTCTATAAAATCTATAAGTTAAATTTTCAAAACCTCCTTTTAAGGGGGCTGTCATTTTTGCTCTTGTAAAGTTAAAGCAAGACTTCACCAATCATATTTGATCTTTATCCCATAGGTCATTCTTGTTCAATCATTTTTGGAAGCCACGTACTTTTTGGTTAGATGGGTATTTCGTTTGTGTTATGGGTGAGACCTGTCCCGATAGCACTGGTCATTATATCCTCACTCAAGGGTAGGTCATTACAACCCATCGGCTAAAGACCAATAGGTTTTACGTTCAGTTTTTTAAAAGAACTATTTGAGGAATTGAAGCCAGGAAAATTTTTATTTCTCATAAAAATTCCTTTACATTTGAAAACGTAAACTTTAGGGGTGCTGATTTTTAAAAATTGGCTGAGATAAAACCCTTTGAACCTGATCCGGTTAATACCCGCGAAGGGAAAAGTGTTATCTACATATTTTCTACCATTATTCCATTTCGAAGGAATCCTGGGTTGTATTTACTTTTTTCTTTGGGGAATCCCCCTGCAGTTTACAGCTATTAAATATAAAACAAATGATAACTGTAAACCTAAACAACACCGCCCACAACTTAAATTCACCATCCAATCTTCAGGACCTTTTGAAGCAGCTTGATATTTCAGAAAAAGGAATTGCCGTAGCTGTCAATAATCAGATTATTTCTAAAAACGACTGGAACCGGCGAGAATTAACCGAAGGTGAAAACATACTCATTATCAGGGCTACTCAGGGAGGATAAATGTGCTTCGGAAGGATTTCCGTAAGCCAGAATATACCAACATTAAAAAGAAGTAATTATGAAGAAGGACCAGACTTCAAAGCAACAAACAATTAGCCGTGCACCTTTTCCCAATTCTGAAAAGATCTATGTAAGTGGAAAAATTCATCCGGACATAAAAGTTCCGATGCGGAAAATTTCCCTTAGCGATACCGTAGATAAATTCAACGGAAAAGTAGAGAAAAACGAACCTGTTTTGGTCTATGACACTAGCGGTCCATACACAGATCCGACGGTTGAGATCGATGTATGCAAAGGTTTACAACCTATTCGCAACAGCTGGATTGCCGGCCGTGAAGATGTAAAGCAACTACAGGGACTTTCTTCGGCTTACGGGCGCGAAAGGGAAAACAACGGGAAGCTGGATGAACTTCGTTTCAAAAGAAACAGAAAACCCCTGAAAGCAAAACCAGGACAGAATGTCACTCAAATGCACTATGCACGAAAAGGCATTATCACCCCTGAAATGGAATACATTGCCATTCGTGAAAACCAGAAGCTGGAGGAAATAAAACAAATTTCAGAACAACATCCAGGTACCAGTTTTGGAGCCAGAATTCCGAAGGTAATCACTCCGGAATTTGTGCGTGATGAGGTTGCCCGCGGAAGAGCTATTATTCCTTCCAACATCAACCATCCTGAAAATGAACCTATGATCATTGGCCGTAACTTCCTGGTGAAGATCAACGCTAACATCGGGAATTCAGCTGTAACCTCTTCTATCGAGGAAGAAGTAGAAAAAGCCGTGTGGGCATGCCGTTGGGGAGCAGATACCGTCATGGATCTCTCCACCGGAAAAAACATTCACGAAACCCGGGAATGGATTCTTAGAAATTCTCCAGTGCCTATTGGTACAGTGCCTATTTACCAGGCACTGGAAAAAGTAAACGGAAAAGCGGAAGACCTTACCTGGGAAATTTTCAGGGATACACTTATCGAGCAGGCCGAGCAGGGCGTGGATTATTTCACCATTCACGCCGGGGTGCGTTTGGCTTATGTCCCACATACCGCGAAAAGGGTTACAGGATTGGTTTCCCGCGGAGGTTCTATTATGGCAAAATGGTGCTTGGCGCATCACAAAGAAAGCTTTCTGTACACGCATTTCGAAGAAATTTGTGAGATCATGAAAGTTTACGATGTTTCGTTTTCTTTAGGAGACGGACTACGTCCCGGAAGTATTGCCGATGCCAATGATTACGCGCAATTCGCCGAGCTTGAAACTTTGGGTGAACTTACGAAAATTGCCTGGAAACACGATGTACAGTGTATTATAGAAGGTCCAGGTCATATCCCAATGCATATGATCAAGGAGAATATGGACAAGCAATTGGAAGTATGCGGCGAAGCTCCTTTTTACACTTTAGGCCCGCTAACTACAGATATTGCTCCCGGCTATGACCACATTACCAGTGGAATTGGCGCGGCGATGATTGGCTGGTTTGGTTGCGCGATGCTTTGTTACGTGACGCCAAAAGAACATTTGGGACTGCCAAACAGGGACGATGTAAAAGAAGGAGTGATCACCTACAAAATCGCTGCCCACGCTGCAGATTTGGCGAAGGGTCACCCCGGAGCGCAGCACAGGGATGATGCCTTGAGTAAAGCGCGATTCGAGTTCAGATGGGAAGATCAGTTTAACCTGGCGCTTGATCCAGATACGGCGAGGTCTTACCACGATGAAACTTTGCCATCTGAAAATGCTAAAGTTGCCCATTTCTGTTCTATGTGCGGACCAAATTTCTGCTCTATGAAGATTACGCAGGATGTGAGAAAGTTTGCGGAAGAAAATGGAATGGATAGCCAGGAAGCCATTGAGGAAGGAATGAAGAAGAAATCGGAGGAGTTTAGAGCGAAGGGAAGTGAGGTTTACCTATAAACGAAAATACAGGTGCTAATTCTTTTTACTTCTGAAGAAAATCAAATTGATGAAAAGGAACAGCTCATTCATTTTCTTGAGAATGGTCTGTCCCTTTTACACGTTCGCAAGCCTGGAATGAGGGAAAATGAATTTAGGTATTGGTTATCACAATTTGAAGAAAAATACCTTCAAAAAATGGTACTTCATCAAGATCATCTTTTAGCTGAAATTTTTCCGGTAAAAGGAATTCATTTAAAGGAAAACTTTAGAAGCAAAGAAAAAGAATTAACTAAATATGTACAAAAGTATAAATCAAAAGGGTTTACGGTGAGTTCCTCATTTCACGAGCGGGCAAACCTGAAAAATGAAACTTCCCATTTTGATTATGTTTTTTTGAGTCCGGTATTTAATTCGGTTTCAAAAAAACAATATGAAGGTCGAGCTTTTAATGTGGAAAAACTGCCTCAAAAAGTGATCGCCTTAGGCGGAATTCAAGCAAATAGAATTGCCAAAACGAAAGAAATGGGATATGCCGGAGTAGCAGTATTTGGAGCCGTATGGCTCGCTGAAAACAGGAATAAGGTATTTACTGAAATCCATAATGAGTACAGAAATGTCTACCACTAACAGATTATTTGTTTTAAGCATCGCCGGGTTCGATCCATCAGGTGGAGCCGGATTGCTGGCTGATGTCAAGACCTTTGAAATGCTGGGCTGTTATGGTTTGGCTGTGAACACTGCAAATACTATTCAAAATGATAAAAAATTAGAAGCTTGTTACTGGACCTCTGAAGCAATCATTCTGAAGCAACTAGAAATTCTACTGGATAGTTTTCCAGTGGAAGTGGTTAAAATCGGAATTGTGGAGAATCTTCAGGTTTTGACAAAAGTGATTGACAAACTATTTGTTAGAAACCAAAATATTAAAATTATCTGGGATCCGGTTATAAAATCCAGTAGCGGATTCTCATTTCAGGAACCACTCAAATTTCAGAAGAATCTAGAATCAGTTCTGGAAAGGATATTCCTTATCACGCCAAATTTTAATGAAATCAAAATGTTTTATCCTGAATTGCCTATGGAAGGAATAATCCGGAAAATAGGTGGTAAAACCAACTTGTACCTTAAAGGGGGACACAGAATGGCAAATATCGGCCTGGACGAACTGTTTACCACAGAAGAAGGGAAATGTCTGCGTTTAGAACCGGGCAGAACCGACTGTTCCGAAAAGCACGGAAGCGGATGCGTTTTATCCTCGGCACTTGCAGCACATTTGGCTTTGGGTGAATCCCTTCCGGAAGCTTGTCAAAATGCAAAAGCTTATACCGAAAAAATATTAGGGTCAAACAACACATTACTAGCATACCATAATATATGATCTCGAACTTACATTACATATCGCAGGGAGAAACGCCCAAAAAACACCAGGAAAACATTCGTAAGATGTGTGCCGCCGGGGCAGACTGGGTACAGTTGCGCCTTAAAAATGAATCTTATGAAACTGTTCTGGAAACAGCAAAAGCAGCAAAGAAAATTTGTGATGAATTTCAGGTGAAATTGATTATCAATGACTTTCCAGAAATAGCACAAAAAATAAATGCAAGTGGTGTTCATTTAGGAAAAGAAGACAGCTGCCCTTTGCAGGCTAGGAAATTACTGGGATCAGAAAAAATCATTGGAGGAACTGCAAATACGCTGGAGGATTGTGAATGCCTTTGTGGAAAGCAAGTAGATTATATTGGCTTGGGTCCCTTCCGTTTTACACCCACTAAGAAGAACCTAAGTCCAGTATTGGGAGCAGCAGGTTACCGGAAGCTGTTAGGTAGTCTTCGTGCAAAAGAAATATTAATCCCTGTAATTGCTATTGGAGGTATCACTCCGGATGACCTTCAAGTTCTGGAAGAAATTGGGGTAAATGGTGTGGCTATTTCGGGATGCCTTACTAAACATCCACGGCCTGAAATAATCTTTAGGAGAATTCAACAACAATTTTCAGAAAAACAATTATGAGCAAAACAGATCAATTAAAAATAGCAGATAAAACCTTTTCTTCCCGTTTGTTTACGGGAACAGGAAAATTTAGCTCTTCAGAAGTAATGCAGCGTGCGGTTTTAGCCTCAGAAAGTGAACTGGTTACCGTGGCTTTGAAAAGGGTGGAACCGGGCAATGACGATGATCAGATGATCGCTGCCTTAAAAGATCCCTACATCAGCCTTCTCCCAAATACTTCGGGAGTTAGGAATGCCAAAGAAGCTGTATTTGCTGCTCAAATGGCCAGGGAAGCACTGGAAACAAATTGGGTAAAAGTTGAAATACATCCTGATCCTAAATATTTATTGCCTGACCCTGTTGAGACTTTAAAAGCCTGTGAAGAATTGGTAAAACTCGGATTTGTGGTAATGCCCTACATCCACGCCGATCCGGTTCTGTCCAAACGACTTGAAGAAGTTGGCGTGCAGTGTGTAATGCCTCTTGGTGCCCCAATTGGGAGCAACAAAGGTTTAAAAACACAGGATTTTCTGGAGATTATAATTGAACAAAGCAACGTGCCTGTTATCGTAGATGCGGGAATTGGCAGCCCTTCTCAAGCCGCTCAAGCGATGGAAATAGGCGCTGATGCCGTGTTAGTAAATACTGCAATCGCGGTTTCTCAAAATCCGGTGGAAATAGCAAAAGCTTTTAAACTCGCTGTCGAAGCGGGAAGGATAGCCTACAACGCGAAACTGGCTCCACAAAGACTACAAGCCGAACCAAGTAGCCCGTTAACACAATTTCTTTATGAGTAGTTTCAAAGATGCTTTAAGCGGATATTCCTGGGATGAGGTGCTGGAAAGTATTTTCTCCAAAACAGAAGCCGATGTACATTCTGCATTGCAGAGCAGAAAGAGGGATCTTGAGGATTTTAAAGCCCTTATCTCTCCTGCTGCAAAGCCTTTTTTGGAACAAATGGCGCAACAAAGCAAGAAGATTACCAAAAAACGCTTTGGGAATACGATGCAAATGTACGCTCCCATGTACCTAAGCAATGAATGCCAGAATATTTGTACTTATTGTGGTTTTAGTATGACAAATAAAATTCCGAGGAAGACTTTGAGCGATGCTGAAATAATCAAGGAAGCCGAATTTTTAAAGTCAAAGGGTTACGACCATATCCTGCTAGTAACCGGGGAAGCGAACAAGACTGTAGGCGTTGATTATATGTGCAATGCAGTTAAATTACTGAGATCTTATTTTTCCAATATTTCTATTGAAATTCAGCCCTTGGACCAGTATGAATATGAAAGGCTTATTGAGAACGGACTTTACGCAACCCTGGTTTATCAGGAAACCTATCACCGAAAAACCTACAAAATCCATCACCCGAAAGGAAAAAAATCAAATTTCGATTATCGTCTGGAAACCGCAGATCGGCTGGGAAGAGCGGAAATTCACAAGATTGGGATTGGTGCATTATTCGGATTAGAAGACTGGCGGGCAGATAGTTTTTTCACTGCACTGCATTTAAAATATTTGCAGAAGACCTATTGGAAAACAAGATATTCTATTTCATTTCCGCGTTTGCGGCCTTTTAGCGGCGGACTAGAACCAAAGGTAGAAATGACAGATCCCGATTTGTTGCAGCTAATATGTGCATACAGGTTGCTTGACGAAGAAGTTGAACTTTCGATTTCTACCCGGGAAAGTGAAGTGTTTAGGAATAATATAGTCCACCTGGGTATTAATTCCATGAGTGCTGAATCTAAAACGAATCCCGGAGGTTATGTAGTGGAACCACAATCTCTGGAGCAGTTTGAAATTTCCGACGAAAGAAGTACGGAGATCATTGCAAAAATGCTTTCTGATACCGGAATAGATCCTGTTTGGAAAGATTGGGAAAAAAGCTGGTAAAAATGTTAACCGAAGAAGAAAAACAACGCTATATACGGCACATCCTACTGAAAGAAATCGGTGAAGCGGGACAAATAAAACTGAAGCAGGCGAAGGTCTTGGTGATAGGTGCTGGCGGACTTGGATGTCCTGTCTTGCAATATCTTGCCGCAGCCGGAGTAGGGAAAATTGGAGTTATAGATAACGATCTGGTTGACACCTCTAATTTACAAAGGCAGATTCTATTTTCAGAAAATAATATAGGGGAGCCGAAAGTAATAGCTTCTAAAAACCGGCTTCGGGAGATTAATTCTTCGATAGAAATATTGGCGTATAATGAGAGACTTACGGCAGAAAATGCAGTTGATTTATTTTCCGTTTACGACATCATAGTGGAAGGGAGTGATAATTTCATCACCAAATACCTGGCAAATGATGCCGCAGTTATGGCAGAAAAGCCCCTGGTATTCGGTTCAATTTTCAAGTTTGAGGGACAGGTTTCGGTCTTCAATTACCAAAATGGACCCACTTATCGCTGCCTGTTTCCGGAGCCAGGATTGCCAGAAGAGATGCCATCCTGCAGTGAAATCGGTGTGTTAGGAATCTTGCCGGGAATCATCGGAAACCTGCAAGCAAATGAAGTGCTAAAGATGATCCTAGGAATAGGAAATATATTATCAGGAAAATTGCTCGTCTTTAATGCACTTGAAATGCAAACTTGGATTCTGCCATTCTCTAAAAACTCCGCGTTGATAACAGAATTAAAAGAAATAAATTTTTCCTGTGAAACCAAACCTGGCGATTCCATCTCTTATCAGGAGTATTTAGAATCCAAGTCATCATTTACCTTACTTGACGTAAGGAATTATGAAGAACGAATCTCATTCAACATCGGGGGGCTACACATTCCCCTTTCGGAATTAAGAAACAGGTTTGATGAATTGGCTTCCGAAGATAATTTGCTAGTTTACTGCGCATCCAGCACCAGAAGTTCCAGAGCTATTGCTGAACTTAAAGAAAAATTTAGCGAAAAGAAAATGTACAACCTGGAAGGGGGGCTTAAAAATGTGAAACCTGATTATAATTAAACAAGCTTTATTTTAACTTTAGATTAGGTCTTGGACCCGGGAAGGTAGAAACAATCTATTTCTTAGGTTTTTTACAATTTTTTCTGCATTTCGGCTTATATCCAATGAATAATCATTTAAATTTCCCAGAAAAATTTATTCACAAACTGAAAAATTTTGGACAAAATCAGATTCTGGTATTGGAAAATCAATTAGATAGCGTACTTCTATACTATATTCAATTATGATGCTTTTAAGGTGCCACTCAATAAAAAAATAACTAGTATTGAGGATTTCGGAATAAGCCTATTTATCACTAGTAATATTTTTTAGTAGACACGAATCTAGATAAAAAATCCTTGTTATTTATTGTGTATCGACCTTATGAAATCTTGATTATCAAAAAAATTGAAACAGAAAGGAAAACAGAAAAGGTTTGGAAAGAGTTTGGAAAAAGGTATTAAAAAAACCCGCAAAACCTTTAATTATAAGGGTTTTGGGGTTTATTCAGTACTCGAGGCGGGAATCGAACCCGCACAACCGAAGTTACTGGATTTTGAATCCAGCGCGTCTACCAGTTCCGCCACTCGAGCTAATGGAGGGCAAAAGTAAAAAAAAATCTTACCTGCCAGTGTTTTTTTCGAACTTTAAAATTTGAGTCTGTACTTAATAGTGAGGTGTTAAAGGAATTAATTTTTAAATTTGCAACACAACAAACAACATTTACACAAAAACAACATAACATGCCCAACGTAATTCCCGAGGCCAAAATTTTTTCCTGTACTCAGAGCAAAGTTTTAGCTGAAAAAATAGCGGCTGCTTACGGCACCAAACTAGGAAATGTAATCACTTCAACTTATAGCGATGGCGAATTTCAGCCATCATTTGAGGAATCGGTTCGCGGTTCGCGAGTTTTTATTATTGGTTCCACCCATCCGGGATCAGACCATTTGATGGAAATGCTTTTAATGCTTGATGCGGCCAAAAGAGCTTCGGCGAGACATATTACAGCTGTACTCCCGTATTTCGGTTGGGCACGCCAGGATAGAAAAGATAAGCCCCGGGTGCCAATTGCAGCAAAAATGATAGCTAGCATTCTTGAAACCGCAGGTGCAACCAGAATTATTACTATGGATTTACATGCTGATCAAATTCAGGGATTTTTTGAAAAACCTGTAGATCATCTTTATGCTTCCACCGTATTTCTTCCACATTTGAAGAATTTGAAATTAGATAATTTAACCATTGCCTCACCAGATATGGGTGGTTCTAAAAGAGCCTACGCATATTCTAAAGCTTTGGAAAGTGATGTGGTTATTTGTTACAAGCAAAGGGCAAAGGCCAACATTATTTCGCATATGGAGCTTATTGGTAATGTAGAAGGTAAAAATGTTGTTTTAGTGGATGATATGGTAGACACAGCCGGAACCTTAACCAAAGCCGCTGATGTTATGATGGAGCGCGGAGCAAAGAGCGTTCGTGCAATCTGTACACATCCTGTGCTTTCTGGAGAAGCATATGAACGTATTGAAAACTCTAAACTTCAGGAATTAATTGTTACTGATTCTATTCCCTTAAAAAAGGAAAGTCGAAAAATTAAAGTAGTAAGCTGCTCCGATCTTTTTGCTGATGTAATGAGTAGAGTGCACAAAAATAAATCTATCAGTTCAAAATTTGTTATGTAAAAGAATTGATTGAATTCAATTTAGTTTTTTTGTTCTCAGTTTCTAGAGGTAAATCTCAACGAGCATCATCTTTTTAAAGAATTTTAAGTCAGGGTTTTATAGAAAGGAAAAAAGCCTTACTTTTGCAGCCTAAAATTTTTCAACAATGAAATCAATTACGATCAACGGATCTAAAAGAGAAAGCGTAGGAAAGAAAGCCACGAAGGCCCTACGTAATGCTGGACAGGTTCCTTGCGTATTATACGGGGGAGATGCCAAGCCGTTGCATTTTGCAACAGAAGAAATTTCGTTTAACGACCTTGTGTACACCCCAGATGTGCATACAGTGGAAATTAAGTTTGGAGATGGTGAGAAATTCAATGCCATTCTTCAGGACATTCAATTCCACCCGGTTACCGATGCTATTTTGCACGTAGATTTCTACCAAATTAGTGATGATAAACCAATCACTATGGAAATCCCTATCCATACGGAAGGTGTTGCGAGAGGGGTTAAAAATGGTGGTGTTTTAAGATACAACCTGCGTCGTTTAAAAGTAAGAGGTTTGGCCAACGAATTGCCGGATTACATTACAGCCGACGTTTCTAAACTTAAAATAGGTCAAAAACTTTACGTTACCGCCGTTGCAGATGAGTCTTACGAGATTCAGCATCCAGATAACACGGTAATTTGTCAGGTTAGAACTTCACGTAATATTGTTGCCCTTGAGGACGATGAAGATGAAGACGAAGTACCAGCAGACGAAGTACCATCTACAGAAACAGATGATGTTGCTGCAGTTAAAGAGGGAGAAGATAGTTAGTCTTACTTTTTTTAGCAAAAACATAAAAGCATCCCACAAAGGGGTGCTTTTTTTTTACTAATAAATTAAGGTGTTTTTTCAATATATTTTATCTCAAGAGTTTTTCAGCAAGTCCAGTTTGCTATCTTGTCTTTTAATCCTTATAAAAAATTTTAGTTAGATTCTAATAATTTTATCTTTACCAAAACAAAAGCTATGCTATCTTTTTTCGGAAAAATACTCAGTAAGAAGAAGCCCCAGGAAGAAGAACCAGATCCTATGAAGAAATATTTGATCGCCGGGTTAGGAAATCCCGGTCCTAAATACGAAAATACCCGCCATAATATAGGTTTTAAGATTCTTGATTATATAGCCGAAAAAGAAGAAGTAAGTTTTTCCACGGAGAAACTGGGAGATGTAGCTCAGTTTAAGTTCAAAGGACGCACCTTTGTAATGCTTAAACCCTCTACTTATATGAATTTAAGCGGAAAGGCAGTCAATTATTGGCTTCAGAAAGAAAAAATAGAATTAGAAAATCTTTTGGTAATTACCGATGACCTTAACCTGGCTTTTGGGACAATTCGGCTAAAAACCAAAGGTAGTGATGGAGGGCATAATGGGTTGAAAGATATACAGAACACACTCAGTACCACAAATTACAATAGATTTAGATTTGGTATTAGTGACAAATTCTCGAAGGGCCAGCAAGTAGATTATGTATTGGGAGAATGGGGTGAAGAAGAAAAAAAAGAATTGTCAGAACGCCTTGAGAAAGCGACTGAATTGGTAAAATCTTTTGGAACAGCAGGCGTTTCCAATACAATGAATTCGTTTAACGGTAAATAGGTTGGCCTTGAAAATACATAAAGGAGCAAATGCTTTTAACGGAAATACCCAAACCGTAGTTACTATTGGTACATTTGATGGGGTTCATGCCGGTCACCAAAAGATTATATCTCGTCTGGTAGATGCTGCGAAAATCGAGAATCTGGAGTCCGTGATTTTTACTTTTTTTCCGCACCCCAGAATGGTTCTGCAAAAGGAAAGTGGGCTAAAGCTTATAAATACCATAGAAGAACGCACTGAAATCTTAGAAAAAACGGAAATTGACCATTTGGTGGTTCATCCATTTACTCAACAATTTTCTCGGCTTACTGCCCAGGAATTTGTTCGTGATATTTTGGTTAATCGTTTAAAAGCAAAAAAGGTGATTATTGGTTACGATCATCGTTTTGGCCGGAACCGTACTGCAGATATTAATACCCTAAAACAATTTGGGGAAGAATATGGCTTTGAAGTAGAGGAGATTACAAAACAGGAAGTAGACCAGGTAGCAGTAAGCTCTACGAAAATAAGGAATGCCCTTTTAGAGGGTAAAGTAGAGCGGGCTAATAGTTACCTGCAAACTCCTTTTAGTTTAAAAGGCAAAGTCATAAAAGGCAGAGGTTTGGGCAAGGAATTTAATTACCCTACAGCGAATTTGAGTATTAAAGAGGATTATAAATTAATTCCGAAAAACGGGGTATATGTAGTTCGTTCAACAATTAATGGGAAACGCTACTTTGGGATGATGAACATTGGCACCAATCCCACCGTTGGAGGAGAAAAGCAAACCATAGAGACCTACTTTTTTAATCTCAACAAAGACCTTTACGGTCAAGAACTAGCTATAGAAATGTTGGTGAGAATTCGTAATGAAAAAAAATTCAACTCCATAGACGCTTTGAAAATAGCAATGCGACAGGACGAAGCATTCTCCAGGCAATATATTAAAGATAACTATGCTGAATAAATGGCTTTTTAAGCAGGTAGATAATTCGGCACTTATTGCCTTTCGAATTATCTTTGGCTTGCTTATTACGCTTGAAGCTGTCGGGGCTATTTTCACCGGTTGGGTGCGTAGAACCCTTATCGAGCCTGAATTCACTTTTAATTTTATCGGTTTTGAATTCCTCCAGCCGCTTCCGGGAAACGGAATGCTATATTACTACGGGATATTAGGATTATTTGGTGTTTTAGTGATGTTGGGCTATAAATACCGATTTAGTATTTTTTGCTATACTATTATGTGGGCAGGAGTCTATTTGATGCAAAAATCCTCCTATAACAACCACTATTACTTACTGATGTTGCTGTGTATTTTCATGTTTTTTCTACCCGCACATCGTTACCTTTCACTAGCAGTCTGGAGAAAGCCAGATTTAAAGAAAATTGCTATGCCACAATGGGTTTGGGTGGTAATCGTTCTTCAATTATGGATAGTCTACACTTATGCCTCAGTAGCAAAACTCTATCCAGATTGGTTAAACGGAACGCTTCCGGAGATGCTCATGCGGGGGAAAGCAGATTACTGGCTGGTAGGAGATATACTTCAGCAAAAATGGATTAGATATATAATTACCTATTTTGGACTTTTCTTCGATTTATTGATTATTCCAGCACTTTTGTGGAAGCCAACGAGATTACCATCTTTTATCCTCGCTATCTTTTTTCATCTTTTCAATAGTTTTATTTTTCAAATAGGAATTTTCCCTTATTTATCGCTGGCTTTTTGTTTATTCTTTTTTCCGGCAGAAAAAATAAATAAGTATATCCTACGCAATAAGAAACCTTTTTACGATAAAGCCGAGATACTAATACCATCTTATAAAAAACCACTTATTGCAGTTCTTTTAGTTTGGTTTGTTATTCAAATTGCTTTACCGCTTAGACACTGGTTTTTTCAGGATGATGTGCTTTGGACAGAAGAAGGGCATAGACTAAGTTGGCGGATGATGTTACGTTCCCGATCTGGTAGAACCACCTTTAAAGTAGTAGAAAGAGGAAAGAGCGATACTATATATGTGAATAAAGCCCGATTTTTAAGTTCCAAGCAAAGGCGTTCTGCAAGTTCTAAACCGGATATGATGTGGCAGTTTGCGCAACACCTGGAGAGAGTTTATGCTGAAAAAGGGAAGGATGTTCAGGTTTTTGTAGAATCTCAAATAAGCATAAACGGACGTCCTTATGAGAATTTTATTGACCCGAAAGTTGATCTTGCTGCTGAAAAATGGTCTCATTTTAACCATCATGATTGGATTTTACCTTCAAAATTAGACTAGAAATTTAGAGTGCTTTTGTTACATTTGCTGCTTCAAATTAGGTAAAAGAAAGCTATGTTACAGGTTAACCATATCAGGGAAAATAAAGAAGACTTCATAAAGGGACTCAAAAAAAGAAATTTTGAGGCTGAAAGTATTCTGGATGAGGTGTTGCAACTGGATGAAAAACGTCGTGCAACCCAGGTAAAACTCGATGATATTTTAGCTGAATCTAACAGGCTCTCTAAAGAAATCGGAATAATGTTTAAGAGTGGCGAACATCAGAAGGCTAACCTAATTAAAGAAAAAACGGGAAAGCTAAAAGAAGATTCTAAAGCACTTTCTGAAGATCTTTCAATAACAATTGCGCAGTTAGAAGCTTTGCTTTATACTATTCCAAACGTACCACATAAATCTGTTCCAGCAGGAACTTCAGAAGAGGATAACGAAGAGATATTTAAAGAAGGAGATATTCCGGTACTCGCAGAAGGTTCCCTTCCTCATTGGGAGCTGGCCAAAAAGTATGATATAATAGATTTTGAACTTGGGAATAAAGTTACCGGAGCTGGGTTTCCAGTTTATAAGGGAAAAGGTGCCAGATTGCAACGTGCTTTAATAACCTACTTTCTTGATAAAGCGATAGAAGCCGGTTATACCGAATACCAGTTGCCCTTAATGATCAATGAAGCTTCCGGACTGGGCACCGGGCAGTTACCCGATAAAGAAGGTCAAATGTACCATATAACAGCTGATGATCTTTATATGATCCCAACAGCTGAGGTTCCAATGACCAACATGTATCGTGACCGATTGTTGACCGATAAGGATTTTCCAATAGCCTGTACCGGCTATACCCCTTGTTTTAGACGTGAAGCAGGTTCATACGGGGCCCATGTGCGAGGGCTTAATCGTTTACATCAATTTGACAAAGTGGAGTTGGTAAGGATTGAAAAGCCCGAAGATTCTTATACAGCTTTAAATAATATGGTGGAACATATTAAAGATATCTTGGCTGATTTGAAATTACCTTATAGAATCTTGAGACTTTGCGGTGGGGATCTTGGATTTACTGCTGCCCTTACCTATGATTTTGAAGTTTTTTCTACCGCCCAGGATCGATGGTTGGAGATTAGTTCGGTTTCGAACTTTGAGACTTTCCAGGCTAACCGACTTAAGCTTCGGTACAAAAACAAAGAAGGTAAAAAGGAATTAGTACACACATTAAATGGAAGTGCATTAGCTTTACCACGTGTACTCGCTGGAATTCTAGAGAATTACCAGACTGAAAAAGGAATAAAAATTCCAGATGTTTTGGTGCCTTATACAGGTTTCAACCTTATAGATTAAACGCCTAAACATATAGAATCAATAGGCAAATCCGTATCTTTACAAGATGCGTACTGCTTTCATATCCTTACTATTATTTTGCTATATCTCAGGTGCCTGGGCACAGTCTGATATTCTGGCGCGTAATTTTTTTGACCAAGGTGAATTTGAAAAAGCCTTGAAAACCTATGAGCAATTAGTTGAAGAAAACCCACAGAATATTTCCTATTTCTTCGGAATGATTGAAAGTCTTCAGCAGTTGGAAAATTTCACCAAAGCGGAACAATTGCTCCAAGAGAAACTAAATAATTCAGCCAATAATCCTACGCTTTTGATAGAGCTTGGACATAATTATGAACTTCAGCAAAATACCGAAAGGGCAAATCAGTTTTATATAGAAGCTCTCAACGCAGTAGATGCTCGTCCAAATTATGCCTATGCGATCGCACGTACATTTCAAAAATATAGTTTGTTGAAAAATGCTGCTGAAACTTATGAAAAGGCGATGCAGTTAAATAATGAGCTTAATTACAATTTGCAACTCGCTAGAATTTACGGGGAGCAGGGCAAGACGAAAGAAATGTTCAAGAATTATCTTGAATTAATTGAAGCCAACCCAGATTTCTTCTCACTTGCCAATCGCGAATTTGGTAAATATATTTCAGAAGATGCTTCAAGCCAAGCAAATACAATTTTTAGAGAATTGCTGCTCACCAAACTTCAACAGAAACCAATCTTGATCTATAATGAAATGCTTAGCTGGCTTTTTGTACAGGAGAAAGAATACTTAAGAGCATTTTCTCAAGAAAGGGCGATATATAAAAGAGGTGATAAAAATTTACAAAGCATTTTAAATCTTGCGGTAATGGCCAGGGAAGCTAAAAATTTTGAGGCAGCTGTTGAGATTGTAAATTATGTGATAGAAGAAGCGCCTTCGGAAAGTATCGTGCTACAGGGAAACCAGTTTTTATTAAAAGTGCAGCTCGAAAACGAAGGTGAAAAAATGTATTCGGAAGTAGAAAAAAAATATCAGGAATTACTGGAGCGTTTTGGAACTGGACTTAACACACTGAATTTACAGATTGATTTTGCAAATTTCCTGGCATTTAAACGAAATAAGAAAGAGGAAGCCATAGTTTTATTGAAACAACTTTCTGAAAGCGTAAACCGGGATTTTGACAAAGCGATAATAAAAATTAACCTGGCTGATATTTTGGTACTTCAGGAAAAATTTAACGAAGCACTTATTTATTATTCTCAGGTTCAAAATTTGGTTAAAAATGATCAAATTTCTCAAAATGCTCGCTTTAAGGTAGCTAAAACAAGTTATTTTAAGGGAGATTTTGAATGGGCAAAACAACAACTGGATATTTTGAAATCTTCAACTTCCCAGCTTATCGCCAACGATGCCATGGAACTGAGTTTGCTTATAGAAGACAATTCTATCGGAGATTCAACCCAAACCTCCCTTAAAAAATATGCCCGAGCTGATTTGCTGGCGTTTCAGGAAAAATATTTTGAAGCTATTGAGCTTTTGGAAGAAATTTTAAATCTGCATAAAGGACAAAAAATAGAAGATCAAGCCTTGCTGAAACAAGCGCGTCTTTTTGAAAAGGTAGGTCAGTTTAATAAAGCTGAAAATAATTATCTTGCAATTATTGAAAATTTTAATAAGGATATTCTTGCCGATAATGCCCATTATTATCTTGGAGAATTATATTCGAAAGAGCTGGAAAATGTAGAGAAAGCAAAGAAGTATTACGAGCAAATAATCTTTAACTTTGCCGATAGTATCTATTTTGTGGAAGCCCGAAAAAAATACCGTGCACTTAGAGGAGATTACCAAGAAAACCCTTAATATATCAATATGTACATATACAACGTAACGATAAATGTAGAAGAAGCTATTCACGAAGATTGGGTAAAATGGATGAAAGAAGAACATATTCCTGAAATGTTACATACTGGAAAGTTTAATAAAGCTTTAATGACGCGAGTGATGGTAACCGAAGCTATGGGCGGGATCACCTATTCTATTCAATATACAGCTGAAAATAGGGCTGAACTAGAGAAATATTATAAAGAAGATGCCGAAAGGTTAAGGGCAAAGGGAAAGGCGTTTGAAGGAAAGTTTGTGGCTTTTAGGACCGAAATGCAGGTGATTAGCGAGCAGTAGTTTATGGGAAAGTATAAGAAAAAAGTCAGAGCTCAGAAGTCAGAGGATGGAGAGGTAAGAGCAAAAAAGCAACTTGGGCAACATTTTTTAACAGATGAGAGTGTGGCTAAGCAAATAGCCGAAACTCTCAGTTTTAAAGGTTATAATAAAGTTTTGGAAATTGGGCCCGGCATGGGGGTATTAACCAAATATTTGCTGGCGCAAAATACTGAAGTTCATGTAATAGAGATTGACGCTGAAAGTGTGGCTTATCTTCAAGAACATTATCCGCAGCTGGAAGATAGGATTCATCAAAATGATTTTCTTAAATACCATTTAGGTTCGCTTTTCCGCAATGAGACCTTCGCCGTAATTGGTAACTTCCCTTACAATATTTCAACACAAATTGTTTTTAAAGTTTTAGAGTTAAAACATCAAATTCCGGAATTTTCGGGAATGTTTCAAAAAGAGGTCGCCCTTCGAATTTGTGGAAAAGAAGGCAATAAAACCTACGGAATCCTTTCGGTTTTAGTACAGGCATTTTTTGAAGCCGAATATTTATTTACCGTGCCGGCTTCTGTGTTTAATCCCCCACCAAAAGTAGAAAGCGGAGTGCTTCGGTTAACCCGGAAACAAAATTTTAACCTTCCTTGTGATGAGAAATTGTTTTTTAGGGTGGTGAAGACCGCTTTTCAGCAGCGTAGAAAGACGATGCGTAATAGTTTAAAAAATTTAGATTTACCTGATAATTTAAGGGAAGATACTATATTTGATAAACGTCCTGAGCAACTCGGATTCCAGGAATTTATAGATTTGACCCTTAAAATACAGCCCTATGCAGTTTCAAATCAGTAACGAGTTAATTGAGAAATTACAGTTTCTCATTGAGCATCAGAATAATGAGGAATTGTTATTGCACCTTGAAGACGTGCACCACGCCGATATCGCTGAAATTTTAACAGAACTTTCCTTAGAAGAAGCCACGTATATAGTTAAGCTATTAGATAGTCAGAAGACGGCTGAAGCTTTAATGGAACTGGAAGAAGGAGTACGGGAACGTATTTTGGATACACTTTCGGCTAAAGAGATTGCAGAAGAGCTGGAAGAAATGGACACCGATGATGCAGCAGATATCATTTCGGAACTTTCTCCTGAACGCCAACAAAATGTTATTGCCGAACTCCTAGACGAGGAACATGCCGATAATATTGTGGAACTGCTTCGCTACGACGAAGATTCGGCCGGCGGACTTATGGCAAAAGAACTTGTAAAAGTGAACGAAAACTGGAGTGTGACCGGTTGTATGACGGAAATGCGCGAACAAGCTGAAAATGTGACCCGTGTACATTCCATTTATGTAGTAGACGATAAGAATAAACTAAAAGGTCGACTTTCACTTAAAGATTTACTTACCGCTCCCAGCCACGCCAATATTCAGGATGTGTATATTCCGCAGGTGGATTATGTAACTGTTCATACGGAAGGTGAAGAAGTAGCACGGGTCATGCAGAAATATGACCTGGAAGCTATTCCGGTAGTAGATGAAATGGGACGATTGGTGGGAAGGATTACTATTGATGATATTGTGGATTTTATAAAAGAAGAGGCTGAAAAAGATTACCAGATGGCTTCCGGTATTTCTGAATCTGTAGAAGCCGATGACAGTCTATGGAGATTAACAAGGGCACGCTTACCATGGCTGGTTCTTGGGCTTTTTGGTGGCCTGGGCAGTGTTTATATAATGAAAGGTTTTGAAGGCGCCCTGGAACAGTTTCCTATTTTATTCTTTTTTACGCCTTTAATTGCTGCCATGGCTGGAAATGTCGGTGTGCAATCAAGTGCTATTATAGTACAGGGACTCGCAAACGACAATTTAAGAGGAAGTTTATTACAGCGTTTAATCAAAGAGGTTGGCCTTAGCTTAATTAATGGGGTCGCTTTGGGGATTCTAGTTATGCTTTTTGGTTACATTGTTGGTCAGGACCAATTAGTAAGCCTTACCATCGCCACATCTTTACTTTCCGTCATTATAGTCGCCGCTTTAGTGGGAACTTTTGTGCCAATAATTCTAAACAAACAAGGTATTGATCCTGCGATTGCAACCGGACCATTTATTACCACCAGTAATGATATCTTCGGAATTTTTCTTTTTTTCTATATTTCTAAATTGGTACTTGGTTTTTAACTAAAAGGCTTGAAGCTTTATGTTTTAAAAATCATTCTTTAACTTTGTTTTTTCGAAATTTAATTAACCTGGAAAGAACCAAACATAGGCTTTCGGAATTGTTTGTAATAATCACCCTGAATTTATTTAAAAGCTTGACCCAATATTATTAGGGTCGGTAATGAAATGATATATTTAAAAATATGTTCAGCTTGGTGAAGAAAGGCCATTTTATAAAACCTTGGATAAATTTTTTCTAGTGGAAAAAATATGAAACCGTCTTCAATTCAGCAAAAATATTCTATTTATCAGACCTAGTTTTCTTGTAATGAGGAAAAGTCACTAACAAAGCTTTTCCTGACGGACGTTTATTTTAAAAATTAAAAACTCAAAATTAGTGCAATGATTATTTTACATTCAGATACCAATCACCCAACTTTAATCAAGCAACTGGATAAGGCAGGTCATCATAATATTGAAGGTTTTACCCAATCCCGGGAGGAAACACTGGAAAATCAACATTTATATGATGGGATCGTCATTAGAAGCCGCTATACCATAGATCGTGAATTTATTGATGCCGCTCCGAATTTAAAATTTATAGCCAGGGTAGGAGCAGGCCTTGAAAACATTGATGTAGATTATGCCAGAGAACACGGAATCACCTTATTTTCCGCTCCTGAAGGAAACCGAAATGCTGTTGGTGAACACACCCTAGCTATGTTGCTCTCCCTTTTTAACAGATTGAATAAAGCCGATAGGGAAGTACGTGAGGGCCTTTGGCACCGAGAAGAGAATCGTGGTTTGGAATTAGACGGGAAAACCGTTGGAATTGTAGGTTATGGTAATATGGGAAAAGCTTTTGCTAAAAAGCTACGCGGTTTTGATGTCGAGGTGATCTGTTATGACATTAAAGACGGTTTAGGCGATGAAAATGTACGTCAGGTCTCATTGAAGGAATTTCGAGAAAAAAGTGATGTCGTTAGCTTGCATACTCCTTGGACGCCTGAAACTGATCAAATGGTCAACAGGGAATTTATAGATGCCTATAGAAAACCTTTCTGGTTTATAAATACCGCCCGAGGAAAGAACGTGGTTACTGCAGATCTTGTAGATGCTTTAAAAGACGGTCGAGTTCTTGGTGCGGGTCTTGATGTTTTGGAATATGAAAAGGCTTCCTTCGAGAGTCTTTTTTCCAATAAAAAGAATGTTTCTTTAAGTATAGAAAACCAGATTCCTGATGCTATGCGGGAACTAATGTTTTTAAATAACGTGATTTTAAGTCCTCATGTTGCAGGTTGGACCAAAGAATCCCACGAGCGTCTGGCCAGTGTTATCGCTGGTAAGATCATAAATAAATTTGGAAAAGGGGAAGAGAAGTAAGCAGTTCTTTTGCATAGATAATTTAAACCTCACAAATTCGACTTGTGAGGTTTTTTCGTGACAGAAAGTATAAAAAACACGCTATCTTTCTCAATATATAATCCTAAGTTTAGATCTTGATCGAAAAAGAATATTTAAAAACTTTTTCCTAAATATCCTAATTTCAGGAAAAGTAATTCAGATATTATGAAAAAAAGAGTCACGGGTATTGGTGGTGTTTTCTTTAAAGCCAAAGACCCGAAAGCAATAAAAAAATGGTATAATCAACATTTGGGTTTAAATACCGACAGGTGGGGATGCACTTTTTGGTGGATAGATGAAAACGGGAATAAATGCTCCACCCAATGGAGCCCTTTTAAAGAAAATACTGAACACTTTCAGCCTTCTGAAAAAGATTTTATGATGAATTACCGGGTGGAGAACCTGGAGGAATTGCTGGAAACTTTAAAGGCAGAAGGTGTCAAAGTTATTGATGAAATTCAGAAAGTGGAAGAAGGAAAATTCGGGTGGATAATAGACCTGGAAGGAAATAAAATTGAACTCTGGGAACCTAACGACAAAGCGTTTCTTTAAATAATTTTTTTTTGGATCGCAACTTAAAAAACAACTACATCTTCTTTTTTTTAATTGTTAAATATCGTAATATTGCGATATAGTAATATAATGGGTTATGAAAACACTAGAATTATTTGATTTACTGAATCAACATACGGATAAACCTTTGTTGTTTGAGTATACTTCTAACCTGCTGGTTGGTGCAAATTATCATATTACCGAAGTAAAGCATTTAAAAATAGACTCGGTAGATTGTGGTGGGGGAGTCGATACTTGGAATGAAACTATTATTCAGCTTTGGGAAAGCCCGGAAGAAAATGGCAAAACCGAGTTTATGATGGTATCTAAAGCTTTATCGATTTTAGATAAAGTAGGACAAATGAAAGCTTACGATTTAGAGTCCGAGGTAAAGTTCGAGTATGGTAATCCAAATTTCCATACTGCTCAATTGCTAGTATCCGGTTTTATTATTAAAAACGGAAGTTTATTGATCAAGTTAGACATACACCCAACTGATTGTAAGGCGAAAGAAACCTGTGGGGTAAGTCAACCGGATCAGGTGAGTGTAGCCCAATGTTTACCCGAGAATGGCTGTTGTTAGCTTCTTATTAAAGGGTCAAACCTAGCAACCTTAATTTTAGTTCAGTTGGAACCTTGTGTGCCTTTTGGTTCCGAGGTTCATTAAATATCATTTTTATGAAAAACGTACTTGTACTTTGTACCGGAAATTCCTGTAGAAGCCAAATGGCTCATGGATATTTAGAGCATTTTGGCAGAGATAAGGCTCAGATTTATAGCGCGGGTATTGAGATCCATGGTTTAAATGAAAGAGCTGTGGCGATAATGGACAAGGATGGGTTAGATATTTCGAATCACACCAGTAACCACGTAGACGAGTATATAAAAGTAAATTTCGACTTTATTATCACGGTCTGCGACCATGCAAACGAGAACTGCCCTTATATACCTTCCAAAAAAGCAATAAGAGTACATCAGAATTTTAAAGATCCTTCTAAAGTAGATGGGTCTGAAGAAGAAATTCAGCAAGCATTTAAAACTATCAGGAATGAAATTAAAACCTGGTGTAAAAAATTTGTCAATGATAATTTATAAAACAAAAAAACTGTTTGATAATTTCCAGATGTATATCTCTGAAACAAGTTCAGAATAATGCGGGAATTATCAAACAGTACTTATTAAAAAGTTATTTCGGAACTTTTTTAATTATTTTGGCTCAATTCTATAAGCGCGGATTTTATGGACTCTTCTCCTTCTAGCGCCTGAAATGCCATATTTTTTCCTAGGGGATCAGCAAGGCACATAACTAATAGAAAAGCCACATCATCACGTGAAATTTCTCCATTTTCTTCTAGCTTAGGGGCAAGTTTTACTTTAGCAAGTCCCATATCATCAGTAAGTCGGCCGGGCTGAACAATGGTATAAACAATTCCGCTATCTACTAGGTAGTCATCGGCTTCTTTTTTAGCCCTAAGGTAATGTTCCAGATCCCCTCCTTCTTCAGGTTTATCAGTTCCCATAGCGCTGAGCATAATGAATTTTTTTACATTAAATTTCTTAGCGGCATCTACCATTTTTTTAGCGCCTTCTTGGTCAACAGCGGTAGTTTTGTCGGGGCCTGTGCTACCCCCAGAACCAGCGGCAAAAATTACGCGGTCTACTCCTTTAAATGCATGTTCTACATCTCCTTCAAGATCTGCCATCACACTCTCAACCTCCATATCGTCAAAGATTTGCTTTTGTTCCTCTTTAAGAATCATGGCAATAGGTTTAAAGTTTTCCGTATTATTTAAAATTTCAATGACCCTTTTTCCTGTTTGTCCGGTTGAACCGGCTATCAATATCTTTTCCATTTTTCCTAAATTTTTTAATCAGTTTTGAAGATAAGGATGAATTTAAAAACCTTCATAATGAATACTTCAGAATAACATGAAATTAACAGCTCAATGCTCTAAATTGAACTTGGCTTCCAGTTCCTTCTGGAAATCTTCCATAACCGGTTTTACTGTACTTTCGGGCAAATCCGCGATTCTTATGTACATTAATCCGTCTATCGCGTTATTGAAAAGAGGGTCCACATTAAATGCCACCACTTTTGCATTCTGCTTGATGTACTTTTTAATCAAAACCGGCAGACGTATATTTTCAGGCTCAATTTCATCAATAATTTTATCGAATTTATTGAGGTCGGCTTCACTAGCATCAAATACAAAATCTTTATCAGCGTCTTTTAATTTTATTTTAAATTCTTTTTTCGGTTTAATATATTGTGCGATATAGGGATCATAATAATGGGATTTCATAAATTCGATCATCAGCGATTTCGAGAAATTTGAAAATTTATTGCTGATAC
This sequence comes from Salegentibacter sp. 24, assembly GCF_004362395.1. Lineage (GTDB taxonomy): Bacteria > Bacteroidota > Bacteroidia > Flavobacteriales > Flavobacteriaceae > Salegentibacter. The sequence goes on from NZ_SNWE01000001.1 coordinate 98,501, forward strand.
TCACTCCACCAATTAGATATTTATGTTGGGGAAAACGGAGGGTACAGTGCACAATTCCTTTCCAGAGTAGAAAAAGTGGCATTGGTTTTTGCTGATATTCTTTAATGATAAAAGCTCTGCCCATTTCTATTGACTGGCTCATCATTTTGTGTAATTCTGGCTCAAACCTAAATAGTTCTTGAAGATAAAACCCATCAATTCCATACTTGACATAAATTTCATTTCCCATTCCCATGCGATAGGCTCCTGCTACTTTTTTTGCTTCATTATCCCATAAAAATAGATGATGGTAATACTCGTCAAATTTATCAAGATCTGTGGCGTTATTAGTGCCTTCGCCAACGGCTCTAAAGGTGATTTCACGCAGTCTTCCGAGTTCGGTCATAATATTTGGAATCACCTCTTTTTTAGCTAAAAAAACTTCGTAGTTTTTGCTGGACAAGAGACGCTTGTCCATTTTTCTGCAATTTTCAACTTCAATTTCCATTAAAGCTTCAGCCATTTCGACCGCGATCTTTTTTGGTGTTTTAGGAAGTTTTAAGTTTCTCGGAATTTTTTCAAAAAGATTTTTTCTTTCAAATACATTAGCGAGCATATAGGTTTTTTGACGCAGAAAAGCTGTGAAAGCTTCCAGATTAGTTTGTTCTAACTGGTCTTGTACAGAAATTGGATTTCCGATCCTAACTTTAATCTTTCGTCTTTTCTGCGAGAGCATTTCGCTAGGTAATTTCGCTGTACGCAATATATCGCTCATAGAAGCTAAGCGATAGAAAAATAAGGAATTTTTGGCGTGAAAATAAATTGGCAACACTGGAACTTTTGCCTTTTGAATAAGTTTCATCGCCGCTGGGTCCCAGGGTTTGTCTACGATGACTTTTTCATCTTTATACGTAGAAACTTCCCCAGAGGGGAACATACCTAAAGCCTTGCCATTTTTCAAATGGGAAATAGCTTGTTTAATTCCCCCTAAACTGGATTTCGCCTCCTTATGGTCTTCAAAGGGATTCACCGGCATAATATAGGGTTTCAACGGATCTAGACGATGGAGTAAAAAATTCGCAATAACTTTATAATCAGGGCGCTGATGCAACAATAATTTCATCAAAATCATTCCGTCTATTCCCCCTAAAGGATGATTAGAAATCGTGATAAATGCACCAGATTTCGGGATTCGTTTTAAGTCTTTTTCTGGAATCTCAAAATCAATCTCAAAACCTTCTAAAATTGAATCTATAAAATCAATTCCGTTTAAACTTTTCCGTTTTTGGTATTCTTTATTAAGTTGCGAAAGTTTGGTAGTTTTTAAAACCAGCCAGCCAATTGTGGTCCCTAAAGGCCCTAGCTTTTCGAGCTTCATCACTTTAGCCACCTCTCTGGCGCTCACAATTCCCATTGAAAATTAAATTAGTAATTAAGGATAAAGATAGAGTATTTTAGATACGGGTAACAATTTGCAGTGTGTTATGGGTGAGTTGTTTTAACAGAATTTCCTTATCTCTTTCCAGGCTTTTAATTGCTTCATCGTTAAAATGTCGAATGGTGTAAAGGGAAACACCGGGAACAAAATTTACCTTGAAACGAGCTTTTAAATGTTGTAGAAGTTTCTCTAATTGATTGAATTTATTATCCACACAAACTGAAAAACTAATGGCAGAATTCTGAATTAAATCGACTTTCATTTGATATTGATGAAAAAGACGAAACACCTCACTGATATTTTCTTCTACCATAAAAGAAAAATCTAGGGTAGAAAGGGAAATTAAAACTAGATCTTTTTTAACGATAAAACATGGGATTTTCGGAAAAATAAGCTGGCCTTTACCAACTTTAGTACCTTCACTTTCAGGTTTTAAAAATGGTTTTACAAATAAAGGAATTTCTTTTTGCTGAAGTGGTTGTAATGTTTTAGGATGAATAACAGAAGCACCATAAAAAGCCAATTCAATGGCCTCTTCATAGGAAATATGTTGAAGCAATTTCGGGTTTTTAAATTCTCGTGGATCGGAATTTAATACACCGGGGACATCCTTCCAGATGGTGACATTTTCTGCGTTTAAGCAATATGCAAAAATCGCAGCCGTATAATCACTTCCTTCCCTTCCAAGGCTTGTGGTAAAATTATTAGGATCTGATCCGATAAACCCCTGGGTAATATTTATTTCTGTTGTATTAATATTCTGTAATATAGCTTCCTGAGTTTCTTCCCAGTTTACACCAGCATCCCGGTATACGCTATCGGTTTTTACAAATTCTCGTGCATCAATCCAGTTGTTTTTAATGTCTTGGGAATTGAGATATTCGCTGACAATAGTAGTTGAAGCTAATTCGCCATAGCAAATAACCTGGTCGTAAACAAAATCGTATTGGTCAGATTTATTATGTTGAAGGAAGTTTCTAAGTTCGGTAAAAAGAGAATTTACCTTTTTTAGAATTGGGGCGGGGTTATTAGAAAACAATTCCTTGATGATTTCAAAATGATCATCTTCAATTGTCTTAAGGCTTTGAGGAACTCTATTCCCAAAAAGATAATCTTTAATTACGATTTCCAGGGCATTGGTGGTCTTTCCCATTGCCGAAACCACAATTATTTTTGGGCCTTTTCCGGTTTTTTCTAAAACATTTTGAACATTCCTTACCCCTGCAGCATCTTTTACCGATGCGCCTCCAAATTTAAAAACCCTCATAAATTTTAATCGATATTTTTCTGAATTCCGGTTTCATCCATATGCACTGTATACCAGTTTTTCTTAATATCAGCTCCAGTGTTTTCGTAAAATTCCTGGGCGTTTTTATTGCCTTCGGAAACTACCCATTCAACTCTTTTAACGTTATTTTCGTGACCATACTTTACAACTCGTTTATAAAGCGCCCCCCCGAGTCCGGTACCTCGCATACTTTCTCTTACTATGAGATCTTCCAGATGAACAGTACGACCTTTCCAGGTAGAAAACCTAAAATAAACCAGTGCCATTCCTTCAATTTTTTTGTCCACTTCGGCTACAAAGCATTTAAAATTTCCTTCGTCAAAACCTTCATGTTCAAGATCACTTACGCTGATTTCCACTTGATCCGTTGCCTTTTCATAAGCGGCAAGTTCTTTTATAAGCTCCAAAACCGCGGGCATATCCTCCCGCTCAGCTTCCCGTATAACGTATTCCATAAGTTTGGTGTTTCTACAAAAGTAGGAATAGATTTTTATAAAAATTGCAATTTCTGCTGGCTTAGTGTATTATTAACGTGATTTCTGAAGAAATCTATCCATAGCCTTCTCTTCCATTTGAACGGTACACCAATCTGTGAAGACTGTTGCACCGCTGCGATTGTAAAATTCTCGTGCATGAGTATTCCAGTCTAAAACCACCCATTCCGTGCGTTTTACGTCCTTATCTTTCGCAAATTGAATAACGCGTTTATAAAGAGCATTTCCTAGACCTCTGCCACGGCTACTCTCCCTCACGACTAAGTCTTCCAGGTGTACTGTTTTTCCTTTCCAGGTAGAATATCTAAAATAGCATAATGCCATACCTTCAATTTTCCCCTTTTCTTCAGCTACAAAACAGGTGAAAGAGGGATTTTTTCCAAAACCATCTCTTTTTAAATCCTCTGCGGAAATAATTACCGCATCCGGTTCTTTTTCGAATTCGGCCAGTTCCTGTATAAGTTCTAAAACCTCCGGCATGTCTTCGGATTTTGCTTTTCTGATTTTAAATTCCATTATAAATACTTTTTTACAAAAATAAAGAATGGAAATTCAAAAAAGATGGCTTATGTAAAATGCTGTCGAAATTTATCACCAGAGGTATGTAATATTGTTTTAGATAGTAAGATCATTATTTTTATTTACGAAAACGTTTTAGTAAGTCAAAAAAATGAATATTTTTGAGGCAAAGAACGATATTGATATAGAATGGATAAGAAAAATCAAACTTTAGGTGAATTTATAATAGAAAACCAGGAGGCATTTCCATATTCTTCAGGAGAACTTTCTCGTTTAATAAGATCTTTAAGGTTGGCGGCTAAAGTGGTAAATCATGAAGTAAATAAAGCAGGCCTTGTAGATATTCTGGGATTACATGGGAATACCAATATTCAGGGTGAAGATCAGCAAAAATTGGACGTCTACGCTAATGAAACCTTTATTCAAACATTAATTAATCGTGAAATTGTCTGCGGAATAGCTTCAGAGGAAAACGATGATTTTATTACGATTTCAGGAAAAAATAATGACAACCAAAATAAATACGTAGTGCTTATGGATCCGCTTGACGGTAGTTCCAATATTGACGTGAACGTTTCGGTTGGAACTATTTTCTCAATTTATCGCCGTGTCACCCCAATTGGCTCTCCAGTCACCAGTGAAGACTTTTTGCAGTCCGGTGATAAACAGGTTGCGGCAGGTTATATTATTTACGGAACTTCAACGATGCTGGTTTATACTACAGGTTGTGGCGTAAATGGTTTCACTCTAAATCCTGCACTTGGTTCCTGGTATTTGTCACATCCAGATATGAAATTCCCCGAAAACGGAAGTATTTATTCCATTAACGAGGGGAATTATGTACATTTTCCCGAAGGCGTAAAGAAATACATAAAATATTGCCAGGAAGAAAACCAAGACAGGCCTTATACCTCTAGATACATTGGTTCTATGGTTTCAGATATTCATAGAAATATGATTAAAGGTGGAATCTTTATTTACCCTAAAAGTTCTAAAGCGAATAATGGAAAACTTAGGTTGTTATACGAATGCAACCCAATGGCGTTTATAGTTGAACAGGCTGGGGGGAAAGCCACTGATGGATTTACCCGAATAATGGATATTCAGCCTAAAGAACTACATGAGCGCGCACCTTTTTTCTGTGGAAGCAAAAATATGGTAACCAAAGCTGAAGAATTTATGCAGAAATATGGTTAAAAATAAAACCTTTTTTTGCCCTGCTTTATTTCACTTTAAATGGAATCGTAATTCCAATAATTAAATGATGGCAAAAATTCAGAATTAAATATTCCATTAATTTCTACAGCTATTTATCGAGTAGATATTTGTAATCTTCAAAATTTAGTTGTCCACTAAAAATTTGAATAGATCTTTTAATTATTTTTTCAGCTGCTTCGCTTGAGAAACCAAGACCTATTGCGTAGCGCTTAACTAGGATCTCTTCTTCATGATCTATAAGGCTATCGGCAAAAATAATTTTAAACAGGTCGTGAAGACGTTCCAGGCGTTTTTCACTACTATTATATGCACTAATAGGAAATTCCTTAGGGTTTTTAATAACCATAGTATACTCCTGTTCGCTAATATCGAGTTTACGTGCAAAACGTTCTACCAGGTTTCGTTCTTTTTCATTAATCTCTCCATCCACACTTGCTAGGTTAACAATTGAAGCAAAGTGATTAATATTTCGAAGATGCTCTCCCGAACCGAATAAATCTGAAAATGACATTTTAATTTTTTTTATACCACAAAGATACTTAAAGCTTAAAGTATTTTTTATCAAAAAACTTCTAAAATATTGATGTTTTAATCAATCGCTAATCTTTTCTTAATCCTTTTTCAAAGCATTTGATTTTAATTAATTTCATTTCAAGGACCTAACATATGAAACCACCCTTACTTGCATTCAATAAAAAAGGAATTTACTGCCAGGCGGCTAATGTTTATCTAGATCCATGGAAGCCTGTAGATAGAGCCATTATATCCCATGGTCACGCTGATCATTCCCGATGGGGCCATAAGAAATACATAACCCATCATAGCAATATTCCTATAATAAAACATCGCCTTGGGGAAATTAATGTGTCAGGGAAAAAATGGAACGAAACTTTTACGATCAACGGAGTAAAGTTTTCATTACATCCTGCCGGACATATCATTGGTTCCTCTCAAATCCGGGTGGAATACAAGGGTGAAGTCTGGGTCTTCACCGGTGATTATAAAGATGAAGATGATGATGTAGCCGTACCTTTCGTACCGGTAAAGTGCCATACGTTTATTACCGAATGTACTTTTGGCTTACCCGCTTTTAAATGGCAGCCACAAGCAGATGTGTTTACAGAAATCAATAACTGGTGGGAACAAAATAAAGAGGAAGGAAGAACTTCAGTGATATTTGGTTATTCCTTAGGAAAAGCACAGCGTTTATTAAAACACCTGGATACTTCCATCGGGAAAATTTATACCCACGGTGCTATAGAAAATATGACAGAGGTAATTCGCCCTTTATCTGAAATGCCCGAGACCGCCAGGGTTACTCAGGATACGAAAAAAAACCAGTTGAAAGGGAATATTGTTGTAGCGCCACCTAGCGCGCACGGGAGCCCGTGGATTAAGAAATTGGTGCCATATGTAACGGCTTCAGCAAGTGGCTGGATGGCTTTTCGAGGTGCACGCCGAAGAAGAGCCATCGATCGTGGATTTGTACTTTCTGATCATTGCGACTGGCAGGGATTGCTGAATTCAATAAAAGCTACTGGTGCTGAAAAAGTTATTTGCACCCATGGTTACACCGATATTTTTTCCCGCTATTTAAGGGAAATCGGTTATGATGCCAGGACAGAAGAAACTCAATACGAAGGAGAAGTGGGGGAGGAAGAATCTAAGAAAGAAGTAGAGAATCAAAATTAAATGATTTTGTCATTTACAGGCACTTTTTTGGGTAAAAAGCTAAAGGAATTATGAGAAAAAAAAATATAGACAAGGTACTTCCCTTACAGGGAATGCGGAGATTCGCAGAACTCATAAAAACCTTAGACAGTACCAATAGTACCAATTTAAAAGTAGCTGCCTTAACGCATTATTTTAAAAATGCCCAGGACAAAGACAAGGTTTGGACCATTGCAATTTTATCTCATCGACGTCCGCCGCGTCCTGTTAATACCACTTTAATGAGGGAATTTGCTTCAGAACTGGCAAATATTCCTTTGTGGTTGTTTGAAGAATCCTATCATATTGTAGGTGATTTGGCTGAAACTATTGCTTTAGTAATTCCGCCCGCCAAAGAGACCTCGAAAAAAAGCCTGAGCCAGTTTCTTCAGGAAATAATAGAGTTAAAACCTAAAAGCGAAATAGAGAAACGAGAATACCTGCGGCACAACTGGCTTTCTCTAAATTATTATGAACGTTTTGTTTTTACAAAACTTATCACCGGTAGTTTTCGAATAGGGGTAAGTCAAAAACTTATGACCCGTGCCCTTTCTAAGGCTACCGATATCGATGAAGATATTCTTGCCTATAAAATGATGGGAGACTGGGAGCCGGAAAAAATAACCTTTGAAAAATTGATTATAGAGGAAAATGCAGAAGATTATTTATCTAAACCTTATCCGTTCTACCTGGCTTATGCTATAGATAGCGAAGTGGAGGAGTTAGGTAATGTAGCCCAATGGAGCGCAGAGCATAAATGGGACGGTATCCGCGCACAGGTAATTATCAGGAACGATGAGCTTTTTGTGTGGAGTCGAGGTGAAGAATTAGTGACTGATAAATATCCTGAATTTAAATTTTTTTTAGGTACTATTCCTAATGGTACGGTGATAGATGGAGAAATTCTACCTTTTCCCAAGGGAGAAATAGGGACTTTTAAGGACCTTCAAACCCGAATAGGCAGGAAAAACATAAGTAATAAATTATTAACTAAAACACCGGTAATTTTAAAGGCTTACGATGTTTTAGAGTGGAAAGGAGAAGACATACGCCAGCAGTCTTTTAAAGAAAGGAGACAAATTTTGGAAAGGCTATACTCGGAAGTTTCTACAGAAGAAATTCCCTTGCATCTATCAGAACGAATTTCTTTTAAAAGCTGGATGGAAGTTGCTGAGGAACGGGAACGGGCACGCGAAAAAAAGTCAGAGGGATTAATGTTGAAAAAACTAGATTCAGCTTATTTAGTTGGTAGAAAAAAAGGCGACTGGTGGAAGTGGAAGTTAGATCCCTTTACGATAGATGCAGTGTTAACTTATGCGATGCGGGGTCATGGCAGACGCACTAATTTATTCACAGATTATACCTTTGGCCTTTGGGATGATGAAAAAAAAGAACTCGTAACTTTCGCTAAGGCCTATTCCGGACTTACCGATGCAGAATTTAAAAAATTGGACGCCTGGATTAAAAAAAATACACTTGAACGTTTTGGCCCCGTAAGAAGTGTAGTGCCGTACCACGTTTTTGAAATTGCCTTTGAGGGCATTGCAGAATCCAAAAGGCACAAAAGCGGTGTTGCCACAAGATTTCCCAGAATGGTGCGCTGGAGAACTGATAAGAATATTCTTGAGGCCAATACATTAACTGAATTGCGGGAACTGATCCCCTAATATTTAGAAATAGAGCTCTTAGGTTGTTAAAACTGGTGAACTCTCTTTGAAACATGAATAAAAAACAACTTACTCAAATCCCGGAGAACTGGTTTTTAAAACAAAATTGGAAGTCTTTCGCTTTTCAAAGACAAACCTGGACAGCTTTTTTACAAGGAAAGAGCGGTCTTCTCAACGCGCCAACTGGAAGCGGAAAAACCTATGCTCTTTGGGTTCCAATTGTTTTGAATTATATAAAGAAAAATCCCAGTTATAAAACTACCCACAAAGCAGGCTTAAAAGCTATTTGGATTACGCCTCTACGGGCACTTTCAGTTGAAATTCAACAGGCGACAGAACGTTTTTCCAATGAAATTGAAAGCGGTTTAACAGTAGGGATCCGAACCGGCGATACGCCGCAGAAAATCCGTGCTACACAGAAAAAGTCCATGCCCGATTTGCTGATTACCACACCTGAAAGTTTGCAATTATTGCTTTCATCTAAAGATTATCCAAAAACCTTTGAGCATCTAGATGCTGTAGTGGTTGATGAATGGCACGAACTTTTGGGAACAAAGCGTGGCGTTCAAATGGAATTGGCGCTATCCCGCTTAAAATCGGTTTCGGAAGATTTAAGAATTTGGGGAATTTCTGCAACAATAGGGAATTTAGAACAGGCACGGGAAGTTTTATTAGGTCCTGATTCGGAAGCTTTTCGAAACTCGATTTTGATTAAGGCTAATTTGAAAAAAAAAATTAGCGTGAAATCCATTATTCCCCAGAAAATGGATAAGTTTCCATGGCGCGGACATTTGGGTTTGCATTTGATAGATGAGGTTGTGCCAATTATTAAAAGCTCGAAAACCACTTTATTATTTACCAATACCCGTTCTCAGTGCGAAATGTGGTTTCAAAAACTTATGATAAAGTACCCTGAGTTGGCAGGAGAAGTAGCAATGCACCACGGGAGTATCAACAAAGAAACTCGGTTATGGGTGGAACAGGCCATTAGAAATGAAACTTTAAAAGCTGTTGTATGTACGTCTAGCCTTGATCTGGGTGTAGATTTTGCCCCTGTGGAAACTATTATACAGATTGGGGGACCAAAAGGTGTGGCACGTTTTTTACAAAGGGCTGGGAGAAGTGGACACCGACCCGGAAAAGAAAGTGTTATTCATTTTCTGCCGACCCACGCTATAGAACTTATTGAAGCTTCTGCTTTAAAAAAAGCGGTTAAAAAAACAGCAGTTGAAGACCGTATTCCATATTTGTTGAGTTTCGACGTTCTGGTACAATACCTTACCACCCTTGCTGTTGGTAATGGATTTTTCCCGAAGAAAATCTGGCCTGAAATTAAATCTACTTTTTGCTTTAATGCAATGACGGCAGACCAGTGGTTGTGGATTTTGAATTTTATTACTAAAGGCAGCCAAAGTTTGCAGGCTTATGATGAATATAAGAAAATTGAAATTGAAGAGGATGGGCGGTTCAAAGTGAATAGCCGTGGAATTGCAATGCGTCACAGACTACAAATTGGTACGATTGTGAGCGATGCCGTTCTAAGTGTAAAATATCTGAAAGGCGGATATATCGGTACTATTGAAGAATGGTTTATCTCCAAACTGACCATAGGCGATGTGTTTACTTTTGCTGGGAGAAATCTAGAATTGGTTAGGATCCAGAGTATGCAAGTTCTAGTACGAAAATCTAAGAGAAAAACTTCCAAAATACCCAGTTGGATGGGAGGTAGAATGTCTTTTTCAGCGCAAATGAGCAAACTGCTTCGAGAAGAAATGTATACAGCTGCTAATTCTATTGCTTCCACTAAAACCGTAAATTCATTAGAATTAAAAGCTTTGCGTCCCATTCTGGAAAGGCAAAAAAAAGAATCTATTATTCCGAATCAGGATGAGTTCTTAATTGAAACTTTTAAAACCCGTGATGGACATCATGCTATTTTTTATCCTTTTGAAGGTCGTTTTGTACACGAGGCTTTGGGAAGTTTACTGGCTTACCGCATTAGCCTACTCTCACCAATATCTTTCAGCATTGCTTTTAACGATTATGGTTTTGAATTACTCTCTGATCAGAAGATGGATCTACAGCAAGTGTTGGATAATAATTTGTTTTCTACAACATATTTAATGGACGATCTATACAAAAGTTTAAACGCTACTGAGATGGCCCGGCGTAAATTTAGAGATATTGCTGTAATTGCCGGGATGGTTTTTACCGGTTATCCAACTCAACAAATTAAAAGTAAACACCTGCAAAGTAGTTCGCAGTTACTGTTCAGCGTTTTTAAAGATTATGAAGAAGACAATTTATTGTACTTACAAGCTTTTAGGGAAACCTTTGAGCATCAATTAGAAGAAGGTCGACTTCGACAGGCTTTAGAGCGCATACAGAGTCAAAAAATAGTTTGGAAAAATTGTGAAAATCCTACGCCTTTTTCATTTCCTATTATTACTGATAGGCTTCGGGAAAAACTGTCTTCAGAAAAATTGGAAGATAGGATTAGAAAAATGTTGAAGAAGTTGGAAAATTAATTTCTTTCGTTTAATCTTTTAAGAATGGTGCTACGAACCACTTCGGTGGTAATTCCAAAAAGAACATGAGCTAAAAGCTCATTCATTTGCATCCTAATAGGGATTTCAGTAGGTTTAGGTTCCAGTCCCATAAGTGGAAAGGAGGTTTCGTGGGTAGTGATCCAGGTAGAACTTCCAAGAATAATTCCGTCTTTCAATTTCAATAGGTCATCATCTCTTTTTCCATACCCGTATGCAGCACCAACACTAGCTCCTATTGGGAAATTCACTAATTGCTCAGCTAATTCTTCATTTTGAATGCTAATAGGAGAACCTATAATTTTGGTAGAAAGATCGTCTACGATTTTAATTTGGGCTGAGCGTTGTTCAATTTGCCGAACTGGTAAAAAGTGTTCTACTAGACTTTTTACGGCGGTACCGGCAAGTCCACCAATTATTCCGGCAACAAGTCCACGACCGGCTGCTGAGGAAAATGAATCTTTTTTAAGCAAAGTTTGTACCTTCATAAAACAATTTTACAGTTTAAAGCTATCCATTATAAGATTTATCCACAATTGTTTAACAAGGATTTAGCAGCATAAAATTAAAATTTGCTAATTTTGGGTATGGCACAAAAATTAAATACTGTCCTGATCCAGCCAAATTTGAAATGGGAGGATCCCCAGGCAAATCGAAGTTTGTTTTCAAAAGAAATTAAGGCACTATCGGAAGATACAGATCTCATTATTCTTCCGGAAATGTTTACCACTGGTTTTAGTATGAATGCGAGAAAATTGGCTGAAAAAACCGATGGTTTGACCTTGCAGTGGATGCGTGAAATGGCGAAATTAAAAGAATCCGCGGTGACCGGAAGTGTCATTATTACTGATGATGGGAATTTTTATAACCGGCTTTTTTTTGTTTTCCCTGATGGAAGTTATGATATTTATGATAAACGTCACACTTTTACTTTAGCCAAAGAAGATCAAACTTACACGGCTGGAAAAGAACGTCTTATAGTGCATTATAAAGGATGGAAAATTTGTCCTCTGGTTTGTTATGATTTACGTTTCCCGGTATTTTCCAGGAATGATAAAGATTATGATCTATTAATTTATGTTGCCAACTGGCCAAGCAAAAGAGTTTTTGCGTGGGATACCCTTTTAAAGGCTCGGGCAATTGAGAATATGAGTTATTGTATTGGTGTAAATCGTACCGGAAATGACGGCGATGGTTATCAATACAACGGACATACCGCAGCTTACGATTGTTTGGGTCAGAATATAAGTGACCTTGATATCGAAGAACCTTTTGTCAAGGAAGTTAAATTAGACAAAACGCATTTAGAAGAAACTCGCAGTCATTTAAAATTTCTTCAAGATCGGGATGAGTTTATTCTAAAATAAAGGTTTCAGGCATATCCCAGTTAGACCTTACATTTATTGTATCTTGATAATATTGTATTTCCTCCGGCTGAATTCTTTTTAAATAATCCCCGGTATCCCATTTCTGATTTTCATTTTCATCAAAAATCACTCTAATAAGATATTCTGCAGGGTTAAGAAACCTGAAATGAAAATTGCTGTCTCCGTTAGAATATTTTTCGGCCATTACCTCTCCTTTTTCATTTGTGAGTTGCACAAGTATGGGATACCGATCAACATTTTGAAGGTTTAAAATTATACTTCCATAATCTGCATAAGATTTGGTATTTAAACTTTGTTGAATAGTATCATTGGTTGTTTTAAAAAGATCGGTAATTGCTCCGGGCAATGCAGTAACCAAATAATCAGTGCTTTCCGATTTTTCAAAAGAAATAATAATTTCATTTTCCAGGGGTCGCATTTCAGCATTAAAAGGAATTAAAACAGAATCTTTATCGCGAATACTTATTAATTCGGAGTTAATATCCGTGATCGGTGTATTGGCTTTAAATTTAAAATTCTGTTCGAACTCAATTCCTCCGGAAGGTTCTGTGGTTACATTAAGCGAATCACGGGGTTCTTCACCAATCTTCGTAAAAAGCGTGTCTCGCCCTGAAGGACTTAGAACTTCAAAAGAAAGGCTGTCATTTTCGGGTCTAATATTATACCAGTAATACAAGGTGTCAGTTTTGGCGTCCTTTACAATTCTGGACTGGAAACCTTCAGGCTTTGGAGTTAACAGGTTGATTTCTACGCTATCAATTCCTTTGCTACCTTCATATCCAAAAAGAATTTGATTTCCTTTGAGCAATTTAGGCCTTTGTGCTTCAAATGGTAGTTTTTCCTTAAAAATGGTGATTTTATAGGTAGAATCTGTCGGGAGGGTAATGTAATCTTTTATAAAACCTATTTTTTCAGACTTAGGGTCAAAATTGTAATTATCGTTTTTATCTTCAACGGCAAGAATTTGATAAGTACCTTCTTTGAGATTTTCCATTTCAAAATTCACCGTACTATCTAAAGTATATGTTATATAACGCGGAGTTTCTTTAAAAACTAGGGAATCTGAAAAAGTAGAGTCCACTTCGTATAAAAAAATAGAGATAAATTCTGAAGGAGCTTTTAGGTAAGCATCTTTAATAGTTCCGGAAATTTCCAAGGAATCTAAATAATCTCCAGTAGAAAATACATATTTAAAATAAGGTAGTGGATTGCCTTCGTTATTATCTACAATACTTTTTCCAAAATTGATAGTATAGGTGGTATTTTTTTGAAGGGAATCCAAATTTTGAATACGAATATCTTTTCGGGCTGTTCCCATAGGTATTATACTGGGGCGGGGTTCTATGGGCGGTGAAATCACAATTTGCTGTCGAGCGTCCTCTAGTTTAATATACTCGTCAAAGAATATCCTTATTTCCTCTGCAGTGAAATTAGTGTTGTAGTTTTCAGGATTTGCTCTTAAAAATGTTGGTGGCTCTTCGTCTTCAGGACCACCTTCCGGCATACCCTTTTTGGCGCATTGCACGCAAAGCAGGACTAAAACGGCAACAAGTAAAACTCCTGGGATTCTTTTTAGCATATTTTAAAAATGAAATCTTATAACAAAGAAACAATTATTTTAGATTTTATAATACAATCGGCCTGGAAATGAATGTTAGTGATAGTAAATTTGGCATTTTAAAAAGTTGATCATTTATTGCTCGAGGAAAGGGGTCGGACCAAATTTTATTATATAAAACAAGCTTGTGATTCGTAGCGAAGCATGTCTCCATACTTTTCCCCTGGCATTCTCGTTATCAGAATAAAACCGGAGATTGATAATTCCTGGAGACAGCAGCTTTAATTACTTGTTTACCCTTTATTAAAGCATTGTTCCAGCAACTGTGCATTTTTGGATAGAATAAAAGGCTAAACCGTGAAACATTTGTTAAGTCCTCGTATTTTAACTTAAAAATCTCCTAAATTTACAAACAAAATTCTTTTAATATGATGACCGAAAAGAAAAATAACACTGCGCTTAAAATATTGACCGGAGTTTTAGCTGTGGCCTTATTGGCCTTAGGTATTTATACAATTAAATTTTACAATGAGGAAAAGGAAAATAGAGCTATCCTGACTAAAGAAAAAGAGGTTATTGAAGATGAACTTAATGATTTGATTATTAAATACGACGAGGCGATCGCAGAGAATCAGATTATGGATCAAAATCTTGTGGATGCACGAGATAGAATAGAGCGCTTACTCGATTCTGTAGAAGATAATGAGGCTAATCTTTTGCTAATTTCGCGGTATAGAAGAGAAATTGGCAATCTTAAAGCTGAAAAGGAACGATTGTTTAGAGTGGTAGATAGCTTGAATCGTCAAAACCAGATGATGTCTCAAACTTTAGATAGTACAAATGTAATTTTACAAGAAAAAACCCGTTTATCGGATTCCTTACAAGATACCAACCAGGACCTTTCCAATAAGGTAGACCTTGCAGCACAGCTTAAAATAACAAACCTTCGTGGAGAAGGTGTTATTGTTAGAAATAGTGGGAAATTGGTAGAAAACGATCGAACCGGAAGGATAGATCAGGTACGGACTTGCTTTACCATAACTGCCAACGATCTTGCTGGTCCCGGAGAAAGGGATATGTATGTGCAGGTCTATAATCCGGAGAATGAACTGGTAGGCGATCAAATTGTGGTAGAGCACGAGGGCGGTCCTATGGTGTATAGCGCAGCTTCAAAAGTATATTATGAGAATAATGAGCTAGATGTTTGTTTGCTGGCCAATACAAATGAAGATAAATTATTGGAGGGTACCTATAAAGTATATGTTTATGCAAATGCAACTTTACTGGGAACAGCCTCTTTTAACCTAAAATAATTAAAAACCTAAAAATCAAAGGCCGCCCTGCTATATATCAGGGCGGTTTTTTTATTTTTGTGCTATGGCAAAACAAGAAGACTTTTTTAAAAATGTAATATCCCATGCGAAAGAGTATGGGTATATTTTTGCATCAAGTGAAATATACGACGGCCTTAGTGCTGTTTACGATTATGGGCAAAACGGAGCGGAATTAAAGAGGAATATCAAGGAATACTGGTGGAAAAGTATGGTGCAGTTGCACCAGAATATAGTAGGATTGGATGCGGCAATTTTAATGCATCCAACTACCTGGAAGGCCTCTGGACACGTGGACGCCTTTAACGATCCATTAATTGATAATAAAGATTCTAAAAAGCGGTATCGTGCGGATGTCTTGGTTGAAGATTTTGCAGAAAAGATAAATCAAAAAGCTCAGAAAGAAATCGCAAAAGCAAGGAAGCGTTTTGGTGAGAAATTTGACGAAGAAGAGTTTATAACTACCAATCCCCGGGTTATTCGCTATAAAAAAGAAGAAAAGAAAATTCTAGAGCGACTTGCGAAATCACTTACTGATGAGAATTTAGCTGATGTGAAGGCGTTAATTGAAGAGCTGGAAATCGCTTGTCCCGAAACAGGTTCTAGAAACTGGACTGATGTTAAACAGTTCAATTTGATGTTTGGAACCAAATTAGGAGCTTCAGCTGATTCTGCTACTGATTTGTATTTACGGCCTGAAACCGCCCAGGGAATTTTTGTAAATTTTTCTAACGTACAAAAAACTGGAAGGATGAAAATTCCTTTTGGAATTGCTCAGATAGGAAAAGCTTTCAGAAATGAAATAGTAGCCAGACAATTTATATTTCGCCAGCGAGAATTCGAACAGATGGAGATGCAATTTTTTGTACGTCCTGGTGAAGAATTAAAATGGTTTGAGCACTGGAAAGAAACGCGTCAGAAATGGCACACTTCCCTAGGCTTAGGTGAAGAAAATTATCGTTTCCATGACCATGAAAAAATGGCGCATTATGCCAATGCCGCTACCGATATTGAGTTTAATTTCCCCTTTGGTTTTAAAGAACTCGAAGGAATCCACTCTAGAACAGATTTTGACCTGAAGGCACACGAAGAACATTCGGGAAAGAAATTGCGTTTTTATGATCCCGAGCTAAAGGAGAATTACGTTCCTTATGTAATTGAAACTTCTATTGGTTTAGACCGAATGTTTTTAGCCGTTTTTTCAGCTTCATTAAAAGAAGAGGAACTTGAAGGCGGGACCACTAGAACGGTCTTGAAATTACCCGCAGTCCTTGCTCCCACCAAAGCTGCAGTGCTTCCTTTAGTTAAAAAAGATGGGTTACCAGAACTTGCTCAGGAAATTATAGAAGAACTGAAATGGGATTTCAGGGTGCAATATGATGAAAAAGATGCTATTGGGCGAAGATATCGCAGACAAGATGCAGCAGGAACCCCGCTTTGTATCACTGTAGATCATGATTCTTTAGAGGACAAACAAGTTACTGTGCGTTACCGGGATACTATGGAGCAGAAACGTGTTTCCATTACAGAATTAAAAGAACTCATTCAACAGGAAGTTGATTTTAAGGCTTGGATGAAAAAGTAAAAAATAGTATTTATTTTTTGTTTTTATTCATAAGTATGTCATAGGTTGGATTGCATATTTTTTTGAATAATAATAATCTTCGCATTTTTAGAAATAGTATTTATTTTAATAAAGGAGTGGTTAATTAACTTAATCGCTCCTTTTGTTTTAGATAAGCATGGAATCATTATTTTTAGATTGTAAAAGAAGAAGTCGCATAAAAATGAAAAAAATAATAATCCTTTTAGTTTTAATTTTTGGTTTTCATTCTATAATTCTTGGGCAAGAGAGGGAGACTTCCGGCCCGGTATATATAGATTCTGCCAAAGCATTCCCTTCTTCTGCTATGGCTAAAAGAAAACTAATTCCGCCCCTAAAGGAATTCAAGATATACAATCCCAGAAATCGTGGAATTAATAAAATTGTACCAGGAAAAGGATTGCCCAAGACAAAAACGGATGCGCTTCAGCAAAAAATGGGGGAAATCCAGGTAAAGGCTCCTTATTTTACTTTTGAAGCTGTTTCTACCCAGGCAACCCCTACAGATCCAACGGGAGCTGCTGGGCCAAATCATTATGTAAATGGTTGGAATTCAGCATTTTCTATTTTTGATAAATTGGGTAACCGAATTATAGAACCCACATCCCTGGCTAGTATTGGTGGTGAGTTTACCAATGAAACCCTTGGAGACCCCATAATTCTATATGATGATTTTGCAGACCGATGGATAATTTCACAATTTAGTGATACCCCGGAGAGCTTTTTAATCGCTGTATCTCAGGGACCCGATCCTGTTAATGATGGATGGTATACTTATCGATTTACAACCAATGGAGTTTTGCCTGATTATCCCAAGATTTCAGTTTGGGGAGATGGCTATTATATCACGACCAATAAAAATTCCAGAACTGCTGCTACCAGCCAGGTGGTATATGCTTTAGAAAGAGATAAAATGCTTCTTGGAGAAACTGCCCAAATAATGGCATTTCCCCTGCCCGGAATAGAAACAAATGGGTTTTACAGCCCTGCAGGATTTTCAGGAATTGGAGAAAACTTACCTCCGCGTGGAAATTCGCCGATAATTTATTTACAGGATGATGCCTGGGCAGGAATAAGCGAAGACCATTTAAAACTTTGGCTCATTAATGTAGACTGGAGCGATCCTTTAGTTTCTACGATTTCAGAATCCCAGGAATTAGGTTCCGCTGAGGGTGTTTCTCCCTTTATATCAACTTTTGATGGAGGTTCTTTTGCCAATCTTTCTCAACCAGGGGAGGACAATCCGGAAATCGATGCTCTACAGGCCACGATGATGTATATGACCACCTATCGGCGTTTCCCGGATTATAATTCCGTGGTAATGAATTTTGTAGTAGATGTAGATCCAAGCGCGGCAGAACATGCAGGCATCAGATGGTATGAATTGCGGCAACAAAATGTAGGAGATCTTTGGAGTGTTTACCAGGAAGGCACCTATGCCCCGGATAACAGTGATCGGTTTAGCGGAAGTATTGGAATGGATAAGGAAGGAAATATTGCTCTTGGTTATACGGTTCTAAATGATAATCCACAAGATCCCGTTTACCCGTCCCTACGTTATACGGGAAGATACCAAAATGATGAATTAGGTATTATGACTATAGAAGAACAGAATATAGTTGAAGGAGAAAGTCCCAATCCTAATTCGAGGTATGGTGATTATGCCCACTTAAGCGTAGATGCAGCCGATGGGCTTACCTTTTGGCATAATGGAGAATACTTTGAGGGTCAACTTAGAAAAAATCACGTAGGCGTTTTTAAAATAGCACCAGATTTTGATAACGATATTGGGGTAGTGTCCTTAATTGGCCCAGAGGATTCGAGTTTGAGTTCAAATGAAGAAATCACTATTAAAATAAGGAATTACGGCCGAAATGCCCAATCTAATTTTGAAGTAAGCTATACTATAGCAGGGGGTGGGGAAGTTACCGAATTTTTCGAAGAAAGCATTCCCGGAACAAGTACCGTTGAATATACTTTTTCTCAAACTGCCGATCTTTCCCAGGTTGGGGAAACCTACGAATTCCTTTTCAGCACAGATTTAGAAAACGATCAAAATTTTGAAAATGATACCTTAATTGCATCTGTTCGAAATTTACCTCCAAATGATGTTGGGGTAACCTCTATTGATGCTCCCCAAACCGGGGAGAGCTTGGGAACCTCAGAAGAAGTTACTATAAGCATTGAAAATTTTGGAGGCGAACCGCAACAGGATATTCCTGTTTTTTACCAGGTGGGCAATAACACGCCCGTAACGGAAGTTTTTAATGGTATTCTGGATGTTGGCGGACTTGAAGTTTATACTTTTGATGAAAGCGCCGATATTTCACCTTCTGGGACCTATAGGATTAGTTCTGGGACCCGCCTGGAGAACGATTTTGAACCAGATAATGATATAAGCGTAAGGTCCGTTGCCAATTTAAACTGTATTCCAGAAGGGTCTGATTGTAGTTACGGGGATGGGATTTTCTTTTATGAATTGGAAGGCGTTCTCAATGAACGAATTCCTTGTGGAAATGGTTATGCTGATTTTATTGGTTTAGAATCTGTTTTAGATCGTGCAGAAGGACAGTTCACGGTGTCGGTACAATCTTTATTTGGGGAATTAACCGAAGAGAATTCCGAACGTTTTTCTTTATGGATAGACTTGGATGATGATGCAGTATTTGAAGACGAAGAGCGTTTGATCACCTCCGAAATCATCCCTACGGCACGTGAATGGTATTCTTACGATTTTAGTCTTCCCTTTGATGCACCTTTAGGACAGCACTTGTTAAGAATTAGGGCAGGAGATGTAGATTTTGATGGAGATCTGGATAGTCCCTGTGAAGTGATGGAATACGGTACTACCCACGATTATTCAGTTAATGTTACTGATTCTACCCTGGATATAGAAGATTTTATTCTAAACGAAGCTGAATTACTTGTGCTTTCCGAAGGAAATAAACAGTTTAGGATTGTTATGGAAACAGATTATGATGAACCTTTACGAATTACAGTTCATAATGTGTTAGGTCAAAAATTATTAGAAAATCAGATAGAAAATAATGGTACCGGATATGTTTACGAATTAAATATGTCTTATGCTGCAAGAGGTGTTTATTTGGTGCGAGTGGGTACGCGAGAAGTAGGAAAAATTCAACGATTTATTGTAAAATAGTTAATCTAATTTTATAACTTTTATCGGTGTATACGGAAGATTTCATCAATAGGCTAGATGAACTAACTTTAAAGTTCAGTAGGGAGTTTGGAGAACTCAGTGAACGTGAAATTCACTGGAAACCAGATCCTGAAACCTGGAGTATTGCCCAAAATATAGAACATCTTATTTTAATTAATCAATCTTATTTTCCGATGATTGATAAGTTGAGAATTAAGGATCATAAAAAACCATTTATAGCAAATTTCAGTTTTTTGGTGAATTTCTTTGGAAGGACTATCTTAAAATCGGTTCAGCCCAGTACAAGTAGAAAGACCAAAACTTTCTCCATCTGGAAACCTGCTGAAAATAGCAAGTCAAAAAATGTTGTTTTTAGATTCATGGAGCATCAGGAGAAATTAAAGCAGAAAATTATACACTCAGAGGATCTATTAAAACAAAATGCGATAATTTCTTCACCTGCAAATCCTAAAATCGTATATAAAATTGATGCTGCCTTTAAAATTATTCTCGCCCATGAGGAAAGACACTTTCAACAGGCTAAAAAGCTGCTGAAAATTCAGTAATTCAACTTGTAAATCTGCCATTTAGCCTTATTTTTGAGGAAAATTGACTTTCATGAAAATCATTTCCTATAACGTAAATGGAATTAGGGCTGCCGTACGAAAAGGTTTTTTAGATTGGGTTCAACAGGCAAATCCTGATTTGGTTTGTCTTCAGGAGATAAAAGCAAATCCCGATCAATTAAATCTAGATGATTTCAAGGAAGCCGGCTATCCTTATCATTATTGGTATCCCGCTCAAAAGAAAGGCTACAGTGGCGTCGCGATTCTAAGTAAACACAAGCCTTTACATATAGAATATGGTACAGGTATAGATTATATGGATCATGAAGGACGAACGATTCGGGCTGATTTTGAAAATTTTTCAGTCATAAGTCTGTATTTACCTTCAGGAACTAATAATGCCCGGCTGGATCACAAGCTTCAGTTTATGGATGATTTCCAGCAATATATAGACCAATTAAAACAGGATTTTCCCAATTTGATAATTTGCGGGGATTATAATATTTGCCACCAGGCTATAGATATCCACGACCCTGTTCGACTAAAAAATGTTTCTGGATTTTTGCCAATTGAGCGTAAATGGATTGATAATTTTATGAAAAGCGGTTTTATTGATTCATTCAGGCATTTTAATCAAGATGGAGATAATTATTCGTGGTGGAGTTATCGTGCCAACGCACGCGCCAATAACAAAGGTTGGCGTATCGATTATAATTTGGTAGCTGAGCCTTTGCAAGAAAAGCTAAAACGCGCCGTTATATTACCCGAAGCCAAACATAGTGACCACTGTCCTATTTTGGTAGAATTGGAATCAGATTTTTAATATGTAATAGTTTAAAGTTATGAGAAAATTAATTGTTTTGGCTGTTTTAGCAATTTTCATGCTAAATTCTTGTGTTTCTTCAAAAAAATATCAGGAACTCGAAGGTAGACACGCTGATTTAAAACGTGAAAGCAGAAATATACAATCTGAACTTGATAAATATAAAAATCTAGATAAAGAATTTTCAGCATTGAAAAAGCAATATGCTGAGCTCAAGGCAGAAAGAGATCGGTTAAAAGATGAATTGGAAAGTTCGCAAAAAAACTATGCAGCACTTAAGAATTCTTACGATGCTTTAGAGGAAAATAGTTCGGCTGCTATTGCCGAAAATTCCCGGCAAAACCGTCAGTTGCTTGAAGAGCTCGAGAAAAAGGAACAATCCTTGGTAGCAGAACAGGCCAGGCTAAATAAATTGCAACGTGAACTTGATGCACGTTCCAGAAGAGTAAACGAGCTCGAAGGATTAATCGCTGCAAAAGATGCGAAAATGAATGCCTTAAAAGATGCGATTTCTAAAGCTTTAACCAATTTTGAAGGTAAAGGTTTAACCGTCGAGCAACGTGAGGGTAAGGTTTATGTCTCCATGGAAAATAAGTTATTATTCAGCTCGGGAAGCTGGGCGGTAAATGCAGAAGGAAGAAAGGCTGTTCAGCAATTAGGTCAGGTTTTAGCGCAAAATCCCGATATAGCTGTTCTGATTGAAGGTCACACCGATAATGTGCCCTACGGGGGAAGCGGTCCGTTAAATGATAACTGGGATCTTTCGACCAAACGTGCAACTTCTATTGTGCAAATATTAAAAGAAAACAATAATATAGATCCACAAAATTTAACTGCTGCCGGTCGTGGGGAGTACGCGCCTATTGCTACCAACGAAACCGCAGAAGGAAGAGCGAAAAACCGAAGAATTGAGGTTATTTTAACTCCAAAATTAGATGAGGTGACAAAATTATTAAATGAAGAATAGAACATTTTCCAAATAAAATTTAATGGAATATACCAAACTCCCTAATACCGATATAAAAGTAAGTAAGATTTGCCTTGGCACGATGACCTGGGGCGAACAGAACACTGAAGCTGAGGGTCACGAGCAAATAGAATTTGCACTTGATAAAGGAGTGAACTTCCTGGATACTGCTGAAATGTATTCCATTCCTGGGAAACCACAAACTCAGGGAAGCACCGAAGAAATTATTGGATCCTGGTTTAAAAAGTCAGGAAAAAGACAGGAAGTGGTGTTGGCTTCAAAAGTTGTGGGACCAGGAAATTCCATGGATCATATTCGAGAGAATCTTGGTTTTACCAAGAAGGCTGTTACCGATGCTTTACATAAAAGTTTAAAAAGATTACAAACGGATTATATTGATCTTTATCAATTACACTGGCCTGAAAGAAATACTAATTTCTTTGGAAAAAGAGGTTATGAACATGATAATGGCGACGCCTGGAAGGAGAATTTTAAAGAAGTTTTGGAAACTTTAAATGGTTTTGTAATAGATGGAAAAATTCGTCAGGTAGGTTTATCTAATGAAACACCGTATGGAGTGATGCGCTTTCTGGAAGAAGGCAGAAAGTACAATTTACCAAAAATGATCACTGTTCAAAATCCATATAATTTACTCAACCGAAAGGATGAAATTGGACTCACCGAGATCCTTCATCGGGAGAAGGTAGGATTACTTCCTTATTCGCCATTAGGGATGGGTACTTTAAGCGGGAAGCATCTAGAAGGAATTCGGTCAAAGTCAAGATTAGGCTTATTTCCACAATATAAAAGATATTCAGGAAAACAGGCAGTAAAAGCCACCCTGGCTTATAGCGAGGTCGCTAAAAAGTATGAGTTGAATTTCGCACAAATGTCCCTGGCCTTTGTAAATAGCCGACCCTTTGTAACCAGTAATATTATAGGTGCAACTTCAATTAAGCAATTGCAAGAAAATATTGGAAGCATAGATTTAGAAATCTCTGAAGAAGTATTGGAAGCCATTAATCAGGTGCACGAAACTTATCCCAATCCGGCACCCTGATTTTCCTGTCAAAATAGGAAATTCCATAGGTTTATCCGAATAAATAACTTACCACATCTTCAATTTTAGCAACTTTAATTATATTAATGCTAAAGTTATTTTTGGGAATTTTACTTTGTTTGGAAACCAGAATGGAGGCAAAACCCAGTTTTTCAGCTTCAATAATTCGTTGTTCTATCCGAGTGACGGGTCTAATTTCTCCAGCGAGTCCGACTTCTGCGGCAAAACAGATGTTCTTTTCGATAAAAATATCTTCATTTGAAGATAATATTGCGGCAATCACGGCAAGGTCTATCGCGGGGTCGTCTACGCTAATTCCCCCGGTAATATTCAGGAAAACATCCTTAGCACCTAGCCTAAAACCTGCTCGTTTTTCTAAAACTGCAAGTAACATATTCAGTCTCTTCGCATTGTATCCAGTAGCAGAACGCTGAGGAGTTCCGTACACTGCAGTACTTACCAGGGCCTGAATCTCTATCATAAGCGGCCGCATCCCTTCTAAAGTGGCTGAAATAGCAGTTCCGCTAAGGTCTTCTTCGTTTTTGGAAATTAAAATTTCTGAAGGATTGGAAACTTCCCTTAGGCCACTGCCTTGCATTTCGTAAATGCCCAGCTCGTGAGTGGAACCAAAACGGTTTTTATGCGCTCTTAAAATCCGATAAACATGGTTTCTGTCGCCTTCAAACTGTAATACAGTGTCCACCATATGTTCCAGTACTTTGGGTCCGGCTATACTACCTTCTTTAGTAATATGGCCAATTAAAATAACTGGAGTGTTTGTTTCTTTTGCAAATTTTATAAGTTCTGCAGTACATTCCCTAATTTGTGAAATACTCCCCGGAGCGCTTTCAATATAATCACTATGCAAGGTTTGAATAGAATCTATAATTACTACTTCGGGCTGGATAACTTCAATTTGTTTAAATATATTCTGAGTTTTAGTTTCTGTAAGAATATAGCAATTGGCAGCCAGGGGATTGATTCGTTCTGCGCGCATTTTTATTTGCTGCTGACTTTCTTCTCCGGAAACATATAAAACTTTATAAGTTAACTGAAGTGAAATCTGAAGCAAGAGCGTACTTTTTCCGATTCCCGGTTCACCGCCCAGTAGGGTGAGCGATCCAGGAACAAGCCCGCCACCCAGAACCCGGTCCAGCTCATTATTGCCAGTATGCCATCGGTTCTGGGGGCTATTTTCAATTTCGGCAATTTTTAATGGTTTTGCAGTACGTTTTGCCTCACGCTCGCTAGGTGACTTCCAGTCCTTTGGATTGGGTTTTTCTACAATTTCTTCAGCAATAGTATTCCATTGGCCACAGGCATTGCATTTGCCTTGCCATTTCGAAAATTGGCTACCACAATTCTGGCAGTAAAACGTTGATTTAACCTTGGGCATTTAGCTCTAAAATTTCCTGCTAATAACCGAAATCTTTTTTAATTGCATCAGCTTTTGCCAGCATAAAATCTGCATTTAAAAATGCAATTTCTTCCTGTCCATAGGCATTCTGATAGGTACGCATTGCTTTCTTTGGATCTCCGGTTTCTTCTTCATACCGTGCTTCAAAAAAAGTACCCAGCATAGTTCCTGGAAAATTATCGTATGCAAGTTTACTCAGGTCTTTATAATCTTCCCATCGTCTTGTTTTTTCAATCGCATTATACACTGCCATAAAATCATTAAGCCTAATTTTTTTCTGAATTCCGAAAAGCTCATTGATGCTTTCATATTTATCGGTTAAGAATTCCACAGAAGATACTGAAGTTTGTAATAAAAGCTCATTGTAATCCTTCTTGCTAATCGGTCTGTAAACATTAAATATGCTTAGTAACGCCGATGGTATTGCTTTGCCTACCAGCGTATAGTGGGTTGCGTTTTCAAAGTTGTCGAAGGCATAGGTTACTAAATCATTTTCTATTGCAGAAAGTTGGGAGTTTAAATCTTCGATTCCCTTTTTTAGCTGGGGAATATCTTCGGTGCCAGTGGCCAGATATAACCATTTTTTTGTTTCAGATTTTCTCAGGGCGCTGCTGATTCTATCTGCCATTAATGGTGCGAGGTCTGGACTTAAATTAATGTAACCATCAAAGATTGGATCGGTTTTTAACAAATAATAATTGATGAAATTTGCAGTATAATCGTGGCCTGCTATTACCCGGAAATTTGAAGTTCGGTATTTGTCATCTAGATGCTGCAGAAGCTCCATTCCGAGAAATTCAAAAAAGGCCGCACCTTTATCGGCAGGAAGAAAATTTCGATCTTCATAATAAGCATCATCCATCCGGGTTGAGCTTTGATTGACGCCTACTACGATCATTTCAGGAGTATCTTCCCAATAAGAATAATAATCTACGTTTCCCGCTATCGGCTCAAATAGGTAATCGCCATCAAGTACTAAAAATACCGGGTAAGTTTTTTCGGTATTTTCTTCATAATTCCTGGGTAATTGGATCTTGATTTCCCTTGTTTGGCCGAGTTTTTCGGAAGAAATCGTTTCGTAAAGAATTTGTGCTGAGCTAAGTAGAGGTACTGCCATCAGCACAAAGAATAGTAATTTTTTCATCATAGGTGTTGAGTTTTGTTTAACCAACACAAGATATAGATTATTTCCGACGGTTGAAAATAGGAAGAAGGAGGAAGGAAAGTCCTCCTAAAATCAACACTAATAAGGTTTGTGTGCCCCAGGTAATCCAGCCAAAAGCTTCGCCGTTTTGTTTAGAAATTCCAAAAAGCACCAGAATAGCACCAATGGCAACGGGATATACCCCAATTCCGCCATTAGTGGCAGAAATCGCAAAAGAACCTACTACAAAAGCTGCCATTATAACGGAAAATTCAATACGTTCAAGACCTGGTATAGAAAATACAACTACGTAAAACATAAGAATATACATTAACCAGATAAAAAGCGTGTGGAATATGAAGGCCCATTTTTGTCTCATTCTCAAAATACTACGCATACCTTCCAAAAGGCCTTTAGCCGTTTTTTTGATGCGAATTAGAAATGGAAGTTTCGATCTTTTTATTATCTGAAGTATTAGAATCCCAATTAAAATTAATCCAAAAAGAATACCTATGCTAACTACGGGATTAATGTCGTTGGCTTCAAAATAAGCCAAAAGGTGTTCGGTTTGGAGAAAAAAGGTAAAAGCTGTTATGCTAAGCATCACCACTACATCTGCAATTCTTTCAGAAATGATAGTTCCAAAGGCTTTTTCAAAAGGGATTTTTTCATAAGAAGAAAGACTTGCAGCCCGCAGTACTTCTCCTGATCTTGGAATCCCAAAGTTTGCCAGGTATCCAGCCATAACAGCCATAAAACTGTTTGGTAATTTTGGGTTGTATCCCATTGGCTCCAACAAAAACTTCCATCGATAGGCACGGGAGAGATGTGAAAGTGTACCAAATAAAATGGAAAGTAGCAAAAACCAGGGATTTGCATTCAAAATATTTTGCCATAATTCCTCCCGTTCCTGCGGTGAGGCACTTTCAAGAGAATACCAGATTAAAAAAACTCCCAAAAATAATGGGAGTATAATTTTAAGTAATTTGATTATTTTATTCTTCAATTGACTAACTCAAGAGATTGGTTTCTTCGTTCGGAAAAACAAGGGAAGGCTTAAAAGTTTTAGCCTCTTCCAAATCCATAATGGCATATGCGATAAGGATTAGGATATCGCCTTTTGCGACTTTTCTTGCCGCTGCTCCATTTAAAGTGATTTCACCAGAATTTCTTGGTCCAGGGATAACATAAGTTTCTAAACGTTCACCATTGTTATTGTTTACAATCTGAACTTTTTCACCTTCAATTATATTTGCAGCTTCCATTAAATCTTCATCTATTGTGATGCTGCCAATATAATTAAGATCGGCACCTGTAACTTTTACCCTATGTATCTTAGATTTTACTACGTGAACTTGCATAGATTATTTTTCGAGGTTTAAAGCAATGTTATCTATTAGTCTGATATCGCCGGCATAGGCGGCAATAAAAGCACGGTAAGAATTGCCTTTTCTTTTTCTTTTAATTTTTTTTAAAGTTTGGGTATTGGCAATTTCGAAATATTCCAGTTTTAAAATGGGATGGTTTTCAAATTGTTCTTTAACCCAGTTGTGAATATAATCAGCACTTTTTGTGCCAAATAATTCCTTGGCTTTAAGAAGGGTTATGTATATAAAAGAAGCTTTTTCCCGCTGTTTGGTATCCAGTCTTTCGTTTCTCGAACTTCTGGCCAAACCATTTTCTTCTCGTAAAATAGGACAACCAATTATCTCCACTGGAAGCCCTGATTTTTCTGTTAATCTTCTTACTATTTGTAATTGTTGAAAATCTTTTTCACCAAAAAATGCTTTATGGGGTTCAACGATAGTTAACAACCTTTTTACTATAGTTCCAACACCGTCAAAATGTCCGTGTCGGTATTTTCCTTCCATTACTCGTTCCAGGCCGTCAAAATTAAACTGTTCAGAACGAACATTTTTACCGTATAATTCGTTTGCTGAAGGAGCAAAGATCCAAAGGTTTGGGCTGGCTTTTTCCAGGAGTTTTATATCCTCATTTAAAGTGCGGGGATATTTCTCCAGATCGGCTGGGTTGTCAAACTGGGTTGGGTTTACAAAGATGCTGATAATCACACGATCGCAGGTTTTTAACGCCTGTTTCACCAGGGACAAATGACCCTGATGTAAGGCACCCATAGTAGGTACCAGACCAATGGTTTTAGCAATGGATTTTTCGGCTTTTATCGCCTCTTTTAAAGGGGTTTTTTCTTTGAAAACCTGCATTTTATTATAAAATTAACAGCGTGCAAACTTAATATATTACCAGCAATCTGCATAAATTTTTGTAATTTTGCGTGTTTTTTGTTCGCAATCGCAATTAAAGCAATCAATTTATGAAAGATAAGAGGATATTATACGTATCATCTGAAGTTATTCCTTACCTGCCTGAAACCGAAATATCATCCACGTCTTTTGAAGCCGCAAAAATGGTAAATAATATTGGAGGGCAAATTAGAATTTTTATGCCCCGGTTTGGTAACATCAATGAACGTCGCCATCAGTTACACGAAGTGATCAGACTGTCGGGGATGAATTTGGTGATAAATGACCTGGATATGCCGTTGATAATTAAAGTAGCTTCGATCCCTAAGGAGAGAATGCAGGTTTATTTTATTGACAACGAAGATTATTTTAAAAGAAAAGCCACCCTTACCGATGAGGAAGGTAAAATGTTTCACGATAACGATGAGCGTGCTATCTTTTTTGCAAAAGGAGTAATAGAAACCGTTAAGAAATTAAACTGGTCCCCCGATATTATTCACGTTCATGGCTGGCTGGCATCTTTATTGCCACTTTATCTTAGACGTTATTATGGGAACGAACCTTTATTTAGTGGCGCAAAAATTGTTACCTCTGTATACAATCAAGACTTCGAAGGAACGTTAGATGAGAACATGCAGGAGAAAGTATTGTATGACGGGATGGAAAAAGAAGATATAAAACATTTAAAAACCCCAAACTTTGTTAATCTAATGAAGCTTGCTGCAGATCATTCAGATGCTATAATTACAGCGGGTGAAAGTATTCCCGAAGATCTTTCAATATACCTTAGCAGGATTAATAAACCGTTGCTCCCATATAAAAACAGGGAAGAATTTAGCCAGGCTTATCAAGAATTTTACACTAACGAAGTTTTATCAAAATAGAAATTTTTATCGAATGAATTTAATGAGAATGTTGTATAAAACAGCAACTTTATTTGTTGTTGTTTTTGCTTTTGTGGCTTGTGATAATGAATATAGCACCGTAGGAGGTGAAATTATAGAAAACCCCAGTAATCTCGAGCTACAAGAAGTTGAAGTAACTGCTTACAATAAAAATATTACTTCGGTACAAACCAATAATCTGAGTAATTATTTATTAGGAGTCTATAATCACCCGATTTACGGGCAGTCGACCGCAAGCATACTAAGCCAACTCTCCTTGCCTACTAATAATCCTACATTCGGGGTAGAGCCAGAACTTGATAGTGTGGTTTTAACTATTCCATACTTTAGTACTGAAGGTGATTCAGATGAGGATGGTAACATCCAATATGCATTGGATTCAATTTATGGAAACACACCAATAAAATTAACTATTCAGGAATCTAATTACTTCCTAAATAATTATGACCCAGAGGAAGATTTTGAAGAAAGCCAGAAATATTATTCCGATCAACAGGAATTGTTTCAGGACAATCTTGTGGGGGATATAATTTATGAAAATGAATCCTTTCTTCCTTCATCACAACCTATTGTTTCTTATAAAGAAAATGAAAATGGAGAACAGGACACTATTACTTCTGGTCCTGCTTTAAGGGTGAAACTTCCGGTGGCTTATTTTGAGCAAAAAATTATTGAGAAAGAAGGTTCGAGCGTACTTAGTAATAATAATAATTTTAAAAATTATTTACGCGGAATGTTCATTAAGGCGGAAGCTACTGCTGAAGATGGTACAATGATGTTGCTTGATCTTAATACCGCTAATGCTGGGGTAGAGCTTTTTTACACTTCAGAGGTAGAAACTACAACAGATGGAGAGACAGAAACGACAAGAACCCGAAGAAGTTATGAATTGGATTTTGGAACTACCATTGTAAATACTTTTGTGGGGGAATATCCGGGAGATGTATTACAGGCCATACAAGAATCAAACGAGGAGTCTGGGGCGGAGAAACTTTTTGTTGATGGAGGTGAAGGTACGGTTGCCGTAATCGAGCTTTTTGAAGATGAAGAACAATTAGCGGAGATCAAGGAAAACAACTGGTTGATCAATGAAGCAAACCTTACATTCTACGTGGATCAGGATTTTGCTGGTGATATTAATGAGCCTACCCGGCTTTATCTTTACGATTTGGATAATAACAGGGTTTTAGCTGATTACAGTTTTGCTGCTAATTTTATAAGTGATGGTAATGAGCTTAATCCTTCTGTTTCACTGTCCTCTTTTTCAGGTCCTTTAGAAAGGGATGAAGATGGAAATGGGATTCGTTACAAACTTAATTTAACCCAACACGTCAACAATATTATTGAGGAGGAAACAGATAATGTGAGATTAGGTCTGGTTATCACTCAAAATATTAATATTACCAATACATCTGCAGTAAGATATTCTGAAGATGTAGAGTTTTTTCCAAGTATGGGAATTATTACACCTAAAGGAACCGTGTTGCACGGCAACCTTTCAGATAATGAAGATAAGAGATTAAAGCTTAGAATATATTATACCGAAGTTAATTAATAATACCAATATACTATGTGCGGAATTGTAGGATATATTGGGCATAGGGATGCATATCCCGTTGTCCTAAAAGGACTCCAAAGACTGGAATATCGTGGATATGATAGTGCAGGAATTGCCTTATACGATGGGAAAGAACTAAAACTTTGTAAAACAAAGGGGAAGGTTGCCGATCTAAAAGAAAAACTTGAAAATACCATTACTACCAATGGAAATGTGGCGCTTGGCCATACACGTTGGGCGACCCATGGGGTGCCTAACGATGTAAATAGTCATCCCCATTATTCAAATTCTGGTGATATTGTAATTATCCATAATGGGATTATAGAGAATTACGATTCCCTAAAAAAGGAACTAAAAACTCGTGGCTATACCTTTAAAAGTGATACCGATACTGAAGTCTTGGTAAACCTTATTGAAGATGTTATCATTAATGAAGGTGTTAAGCTTGGGAAGGCTGTTCAAATAGCGTTGAACCAAACTATTGGTGCTTATGCTATTGCTGTCTATAATAAAACCAAGCCCGACGAGATTGTAGTAGCCCGCTTAGGAAGCCCTCTTGCGATTGGAGTTGGGGAGGATGAATTTTTTATCGCCTCCGACGCCTCTCCTTTTATAGAATATACCAACAATGCAATTTACCTTGAAGATGGTGAAATGGCAGTAGTGAGAAGAGGTAAGGAAGTTAAGGTAAGAAAGATAAAGGATGATACCTTAGTTGATCCTTATATTCAGGAATTGCAACTTAACCTTGAGCAAATAGAGAAGGGGGGATATGAGCATTTTATGCTTAAGGAAATTTATGAGCAGCCTACAGCAATCAAGGATACCTATCGAGGTAGAATGTTGGCAGATGAAGGTTTAATAAGAATGGCCGGGGTAGATGATAACCTGGAGCGCATTGCCAATGCCAAACGAATTCTTATTGTAGCCTGTGGTACAAGCTGGCACGCCGGACTGGTAGCAGAATATATTTTTGAAGAACTTGCAAGAATTCCTGTAGAAGTGGAATATGCTTCGGAATTCAGATATCGCAATCCTATTATTTCAGAAAAAGATGTAATTATTGCGATCTCTCAAAGTGGGGAAACCGCCGATACAATGGCTGCTATAAAACTTGCCAAAGAAAAGGGTGCTTTCGCTTTTGGAGTTTGTAATGTGGTTGGATCTTCCATTTCCAGAGAAACTCATGCTGGAGCCTACACCCACGCGGGACCCGAAATTGGGGTGGCTTCAACAAAAGCCTTTACTACGCAGATTACCGTGCTTACTTTAATGGCACTAAAACTAGCAAAGCATAAGGGCACGATCTCCCATACAGATTTTATGACCTATTTGCAGGAAATGGAACGTATTCCTGGCAAAATTGAAAAAGCCCTACAAGGTGATGAACATATAAAGATGATAGCCGATATCTATAAAAATGCACGGAACTGTCTTTATTTAGGAAGAGGGTTTAATTTCCCTGTGGCTTTAGAAGGTGCTCTTAAATTAAAAGAGATATCATACATACACGCGGAAGGTTATCCTGCTGCTGAAATGAAACACGGTCCGATTGCACTTATTGATGAAGAAATGCCAGTAGTGGTTATAGCAACTAAAAAAGGACATTACGAGAAGGTAGTAAGCAACATTCAGGAAATAAAGTCGCGAAGCGGTAAGATTATCGCTATCGTTACCGAAGGAGATACTGAAGTTCGTGATCTAGCCGATCACGTTATTGAAGTTCCTGAAACTCTAGAGCCGTTAACACCGCTTCTTACAACTATCCCGCTGCAGTTATTATCGTACCATATTGCTGTTATGCTTGGAAAAAATGTAGACCAGCCCAGGAATTTAGCAAAATCGGTTACGGTAGAATAATATTCTAAAGTAAAAAATTGAACCATATAAAAATCCCTTTTGAAAATTTCAGAAGGGATTTTTGAATTTTAAATTAAATTAAAGCTTGTTTTTGCCGGCTTTAAATAGCCTGGAAAAAGTTATTTTCAGAGAAGTATGAATTTAGCAAGAAAAAACTATCTTTGCAGCCTGAAAATACCCTATTTGGGAATTTAACTTATTGTAAATTATTCCGTTGGGTTTTGAGATATTTTAAATTAGAAACATTAAAAGATTAAATAATGTCTAAAGTAACAGGTAAAGTTGCGCAAATTATTGGCCCTGTAGTTGATGTTGCCTTCAACTCAGAAAATGGTGAATTACCAAATATCTATGATTCTTTGGAAATTACCAGGAAGGACGGTTCCCTTTTGATTTTAGAGGTGCAATCGCATATTGGTGAAGAAACAGTTAGAACAGTTTCCATGGATTCTACCGATGGTTTAAGTCGAGGTGTAGAAGTGGTTGCCACAGGAGCCCCTATACAAATGCCGGTGGGTAAAGAAGTTTATGGTCGTTTGTTTAATGTGGTAGGAGATGCTATTGACGGGCTTGGGAATTTGCCTAAAGCAGGTAAGGATGGTATGTCTATCCATAGAGAGGCTCCAAAATTTGAAGATTTATCTGTTTCTACTGAAGTATTATTTACTGGGATTAAAGTAATTGATCTGATTGAGCCTTATGCAAAAGGTGGAAAAATCGGTCTATTTGGAGGTGCTGGTGTTGGTAAAACAGTTCTCATCCAGGAATTGATTAACAATATTGCCAAAGGCCACGGTGGTCTTTCGGTGTTTGCCGGTGTAGGAGAGCGTACCCGTGAAGGGAATGACCTGCTTAGGGAAATGCTTGAATCTGGTATTATTAAATATGGTGATGCTTTTTCTGAATCTATGGAAAAAGGTGGATGGGACCTGGAAAAAGTTGATAAATCTGCTATGCTTGAGTCAAAAGCGACTTTCGTTTTTGGACAAATGAACGAGCCACCTGGAGCACGTGCTCGTGTAGCACTTTCAGGATTGACTATTGCAGAATATTTCCGTGATGGTGCCGGGGAAGGCCAGGGTAAAGACGTTCTTTTCTTCGTAGATAATATTTTCCGTTTTACGCAGGCCGGTTCAGAAGTGTCCGCACTTCTTGGACGTATGCCTTCTGCAGTAGGTTATCAACCCACTTTGGCCACAGAAATGGGGGCGATGCAGGAGCGTATTACTTCCACAAAAAATGGATCTATTACATCTGTACAGGCGGTTTATGTGCCTGCTGATGACTTGACAGACCCCGCGCCAGCAACAACTTTTGCCCACCTGGATGCTACAACAGTACTTTCACGTAAAATTGCCGAACTTGGTATTTATCCTGCAGTAGATCCTTTAGAGTCTACTTCAAGAATTCTTACCGCTGATATTTTAGGTGCCGATCACTATAAATGTGCGCAACGAGTAAAGGAGCTTTTGCAGCGTTATAAGGAATTGCAGGACATTATTGCTATACTTGGTATGGAGGAGCTTTCTGAAGAAGATAAACTAGCAGTATCGCGAGCAAGACGGGTTCAGCGTTTCCTTTCTCAACCCTTCCATGTTGCAGAACAGTTTACTGGTTTAAAAGGAGTACTGGTGGATATTAAAGACACTATCAAAGGATTTAATATGATTATGGACGGGGAGTTAGATCACCTTCCGGAATCTGCCTTTAACCTTAAAGGAACCATCGAAGAAGCAATAGAAGCCGGTGAAAAAATGTTAGCTGAAGAAGATTAATAAATAGCAAACAGTAATGAGTTGATAGTAGTAGTATTTTATTACTCGATAATACTGCAAACTAAAACTTACAACCTGTAAACTAAAATATATGTACCTAGAAATAGTAACTCCTGAAGCTGTAGTATTTAAAGCGAATGTAGATGCGGTAAAAGTTCCCGGTCACGATGGGGAATTTCAAATGCTAAACAATCACGCACCTATAGTTTCCACATTGGTTGAAGGTGAAGTTAAAATTCAACTTGCTGCTTCTAATAAAGAACTTGACGATGAGCTTTCTGAAGAGTTTAGAAAAGATTCAGTCAATAGTAATATTCTTTATTATATGATTAAAGGTGGTGTACTTGAATTAAAAGACAATAAGGCCATTATTTTGGCCGATTAATTTTTCAGGAAACTCAATATAAAAAAAGCCGGGAAAACTCCTGGCTTTTTCAGTTTCTGCTGTATTTTAGAATATCTCTTGGTTGGCAGTTTAAAACTTCACAAATGGCCTCTAAAGTAGAAAACCTTACCGCTTTTGCCTTGCCTGTTTTTAAGATAGAAAGGTTAGCAGTGGTAATCCCTATTTTCCCAGCAAGCTCGGTGCTTTTCATATCATTTTTTTCAAGAATCTTATCGAGATTAATTGTTATTGGCATAGCTAAACGGTTAATTCGTTTTCTTCTTTAATATTTTTTGCTTGCTCAAAAACTTTACTAAGTAAAATAAAGAATAATCCGAGTGCAAAGGTAAACCAGAACGAGTTCACAGAGAGTTCCATATCCAGGCTCATTCTTGCTTTATTCTTTAAAATTAATGAACTTATAAAATTTAGGATAGGAGCAACTATAGTGACTATTATAATTAATTGGCCGGTAAGATTTAAGGCCTTTATCTGAAAGGGTGTAAACACACGATCTTTAAAAAAACTTTTTATGAGCTTTCGAAGAACGTAAATGATGAAAATGAACAAACAGGATTTTAAAATACTTAAAAATATTACGATAACCACAGGGACGGTATATATTTCTATTTTCACTCCATCTATACTCAAGGGTATTAGATCTTCCTGACTTACAGCGTTAAAAACGGGGACTAATATTGAAATTAATAGCGTGAAAAGAATTAGTATAAGACAAATGTCTAAAACTCTTTTTAGAAATAAAGGTGGCTTCACAAATATTCAATTATTGTTTTACGATAACAAACCTACATCAAATTATCGACTAACAATAATTAAAAAACAAAAAAATATGGTTTATTTTCAGACTTTTAAGAACTTTGCTAAGAAACAGGCTTTTTAAAATGATTAAAAATAAGAAGCTTTTAAATCGGGATTCTTAAGGCTTAAACGATGCTTTTGCCTGTAAAACTTAAATAATAACTCTTATATTTGCGGGGAACGGACTTTTTGAGAGAAAATATATGCTAGCAGCAATACTTTTAGGTTTTTTATTCGCAATACTTCTGGTTTTCACAGGAAAGTTCTTCAGGGGAAAACTAGCCGTTCTTTCAGCAATTATTCCGGGTGCACTTTTTGCTTATTTCGCGAGTTTCATTCCGGAAATTGCTTCAGGAGAAATCATTAGCAGGACTTATCAATGGGTTCCTGCCTTCGGGGTAGATCTTAGTTTTAAACTAGACGGACTCTCTCTTCTTTTTTCATTAATGATCACGGGAATTGGTTTCCTGGTCTTTGCATATACCGCTTCATACCTTAAAGGACACAAATATTTAGATCGCTTCTACGGATATCTTAGCTTGTTTATGGCTGCGATGCTTGGTTTGGTCCTTTCAGACAATATTATCTCACTTTTTGTATTCTGGGAATTAACCAGTATAAGTTCATTTTTCTTAATCGGGTTTAATAATTCAAATCCAGCCTCGCGAAAGTCGGCTTTAACCGCTTTGGGAATTACAGGATTTGGAGGGTTTTTCTTATTAGCAGGAGCTTTGTTGCTCGGTAATATCACAGGAACCTTCACTATTTCTGAAATGCTTGGCATGAAAGAAGCCATTGCCGGAAGTGAATATTACATCCTGGCAGTGCTCTTTATTTTTGTAGCGGCATTTACTAAATCGGCACAGTTTCCATTTCATTTCTGGTTACCTGGTGCAATGAAAGCGCCAACTCCGGTTTCCACTTATTTGCACTCGGCCACAATGGTAAAAGCGGGTATTTACCTGCTAATGCGTTTTACTCCCATATTGGGAGATCAGGAATTCTGGAATACAAGCTTAATAATTGTGGGGGGAATTACTATGGTTTATTCTGCTATACATGCCCTTTTTAGAACTGATCTTAAAGGCGTTTTGGCCTATTCTACTATCTCAGCTTTAGGTATACTGGTTTTTCTCATTGGATTGGGGACTAAAGGTGCTTTTTTGGCCGCAGCGGTTTTTATCATTGTACACGCGCTTTATAAAGCGACCTTGTTCCTGGTTACAGGTATTATAGATCACCAAACCGGAACACGGGATGTAACCAGATTAGGTGGATTACGAAAAATTATGATGCCAGTGGCCATAGCCGGTATTTTGGCAGCGATCTCCAGTGCTGGAATTCCACCTTCTATAGGTTTTCTCGGAAAAGAATTAACTTATGAGGCCAGTGCACATGCGGAAACTTTCACGGTCATAATTGTCATCGCTATTGTACTTACAAAAATATTACTGCTTTGGGCTGGTTTTGTTGCCGGAATAAAACCTTTTGTTGGGA
The DNA here is from genome assembly GCF_004362395.1 of Salegentibacter sp. 24. GTDB lineage: Bacteria > Bacteroidota > Bacteroidia > Flavobacteriales > Flavobacteriaceae > Salegentibacter. Next base: position 135,437 of record NZ_SNWE01000001.1, read on the forward strand.
AGCTACCTGAGGCTCATAAAGATGTAAAAGCTCCAGGATTTTTAATGTGGGGGCCGGCCATTATTTTAGCAGTTTTAGGAATTTTGTTTGGAATTTTTCCAAAGCTTATAGAATCGGCACTGGTCAAACCTGTAGTTTTAGCTTTAGGTGCAGATGCCTCTGATTATCACCTTGCCTTATGGCACGGCTTTAATACGGTTTTACTTCTGAGTGGAATTACAATAGCAGTGGGGATTCTCCTATATTTTTTCGTAAAACCGTCCATAAAATTGGAAAACAGAATTGGTAAGCTGGAATTTATTTCTCCAAAAAGTATCTTGGAAAAAGGAACACACTATTTCGGTGTATTTTCGGCATTCTGGACCAATGTATTTCAAAATGGCTATTTGAGAAATTATGTGACTACTATTGTTTTGTTCCTTGTGGTGTTGGTGAGTTATATTCTTTTTGGAACAGCGGGAGTTACAATCGATTATAGCAAGCTTTCTCAAGTTACCGCCTATGAGTTAGTGGTGGCTATAATTTTAATTGCAGGGGTTTTCTACACTGTTTTTACAAAATCCAGATTAGCGGCTGTAGCTGCTATGGGTGTTGTAGGGTTGGCAATATGTTTAATCTTCGTGTTTTACAGTGCACCAGATCTAGCGATGACACAATTTTCTATAGACACCCTCACTGTAATTTTATTTGTTTTGGTCCTTTACAGGTTGCCAAAATATCTATCCCTTTCAGATTATAAAATGAGAATTAGGGATGGCATATTATCAGTGTCTTTAGGAGCAATAATATGTTTATTGGCATTACAGGTTTTAGCCGAACCAACCAATAGTGAGATAAGTGACTTTTATGCGGAAAATGCCTACAAAATGGCTCATGGGAAGAACGTGGTAAATGTAATTCTTGTTGATTTCAGGGGTGCAGATACGCTTATTGAAATTTCAGTATTGGCAATTGCCGCTATCGGTGTATTTGGGCTATTAAAATTGAGATTGAAAAGTACCGATAGATCCCAGTAAAATGAACTAAAACTGTCTTGAAAGAGGCATTAAGTAAAAATTATAGAGCGATGAGAACCTTAATATTAAAAACAGCTTCTAATTACCTTTTACCGGTACTGCTGGTGTTCTCCATTTTCATACTACTGCGAGGGCACTATTTGCCAGGCGGTGGTTTTGTTGGCGGACTTATAGCTGCAATCGCTTTTGTTTTGCATGCCTTCGCCAATGGACTGGATAATACAAAAGGTTTGTTGAGATTTCATCCTGGGTTTTTGATGCCGGTCGGGTTGGGACTTGCTTTTTTCAGTGGGTTAACACCGGTGCTGTTTTTTGACGATCCTTTTATGACTGGGCTTTGGTTTCCAGAACCCTTTCCTGTTATTGGAAGTGTTGGCTCAGCCTTATTTTTTGATATTGGGGTTTACCTGGTGGTAATTGGTGTAACCCTAACAATAATATTTACAATTTCAGAATCAGCTTAATTTATGGAAATTATTTTAGCGATAATTATAGGGGTTCTGTATGCCGCGGGTATATATATGATTCTACGTAGGAGTTTGGTAAAACTCATTATTGGGATCATACTTCTAGGAAATGGGGCAAACCTTCTTATTTTTCTTCTCGGAAGAATCACCGAAGGTGCACCGCCAATTATCCCAGAAAACTCCAAGGTTTTTTTAGAAGCCTATGCAGATCCTCTTCCCCAAGCATTAATATTAACAGCAATCGTAATTAGTTTCGGTTTACAATCTTTTGCCATAATCCTTGTAAAGAGAGCACATAAAGTGGTAAAAACAGATGATCTCGACGAAATGAACGCAACAGACGAAGATTCATGACACAACAATTAATATTATATCCTTTACTGCTGCAATTATTTTTGGCTATACTTCTTATGTTCTTTTGGAGGAAGATAAGTGCGCAACGTATAATAAGCATGATAGGAAGTCTTATTCATCTCGCAGTCAGCATTGGTGTTTTTGCCTATATCTGGAACCATGGCACCCAAACGGTGCAAGCGGGAGACTGGGAAGCACCCTTCGGAATTACTTTTATAGCTGATACTTTTGCGGCTACAATGGTCTTATTAACCTCAATTGCCGGGCTTGCAGTTTCTATATTTTCATCTGGCTCGGTGATAAGTGATCGTTTACGGTTTGGGTATTTCCCTATTTTTCACTTCTTGCTTTTAGGCCTTACAGGAGCATTTTTAACTGGTGATATCTTCAACCTGTACGTTTGGTTTGAGATTATTATAATTAGTTCATTTGTGCTCATCACTATTGGTGGGGAAAAAGCACAGTTAGAGGGTGCGGTAAAATATTTCACCCTTAATTTCCTAGCGTCCATGATCTTTTTAACGGCAATTGCTGTGCTGTACGGTTTAACCGGAAGCCTGAATATGGCTGATCTTGCGGGCAAAGTGGCAGCAGTTGAAAATAGGGCCTTAGTAGAAATTGACGCTATCTTATTTTTAATTGCCTTTGGTATTAAATCGGCACTTTTTCCTTTATACTTCTGGTTACCAGCTTCCTATCACACCCCTCCATCTGCTGTTTCGGCAATTTTTGGAGGTTTGCTTACAAAAGTGGGTGTATATGCTTTAATCAGAGTGTTTACATTAATTTTTGTCGGAGATGTTTTACTAGATCAAATTTTGCTTGTGCTGGCTATCTTCACCCTTTTTAGTGGAGCTTTAGGTGCTTTGGTTCAAAATAATATTAGAAAAGTGTTTTCATATTTAATCATATGTCATATTGGTTATATGATTATTGGTTTAGGAATGTTTACTGAAGTAGCTATTGCTGGGGCAATTTTCTATTTGATTCACGATATCCTGGTAAAGACGAATTTGTTTATGATGAGTGGCCTTATTTACAGAATTACTGGTTCCAATAGTATGAGGGCATTAGGAGGTTTCTATGCCAATTATCCTAAATTAAGTTTACTATTGTTTATTCCGCTATTTTCGTTGGTCGGGATTCCACCTCTTTCTGGTTTTTGGCCCAAAATTTCATTAATCACTGCTGCTTTCGAGTCTGAAAGTTATTGGAGCCTGGCGGCAATTATTTTTGCAAGTTTTATTACCTTGGTGGTAATATCTAAACTTTGGGCCGAAGTTTTTTGGAAGGATGTTCAGGAAATTCCGGCAAGACCTAAATTCAGGTATTTTCATAAGATCAGAAATATAAAGAGAATCCAGATCGTGGTACCCATTGTTTTTTTAAGCCTGGTTTCTTTGTACGTAGGTTTCGGAGCGGAACACATTCAAATACTTTCGGCGAGAATTTCATCAGAACTAATGGATAGTCAACAATATATTGACGCGGTACTTAACTCACAAAAAACCCAATAATGAAGAGCAGGTTTGTATCTAACTTATTACTCACCTTTGTATGGGTTGCCCTTACTGGGGATTTTGGTTTTCCAAATTATGTATTTGGATTTATTGTCAATTTTTTCATTTTATGGGTAATTACGCGAGGAAACAGGGATGCTCGATACTTTACAATTATACCTAAACTAATTGCTTTCTTTTTCTATTTCCTGTGGGAATTGTTTAAAGCTAACCTGCAGGTGGCATATGAGGTAAGTACTCCGCATTATAGAATGAAACCGGGAATTGTAAAAGTCCCACTTAGCGTGCAAAGTAACCTGGGGATTACTTTTTTAGCGAATATGATTTCGTTAACCCCTGGAACTTTAAGCCTTGACGTTTCTAATGATAAGAAAGTACTGTATGTCCACAGTATGTATATAACCAATAGGGAGGAATTTATAGATGGGATTAAAAACGGATTTGAAAAACGAATTTTGGAAATTTTGAAATGACGCTAACGGATTATTTATATTATGTTATTTTACCCTTATTGGCCTTTTCGGTACTTCTTATAGTATACCGATTTATAAAAGGTCCTAGTATCGCGGATAAAATTATTGCTCTAGATGTATTAATTACTACTGGCATTGGAATCATCGGGGTTTACAGTATTATTCATGGTAGATCTACTTTCTTGGATACTGCTATGATTTTAGCATTAATTGCTTTTTTGAGTACCGTAGCTTTCTCGTATTACCTTGAAAAAAGAAATAGAAAAAAATGAGTTCGATAATTATAGGAATTTTAGTCACATTAGGAACCTTGTTCGTATTGCTTTCCGCAATTGGCCTTATACGAATGCCCGATACTTATATGAGGATTTCGGTGAATACCAAAGCAGCTACACTCGGCGTTGGATTGATTTTGGTAGGGACAGCTGTGTTCTTTAACGATCTTTCTACTACTTCCAGGTCACTGGTTATCATTCTTTTTGTTTTTCTTACTGCGCCGGTTAGTGCGCATTTAATTGGAAGAGCCTCATATTTTACCGGGGTTAAACTTTGGAAAGGATCTGTTGTAGACGATTTGAAAGGCAAATATCAAAAGAACTCTTATATATTAAAAAGTGAAATTGATGATACCCCTGAAGATAATGTAGATCATACCAAACTAGATGATGATAATAAATAATAATCCTTTAATTTTCATCATTTTCCTTATTTCCTTTACGCCTAATTAGCTTCTTTTCTACAAATCCAAAAAGGAGGTTTATTGCCACTATGGTCAGGCATACAATTAGAAGTGCTTCATACATTTTCAAGGCAGCTAATCCACCGGCACCGGCACTACACCAAATTGTAGCAGCTGTAGTTAAACCTTTAACGTTTTTTCCGTGTTGAAGGATAGTTCCAGCCCCAATAAAACCGATCCCGGTAACTACCTGCCCCAAAACTCTCGTGATATCAACAAATTCTTCACCCCTAAATTGCAGAGAAAGTAGGATAAAAACACAGGAACCAAGAGCAACAAGAGCGTTAGTTTTTAATCCAGCACTTTTTCCGGTAATCTCTCTTTCTATGCCTATAAAAAGACCTGCGATAGCTGCCAGACCTATGCTTAGGCTAAATTCTGCAAGTTCCATATTTTTAGGTTGGTTAATATCGTAATTTTACCCTATGCAAGAATTACCTTTAAAATTAGCGAAAACTTTGGGAATTAGAAAGCAACAGAATGCGTTTCGAAGCCTAAAGCAGAATGTAAAATTAATAGATTTCTCTTCCAACGATTACTTGGGATTGGCTTCTTCGGAAAAAATTTATAGGCAGGCCCATCATATTTTAAGTAACAATACACTGTTGAAGAATGGTGCCACCGGTTCCAGGTTGCTGTCGGGAAATCATAAAATTTATGATCTAGCCGAAAATTTTCTAGCAGAGTTTCATCATTCCGCAGCTGCTTTAATTTACAATTCGGGTTACGATGCTAATATTGGTTTTTTCGCTTCTGTACCTAAACGTGGTGATGTTGTTTTTTATGATGAACTGGTACATGCTTCCATACGGGATGGAATTATTATGAGTAACGCCAAATCTTATAAATTCAAGCATAATGATACGGAAGACCTAAAAATTAAGCTAAAAAGAAATCCAAAATCTGAAACTTCAGAAATTTATATAGTAACCGAATCTGTTTTTTCTATGGATGGAGCGTTTGCTCCTTTAAATGAATTAACTGGTCTTTCAGAAGAATATGGTGCTTTTTTGATCGTGGATGAAGCCCACGCTAGTGGTGTTTTTGGAGAAAAGGGAGAAGGATTGGTTCAGCAATTGCAACTTCAGCATAGGGTCTTTGCCAGATTAATTACCTTTGGAAAAGCGCCTGGATGCCACGGCGCGGTAATTCTAGGCAGTAAGGGCCTTAAAGAGTACCTGGTTAATTTTTCCAGAAGTTTAATTTATACCACCGCTTTACCGCCACATTCTGTGGCCACGATAATAGCGGTATATCAGAATTTTCAAGAGGGGTTTCCAGGAATTCAGCAATTACACCAAAATATTATTTTTTTTAATCATCAGTTAGAAAAGAACAAACTGGTAAAATATTTCATTCCAAGTAAATCGGCCGTTCACAGTTGTATTATTCCAGGCAACGAACAAGTAAAAAAGATAGCTGGAGATTTGGCAAAGGAGGGTTTCGATGTAAAACCAATACTTTCTCCAACCGTTTCAAAAAACAGGGAACGCTTAAGGTTTTGTTTGCATTCTTTCAATTCGGAAAGTGAAATTACTGGAGTGTTAAAAAAACTTACTAAATTAATCCCTTGAAAGAGACATTTGTAAATATTGCCTGCTACCAGTATTCTTCTGAAGCCCAAATAGTAAAGGGTAAATTGCAGTCGGAAGGCATTGAGGTATTTTTAGCCGATCAGGTTTTAATAGATACTGATCCTTTGATAAGTCAGGCCATAGGTGGTGTTAAAATGAATGTTCGAACCTGTGATAGAGCACGGGCATTAGCCGTTTTAAACGAAATTGAAAACTATTCACTTGATAATGAAGGGAAAAGGTTAATATGCCCAAGCTGTAATAGTATTCATGTAAAAGTTTACACCAATGTAAAAGATTTACGTTCTTTTTTGGCTTTTCTGATTTCATTTCTCACCTTCTCCTTACCAATTCATTACAAATACGATTACTATTGTGAAAGTTGTAAAAATAAATTTAGTTAGAAATGAAACATACTTATTTTGTAACCGGTATCGGAACCGAAGTCGGTAAAACAATTGTTTCGGCTATCTTAACCGAATCCTTGCAAGCCGATTACTGGAAACCCATACAGGCCGGAGATCTCGAGAATTCTGATAGTATTAAAGTAAAAAAATTAGTTTCGAATGAAAGCATTGTTTTTCATAAAAATTCTTTTGCTTTAACAATGCCAATGAGTCCCCACGCTGCTGCTGAAATTGATGGGGTTAAGATTTTTTCAAACAAAATAAAACGTCCAAATACCGATAATAATCTGATAATTGAAGGCGCCGGTGGTTTAATGGTGCCTATCAGCGACAAAGAGATCATTGCCGATTTAATACAACCGAAAGATCGTATAATTTTGGTTTCACGCCATTATCTGGGAAGTATCAACCACACTTTACTCACCATTGAGGCACTGAAATCTCGCAAATTGCAATGTTTTGGAATAATTTTTTCTGGTAAAAAAAATAAATCTACAGAAAGCATAATTGAAAAAATGAGCGGGGTTCCCGTTCTTGGAAGAATAGACCAGGAACCTTATTTTGATCAGAATATAGTGAAAGAATACGCGGACATCTTTAGAGAAAAATTGCAATAAATACATCAAAACAATTTTAAGAAAATAGGCGTTCAAAAATGGAGTGTTATAAACTCTTATCCGCTATGAACCGCTCAGGTTGCTTTTTCCTGGAATTATCAGGAGACCAATTATATATATCAATTTTTGAGCTAACTAACCCATTCTAAAAGAAATGAATCTAGTTTTCCGAGACCAAAAACACCTTTGGCATCCGCTAACCCAACATAAAATTTCTCCCGAAGCCATACCTATTGTAAAGGCCAAAGGAAGTATACTCTACGCTGAAGACGGCAGTCAATACATAGATGGTATTTCATCCTGGTATACCGCTATGTACGGACATTGTAATGAATTTATTTCCGGTAGAGTTGCAGCGCAAATGCAGAACCTGGATCAGGTTGTTTTCAGCGGTTTTACTCACGAGCCCGCGGTAAAACTTTCAGAGGAGCTTATAAAGATTTTACCTGGAAATCAACAAAAATTATTTTTTAATGACAATGGGTCGACGGCTACTGAGATTGGGATTAAAATGGCATTGCAGTACCATTACAACCAGGGGAATAGGCGTAATGTAATGTTGGCTTTTGAGGAAGGTTTTCATGGAGATACTTTTGGGGCTATGTCGGTTTCTGGTCTTTCGGTTTATAATGGCGCCTTTGAGGAACACTTTATTGAAGTCATACGAATTCCCGTTCCCCTTGGAAAGAACAATTCAGAAGTTATATCCCAACTGGAAATGCTTATTTCAGAAAATGATATTGCCGGATTTATCTATGAGCCGCTAGTTCAGGGTGCTGCTGGGATGAAAATGCATAATGCGGAAGGTTTGAATGAAATTTTAAACATTTGTCAGAAAAATGATATTATTTGTGTGGCAGATGAAGTGATGACTGGCTTTGGGAAAACAGGGAAATATTTCGCTTCTGATTATCTAGCAACTAAACCCGATATTATATGCCTTTCTAAAGCATTGACCGCCGGATTGTTGCCTATGGGATTAACCACCTGCTCGCAAAAAATTTACGATGCATTCTACGATGATAAAATCTCAAAAGGATTATTCCATGGCCATACTTATTCAGCGAATCCACCTGCTTGCGCTGCAGCAATTGCAGGAATAGAATTGTTGGTTTCCGAAGAAATTCAACAGAACATAAGAAAGGTAATTAAATCACACCAGGCATTTGATGAAAAAATAAAGGACCATCCTAAAGTGACCAATCGTCGGCAACTTGGTGTTATATATGCTTTTGATATCAACCTGAAAATGGACCGTTACGGAAATCTTCGAAACCAGCTTTATAAACATTTTATGGACAATGGTGTGTTTTTAAGGCCCCTTGGCAATACCATATATATTCTGGCACCTTTCACGGTTTCTCAGACCGAACTGGATAAAATCTACCACGTTATTGAAGACCTGTTAGATAAATTTTTGTAATAAATTTTTAAGTCGTTTAAAAGCAAAGGTTTAAATGGTTACATTAGAATTAAATTTTTGCCATTATGATGCATCCAGATACCGAATTGCGATTTATAAATGAAAAAGTGGGCTATGGCGTGGTTGCTACTAAAAATATCCCAGAGGGTACAATTACCTGGGTTCAGGACGATTTAGACCGTATTTTTTATACCTCTCAGGTAGAAAAACTACATCCTAAAAGTTTGAAAATGTTGGATAAATATGCATTTCGAAATCGTTTTGGCGATTTGGTACTGTGTTGGGATTTGGCTAAATATGTTAACCATAGTTTTAATTCTAACTGCTTTTCTACTGCCTATGGTTTTGAGATCGCGATAAAGGATATTGAGATTGGCGAAGAGCTAACGGACGATTACGGGTATTTAAATATTGATGAAGCTTTTGAACCAAACCAGGAAAAAAGTTCCAGGAAAAAGGTGTATCCGGATGACTTGCTAAACTATCATAAAGAATGGGATGAAATTCTACAGAAATCTATCCGAAAAGTTGAGATGGTATATCAGCCGCTGATCGAACTTATCTCAGAAGGAATCCAGTTGGAGTTGCAAAAAATTCTCTTGGGTGAAAAAGAAATGGATTCTATTTTAAACCTTTATTATCAGCGTTAGGCTTCTTAGAATCTTATTTCAATTCTATTAATTTTTTAAGCAGAATATTTAGTGGTTGATACTACAGACTGTATTTTTGCTAAAAAAATAATCAGTTTTGAAATCACCAGTATTTATATCTTCATTTGGCACTGTTTCTGCCCTTGGGCAGTCCAAAGCAGAAATATGGAACAATTATAAAACTCCTAAACATTTTATTACCAAACATATGTTTGGTAATAAGGAAGCTTTTGCGGCATTTTTACCTAAAGAAGTGCGAAATGATATTGAAACACTTAGGAATACCAACAGCCAGTATGGGAAAATAGACGAATCCGTTCTGTTCGCAATTTTTTCTGCCAGAAAAGCAATTAAGGAAGCGGGCTGGGGGAATGATAAAAATATAGGGATTAATATTGGGAGCTCGCGAGGGGCTACAGGATTATTCGAAAAATACCATAAAGAATTTATCAAAAACGGGGAAGCTTCAACCCAGGCTTCACCTTCAACTACCTTAGGTAATATTTCTTCCTGGGTTGCCCAAGACCTTCAAAGTGCCGGCCCTGAATTTTCTCATAGCGTGACCTGCTCAACCGGTTTGCACGCGATTGCAAATGCAATTGCCTGGATGCAGGCGGGCTTTTGTGATAAATTTCTTGCTGGAGGTAGTGAAGCTGCGCTTACGCCCTTTACCATAGCCCAGATGAAGGCGATGAAAATCTATGCCTCAGAAGAGCTTGATTTTCCATGCCGTGCTTTAGATATGAAGAAAAAGCGAAATTCTATGGTGCTGGGGGAAGGTTCAGGAATTTTGGCCTTACAAAATCAAAATTCAGAGGAAGCACTTGGTAGAATTACAGGGATTGGTTACGCGACCGAAATTTTGAAACACAGCGTTTCAATTTCAGAACATGGAGAATCTTTGCAAAAAGCGATGAGAATGGCAGTTGGCAAAAAAGAACTTTCCGAGATTGATGCCGTGGTGATGCATGCCCCAGGGACTTTAAGAGGAGATCTTTCCGAAGTGAATGCATTAAAGGCTGTTTTTGGTGAAAATATTCCTGCTATGACCAGCAATAAATGGAAGCTTGGCCATACCTTCGCCACTTCTGGAATACTGAATTTGGAGCTGGCTGTTTTGATGCTGCAGCATCAGGAATTTATAGATGTTCCCTTTTCTGAAATCAGTAAAATCCCATCTAAATTAGAAAATATCTTGGTGAATGCCATTGGCTTTGGTGGGAATGCAGTGTCTATATTGGTAAGCAGGAAATAAGCTTTTTGAGAAAGCTTTGAAAACTTTCTTCGCCGAAGGTCTATTAAAGCGCAGTTTTATTTATTTTTGAAATCAAATCTATTTCTATGGCTACAAGACATAACTGGACAAAAGAAGAAATACTCGAAATATACAACAAACCATTAATGGAGCTGCTTTATGAGGCGGCCACTGTGCACAGGGAACATCACGATCCCAATACTGTACAGGTTTCAACCTTACTTTCCATTAAAACCGGTGGCTGCCCAGAAGATTGTGGCTATTGTCCCCAGGCAGCGAGATATCACACCAATGTGGAAGGAAATGACCTTATGAGTGTAAGTCAGGTCAAAGCACAGGCATTACGCGCAAAAGCATCAGGAAGTTCCCGGGTTTGTATGGGTGCAGCCTGGAGAAATGTAAAGGATGGGGTGGAATTCGATTCTGTTTTGGAAATGGTGAGAACCATTAATAAACTAGATATGGAAGTTTGTTGTACCCTAGGAATGATAACAGAAAATCAGGCGCAGCGACTTGCCGAAGCCGGATTGTATGCATATAATCATAATTTAGATTCTTCAGAAGAATATTATAAAGAAGTTATTTCTACTCGTGGCTATCAGGACAGATTAGATACTATAGGAAACGTTCGAAAAACCAATGTGACAGTCTGTAGCGGTGGAATTATTGGAATGGGTGAAAGTGCAAACGATCGTGCTGGAATGCTGGTGGCCCTATCTACCTTGAGTCCACAACCAGAATCTGTACCAATTAACGCTTTAGTGCCAGTAGAAGGAACTCCAATGGAGGAACAAGAGCCAGTTTCTATCTGGGAAATGGTGAGAATGGTAGCAACGGCTAGAATTGTCATGCCTGAAACTCAGGTTAGACTTTCGGCAGGAAGAACTCAAATGAGTAGAGAAGGACAGGCGATGTGCTTTTTTGCTGGTGCCAATTCAATTTTTGCTGGGGATAAGTTACTGACTACACCAAATCCTGATGTCAGTGAGGATATGGAATTGTTTAAATCCTTAGGGTTGAATCCTCAGAAAGCTTTTGAGAAAAAACAGCAGCCTGAAAGTGTTTCTGCCGAAGATTCCAAATACCAGAATTTAGGTGAAAAGCCAAAATGGTCAAGACCCGGGCACAAGATTGAAAGGAATTTAGAGGCGCAACAAAAATCCAAGGCCAAGGTATAACAAATCGAAATCTTGAAACTGAATCTGCAAAACATACCGCGGGTTAAAACGCTTTCAAAAGAAGAATTTTTGAAAGACTATTTTATTCCAGAAAAACCGGTTGTGTTTGAAGAGCTCTCTGCCGATTGGCCTGCAACCCAAAAATGGGATTTTGATTATTTTCGGAAGAAAGCCGGAGATATGGTAGTACCCCTGTATGACGGAAAACCAGCAAAAGGCAGACAAAGTTCTCATGGACCCGTAAAGAAAGTCCCTATGCGGGAATACATTGATATCCTGGAGAAGGGTCCCACACAACTGAGAATGTTTTTCTTTAATCTTCTTCAAAATTGCCCGGATTTAATCCATGATTTTCAATATCCCGATTTAGGGGTGAAATTCTTTAAAAAGTTACCCGTATTATTTGTCGGAGGACAAGGAAGTAGTGTTGTTATGCATTATGATATGGATCTGGCCAATAATTTTCATTTTAATTTTATCGGGGAAAAAAGAGTGATCCTTTATCCTCCTTCCGAAACAAAATTTTTGTATCATGTACCATACTCCATAGTTAGTATGGAGATAATAAATATGGATGATCCAGATTTTGAAAAGTATCCGGCACTAGCTATAGCTCAGGGATTTGAAACTAGACTAAAACATGGTGAAGCCCTTTATATTCCAAGTAAGTGGTGGCATTTTATAAAATATGATACTGCCAGTTTATCCATGACCTTAAGGTCATTGCCGCAAAAACCTGGACGAATCGCCGAGGTGTTTAAAAATTTGATGATTACTCGAAATTACGACAATTTAATGCGTAAAATTAAGGGGCAGGAATGGGTGGATTACAAGAATAGAAAAGCAATTGAAAACACGCATAAAAGTGCTGGAATCGAATGATGGAGAAAGAAGATCGCTTGAATTTAGAACCTATACCAAGGCTAAAGAATATTTCTAAAACTGATTTTTTAGAACAATATGTTCGCCAACAAAAGCCTGTGGTAATTGAACACTTAACAGATGACTGGCCAGCTAAGCATAAATGGAGCCTGGATTATATCAAGAAAGTAGCTGGAGAGAAAACAGTACCGCTATACGATAACCGTCCAATTCATTCAAAGCAAAAATTTAACGAACCCCATACTGAAATGAAAATGGCAGAATATATAGATCTGCTGAAATCCAAACCTACTAATTACCGTATTTTTCTTTATCATTTGTTGAAAGAGGTCCCTGTTTTACAAAAAGACTTTAAGTTTCCTGATTTGGGAATTCGTTTTCTAAAGCAACTGCCCACTTTGTTTTTTGGAGGAGAGAATTCCAAAGTTTTTATGCATTATGATATTGATTTTGCTAATATCCTACATTTTCACTTCCATGGAAAAAAACGCTGTATTCTTTATCCACCTACTCAGACTAAATACCTATATAAAGTACCTCATGCCTTAATTTCCCGTGAGGATATAGACTTTAACAACCCAGATTTTCAAAAATTCCCGGTTTTGAGAAAAGCAAAAGGCTTTGTAACTGAATTAAACCACGGCGAAGCCTTATACATGCCTGAAGGTTACTGGCATCAGATGACTTATTTGACGCCCGGTTTTTCTATGAGTTTAAGGGCTACTCCAAGAACACTGACCAATTTTTCTAAAGCGGTTTATAACCTTGTTGTGATGCGTAATTTTGATAATTATATGAGGAAATTAAAAGGACAAAAGTGGATAGATTACAAAAACGAAGAAGCGATAAGGCGAACGCATAAGAAAAATAAAGTTTAGCTACCAATTTCCTTTATATCCATTATTTCAAGGAGTATTAGAATCAGTGGGTTATTTTTTTCGTTTCAATCTTTGAAACATGGGCAAAATAAAAAAATCACCAGCCTTAATTTCGTCCGTGGGTGAATAGGATAATAAACTTACTCTAACAGCTCGTTTGCGGTATCAAATACAAGATTACTCTCATAGCCTTTACGAAGCAGGAAATCGGCTAATTTGCCCTTCTTCTTATATTTATCTGGATCTTTGATAAGCCTGAGCTTCTTTACGGCGAGTTCATTTAATGTGGAGGAGTATTCTTGTGGATCTATTTCTGAAAGAGCTATCTTAATTATAGGAATGGAAATCTCCCTAAATTTTAATTCTTGTTTGATTTTAACCCTTCCCCATTTTTTTATCCTGAATTTTCCCCGTACAAAACTTCTCGCAAATCGTTCTTCATTTAAAAAATCTTCCTGCATGAGTTGAATAATGATTTGCTCCTGTGCCGCTGGAATCATTTTCATTTCAATTAATTTTTCTTCAACTTCTTTTTGGGAACGGTCTCGGTAGGCGCAAAATTGCATCAATTTGATAGTTGCTTCTTTAACGGTATAAGATTTTTTTATTTCTTTCAAGATGGAATATTGCAGATTTGAGAGTTCAAAAATAGTAATAAAAGTAGGGATAAATCGGTGCAGAAGCAAGGTTTGATTTCAGGCTATTACATAAAAAAAACGCCTTCCGAATGAACGAAAGGCGTTAGTTTAAAGGATTTCATTTCCTTCTTTATCGTGAAAATGATATTCCATGTACGTGTAAGCGTCTCTTGGTAAAATTTTAACCCAGCGCTTATGGTCTAAAAACCATTGGGAGCGGGGAGATGGAAAGCCTTTTGTTAGAAAGGCAGCAATAAATGGGTGCGCACTCAAAGTGATCTTTTTATGATCTTTCTTAATGAGTTTTTCCAGGTCGGTTTTCATTTTGTTTATTAAAAGTATCGGTGCTTCAATCTCACCAGATCCGTTCGGATTGTCCTCACGGGTTTTAATATTCATTTCCGGCCTTACGCGTTGTCTTGTAATTTGTATCAACCCGAATTTGCTCGGTGGCAAAATCTTATGCTTTGCACGGTCGTCACTCATTTCGTTTCTAAGGTGATCAAACAGGGTCTTGCGGTTTTCTGCTTTTCCCATGTCTATGAAGTCGATCACGATTATGCCACCCATATCACGCAATCTTAATTGCCGGGCTATTTCTGTGGCGCTAATCATATTCACCTCTAATGCAGTATCTTCCTGGTTTCTGGATTTGTTGGAACGATTACCGCTATTGACGTCTATAACGTGCATAGCTTCGGTATGTTCTATTACCAGGTAGGCGCCTTTGCTCATAGAGACGGTGCGCCCAAATGAAGTTTTTATTTGTCTTTCGATACCGTATTTTTCAAAAATTGGAACATTAGATTGATATAATTTAACAATCGATTCTTTACTCGGGGCGATCTCGCCCACATAGTCTTTAATTTGTGTATAAAGCGTTTCGTCATCTACAGTAATAGAAGTGAAAGAGTCATTAAAAATATCTCTTAACAGGGAAGATGCCCTGTTTAATTCTCCTAATACTTTAGAGGGATGATGCGGTTTATACATCTTTTTGCACATTCCTGTCCAACGATCCATCAAATTTTGAAGATCTCTATCCAGTTCTGCTACTTTTTTGCCTTCGGCTACGGTTCTTACAATAATCCCAAAACCTTTGGGTTTAATGCTTTTTACCAATCGCTTTAACCGGTCTTTTTCTTCTTTGCTTTCAATTTTTTGTGAAACTGAAATACGATTAGAAAAAGGTACCAGTACGATATATCGACCCGCGATAGAAAGCTCTGAGCTTATTCGAGGGCCTTTGGTAGAAATAGGTTCTTTTACAACCTGAACCAATAACGATTGATTTGACTTTAAGACATCGGTAATAATTCCGTCTTTGTCAATATCCTTTTCAAATGTAAAATTCTTTAAGGAATAATCTTTTAATTTACCTGTGCTTACACGTTTTATGAACTTAAGCATAGAAGAAACCTGAGGGCCGAGATCGTGATAGTGTAAAAAACCATCTTTCTCATAACCGACATTGACAAATGCGGCATTTAACCCAGGAACAGCTTTTCTAATTTTAGCGATAAAAATATCACCAACATTAAATTTGTTGCTATCTTCTTCCTTGTTGAGTTCAATAAGTTTTCCATCTTTTTGTAAGGCAAAATCTACAGCAGAGGTTCCGGACCGGATAATTAATTCTTTGTCCACTCTATTAGATTTTTGTCCCGATTGTATCGGGATGGATTAAACATTATTTTATCACAGGTTTTTTAATCCTGAAGAAACCCTAAAAATTTTAGGTAATCACTAGGGTTTCAATTTCAATGAACGTTTTAATTAAAAAAAGTAGTGTGAAAACTACTTTTTCTTATGACGGTTAGCTCTGTTTCTTTTTTTACGCTTGTGCGTAGCTACCTTATGTCTTTTTCTTTTTTTACCACTTGGCATAGTGTTTCTTTTTAATTAATAAATTATTTTCTACAGAAACTGATTTACAGTTTCAAATTACTTAACCTCGACGTTGGTTTTAACCCCTTCCACAAAAATCTTAGCTGGTTTAAAAGCTGGGATGTTGTGTGCTGGAATTTTAATGGTAGTGTTTTTAGAGATATTTCTTCCGGTTTTTTCAGCTCTTGTTTTTACAACAAAACTTCCAAATCCTCTTAAATATACGTTATCTCCACTTTCCAATGAAGTTTTTACCTCATCCATGAAGGTTTCAATAGTAGCCTGGACATCACCTTTTTCCATTCCTAATTTTTCTGAAATGTTTGCTACAATATCTGCTTTCGTCATTTTCGTACTATTTAATATTATAAATTGGGGTTTCTATATTTTTCAAGGGCGCAAATATAAGAATTAAATCTACAATATTTCAAGCCTAATTCATTAAATAATAACGGAATAAACTTTTATTATTGCAACAAGTCTATTTTATGTATGGTATTTTCTAAAGTGTTGATTGGTTGGTATTTAAAAAACAAACGAGAATTGCCCTGGCGCTTAACAAGCGATCCTTACCATATATGGTTGAGTGAAATCATGTTACAGCAAACCAGAATAGAGCAGGGTTTACCCTATTATCTGCGTTTTTCCAAGGCTTTTCCTACTGTTTTTGATCTTGCTGCTGCCCCCTTGGAAAAAGTGCTAAAACTTTGGCAAGGTTTAGGTTATTATTCAAGAGCCAGAAACCTGCACGAAAGTGCTAAATACGTAGCAGAAGAATTGAATGGTATTTTTCCTAAATCCTATAAAGAACTAAAAAAACTAAAAGGAGTCGGCGATTATACCGCTGCCGCCGTAGCTTCTATTTGCTATAGTGAACCTGTTGCGGTGGTTGATGGTAATGTTTATAGGGTTTTAGCTAGGTTTTTTGATGTAGAGACCCCTATAAATTCTACGGCAGGAATTAAAGAATTTAAAATCCTTGCCACTGAATTGTTAGAGAAAAAAGATCCCTCCAATTATAACCAGGCTTTAATGGAATTTGGTGCCCTTCAGTGTAAACCTCGAAATCCTTTATGTGCAACCTGTCCCTTGAGTTCGGGTTGTCTGGCTTTGCAGAGAAAAAAAATTCAGGAATTACCGGTTAAACTAAAGAAAGGGAAAATAAAAAAACGCTTCTTTAACTACTTGGTGGTTTATTCTGATGAGAATAAAACCCTGCTACAGCAGCGAACAGGAAAGGGAATATGGCATGGTTTGTATGAGTTTCCCTTAATTGAAACAAAGAAGCCAGTTGGAAAAGACGATTTTCTTCCGGAAGGAGAAATAAGTAAAATTCTTGGATCACAAGAACTTTCGTTTCATCTGCATAATGATAAACCAGTAGTGCATAAACTGTCTCATCAGCATATTTACGCGCATTTTTGGTGGGTTAAGGCGGAGAAAGTGGGAGGTAAGGGAATTTCGCTAAATCGGGTGAAGGATTATCCGGTGCCGGTTTTAATTGCTAATTTTCTTGAAGAAACCAGTCTGGAAAC
The DNA here is from genome assembly GCF_004362395.1 of Salegentibacter sp. 24. Lineage (GTDB taxonomy): Bacteria > Bacteroidota > Bacteroidia > Flavobacteriales > Flavobacteriaceae > Salegentibacter. The sequence continues at coordinate 152,930 of NZ_SNWE01000001.1, forward strand.
ATATTCCTTATAAGTTGTTTAAAGTTTTATGTGTTTTAGCTTTAATTAGCCATAAATTTTTCAGTATTTTAGGGTGTAAATAATTAGCCTATTTGGCGAAAATAATTAATTGAGATGACAGGTACATTAAACAAGGTAATGCTGATTGGGCATACGGGAGACGACGTGAAAATGCATTATTTTGAAGGGGGAGGGGCTATTGGCCGATTTCCTCTGGCTACCAACGAGACGTATACCAATCGCACGACCAACGAGCGAGTTACCAATACCGAATGGCATAATATTGTAGTGCGGAATAAAGCTGCGGAAGTCTGTGAAAAATACCTTAAAAAAGGAGATAAAGTTTACATAGAGGGTAGGATTAAAACTCGAAAATGGCAGGACGACCAGGGGAATGACAGGTATACTACGGAAATTCAGTGCACCGAATTCACCTTTTTAACACCAAAAGGAGAAAATGAAGGTGGTGGGAATATGCAACAGCAAAATTCTCCGTCTCAAAACCAACAAACTACGCCTAAAAATGATAATTTTGCCAATCAGTCTTTGGCAAATGAAGAAGAGGACGATTTGCCATTTTAAGTTTAATTAAAACTCCGTCATTTGGATTCAGAACCTCCCAGTTTAATATTGTTATGGGCCGCTTTTGATTTTACGCAGCTATTCAGCTATTTAGTTTTACTGCTGCTTTTAATTTGTTCAGCCTTAATTTCTGGGGCCGAGGTTGCTTTTTTTTCCTTAACTCCTGCAGATGTTATTACCGAGGACGGGAAGCGTTCCAATACGCAACAAATTGTAGTTAATTTACTTGATAAACCCAAGAAGTTACTCGCCACAATTTTAGTGGCCAACAACTTTATAAACATTGCGATCGTACTCTTGTTCGATAATCTTGCCGAGAATCTTTTTGGAGGGATCAATACGGTTTTTTATGGTATTAATTTCAAATTCCTTATTGAAGTTGGTATAGTTACTTTTATTATCCTGCTTTTTGGGGAAATTTTGCCTAAAGTGTACGCTAGTCGAAACAATGTATTGTTTTCAAATTTTATGGCGCGTCCTTTAAATTTCTTAGATACTATTTTTACACCATTAAGTGGACCTATGCGCGCGGTTACGATTTTTGTGCATAATCGCCTTGGGAAACAGCGTTCTTTTATAAGTATAGATCATTTGTCGCAGGCGTTGGAACTTACCAGTGATGAGGATACCACTAAAGAGGAACAAAAAATACTACAGGGAATTGTTTCTTTTGGAAATACAGATACCAAACAGGTAATGCGGCCAAGGATGGATATTTTCGCGTTAAATGAAAGCCAGACTTATAAAGAAATTATTCCTGAAATTATAGATAAAGGTTATTCCAGGATTCCGGTTTATCGGGAAAATATAGACAATGTAAGCGGTATTTTATACGTTAAGGATTTGTTGCCATATATAGATGAGCCAGCTTTTAAATGGAATAGCTTGCTAAGAGAACCTTATTTTGTTCCTGAAAACAAAAAGCTTGACGATTTACTGAATGATTTTAAAACCAAGAAAAATCACTTGGCCATTGTGGTAGATGAATACGGCGGTACCAGTGGTCTAATCTCCCTGGAAGATATTATTGAGGAAATTGTTGGCGATATAAGTGATGAATTTGACGATGAAGATTTAGTATATTCCAAGTTAGATGAGAATAGCTATGTTTTTGAAGGAAAGACTTCATTAAAGGACTTCTATCGCATTGTGAAAATTGAAGATCCTATTGGGTTTGAAGAGCGAAAGGGTGAGGCAGATACTTTGGCAGGATTTTTACTCGAGATTTCAGGAGGATTTCCCAAGAAGAATGATGTGATCTATTTTTTGAATTATAGTTTTACTGTAGAAGTATTGGATAACAAGCGTTTGAAACAAATTAAAGTGAATATTTCCCCTCTTGAATTGTAATTGAGTATTTAATATGAAAAAGTCTCTGGTGATTATTATAAGTCTAATGCTTATGAGCTGTGGGGAGGAAAGTAAAACACCTAGGCCTCGTGCATTTCTGGCACTTAATTATCCTAAAGCAACCTATGAAATCGCTAATTTCAATTGCCCTTATAATTTCGAAATTAACTCTCTGGCCAAAGTAAGCGCTTCCCAAAATAATAATCCATGCTGGATAAATCTCGAATACAAAGATCTGAATGGGACCATTTTTTTAACCTATCAGGAAGTTGATGGTAATTTAGATTCTTTACTAGCTGATGCGCAAAAACTGCCTTTGCAACATACCATTAAAGCTGATGCTATTGAGGGAGACGTATATACCAACAAAATTCAGGATGTTCACGGAATGTTTTATGAAGTAACAGGAGATGCTGCTTCTCAGGCACAGTTTTATCTCACCGATAGTACAAATCATTTTGTTACTGCTTCGGTTTACTTTAGGACAAAACCCAATTATGATTCAATTATTCCCGCGGCTGATTATTTAAAAAATGATATGAAACACATGGTGGAAACTTTTCGCTGGGAAAATTGAAAAATCCTTTTGAAATTAATTACTTCTTTTCTTTTTAACTCTCAAAGAATACCCATTTTTGCAGCAAAAAATCGAAAAATATGCCGTTAGAGAAATTAAAATGGGTCTACCTGGTGATTCTTTCTGTTGTTTGGGGGAGTTCTTTTATACTTATCAAAAAAGGGCTGATAGGTTTGTCGGCCATAGAAGTGGGTTCCTTTCGAATAATTTTTGCTGCATTCTTTCTTATTCTTATAGGTTTTAGGTCAATTAAAAAAATTAAGAAAAGACAGTGGAAATGGATGGTGGTCTCTGGTGTGATGGGAAATTTCTTACCGGTATATCTATTTTCCTTCGCAGAGACCGAGATTGACAGCGCTATTGCTTCAATTTTAAATGCTGCAACACCTTTAATGACGCTTATTTTTGGAACTTTATTTTTTAAAGCAATCATTAATCAAAATAAAATATTGGGCGTGGTTATAGGTTTGTTAGGAACTGCAGGGCTTATTTTAAGTGGAGCTAGTATTAATCCAGACCAGAATTATCTCTATTCGCTTTTAGTTATTATTGCGGCTTCCTGTTATGCTATGAATGTAAATGTATTAAAAACTTATATGAGCGACATTAGTCCTCTGGGGATTGCAGCGGGAAGCTTTACGGTCTTAATAATTCCCACGCTGTTTATATTATACTTTTCAGGATTTTTTGAGAGGGATCTTTCTAATATTGTACTTCAGCAATCTATTGGATATGTAGCTATTTTAGGGGTTATAGGCACCGGGGTTGCGATGATAATTTTCAATAAGCTGGTCCAGATTTCAGATCCTGTATTTACAACTTCGGTTACTTATACTATTCCTGTGGTAGCTTTAGGCTGGGGAATACTGGATGGTGAAGTCTTTAGTCTCTGGCAATTACTATCGGCCCTTGTTATCTTATTTGGAGTATTTATAGTGAACCGTTCTAAAAAGATATTTACTAAATTTAGAAAACAGGCTACATAAGTAGAAGTGATCACTATTAGCAAATGCTTTCTCTTTCTAGCAATATTAGGATGCTAAATAATAAAGATATCCTGGTCTGAGTTGAAGTGCTCGTAAAAACTTAATCGAGGAAGAGTTATTGCCGAACATCCTATTGTATAAGCGATATTCTTATAATAATTAAGTGATAGCAGGTTGGAGTGTATGTATGGTTTTTGAATGAATATAAAATAAAAGAACCGACCATTGCTGGCCGGTTCTTTCTAACATTAACAAAAATTACTATTCCTGAAAATCTTCAGCTGAAATACCTTCGTTAATTAAGATTTCAGTTACGTTAAATTCAAATGTTTGTGGGCCTGCGGCCTGAGTCATTTGAAATGGAAATTTCACACCTTCTACAGCTTGATAATCACTATATCCAGTTGGAACATTTATCGTTTGGCCGCCCTGGGATATAGTTTGTACCGTTTGCATTTTTAAACCACTCTTCACGTTGTAATATGCTTTATAGTTATCGCTAAAGGCAACAACGTAAGCATCTTCTCCCTGTACTGTTTCAATACCTTCCAAAGTAGCATCGCCAACTTCCAGTTCTGGGAAGGGAGTGGCGTCTATTTTAGCTGCCTCAATTTGGGCTGCGGTGTACGGAATTTTTTGTCCTTGTGCTACGATAAATCCTGCTTCTCCATCAAAAACCTGTTTGCTCATTACATTGCCCCCAACAGATACTTCCTGGTTAAGCTTACCGTTCATAGTTCTTTTTTGAACAAGGTTTAAAGCCATTCCCTGTATGGTTGCTTCAGCCTTCATAACTACGCTTTCCACATCCTGTACGGCATCACGACCACCAACGGCTTCAATGTAATTTTCGAAAACTTTCGCTACGGTTACTGAAGCATCAAGTTGTTTTTGCTCAGGTTTTTCAACTTCTTCTCCCAGCTTGTTGTAATATTTCACGGGTATATTTTTCCCGTTCAATTCGATTTTTTCTAGATTTTCAGCAATTTCTGAAGCTTTCCCAGCGACAACTATTCTCATATTGTCAGTTTGGTAATATTTATTAGCTACACGCTGTATATCTTCAGCCGTAACTGCGTTTATTTCCTCAAGGAAATTTTCATAAAAATCTTCAGAAAGATCGTTCGTTTTTATGTTAAGCGCGTAATTGGCGATGGTAGAGGGTTGCTCTAGTCTTAAAACGAAATCACCGGCAAACTTGCTTTTAGCATCTTTTAGCATATCAGCATCTACGGGTTCGGTTTTAATTCTTCTTATCTCCTTTAAAGTTTCTACAATTGCACTATCGGTTACGGCGTTTCTAACGCTTGCCTGAGCAATAAATCTTGAGGCATACTTATCAGCTCCTGTGTTTGATCCGGCTCCATAGGTGTACCCTTTATCTTCACGAAGGTTCATGTTTAAGTAACTTCCAAAACTACCTCCAAGAATTTGGTTGGCTACTAATACAGGAAAGTAATCTTCATCTGACATTTCAAGATCTATGGTATTTTGAAGTCTTAATTCACTTTGAACTGCATTAGGCATATCTACCAGATTGATTTGCGTTTGAGCAACGTTGGTAACTTCTGGTAAATTTTGCGGTTTTGGAGCGCCTGCTTCCCAACTTCCAAATGTTTTTTCAGCCAGTTTTTTTACCTCAGCAGTTTTTACATCCCCAACTACAACCAGATAGGCATTGTCAGGTTTAAAATAATTGTTATAGAAGCTTTTCACATCTTCTAAGGTTACTTTTTCAGTGTTTTCTACTGTAGCAAATTCTCCATAGGGGTGATCAACTCCATAGGCTAAAGCTGCACTTACACGGCTAGCAATAGAACCAACATCCTTATTGATAGATTTTAAACCTTCAATTTGTTTGGTTTTTTCAGCCTCAAATTCTTCCTGGGTGAATTTCGGTCTTAAAGCTCCTTCTGCCATAAGTTCCATAATTCTTGGAAAAAATTTTGAAAGCGAAGCTGCATAGGCACTTTCTGCACCTAAATTGATATTAGCACCCAAAAAGTCAATTTCTTCATTGTACTCGTCTTTGGAAATATTTTCTGTTCCTGTGCCCATTAAAGCACTAACAAGAGACGATGTTGCTGGTTTTTCTTCCGCATGAGGCTTGTTGTCAATAATTAAAGAAGCTGAAACTCTAGGAAGTTTGTGGTTCTCAACTACTAAAACTTTTAAGCCATTGTCCAATGTAAATTCATCTGGTTGTCCAAGATTGATCTTGGGAGCGGGTCCCGGTTCCGGTTGTTTGGAGCGGTCTACCTGTGCAATTGCCGCTGTGGACAAAAAGCAGGCTATAAATAATGTGAGTATGTTAAATTTCATGCTATATCTTTTTATGTTATTCTTTTTCGCTCGCTGGCAGATAATCTAATTCTAAACGTTGGTTCTCGTTCAGGTATTCATTGGCAACTCTTTTAATATCTTCCCTAGTAATATCTCTGTAGATTTCAATCTCTTCATTAATAAGATCAGTGTCGTCGTAAAGTACATTATAAGTTGCAAGTGAAGATGCAATTCCCTGAATACTACTGTTAGAATTCACAAAACGGTTTTCAAATTTGTTCTGAAGTTTTTGATATTCCTTTTCTGAAATCAATTCATTTTGAAGTTTATCAATTTCTTCATCCATTGAAACCGCAAGGGTGTCTAATGGGGTTTCTCCCAGAGCAAGAGCTCCCATTACATAAGTGCCATAATCTTCCTGAGATCTTGGGAAAGCCAATACCTGAAGCGCGGTTTTTTCTTCATCTACCATTTTTTTATACATCCTGGAGCTTCTTCCATCGGTAAGAATAGAAGAGATCATATCAAGAACATAAGCGTCTCTATCTTTCATAGAAGGAGTACGGTAAACAAATAACTTTGCTGGAATTTGAATATTGTTGTCATATTCAGTAGCAATGATAGTTTCGGTAATCGGTTCCTCTTTAATAGAAACACGTTGTACTTCTTCCCCTTCAGGAATCCCGGCAAAATACTTCTTAATCATTTCTTTGGTTTCCTCAATTTTAATATCACCGGCAACAACTAAAGTTGCATTGTTCGGCCCGTAATATTTATCGAAGAAGGCCTTGAACTCTTGCAGCTCAGCTGCGTCAAGATCTTCCATTGTACCAATTACCGAGTTTTTGTAAGGATGTTTATCAAAAACATATTTGTTGATTCCGGTTGCGTAAATAATCTTTCCGTAAGGGGCATTATCTATTCGAGACCGTTTCTCTTCTTTTACTACCTCATTTTGAGTTTCTACCCCAACTTCATTGATAACTGGGTGGAGCATTCTTTCAGATTCCATCCATAAACCCAGTTCAAGGTTGTTAGAAGGAAATGTTTCGTAATAGTAAGTACGATCCTGGGTGGTATTGGCGTTATTGCTACCGCCATTGGCAGCAACAATATCAAACCATTCTCCGCGCTCGATATTCTCAGTACCTTCAAAAAGAAGATGTTCAAAGAAATGGGCAAAGCCAGATCTGCCTTTTTCTTCATCTTTAGCACCCACGTGATACATCACGCCAACTGTAACTACGGGAGCTGTGTTGTCCTGATGCAAAATAACATGTAATCCGTTGTCCAGGTTATATTCGGTAAATTCTACCTCCTGGGCAATTCCTGCTGCGCTGCAAACTAATGCAAGGGCAGCCATCTTTAAGTTTTTAATCATTTTTAAATAGATTTTTCATTAATGCATGGGATTAGTATTTGAAAGTTGTATTTTGTTACATCAAAGTTTGAGAATAATGAATAAATTGATGAAATTGTGTCAATAGTGTCAAAATTAACAAGCTATTAAGCTAAAAACCGACACATTTTTTAGAAATTTACTAAATAAAAACACCAACCAGAGCTATGAAGAATTTTAGTGTACCAATTAAATATGGTCTTATAATTGTAGTCGGCCTTATTGCATATTTTTTAATTCTATCACTTTTTAATCTACATATCTATCCTTTATTTAGTTTGTTTAACGGAGTGATTATGGCCCTAGGAATGTGGCTTGCCTTAAAAGCTTACCGTAATTCTAAAGGAGCAAAGTTTAAGTATCAAAAAGGTTTTATGGCGAGCTTGCTTACGGGATTTAATGCGACTATAGTTTTTACAATTTTTTTTGCTTTTTACGCCACTGAGCTAAATGCTAATTATTTAAGCAATCTTATTAATATGTGGCGTACTGACTATGGTACCGAGATTGGCATTGTACTTTTCGTTGTTGCTATAATGGGTTTTGCCACTACTCTGGTACTGACTCTAGCCTATATGCAATTATTTAAAGATTCCTGGAATACAAAAGAAGGGCAACAACATACCTATTAAAGCTTTTTAGACTTTGTGAATTAATTAATTAGAAGTATATTTGCACCCGCTTGCGAAAAAGTAAGTGTAATTTTTAGCATAATTAATTAATCACAACACTATGTATGCAATTGTAGAGATAGCAGGGCAGCAGTTTAAAGTTGCAAAAGACCAAAAGGTGTTTGTTAACCGTCTTAGTGGAGAAGAAGGAGACAGTGTCTCTTTTGACAAAGTTCTTCTAACCGGCGATGGTGACAGCATAAATCTTGGCGCCCCGGCTATAGATGGTGCTCTAGTTGGAGCAAAAATCACCCGTCATCTTAAAGGAGACAAAGTAATTGTTTTCAAAAAGAAAAGACGAAAAGGTTACAAAAAGAAAAACGGACATCGTCAATCTTTAACCGAAATTGTAATCGAGAGCATCGATTTAAAAGACGGAAAGAAAGCCGCTTCAACCAAAAAGGAAGAAGCGCCTAAGAAGGATGCCAGTACTGATAAAAAATCGGAAGATTTGAATCAATACACCGTAGCTGAATTAAAAGAGATGGCAAAGGAGAAAGGTCTTGAAGGCTACTCTTCTATGAAGAAAGCTGAATTAATTGAAGCTTTAAGTTAATTATTAATCTACTTAAAACTAAAGTAAAATGGCACACAAAAAAGGAGTCGGTAGTTCCAAGAACGGTAGAGAGTCAGAATCGAAACGCTTAGGTGTAAAGATATTTGGCGGTCAGGCTGCCGTAGCTGGAAACATCATTGTTAGACAAAGAGGTACTGCGCACAATCCAGGTGATAATGTGTATGCAGGAAAAGATCATACATTACACGCTAAAGTAGACGGCGTGGTGAAATTTTCTAAAACAAAGAATAATAAATCTTACGTTTCCATAGAACCGTATGAAGCATAAAGTCAACGTGCCTTTTTAAAGGGTGCGGACTGCTTTCTTTGAATTTATATAAACCCCTTCCAAATTTGAGAAGGGGTTTTTTTGTATCTTTAATTTAGACTTAAGATAGTGTTTATGAATTATATTGATGTTTTTCGCACTTCAGACCGCAATGAATTATCCATAATTAAAAATCTTTTTGATGAGGAAAATATTGCCTATAGAACCCATGGGGAAGCCACAGATAATGCTGCCAATATTGGCGGTTTGGGAAATCATGGACTTAGGATAGAAGTTGCCGAAAGCGATCATAAGGAGGCGATAAAAATAATTGAACGAACCGGTTTCCTCGGTGAGCCAACAAAGATTTCGCAACCGCAAAGAAGAAAGCCTAAAATAGGAAAATGGGTAATTATAATACTTGCTGCCCTTGTTGTTTTTGTGGCCATTATCCTGTTTGTCTGGTTTATGAGCGGCAACTAAAACTATTATTTTCTGAACAGTTTTATTTTTGCTATAAAAAAACCTCGCCAATTAAAGAATCAGCGAGGTCTTTTATTTAAAAGATATTCCAATGAAAATCATTAATATCTGTAATACTCCGGCTTAAATGGACCTTTTACTTCCACGCCAATATATTCAGCCTGGTATGGTTTAAGTTCGGTTAATTCAACTCCAATTTTTTCTAAGTGAAGTTGCGCTACTTTTTCATCTAAATGTTTTGGAAGCATATAAACTTCGTTTTCGTACTTATCAGAATTCTTCCAAAGTTCAATTTGTGCCAAAGTTTGGTTGGTAAAGGAATTACTCATGACAAAACTTGGATGACCCGTAGCACAACCCAGATTTACCAGGCGGCCTTCAGCTAAAAGAATAATATCCTTTCCGTTTATAGTGTATTTGTCAACCTGAGGCTTGATTTCACTTTTAGAATCACCGTGATTGTCGTTCAACCATGCCACATCAATTTCGTTGTCAAAATGCCCGATATTGCAGACAATGGTTTTATCTTTCATCGCTTCGAAATGTTCGGAACGAACTATATCCTTGTTTCCAGTTGTGGTTATTACAATATCCGCTTTTGGAAGTACGGTTTCAAGTTTTTTTACTTCAAATCCGTCCATCGCAGCCTGTAATGCGCAAATAGGATCAATCTCGGTAACAGTTACTATGGACCCGGCACCTTTAAAGGAAGCAGCAGTACCTTTACCTACATCACCGTAACCACAGACCACAACTCTTTTCCCAGCAAGCATAACATCTGTAGCACGACGAATAGCATCAACAGCACTTTCGCGACATCCGTATTTATTGTCGAACTTAGATTTGGTTACGGAATCATTAACATTAATTGCAGGCATTACTAATGTCCCGTTTTTCATTCTTTCATAGAGTCTATGAACTCCAGTAGTGGTTTCTTCTGAAAGTCCTCGAATCCCCTTGGCAAGCTCAGGGTATTTATCAAAAACCATATTGGTAAGGTCGCCGCCATCATCAAGAATCATATTCAAAGGCTCGCGTTGTTCTCCAAAAAACAGAGTTTGTTCTATACACCAGTTAAATTCTTCCTCGGTCATTCCTTTCCAGGCATAGACAGGAATTCCTGCAGCTGCTATTGCTGCTGCTGCGTGATCCTGAGTAGAGAAAATGTTACAGGAGCTCCAGGTAACATCGGCACCAAGTGAGATAAGCGTCTCAATTAGAACAGCAGTTTGCACGGTCATATGGAGGCATCCAGCAATTCTGGCTCCTTTTAGAGGTTGCTCCTTCTTGTATTCTTCACGCAGGCTCATTAAACCCGGCATTTCAGCTTCGGCAAGTTCAATCTCTTTTCTACCCCAATCAGCCAGGGAAATATCCTTAACTTTATAAGCGGTATACGGCACTGTTTTAGTCGACATATTATTATATTTGAATATTAGCAATTTTTTGTCTCGCAAAAATAAGGAATCTATAACAAATTCACATGCCACTTTACAAAACAATAACAGTAGACTCCCATACTAAAGTCTTCATTTGGAAGCTAGAAGAGTCACTTGAAGATTTAAAAAAAGGGATTGAACTTAGTCAACATTGTCAAAACCGCGTAAATGGAATGAAATCCGAAATTCACCAGCGGGGTTTTATGAGTATCCGACATTTAATGGCCAAAGCCGGTTACGTTGATCAGGATTTGTATTATGACGAACTGGGAAAACCTCACCTAAAAAATGGAAAAAATATTTCTATTACCCATTCTTTTAATTTTACCGCGATTATTTTGAGCGATAAGGGCGTGGGGATTGATATTGAAAAACGTCGCGATAAGATTTTAAAAATTGCCAATAAATTCACCCCTTTAAGCGAATATCATACCCTTGCAAATGAAGAGGCTCTAATTAGGAAATTGACCATTGTGTGGGGAGCTAAAGAATCTATTTATAAAATGTATGCCGAGCCTGGACTTGGATTTTTGCAGCACATAAATGTCACTGATTTTGATTTTGATGATGCCCAAACCACAGCTAAAGTTAGGTTTAAAGGAAAAGAATCTTTTTATGAAATAAAATTCCTGGAATTTGAAGGCTTTACCTGTGTGTATGGTTGGAATAATACACAGAAAACCAATAATTAATGCGGAATGTTTACGCCGAGATCTCTCATGCTATAGCTAAAGGAAAAAAGCTGCTTGCCATTTTGATAGATCCCGAAAAATTTATTGAAACTGAAGCAGCATTTTTTCTAAAAAAAATACCAAAAACTACCACACACCTTTTTGTAGGCGGTAGTAGCGTTGCGAACTTTAAAACCGAAAAAACTGTTAAGGCGGTTAAAGCTGAGACTGATTTACCAATTGTTTTGTTCCCTGGAGATTATTCTCAAATCACGGATTACGCCGATGCTTTACTCTTCTTAAGCCTGATTTCAGGAAGAAATCCTGAGTATTTAATCGAACAACAGGTAAAATCTGTGACAAAATTAAGAACTAGCAGGTTAGAGATAATTCCTACAGCTTATATTTTAATAGATGGCGGGAAAGAATCCGCAGTACAACGGGTGAGTGGTACAAAACCAATTTTACAATTTCAGGTGGAAACTATAATAAATACTGCTTTGGCAGGTGAATTTTCCGGTAAGAAGCTCATTTATCTGGAAGCAGGAAGCGGTGCGGATTTTCCAATTTCTGAAGAAATTATTGCAGAAGTAAAAAAGGTCGTTACCATCCCCCTGATTGTCGGTGGCGGAATTCGCACACTTCAACAACAGGAAAAAGCATACGATTCCGGTGCCGATTTGATCGTAATAGGAACCCAATTTGAAAATTAATAAAGTGGTTTTGTGGATTACATTACGAATTACAAATTTTATAATCGGCTTCCAAGTGGGTTAATATATTATTACTGTATTGGAAGTCTAAACTAAATAAAATGAAAATTTCAGTTGAACTAACATTAAGTCCGTTGCAGAACGATTTTGAACCAATAATCATCGATTTTATCAGAAAACTAAGGGCAACCGGCTTGACGGTAAAAGAGAATCCACTCAGTACACAGATTTATGGAGATTATGACGAAGTAATGACTTTGCTAAATTCGGAAATAAAGGATTCCTTAGAAGCTATGGACCGCGGACTTATCTTGATGAAAATTGTTAAATCTGATCGAAGTGACTATGCAGCCAATTTTTGATTTTTTCTTCGATCAATATTCAGGGTACCCTACTTTATTTATTATCCTGGAGACCATCGCTGTGATTTTTGGATTTCTCTCGGTAATTTATTCCAAGCAAAACAATATTTTGGTTTATCCCACCGGAATTATCAGCACCATTATCTTCGTTTATCTGCTATGGCAATGGGAACTGCTGGGTGATATGATGATAAACGTTTATTATTTTTCAATGAGTATTTATGGCTGGTATATTTGGACCCGGAAAATTGATGCCACACATTTTACACCAATAACCAATACTACCAAAAAGGAAAACTGGCAAAGCTTTTTTATTTTTATTGGAACCTTGCTTTTTGTGTTCGCTGTTTATGAGTATTTCGATAAATGGAATAATTGGACCGCTTATGTAGATACATTCACCACGGCAATTTTCTTTGTAGGTATGTGGCAAATGGCCAAAAGAAAAATTGAAAACTGGATTTTCTGGATAATTGGCGATATCATTTCGGTACCACTCTATTTTTATAAAGGCCTTACTATAACGGCTATTCAATATTTTGTATTTACTATAATTGCTATTTACGGCTACAAAACATGGCAGAAAAACTTGCGCAACGACCTTCGTCCCTGATAAAAGTAGTTTTTTTTGGACCTGAGTCGACCGGTAAAACAACGCTTGCAGAAATGCTGGCAAAGCATTATAACACCCTCTGGGTAGAGGAATTTATGCGGGAATACCTTCAGGAAAAATGGGATAAGCAGAAAAAAGTGTGTGAACCTAAGGACATGATTCCAATTGCTGAAGGTCAAATTAAACGTGAAAATCAACTTACAAAAAAAGCGAATAAGCTACTGATTAGCGACACCGATCTTTTAGAGTTAAAAGTCTATTCTGAAGCCTATTACCAGGGATATTGTGATCCTGAGCTTCTTAAATATGCGTTAAACAACCTTTACAATTTATACTTTTTAACGTATATTGACGTACCGTGGACTCCCGATGACCTTCGGGATAAACCAGAAGATCGTATTGGGATGTATAACAGGTTTGAAGCTGCACTTAAAAACAGCAAAAAACCTTATGTGATTTTAAAGGGCGATCTCAACGAACGTTTTAAAACCGCGGTAGAGAAAATAGATGAACTTTTAAAAAATAAATAGACGTGGAGTTTAGCGAAATAGATATTTTGCAGATTGAAGAAAAGGGATTGTCAACACAGGAAGTTGAAAGACAGATCCAGATATTCGAAAGAGGAAATATTAAAGTAGATATTCAACAGGCGGCAACGGTAGGAAACGGAATATTTGCCTATTCAATAGAAGAACAGAAAAGGTTTATTCAAACATTTGAGGATCATAAAGATCAACTAAGTCTGTTGAAATTCGTGCCGGCTTCAGGAGCTGCAACAAGAATGTTTAAGGCATTTCACAACTTTGCCAATGAATTTGATCCTGAACAGCAAAGTTTACGCGAATACTTGGATAGGAAAGGTAATAAAAGTCTTCAGTTATTTTTTGAGAAAATGGAAAAACTGCCGTTTTATATTGATGCTCTTAAAAAAGCTAAAAAAAACAATCCGGATTTTTCAGACAAATCGAATAATGAAAAACAACTGATTTTGGTAAAAACCATGTTGTATGACAACGGACTTGGATTAAGCGATTTACCTAAAGGACTGGTTCCTTTTCATTCCTACCCTGATTATACAGCGAGTGCCTTTGAGGAGCATTTGTATAGTGCAGCAAAATACCTCTCAACAAACGGAATGACACGACTGCATTTTACCGTTGCCCAAGGTGATAAAGATAAGTTTGAGAAGGAATTTGAGAACATTAAAGAAAGAGTAAAAGCAGCTACTCATACTGAATTTGAAATTTCCTATTCTTACCAGGATCCAAAAACCGATACTATAGCGGTAGATAAAGATAACAAGCCATTTAGGGACGAAGATAACAGAATTTTCTTCAGACCCGGAGGCCATGGTGCTTTAATAGAAAATTTAAATAAGCAGGAAGCTGATCTTATTTTCATTAAAAACATAGATAATGTAGTGGTAGCCACTAATCTGCCGAAGGTGGTAGAGATGAAAAAAATGCTGGGGGGAAAATTAATAACGCTCCAAAATCAGGTATTTGAGTATATGCAGAACCTTGATGGAGGGAATAATTCTGAGGCAAAACTTGATGAAATTGCCAGTTTTATTGAGAATGAACTTTTTGTAAAAGTAACTTCTACTTTTAGAAAATTTACCGGAGAGGAAAAAACGCAATATCTGTGTAAGAAATTGGACCGGCCATTAAGAGTTTGTGGAATGGTGAAAAACCAGGGGGAACCCGGGGGTGGACCTTTCTTAGTTAAAAATGAGCAGGGAGAGATTTCGCTTCAGATTATTGAAGGGGCACAAATAGATAAAAGTAATTCCGAACAATTGAAGATCTTAAATAATTCTACTCACTTTAATCCTGTAGATATCGCCTGTAGCCCTAAAAATCATAAAGGAGAAAGTTTTGATCTTCATAGCTATGTTGATGACCATATGAGTTTCATTGCAGATAAAACCAAGGATGGAAAGCCTTTAAAAGCATTGGAGCGTCCCGGATTATGGAACGGCGGCATGGCTTATTGGAATACGGTTTTTGTAGAAGTCCCGGTAGAAACATTTAACCCGGTGAAAACGGTGTCGGATCTTTTAAAACCTTCCCACCAAACAAAATAACTCGTTTTGGAAGAAGAAAAAATAGCGCAGGAATTAAATTTTAAAGCCGTGCGTAGTTCGGGGGCCGGTGGACAGCATGTGAATAAGACTTCATCAAAAGTCGAACTCTATTTTGATTTGGATGCTTCTCAAGGACTTTCTGAAGAAGAAAAACAGCGTTTAATTAAAAAATTAGCTTCCCGGTTGACAAAAGAAAATCTATTAATCTTACAAAGTGAAGAAAGTAGAAGTCAACATAAAAATAAGGCGCTGGTAATAGCTAAGTTTTTTGAATTGCTAAAAGAGAATATTAAGAAAGCAAAACCAAGAAAGAAAACCAAACCCAGAAAGACTGCAATATTAAAGCGTTTGAAAGCGAAGAAAATCATTGCAGAAAAAAAGGCACGAAGAAACAATCCCTTAAAATAAGTGGGGTGTTTTTCTACACTTATGTAGAAAAACACCCCTATAAATGAAATAGTCTGGAGGTCTTAAGCGTCATGATTGAATTTTAAATTACTTGTTACCAAGGGATTAATAATGTGAGTTTTTACTGGTATAATTTTTTATATATGATAATCGCTAAATTAATATAAGATATAGCAGCTTAAGAAACTGTTGTATAATTTAGATTTTCGGAGAAAAAGAGGCCTTAGGGTCTCTTTTTTTATTTCTAAGTATTAGTGAATCTATATTTCTACATAATTTTTTCTTAAAGACCCCACTTTTCTACATAATGATTTCCCAATTATCAGGGATTTAATTCATAAGTATCTTATTGTCAGGTAATTGATATCTTTGTTTTCAATTTGGTACAGTTATTCCTTATTACTTATCATATTTAAACCACATAACTTAAAACCTTATTATTATGAAGAAGCTAGGAATAACTTTAATAGCAGTTGCAGGAATGTTTTTATTTAGTCAAAATGCGAAAGCGCAGGTAGAAGATCCAGAAGAAATGGAATCTATGGAAGCGGTAGAAGAAATTCAGGAAGAGATTGACGAGTTCGTTGAGGTAGATGTAGTGGCACTTCCTCAAGCTGTGAAGGATGCGGTAATGACCGATATGAACGGAGTTATGCCTGAAGAGGCCTGGGTAAAGGAAGAAGATGGGAAAAGCATTTACAAATTAGTGGTTAATGTAGATGGAGAGAAGGAAAAAGTTTATATAGACAGTGAAGGAAACTGGATTGAAAAAGAGGATAAATAATTAATAGCACAACTAACCATAAATTTCCGTTTTATGCATTTGTCCTGCCAAACATTAAACGGAAATTTAAAAAAACTGCCGGAATTTAAGAGAAACCAACTCCTTCGGCACCAGATTAACAGCAAAAATTCTGTTTTTTTTAAGCATAATGAGTAACTTTAACGGTTAAATACCTTTTGGGTATACCAACTAACACTAATTAACCGTTGGAATAGATTGAGAGATTATATGATGATTGTGCTTTAAGCAATCTGGAAAATGGATACCACCCAATGACAGATTAATAAATAAATTTAGATTGTCATTGAAGAGAGACCTTTCGCGAGGTCTCTTTTTTTTATATATTTTAAACCCAATGAACTTTAGATTGTTAAATTTGCAAGAAGGGTTAAACTGAAAATCAATGACAAAAATTCTTATAGTTGAAGATGACGTTCCTTTCGGAACCATGCTAAAAACTTTTCTAATCAAGCGCGACTATATGGTTGAATTGGTTTTTTCGGGAGCAGAAGCATTTAGAAAATTAAAGGAAAACACTTTTAATCTAATTCTTTCCGATGTAAGATTGCCTGACACCAGTGGGTTAGATATACTAAAAGAGGTCAAAGCTGAAAATGCCCAAACCCAGGTGATTATTATGACAAGTTATGCTGAAATTAGTATGGCTGTAGAGGCCATGAAAAACGGTGCTTTCGATTATGTGTCTAAACCATTTAGACCAGAATCTATCTTGCAAACTATAGAAAATGCTTTAACCCATACCAAAGTCCAACCTACACCGGAAAAAGTTGAAAAATCCCAGAAATCTACTTCAAAACAAGAGACAGATTTTGTAAAAGGAGTGAGTGAGGCCGCGATAAAACTTAATGATTATATCGAACTTGTGGCACCTACAAATATGTCTGTATTAATAATGGGTGAAAGTGGCACAGGAAAAGAACAGGTCGCTAAAAGTATCCATAAGCAAAGTAAGCGCACCGGGGCACCTTTCATAGCTGTAGATTGTGGTGCTATTCCTAGAGAATTGGCTTCCAGTGAATTCTTTGGGCATTTAAAGGGTTCATTTACGGGTGCAATAAACGACAAAACCGGGCATTTTGAAGCCGCTAATGGTGGGACTCTTTTTCTGGATGAGATTGGGAACCTAAGTTATGAACTTCAGGTGCAATTATTGCGAGCCCTCCAGGAAAGAAAAATTAAGCCTGTAGGAAGTAATAATGAAATTTACGTAGACATTCGGGTGATTACAGCTACCAATGAAGATCTTACACAGGCGGTAAAGGATGGAGAGTTCAGAGAAGATTTATACCATCGTCTCAATGAATTTTCAATTAAAGTCCCTGCTTTAAAAGAACGAAAAGAGGATCTAATGCTTTTTGCAGAATATTTTTTGGATGAAGCCAATGCGGAACTTGAAAAAAATGTGATAGGTTTTACAGAAAGTGCTATTGAAGCTTTCAAGAAATATAATTGGCCTGGAAATCTTAGGGAATTAAAAAATATGATAAAGCGCGCAGTATTACTTACTCAGGAGGAGATGATTCCCCTAAAAGTACTGCCCCATGAAATCGCTACAGCTTCTGAATCCAATCCTGACATTGCTTATGGTTTGTTTAAAAATAAAAATGAGGAGCAACTTATTTTGGACGCCCTGGAAAAGTCTGGTGGTAATAAAAGCAAAGCAGCGCGATTACTCTCTATTGATCGTAAAACTCTTTACAATAAGCTCAAACAATATGACATTAAACTTTAGCTTCTTGTTCGAGTTCTTTCATTAAGTTTAAAATATCAGCCTTTAATTGCTGAAATTCTTCTTCCGAGAAAACTTCATATTGCTCCAGTTTCTCAAACTGTTTAGCCTGGTGTACGGCATTTATTTGTTTCAACATGGGAACCATTTTATGAGCCAAGCGACCTACCTCCTTTGTATCATTATTCTTTCGTGCTAAAGTTATCAGGTCAATTTGTGATCTAGAACTTTGAATAAAGGCTTTTAAGATGGTTTGTACCGCTTTTTGATCACCTGCCGAAAAATCATAAATATCCTGTAGATCGTAATTACTGTTTTTTGAATGCTGATGGTTGCTATTTAATTTTTCCTTAAGGTCCAGCTTAAATATTTCAGCAATACTTTGTTGAAGTTTTCCAGGTTTGTATGGTTTTAGCAGGCTTTTGTTGAAGCCTGCAAGTTTATAAGTTTCAGCATCAACATCTGTTCTCCCCGATAAAGCAATCACCGGTAATATTTCGATTTTATATTTTTTCCTAATATTCTTAATAAGGTCAAAACCATCCATTTTAGGCATTTGAATATCGGTTAAAACCAGGGAATACTTGTTCGTTTCAAGCTTATTCAGTGCTTCTTTACCGTTTAAAGCGGTGTCGCATTTCATTCCCATAGATTTTAATAATTCCCGAGTGAGAGAAAGCTGTGAAGGCTCATCATCTACAATAAGACCTATTTTTCCAGTGAGGTCGGGTAATTCCTGGGTGACAGGTGGTTCGGGGGTTTTTGCTTCCTCAGTGGTTAATTTTCTTACAGGCAGGAAAACAGTAAATTCACTTCCTTCTCCCTGTTTGCTTTTTAGCTTTAATTCGCCCTTGAGTAATTCAGTTAAACTTTTGGTAATTGTAAGTCCAAGCCCGGTGCCGCCGTAAGCTTTTTCGATTTTACTGTTTTCCTGAGAAAATTCTTCAAAGATCTCTTCTTGTTTTTCCTCAGAAATTCCAATTCCACTATCTTTAACTGAAATAACAAGACAATAACTGTCTTCTATTTCTTTTTTAAGATGAATGTTCACCCTGATTTCGCCTTGATGAGTGAATTTACAGGCATTGGTAATTAAGTTCGCAATAATCTGCTTTATGCGAAAAGGGTCGCTCATCACCTGAGTATCGGTTTCTTCCGAGGCTTCAAAAATGACTCGCACATTTTCATTTTTGGTTGCGGGTAAAGCATTATAGACAGTATCCTTTATAAGTTTGACCGGGTTAAAAGGTAATTTTTCGACTGTCATTTTTCCAGCTTCCAATTTAGAAAGATCTAATAAATCGTTCACCAAATGCAGTATAAAATGAGACGATTTTTTAACCTGTTCCATATAATGGGATTGCTTGGTATTCAAGGAAGATTTTTCAATTAGTTCAGTATATCCAATAAGTGTATTGAGTGGAGATCGCAAATCGTGTGTAATAGCCGTCATAAATTGCTCCCGTCTTTTCAGAAGAGTTTCGGCGAAATCCTTGGCTTCTTCTAACTGCCTCCGGTACTTTTGACTTCTAGTGATATCCTTTATAATAAAAATAAGCGATAACAATATGATTAGAAAACTTACGATTCCCGCAATTAGGAAAATTTGTGCACTTTCTTTAATCATATTTTGGGAGATTTGCGCACGAACAACCGATGCTTCCCGTTCTTCTAATTCAACCTTCCCTAGCAAGCGTCTTAATTGCTGGTTAATAATCATATCATTTTCTAGGAATTCCTGTTCCTTCTTGTCTACAGTATTTTGAAACCGTCGGCTAGCTATTTCAAGTTCGCTTAATACATTTCTAACAGATCCAATTAGAGAATCGGCGGTGCGATTAGAAAGTTTTTCCGCATTGTCTTTCCTTGAATACTCCAGCCACTGAATTAATAGTCTGCGTTGATGCGGTTCTAAATTTGAGAAACGTTGTCGGTAATTATAATCTCCAAATGAGGGATCAATCTTCTTAAGTTCATCTAATACCTGGGAATAATAATTTTGATTGCGTTGTTGTTCTCTCAATTCATAAAGCTCAAGTAGGTTGGTAGATTTTTCAGAAAGCAATTCTGCAATACTGTCCAGTTCCTTTTTCATAGACCTGTCTGCGTAACCGGTTTTTAAAGTTTGAATATCAAGCTGAATACTATCTATCTGGTTCTGATATTTAACCATATCAGCTTCATTGCCGGTTTGAATGAGTTGGCGGCTTAAATTTTCTGTTTCATAGAGACCAGTGGTAATGTCGCTAAGCCTGAAAAGTTGTTCGTTATTGTTATCATTATTTTCAGAAATTTGACTAAAAGCCACTACTTGTTTCCATACAAACCATACGGCAATAGCCGCTAGTGCAGCTATCAAAAGATATCCACCAATTACCTTATAAGTTATAGACCGCTTTGGATTTTGCATAGATTAATTGTTACCAAAATTACACCATTTAAACGAAATCAAATAAAATTATGGAATTTCAATAAAAGCGTTATACATTTGCATCAATCTCAAAGGGGTGCCGCTTGAATGTGGCTGAGATCATACCCAACGAACCTGGGCAGGTAATGCTGCCAAGGGACATGTGCAAAAGCACAAACGTATGTTACTCCTGAAAATGCCAAAAACACCGGTGGGCAATTTCAGGATTTTTTTTATCTAATTTTTAACCGAAGAATAATAGCCCCTTTTATTCGTAAACCAATATATTACGAATGAAATCTTTATTATTTTTTACCGGCCTCTGCTTTATTTCATTGCAAACCTTAGCGCAAACTCACATCTTACAGGGAAGAGTTACCCGTGGAGAAAATCCGGTAGAAGGCGTGGCTGTTTATGCCGTAGAATCAGGGGAGGGAACAACTACTGATGAAAAAGGATGGTACACCCTCAAACTTGTTGAAGGGGAACATAAACTCGTATTTTCCTATGGAAATCAAAAGAGTTTAAGTGTAAAGCTTTATCAGGATAAAACATTAAATGTAGACCTTGCTGATGCCGAGGAAGTACTTGATGAAGTTTTTCTCTCTTCGGTGAGGGTAACGGAGCTATCACCCATTACTTATAGCAACCTGAGCAATGAGGAAATTGAGGATCGTAATCTGGGTCAGGATATTCCAGTGCTAATGAGTTATATGCCAAACGTTGTGACCACAAGTGACGCGGGTGCAGGTGTTGGTTACACGGGGATTAGGGTAAGAGGATCCGGTCCATCGAGCACCAATGTTACCATTAATGGAATTCCCTATAACGATGCAGAAAGCCTTGGGACTTTCTGGGTCAATCTCGGAGATTTTGCATCTTCTGTAGAGAACCTCCAACTGCAGCGCGGGGTAGGGACTTCAACCAATGGGGCGGGAGCTTTTGGAGCCAGCCTGAATATTCTAACCGATGGGTATAGTAAAGAAGCCAATGCCGAAATAGCCAATAGTGTAGGCTCTTATAATACTTATAAACACACCATAAAATTCAGTACCGGACTCATAGAGGATCACTGGGAATTTGCCGGTCGCGCTTCGAAGATAAAAAGTGATGGCTATATTGATCGCGCCAGTAGTGATCTGAAATCTTACTTTCTCCAAGGAACTTATGTGGATGAGAATACATTAATTAAAGCGATTACTTTTGGAGGAAGCGAAACTACTTATCAGGCCTGGTACGGCATAGATTCTACAACTTTGGCTAATGACCGAACTTATAATCCCGCAGGAGTTTATACCGATGAGGAAGGAAACACAAGATTTTACGAAAACCAGACCGATAATTACAAACAAGACCATTATCAATTATTGTGGAATCAAAAATATAATAAGAACTGGTCTTCAAATCTCGCTTTTCACTACACATACGGTCGCGGATATTATGAGGAATATGAGGAAGATGCGGTTTTAAATGAATTCGGACTTGAAAATTTCCTGGCCAAGGGGGAAGAAATTACAACCTCAGACCTGGTAGGAACGAAATGGTTGGATAACCATTTCTACGGCAGCGTCTTTAGTCTGAATTATCAGGATACAAATTGGGATATAATTTTTGGGGGTGGATGGAATCGCTATATCGGCGATCACTTCGGAGAAGTTATATATACGCGTTTTGCCAGGAATAACGATCCTTACCAACCTTATTATGAAAATACTGGTTTTAAAACCGATTTTAATCTCTATGGAAAAGCTACTTATGCGATTTCAGAACAAATCGCTGCTTATTTAGACTTGCAGGTAAGAACAATAGATTATGAAACAGAAGGAATTTTAGCTGAAGGAAACGAATTTTTGGTTGACGATCAATTTACTTTCTTTAATCCAAAAGCCGGATTAACCTATGCACCTAATAATCAAAATCACTTCTATTTTTCTTATGCTCGTGCCAATCGTGAGCCTAGACGAAGTGATTACGAAAACGGTAATCCAGAGCACGAAGAATTGAATGATTTTGAAATGGGATGGAGGTTAAGTAAACCTTCACTTCAGTTAAATACCAATATATATTATATGGATTATCAAAACCAGCTGGTATTAACCGGCGGTATAGATGATGTTGGCGCTTTTATCCGCGAAAACAGTGGAAATAGTTATCGTTTAGGTTTGGAAATAGATGCGGTAATCAGACTTTCAGAAAAATTTTATATTCGACCAAATTTTGCGATAAGCCGAAACAAAAACGTCGGTTTTGTTTCAACCCGGAATGGTGAGCTGGTTAATTTTGGCAATACTGATATCTCTTTCTCACCCTCCCTAGTAGGTGGAAACCGAATCACCTACCTGCCATTAAACGGATTGGAGTTAAGTTTGCTCTCAAAATATGTAGGTGAGCAATACATGAGTAATATTGAAGCTGAAACTTCCAAGCTTGAGGCCTATTTTGTGAACGATTTTAATATTCAATATTCGTGGAAAAATGCCCCTCTATTCAAAGAAGTTGTTTTTACAGGTCTTGTGAATAATATTTTTGGAGAAGAATATGTATCAAATGGATACTATTACACTTTTAATATAGAAAATCTGGAAAATCCAAATGGTGTACAAACCTTGGATGGTGCAGGGTATTATCCCCAGGCTACCACCAATTTTTTAGCCGGAATCACTTTGAAGTTTTAATTTGTTTGTCGCCTTTCTCCTCCTTATTATTTTAAAACGGGGGAGGAAGGTTTTTAATTATAAACTTCAATAATATTACCACGGGCTTCAATTCGGTAAGGTTTCATCGCATATTGACCTTCACCTTCCATCAATTCGCCTGTAATTATATTATAAGAATTTGCATCTTCACAATTACAATGGGCAATGATTCCTTCAACTTCCATTGAAGAACAATTGCTTGGTGGGTGATTAGGGTCGCTTAATTCAAAAGCAGTGTATTGCGAATTATTGATATTGTAGACAACCACGCCTTTTATACCTTCATTATAAGTCACATAGCTATTTCCAGGAAATTGAAGATCGTTGTACTCGGGGAAATCGAGGTTGAGTTGCATTCTGAAATTCAGATCTATGAGGTTAGGATTATTGACTTTATTAATATCATTGGGGGAACAGGCGGTAAAAAATGCTAAAAATAAAAGTAAAAAGAGAGTTTTTTTCATAAAATCAGCAATTTTTTCACTAAATAATATTATTGTTTTCAAGGTGTAAATTTATTATATTTGTTAAACAAATCCCGTCGTGCTATGGGATTTTTTCTATTTATATAAACGATGAAGTTATGAGCAAAGTATCTTATTATACTGAAGAGGGGCTAAAAAAATTGAGGGATGAACTAAATCAACTACGAGATGTAGAACGGCCAAAGGCTTCTGAAGCTATTGCCGAGGCCCGTGATAAAGGAGATTTAAGTGAGAATGCAGAGTATGATGCCGCGAAGGAAGCACAGGGACTTTTAGAAATGAAAATTTCCAAATTGGAAGAAGTGGTTGCCAACGCAAGGATAATAGACGAATCTCAACTAGATACTTCAAAAGTACTTGTACATTCCCATGTTAAAATAAGGAACCAGACCAATGGTGCTGAAGTTAAATACAAACTGGTGGCCCAAAGTGAAGCCGATTTAAAATCAGGAAAAATATCCGTAGATTCTCCAATTGGTAAAGGTTTGTTGGGTAAAAAAGTTGGTGATACAGCCCAAATTGATGTGCCTAACGGAACTATGAAATTTGAAATACTGGAGATCTGGCGAGAGTAAGTTTTCGGTTTTTAACAGTTTCTAAAATCCTTTTCCAATACCTTTAACTAAGGTTTTATGAAAAGGATTTTATATTTAAGACACTAACCAATTCAAAAAATATTATGGCCAGTTTATTTACTAAAATAGTAAGAGGAGAAGTTCCTGCCTACAAAATTGCAGAAGACAGTCAGTTTTTAGCTTTCTTGGACGTGAATCCCAATGCAAAAGGACACACCCTCTGTATTCCGAAAAAGGAAGTGAATAAAATCTTTGATCTGGAAGAGGAAATTTACCAGGAGTTAATGCGTTTTTCACGAAAAGTAGCTATTGCTTTAGAAAAAACTATAGACTGTAAGCGAGTGGGCATGGCCGTAGTAGGTCTCGAAGTTCCGCATGTTCATGTTCATTTGATTCCGCTTAATAGTATGAATGATATGGATTTCTCTAAAAGTGTGAAGATGCAGGATGAAGAGTTTGAAAAACTAGCAAAATCTATTCACGTAAATCTTTAATGAAGTTTGAAAATTATAAATTATCGCTTGAACTGAGAGTAGATTGGAGCGATCTTGACATGTATAAACACGTCAATAATATTTCGTTTATGCGTTATATGCAGTCTGGGCGAGTGAATTTCTGGGAAGCTTCAGGTATTTACAAAATGTATGAAGATACAGATAAAGGAACTATGCTGGTTTCTACCCATTGTGATTTTAAAAAATCACTTTATTACCCTGGAAAGGCCATAGTGAAAACCAAACTCGAATTTATTAGAAATTCTAGCTTTGGTTTAAAACATCTTATTTTGAATGAAACCGATGAGATTTGCGCCGAAGGCATGGACGTAGTGGTTTGTTATGATTTTAGAAAAAACAATACGTTTAACATACCTGATGAATTGAGAAAGAAGCTTTCTCAATTTTAAACCTTTCTTATAGAAATTTTGAAAGTTGTTCCTTTATTCAATTCGCTTTCAGCTACTTTAATTCTTCCATGGTGATAGCCTTCAATGATTCGTTTTGCTAAGGAGAGCCCCAAGCCCCAACCACGTTTTTTAGTAGTATGGCCTGGTTCAAAAATTTGCCTGAATTTACTTTTGTCCAGGCCTTTCCCTGTATCTTTAATCAAGATATTTGCCCATTTTCGCTCTTCCTGAATTTCGATATGCAATTTTCCTTTTCCCCTCATGGCATCAATGGCATTTTTCACCAGATTCTCTATGGTCCAGCTGTAGAGCTGCTGGTTTAGCATTACCGGGATGTTAGCATTGGGCACCTCTATAGAGAATTCTATAAGTCGGGAACTTCTTGTTTTTAAGTAATCGAAACTATTTTGAGTGGCTTCAATAATATTGGTTTTTTCTAAAATTGGCGACGAACCAATTTTGGAAAAGCGTTCGGTAATGGTTTCAAGACGGCTAATATCTTTTTCCATTTCCAGGATATAAGACTTGTTCACGTTTTCCTGTTTCAGGATTTCTGTCCATCCAATTAGAGAAGACAAAGGAGTTCCAATTTGATGCGCGGTTTCTTTAGCCATCCCCGCCCAAAGTTTATTTTGTTCACTATTTTTTGTGGTTGTATAGAAAAAATAAACCACTCCAATAAAGAGAAAACCTATAAGAACTAGTCCAATAGGATAATATTTTAAGCTGTTTAAGACAGGGGAGTTTCCGTAATATATATATTGTTTTTCTCCATTACCAAGGTTGATTATTATCGGTGCATTTTCTTCTTTTAGATTCGTAAGGAGTTGTTCCGCTTGAGTTTCGTTTTCTAATTTATCGGGGTCTATATTGGTGGTATAAGCGATCTCTCCTTCGGCATTAGTATGAATTATTGGTATGGTAGTATTGTTGTTTAAAATTTCAAGAATCAAATCAAGATCGGCATCTACTGGTGGTGGGTCACGGTCTAAAGCTTCCTGAGCCTTTGCCCAAACACTCATTTTAGCCCTTTCATCCTCTTTTAGGCGCTGAAAAAAAATACTGGTATTCCATAAAACCAGGCCTACTACTATAAAGCACGAAATAATAATAAACCAGCGATTAAAAGTACGTTCGTCTGTGAAGTTCATACAGGCCTTTGAGCTTTAAAGGATTTAAAGATAAGCGTTTTTAAACGAATTTTATTGCCTGCTGTGGCTTTTCATTCCCTATTGGTTTCGTTACCTTTGTCAAAAATTAATTATGCTTACAATAGATCCTAAAGAGGTGAGCTCGGGCAAACTTCATCGTTATTTGCTCGGTGCCATTGGACCGAGACCTATCGCTTTTGCTAGCACCATCGATGCAAAAGGTCGCCCCAATTTATCTCCTTTCAGCTTTTTCAATGTTTTTGGATCTAATCCGCCTACTTTGATTTTTTCCCCTGCAAGGCGCGGTCGAGATAACACAGTCAAACATACCTACAATAATGTTAAAAATACCGCTGAGGTAGTTATCAATATTGTAAATTATAATATTGTTCAGCAAATGTCACTCTCTAGTACGGAATATGCTGAGGGGGTTAACGAGTTTGAAAAAGCTGGCTTTTCCATGCTGAAATCCGATCTTGTAAAACCGTTTCGGGTGGCTGAATCACCGGTGCAATTTGAATGTAGAGTGAAACAGGTTATAGAAACTGGTCAGGAAGGAGGAGCCGGAAATTTAGTGATCTGTGAAGTTCTTAAAATGCATGTCGATAAAAGTATTTTGGATGAAGATGGATTTATCGATCAGCATAAAATTGACCTGGTAGGAAGAATGGGCGGCAATTGGTATTCCCGGGCCAACATGGGCATGTTTGAGGTCCCCAAGCCCCTTTCAAGTTTGGGAATTGGAGTAGACGTTATTCCCGAGGAAATTAAACAAAGCAAGATCCTAACCGGAAATGATTTGGGAAAACTTGGTAATGTGGAGAAGCTCCCACAAAACGAGGAAATAGCAAAATTTATGGCTGAAAATATAGATTTGGCTGAATTGGTTAACACCAATAATATAAACGATATACATACCCGGGCACAGTTGTTTTTAGAGAAAAACAATACTGATGCGGCCTGGAAATTATTATTAGCAAAAACAGATTAAGATGGAAGTACAAGGCAAAATTAAATTAATTGGAGAAACCAAGACCTTCGGGAATAATGGTTTTAGAAAGCGGGAAGTCGTGGTAACTACCGAGGAGCAGTATCCTCAGCATATTATGATAGAATTTGTTCAGGATAAAACAGATTTACTTAACAATTTCCAGGTAGGTCAACCGGTAAAGATTGGAATAAACCTACGGGGAAGAGAATGGGTGAGTCCCCAGGGGGAAACCAAATACTTTAATTCTATTCAGGGATGGAGAATTGAAAATTTACAGGCAGATCAATCGGCAGGGGGTGATACTGTACCACCACCGGATAATTTTGAACCTGCAAATAACTTAAATGAAGAAGATTACGACGATCTTCCTTTTTAATTAAATACATTAACCGGTTCGAGAAAGAATTCGGTCCAAATTATAAAAAGCTTAGCATCCTATTAAGAGGGCTAGGCTTTTTCTTTTTGTACATTTCTTATTTATCTTAATTTCCAGAAAAATTGCATTTTTTAAAACATAACGAAAAATTCCCCCCTATCTCCGAGGCGGATGAACACGGACTTCTGGCCATTGGGGGTGAGTTGAGCACCCCAAGGTTAATCTATGCCTACAACCACGGAATTTTCCCCTGGTATGATGCTTCCCAGCCCTTACTCTGGTGGAGTCCAGATCCAAGAATGGTGCTTTTTCCAGAAAAATTAAGAGTTTCGAAAAGTATGAAGCAACTATTCGGGAAGGAGCCTTTTGAGGTTACTTTTAACCATGATTTTAAGGCAGTTATAGAAGCCTGTGCCGCAATTAGGCGAGATGGCCAGCATGGCACCTGGATTACCAGCGAAATGATAGAGTGTTATACCGAATTGCATCAATACAATTTAGCTCAATCTGTAGAGGTCTGGAAGGGTGGTAAACTTGTTGGTGGACTTTACGGGGTTTATTTAAGAGATAAAAAAATATTTTGTGGGGAAAGTATGTTTGCTAAAGTAAGCAACGCTTCTAAATACGGATTTATCACCTTGGTTAAAAAATTAAAAACCGAGGGAGTTAAGCTTATAGATTGTCAAGTTTATACCCAACATTTAGAGAGTTTGGGGGCTGAAGAGATTCCAAGGAAGAAATTTCTGGAACATTTAGGAGTTTCTGCTTAGATCTCCTGTTCTCCAAGGGAATTACTCATGCGATCAAATGGTCCCCGGGAATTTTAAAGCGATAAATTAATTTCACTAGTGATAAATAATTCGCTGCCCGGATTACCGGTGTAATCATCATAGCGATATTGCAATCCTAGGCTGGCTTTTATATTAGTCCAAATATCATTGCCCAGGGCGATAGAAAAACGCTGTTCCAGGGACGGCCTCTCTTTATTCCCTAGACTCCATAGAGCTTCCGTATTGCCAACTATAAAGAATTCACTTTGGTCTACACGTTGTCCGCTTAGTGGTAATTCTACCGAAAAACGATAACGCGTTCTAAAGGTGGTATTTTCACTAAAACGTTGTTCAAAACGTGCTCGGTGTGCTATCTTTAAAAGGTTGAACTTCCTTGAATTTCCGAATTGTTGTATGATCCTTACTTCGTCTTGTTGATCTTTATGAAAAATTTCTTTAAATCGGTACTTTATTCCTAGGCTGACTTTGCTGTAAAAAGCGATTTCATAGCTTGTGAAATGTGAGAGTTCGATATGTTGCGCATCAAAATTATAGGCTTCATTTTCGTAGATAATATCCCTGTTAGATAAGCCGAAATTATAAGACCAGCGGGAAGGCGTATCTATATTTAAAGAAAATTCTGGATCTACAAGCATGCTAAAGTTTTCCTGTGCCTTTAGGGTTTGAAAATTTAACAATACAAAAGCCAGTAAAAAACCGGGGATAATTTTGTTAAAAGATAAGATAGTCATAAGAGTTTCTAATTATTTCTCTTTTATTTTGAAAATGTCCATTTTCGTCAAAGATCATTTCAAATTTATTCAAATTTCCATTATTTTTTACCGCTACGATTATTTCATAATTTGAAGGTGCATTATTTTTAAAAGAAAGTGATCTTACTAACAAATGGAGACCAGTACTGTCTTTTGGTGTTAGAGGTAAATATTGTGCCTGGATTTTTTCGATTTTATAGCGCTCATGACTCTCCTGCAGATAGGCCTCAATATTTTCAATAATTGTTGAAGGAACTTCTTTGTCGTTTAAAGTAACTTCAACATCCTGCAATTTTCCCTTTTCACCAAACTCTACACTAAAGATTGATTTATTAAAATTGAATTTTACTTCATAACTTTCGTTTTCACCATCAGTTTCGGAATAAAAGCGCACCCTTTTTGCTTTTTCAGGAATTTTTTCGATTAAAAATAAGGCAGAACTCGGCATCTCATCGCGCTCTATACCTTCTTCTCTTTCTTGCTTTTTTTCTTGAGCCTGTAAAACGGCAGTTATAAGAAAAAATATGAAGATAACCAGATTTTTCATTTTCTTATAATTTTAAGGTAATTGAGATAAATTTCGGTCCCTAATCTGTTATTTATTAATAGTACAGCGTGGTTTCATTTTTCTAGCTGTTTAACTTCCTTATGTCGAAAGCAGGATACCTCGTGATCGTTAACCATGCCTGTAGCCTGCATATGGGCATAAATTACTGTTGAACCTACAAACTTAAACCCTTTTTTCTTAAGGTCGGCGCTTAATTTGTTACTTATTGAGCTGGTCGTAGGTGCCTTTTTATAATCTTCAACTTCATTTTGTATTGGATTTCCACCTACAAAGCCCCAGATATATTTACTGAAAGATCCATATTTTTCTTGAATTTTTATAAAATTTTGTGCGTTGGTTACCGCGGCCTTAACTTTTAATTTATTTCTGATAATTCCCGGATTTCCCAGGAGTTCCTGAACTTTTTCTTCAGGATAATTTGCAATCTTATTGTAGTCAAAATCATCAAAAGCTTCTCTGAAATTTTCTCGTTTTCGTAAAACGGTTATCCAGCTTAAACCAGCCTGGAAAGTTTCTAGAATAAG
This sequence comes from Salegentibacter sp. 24, assembly GCF_004362395.1. Lineage (GTDB taxonomy): Bacteria > Bacteroidota > Bacteroidia > Flavobacteriales > Flavobacteriaceae > Salegentibacter. The sequence goes on from NZ_SNWE01000001.1 coordinate 183,134, forward strand.
AAATTCAAAGAGTGTATTATCGTCATAAACAGGAACTCCCCATTCATTATCGTGATAAGCTTCATAGAGCTCATCACCTTCACACCAGCCACAGCGGTTAAGTTTTTTCATAGTTTTTATTTTGGGCGATAGCTACTTAAACCAAAATTTATAAGGACAGCCAAAGCCTTTGTTTATCCTGAACTAAGGTTTAAAATTGTAGGTAATCGTACCTGGTTGTTCGTTCCTGCCAACCAGGGGAGAAAATACGGCATTTGCAGCATATTCTTGTGCTTTTTCTGTTAAGCATGCGTTATCTGTACTGGAGCTTGCCTGATTAATCGCTGTCTCAATAACTTTTCCTGCAGTATTCACGGTGATATTTACGACGATTCTACCGGGAAGATCACAGGTATAGATAGGGTTAGGAATAGAAACGGCACTTCTTCCGCGGAGAGAAAATGAAATAGAACTATTTATTAGGCCTCCATTTTGAGTAGAAATCTTATCAGTGGAACCATCTCCATCAGATCTTTCCTTTGGTTCTGCTTTGTTGGCTTTTGCTATGTTTCCATTAGAAGAAGTTTTTATTTCGTTTTCTGAATTTTCTTCTTGTTTTGCACTGTTTTCCTGCAGGATCTCATCAAGTTTTCTGTCAAAATTTTCTTCCCTTGCTTCTTGATTTTCATTGAATGCCCTATGAGTTCTCGACGAATTTAAGTTAGGTTCAGATTCTGGTTTTTCATCGGGAATTTCTTCCTCTTTGGAATCTTCCTCTTTGGAGTAATTTTCCAAATCAACCAAGAGTTCTTGTTGGGCTTTACTCTTTTGTGAAAGGTTGAAATTGTAAAGTCCAAGAATTAATACCAAACAGAAAAGTACGGTTATAATAAGGGCTTTATGTTTTTCGAAAAAATCCATGCTTGAAAACAAAACTTTCAGTGTTTTATTTTATATGGAAGGTAATAATTTTTCAAAAGATAGAAGGTCTAACGCATCCTCTAAGACAAATTCTCCAACCCTTGTGCGTTTTAAAGAGGACAGATAAGCGCCAGAACCCAGTGCAAAACCAAAATCATTAGCCATACTTCTAATGTAGGTGCCTTTACTGCAAACAATTCTAAAATCTACTTCTGGAAACCTGGGCGCATCAACTTCAAATTCTAATATAGAAACAGGGCGACTTTCCAGTTTAACATCCTCACCTTTCCTGGCATATTCATATAGACGTTTTCCCTCTTTTTTTATAGCCGAAAAAACAGGAGGGATCTGATGAATTTTACCGGTAAGGTGAAACGCTGCTTCTTGTAAATTTTCTTTAGAAATATGAGCTGTTTCAAAAGTTTTGTCCACTTCGGTCTCCATATCGAAGGAGGGGGTAGTTGCACCCAATGTAAATGTGCCTGTATATTCTTTTTCGGTTCCCTGGAGTTCAGGAATTTTTTTAGTGAATTTTCCTGTGCAAATTACCAGCACGCCCGTGGCTAAAGGGTCTAGAGTGCCTGCATGACCTACTTTAATTTTTTTTATTCCACAACTTCTCTTAATTAGCCAACGCACCTTATTAACCAATTGAAATGAGGTCCACTCTAGAGGCTTGTCAAAAACCAGGATCTGGCCATTTTTAAAATCTTCAGGAGAGAGTTTTTCAATTTGAGTGGACATAAAAATTTATTTAATTATAATAAGCAACGACTATGGATACAATTCCTGCAACAAAGCAATAAATAGCAAAATAGGAGAGCTTACTTTTTTTAACAATACTAATCATCCAGGTACAGGCAGCGAGTCCTGCAAGAAAAGAAGCTAGAAAACCAATGGCGAGGACAGAAAAAGAAGTGGTACTTTCCATTAAATTTCCATCTAAAAGATCTTTTGCGATTTTTCCTAAGATTAATGGAACAACCATTAAAAAGGAAAACCGTGCAGCTTTAGTTTTGTCATTGCCGAGTAATACCGAGGTGGAAATTGTAGCGCCACTTCTGGAAATTCCCGGTAAAATCGCGATAGCTTGTGATACCCCTATTACAAAAGCATTGCTATAACTCACCGGCTTATCAGTGTTTTTTGCCTTGTCTGCCAGCCATAAAAGCAGGGCTGTAACGATGAGCATAAATCCTACGAATATAATATTTCCGCCAAAAAGAGTTTCTAATTGTTCTTCGAAGAAAAGTCCTATAACAGCAGCAGGAATCATAGAAATGACAATTTTTAAGGAAAATCGAAACTCCTCATTCCATTTAAGTTGAAACAGACCTTTAAAAATTTCGATTACATCTTTTCTAAAAATGACCAGGGTGCTTAATGCCGTGGCAGCGTGTAGAATTACTGTAAAAAGTAAGGATTCACTTGGAATACTATTGTCCCCTAAAATTGCTTTGCCAAGTTCCAGGTGGCCACTGGAAGAAACCGGCAGAAATTCAGTTAGCCCCTGGATAATTCCCAGAATGGCAGCATCTAATTCGTTCAATGTGATTTATTTTTTGGGATTTAATAAAATAGCATAAACTTCTATGGCGAACCCAATTAGTACTATAGTTGGAGCTAACCTAATACGTTGAAAATTGTAGATATCAGGATTAAATATATTGGGATCGTCGCTACCACCACCTGACATGAGAATAAAACCTAAAGCGATAACCGCCAATCCGATGAACATAAACTGGTAATTTTTCTTTCCAAAAATGAAATATTTTTTATGATCTGTTGGTTCTTGTTTTTTACTCATAGAAATAAATTAATGCTAACAGAATGGTTGATAAGTATTTGTCGGTTTAAGGATTCAAAATTAACCAATTTAAGTTAAATGGAAGACAAGGTTAATAGTTAAATATGAATTAGTGTACTATCAAGCCTGGATAGTGCAGATGGTTCGGACTTCTGAGATCGTGGACTATTCCAATGGCAACACCTGGTTGTATTTTGTCTCGTGTCCGATTTTACCCGCAGTTTTACAAGTCTAAACTCCTTTGAGTTGGCTAAACCCATTTTATTCATCCACGAATTGAACAGGATTTATTAAAATAAAAAAGCCATACGGGTCCCGTATGGCTATAAATTCAGCGTCTCTTATAAAGTTAAGCCGCGTGATAAATGTTGTAATGATTTAGAATTTCCTGGTAGAAATTCAAGCTCTTTTCATCTTTCTTTAAACAGGATTGTAAAAAACGTTCCAAGTCCTGACATTCAAAGGTGATACCAGTGTATTTTCTTTTACCAACCGGTATTTTTAAATCAACCGTTTGTTCTTTGTAATTAATCCTTACATTTTTAGCATCAAAATATTTTTTTATAATAGCGCGATGCATAATACTGTAACTTGAATTGTCTTCTGAATCTAAGTGAAAGATACTATAAGTAATCAGGCTCTTTACCTCATTGAGAGTAGCGTTTGGGTTAGTATTAAATTCCATAGGTGTTGGTATTAATTATAGGTGTTAGTAAAGGCTAAATTACATTTAGATTTCTGTTTAAATGTTAAAAAACTTTTAATAATACTATGATTAGCAAATATTTAACGACCAAGGAACTTTTTTCTAATTTTATTAAACTTTTGAAGATGAGTTGTGAAAGAAAAGGATTACAAAAATATTAAGGGAATTCCCTTATATCGATAAAAGAAAGTTTTTCGTATCTAATTGATATGGAAATCTAATGGTTTATGAAGGAATCTATCCTTGTTATCCAAACAGGCGGCATTAATAAATTTTGTTCCCGCAACTGAAGTAATTCCATAGGAATCGTGAACATGACCAAAAATGTGATACTTGATTTTACGATTTTGCAAAGTTTTTAAAAGCGAAGCGCATCCAATATGTTTTCCTTTACCAGAAACATCTTTTATTTTATAAGGTGGGGTATGTGTAATCAGTACTTGAGTATCTTGGGGGATTTGATCCCAATGTTTATTTATTTCCTGGGTCTGTTTTTGGTTAAAGGCCCAGGTACCGTCACCTGGTGTTATCGGTGAGCCCCAGAAAGTTACTCCGTTAATATTAACCCCGCTATTCTTTAAATAATGAATATTTTCAGGAATGATTTTAAGAATATCCTTATCGCTATTTTTTTCGAAATAGAAATCGTGATTCCCTGCAATAAAAATTTTATAGTGATGTGGCTGACTGGAAAACCACTTCAGAAAATCCAAAACTTCTCTTTCGGTACCACCTTCAGTAATGTCTCCTGCATGGATTAATACATCTCCTGTGGGAATGGGTATCTGGCTGTGTTTGTTATGGGTGTCGGAAATGCAGACTAATTTCATTTTCTTTACATAATATAAAAAAATCCGGAAGACAAAATCTTCCGGACTATACTATTTTAAAAAATTTTTTCTATTGCTTTTCGGTTTCTTCTTCCTCTTCTAAAGATATATAATCTTTGTCTACTGGTAATAATTTGTTAGTGATTTTGGTTATAGCGAACGCTACAATTACCGCCGTTAATACAAAAAACAGAAACTTAATTAGTAAGCTGTCACTTAGCACAAAACTATAAACTCCTAGAAAAATTTCTACGGCTATGAATAATACTTTTATGCTAAGTTTAAAAATCATGATCTCTATTAAGGTTATTGGACAAATATACGATCAAAAACCATTGAAAGTTTGACACTTATCGGCTTTTGCTAAAATTTAACGCAAACAAAACTTTGAGGTTAAATTATTAAGTTAAAAACTCTTAAACAATGAAGACGGATGTTTTGAAATTGTAAATTTCCATTGTAAAAAAAGCTATTTTGAAGAAAAGTTCTAAAATTTTTTTCGGTTTTGTTGGAATTCTTATTGTTCTGATACTTGCCATAATTGGGGGGAATATGTTTATTGAAAACAAGCTGGTAGATGCTATAGATGGAAATTTCGAAAAGACTGAATTTAAATATAATTCTTTAAATGCAAATATTCTTAGTAAAAGTGTGTCCATCCTCAAACCGGTTTATCACAAAAATGGATTGAAGATTTCTGCAGAAAGAATAAATTTAGACGGGATTGATATTTTAGAATATTTAAGTAATAAAAAACTGGAAATATCTATTTTAAAGGTAACTCAACCTAAAGTGACAATCTATACCGGAGCCGAAAAGAAAAAGGACAGCTCTGAAAATGGAACCTCTAAAAAAATGGACCTTTTGATTAATTCATTAGAAATCTCCAATGCAAGTTTGAAGATTACTAAAAGCGATTCGGTCAAATTCCAATTTTTTGCGCAAGTTCCATCGCTCAAATTGGAAAAAGTAAGTATAAACCAGAAATCGATTAAAAACGGTTTACCATTTAATTATAAGGATCTACAGCTGAGATCAGATAGTTTGATTTTAAATCTTAATAAGCAGCATGATTTATCGGTAAATCAAGTTATAATGAAAGGGGACTCCCTGAAGTTTAGTGAGATTAATATTAGGCCTTTATATAGTAAACAAGAGTTTCAAAAGCATATCCCTTACGAAAAAGATCGCTTTGATATATGCTTGAATGAGTTGGTCTTTAAATCTTTTAATTGGAATTTTTTAAATGATTCCCTTGAAATAGGAAGTGATAATACTAGGTTTAAAGGGGGGGATATAAGTATTTACCGGGATAAACAGGTGAAAGATGATCCACGAAGAAAACCAATGTATAGCAAAATGATTAGGGAACTACCTTTCAAAATAAAACTGGATACCGTAAAAGTGCAGGATTTTTCCATACAATATGAGGAGTTAGTAAAACCACAAAGAGGGGTAGGCAAAGTGACATTTAAAAATTTGAATGCCACCATTTATAATCTCACCAATGTAGGTTTGGATACTGAAAATTTTCCGCGAACGGATATTGATGTTCGAACCCAGTTTATGGGAGAAGCCAGCCTGAATGTAGATTGGAGTTTTGATATTTCCAATAAAGCTGAAGCCTTTAGGATTTCTGGGCAAATGGACCGAATTTCCAGTGAAGGGATTAACCAGTTTTTAAAGCCTGCTTTAAATGTAAAGGCCGAAGGGGGAATTAGGGATATGCGATTTAATTTTTCGGGTAATCAAGAAATGGCAATAGGAGATATGAAATTAGTTTATCATAATTTTAAAGTTGAGGTACTTAAGGAGGATGGGGAACAAAAAAATGAGTTTCTTTCTGCTATAGCTAATCTATTAATAAATAATAATGCTACCTCAGGAGAAAAAGAACAGGAAAATATAAAAACCCAACGAGATCCAAAGAAATCTTTTTGGAATTATCTATGGAAAAATATTAGAAATGGAGCTTTAAAATCTTTTCTTTAAATTTTAAAAGTAAGCACCGGCATTTTGGCATGGTTAACCAAATCTTCGCTTATGCTGCCATTAAAGAAATGAGCTAAACCTTTACGTCCATGGGTACTGATGGCAATTAAGGTTTTTTTCTTTTTCATAGCGAAATTTAAAATGCCCTTTTCAACACTTACATCGTTATATATATGCATTTTGTAATCTTTTATGTCAGTTCCTGAAATAAAATTCTCTATGCGTTCTCTAATTTCGGTACTGGTGATAAAATTGTTTGGCGTGTTTATAAATAGCAAGTGAAATTCCGCCGCTATCATTTGAGAGAATTTATAGGCCTTTTCTAAGGTATGTTTATTACTGGCATCAGCATCGGTAGCAAAAATAAAATTTTCGATTTCAAAATTTTCATGTTCATTTTTGATGACAAGTACAGGTATGCTTGAAGAACGCACCACTTTTTCGGTATTACTTCCAATAAACATTTCTTTGAATCCGCTAGCGCCATGTGAGCCCATAATTATGAGATCACAATTGTTTTGCTGGCTAACTTCCATAATACCTTCAAAAGCCTGGTGAAACATTACGGTTTCGTGAACTTTAACGTCTTTTAGGAAAGGTCTTGTCATAAGCTCAGCAAAACGCTGATGAGCCAATTTCATAAAAAAAATAGATTCCGGTAAATTCTGGCTATTGTTGCCATCCACCGGATCTATTAGCTGCGTAGGGAGTTCTAACATATGCATGAGATAGATCTCGCTGCCATGCTTTTTTGCCAGTTGAGCAGCAATTTTAAGCGCATGCTCAGCGGTGTCAGAAAAGTCTGTGGGAACCAGGATTTTTTTCATGAAAATTTATAAAAGATTAAAAATGATTGTTTTATTAAAGTTAAGAATAAAATTTCATTTAAAGTCTGGTTTTCTTTCTCTGAAATTATTATTATATTTGCAGCGTTGAAACTAAAAAAGTACAGCGAGGGGACATAAAGTCCCCTCTTTTTATAAGTTATGTTGCAGGATAAAGTAGAAAATTTGTTGAAGGAAGCTTTCCAGGAAAATAATTCACTATTTTTAATAGACCTTAATATCACTAATGACAACAAGATTTCAGTTGTAATAGATGGGGATGACGGGGTTTCTGTTAATGATTGTATTGCGGTAAGCCGTAAAATTGAACACAATCTAGACAGGGAGGAGGAAGATTTTTCTTTGGAAGTTAGCTCAGCAGGAGTTTCTGAACCTTTACACCTGGAACGACAATATCGGAAAAACCTGGGTAGGAAACTGCAGGTGATTACCAGTAAAGAAAAAATTGAAGCAACTTTAACTGAAGTGGATCAGAACGGGATTAGGCTTAACTGGAAAGCCAGGGAGCCAAAACCCGTGGGAAAAGGGAAGCATACCGTTGAGAAAGAAGCGGTATTGCCATATTCGGAGATTACTGACGCTAAAGTTATGATAACATTTTAACCTCAAATTGATATGGAAAATATCGCCTTGATTGAGTCATTTTCAGAATTTAAGGATGACAAATTGATAGATCGTGTAACGCTGATGGCCATCCTTGAGGATGTGTTCAGAAGCGCTTTAAAGAAGAAATATGGAGAAGACGATAATTTCGATATTATCGTAAATCCAGATAAAGGAGATCTCGAAATTTGGAGAAACAGGGTTGTTGTTGCCGATGGTGAGGTAGAAGATTCCAACCAGGAGATTTCCCTTACCGAAGCTAGGAAGATTGAACCCGATTTTGAAGTTGGTGAAGATGTATCTGAAGAAGTAAAACTTGTAGATTTGGGGCGTCGTGCGATTTTAGCTTTAAGACAAAATCTTATTTCGAAAATCCACGAACATGATAATACCAATATCTTCAAGCATTTCAAAGAGCTTGAAGGGGAAATATATACTGCAGAAGTTCATCATATCAGGCATAGAGCTATTATTTTGCTGGATGATGAAGGGAACGAGATCGTTCTTCCGAAAGATCGCCAGATTCCTTCAGACTTTTTCAGGAAAGGAGATAATGTTAAGGGGATAATAGAAAGTGTAGAGCTTAAAGGAAATAAGCCTACAATTATTCTATCACGTACTGCTCCAGTGTTCCTGGAAAAACTATTTGAACAGGAAATTCCGGAAGTGTTTGATGGTTTAATTACTATTCAAAACGTAGTTCGTGTTCCTGGGGAAAAAGCTAAAGTAGCTGTAGATACTTATGATGACAGGATTGATCCTGTAGGTGCTTGTGTAGGTATGAAGGGTTCTAGGATTCATAGTATTGTCCGTGAACTGGGGAATGAGAATATTGATGTAATTAATTTCACCACTAACGACCAGTTATATATAACACGAGCGTTAAGTCCGGCGAAAATTACATCTATTAAATTGGATGAAGAGAATAAAACGGCCGAAGTTATGTTGAAACCTGAAGAGGTTTCAAAAGCCATTGGCCGTGGGGGTCACAATATTAGGCTTGCCGGTCAGTTAACCGGTTATGAAATTGACGTTTTCAGAGAAGGTGTTGAAGAAGATGTAGAATTAAAAGAATTCTCTGATGAAATTGAAGATTGGGTAATAAAGGAATTTTCTAGAGTTGGTTTGGACACTGCCAAAAGTGTTTTGGAACAGGAATTGGAAGACCTTATTAGACTTACCGATTTAGAAGAAGAAACTATTCGCGAAGTAGTGAAAGTTTTAAGAGAAGAATTTGAAGAGTAATAGCAAACTCATTGAATAATAATAATTAAAAGAGGTTAATTTAGAGGGCAATTTATGGCTGAAGCAAAAACAATGCGACTAAACAAAGTATTACGTGAATTCAATATTTCGTTGGACCGGGCTGTAGAATTTTTAAATTCTAAGGGTCACGATATTGAGGCACGTCCTACTACCAAAATCTCATCCGAAGTTTATCAGGTGCTTTCTGATGAATTTGAGACTGACAAGTCTAAGAAAGTCGAGTCAAAGGAAGTGGGTGAGGAAAAGAGAAAGGAGAAGGAAGAATTGCGTTTAGCAAGGGAAAGAGAGCAAGAAGATAAACGCAAAGCCGAAGAGAAGAAAGAAAGTGATCGTCGTAAAGACGAGGAAGCTATTTCTTCAAGAGCTAAATTAGCCGGTCCTAAAAAAGTAGGTAAAATTGATCTGGATAAAAAGCCGGAGAAGAAAGCTGAAAATAAGGAAGAAAAACCAGAAATAGCGCAACCTGAACAGCCCGAGGAAGCCAAAAAACCTGAAGCCAAAGAAGAACCCTCCGAAAAACCTGATGCTCAGGAACCTCAAAAAGAAGCTAAAAAGCCTGAAGAGGTTGTCAAGGAAGAAGAAGCATCTTCAGCTAAAGAAGAAGAGGTTAAGGAACCTGAGTCAATGACTCATAAAACCAATTATACTAAGCTTAATGGTCCCAACTTTACCGGAAAAAAAATTGACCTTAGTCAATTTAAAAAACCGGAAAAGAAAAAGGACGAGAAAAAAGCTGCCGACGAGAAGAAGGAGAAAGAAAAGCGTAAAAAACGTCGTCGTAGAATTAGTAAAGATGTGAAGCCTGGAGCTTCAAATCAGGGAGCTAAAAAAGGAGGAGCTAGAAAAAGAGCTAAACCTATTACCAAAGAAGAACCTAGTGAGGAAGAAGTTCAAAAGCAGGTTCGTGAAACCCTTGAAAAGCTTCAGGGGAAATCTGGTAAGGGTAAAGGAGCTAAGTACAGGAGAGATAAAAGGGATCAACACCGTCAACGTTCAGAGGACGATCTTGCACAGCAAGAAACCGATAGTAAGATCTTAAAAGTAACAGAGTTTGTAACTGTAAGTGAAGTTGCTACGATGATGGATGTGCCGGTGACAAAAGTAATTTCGGCCTGTATGTCTTTAGGAATGATGGTGACTATGAACCAGCGATTAGATGCTGAAACCCTTTCTATTGTTGCTGAAGAATTCGGTTATGAAGTGGATTTTGTGACTGCTGACATCGAGGAAACGGTGGAAGAAGTTCCTGAAAACCCCGAAGACCTTGAGGATAGAGCGCCAATTGTTACTGTAATGGGCCACGTAGACCACGGTAAAACATCTTTACTGGATTATATTCGTAAAGAAAATGTAATTGCCGGAGAAAGTGGTGGAATTACGCAGCATATTGGAGCTTATAGTGTAAAATTAAAAAACGGTCAGAAAATGACCTTCCTGGATACGCCTGGTCACGAAGCCTTTACGGCAATGCGTGCTCGTGGAGCTCAGGTAACGGATATTGCGATTATCGTAATAGCTGCTGATGATGATGTGATGCCGCAAACCAAGGAGGCTATTTCACATGCGCAGGCTGCCGGTGTGCCAATTGTATTTGCAATTAATAAATCTGATTTACCAACTGCAAATCCGGAAAAAATTAAAGAAAAGCTAGCCGGAATGAACCTACTTGTCGAAGACTGGGGAGGTAAAGTTCAATCTCATGACATATCGGCTAAAACCGGACTGGGAGTTGAAGAACTTTTGGAGAAAGTATTACTGGAATCCGAGATTCTCGAATTAAAAGCTAATCCTTCTAAAGTCGCCTCAGGTACCGTAGTAGAAGCCTTCCTTGATAGAGGAAGGGGTTATGTTGCAACCATCCTTGTGCAAAGCGGGACTTTAAAAATTGGAGATTACGTATTAGCTGGGCGCCATAGTGGTAAGGTAAAGGCGATGCACGATGAAAGAGGTCATGAAATTAAAGAAGCCGGACCAGCAACTCCGGTATCTATATTAGGTCTTGATGGCGCGCCGCAGGCCGGTGATAAATTCAAGGTCATGACAGACGAGCGAGAAGCTAAAGATATCGCGACAAAACGAACTCAGTTACAACGCGAACAAAGTGTTAGAACTCAGCGTCATATTACTCTTGATGAAATTGGACGTAGAATTGCTTTAGGTGACTTTAAAGAACTTAATATTATCCTGAAAGGTGACGTTGATGGTTCTGTAGAAGCCTTAACTGATAGCTTCTTGAAATTATCTACAGAGGAGATCCAAGTGAATATCATTCACAAAGGAGTGGGGGCTATTACAGAGAGTGACGTGCTACTTGCCTCGGCTTCGGATGCTGTAATAATTGGATTTAACGTTCGTCCTGCTGGAAATGCTAGGCAGGTTGCCGATAAAGAAGAAATTGATATCCGGACTTATTCTATTATCTATGATGCGATCAATGATCTTAAAGATGCGATGGAGGGAATGCTTTCTCCTGAACTTAAAGAAGAGATCACTGGAACAGCGGAAATTAGAGAAACCTTTAAGATTTCTAAAGTTGGAACCATTGCGGGTTGTATGGTAACTTCTGGTAAAATCTATAGAAATTCAGGAATTCGTTTAATTCGCGAAGGCGTAGTAGTTTATACCGGAGAGCTTGCTTCACTTAAACGTTTTAAAGACGATGTAAAAGAAGTAGCCAAAGGTTACGATTGCGGTATCCAGGTAAAGAATTATAACGATATTAAAGAAGGGGATGTAATAGAATCATTCCGTGAAGTAGAAGTGAAAAAGAAGCTTAAATAATTTAGATTATTATTATATAAAAAAAAATATCTAAAAGAAGTGTGCCCCCAATAAGCTAGAAACTATTGGGGGTATTTTTATGAAATAAATGAAATAATATCTTTTTTGAAATTATAATTTTTAGGACTGAAAATAGCATAATGAAATGTGGGATGATAGATAGGACAATTATGCGATGGTCCGCTGGTTTAATTTTATAAAAAGAGTTCTTTTCTTGGCAGGAGATGATTTATAGGATAAAAAACATAAGAAAAATAACCTGATCAGAACCTTCCTATCCCCGTCTCTAATTTTAAAATCACTATAAACCTCAATCAACTTCTTATCAGGACTATCTGAGCCTGGGTTTGGGAATAAACGCAGAAGGGAAGCTCTGCTTAATTATTAAAAGGGCCCTATCTGCCTCAAGGCGATTTCTAAAACTTCCTACCCATACTTTATAGTTTGGAGCTTCATAAGCGATTAAAGACGGGTAGTCAAATTTGCTTCGATAGTCTTTGATTACCTCATTTGCTTCCCCATTATTTCCGTAGAAAAGCTGAATTTTATACCGATCTCCAAGTTCATTATGCTTACTCATTTCAGATTTAAGCTCTAATAATTTTAAGATCTTTTCATTGTCGCTAAGATTTGCTGGGACCTCCTGAGCCATTAAATTCATAAAAGTGAATCCTGAAAGAACACAGGAAAAAAATAGTTTGTTTATGTTTAATTTTCTCATAGTTATTTATTTAAGGCAAAAGTATAATTTAATAACTTAAACAAGATGTGTTTTATTATTTAGAACTAGTATAAATTATCGATTAACACTATTGTAACATTCCTAAAATCGACTTTAAGTATTACTTTTGTTGCCGAATTTAAGGGTGCGGATTGTTAATATTGTTAAGGCTTTAAGCTGGAAAAACCGTACCAAAGTTAAGACGTTAATTCAACTTATAATATGAAAAAGGTGAAATACCGCCACTCAACTTCGCGACTATTGCTATTAGGTGTAGCATTTTTTATCTCATTCAGCGTTTTGGGAATTGCACAAGAGGGGGCTTCGCAAGAGTCTACTGGAGATGGACAGGAGCAAACCAATGAATCATCTGGTGGGTCTTCAGAGGCTGATACAGCAGCTTCAGCTCTTGGTGATCCTGCTGCTGGAAAATCCTTGTTTAATTCGTTGTGTGCTGCCTGTCACAAGCCATATTCTGCATCTATTGGTCCTGCTCTTCATGGAGTAACTGAAAGAAGGGAAATGGAATGGATATATAGCTGGATAAAAAACAGTCAGGAGTTGATTGCTTCGGGTGATAATCAGGCTGTTGCAATTTATGAAGAATATAATCAGACGGCTATGCCGGCTTTTCCTCAATTATCCAATGCGGATATTGATAATATTTTAGCCTACGTGGAGCAACCTAAACCCGAGCCGCAGGCTGCGCAATCTTCCGGGGCTTCTGCTTCTGGTGAAGCTTCTGGTGGGGGGGTTTCGGTTAATGTTATTTTAGGCATCTTGGTTTTTGTTTTGGTGATGCTACTTGCAGTGTTGTTCCTGGTTAATAAAACGCTTAGGAATTTTGCGAAGGCAAGTGGCGTTGTGGTTCCAGAAAAACCTAAAAGAAAACCGATTTGGAAGGCTTTTGTTGAAAATCAATTCCTTGTGCTGGTAACTGCTGTTTTTGGTTTGCTGTTTATCGGTTATTTTGCCTATGGTTTCTTTATGCAAGTTGGTGTTGATAAAGGTTATCAGCCAATTCAACCTATCCATTATTCGCATAGGATCCACGCTGGGGAAAACGAAATAGACTGTAAATACTGTCACTCTTCAGCTAGAACATCTAAGCATGCTGGTATTCCATCGCTGAATGTATGTATGAATTGTCATAAAACTATTTCTGAAGTAGCACCTGAAACCGCAACTGCGGAATACTCTAAGGAATTTTATGATGGAGAAATCGCGAAACTTTACGATGCAGTTGGCTGGAGTCCTTCAGAGCAGGCCTATACAGGGGAGCAGGAGCCTGTAAAATGGGTTCGAATTCATAACTTGCCAGATTTCGCATATTTTAATCACTCTCAGCACGTTAGTGTGGCCGGGGTTCAGTGTCAAACTTGCCATGGACCAATTCAGGAAATGGAAGTGGTTTATCAGGATGCCCCTTTAACTATGGGTTGGTGTATAAATTGTCACCGTGAAACCAAAGTTAGAATGGAAGGGAATGAGTATTACGAGAAAATTCACGAAGAATTGGCTAAAAAATACGGTGTAGAAGAGGTTACTGTAGCCCAAATGGGAGGCCTTGAATGTGCAAAATGCCATTACTAAATTTTTTTCCCGGTAATTCGGGGTTAATTAAGAAGTTAATATTTAGATATATATGTCATCAAACAAAAAATACTGGAAAAGTGTTGAAGAGCTAAATGAAAACAGCTCTGTTGTTGAGACGCTCCAACAAAAAGAATTTGCAGAAGAGATTCCGGTTGATGAATTTCTTGGGGATAAAGGTTCGCTTGAAAGTTCAAAAACTTCTAGAAGGGATTTTTTGAAATATGTTGGTTTTAGTACAGCTGCGGCCTCTTTGGCTGCCTGTGAAGGGCCGGTTATTAAATCTATTCCTTATGTAGTACAGCCAGAGCGTATTGTTCCTGGGGTAGCAAATTATTATGCCTCTACAATTGCTAATGGTTTTGATTTCGCTAGTGTTCTAGTAAAAACCAGGGAAGGAAGGCCTATTAAGATTGAGAATAATGAATTAGCAAAGTCTAAAGGCGGAGTTAATGCCCGCGTACATGCTTCTGTATTGTCGATGTATGATGCAAATAGGGTGAAACGCCCAATGATCGATGGAAGAAATGTTTCCTGGGAGGAGTTTGATCGTGAAGTTACTGGTGCCCTTGATGGAGTTTCCGGTGATATTATTTTATTAACGCAAACTTTTGCCAGTCCTTCTACTACCAAACTGATCAATGAATTTTCAGAAAAATATCCAAATGTACGCCATGTGGTTTATGATATTGTTTCTGAAAATGATGTGTTGAATGCTTTTCAGGCGAAATATGGAAAGCGTGCAATGCCGAATTACGATTTCTCTAAAGCTAAAACTATAGTTTCCGTTGGAGCCGATTTTCTTGGAGATTGGCAAGGGGGAGGTTATGATTCTGGTTATGCTAAGGGACGCGTACCCACCAATGGGGAAATGTCGCGCCATGTACAGTTTGAATCAAATATGAGCTTAACCGGCGCTAATGCCGATAAACGTATTCCTGTAACGCCATCACAGCAAAAAGCTGTTTTAGCCGCACTGTATGGATATATTTCAGGTGGTGCTTCTACTAGTAATTTACCTGCGAAAATTGATGATGCAGTTGTTAAAGCAGCAAGTCAATTAAGGGATGCAGGTAATGGAGCTGTAGTGGTTTCTGGAATCCCCGATGTTAATGCTCAGGCTTTAGTGCTGGCTATTAACGAAGCTCTGGGAAGCGCTGTAATGGATGTTGACAACCCGCGTATGACTCGTCAGGGTGATACGGAGAAGGTTTTCCAGGCAATTGAAGATATGAAAACTGGATCTGTAGGTGCAGTTTTAATGGCTGGAGTGAATCCTGCATATTCTTTGCCTAATGGAGAAGAATTTGCTGAAGCTTTAGCCAAAGTAGATGTTTCTTTGGCATTTAGTATGAAGCCGGACGAAACTGCTACTCTTTGTAAGTATGTTGCTGCGGCACCACACTATTTGGAGAGTTGGGGTGATGTTCAATATACCACTTCCGATTTTGGGTTGATTCAGCCTACAATTCGGCCGTTGTTTGATACTAGACAGTTTCAAGATTGCTTGTTGAAATGGACCAATAATAATAAATCTTATCAGGAATATATAAAAGAGACCTGGACTGGCAATATACCTTCCTGGATCCAGGCGCTGCATGATGGTGTTTTTAAAGCAACTTCTCCTGTAGAACTTGGGGGAGCTGAAGTTTCAGAAACTTTTAATGTTGCAACTGCGGCTAGCGCCTTAGGGCGTCCCTCAGAAGGTACTGGGCTAGAGCTAACGCTTTACACTAAACCTTCAATGGGGGCAGGTGAGCAAGCTAATAATCCATGGTTGCAGGAAATGCCAGACCCTTTAACAAGGGTATCCTGGGATAATTACCTTACAATTTCTGAATCTGATGCCAAAGCTTTAGATCTCGAAAATATAAATGTTTCGAACGGAGCCTTAAATGGAAGTTATGCTAACGTGATTGTAGATGGTACTTTGGTTGAAAATGTTCCTGTTCTTATTCAACCTGGGCAGGCAAAGGGATCAGTAGGTCTTGCGCTTGGTTATGGGAAGAAAAAAGGAATGCAAAAGGAAATGCAGGTAGGTGTAAATGCATATCCTTTATATAAAAAATTAAACCCTGTGCAGTCGGTAACCGTTGAAAAGGCTACCGGAATGCATGAGTTTGCTTGTGTTCAACTTCACAATACTTTAATGGGGCGTGGAGATATTATAAAAGAAACTACCCTTGAGGTTTTTAATACTAAAGATGTACACGTATGGAATTCGGTTCCTGAAGTATCGCTAGATCACGTTGAGAAACCGGTGACTTCTCCTGAAGTAGATATGTGGGATGGTTTTGATCGTAGTATAGGGCATCACTTTAACCTATCTATAGATCTCAATGCCTGTACCGGTTGCGGTGCCTGTGTGATTGCCTGTCACGCGGAAAATAATGTTCCGGTTGTCGGTAAAACTGAGGTTAGGCGCTCTCGTGATATGCACTGGCTGCGTATTGATAGATACTATTCTTCAGGTAGAACTTTCACTGATGATCTTGAGAAGAAAGAAAATATTTCTGGTTTAGGCAACTCCCTTGTTGAATTTGCTGAATTGGAAGAACCCGCAGATAATCCTATGGTTGTTTTTCAGCCGGTAATGTGTCAACACTGTAATCACGCTCCTTGTGAGACCGTGTGTCCTGTAGCTGCAACTTCTCACGGAAGACAGGGGCAAAATCAAATGATTTATAACCGTTGTGTGGGAACAAGATATTGTGCAAACAACTGTCCTTATAAAGTGCGTCGTTTCAACTGGTTTAGTTATGTTCAAAATGAAGAGTTTGATTATCATATGAACAATGACCTGGGAAGAATGGTAATTAATCCAGATGTTACTGTGCGCTCTAGAGGGGTTATGGAGAAATGTTCTATGTGTATTCAAATAACACAGAAAACGATTCTGGATGCCAAGCGTGAAGGAAGAGTTATTGAGGATGGAGAATTTAGAACGGCCTGTTCCTCAGCTTGTGATAAAGGAGCGATGACCTTTGGTGATATAAACAATGAGGGTGCTTTGATAAGAGAAAAAAAGCAAGATGATAGAATGTATCATTTACTGGAATATGTTGGGACAAAACCAAATGTAATGTACCAGACCAAAGTTAGAAACACAACAGAAGCTTAATAAATTAATAAAGAAATCAATTTTAAAAGGATATGTCTCATTACGAAGCACCTATACGAAAGCCTTTAGTTACCGGGGATAAAAGCTACCACGATGTTACCGTGGATGTTGCTGCGCCGGTAGAAGGAAGGGCTAATAAATCCTGGTGGATTGTTTTTTCAATTGCCCTTATTGCCTTTCTCTGGGGTGTAGGTTGTATAATTTATACGATTTCTACTGGTATTGGAACCTGGGGATTAAATAAAACTGTAGGCTGGGCCTGGGATATTACAAACTTTGTTTGGTGGGTCGGTATTGGGCACGCAGGTACTCTTATTTCTGCGGTATTGTTATTATTCCGTCAAAAATGGAGAATGGCAATTAACCGCTCGGCAGAAGCTATGACAATTTTTTCCGTTATGCAGGCTGGCTTATTTCCTTTAATCCACATGGGTAGACCTTGGTTGGCCTATTGGGTACTTCCTATTCCAAACCAATTTGGTTCGCTATGGGTGAACTTTAATTCACCACTGCTTTGGGATGTATTTGCTATTTCAACTTACCTTTCTGTATCATTGGTGTTCTGGTGGACAGGATTACTTCCTGATTTTGCAATGATTCGTGATCGGGCAATTACTCCGTTTAATAAAAAAATATACGGAATATTAAGTTTTGGTTGGAGTGGGCGTGCAAAAGACTGGCAGCGTTTTGAAGAAGTTTCTTTGGTGCTTGCTGGTTTGGCAACTCCTCTGGTACTTTCCGTACACACCATTGTATCTTTTGACTTTGCTACCTCGGTTATCCCCGGTTGGCATACTACGATTTTTCCTCCTTATTTCGTTGCGGGGGCAGTGTTCTCGGGTTTTGCTATGGTAAATACGCTTCTTATTATAATGAGAAAGGTGTCTAATCTAGAAAGTTATATTACTATACAGCATATAGAATTAATGAATATTGTGATTATGATCACAGGTTCTATTGTAGGAGTAGCTTATATAACCGAGCTTGTTATTGCGTGGTACTCCGGAGTGGAATATGAGCAGTATGCATTCCTTAACAGGGCTACAGGGCCTTATGCCTGGGCATATTGGGCTATGATGACGTGCAACGTGTTTTCTCCTCAGTTTATGTGGTTTAAGAAATTACGAACCAGTATTATGTTCTCATTCTTTATTTCCATTGTGGTAAACATAGGGATGTGGTTTGAGCGTTTTGTGATCATTGTTACTTCCTTGCACCGAGATTATCTTCCGTCTTCCTGGACTATGTTCTCTCCTACTTTTGTTGATATCGGAATTTTTATTGGAACGATAGGATTTTTCTTTGTGCTGTTCCTCTTATATGCCCGATCTTTTCCTGTAATTGCACAGGCGGAAGTGAAGACCATACTTAAATCTTCGGGCGCAAAGTATAAAAAACTAAGAGCAGAACATGGGGATGACGTAAAACATTACACCCCGGTAAATGTAGGTGAGCCAAAGAAAAATATCGATACTAAAGTTGATAAGAAAATGGGTGATGAGGATGCTTATGAAGAAGGCGACAGAAAGGATGACCATAACCAAACTGTCAATGCAGATGCCCTAACGCTTTCTGAAGTTCAAAAAGACAGAATAGATGAAATGCTTGGGAGAACTGGTTCTTACAACCCGGCCGATCAAAACGCAGATAAATTACAAAAACTTAAAGCAGTAGGTCCTTTCCTTGAACAGCGTTTACATCAGGTGGGTCTATATACCTATGTTCAGGTAAGTAAACTTACCCAGGATGATTTTGAATTGCTTGATGAAGTGATAGAAAACTTCCCTAATGCTACACAACGTGAAGATTGGGTAGCACAGGCAACTGAACTAAAAAATAAGTAAGATGGCATCAAAAGTTATACACGCTATTTATAATGATGACGATTTGCTTTTACAGGCCGTGAAGCAGATAAGAGAGGCTCGGTATCATATTGGTGAAATTTATACACCAATGCCAGTTCATGGTTTGGATAAAGCCATGGGATTAGCACCTACTCGTCTTGCAATTACCTCTTTTATGTATGGTGTTGTTGGATTGATAGTAGCAACCGCAATGATGGACTTTATTATGATAGAGGATTGGCCACAGGATATTGGAGGGAAGCCAAGCTTTAGTTATATTGAGAATATGCCTGCTTTTGTACCAATTATGTTTGAACTTACCGTGTTTTTTGCGGCTCACCTTATGGTAATTACTTTTTATATGAGAAGTAAACTATGGCCTTTTAAGAAAGCTGAAAACCCGGATGTTCGCACAACCGATGATATGTTCCTTATGGAAGTTGATGTGGCAAACCATAATGTAGATGAATTAACTAAATTCCTTTACAATACCGGTGCTGCTGAAATTAAATTAATAGATAATAAATAGACAGAATGAAAAATTTGTTCTATAAAGCGATAGTTTTGTTCCTGATTGGGGGGGGTGTAACTTCTTGTGCAGATAACGACGAACCTAACTACCAATATATGCCAGATATGTATGAGCCTGTAGGTTATGAAGCTTATGGTGCTTACGATATTTTTGTTGATCAACAGGAAGCCAAACTTCCAGTTGAAGGTACGATTCCACGTGGTTGGATGCCTTATGGTTATGAAGATTCGCCTGAAGGAAAAGCAAATGCGAAAGCTAATCTTAACAATCCATTGCCATATACAGAGGAAAACCTTAATGAAGGAAAGTTATTGTATACAATTTACTGTGCCGTTTGTCACGGTGATAAAGGAGATGGTCAGGGTATTCTTGCTCAGAGGGAGAAAATACTTGGTATTCCATCTTATGACGATGCCGGAAGAGCCATTACTGAAGGTAGTGTTTATCACGTAATTTATTACGGGCTAAATTCTATGGGTTCTTATGCTGCGCAAACTAATGAGGAGGAGCGCTGGAAAATCACCCATTATGTGATGTATCTTAAAAATCAGTTAGAAGGAGGTGGAGAGATACCTTTTGAGGAAATTGAGCCTTCTATTGCTGAAACTCAGCCCGTTGCAATACAAAGAGCCCAGGAAAATGTAGAAGAAGCCCAGGGAGAAGGTGCAGCTCAACCAGAGGTGGAGGATGTAGACCAAAACAATTAATTAAGAACAAAGCATTTAGATCTATAAATATGTACACGCTATCCAGTAAATTAAAATTAACAGCAATTATTTTTATGATTGTTGGTGCCATTGGAATCGTAATTGGGTTTTTACAGGCACCTTCAAATTTGGATGATGTTAGGGAAATGATGGCTGCCGAAGAACATCACGGTGAGACAGCCCTGGAGAAAGAAGGGGAAGATGATAATTTTGCTTATGCCGAGCACAGCTTGTTATTAGATGATGAGGCGGGAAGAAATGCTGAATCAAAGGAAGATGCAGCTGCTGAGCAAGGGCATGATACCGAACATTTGGAGCATAAATTTCACCAATTGCAGAATAAGCCCTGGGCAGCAGTCTATGTTGCAGCTTTCTTTTTCTTTATGATTTCTCTTGGTGTTTTAGCATTCTATGCTGTGCAGTATGCTTCACAGGCTGGTTGGTCACCCGTACTATTTAGAGTTATGGAGGCTATTACGGCTTATATTGTTCCCGGTGGAATCATTATGTTTGTTCTTCTAGTACTGTCGAGTATGCATTTAAACCACTTATTTGTTTGGATGGATCCGGAAGTTGTCGCTACCGATGAGATTATTCGTAATAAAACTGCTTATTTAAATATTCCTTTTTTCTTAATAAGAGCAGCTATATTTTTAGCTGGGTGGTTTATATTTAGACATTTTCTTGTTCGCAATTCCAGAAGACTTGACCAGGCTACCGATAATTATTACTTTAAAAAGAATTTTAAACTTGCGGCCGGATTCCTTGTCTTTTTTATTGTAACAGAATCAATAATGAGCTGGGACTGGATAATGAGCCTCGATCCTCACTGGTTTAGTACTTTATTTGGGTGGTATGTTTTCTCTAGTATGTTCGTTTCAGGAATTACGGTTATTGCCTTAGTTACTATCTATCTTAAATCAAGAGATCATTTACCTTTTGTTAACAATAGCCATATTCACGATTTAGCCAAGTTTATGTTCGGAATTAGTATTTTCTGGACTTATCTTTGGTTTTCACAATTTATGTTGATTTGGTACTCAAACATTCCTGAAGAAGTTGTATACTTTATCAGCCGAATAGAGAATTATAGTCTTCCATTTTTTGGAATGGTAGTGTTGAATTTCGTGTTCCCATTATTGGTATTAATGAATAGTGATTATAAACGAGTGAACTGGTTCGTGGTAATGACCGGGGTCATAATTCTTGTTGGACATTATTTGGATGTTTTCACAATGGTGATGCCTTCAACTGTCGGGGAATCATGGTTTATTGGAATTCCAGAGATTAGTGCAGTACTTTTCTTTGGAGGATTATTTACTTTTGTGGTCTTTAATGCCCTAACAAAAGCACCCCTGCTTGCTAAACGCAACCCGTATATTAAGGAAAGTGAACATTTCCACTATTAATAAAAAGATTTGATTGTTTAAAGAAGAACGTATAAAATGACCGTATTTTTAGTAATAATAGTATTAGCTCTTTTGGCCGTTACCGGGTGGCAAATGTCTAAGATTTTTCAGTTGTCAAAGGGTCCCGGCGCGGAGAGTCCTGAAATAGCTAATGATAATGATAACAGGCAGCAAGCCAAACTGATGCTTTGGTTTATGGTTTTCATTTATGTTGGTATGGCCTACAGTTTCTGGCATTGGAGTAGGTTTTATCTACCTGAAGCAGCCTCAGTTCATGGAAACCAGGTAGACACCTTGATGTTCATATCCATAGGACTTATTATGGTGGTGCAGGTAATAACGCAAGCATTGCTGCACTGGTTTGCTTATAAGTATCAGGGTAAAAAAGGGCAAAGGGCACTTTTCTTCGCCGATAACGATAAACTTGAATTTATATGGACTATTATTCCAGTGATTACTCTTGCGGGTTTAATTATCTATGGGCTATTTACCTGGAGTGATATTATGAACATTAGTGAAGACGACGATCCTATTGTTATCGAACTTTATGCTAAGCAATTTAGCTGGCAGGCGAGATATTCAGGGGAGGATAATACCCTTGGAGAAGCAAATGTCAGGTTTATTGAAGGTGTTAATACTGTTGGACTCAATGTAAACGATCCTTACGCTGCGGATGATAAAATCACAACCGAACTTCATCTTCCTGTAGGGAGGCAGATTCTGTTTAAATTTAGATCCCAGGATGTCCTTCACTCTGCTTATTTTCCACATTTTAGAGCCCAGATGAATGTGGTTCCGGGAATGATAACACAATTTTCTTTTACCCCTGATATCACTACTGAAGAAATGAGAACTTCGGAATACATGGTAGATAAGGTGAAAACAATTAATGAAATTAGAAAGGAGCGAAATGAGGTTTTAATGGCGGAAGGCGAAGCACCATTAGATTCTTATGAATTTGATTACTTCCTGCTTTGTAATAAGATTTGTGGAACAGCCCACTATAATATGCAGATGAAAATTGTTGTAGAAAGTCAGGAAGAATACAACGAATGGTTAAGCCAGCAAGATACTTTTGCTAGCGTTATAGATTCAGTAGTAGAATAATAGAACTAAATAGAATATAATTAAGATATGTCAGCAATAGCAACAGCACCGGCTCACGATCACCACGAAGATCACGGACATCATCATAAACAAACTTTCATTACTAAATATATATTTAGTACGGACCATAAGATGATTGCCAAGCAATATCTTATCACAGGAATTTTAATGGGTATTGTAGGGATTATGATGTCCGTACTTTTCCGTTTGCAACTAGCCTGGCCAGAGGAATCTTTTATGATCTTCGAATGGCTTTTAGGTGACAGGTGGGCTCCGGATGGGGTAATGACACCGTCAATTTATCTTGCCCTGGTTACCATTCATGGTACCATTATGGTTTTCTTTGTGTTAACCGCTGGTCTAAGTGGTACCTTTAGTAACCTTTTAATTCCTCTTCAAATTGGAGCAAGGGATATGGCCTCCGGTTTTATGAATATGCTTTCATATTGGTTGTTTTTCATTTCTTGTGTAATTATGCTCAGCTCACTATTTATAGAATCTGGGCCCGCTTCTGCAGGATGGACGATATACCCTCCTCTTAGTGCATTACCTCAGGCTATTGGAGGTTCAGGAATGGGAATGACACTGTGGTTAATTTCAATGGCAATTTTTATCGCATCATCTCTTTTAGGATCCCTTAACTATATTGTGACTGTTCTTAACCTTAGAACAAAGGGGATGTCAATGATGAGACTGCCGCTTACCATTTGGGCGTTTTTTATTACTGCCGTGATTGGTGTGGTTTCTTTCCCGGTTTTATTATCGGCAGCACTTTTACTTATAATGGATAGGAGTTTTGGAACTTCTTTCTTCCTTAGTGATATTTATCTTGAAGGTGAGGTATTAAGCCACCAGGGAGGTTCTCCGGTTTTGTTTGAACACTTATTTTGGTTCCTGGGTCACCCGGAGGTTTATATCGTAATTCTGCCTGCAATGGGTATTGTGTCAGAGGTTTTAGCAACAAACTCACGTAAACCAATTTTTGGTTATCGTGCCATGGTTGCTTCGATTCTTGCAATTGCATTCCTATCAACAATTGTATGGGGTCACCATATGTTTGTTTCGGGAATGAATCCATTCCTTGGTTCGGTATTTACATTTACAACGTTATTAATTGCCATTCCTTCGGCGGTCAAAGCATTTAACTGGATCACAACGCTCTGGAAAGGAAACCTGCAAATGAATCCCGCGATGCTATTCTCTATTGGTTTTGTTTCAACATTCATCACAGGGGGGCTAACCGGAATTATTCTAGGGGATTCAACATTAGATATCAATGTTCACGATACATATTTTGTTATTGCACATTTCCATCTTGTAATGGGGATTTCAGCAATCTACGGACTACTGGCCGGTGTGTATCACTGGTTTCCGAAGCTCTTTGGAAGAATGATGAACAAGAACCTCGGTTATGTTCATTTCTGGATAACTGCTGTAGGTGCTTACGGAGTATTTTTTCCAATGCACTTTATCGGGCTGGCCGGATTACCAAGGCGTTATTATACAAATACAGCCTTTCCGTATTTTGACGACTTGGCGGATGTAAATGTAATTATCACGATTTTTGCAATAATAACAGCTGGAGTTCAGGTAGTATTCCTTTATAATTTCTTTAGTTCGATGTTTTATGGAAAAAAGGCTACACAAAATCCCTGGAACTCTACTACTTTGGAATGGACTACTCCGGTGGAACACATTCATGGAAACTGGCCTGGTGCTATTCCGTCAGTTTACCGTTGGTCTTATGATTATAGTAAGATGAATCTTGAAGGAACGGATTATGTAATTCCTGGTCAGGATTATGTTCCCCAAACAGTTCCTCTTCAAGATCACGAAGAAGAAATGAATCACTAGGCTTAGTGATTACAATTTATAAAAAACCTCTTCGTTTTCGAAGAGGTTTTTTTATAAATTTCTGTTTTTAACTTTATCACGCCTTGGTTAGCCCCGCAGTATTTTACTTATCTTTGTAGAACAAGTGCCATAATTGTGATAAAAGTATGAATGAAAACCTGGACCCGACAGGAGAAAATTTTTCTCCTGAGGAATTTGATATCGAAAGGGCACTGCGCCCTTTAAGTTTTGATGATTTTGCCGGTCAGGATCAGGTGCTGGAAAATCTTAAGGTATTCGTTGAAGCTGCCAATCAACGTGGTGAAGCTTTGGATCATACGCTTTTTCATGGACCTCCCGGTTTAGGAAAGACTACATTAGCTCATATTTTAGCCAATGAATTAGAAGTGGGTATAAAAGTGACCTCAGGCCCTGTTTTAGATAAGCCCGGAGATCTTGCAGGTTTACTTACTAATCTAGAAGAAAGAGACATCCTGTTTATCGATGAAATTCATAGATTGAGTCCTGTTGTTGAAGAATATCTCTATTCGGCAATGGAGGATTACCGCATAGATATCATGATTGAATCCGGGCCAAATGCAAGAACGGTGCAGATTAATCTTAATCCGTTCACTCTTATTGGTGCCACTACGCGATCTGGCTTGCTTACAGCTCCTATGCGTGCCCGTTTTGGTATATCCAGCCGCTTGCAATATTACTCTACCGAATTACTTTCCGATATCGTACAACGTAGTTCAGAAATCCTGCGTGTTCCCATCAGCCTGGATGCTGCTATAGAAATTGCGGGTAGAAGTCGGGGAACTCCCAGGATTGCAAACGCATTACTCCGCCGGGTTCGTGATTTCGCCCAGATTAAAGGCAATGGACGAATTGATATGGAAATCGCAAAATATGGGTTAAAAGCACTAAATGTTGATGCCC
Organism: Salegentibacter sp. 24; assembly: GCF_004362395.1. Taxonomy (GTDB): domain Bacteria; phylum Bacteroidota; class Bacteroidia; order Flavobacteriales; family Flavobacteriaceae; genus Salegentibacter. The sequence goes on from NZ_SNWE01000001.1 coordinate 208,673, forward strand.
ACGGTTTAGACGAAATGGATAATAAAATCCTGGAGACAATAATTGATAAATTTAAAGGAGGCCCGGTAGGCTTAACTACGCTGTCAACTGCAGTAAGCGAAAGTGCCGAAACTATTGAGGAAGTCTATGAGCCTTTTCTGATTCAACAGGGCTTTATTTACCGAACTCCACGTGGTCGGGAAGTTACTGAGGCCGCATACAAACATCTTAGCAGGGTAAAGGGGAATATCCAAGGCGGGCTCTTTTAGTTTCCTGAAACTCCAATACAGCTGAAGCTGTTTCTGAAACAATGAAATAATGGCAAACAAAAATATTCCTACGGTTTCTATGTTTCGATTTGTGAAAAATGCGGGAAGAATTCTTAAAAATCCGCTTCCATTTCATAAGGAGAATTTTGAGAAATATGGTGATATTTTTCAGATTCATATTGGGTTTGGTCAAAAGATAATATTTTCCCGAGATGCGGCTTTTGCTGAATATGTGCTTCAAAAGAATCAAAGGAATTATCAAAAATCAACTATTCAAACCAGAGACCTCGCTAAATATGTTGGCAGGGGACTTTTAACTGCAAATGGTCAGCATTGGGCCAGGCAACGTAAACTTATTCAGCCGGCTTTTCATAAATCCCATCTTTCTGGTTTATTACAATCTATTCAGGAAGCAATTAATACCGAAATTGATAAAATTCCGCCCCATGAAACAATTGATGCGTTTCCGGTTTTTAACGATTTAGCCTTTCAAACGGTAGTAAAATCCTTGTTTAGCAGCGCCGCTAATCAACAACAAATAAATCGGTTACAATATATTACAGAAGCAGCTCAAAAAATGCTGGTTAAAGAACTTAGACAACCATTTAAACGCTGGTGGTTTTATATAAGTGGAAGCATTACAAAACATATCAGGTTAACCCAAGAAGCCCGTCAGATCCTGGAGGATATCGTGGAGGAACGAAAAAAATCCGAGATTAGATATAATGATCTATTGGATATGTTGCTGGAAGCACGTTATGAAGGTGGTATGCCAATGGAGAAGGAACAATTGATTGATGAAATTCTCATACTTTTCACTGCTGGTCACGAAACGACTTCCAATGCGCTAACCTTTACTTGTGAACTCTTAGCACGTCATCCTACAATTCAGGAGAAAATATTTTCGGAAGTAAAAAAAGCAAAAAATGAAACGCAAGACCTTATGGAATTTGTAAGATCCTGTGGTTATACCCAACAGGTTATTGAGGAATCTTTGCGTTTGTACCCGCCGGCTTATTTTATAGATCGTGTGAATATTGAAGAAGATAATTTTAACGGCTACAAAGTGCCAAAAAATTCTAGTATTTTATTTTCCTGTTTTGAAATCCACCGACATAAAAAATATTGGCAAGATCCTGAAGTTTTTGATCCAGACAGATTTCTGAAAACCAAAACCCATTCCTCTTACTATTTTCCTTTTGGTGCAGGACCAAGAAAGTGTATTGGAAATAATTTTGCAATGTTCGAAATGATCATAGCAATTTCCCAGGTTATGTCCCGATATAAAATTCAATCAAAAACTGCTGAAATTCAAATCAAACCTTTAATTACACTCAAGCCTAAAAACACATTTTTAGAATTTTTACCTAGATAAATTTGTACGAAAATAAGTCAAAATATACGCAACTGATTAAAACAGAAGCCATGAGACTGGGATTTCTTTCCTGTGGGGTTTCTAAAGCTGAATTTCTTGAGGCGGAAGCTCCCCGCCTGGAAGAATTTCTAAATAAAAACCGTCACGGTGAAATGCGCTGGATGGAAAATAACTTTGATAAACGCCTGGATCCTACCAAACTTGTAGAAGGATCTAAAAGTGTGATTTCGCTTTTGCTCAACTATTATCCGGAAGAAACTCAACGGGAAGATTCGTATAAAATTAGCAAGTATGCTTATGGTAGGGATTATCATTTTGTTATTAAAAATAAACTGAAGCAATTGTTGCAGTTTATGCAGGATGAAATAGGAGAGATTAGCGGACGCGCATTTGTAGATTCAGCTCCGGTAATGGATAAGGCCTGGGCAGCAAAAAGTGGATTAGGCTGGATAGGTAAGCACTCCAATTTACTTTCAAAACAAACTGGTTCTTTTTATTTTATCGCTGAACTGATTGTAGATCTCGAACTGGAATATGATACCCCGGTTACCGACCATTGTGGAAGCTGTACCGCCTGCATAGATGCATGCCCCACAGAAGCCATTGTGGAGCCTTACAAAGTAGATGGCAGCAAATGTATTTCGTATTTCACAATAGAGTTGAAGGACGAATTGCCTAATTCCTTCAAAAATCAGTTTGAGGACTGGATGTTTGGTTGTGATATTTGTCAGGATGTATGCCCGTGGAACCGGTTTTCAAAACCCCATAACGAACCTCTGTTTAATCCGCATCCCGAACTGCTAGAAAAAGATAAGCAGGGCTGGGAGGAACTTACCAAAGAAACTTTTAATGAAATCTTTAAAAAATCAGCGGTTAAAAGAACCAAATTTGAAGGCTTGAAGCGAAATATTGAGTTTTTGAAGGGCTAAAATTTTAAATATAGACTTCGTTAAAACCTTCTAACTTTAAATTTAACGCTCTTATTATAAATAAAACACCAAACTATTTATGAAATTTTCATAAATAATCCTGAACGGGAATATTCTTTCAATTTTATCAAATTTAAGGTTTCTTTTATACCTAGAAGTTCAATATTGGAGCTAAGCTTGCTACCTTTGTGGTTAGCACAAAAAATAAATTATGAGTAATAATCCTAGAAAAAGAAGAGAAGCACTGGTTTATCACGCCAAACCCAAACCTGGAAAAATTCAGGTAGTACCGACTAAAAAATATGCAACCCAAAGGGATCTTTCCCTGGCATATTCTCCCGGCGTTGCTGAACCTTGCCTGGAGATAGAAAAGGATAAAGAAAATGCTTATAAGTATACTACTAAGGGAAATTTGGTTGCCGTTATTACCAACGGTACTGCCGTATTAGGGCTAGGTGATATAGGCCCAGAAGCTTCTAAGCCCGTAATGGAAGGAAAAGGTTTACTCTTCAAGATTTTTGCTGATATAGATGTATTTGATATTGAAGTGGATACCAAAGATGTGGATAAATTTATTGAGACAGTAAAGAATATCGCTCCTACCTTTGGTGGAATTAATCTTGAAGATATCAAAGCTCCAGAAGCTTTTGAAATTGAACAGCGCCTAAAAGCAGAGCTTGATATTCCAGTGATGCATGATGATCAGCACGGAACGGCTATTATTTCTGCTGCCGCTCTATTAAATGCATTGGAGTTGGCTAAGAAAAAGATCGGGAAAGTAAAGATTGTGATAAGCGGTGCCGGTGCAGCAGCGGTTTCTTGTACTAAACTTTATAAGGCTTTTGGTGCAAAAGATGAAAACATCGTAATGTTGGATAGCAAAGGCGTGATTAGAAAAGATCGTCCCAATCTTTCAGAAGAAAAGAAAGAATTTGCTACTCATAGAAAAATAGATACTCTTGACGAGGCGATGAAAAATGCCGATGTTTTCGTCGGGCTTTCTATTGCCAACATCGTTTCTCCAGAAATGTTGAAAAGTATGGCGAAACGCCCGATTGTTTTTGCGATGGCAAATCCAAATCCTGAGATCGACTATCAACTTGCCATGGATACCCGAAAGGATATTATTATGGCCACCGGGAGAAGTGACCATCCTAACCAGGTAAACAATGTTCTTGGATTTCCATTTATTTTTCGTGGAGCTTTAGATGTTAGGGCAACGAAAATTAATGAAGAGATGAAAATGGCAGCGGTGAAAGCCCTGGCAGAGATGGCCAAAGAGCCAGTTCCAGAACAAGTGAATATTGCTTATGGGGAAACCAGGCTTAATTTTGGGTCGGATTATATTATTCCAAAACCTTTTGATCCTCGATTAATTGCCAAGGTTCCTCCTGCCGTGGCCAGAGCCGCTATGGAAAGTGGTGTGGCAAGGCAACCTATTCAGGATTGGGAAAAATATGAAGAGGAGTTGCTTGAAAGAATGGGTAGCGATAATAAAATTACCCGGTTATTGCTAAACCGAGCGAAAATGAACCCCAAAAGAATTGTGTTTGCTGAAGCCGATCATCTTGATGTACTTAAGGCAGCACAAATTGTTCACGATGAAGGAATAGCTACTCCAATTTTACTGGGCCGCCGGGAGGTGATTAAAGAATTGATGGCAGAAATAGATTTTAATGAAGATGTTGCCATCATTGATCCAAAATCTGATGAAGAGGAAGGTCACAGAAAAGATTATGCTCAGGTATACTGGAAAACGAGAAACCGTAGCGGAGTTACACTTTATGATGCGGAAAAACTAATGCGTGAACGCAATTATTTCGCTGCAATGATGGTTAACGAAGGCGATGCGGATGGTTTACTTTCCGGTTACTCAAGAGCGTATCCTGCAGTGGTCAAACCTATGTTGGAGCTTATCGGAATGGCGCCAGGAGTAACTCGTGTGGCCGCCACAAACCTTATGAATACTTCTCGCGGTCCGCTTTTTATTAGCGATACTTCTATCAATATAGATCCGCCGGCAAAAGATCTTGCTAAAATTGCCCAAATGACTGCCAGAACTGTTAAACTTTTTGGTCTAGAACCCGTAATTGCCATGATGTCTTATGCGAATTTTGGCTCTTCTAAAGATCCTCACGCCACCAAAGTTAAAGAGGCGGTTTCTTATTTGCACCGTTACCATCCAGATTTAAATGTTGATGGAGAGTTGCAGGCAGATTTTGCCCTTAACCGTGAAATGCTTCAGGATAAATTCCCATTTTCAAAACTTGCCGGAAAAAAGGTCAATACTTTAATCTATCCTAATCTTGATTCAGCAAATAGCACTTATAAGCTTATCAAGGAACTTAATAAGGTTGATTCTATTGGCCCAATTATGATGGGGATGCGCAGACCAGTGCACATTCTTCAGCTTGGAGCAAGTGTAGAAGAAATTGTCAATATGACGGCGGTAACCGTTGTAGATGCTCAAGAAAAAGTAAAAAAGCAAAAGAAATAAAATAATTGAATATACAATAGTTAAGCCCGGACCAAAGATTTCGGGCTTAATTTTTATTTACTACATTTGGCTCTTCAAGTTTAAATTTTATGATTCATCATCTTAAGGGGCAATTAATAGAGAAGAATCCTACTTACTTAGTAATCGACTGCAACGGTGTTGGGTATTTGGTTCATATTTCACTTCACACTTTTTCCCTAATTCCAGATTCCGAAAATATAAGTATTTACACTCATTTGCACGTAAAGGAAGACTCCCATACGCTATATGGTTTTTATCAAAAATCTGAACGTGAGATTTTCAGGTTGTTGATTTCGGTTTCGGGAGTGGGCACCAGTACTGCAAGAACAATGTTATCTTCCTTAGAACCCAATCAGGTGAAAGAAGCTATTGCCCATTCCGATGTGCCCACCATACAAAGCGTTAAAGGAATTGGAGCCAAAACAGCGCAGCGCGTAATTTTGGATTTAAAAGATAAAATATTGAAAGTTTACGGGGAGGATGAAATTTTGGTTCCTCAGAACAATACAATAAAGGAAGAAGCGTTATCTGCTTTAGAGACTCTTGGCTTTGCCAGAAAGCAGGCTACCAGAGTTGTAGATAAATTAATGAAAGATTCAACTAACCCTACGGTAGAATCTATTATAAAAATGGCTCTTAAAAATTTGTAAAGAATTGAGGCACAATTACTGGAAATTGTCAACTTCGGTTAGACTCAGCTTGTTGTTGTCACTGATAATTTCATTGAGTTCCACTGCACAGGAAACCCCCCAGGATACTACCGAAACGGGGTATGTTATGGGTGAAATAAGCTTGCCAGACTCTGAGCTAATTTCAACCTATTACCAGTACGATCCCATTCTAAATCGTTATATCTACAGAGAAAGACTGGGAGATTTAGACCTATCTATTCCATTGATTCTAACGCCTGAGGAGTATGAAAACCTGGTTTTAGAGGAGGAAATGCGTGATTATTTTAAGTTAAAGGCTGATGCTCAGGCGGGTCGGAAAGAAGGAACAGAGGAAATTCAGCGTGATTTACTTCCTGATTTTTATGTTAATAATAATTTTTTTGAAAGCATTTTTGGTGGTACTGAAATAAATATTGTTCCTCAGGGAACAGTAGAAATGGATCTTGGGTTACTTTATACCAAGCAGGACAATCCAGCTTTTTCACCCAGAAACCGAAGTAATCTTACTTTTGATTTTGATCAGCGAATTAGCCTCAGTCTTCTTGGGCAAATCGGAGAGCGTCTGCAAATAACTGCTAATTATGATACGGAATCTACTTTCGATTTTCAAAATCAGTTGAAACTGGAATACACCCCTACTGAAGATGATATAGTTCAAAAAATTGAAGTAGGTAATGTGAATATGCCGCTTAATAACGCCCTGATGCAGGGTGCACAAAGTTTATTCGGATTTAAAACAGAGTTACAGTTTGGAAAAACCCGAATTACCGGTGTTTTTTCTGAACAGAAGTCGGAACGACGTACTGTAAATGTAGAGGGAGGATCAACAGTTGAAGAATTTGAGAAATTTATACTAGATTACGATCAGGATCGGCACTTTTTTCTATCGCATTACTTCAGGGATCATTATGATGAAGCTCTTGAAGATTATCCTTTTATCAATTCTAATATTCAGGTAAAACGGGTTCAGGTATGGGTAACTAATCGTACCAATAATGTGCAAAACCTATCCGATACCAGGAGTATAGTGGGAATTCAGGATCTTGGAGAGACCAATGTGCCGGGAAATATAGGCCTTGAGACTGTACCCGCCGGGTTTTTTAACCAACCCGCGGGAAGTTATCCTGATAATACCAACAATGATTTAAATCCTTTTGGAATTGATGGTTCGGGTGAATCTCTCTTAACTCCTGCTATTCGAGATGTGGCTACCGTAGATAATGGGTTTAGTGGGCTTCCTGTTTCAGAGGGTCTCGATTACGTAAAACTTGAAAGTGCCAGGCAATTGCAGCCAAATGAATATACCTTGAATGCACAGCTCGGTTATATTTCATTAAATCAGAGATTGAGCAATGATGAGATCCTTGCAGTAGCTTATCAATACACTGTAAATGGTGAAGTCTACCAGGTAGGAGAATTTGCAAATGACGGAGTGAATGCTACCGGAGATAGCAATCTATCAACACAACCAGGGGAAGATCCCGACATAAATTTAAGGGTTAACAAGAACTTGGTTGTGAAAATGCTTAAGAGTACTATCACCAATGTAGATGAACCGGTTTGGGATTTGATGATGAAGAATATTTATAGTCTGGGAGCATACCAATTGGAGCGAGAAGATTTTAGGATGAATATTCTTTATACAGATCCACAGCCATTAAATTATATAAAACCTGCCGGAGATGGTCAGGTTCCTTTGCCAGAAGATGTACAAGAAACTTCCTTGTTACGTGTATTTAATTTAGATAAATTGAATAACAATAATGATCCTATAAATGGTGGAGATGGTTTTTTTGATTATGTACCCGGCTTAACCATAGATCCGCAAAACGGGAATATTATTTTTACAACCGTGGAACCTTTTGGAGAGCATTTATTTGATGAATTGGATAACACCCCGAACACCGGTACCGAAATTTATAGTAATCCAGAAACCTGGAATCCCAACCAGGAAAAATATGTTTTTCGCTCTTTATATCGAACTACAAAAACTCAGGCAGAGCAGGAAGATGCAGATAAAAATAAATTCCAGTTAAAAGGAAGATATACCTCTGGTGAGGTTGAAGGTATCCCAATCGGTTATAACCTCCCGCCGGGTTCTGTTACCGTTACTGCTGGAGGCAGGATCCTACAGGAAGGTGTAGATTATGTGGTGAATTATGAATTGGGAAGAGTGCAAATTCTTGATGAAGCCTTGCTAGCCTCCAATATTCCAATCCAGGTCAATACGGAGAATAATGCTTTATTTGGTCAGCAAACCAAACGATTTACAGGGATCAATGTTGAACATCAGTTTAACAAAAATCTTTTGGTTGGAGCTACGTTTCTAAACTTAAAGGAACGCCCCCTCACCCAGAAGGCTAACTATAGTTATGAACCCATAAATAATTCGATTTTTGGCTTTAATGTAAATTATTCCACTCAGGTCCCATTCCTTACCAGACTGGTCAATGAACTGCCAAATATAGATACTGATGTGCCTTCTAACTTTTCAGTAACTGGGGAATTTGCCTATTTACAACCAGGAGCACCCGCAGTTAATGATTTTGATGGAGAGGCAACCACATATATAGATGATTTTGAAGCAGCTCAAACAACCATAGATATTAATTCCCCGCTAAGCTGGGAATTAAGTAGTGTTCCATTAGGATATGGTGGGGAACTGGCCAATGGTGATATTAGAGTGGGAGCAAACCGTGCAAAAATAGCATGGTACACGATAGATCCTATTTTTTATAGTAGTAACCGCCCAGAGGGGATTTCAGATAATGATATCTCCACTTACGCCACAAGAAGAGTGGCCCTAAGTGAGATTTTTCCGAATACCGATGTTGTACAAGGTCAGCCCCAAGTAGTTTATACCATGGACGTGGCTTATTTTCCTGAAGAGCGAGGGCCGTACAATTTCGATCCTGCAGCTGCAAATGGTTCTCTTCCGAACCCTGCAGATAATTTTGGTGGAATTATGCGGGGAATCAATACCACGAATTTTGAGCAAAGCAATGTTGAGTTTATAGAATTTTGGGTGATGGATCCCTATATATATGCTGAAAATATGAGTAATTCAGGAGGAATTATCAATTTCAACTTGGGAAATATTTCTGAAGATGTACTTAAAGATGGTCGGAAGCAATATGAAAATGGTCTTCCCCGTGACGGTGGGACCCAAAATACCATAGAAACTGAAGTGGCGCAGGTTCCGGCAGATCAATCTTTAATTTACGCATTTGATTCTGAAGGAGAAGAACGTGTAAATCAGGATATAGGCTACGATGGGTTTTCCGACGAACTGGAAGCTGTAAAATTCCCTGAATTTAGTACCTTACCTGATCCTGCTGCAGATAATTATGAATATTTTCTTAGTGTAGATGGCGATATAGTTAATCGCTATAGGAATTATAATGGTCCCGATGGGAATTCACCCCCAGAAGTTAGTGAGACCAATAGGGGGAATACCACCTTACCCACATCGGAAGATATGAATCGGGACAATACAATGAATACTATAGATAGTTATTTTGAATATGAAATACCGTTTTTTCCCGGGATGGATATTGATAATAACCAATATATTACAGATGAAAAAGAGCTTAATGTAACGCTTCGAAACGGCAACCAACTGCCTGTTCGTTGGCTCCAATTTAAAATACCTATTTATGAACCCACGGATTCCAAAGGTGGGATAGCGGGATATAGGTCCATTCGTTTTATGCGAATGTTTCTAAGTGATTTTGAGGAGGAAACTTTACTTAGATTCGGTACTATGGAGTTGGTAAGAGGAGATTACCGGCGTTATAATGGTGGTTTAAGAGATAGAGATGTGCTTCCTGAAAATCAAAATACCCTTTTTGAAGTTTCCGCAGTAAATATAGAGGAAAATGAAAATCGTGAACCAATACCTTATGTATTGCCACCGGGCGTAATAAGAGAAGAACTTTTTGAAAGTAATACAAACATAAGACAAAATGAGCAATCATTGTCGCTTAGAGTTTGTGATTTAGAGCCCCAGGACTCGCGGGCGGTTTACAAGAATTTCCAGTTGGATATGCGACAGTATAAGGAACTGGAAATGTTTATTCACGCAGAATCGCTACCCGAAAGAACGCCGTTAAAAGATGGCCAGTTGGTAGCTTTTATAAGAATGGGAACCGATTTTACCGATAATTACTATCAGGTTGAAGTACCTTTAAGTCCAACATCTTTTGGAGCAATGACTGCTGAAGAGATTTGGCCTGCAGTAAATCGTATGGAACTACCACTGGATTTATTACAGGGAATAAAAACAAGGGTCCTTGGGGATCCTTCCCTGAGCTCGGGAGAATTGAATTTTTTCAGCGAGAATCTGAATTTAGTAAATGAAGAAGATTCCTATGAAATGGGTCAGCTGCGACTTGGAATAAAAGGGAATCCCAGCTTTGGCAATGTTCGTGTGTTGATGCTTGGTGTTAAAAACGGCACACCAACCAATGGTGTTCAAGATTTGTGTGGAGAAGTTTGGTTTAATGAGCTAAGACTTTCTGATCTTAAAAATGAAGGTGGTTGGGCTACAGTGATTAATATGGATACTAATTTAGCAGATTTTGCAACTGTGGCCGCCACCGGGAGAAAAAGTACTGTTGGATTTGGAACACTGGCTCAGGGACCAAACCAACGAAGCAGGGAAAATTTCCAGCAATATAACGTGGTTACCAGTGTAAATGCAGGGCAACTATTACCAAAGAATTGGGGCGTTAAAATTCCTTTTAATTATAGCAGAGGAGAGGAATTGATAACTCCGAAATATGACCAGGAATACCTGGATTTAGAATTGGAAACAAGACTGGAAAATATTGAGGATCCGGTAGAAAGAGCTTTGGTTAAAAGACAATCACAATCTTACACCAAACGGCAAAGCGTAAATATAATTGGTTTAAGAAAAGAGCGTACTGGGGAGGCAAAGCCGATGCCTTATGATGTGGAGAATTTTACTTTCACAACTTCTTATAACCAGGTGAATCACCGTGATTTTGAAATTGAAGAATCTCTGGATCAAAATGTTAGGGTGGGGGCAACTTATGAGTTTAATTTTGAGCCAAAGCAAATAGAGCCGTTTAAGAATATTTCCGAATTGGACAGTAGCGATTATTACTCGCTAGTAAGGGATTTTAACGTGAATTTGTTGCCTTCAAATATCAATGCGAGTTCTACGATCTTAAGGCAGTATACAGAACAACAATTCAGGACTTTAGATCTTTCGGAAGACGATTTGGGTATTCCGACTCTTTATCAGCGAAACTATTTATTCAACTGGGAATATGGTATAAACTACAATCTTACCAAATCCTTAAATTTTATTTTCAATGCTTCAAATAATCGCGTTGTTAGAAATTATATAGACGAAGATGGCTTTGCAAATAACAATATTGGTGTGTGGGATAACTTTTTTAGCATTGGTACTCCAGATTTGCATTATCAGAACCTACAGGTAAATTATGAACTGCCTTTCGATAAAATTCCAGTACTGAAATTTATTAATGCTACTTACTCATATTCTGGCGATTTTCAATGGCAACGTGGTTCCAGAATTTATGAAAATCTCGAAGGTATTCCCGATATTGGAAATAGTGTACAAAACTCCAGTTCCCATCAAATAAACGCCAGCCTGGATATGGAAAGTCTTTATTCTTATTTAGGTTTAGAAAAAAAGGGGGCCAAATCTGGACAAACAATTAAACAACGCAGCGCCGGTGTTCCCACTCTGGATGGAACGGCACAAGACACACAACGCACTCAGAGCACACAGGTCATTGAAAAAACCAATAAAACCTATAATACTTTTGTAGATTTTGTAACTATTTTGAGCAGGTTACAAATAAACTATCGTCAGAATGAAGGCACATTTCTTCCAGGCTATATTCCTAGTGTTGGTTTTATGGGAACTCTGCGGCCAAGTACGGCTTTTACTTTTGGATGGCAGGAAGAAGTTAGGTATGCTGCTGCAAGAAGAGGTTGGTTAACCCTATTTCAAAATTTTAACCAGCAGTATTCTACTTTAGTGAATGAACAACTGGATTTTCAGGCGGCTTTAGATATAATTCCTGATCTCACAGTAACGATAAGTGCTAACAAGAACTATTCGGAGAATTATTCAGAGAACTTTAGAGTGGATCCAAATACTTTAGAATACATTCCGCTAACGCCATATAACTATGGAAATTTTAATATTTCAACCATTCTTATCGGAACTGCTTTTAATCAATCCAGCGAGCAATCTTCAGAAACTTTCGAAACCTTTAGAGCCAATCGTTTACAAATAGCTCGTCGGATTGCCAGAGAGCGTGGGTTAGATCCCAACGAGGTGGATGATGATGGTTATCCTATAGGAATTGGGAGAACTAACCAGGCTGTTCTTTTGCCCGCTTTTGTTTCGGCCTATTCAGGGAAGAATCCACAGGACATTCAACTGGGTGCTTTTAGAGATATGCCATTGCCTAACTGGGATATGAAATATACAGGTTTAATGCGAATCGGTTGGTTTAGGGATAAGTTTAGGAGAATTTCTATAAATCATGGTTATCAATCAAATTATACCATCAATCAATTTCAGACCAACCTGGACTATGATCCAGAGAATGAATTTGAAACTAACCAGGCAGGAGATTTTAAAAACCCGGTATTGTACTCTAATATTGTTTTAACAGAATTGTTTACGCCATTATTCCGTTTAGACCTGGAAACAAAAAATGCTATCCAAATTTTAGCAGAAGTTAGAAAGGACCGTATGCTTTCTTTAAGTTTTGATAATAATTTACTGACGGAGACTACCGGAAACGAATATATCCTGGGTGCTGGATATAGGATAAAGGATTTAAGAATTGCAACGGGACTAGGAGGTAGAAACAGAATTTTGAGTAGCGATCTTAATTTTAAAGCTGATGTATCCTTTAGAAGGAATAAAAGCATTATTAGGTATTTGGATTTAGAAACAAGCCAGGTAATTGCAGGCCAGGATATATGGCGCATTAACTTCACTACAGATTATGCGCTTTCCAGCAATTTAACGGCAATATTCTACTATGAACATAATTTTTCCGAATACGCTGTCTCTACTGCATTTCCTCAAACAACTATAAGATCTGGCATCACTCTTAGATATAATTTCGGAAATTAATTAAGGCTTGTTTGAAGTATTACTTTAAAAAATTAACTTTGCCATAATATAAAAAACAACTAATGAATATTCCACAAGATTTAAAATACACAAAAGACCACGAATGGGTTAGGATAGAAGGTGATACGGCTACAATTGGTATTACAGATTTCGCTCAGGGCGAATTGGGTGATATCGTATATGTAGAAGTCGAAACCGTAGATGAAACACTTGATAGAGAAGAAGTTTTTGGAACGGTAGAAGCGGTAAAAACAGTTTCCGATCTATATTTGCCACTTTCGGGGGAGATAATTGAATTTAATGAAAGCCTTGAAGACGAACCGGAAAAGGTGAATTCCGATCCTTATGGTGAAGGTTGGATGATTAAAATAAAATTTTCTGATGAATCTCAGCTGGAGGATTTGCTAAATCCAGATTCATATAAGGAAATTCTTGGTAGCTAGAGCAGGCTTATTTGTAGCGATTGTTTATACTGTTTTACTTTTGGTTTCCTCATTAGTGAGCTTGGGTAAAATTAGTGTAGGTAGTTTTAGTCCTACGGATAAACTTATGCATCTTACAGCCTATTTTGGACTTGTGGTGTTGTGGAAAGTATATTTTATACTGAAAAATAATCCTAAAGTATCTTTTAAAAACAATTTATTTAAAATAGCAGGTCTCGCATTGGGGTTTGGTATGTTAATTGAGGTTCTACAAGGTGTGTTTACCAGTTACAGAGAGCCGGATTGGTATGATATTTTGGCCAATGCAGGCGGAGTTATACTTGCTGTTAGTATCTTTCTTTTCTTCGAAAAGAACCTAAAAAGGTTAAATAGTAAGATTAATTTAATTTTTTAGAAAAAATATTTAATTTAGCAATCCTTATTAATCAATAACCTATTATGGAACCAAAGAAAAATCCAAAAGCCGATTTAAAAAGAAGAAGTGTATTCTTTCTTCAATTGGGGCTTATCCTGGTCCTTTTAATTACCTGGCGGGCAATTGAATGGAAGACCTATGACAAGGAAGCCATTGATACCGGCCAGTTAAATATGGACGAGTTAGATGAAGAGGTAATCCCGATTACTGAAATGCAGAATACACCACCACCACCGCCACCGCCGCCACCGGCACCGGAGATTATTGAGGTTGTAGAAGACGAGGAAGAGGTAGAGGAAGATGAAATTCAATCTACCGAAACCAGTTTGGAGGAAATTGTTGAGGTAGAAGAGGTTGTTGAAGCGCCTACTGAAGAGGTGATTGAAGACGTGCCTTTTGCTGTAATTGAAGATGTGCCGATTTTCCCAGGTTGTGAGAACCTTAACAACAACGAAGAGCGTAAAAACTGTATGAGTCAGAAAATTAGTCAGTTCGTTAACGATGAGTTTGATACCGATTTGGGTGCAGAACTTGGCCTTTCTGGGGTAAACAGGGTGATTGTTCAGTTTAAAATTAATGAAAAAGGTAATATTACCAATGTAATGTCTCGTGCTCCTCACCCAAGGTTAGAGCAAGAAGCGGCAAGAGTAATTAATAAATTACCAAAAATGAAACCGGGTAGACAACGTGGTAAAGCAGTAGGAGTTATGTATTCTTTACCTATTATTTTCCAGGTTCAGGATTAAAATTAAAGTTTTTATATATATTAAAATCCCGGCTTCGTTCCGGGATTTTTTAATTTAATGAGTGACTCTATACAAAAAAATGTATATTTCGGAGGTGTAACCAATCTTTCCCCGACTCTAATATGAAGAGCTACCTGTTTCTTCTTTTTCTGCTAATTTCAGTCAATTCCAAGTCCCAGGCTCAGCATAACAGCCAGCGCTTTCCACAATTTCCTAAATGTGTGGATGTAGATTTCTTACAGAAAGAGGCTTGTTTTAAAAATACCTTAAGAGCGTTTGTTCTGGATAATTATCAAGTTCCTGCGGAAATAAGAAAAGAACAGTACAAGGGGGAAGTAAGAGTGATTTTCGAAGTTAATCAAGTAGGTGGTTTTGAGATTATTTATCTCGATGCTGTATACCCGGAACTCAAGGAAGAAATGGTACGGGTTTTTGAATTACTGCCTAATATTAAACCGGCTACCTATAACTCCAGGCCTATTTCCGTTCAGTTTAAAATGCCAATAAAGATTCCTCTTGTCCAAAGTCTTGAATTTTCAGAAAATGAGGATTCTGCAGACATTATGCCACAGGTTAAAGAAGACATAGTGATTAATGAATACGATGAAATTCAACCCGGGGAATTTACCCGGCCTCGTTATGAAAGCCAGATTAATATTCCACTTTCCCATGAGTACTATAGCAGGTTTGATGCTGAATTCAATAGAATCGGTTTAAATACGCACTCGGCTTCCAAGCCCTTGCTTTTCTCTGAAGTTTCCAAATATTACAATTTTAAGGCAAAGGAAAATGAAATGCGCCTGGATGTCAATTCCTGGGTGGGTAGAAAATTGTTTAACGAACATCTGGTTCAATATCAAACTGAAGATTACTGGTTTACTTTGGATTTTGCTCTAGATCTTCAGCTTGGTAAAGATTTTCAGCAGCAAAGCTTCGATTTCACTTATAATAATACTCGTGCACTTATCTTTCAGGGTGGTTTGGGTGCAAATTTTAATTTTTACACTGTTGCTTACGAAAATCAGGGCAGATTTGCTGAATATTACAACCGTTTTGCAGCGTCCCTCCGGCCAGACGGAGGTGATCCTGCTATAATTCCCGGTCGGGGAATTGCCAAACCCTTTATGGATGGAGGTTATGATTATCCTGTCGCCGAAGGTTACTTGTCTTATACTCCCAGTAAATTTTTTAATATTCAATTTGGGCATGGCAAAAATTTTATCGGCGATGGTTATCGCTCCCTTTTAATGAGTGATAATGCTTCCCCATATCCCTATTTTAAGCTTAATACAACTTTCTGGAAGTTAAAATACACCAATACCTGGATGTCCCTTCGAGACGTGAGACCTGCAGTTACTTCAGATGGCTCTTTCAGGACAAAATATATGGCCAATCATTATCTAAGTTATAATGTTACTAAAAGGCTTAATATTGGTTTATTTGAATCGGTAGTTTGGCAAAATGATAATAATCGAGGATTTGATTTAAATTACCTAAATCCTATAATTTTTTATCGTGCAATAGAATTTTCTACGGGAGCTAGGGGAGGAAATGCTATTATTGGTTTAACTTCAAAATATAAGTTGTCAAATAAAATTAATTTTTATGGTCAAATTATAATAGATGAATTCTCTACTACTGATGTTTTCGGAGGGCAACAGAGCTGGAAAAACAAACTTGGGTATCAATTAGGGATAAAGTATTTTAATGCGTTTAATATTCCTGGATTATTTCTGCAGACTGAATATAACCAGGTGCGACCTTATACTTATTCCCATAATACCGGAGTTTTAAATTACGGACATAATAACCAGTCAATGGCCCATTTGTGGGGTTCCAACTTCAGAGAGATCCTCGCTATCGCACGATATAAAAGCAATAGGTGGTACGGAAATGCTAAATTCATCTATGGGAAAAGAGGGTTTGATTACAATGTGGCTGTGAATCAGGCAGCTTATGGGGGGGATATTTATTCTAGTGAGCGCCAGCGTCCCTTTGATACCGATGTGGAAATTGGGCAGGGAAATACTACAATCTCTTTTTTTTCTAACATAGAAGTGGGCTATATTATAAATCCGGCAACCAATTTAAAGCTTTATGGAAGTTATATTTATCGCAATTTTAATCCTGAGGTTAAAACTCCACAAAATTTTGATAATACTACTTCCTGGGTAAATTTTGGTTTGCGTACAGATATTTTTAACTGGTATTACGATTATTAGGAACAACTACTTTTAGATTTTTTATGAATGTTTCCTGAATTCGCTAGAGGCTGAAAATTAACATTTTTGCCCCCTTGTCAAAACCCAATTAAGAAGTATCTTTGCGCCAATTGAAAAAATCTATTTTTGAGCAGCACCGGCGTACATACTTCCTCGGCTTCCATTCTAACAGACTTTAAAGAAATTACCAAGGTGCGGCTTGCTGTCAGCGTTGTTTTTTCTTCGATTGCCGGTTATTTTCTAGGGGCGGATAGTATAGATTTTGTTACAGTATTTTTGCTGGCCATAGGAGGTTATTTTATGGTTGGTGCTTCTAATGCTTATAACCAAATTATAGAGCGGGACCTGGATGCTCTAATGGATCGTACTAAAAATCGTCCGATACCTGATGGTCGAATGTCGGTAAGTACGGCATTTTTAATTGCTAGCGTTTTTACCATTGCGGGGCTTTTAGTATTGTATATTATTAATCCTAAAACCGCAATGTTCGGGGCTATTAGTATCTTCTTGTACGTTAGCTTATATACACCCTTAAAGACTAAGACTCCTTTAGCCGTATTTGTAGGTGCGATTCCTGGTGCTATTCCATTTATGTTGGGGTGGGTGGCGGCCACTGGAGATTTTAGTATAGAACCCGGTACACTATTTATGATCCAGTTTTTCTGGCAATTTCCTCATTTTTGGGCAATAGGCTGGTGGTTGTATGATGATTATAGAAAAGGAGGTTTCTTTATGTTGCCTACTGGAAGGAGGGATCGGGGGACCGCTATTCAAATTATTCTTTATACGGTTTGGACTATTCTGGTCTCTTTAATCCCCGTTTTTGGTGTTACAGGAAAGCTCTTTTTATCTCCTGTTGCGGGAGTTATCATACTTATGCTTGGATTAGGTATGCTATTTTATTCAATAAAACTGTATAAAGAAAAATCGGCAGAAGCTGCTAAAAAATTAATGTTCGCAAGCGTATCTTATATTACCCTACTTCAAATAGTATATGTTTTCGATAAATTTATAAGACAATGGATCTAACTCAAAATAGCGAAAAAGATAAGCACGACCGGGCGAAAAAGATGATGCTTTGGTTTGGGATAATTAGTATGGTAATGACCTTTGGAGGGTTAACCAGTGCTTATGTAGTTAGTAAAACTAGGCCAGATTGGTTGACCGACTTTGAATTGCCTGGTGCCTTTTACTGGAGTACAATTATAATTGTATTAAGTAGTATAACATTTATACTTGCAAGAAAAAGTATTCTGTCGGGAAACCGAAAGAATGCCTCGGCCATGTTAATCGGAACCTTGTTGCTAGCGGTTTTATTTGTAGTTTTTCAGTTTCATGGTTTTTCTCAAATTATAAGTGAAGGGTATTATTTCACCGGAAGTGAAAGCAGTATCACCACTTCCTTTATTTATGTGTTGGTTTTAGTTCATATGGCGCACTTATTTGCAGGAATAATCACGCTTTTGGTGGTAATTTATAACCATTTTAAACAACGTTATGTAAAAGGTCAAATGCTTGGAATTGAGTTAGGTGGCACTTTTTGGCACTTTGTTGATTTTATGTGGATATACCTGTTTGTGTTTTTATATTTCGTTAAATAATAAAATTGCGTATTTTTGCGCAATACTTAAAATCTAAATACTCTTCTATGGAAGCTACTGTTGTTAGAACAGGTACTGAAGGTAAAACCTGGGGTGGTGGTAATGAGCCGTTAAAGGCAAGTTATGGTAAAATGATGATGTGGTTTTTCATCGTTTCAGATGCACTTACCTTCTCTGGTTTTCTTGCAGCTTATGGATTTTCCCGCTTTAAATTTATCGACTCCTGGCCAATTGCAGATGAAGTTTTTAATCACTTTCCATTTTTACACGGGGTAGATGCTCCAATGTATTATGTAGCATTAATGACCTTTATTCTTATTTTCTCTTCCGTGACCATGGTATTGGCAGTTGATGCCGGCCACCAGTTAAAGAAGGGAAAAGTTACTTTTTATATGTTCCTGACTATTATTGGGGGGCTTATATTCCTTGGTTCTCAAGCCTGGGAATGGAAAAATTTTATAAGCGGAACTTATGGGGCTGTTTATACAGAAGGGGGTAATATTCTTCAGTTTATCGATACCGAAGGGGAAAGAGTTTCTCTTGAAGAAATTGCTGTTCCTAGTGAATCTGTTAGGGTAGAACATCAAGCTAGAAATGGAGTTTGGTTTGAAAGTGAGAAGTCTTTGCCTTCTTATGCTTTAGAAGAAGTGATAGCAGGTTTTGCTGCGAATCCAAATCTTTTAATAAAAACAGAGATGTTGAGTGAGGATGGAGAGAAGATCATACTTTCCCGTGAAGCATCTTTAGCAAAACTAACTGCAGATGCCGAAGGTGTAATAGAAGGTGCTAATCTGACTAGAAATGAATACGGCCCACCGTTATTTGCGGACTTCTTTTTCTTTATTACCGGTTTCCACGGTTTTCACGTGCTCTCGGGTGTAATCATCAATATCATTATTTTCTTTAACGTTATTCTTGGAACCTATGAGCGTAGAAAGAATTATGAAATGGTTGAAAAAGTAGGTCTTTACTGGCACTTTGTAGATTTAGTTTGGGTATTTGTATTTACATTCTTTTACCTGGTATAATTTTTAGAAATAAATAAAAATGGCACACGATACAGCGCATCATCACGAATCTAATACGAAGAGAATCTGGACCGTATTTATTATACTTTCCATCGTAACCCTTGTGGAAGTGGTTTTAGGGATCTTAAAACCTGAATTCCTTACCGATACAGCTTTCCTTACAATGTCTCTTCTTAACTGGATATTCATTATATTGACTATTTACAAAGCTTATTATATAGCCTGGGCTTTTATGCATCTTGAAGGAGAAACTAAAGGTTTGCGTCGCGCAATTGTATGGACAGCAATTTTCCTTATTAGTTACCTTATATTTATTCTTCTCACGGAGGGAGGCTATATTTACGAGGTATACAAAAACGGCTATGTGGCCTGGGACTTTTGATAAGATTAAAAGTTAAATTTGTATAGTAAGGCGGTTTTATTAAACCGTCTTTTTATTTTTGCACCCACTTCTTTATACAGGATTATGAAAAAGTTTTTTGTGCTTTTTGTGCTCTTTGCTTTGCCAATTATCGCATATATGTTTTTTGCTTCCGGGCAAAATAATTTCGCCAAATTACCGGTGTTGACCAAGACAGTGATGGATGTCTCGGAATTTCAGACCCTGGATGGGAAACCAATTAGCCTTGAGGATAAAATTAGCATTGTAGCCTTTTTTGGAAAAAAATTAGAGAACCTGAAAGGGAATACCTTTAACCTAGATCAAAAGATTCTGGAAAAATATTATGAGTTTAATGATTTTCAGTTCATAGTGGTTCTGCCAGAGGAAGCGAGGGAAGAAGCGGAAAAATTTAAAAAGGAATTTAGTGGAATTTCAAAAACCGAGAAATGGAAATTCATTTTTGGAACCCCAAAAGAAGTAAAGGAAGTTTTTGAAAGTTTCGATACACCTCATAATCTAAAAGAGACTTATACACCTTACGTTTTTATAGTTGATAAAGATAGAAATTTGAGAGGTCGAAGTGATGATGAAGATACCGGGAAAGTGTATGGTTATGACTCTCGATCTGTTGCGGAACTCAGCAATAAGATGAACGATGATGTGAAAGTTATTCTTGCCGAATATCGATTGGCCTTAAAGAAGAATAACGCGCATAGAAAAAATAATTAAAATGAAAAGAAAATATTCATACATAGGGCTTTCACTTATCATCCTGGTATTTGGAATTATTTTTATTCCAAAAATTGTAGAAACCGTTGGGAATAATCAAGTGGTTAAGGCTGATAGGCTTAATATTAAAGGTGCTAAAAAAGAGGTCAATGATAATAAACCCCTATCATTTATTGAGATAAATGGCAAAAGGAAAAAAGCGCCTAAATTTGAGTTGGTTAATCAGGACGGGGATACTATTACCAACGAAGATTACCTGGGGAAAGTTTATGTAGCTGAGTTCTTTTTTACAACCTGCCCTACAATTTGCCCAATAATGAATCAAAACCTGGTAGAAGTTCAGAATGAATTTAAAAATAACAAGGATTTTGGAATCGCTTCTTTCACAATAGATCCAAATCATGATACTCCAAAGGTGCTAAAATCATATGCTGAGAATTATGGAATAAACCATCCTAATTGGAACCTTTTAACCGGAGATAAAGATGCTATTTATGGGCTTGCTAATGCCGGTTTTAATGTTTATGTGGGAGAGAATAGCGAAGTTCCCGGTGGTTTTGCTCATCAGGGCTTGTTCGCACTTGTAGATAAAGAAGGTTACATTAGGTCCCGGGAGGACAAATATGGAAACCCAATAATCTACTATCGAGGTTCGGTAGAGAGAAGTAAATCCGTTGCAGAGGGAGAAGAAGCGCCCCAAATTGAAATTTTAATTGAAGATATTAGAAAACTACTGTGAAAAGAACACTAACGAAAACTGATAGAATTGCAGTACCAGTTATTATTGCCCTTTCCATCCTGGTGCCAATTATCGTGCTTATTTTAATGTATTTGCCAGACCGATATAATGTGTTCGGAACACAAGCAGGGACTTTTCCATTTTTTCACGCAGTTTTAAATGCTTCAACTGCCATTTTGCTTATGTTTGGTTACTTTTTTATGAGTATAGGGGAATATAAATTGCACCGAAATGTAATGATTACCGCTTTTGTACTGTCAGCTATATTTCTGGTAAGCTATGTAATTTCAAAAATCAGCAACGATCCAACACCATATGGAGGTGAGGGTTTCTTACGTATAGTTTATTTCTTTATACTTATTACACATATCGTACTTTCGGCCATAATTGTTCCGCTAGTGCTTTTTACCATGTATCGAGGACTGACTGGAGAATATACCAAGCATGCTAAAATTGCCCGGTGGACTTTTCCTATTTGGTTATATGTGGCAATTACTGGTGTGTTGGTTTATATTTTTATGTGGCCTTATTATTAGCTTTGATTGCAATTAAAATCAAGGGAGTATTCTTGCTAACAATTGCAATTTTTATTTGCAGTTTTGCTAAATTTGCATAAGAAATTATCGTTATGAAAATCAGGTATATTTTACTTTTCATTCTTCTGTTCTTGCTTCCTGAATTTGCCCAGGCACAATGTTCTATGTGTCGTGCGGTTTTACAAAGCGGCACAGACCAAAGCGCTGCGGAAGGTATTAATAATGGAATTCTTTATCTAATGGTATTTCCTTATTTATTAATCGGTGCTTTAGGATATTTTATTTACCGGTCTCGCAAAAAAGCCAAAAAGTTGGATCAGTCATAAACGGTTCGGAATATTTTCTTAAATAAAATGTAACATTTTCTATTTCATAGAGTCTTATGGGTGACGCTTTTTTTATTAAAAGTTAGTAACCTGTAATTTCATTGAGATGATAGAAATTAAAGATCTTCACAAGTCCTATAAAATGGGTAGCAATTCGCTGCATGTATTAAAGGGGATCAATTTTAGCGTAGCCGAAGGAGAACTAGTTTCTATTATGGGATCTTCAGGCTCTGGAAAATCTACCTTATTAAATATTCTGGGAATGTTGGACGAAGCCGATGAAGGCTCTTATATGTTAGATGGCGTGCCAATTAAAAATCTCAACGAAAAAATAGCAGCCAGGTACCGTAATAAATTTCTGGGTTTCATCTTTCAATCTTTTAACCTTATCTCTTATAAAAATGCTTTGGATAATGTGGCACTTCCGCTGTATTACCAGGGTGTGAAACGGGGAGAACGTATAGATAAAGCGATGTCTTATCTGGAAAAAGTTGGCCTGTCCGACTGGGCAGGACATTTGCCGAACGAACTTTCGGGTGGGCAAAAACAACGAGTTGCCATTGCCAGGGCTCTGGCAAGTGATCCAAAGGTGCTTTTAGCGGATGAACCTACCGGGGCCTTAGATTCCAAAACATCTTATGATGTGATGAATTTAATTCAGGAAATTAACGATGAGGGCCGGACTATACTTGTGGTAACCCACGAACCCGATATCGCTGCCATGACTAAAAGAATTGTGAATCTAAAGGATGGTAGAATAATCCAGGACACCCAAGTGGAACAAATAAGAGCGCAACAGAATGTTTGATTTAGAACGTTGGGAAGAAATCTTTGATACGATTCGTAAAAATAAATTGCGGACGTTTCTTACCGGGCTTTCGGTGGCTTCGGGGATTTTTATTTTGGTTGTGCTGTTGGGAATTGGGGAAGGAATGCGTAACGGTATTTCACAGGAATTTAAAAGAGATGCCGCAAATATAATTTATGTCTACACGGGGGTTACTTCTGTCGAATACAAAGGCTTAAATCCGGGTAGAAGAATTCAGTTGAAGGACGAAGATTTTAATTACACCGCCTTAAAGTATGAAGATGATTTGCAGTACAAATCTTCTATCTACCGAATTTGGAACGGGATTGTGAACTATGGAAAGGAATCTGGTTCTTATCGCGTAGAAGGCGTCTATCCCGATTATCAATTTCTGGAAAACAGTGGAATGATAGAGGGACGATTTGTAAATTATAAAGATTACGAAAATTTTGAGAAATTACTGGTAATTGGGAATAAGGTAAGAAACGACCTATTTAAAGATAATAAAGATCCAATTGGGGAATATGTTCAGATTTCAGGTATAAATTTTAAAGTGATTGGTGTTTTTACTGATCCAGGCGGGGAAAGAGAGGAAAGCCGCGTTTTTATGCCACTTTCCACTGCACAACGCGTTTTTGGTGGTGCTGATAATATCGCCAATATGGCATTTACCTTGGAGCCTGAGAAAAACTTTGAAGCTGCACTGGCCGCTTCTAATCGTTTCTCAGCGGATATGAAGAACCAACTTAAAGAATCGCATACCATAGCCCCTAGTGATGATAGTGCTATAAGTATTAATAATTCGCTGGAGAATGCGAAGCGCTTTTACGATCTTATGGATATGATAAAATTCTTCTTTTGGGGGGTTGGAATCTGTACCATTATCGCGGGAATAGTCGGGGTGAGTAATATTATGCTCATCATCGTAAAAGAAAGAACCCGAGAGATCGGAATAAGAAAAGCCCTGGGAGCAGAACCGCTATCAATTGTAGGAATGGTTCTCCACGAGTCAATTTTTGTAACTGCAATCGCTGGATTAATAGGCCTTATTGCAAGTTTGTTACTTTTAGAATTTGTAGGACCGCTTATAGAAACCCAGTATATTTCAAATCCTGCAGTGAACTTCAATGTAGCACTTACCACCGTCTTTATTTTGGTGCTTGCCGGGGCAATTGCCGGATTTTTCCCTGCCTGGAGAGCCGCGAGAATAAAACCTATTGTAGCATTAAGAGACGAATAGTATGTTTAACAGGGATAAATGGAGCGAAATTATTGAAGCATTAAGTGCGAACTGGTTTAGAACCTTACTTACTGCTTTTGGCGTAATGTGGGGAATTTTTATTCTCGTAATTCTACTGGCTGCAGGCAAAGGTCTCGAAAATGGAGTGAAACAAGGTTTTAGTGGCATAGCTACCAATACAATGTTTATGTGGACACAAACGCCATCAAAACCTTATAAAGGATTGCCAAAAGGCAGAAACTATAATTTCAAAACAGATGATGTAGAAGCTTTGCGGGAAAATGTGCCTGGCCTTCGGTTTATTTCCCCTAGAAATCAGTTAGGTGGTTTCGGAGGGAATAATAATGTGGTCCGCGGACTGCAAACCGGAGCCTTTAATGTTTACGGTGATTATCCAGAGATCATTCAGCAGGAACCTATGGATATTACTTCCGGTAGGTTTATTAATTATCTCGATATTGAAAATAAACGAAAAGTTGCCATTATTGGAGAGGGAGTCAGACGTGAACTTTATGAACAAGAGGAAGAGGTTTTAGGAACCTATCTTAAAATTAATGGGGTTAATTTTATGGTGATTGGGACCTATAAGAAAAAAGGTGGGGGCGGTGGCAATGCTGAAGAAGCTCAGAAAGAGATTTATGTTCCATTTACCGCATTTTCCCAGGCATTTAATATGGGTGATACTGTAGGGTGGATGGCAATTACAGCCGAAGATGAACATTCCATCACAAGTTTAAAATCAAGAATTTTAGATTTGATAAAAAGCAGGCATTCAATCCATCCGGATGACGATAGGGCTGTTGGAAATTTCGACCTGTATGAAGAATTTAACAAGATTAACGGTTTATTTATTGCCCTTAAGGCAGTGGCCTACTTTGTGGGAATTTTGGTATTGCTATCTGGAATAATTGGGATTAGTAATATTATGCTAATTGTGGTCAAAGAAAGAACCAATGAAATAGGGGTTAGACGTGCGCTTGGAGCAACGCCCTGGTCCATAAGAGGGCAAATTCTAATGGAATCTATTTTTTTGACTATTATTTCCGGGATGGTAGGAATTATTTTTGCCACCGGAATTATTGCAGGAATAAATTATGCTCTTAGCGGAATGGATACGTCAGAAATGATGTTTGCAAACCCAAGTGTAGATTTGGGAGTGGTTATTACCGCCCTTGCTATTTTAGTATGCTCAGGTTTATTGGCGGGATTAATCCCAGCACAGAATGCCATAAAAATAAAACCTGTAGATGCACTTAGAACCGAATAATAAGAAAAAGTAAAGAAGATAAATACAATCAAAAAATGAAAAAAACAGTTACCATCTCAATTTTAGTATTGATCGCCGTTCTTTTTGTAGGGGCGTTATACTACTTATTTCAGAAAAATCAGGAGGATCCTACGGTTTACGAAACAGAACAGGCATCAATAGAAACTATAGTAAAGAAAACTGTGGCTACTGGTAATATTGTTCCAAGGGAAGAGGTGCTTATAAAGCCGAATATCTCGGGAATTATTGATGAAATATATATAAAGGCCGGGGAGAAAGTGAATTCTGGGGATCTTATTGCAAAAATTCGGGTAATCCCTAATGTGAATTCTTTACAAAGCGCTAAAGATGCTGTGGCTACCGCTAAAATAAATTTGGACAATGAGGAAAAAACTTTTGAACGACAAAAAAAGTTGTTTGAAGAGGGCGTAATTTCTCAAAACGATTTTGATAATGCTCTGGCCAATTACAAAAGGATGCAGCAGAACTACCGTTCGGCACAACAAAATTTTGAAATTGTACAAACTGGTACAACCAGTGGAATTGGAACCGCAGCAAACACCCTTATTCGTTCTACCATAGATGGAATGGTGTTGGATGTTCCTGTAAAAGTTGGGAATCAGGTCATAGAAAGTAATAACTTTAATGAGGGAACGACCCTGGCGACGCTTGCCAATGTAAACGATATGATTTTTGAGGGGAAAGTTGACGAAAGTGAAGTAGGGAAAATTAAAGAGGATTTGCCGCTGGAAGTAACAGTTGGGGCTATAGAAAATAAAACTTTTGATGCCATATTAGACTATATAGCACCAAAAGGTGTAGACGAAAACGGAGCCATTCAGTTTGAAATAAAAGGAACCTTAAATAAAGAAGATACGACTTTTATTCGCGCAGGTTTAAGTGCGAATGCTTCAATTATTTTAGATAGAGCAGATCAGGTACTGGCAATAAAAGAAGCACTGGTTCAGTTTGATCCAAAAACTCAAGAACCTTTTGTGGAAGTAGCAACGGGAGACCAGCAATTTGAGCGAAGGGATTTAGAATTGGGAATTAGTGACGGGATACAGGTAGAAGTAATTGACGGAATTACCAAAGACGATAAAATTAAGGTTTGGAACAAAGTAGAACCGACTCCTGAATTTGCAGGAAATTAGTTTTTTGCTTCAAAATGTAACAAGTATAGAATTTCAAAGACTCATCAACTACAATTCCTATTATGAAAAAATACAGCTTACTCACCATATTTTTATTTGTTGCTTTATTGGCTAAGGCCCAGGAAGAAGATAAATGGACACTACAGGAATGTGTTAGTTACGCCCTGGAAAATAATATATCGATAAAACAAAGTGCCCTTGATGTAGAGCTCGCTGAACTGGGAGTAAAAGACGCCTATGGTAATTTACTTCCAAATATAAATGGATCGGCCACCAACTCATGGAATACTGGTCTGACCCAAAATATTACTACAGGGATTTTACAAACCCAAACCACAAGAAACTTTTCTGCTGGTGTTACTGCAAGTCTCACGCTTTTTGATGGCCTTAGAAACATAAAACAGGTACAGCGCGCGAAAATATCTGAACTTGCCAGCCAATATGCATTGGATAAGATGAAAGACGATATCACCCTGTTTGTTGCCGATTCTTATTTACAGGTACTTTTCAATAAGCAGAATCTTGAGATTTTGAGATTGCAAAATGAAGTTACCCAGGAACAATTAGAAAGGACAAAACAACTTGTCGAAGCAGGGTCTTTACCACAGGGTGATCTTCTACAGATCCAAGCTACTTATGCCGATGAGCTACAACGAATCATTGTCGCTCGTAACAATATTAGGATATCCCTTATTAGTTTAGCGCAGCTTTTACTTATAGAAGATTATGAAAGCTTTGATATTGTTGAAAGGGATTATGATATTTTTGGAACAGAAATTTTAGGAAATTCGGTAGAGGATATCGTAGAGCAAGCTAAAGAAGAACGCTCTGAAATTAGAATTGCTGAAGCTAACCTTGAAATTGCAAAAAAGGATATAGAAATTGCCAAAGGTGCTTATTACCCAAGCCTGGGGGCTTTCTTTAATTACAATACCAGGGAATCTGGGCAGGGAAGAATTGTGGGTGTTGAAGTTGACCCAAATGATCCCACTCGGGAAATTGGCATAGTGGAAGAAACCGGTGATATTGTGGTGACACCAAACACCATTTCAACCCTTGGAAATCCATTGCCATTTTTTGACCAATTGCAACGTAATGATGGTATTTCTTATGGTTTACAGGTTAATATTCCAATCTTTAATGGATTCTCCACTAGGATTCAGGTAAGAAGAAGCGAAGTGAACGCCAGGCGCGCCAAATACGAATTAGAACAAGCCGAACTTGATCTTGAAGCAAATGTTTACCAGGCATATGTAGATGCCGAAGGAGCCTTAGAAGCTTATGAAGCCGCACTTGTTGCAGCAAATGCACAGGAGCAGGCCTTTGAATATGCGACTCAACGTTTCGATGTGGGGATATCCAATGCATTTGAATTTAGCCAGGCAAAACTTGGGTATGAAAATGCACAAAGTGAGGTGCTTCGTACTAAATATGATTATATTTTTAAATTAAAAGTACTTGAACTTTATTTTGGAGTACCTGTGACCGGCCTTAAATTTTAAACTATGAAGAAAAAGACTCTTTTTATAATTATAGGAATTGCTTTAGGGCTTATTGTATTACTTATTGTTGGAAAAAAAGCGGGTTGGTTTGGTAAATCTGGTAATTTTAAAGAAGTTGAAATAACCAAAATAGAACCTATAGATATTATTGAGACTGTCTCAGCTACTGGTAAAATTCAACCTGAGATCGAAGTGAAATTATCATCAGAGGTTTCAGGAGAAATAATAGAAATTCCTGTTGTGGAAGGGCAGGCAGTAGAAGAAGGAGATCTATTGGTTAGGGTTAACCCCGATATTTATCAGTCCAATGTGAATAGGGCACAGGCCGGTTTACAGTCTTCCAGAGCAAATTATGCCCAGGCTGAAGCAAATTTAAAACAAGCTGAAGCCAATTATAACCGAAATAAAAGCCTTTTTGAAAAAGGTGTGATTTCAAAAGCCGAATGGGATAGAATTGTTTCAGAATACGAAGTTGCCCAGGCCAGTCAAAAAGCGGCTTTTTACAATATGCAAAGTACAGCAGCTACCGTAGAGGAAGCACAGGATAACTTAGGTCGGACCAGGATTTATGCTCCTATGAGCGGAACGATATCAAAACTTGATGCCGAACTTGGCGAAAGGGTGGTGGGAACCCAACAAATGGCAGGTACTGAAATTCTTAGGGTAGCCAATCTGAGTAATATGGAAGTTGAAGTTGATGTGAACGAGAACGACATTGTTAAAGTTGAAGTTGGAGATTCCACTATTGTTGAGGTAGATGCCTATTTAGGGAAAGAATTTAAAGGAATTGTTACCGAAATTTCCAACTCGGCTGATGCTGCGCTAACCACAGATCAGGTCACCAATTTTAAAGTTAAAGTTCGTATTTTAGAAGAATCTTATAAGGATCTTCTCGAAGGAGAGGATGAGAATTATTCTCCTTTTAGACCTGGAATGACAGCTACTGTGGATATAATTACAAATAAAAAAGAAAATATCATTGGAGTTCCAATTAGTGCCATTGTCATTAAAAATGATACAACAGCTATAAATGCTTCCATAGACCAGGAAAAATATGAAGCTGTATTTTTAAAAGAAGGAGAGCAGGCACAACTTCGAAAGGTATCAACAGGAATTCAAGACGATAGTAATATTGAAATAACCGAGGGTTTAACCCTGGGAGAAACCGTTATAACGGGACCTTATAATACAGTTACTAAAAGCCTCAAGGATGGAGACCAGGTTGAAGTTATAGGGGATTCAAAAGAATAAAAAAGGAAACATTGGCATTAATACTCTGCTTAGAAACCGCTACTACGAATTGCTCTGTTGTACTTTCAAAAGATGGAGCCTTGTTTGCACGGAAAGAGGATGGTAGCAAAAATTACTCGCATGCCGAAAAGTTGCACGTGTTTATAGAGGAAATTTTAAAAGAGAATAATCTGAGTATTGCTGATCTTGATGCAATTGCAGTGAGTAAAGGACCGGGTTCGTATACCGGATTGCGAATTGGGGTCTCTACTGCCAAAGGGCTGTGTTTTTCACTAGACCTTCCCCTGATCTCAGTTCCCACTTTGACTTGCTTGGCTTTGCAGGTAAAACCAAAAAAAGGATTTGTAATTCCTATGTTAGATGCCCGTCGCATGGAGGTTTATTCAACTGTTTTTAATTCAGATTTACAGCAAGTTAGAGCAACAAAAGCAGAGGTTTTGGATGAAAAATCTTTTGCTGAATTTCTTGATAAGGATAAGGTGGTTTTTATCGGAGACGGTGTGGAAAAATTTAAGGGCATTTGTAATCACCCCAATGCTGAATTTATAGGAGGAAAATTACCATCGGCCACGGAAATGTGCGGTTTGGCTGAAGCTAAATATAAAATAAGCGACACCGAAGATGTCGCTTATTTTGAACCATATTACCTTAAGGATTTTATTGCCGGTTAATTGGCTGTATTTAAATCATTATTTTTAGAATTCTTCTCAATTGTACCATTCATCTTTGTCTGGTCATAAAGATAAACATCTCTTTGAGGATAAGGAATAGTCATCCCGGCTTCTTCCAGTCTTATTTTTCCTTCTTCAATCATATACCAGTGTAAATCCCAGAATTTACTGTTTTCTGCAAAATATCGAACTGAGAAGTTCACCGAATCAGCACCAAGTTCAGCAACAATAATTTGTGGTGCGGGATCTTTAAGAACATCTTCCTGTTCCTCTACAAGATCTCTAAGTACTTGTTTTGCCTTTTTTAAATCATCATCATAAGAAATTCCAAAGCTCAATGTTTCTCTTCGGGTTCCGTTGTAGCTATAATTAATAATATTGTCGTTACTCAATTGACCGTTAGGTATTACTGCACGTTGATTCCCGAAAGTATCAATTTTGGTGTAGAAAAGAGAAATCTCAACTACGCTTCCCGATACATCCTGTGCTTCTATCCAGTCTCCTACTTTAAAAGGCTTTAAGATAATCAGCAGAACACCTCCTGCAAGATTTGATAGTGAGCCCTGCATTGCAAGACCTATGGCTAAACCGGCAGCACCAATGGCTGCTACTAAAGAAGCACTTTCTACACCCAGTTGGGTTATTACCAGGACAAAAAGTATGATACGTAGCCCCCATTTAATCGAATTGAGGGTGAAAATTTCCAGGGTTTTATCGTAGTCCTTCTTTTGGAATATCTTTTCTACATATTTCACTATTAAACCTATCACCCACAGCCCTATTACTAGAAGTGCCAAAGCCCCTAGTAAGGTAGGCAGATAATCGATGAATTTTTTTGCGTATTCCTGTGCGATGGCGCCCCAATCGTTTAATTTTTCCATAACTTCAAATATTTTGGTAAAACAAATTGACTATATTTTTTTTATTTATAAGAAGGTTTGTTGTTTAATTTTTGTTAAAATTGTTTTAGTTTTTTAATAGAATCTTCTACAGAATCAAATGGAAGTTCACATTTTCCATCAGAACAGATATAGATGAGATCTTCATTTTTCTTAAACCTGTTTTTTAAAATAGCAATTTCAGAAGCTTGTTGGCTTCCGGCTATGACTATATTTGGCAAGTATTCTTGCTGCAATATGTTTTTAAATTCTAGTGAATTTTCTCCGATAATTGCTACTTCGTAAAACCTTTCTGTAAAATTGAGCATTAACTCAAGCCAGTTTGCATGAGAATGTGGATAGGTTTTTATTTGGGGCTGGATGGTTTTTAACATTTTTGCCGCTAGATCCTGGTATTCCGTTTTGCCGGTAATGCCTGAAAGTTTAAAAAGGTTTTTAGCCATAACCGAATTGGAAGCTGGTATCACATTATCATTGAGCTCATAATTTCTAGTGATTAGTGCTTTGTCTTTAGAAGAGGTGAAATAAAATAGTCCGGTGTTTTCATCCTGAAAATCCTCGAAACACACCCTGATTAATTTTTCTGCGATTTCCAACCATCTCTCTTCGAAAGTAGTTTCATATAAATTGACAAAAGCTTCAGTACACAAAACGTAATCATCCAAATAGGCATTTATAGAACTTTCTCCATTGTTGTAATTATGCCAAAGCCGAAAATTGCTTCCGAATTGTTTTTCAATTAGAAATTCTGCATTTCTAAGAGCGGTATCAAGAAATTCCTTTTCACCAAAGGCTTTATAGGCATCGATATATCCATTTAACATTAAGGCATTCCAGGAAGTTAGACTTTTATCATCCAAGGCTGGTTTAGTTCTTTTATCACGCACTTTTGTTAAGATTTCGATCCAAACTTTTTTCTTTGATAGTAATTCAGAATGCTCAAGGTTAAATTCTTCTGCAATGGTTTTATCACTTTTAGTGCGAATAAGTACGTACTTATCTTTTTCCCATTTCCCAAAGGAATTTATATTGTAATAGGCTTTGAAAATCGGGAAATCTTCTTTTAGTAAATTTTGCAAATTGTCTTTGTCCCAAACATAATAAGCGCCTTCGCTTTTATTTCCGGTTTCATCTTCACTGTCAGCATCTAAGGCCGAATAAAAGGCGCCAGAAGTATCGGTGAGTTCTTTTTTTACAAAATCAAGGGTTTTAAAAACAACTTCTTTATACCAGTTATTCTTTGTTAGGGAATAAGCCTTGCTGTAAAGACTTACCAACTGGGCATTATCATATAACATCTTTTCAAAATGTGGTACGTGCCAGCGTTCATCTACTGAATAGCGAGAAAATCCTCCATCAATTTGATCGAAAACTCCTCCATAGGAGATTTTGTTAAGACTTAGAAAACAATACTCCAACAACTCTTTGTCTTTTTTCTGTACTGCATATCGCATTAAAAATTCTAGGTTTACCGGAAGCATAAATTTAGGTGCTCCAACGGAGCCTCCATTTTGCCTATCAAAATTTTTTTTCCACTTCTGAATTACATCTTCTAAAAACCCAGGGGTAAACTGGAATTCGTCTTTTGGTAAGTCTATTATTTGTAGCTGTTGAAGTCCTTCCTCAAGCCTGGAAGCGTATTCCTTCATTTCATCAGGTTTTGTTTTATAAAGTCCCGAGAGTTGTTTTAGGGCATCCTTCCATTGTTCTTTTTTGAAATAGGTACCTCCCCACACCGGACGACCATCTGGAAGGGCCACAATATTCATAGGCCATCCGCCGGCACCGGTCATTACCTGAACCGCATTCATATAAACTTGGTCAACATCCGGGCGCTCTTCTCGGTCGACTTTGATGTTTATGAAATGGGTATTCATAATGATGGCCACTGTTTCATCTTCAAAACTCTCGTGTTCCATTACGTGGCACCAATGGCAAGCAGAATATCCCACGCTTATGATTAAAAGTTTTTCTTCCTTTGCCGCTCTTGCCAAAGTTTTTGAATTCCAGGCTTCCCAATTTACAGGGTTATGAGCGTGTTGCAAAAGGTAAGGACTCGTCTCATTAATCAAGCTATTGGTGTATTTTGGTTTGGGCATATACGTTTTTTTAAAATGAAAAACGCTCCCTGATATCTCAGCGAGCGTGGTTAATTTTACACATTAAGGTTAACTGACTTCAAAAGAGATTTTCACATTTACCCGAAATTCGGTAATGTTTTCTCCATTCACAAGAGCACTTTGTTCTTTAACATAAACGGACTTTATATTTTTTACGGTTTTAGAAGCATGCTTTACTGCTTTCTTTGTGGCATCTTCCCAGCTTTCGGTAGAATTAGCTAAAATTTCTATTACTTTGATAATGGACATAATTTTGAGTTTTGTGATTATAACTTTTAAGTTACGACTAAATTTTATCGTAAATGGATTCTACAAAAAAATACTGGATTTCACGCTAAAAAGAAACCCCGCCATAAGCAGGGTTTCTAAGGACTCAAAAAAACTAAATTAACACAAGGTAAAATTATATGGCAATGGCATAGGTTGCGCAATGCCAAATAAATTCGTAATCTTTTTGTTTATATTTTCCAGGTACGTTTTCATTGTAAGTGGTTTCTACTGTATAAAGTGTATCGCCCCAGGGTAAACTAAAATTAACTTCGCCATCTTTGTCAGTAATCACTTTTTTAGACCATAAATCACTTATGTAAATTACTACCTCCTGGTCCGCTATGGGTTGTCCCTTAAAAATAACCTTAAGCTTTACTTCGTTGTTTTTACCTGCGATCGTGCGGCTTAAGTTTATAATTTCAATTCCATTGGCATTTGTTTGGGTAATGGCTTCCGGGGTATCACCTACAGTAACTCTGGCTTTAGCATGGTACTGAGGTTTGAAAACACCAAAATCATATTCGGTATAATCCAATACTTCTATTTCTTCATTATTTAAAGCGATGGTATAACTTCCCTTTTCCAATGGAACAAAACTAGCCTGGTAAAATTCTTTTCCCGGAGTAGTTTTAAGTTTCATTTTCATTCCGCTGGGAGATACCAACCAAAGCTTGAAGTTTTTAACACCATTAAATGCTTCACTTCCCGGTTTTTCAATAGCACCATAGGTATATTCACCATACCTAACTTTAATTAAGTGTTCTTCATTGAGATTGGCAACTGGGTTGGTTTCTATCCATAAATAATGAGCTGAGGCCGTGCCCTGGATCAATAAGGCTATTAAAATAAGTGTAATTTTTTTCATGGTTTCTATTTAGAATGATTATTAATAGTACAAACATAAAACATATGTTTTGATTTTAAAATTAATTTAGACTTATTTTAAATAAAAATGAGAATGGGCTTTTTCAATTCAAAAAAATAATTACATTTGCCATAGTTTAGAACCAGTCTTAATAATATTTTCGCATTGATTTTAAACAAAAAAGAGCCATACAGCGGTAACTGTATGACTCCGTGATTACTCTTTAACCTCTTACAATTAAAAAGCAATGCAATATACAAATTTGCGTGGGATTTTATGGCTATGCCTGTTTATAAGCGGGGTTTTAACCGCCCAGGAGCAGAGGCAAATTGAAGGAAGAATAACCGACACCAAGGGCGACCCCCTGCTGGGGGTCACCATCTGGATTCCTGAAATTTCAAAAGGGACCACTACAGATCTAGAGGGTGATTTCTCCCTTGTAATTCCTTCCAATAGCAAGCAGTTTCATCTTAAAGCTTCATTTATCGGCTATAATCCAGAAACCAGAACAATTAAGCAAGGAAATAGCTTTTTTGAGATACGTTTTGAAGAATCAGCTACCGAACTGGAGCAGGTTAACCTTTCGGCAAAAAGCAGGATTCAGCAAATTGAGGCCCTGGCATATAATGTAGAGGTGGTAGATGCGAAAAAACTTCACCATACTTCCCTGGATATTGGGCACGCCCTGGATCGTGTTTCTGGGATACGGGTAAGAGAAAGTGGGGGGGTTGGCTCAGATATGCAACTTTCAATGAACGGTTTTCGTGGGAACCAGGTCAAAATTTTTATTGACGGTATTCCGATGGAAAATTTTGGATCTTCGTTTCAGCTCAATAATATCCCAATCAATCTTGCAGAACGTATTGAAGTATATAAAGGCGTGGTACCGGTTGGATTAGGGGCCGATGCCCTAGGTGGGGCTATTAATATTGTTACCAACAGTGATTTCGGAAATCATTTAGATGTTTCTTATTCCTACGGCTCCTTTAATACCCATCGTAGTAATATCAATGCTATATATACTTCGGAAACCGGTTTTACTGCCAGATTAAATGCATTTCAAAATTATTCGGATAATGATTATAATATTCAGGTCGATGTAGCTGATTTGGAAACGGGAGAATATTTTCCGAACCAGGAAGTTCAACGCTTTAATGATGAATATCACAATGAAACTATAATTGGAAATATTGGGGTCGTAAATACACCCTATGCCGATAAGTTATTAATTGGTTTTGCTGTAGGTCAAAATTATAATGAAATTCAGACCGGCGCCAGGCAAGTAAGCGTTTATGGAGATAGGCACCGGCGAGGAAATATTTTAATGCCCAGTTTTAAATATAAAAAAGAAGATGTCTTTATTGGAGGATTGGATGTCACTCTAAACGCAAATTATAATTTTGGGGAAGAAGAAGTTGTAGACACTGTTAACCGACGTTATAATTGGTTTGGGGAATTCATTGAATATGATAGTCCAGGAGGGGAATTAAATTACACTCATTTAAAATTCCAGAATAACAACGGTATTGCAAATGCTAATGTTACCTATGAAATTAATGATTCGCACAAAATAGCGCTTAGTAATGTCTATACCACCTTTAACAGGGAAAGGGAAAACCTGTTATCGGAAGAGTCACAAATCTATAGCCAACCTCAAAAAACCACCAAAAATATTGCCGGCATTGGCTATACTTTTGAGCAAGAGAACTGGAGTATAACTACCTTTTTAAAGAATTACAACCAGGTTAATGTTTTTGAAGAAGCATACAGGCCTGAAGGTTCAGAGTACGGGACCGTTGCATACCGTCCCAGACAGAATACATTTAATAATTTTGGTTATGGTGGAGCGGCAACCTATTTTCTTACCGATAATTTGCAACTGAAAACTTCTTTTGAAAAAAGTTTTCGCCTACCTGAACCCAATGAATTATTTGGTGATGGTGGCGTTTTGTTGGAAGGGAACAGTAGTTTAAGGCCGGAAACCAGTTATAATTATAATTTCGGTGTGGGATATTTATTCAGAATCCAGAAATATCACCAGGTGAATTTAAGTACCAATGGATTTTATCGCGATGCCAAAGACTTTATAAGGCCCCGGCTTAACCAAAACCAGGTTTTCCAGGTAATGGATAACCTGGCGGATGTGACCAACCTGGGAATAGAAACCGAAGCTCGTTATTCTTATAAAGATAAATGGTCTGCCGGAGCAAACTTAACTTTCCAGAACCTCAGGAATAATACTCGCTATGAAGGGGGACAAACCCAGGAAAGCATTCTCTACAGGGATAGAATTCCTAACATTCCCTATTTGTATGGAAATGCTGATGCTAGTTATACACTCGAAAGTCCCTTTAATTCTAAGAATAACATCAGTTTTGGTTATAACCTATTGTATGTGCATTCCTTTTATCTGTATTGGCCCAGCTTGGGAAGCACAAAATTAGAGGTGCCGGAACAAATTGCACACGACTTGAGTATGACCTACAGTTTTGGTAAATACAACAATTTTCAGTTTACCCTGGAGGCACGAAACCTGGCCGATGCCAATTTATATGACAATTTTAGTTTACAAAAACCCGGCAGAAACTTTACCGGAAAAATAAGATATTCATTTTAATCAAATCCTAATTCCAAATTAATCAATATGAAAAAGTTTAATTTTTATTACCTCGCAATTTTAACCTTGGCTTTAATAAGCTGTAGTGAAGACGCCACCGATAAACCAGGAGGAGGAGAAGAGACTGCCACGGATAAGTACATTATCGCGGCTAATCCAATAGCATCAGAGGGTGTTGCAGACTATTTGCTTACCACTGAAAGTGTTTCGGAAGGCGCTATCAGCACAGAAGGAAACGGAGTAGAACAAGACGGTACATACCGTTATTATATTACCAATAATAACAAGTTTTTTAGTCTGTTATACGGCCAAGGGAATCCCGGTGCGGTAACCACCTACCAGTTAAATGAAAACGGAGCATTGGATAAGTTATCTGATTTTCAGTCCGAAACAGTACATACTTTTACCAACGTGGGGGATGAGGTGCTAATGACACGAGTTTCCAGAAGCAGTGAATCACCTGTGGCAAGTTGGTACCGCTTAGATACCGAAACCAGCCAGTTTGTAGGAGAGGGCGAAATTAACACGGCGGCACTTGCACCTGAAGGGGAACAGGCATTTTTTAGCTGGATGACCCAGGTAGGTGATAAAGTTTTTGCTCCCTTTTTTAGCATTAAAGCTTGTTGTAACAATACTTTCGGCACCGATTACCCGGATCAAGCCTGGATTGCGGTTTATTCTTACCCCGAAATGGAGCTGGAAAAAGTTATAAATGATGACCGGACCAGCTTTATCGGACGCTACTTTACAAATGGACTTAGTGTAGATGAAGCCGGTGATACCTACGCCTTTTCATCCTCTATTGCCTCTTCAAATGGCACCATGACCTCTACAAAACCATCAGCGGTTACAAGAATAAACAGTGGAGAAACCGAATTTGATGAATCTTACTTTTTTGATCTTGAAGAAGCCTCTGGAGGTTACTATGTTACCAACCACATCTATGCTGGAAACGGAGATTATGTGGTGATGATGAGAGAAGAAAAAGCTCCATATAGTGTAGGAACTAATTTGGCCATTATTAATGTTTATGATAAAACTTTTGAGTGGGTAGAAGGAACTCCTGAAGCTTCAAGCATACAAAATGTGACAAGCAATAATTATGTAGACGCTGATGGAATTGTCCATGTTGGAATTACCACAACCCAAAGCAGTTATGTTTATAATATTGATGTTGAAAAAGCAACTGCTACCCAGGGGCTGGAAGTTCTGGGCGGTAACATAACAGCTATCAGCAAGCTCGATCCTGTGAGTGTAGAATAAATAATTCAATTGAAGAAATATCAGACGTTTCGGTGTTCGGGCCGAAACGTTTACTTTCGTAAAAAGCATAAGGCACCTGTTTTTCAGGATAATTACTATTGAAGATTTCAGATGATTTCACTAGCTCTTTTATTAACGTTTTTAGGTTTTCTTTCCTGTTATCACAGTTCGAAGAAAGCAAAATTCAGCGTGAACTATTCGGTTCAAAAATACTTGAAAAATCACCCTAGAAAGGCCAATTATTTAGGGGTTATGTTAATGTCCATTGGTCTTTGCATCTGTATATTGTATTTAGGATTCTTGGTGGGTTTCCTTTCTTTTTTGATGATCCTGAGCTTAGTAGCAAGTCTAAGTATACTCCTTATGCCTTTAGAAGTTCTATCTTTAAAGTTTTGGATCATTTTTGTTGTACTGATATTAATTACTGAAATATATCTCTCCTATTATGCCGGCAAATAAGAAATATTTCTCCTCTCCCTGGCAACGTCTATTGAAAATTACGGCAGGCTTTATTGGTGGTTATATCCTCACTCAGAGTTTTTTTATGTTCTTTATCCAAATTTTTAAAGATGCCGGATCACTCATCACCTTGCAATTTGCTGGCTTTATTTTATGGGCCGCTTTACTGGTGATCGCTTTTTTAGCTAAAAACGGCTTTAAAATCTGGGGAGTATATCTTCTACTCACTGCTTTTTTTGTCCTGCTTATTTACTTCATTCCTTAAGTTCTTCTAATATGTCCAATAGAATTTACAATATTCTTTTTCATACCCATACCATAAGCGGTATAATTATCAGTGCACTTTTATATGTGATTTTTTTTACTGGTTCCATCGCCTTTTTAAGGGACGAAATTAGCGCCTGGGAACATAATAAACCTATTGAAGAGAATTACTTCAATACCATTGATTTTGATAAGTCATTAAACAAACTAAAAGAGGAGCAAAACCTTTACGGAAGAGACATTACCTTCTCTCATCGCTATTTCGAGCGGGAAGTAAACGTTTCTATTACCGCTTCTAAAGATTCTACGATCATAGATCAAAATAGGGGACGCTTGTCTAATTATTTTTTTATGGACATGGAATCCTTTGAAAAAAAAGACTACCAGTCTAATTACTCTCTTGGCGAATTTTTTTATCGCCTACACTTCTTCGCCCAGCTTAATTTCTTTGGAAGGTCTGGTTATTTACTATCGGGATTGGTGGCTTTTTTTTTCCTTTTTGCCATAATAACCGGGGTGCTAGTGCATTGGAAAAAGATTATCTCCAGTTTTTACACCTTCCGGCCCGGTGCCAAATGGAAGACCATTTGGACAGATGCCCACGTAGCCCTGGGAATGATAGGCCTTCCATATCAGTTTATTTTTGCGGTCACCGGTTGTTATTTAATGATTGGTTATATGGTGATGCTTCCGCCGGTAGAAAAATATCTATTCCCGGAGGAACCTGGTGAAATGGCCAGGATCCTAAACCTGGAAGAAAAAGTAGATGATTTGGAATTTACTTATAACCCAATAAAGAAAGACTTTTCGGTTAATCATTTTGCCCAGAGGATCCTACAAAAATGGCCTGATTTAAAACTCAGTGAGCTTAAAATAGGAAATTATGGAGATGAACATATGTATGTGAAGTTAACTGGTTCCCCGGGCTTTGATGAAAGTTTACTAGCCCAGGCTTACCAAACCTATCGAATAGCAGATGGTCAACTTATCGCTGAAAAATCGATTAATGAATCCACTTCTTACGCCAAGGGAACTTTCCATCTTTTGCGCCGTTTGCATTACGGAGATTATGGGGGGTATGGTCTTAAGCTAATTTATCTTGTTTTGGGTTTTGTTACCTGTTTTGTAATTCTTTCTGGAGTTTATATATGGCTGGTTGCCAGAGATAAAAAAAGTGTTTCAAAAAGTAAGAGAAATTTCAATAACTGGCTTGTTACTATTTATACTTCTGTTTGTCTGAGTTTATTACCGGTCACTGCTATTATTTTTATTGTAATGAAAATCTTTGGAGAAAGTTATGTACAAGATACCGGAGGTTTGCGAAAGGAACTTATTTACCAGGTATTTTTTTGGAGTTGGCTAGTTTTAAGTATCTTATTTACTATAAAACATGATAATTACTTTACAAATAAAACCTGTTTAATTTTAGGGAGCTTCTTCGGCATACTGGTACCTGTTGCTAACGGCATAATGACCGGTAATTGGATCTGGATTTCCCTTCAGAAAGGCTACACCCAGATATTTGTAGTTGATATATTTTGGATAATGCTTTCCATGACGGCCTTCTTTGTAGCCTTTAGATTGAAGAGAAAAAATAAACCGAAAATTGCATAATAAATAGGCGTCAAAGGACTATAAATTTACCTAGTTTCTCCAGAATAGTTCGATTAGATTACTTTTTAATTTTTGAGATATATTCTTACTGTTTTATTAAAGTTTTAATAACCTATAAAAAGAATTTATTAGGAAAATTTAATTGAATTTTGCGGGTTAAAAGGATTTTATTTCCATGCAGGATGTTTATCTAATTATTCTTGGGCTTTTATTTATTCTGGCCATTACAGATTTGGTGGTGGGAGTAAGTAACGATGCCATTAATTTTTTGAATTCTGCAATTGGTTCCAAAGCAGTTTCGCTGCGATCCATTCTTATTATTGCAAGTTTCGGGGTTGCGGTAGGTGCAATTTTTTCAAGTGGATTAATGGAGGTCGCCCGGAAAGGAATTTTCCTTCCACATGAATTCTATTTCGAAGAGATTATGATCATCTTCCTGGCAGTGATGCTCACCGATGTGTTACTGCTCGACTTCTTCAATTCCATGGGTTTGCCCACTTCCACAACGGTTTCCATCATTTTCGAATTACTGGGCGCTGCCGTTAGTATTTCCCTGATTAAGATTTTTAATACCACCAATAATATTTCTCACCTGGCTAATTTTATAAATGTAGATAAAGCAAGTGAGGTTATTTCAGGAATTTTATTAGCTATTTTTATTGCCTTTGTTACTGGCGCAGTGGTTCAATATTTTTCTCGTCTGGTGCTTTCTTTTAGGTATGAAAGAAGATTGAAATATACCGGTGCTATTTTTGGAGGGGTTTCCCTGGCTGCTATATTTTATTTCATCCTTATTAAGGGCCTTAACAGTATGGCTTTTGTATCAGATCATTTCGTTGAAGATATAAACGAAAATCGGATTCAGGTCATTTTTTGTAGCCTTATTGGATTCACTATATTATCAAAAATCTTAATTAGCTTCTTTAGGGTCAATATTCTTAAGGTTATTGTAATAGTGGGCACCTTTGCGCTAGCTCTTGCTTTTGCAGGTAACGATTTAGTGAATTTTATAGGTGTGCCCATCGCCGCCTGGCAGTCTTATGAAATCTGGTTAGCTTCCGGAATTCCCGCTTCAGAATTATTGATGAGCGATCTTGCCGGGAGTGTCCCTACTCCTGAAATTATATTGATTTTTGCCGGAGGAGTGATGGTGCTTACCATTTGGTTTTCTGGAAAAGCCCAGTCCGTAGTTGACACAGGCGTAAAATTATCCCGACAAAATGAAGGTTCAGAGCGTTTTGGGGCCACTTATTTATCCCGGACTATAGTTCGCTATTCCATTATGTTCGGTGGGCTAGTCTCAGAGTTGGTTCCCAAGAATTTCCGCAAGAAGATAAATAGTCAATTTGAAACCCCTAAGGCTAAAACTGCCTCAAGAGAAATTGCTCCCCCTGCTTTCGATTTGGTTAGGGCCTCTGTAAATTTAGTAGTGGCCAGTATTTTAATTTCCATGGGAACCAATTTGCAATTGCCGCTTTCTACCACTTATGTGACCTTTATGGTGGCGATGGGGACTTCTTTGGCTGACAGGGCATGGAACCAGGAAAGTGCCG
This sequence comes from Salegentibacter sp. 24, assembly GCF_004362395.1. Lineage (GTDB taxonomy): Bacteria > Bacteroidota > Bacteroidia > Flavobacteriales > Flavobacteriaceae > Salegentibacter. Next base: position 250,548 of record NZ_SNWE01000001.1, read on the forward strand.
TTTATAGGGTTTCTGGTGTGCTTAATGTAATTGGAGGTTGGTTTGTTACCGCTTTAGTTGCCTTTGTAGGTGCAGCGGTTTTTGCCGTCATAATTTATTACGGAGGTTTAATCGCTATTGCGTTTCTGGTTGTTATTACGGCTTTTCTTATTATTAGAAACTCCTTGTCTTATGCTAAAAAAGCAAAGGCTGATAAACGTCAGAAAAAATATAAGCGTACCGATATTATTACGATTAATGAAATAACTGCCGAGAGTTCGGTAAATATCTCTCAGGTCATTTCAGGAATTAGAAAGCGCTATACCAAGACCGTAGATAATCTGGGTTATCACGACCTGGCCAAACTTAAGAAAAACAATAAGAAGGTGGGTGAGCTTGAAAGCGAGGTTGACAATTTAAAAGGAAATATATATTATTTTATAAGGTCACTTGATGAAGATTCGGTTGAAGCAAGTCGCTTCTATATTCATTTATTGGATTATTTGCAGGAAATGGTTAATTCTACCAGATTCATTACTCGAAACTCTTTTGAGCACGTAAATAACAATCACAAAAACCTAAAATTCAATCAGATCAGGGATTTGAAAAAAATTGATAAGAATATTCAAGAGCTTTTTGAAGAGATTAAATACACTTTCGATGAACATGATTTTGAGCGTTTGGACGATATTCTTGCCGGAAAGCAACAATTGCTCGACACGGTTTCAGAAATGATCGAGAAGCAAATTAAAAGAATAAGGACCTCAGAAAGCAGCCCTAAAAATACCAAGCTTTATTTTGGGCTTCTCTTGGAATCCAAAGACCTTATTTCGTCGACGCTTAATTTAATTCAGTTATTCCGGGAATTCTATGTGGAAGCTAGGTCTACGCTTTAAAATTTTTTGATTTAGCCGTTTACCGCTTCTACGTAATCCACTTTCCCGCGAAGCATATCTCTAAGCATAGTTTCGATTCCACTCTTTAGGGTCATTGTAGAGGATGGACAACCACTGCAGGCTCCCTGAAGAATTACTTTTACAGTTTTACTATCAGGATTATATGAATCGAAAAGGATATTCCCTCCGTCGCTGGCAACAGCTGGTTTAATGTATTCATCTAAAATAGCAATAACCTGCTTTGAAGTATCGTCAAGATCCATAATTTCCTGGCTAACTTCAGGATTCGCAGGATGGCTATCGGATTCCGTTTGTTGCGGAAGAGAAGCCTCTGCTTTTAGTACTTCTTTCCCTTCTTGAAGGTAGTTAGTGATAAATTCCCTTAATTCTATTGTGATTTCCTCCCATTGCGCAACGTCATATTTGTGTATAGAAACGTAATTGGAATCTATAAACACAGCTTTTACAAAAGGAAAATGAAAAAGCTGCTGAGCAAGGGGTGCATCTTTGGCTTCATCGATATTTTTAAATTCCGCAGTTTTTAAAACCAATTTTTTGTTGGAAACAAATTTCATTACCCCCGGGTTTGGAGTGCTTTCCGCGTAAACGGTTACCGGTACATTTTTAGGCTTATCGGTGTTATCTTTAATTACGATACCATCCTTGTTTAAAAATTCCTCTATTTGTGCTGCAACTTCTTCCTGCACATCATTCCAGTCGACAATATCGTATTTTTCAATCGCAATGAAATTTTGAGCGATATAAACCGTTTTTACAAAAGGTAAATAAAACAGTTGTTGTGCTAAAGGCGATATAGCTGCTTCGTCTATATTGCTGAATTCGTAATTTTCGTGCCGGGTTAGGAATTTATTGGTTTCAAATTTTATAATTCCTGGTTTATTTGTGGCTTGTATATTTATTGAGAAATTGCTCATATTATTTTTTTTGCAAAAGTACTAAAGAAAACTTAGTTAATCTATATCTTTACTTTCTTATGGGGATTAAGACTTTATTTATCAGTGGTATTGAAGCAAGAGCTGTTTTTCTGGCACCAAAAAGGATTTTTATAATTTTATTTATCTCATTATCCGGGCTTACTTTAAAAGCCCAGGAAGTAATTCCCATATATTCTGATTACCTAACCGATAATCTTTTTTTGATTCATCCATCTATGGCCGGTGCAGCCAATCGAAATCAGATTAGACTTACCGCCAGGCAACAGTGGTTTGACGTAGATAATGCGCCCAGCTTACAAACTCTCGCCATAAATGGCAGGGTAGGAGAAAAACTTGGTATTGGAGGGATATTTTTTAATGATCAAAATGGAAATTTTTCTAAAATTGGAGCTTACGGAACAGTGGCTTATCATTTGCTTTTCTCAAGGAGTGAAGTAGATCTGAACCAGCTTTCTTTCGGAATAAGTGCCGGGATTATTCAGCATAGGTTGGACCAAAGTAGTTTTACGGAATTTGATCCTATTGTCAACGGCAACAATGTATCCGATATGTTTGCAAATATGGATGTAGGAATGTCCTATTATTATCTGGATTTCTATGCTCATCTGGCCGCAAAAAATATAATTTCGGTTAATCGTGAACTTTTCTATTCTGACGCAGTTCCCAGTAACCAACGTAAATATTTATTTTCTACGGGATATGTTTTTGAAAATTCGGGTGGGTGGAGTTATGAACCCTCAATATTATTTCAAATGCGTGAAGCAACCAATGAAATGAATATTGATTTAAATATGAAAGTTTATAAAAATGTTGATTTCGGTCAAATATGGGGCGGACTTTCTTACCGCAACAGTTTTGAAGCTACCGAATATACAACCGATGGAGAGGAAATTAAAAGTCAGCAACTGCGCTATATTACTCCTTTTGTTGGTCTGGATTATAAAGATTTTATGTTTGGTTATACTTTTAGTTATCAATTTAATTCTGTTGTATTAAGCAACAATGGATTCCACCAAATTACTATTGGATACGATTTCGGTAAGAGTAGAGGACGTTGGGATTGCAAGTGTCCAGCGGTGAATAATTAGAAATCCAGATAGGAAACTTTATATCCCATTGAAATAGCTCCCGTTAAATTCTCAAGTACTTTCGGATTCGTGTTCGTGAAGAATTCCGGAATTGGGTGGGCTTGCTTTGCCTGGGCCAATAAATTATTTGCACTAAGAATAGCTTTGGTTTGTCGTGCTACTGCTTCACCAGAATCTATAATTACTACCTCTTTTGGCAACAATTCTTTCAGGAGTGGGATAAGATAAGGATAGTGGCTACAACCTAACACCAGGTAATCTATCTTATTCATAAAAAAAGGTTCCAGAAGTCCAAGTAAATGGCTTCTCATATGCCCGGAATCTATTTCTCCCGCTTCAATAAGTTCTACAAGGCCTCGTCCTTCGACTTCAACTACATTAATATTTCTTGCATAAAAATCCGAGGTCTGTGAAAAAAGGGTGCTGGTTAAAGTGCCGCGGGTAGCCAGTATGCCTATGGTTTTGGACTTAGAATTCAAAGCAGCAGGTTTTATCGCAGGCTCAATACCAATAAAGGGGACCATATATTCATTTCGAAGCTCTTTGATTGCATTTGTCGTTGCTGTATTACAGGCTACGACAATGATTTTGGCTCCCATTTCCAATAATTTTTCAGTGTTCTTTCTGCTCAGATTTTTTATTTCCTCAATAGGTTTTTCACCATAAGGAGCATTCTTACTGTCGGCGAGATAGATGGTTTTTTCCGCGGGAAGTAATTCATGGATTTCCTTCCAAATGGAAGTTCCACCTACACCGGAATCAAAAATACCTATGGGTTGCGAATTGCTCATTGGCACAAAAATAAAAACTGCGCCTTGAAAGGGCACAGTTTTTATTGAATATTTATGAATTGGGAGAAATTACATTCCCAATTCGGCTTTTACATCTGCCATAAGGTTTTTACCATCGGCAAGAATTACTCCTGTTCCAGTAGTAGAATCAAGAACATAATCAAATCCTTGTGCTCTAGCTACTTTTTGGATAGCTTCACGAGCTTTTTCAATAACAGGTCTTATAAGTTCGTTTTCTTTTTTCTGAAGTTCCTGTCTTGCTCTCTGGCTGTGTTCCTGGATTCTTCTTTCAGTTGCCTGAAGTTCACTCGCTCTTTTTGCGTTTTCCTCTTCGGTTACAGTTTCAGCTTCAGCCTGATAGCGCTGCATCGTATTTTGAGCTTCAGTGAGCATATCCTTAATTTCAGCATCGTATGTTTTCTCTAACTTTTGGAGTTGTGCCATGGCATCCTTATAGGCTGGCATAGTTTCTACCAATTCCTGGGTGGCGATGTGAGCAACTTTGCTCTGTGCGTTTGCAAATGTTGTAGCTCCTATGGTTAATGCAAGGGCTATAAAAAGGGTTTTGAATTGTTTCATTTTAATTGATATTAATTGTTAAAGTATTAAGGTTTAAATTATTTAGTTTATTGTGTCTTTTCTGTCCCGGGCTTCTTCTATAGAATCTCTTCTTTGTTGTCTTTCCTTTAAAATTCTTTCCCGTCGTTCTTCAAATGCTTTTTGCCTCGCCTCTTTAATAGAATCCTGTTGTCTTCTTCTTTCTTCTATTAAGGCCTCACGCTCATTTTTTCGTTTCTCAATGGCTTGCTCGCGCTGGCTTAGTTCTTGGTCCTCTTCAGGAGTGCGGGTTTCGGCTCTTTCAAGTTCTCTTTCCTCTTGTTTGGTTTCAATTTGTCTACGATTAGAAGCTCTATTTATACTTCTTAAAACCTGATCACTAAGATCAAAACGTTTTTTTGCAAATAACATTCCTGATTCTGAATTTCTATCGAAAATAAAATCGAAATCTCTGGTTTCGGCTATTTCCTGTACAGCGGTGAAAACCTGATCCTGGATAGGCTTTATTAATTGCCTCTTTTGAATCATATAATCTCCTTTCGGACCGAAACGCTTCTGCTCGTAATTTATAGCTTGTTCCTGCTGATATGCAATCTCTTCCTCCCGTTCTTCAATTAATTCCGGAGTAAGTAATGGACGTTCATTTTGCAGGCTGGTTTTCATTTCATTGATTTCCTTTCGTTTTTGCTCAATTTCATTTTGCCATTCTTTAACTCGCTGATCTAATTGAGTGGAAGCTTGCTGATATTCCGGAACATTTTCAAGAATATATTCCATATCCACAAAACCTATGTTTATTGGTTTTTGAGCGTTTGCCCCAAAGCCAGCCAAGATAAAAAGTGTGAATAAGAATGTTCTTTTAAGCATACTTAAATGGAATATAGAAAATACCGTGCCAAATTAAAATTGTTGTCCGATTATGAAATGCGTTTCCCAACCATTTGCGCCTTGTTCTCCTCCGATGGAGTCGAACCCGTATCCGAAATCTATACCAAGCAAACCAAAGGCAGGCATAAAGATTCTTAAGCCTGCACCGGCCGATCTATTTAATTGGAAAGGATTGAAATCTCTAAAGTTATCATAGGATGCACCCGCTTCTAAAAAGGTGAGTGCGTAAATAGATGCCGAAGGTTTTAAAGTGATAGGGTATCTAAGTTCTAAGGAGTATTTGTTATAAATGGTTGCACCATCATCATTTACACCTGCTGGCCTATCTATAGGTACCACAGATTGGTTTGGATATCCCCTTAATGCAATGGTCTCCCTGCCATCTAAACTAAAGGCCCCAAGACCATCCCCACCAAGAAAAAATCTTTCAAAAGGTGGAATACCACGCTCACTATTATAAGCGCCAAGGAATCCGTACTCTGCATTGGTTTTTAAAACCAGTTTGTCATAAATTTGAGTATACCACTCTCCACTAAATTTGACTTTATAAAATTCTAACCAGTTAAATTTTTTCTGGTCTATTTTTCTTGGATCTCCGACTGCATTCTCGGGGGTAACCCTATCACCCTGTTGATTTATAAGGTTGCCATTCTCATCTTCTAACTGATATTCTCTTTGTTCAGCTAAGTTGGCGTAATCTACACCATTCCAAAGCGAATAAGGAGGTGTGAATTTGGCGGTAATTTTGAACTTGGAACCTCCCATTGGGAAAATAGGATTCACATAGGTATTATCCCTTGTAAGTCCTAAGGTATAGGTGAAATTGTTTGAATATCCATCCCCGAAAGTAAATAGCCCCGTATTATAATTATTTAGATCATAACGTTGAAATCCAACGGAATGCGACACTGTGATGTATGGATCAGGTACGGTTAGACGTTTGGCTAAGCCCACATTTACTCCAAGAATATCAAAACTCCTGGTTCTATCTGCCTCCCGGTTTATATAATCAAATAAAAACTGTCTTGTATATGAGAAGGAAGTTTGCAGGCTCACCGGTTTTTTACCTCCCAACCATGGTTCCACAAAGGAAAGGCTGTAAGTCTGGTAAAAGGTACTTGCCTGTGCTCTTAGTGAAAGGGTTTGGCCATCGCCCATAGGTACCGGTTTATAAGCTTCTTTGTCGAAAATACCCGATAAGGAGAAATTATTGAAAGAAAGTCCCAGGGTACCTATAAAGCCACCCCCACCGTATCCACCTTGCAGTTCAATTTGGCTGGCCCCGGCTTCTACAACAGAATATTCCAGGTCCAGAGTACCTGTTTGAGGATCTGGATTAATAAATTTTGGTTCGAGTTGTTCTGCGTCAAAAAAGCCAAGCTGACCTAGTTCTCTTACCGTGTTGACTACATCTTCCTGGCTATATTTTTGACCGGGCTTTGTACGAAGTTCACGATAAATTACATGGTCTTTTGTCTTATCATTTCCAGTTACCGTAATATTATTGAAATAGGCTTCTTTACCCTCAATAATTCTTACTTCAAAATCGATAGTATCATTGTAAACATTGGTTTCTACAAGGTTGATATTGGAAAATAAATAACCATTGTTTTTATATAAATTAGAAAGGTCCTCTCCATCGGGTTTTGTTTCATCGGCAATTCGCTTATCTAATAGCACCCCGTTATAAACATCACCTTTATCTATTCCTAAAACACGTGCCAGTTGAGCATCACTATAAACAGTATTTCCGATAAAATCTATATCTCCTATATAATACTGATCGCCTTCTTCTACCTTTAGATCTAAAGCAATAGTTTCCTCGTCTATTTCTATAAGGGAGTCACTCACAATTCGGGCATCACGATAGCCACTTTCCTTATATTTATCTATAAGGCTCTCTTTATCTGTCTGGTAATCGTCTCGCACAAATTTTGATCTTTTCCAGAAGCGAATGATATTCTTTTGTTTGGTATTTTTCATAGCCCTTCTAAGCTTGGCATCAGAAAATTTATCGTTACCTATAAAGTTTATATCCTCAATTTTTACGCGTTCACCCTTGTCGATATCGACAAGCATATTTACCAGGTTTGCATTGGCCGTAGTATCGGTGACCTCGCTGGTGCTTATTTTTGTCTGCGCATTTAAATAACCTTCCTTCCGATATTTACTTTCAATATAATTTTTTGTCGTGGTAATAAGGTTCTCAGATACCTTAGCCCCGGCCCTTAATTTATTTTCCTCAATAACTTCCTCTTTTTCGGCTTTTTTAAGGCCGGTCACCTGAATTTTATTGAGTTTTGGCACTTCCTGGATTTCGATTTCCAGGTCAGCCACATTCCCATCACTGACATTGGTGATATAAAAATTGATATCGCTAAACTGGTCAATATCCCAAAGTTTATTGATCACAGCGCTAATTTTATCCCCGGGAATAAAAATTTCTTCCCCTTTCTTAAGCCCGGTATAAGCGATTACGGTTTGCTCGTTAAAACTAACATTGCCCGTAACTTTTATATCGCCAATTATGTATTTTTTGCCATCTGCTAATGGTAAGCCCTGAGCTTGTGAAGAAATGCTAAAAATTAAACTACATGCTACTGCCAGAAGGGTAAATACTTTCTTCGTCATGAATGCGCTAACTGAGTTGCTCACTGGTTTTTCCAAATCGTCGTTCTCTATTTTGATAATTGTAAATGGCTTTAAAAAGATTTTCTTTTCTAAAATCTGGCCATAATATTTTTGTAAAATATAATTCTGCATAAGCAATTTGCCATAAAAGGAAGTTGCTGATGCGTTGTTCTCCACTGGTTCTAATAAGCAAATCAACCTCCGGAAAATTTCGGGTGTAAAGATGCTCATTTATAACCGATTCATCAATAGCATCGGCTGATATTTCCTTATTTTTAACTTTCAGGCTAATTTCCCGAACTACTGAGGTTAATTCCTCCCGAGAACCGTAACTCAGGGCAAGGTTAAGCACCATGCGATCATTGGTTTTCGTTTTTTCAATAACTTCCTGAAGTTCTCTGTAAACCTTCTTTGGGAGGGTTTCTAGATTTCCAATCGCTTTTAGCTTAATATTATTGTCCTGAAGGGTTTTAATTTCCTTTTTGAGGGAGGAAACCAATAGGCGCATTAAAGTGTCTACCTCCAATTTTGGGCGCTTCCAGTTTTCTGTGGAAAAGGCATAAAGCGTTAAATATTCTATGCCGATTTCCGCTGAAGCCTCAACAACATCCCGAACTGCAGTTGTGCCTTCCTGATGGCCTGCGGCCCTTAGGAAACCTTTTTGCCGTGCCCAACGTCCATTACCATCCATTATGATGGCGATATGCCTGGGTAATTTTTTAAGGTCTATGTGGTCTTTATAGTTCATGTTAAAATTGACTATAGCAAGGTTTTCTACCCCAGGAAAAGGTGAAATTCACCCCTGTAAAAACATACCAGTCCGTAGTGTTTCGATTACCAAATTCAATATTTGGTCTCCTGTTTCCAAATATTTCTTCGGGCCAGCTTCCGTCTAAATTGTCGGTAAAGGTATATCTAACCCCTAACTCCATAGCACCAACAATGTGATTCGTTATACTCTCTTTATAACCAAAGATCACAGGTATGGCAAAATCCCAGTTAGCTCCCTGGTTTACAAGTTCCCCATTAGGGAAATTGGCGTCCAGCATTAAGTGATCTGCTCTGAAATAAGTTATTCCTGTGTAAAGATAGGGGGTGCTTTGGGGATGACCTTCGTGAAGATTAAAATTCCAAAAATTATATTCTATGCCTAAAGAAGCTTCGGCAATGGTATTGCTAAATGAATAACCTCTCTTCACTCTTCGGGGGTCATTGGAATCAGCGTCATCAGCATTTATTTCGGCATATAGTACCGAAAGTCTAAAGGCGTGTCGGGGGCTACGGTTCCATTTTAGAAGCGCACCACCAACAAGGCCAGTGGGGAGAACGAAATTGGTTCGACCTACATCGCCGATGTAGTTGGCGCCACCAATATACGGTCCTAGTTCAAATGTTTGGGAATATGTTTTTGGTGCAAAAACAAGCATGATTACAAAAACTAAAAGGTACCTCATAGGCTTTCAAAAGTTTGCAAATATAACAATTATGTTTGCTCTACAATAATTTGAGCAAGTTTGTACATATTCTTAAACAGTTTTTAAAAAAAAATATTGCTTAATTGCGCTTATCTTCTCCCCACATAAGCTTTTTTCGCAGGGTGTGTAAGAAGCTGTCGCCCTTAAGTTCAATAAGATTTATCGTGTAGGGTGCTTTTTCAATAATAATCTCCGTATCGTTTTCTAGGGTGGCAATACGGGAGTCCATGGATACTAAATGGGACTCTTCTCGGCCGGAAACCCGAAGCGTAATCTTAGTGTCATCTTTCACTACTAAGGGCCGGGCATTCAAATTGTGCGGGGCAATGGGGGTAATAATGAGAGAACCGGCATCTGGGGTAATTACAGGACCGCCACAACTTAAAGAATAGCCAGTAGAGCCTGTCGGTGTCGAAACAATCAATCCATCTGCCCAGTACGAATTTAAATACTGATCGTTTAGCCAGGTATCTACCGTAATCATGGAGGTAGTATTTTTACGACTAACAGCGATTTCGTTCAGGGCTATATTTTTAAAAACAGGATCGTAATTAGTGGGATTCGTGCTAATATTTAAAACACTGCGTTTGGAAATACTATATTTTTTATCCAGGATATTTTGTAAACTATCTTTGATTTCTTCTTTTTGGATGCTAGCCAAAAAACCTAATCTTCCGGTATTTATACCTACAATTGGAATATCTAAATTCCTGATATAATTTATGGATTTTAATATAGTTCCATCACCACCAATACAAAAAAACAAATCAAAACTGTTGTCTAATTCTTCAAATGTGGAGAAATGGGAGTAATTTTCCTCAATGGTTTTATTTAGATGAATTAATTCTAAAAAATCTTTCTCTATAATTACCTTAATATTCTCACGCTTGAGTAATTCCAGAAGCTGTGCAATATAGGTCCCGGCATTGGTATGATAAAATTGACCGTAGATGCCTACTTTCATATATTTAAATATTTATCTAAATACTTAGAACGGTCTCTAAGATTTTTATTGAAATTATCTTCCCGATGTTCTGAAATTATCTTGTAGCCATATCTTCGGAAAGACTGAATGATTTCATTTATTCCGGATGGGCTTAATTTAATGGTGATCTGGGCCATATCATTTTTGATTTTAGAGATAAAAAGGCCAAGTATATTGGAGTTATTAGATTCTGTAATCTGTGTAATTTCGCTAAAGGAGTAATCTTTGATACCCTTTTGAATTACGATAATATTGCCAGGCTCACTTAGAAAGGGTGTTTCATTAAATAAAGCGATAATTTCGTTGAGTTCCACGTAGCCCAAATAATGGTTTTCTTCATCTAAAACCGGTAAAATATTAGTGTTGTTTTGCGCAAAGCGTTCTAAAATATCCAGCCAGAATGCTGTATTTCTAACAAAAAAGCCTTCCAAGGCATATTGATAATCTTCCAATGATTTTTCAGCTTCAAAACATCGGATATCATTTTCTGAAATACAACCCATATAAATACCGTTATTTTCTACCGGTAAATGTGAATAGGTTAGCTGATTGAAAAGGTCTTGAACCTCTCCAATTTTATCGGAAAAATGCCTTATTGAGACATCGTTAATAATATAATCTTCCATGTTCATGATGTCACTTCCTTTTTATGCAAATTAATTAAAATAAAATTCATTAGGGCATTTACAAGTTTGTATTTTTGTTAAACAAAAGCTTATAAAATGACGAAATTAAGTGTAAATATCAATAAAATTGCTACTCTGAGAAATGCCCGGGGCGGTAATATCCCCAATGTAGTTGAAGCTGCTCAGAAAATTGAGTCTTTTGGCGGGCAGGGGATCACCGTTCATCCTAGACCAGACGAGCGTCATATTACTTATCAGGACGTGCGGGACCTTGCGCCTATTGTGAAAACGGAATTTAATATTGAAGGAAATCCTGTGGCCAAATTTATTAATTTGGTTATGGAAGCTAAACCAGCCCAGGTTACCTTGGTTCCAGATGCTGAAGATGCTATTACTTCTAACGCCGGTTGGGACTCCATCAAACATAAAAGCTTTCTTCAGGAAGTGATTCAGGAGTTTAAAAGTAACGGTATTAGAACTTCAATTTTTGTTGATCCCGATGAAAAAATGATTGAGGGTGCTGCAGAAACGGGAACAGACCGGATTGAATTATATACCGAAAATTTTGCTGTTAAATTTGCGAAAGGGAATAAAGACGGGATAACACCTTATACGAAATGTGCGAAACTGGCTAAAGAATTGGGTTTAGGGATTAATGCCGGTCACGATCTATCATTGAGTAATATTAGATATTTTAGCGAGCATGTCCCTCATCTCGATGAGGTTTCTATCGGTCACGCGCTGATTGCGGAAGCTTTATACCTCGGCTTGGAGACAACAATTAAAAAATATCTTGAGTTGCTCTAATATTTTTTTCTTCTAAAAACAAACTACAATGAAATTAAATTCTATAATAATTGGTGAGGGTTCACCACTAGTAATACTGCACGGCTTTTTAGGAATGAGTGATAACTGGAAAACCATTGGCAGTAAACTTGCAAAAGAAAAAGAATTCCAGGTTCATTTAATAGATCAGCGTAATCATGGGAAAAGTCCACATGCCAATGAGCATAGCTATGAGTTAATGGCTGAGGACCTTAAGGAATATTGCCAACAACATACTTTAAAAAATATTGTTTTAATCGGTCATTCTATGGGCGGCAAAACAGCGATGCTTGCCGCGGCAAATTACCCGGAACTGGTTGAAAAACTAATTGTTGTAGATATCGCACCAAAATATTATGAACCGCATCATCAACAAATACTGGATGGTTTAACTGCTTTAGAAAAGGCCGACCTTGAATCCAGGCAGGAAGCCGATACATTACTTTCCGAGTTTATTTCGGAAAAACCGGTTAGACTTTTTCTCTTAAAGAATCTAAACCGTAAATCTGAAGGAACCTACAACCTAAAGGTGAACCTGGAAACTTTAAAAAATAATATTGAAGAAATAGGGAGGGCGCTTCCACAGGATAAAACCTTTAAGGGTCCTACACTTTTTATAAAAGGCGGTAATTCCAACTACATTAAAGAAACGGATAAGGATGCTATTAGAAAACAATTTCCAAAAGTGGATTTTAAGGAAATTGAAAATGCTGGTCACTGGGTGCACGCTGAGAAAATAAACGAGTTCTATAGTACTGTGATTAATTTTCTTTAAAATCTATCTAAATTTATTATGTGTGCATAATAAATTATGGAATTTTGTTGAGTAATATGTAATTTATGCTAAATTTGGAGTCAATAAATTATTAGAATACAATAAAATCCAAATCTATTATGAAAAAAATACTTTTCCTGGGCCTTTTCGGTCTAATGGCTGCGGTAACTTATGCAGGTGGGTATCGGGTGAGTCTTCAGGGTCAAAGATCGTTGGCTATGGGCCACACGGGTGTTGCCGTTGTGAACAATGCTGAACTTGCTTTTTTTAACCCGGCAGGTCTTGTGTACCTTGAGAACAAGTTAAATATAGCTGCTGGTGCTAGTGCTGTATTTTCCAGTGTAAAATATCAGAATTCGGAATTCGGACTTAGTTCTCAGACCAATAGTGCGGTGGGGACTCCTTTTTATGCTTATGGTTCTTATCGAATAAACGATTGGCTAACTTTAGGCTTAGCTGCTTATACTCCCTATGGCAGTAGCGTTGAATGGCCAACCGATTGGTCTGGCTCACACTTGGTGAACAATATAGACCTTCAGGCTATTTACATACAAGCCTTGGCTTCTGTAAAAATATCAGATAAATTAAGCGTTGGGGGTGGGCCAATCTATGTGAATGGATCAGTGAATTTTAATCGTAACCTAAGCCGTACTTTAACCGACATAGAAGGGAATCGTGCGAATGTTACAGTAGATGCAAGTGGTGTGAATGCCTTTGGTTGGTCTGCCAGTGCTATGTATAATGCAACCGAAGATTTACGTTTTGGTATCAATTATCGAAGTGAAATTATGGTGGAGGCTGAAGGTGGAGATGCTGATTTTGAAAATATTCCGAACTCTCCTTTGACTCCTTTTGAGGATACCCAATTTGATGCTTCCCTGCCGCTACCGGCAGAGCTTTCAGTAGGTGTTTCCTATGAGCTATTGGATAAATGGCTTTTTGCTTTTGATTACAACAGAACCTTCTGGGATGTTTATAAATCCTTAGATTTAGATTTTGCGAAACCTGCTATTCCTGATTCCCAAAATCCGAGAAACTACGAGAATTCTTCTACTTATAGATTTGGTCTTCAGTATCTCGCAAACCAAACCGTTACCTTAAGGGTTGGATATTATTTTGATGAATCTCCGGTGCAGTCAGGTTATTTTGCTCCTGAAACTCCGAGGAACGACGCACATGGTTTTACAGGTGGACTTTCTTTAAATCTTAACGACAGATTTTCCATAGATGCTTCTTTCCTTTATAACAGGTACGAGGAAGTTAACGAGTCTTACGCTCCTGATCCCTCTGATTTCCCGAATTACGACGGAGTTCCTTTTGAAGGAACCTATAAAACTTCAGCCTTTATTCCGGGACTTGGTGTAACCTATAAATTATAAAATGAAGAAGATGAAACAGTATTTTAAGTATTTAGCAATATTAGCTCTGGGAATTGTTTCCTGCGAGCCAGAATTTGATAATCCGGTCAATGAAGCAGGAGCTTACAGTAATGGGGAAGCCGATTTTTCGCGATACGTAGCTTTGGGTAATTCACTCACTGCAGGTTATGCCGATAATGCCTTGTATATAACCGGGCAGGAAAACTCTTATCCAAATATTCTCGTGCAACAGTTTGAGAAAACACAAGATGTCGAAGAATTCGCCATTCCTTATATGAACGATAATGCTGGTGGGCTTTTATTAGGCGGAACTCAAATTACCTCAAACAGGCTTGTTTTAGCAGTGGATGCAAGTGACAATCCCTCACCTCAGGTTTATACCGGGATGCAGGCGACCACGGAAGTAGGAAATATTCTTCAGGGACCATTTAATAATATGGGGATTCCGGGAGCTAAATCTTATCATTTAGTTGCTCCGGGATATGGAAATGTTCAGGGCGTGGCCGTTGGTACTGCCAACCCATATTTCGTTCGTTTTGCTTCTTCGCCGGAAACTACGGTATTAGCTGATGCTCTTGCTCAAAATCCCACGTTCTTTTCTTTATGGATTGGGAATAACGATGTACTGGGTTATGCAACCTCAGGTGGTACAGGAGAGTTCCAGTTAAATAATTTAGATCCTTCCACCTATGGAGAAAACGATATTACAGACCCTAATGCCTTCGCAGGTGTTTATGCACAAATGGTTCAGGCTTTATCGGCTTCGGCAAGTGGTGGAGTTTTAATAAACATACCGGATGTTGCTGCGGTGCCTTTTTTTAATACAATTCCTAATAACAGACTTGAGCTTGATGCGGAAACCGCAGCAAACCTGACAGGGTATTTTCAGGCTGTTTCTCAAGTTTTTGCGGGTGGTTTGATACAGCAGGGCGTTCCGGCGGAACAAGCCCAGGCTTTAGCTTCCCAATATGCAATCACTTTCAGTGAAGGTCCAAACAGGTTTCTTATCGATGTTGAGCCTTCGGATTCCAATCCCCTTGGATTTAGACAAATGACTCCCGATGAAAAATTACTTTTAACTATAGACCGGGCAGCTTTAGCCCAGGGTTATGGTGCAGTTAGTCTTTCCCCGCAAGTGATGCAGATCCTGGGGGCCTTACAACAAGGGCAAACTCCAACTCAGGAAGAGGCTAATGCGCTTTTTGGTGCGGTAAATGGAATTGATGATGCAGATGCTCTGGATGAAGCTGAATTGGCGAATGTAAGACAGGCAACAGCTGCCTATAATGATGCCATAGAGGCCACTGCTGTAGCAAATAACCTGGGGTATGTAGATGCTCGTGAGTTACTTAATCAGTTGGCTGAGGGCGGAATTGCTTTTGACGCCGGAATCATTACCTCGGAATTTGTCACTGGTGGCGCTTTTTCCTTAGACGGAATTCATTTAACTCCTCGGGGTAATGCGGTGATGGCCAACGAAATTATTGAAGTAATTAATACAACTTATAATGCCCAGGTTCCAAAGGTTAATCCCGGTACATACGGAACAGTAACTTTAAGCAATGAAGTTGAATAATAAGAAGTACTTTTTATAAGAATGAATAACGCCGGACTATTACCGGCGTTTTTTTTTTGTATTTTTCAATAACCAACTAAACTAAAAATCATGAATTTTATATTAAGAATTTTACTTACCGCACTGGCCGTGGTGGTTCTTGCTAAATTTCTGCCGGGAGTTGAGGTTGAAGGGTATTTAACAGCAATTCTAGTCGCTGTGGTTTTGGCTATTCTGAATCTTTTGGTGAAACCTATTTTAGTAATTTTCACCTTGCCCGTTACTGTGTTAACGCTGGGTTTGTTTTTGCTTGTTATCAATGCGGTAATTATTCTACTGGCCGATGCCTTCGTATCGGGATTTGGGGTTAGCGGCTTTTTTATCGCCCTGCTTTTCAGTTTGCTTTTGTCGCTGTTTCAATCTCTTTTGTTTTCATTGTTAGGAAAAGATTAGAAGTAGACTGAAATTCAATAATTTGAAACTTTGTTGGCTTGAGAAAAAAGTGTAATTTTGCACTCCAATTTTTATAACAAGTCAAGATGAATATTACCAGAGAGAATATTGATGAATTGAATGCGGTGGTAAAAGTAGATATCGCCAAAGACGACTATGCCGGTAAAGTTGATAAAATCTTAAAAGATTACCGTAAGAATGCCAATATTCCCGGCTTTAGAAAAGGACATGTGCCTATGGGAATGGTAAAAAAACAATACGGTCAAGCTGTGTTGGTGGATGAGGTAAATAAACTTTTACAGGATTCGCTTAATAAATATCTTACCGAAGAAAAACTGGATGTACTGGGGAATCCTATTCCAAAGGAGCAGGAAAACTTTGATTGGAATAAAGAAGAATATACTTTTGAATTCGAGCTAGGTTTAGCTCCAGCATTTGATGTGAAACTTGAGCTGGAACAACCAGTAACTCATTATAATATTGTACCAGATGAAAAAATGGTGAATAACCAAATTGAATCTGTCCGAAAACAATATGGGAAACTGATCTCTAAAGATGAAGCAGAAGAAGGGGATATCGTTGCCGGAACTTTCAAAAACGAAGAAGAAGGAATCGAGAAGGAAACTTCAGTGGAACTGGAAAAGATCAAAGGAAAAAGAAATCTTGGTAAATTTGTTGGTGCTAAGGTGGGAGATTCTCTGACCTTAAAGACCAAGAATCTTTTTGAAGAGGATCACGATCTTATTCAGCACTTAGGAATTGAACATGATAGAGCTCATGATTTAGATATTGAAGTTGAATTTACTGTAAAAGAGATCAATCATAGAGAATTGGCTGAACTTAACCAGGAGTTGTTCGATAAGCTTTTTGGTGAAGGAAAAGTAAGCAGTGAAGACGAATTAAAAGAGAAAATCAAGGAAGATGCAGCCAAGCAATTCAAACAGCAGAGCGATCAGCAGTTAATGAATGACGTAACTAAGCAGCTTATAGAACAAACAAAGTTTGAGCTTCCAAAGGAATTTCTTCAAAAATGGATTCAAACCGTGGGGGAAAAGCCCATGACCGAGGAAGAGGCTAAAGAGGAATACGAGAAGAGTGAAGAAGGTTTACGCTACCAGTTAATTGAAGGTAAAATAGTTAACGAAAATAATCTAAGCGTAGAGTTTGAAGATCTTAAAGCTTTTTCCAAGGAAAAGATCAAGGAGCAAATGGCGCAGTTTGGCCAAATGAATCCTGGAGATAAGGAACTTGATGATATTGCTGCCAGAATTCTTTCCAATCAGGATGAGGTAAAAAGGCTTTCTGAGCAGTTAATGAACGAAAAATTACTCGATTTCTATAAAGAGAAAATGTCTTTTGAAGAAAAAGAAGTGACCTACGACGAATTTGTGAAAGAGATTTACGAGTAAGCTTTTTCTATAAATTTATACTTATATTTAAGGCGTTAAACCATTTGGATTAACGCCTTTTCACGTAAAAGGCAGCTAAGAAAAAAGCTTAAAAACAAAAAATTGATGGATTACGGAAAAGAATTTGAAAAATACGCCACTAAACATCACGGTATAAATAGCAATTATTACCAAAAGATAGTGAGCAGTGTGACTCCTACGGGAATGACGCCAAATATTATTGAAGAGCGGCAAATGAATGCGGTTGCCATGGATGTTTTTTCCAGATTAATGATGGATAGGATTATCTTTATGGGAACAGCCATTAACGACCAGGTTGCCAATATTATTCAAGCGCAAATGTTGTTTTTGGAAAGTACGGATGCTTCCAAAGATATTCAAATCTATATAAATTCTCCCGGTGGAAGTGTTTATGCAGGTCTAGGTATATATGATACGATGCAGTTCATAAAACCAGATGTCGCAACAATTTGTACAGGAATGGCAGCCTCGATGGGCGCGGTATTGCTTTGTGCTGGCGAAAAAGGAAAAAGGAGCGGTTTGCCTCATTCAAGAGTGATGATACATCAGCCACTTGGAGGAGCTCAGGGCCAGGCAAGTGATATAGAGATTACAGCCAGAGAAATTTTAACCCTTAAAAAGGAATTATACGATATTATCGCTAAACATTCTGGGCAATCTTATGAAAAAATAGAGGAAGATAGTGATCGTGATTACTGGATGAAGGCGGAAAAAGCTAAGGAATACGGTATGATCGATGAGATTTTAACGAGAGAAGGATAGGAATTAATTTTCATTATATTATTTTATATAACGAAAGTTGAAATTTGACGAAATGGCGAAAGAAGAATTAGAATGTTCGTTTTGCGGTAGAAAGAAACCCGAAACCAACTTACTTATAGCAGGACTGGACGCGCATATATGTGATAAATGTATAGAGCAGGCACACGGTATTGTTATGGAAGAGCTTAAACAGGGAGAAGCTAAGGAATTGTCTTCCGACCTTATGTTAAGCAAACCAAAAGTGATCAAAGAGTTTTTAGATCAGTATGTAATTGGGCAAGAAGCTACCAAAAAAGTGATGTCTGTAGCTGTTTATAACCATTATAAAAGGCTATTACAGCCAGCAAGTGACGATGATGTGGAAATTCAAAAATCTAACATCATTATGGTTGGTGAAACCGGAACTGGTAAAACCCTTATCGCTAAGACCATTGCCAAAATGCTTAATGTTCCTTTGGCAATTGTAGATGCTACGGTGCTTACCGAAGCGGGATACGTAGGGGAAGATGTAGAAGGTATTTTAACACGTTTGCTTCAGGCTGCCGATTATAATGTTGAAAAAGCTCAGCGAGGAATCGTATTTATTGACGAGATAGATAAAATTGCGCGGAAAAGCGATAATCCTTCCATTACCCGGGATGTCTCCGGGGAGGGTGTTCAGCAGGCATTGTTAAAATTACTGGAGGGAACTACCGTTAATGTTCCTCCAAAAGGGGGGCGAAAACACCCCGATCAGAAATTTGTTGAAGTTGATACCGAGAACATCCTTTTCATTGCAGGAGGTGCCTTTGATGGTATTGAACGTAACATCAGCAAACGGTTGAATATGCAGGCAGTTGGTTTCAGTGCTTCAAAAAGCGATGATAATATAGAGCGGACTAATTTGTTGAAATATATTATTCCGAAAGATTTAAAAGATTTCGGACTTATTCCTGAAATAATAGGAAGATTACCCGCACTTACCTATATGAATCCTTTGGATGAAAGCACGCTGCGTTCCATTTTGACAGAGCCTAAAAATGCTATTGTAAAACAGTATCAAAAATTGTTTGAAATGGACGATATTGAGTTTGAAATGACCGACGATGCTCTTGATTATATAGTTGAAAAAGCGGTTGAATATAAATTAGGGGCTAGAGGTTTAAGATCTTTATGTGAAGCCATTTTAACCGATGCCATGTTTGAAATGCCGGAAAGTGGCAAAAGCAAACTTAGGGTGTCTCGAGCCTATGCTGAAGATAAACTTAATAAGTCGACTTTGAAAAAACTCAAGGCGGTTTCCTAAGACCACGACATTTTTAATAAAGGCTGTTTGGAAAAAGCTATCTTTAAAAAGCTTTCTATTCTAAACAGCTTTTTATTTTTTTAGAGTTTTATTGTAAATAAAAATGATTTTTTAGTTAGCTTTAGCCTAACCAAAAGCTGATTTACTTATGGAAATCTTTCTTCAGCCAGATACCTGGATAGCACTGCTTACGCTTACTTTTATGGAAATCGTGTTAGGGATAGATAATATTATTTTTATTTCTATCGTAGCCAGTAAACTCCCTGTAGATGAACAAAAGAAAGCCAGAATTGGTGGTTTGGGCCTAGCCCTTATTATGCGAATTTTATTGCTTTTAAGTATTACCTGGATTATAGGGCTCACAGAACCCGTGCTCTCATTATACGAATTCGAACTCAGCTGGCGTGATATTATTTTAATTGCGGGAGGAATCTTTCTTTTAATAAAAAGTACACTTGAAATTCATCAAAAGGTTGAAGGCCAGGAAGGAAATGAAGAGGTTAAGAAAGCACAATCTTTTGGTTATGCTATTTTGCAAATCGTATTGTTGGATATGGTTTTTTCTTTCGATTCCATATTAACCGCGATAGGACTTACCGATCAAATAATGTTAATGATCATAGCTATTACTATAGCCATTATTGTAATGATGATTTTTGCTAAAGTAGTTAGTGAATTTGTGAATAAACATCCAACAATACAAATTCTTGCGCTTTCCTTTCTTATCCTAATTGGCGTAATGTTAATAGTAGAAGGAGTGGGTTACCATGTACCCAAGGGATATATTTATTTCTCTGTATTCTTCTCCTTGGCCATTGAAATGTTGAATATGCGTTTTAGAAAGAAAAACACCCCGGAAACAAAGGCTTAACCTAATATTTCATAATGGATGGGCTTAAAGCTGCCATTATTACTGTCTTCGGCTGAACAGGCAGTAAGTCCGATTATCAAATCCATTTTTGCTTCAAATAATAGGTAATCTCCTGCTTGACTTAAAGGCGGGTCTACGCTTATTTTTCCTTTTTCATCAAACTGCACGTTCATAAAAATGTTGAAGGCAGTTGGAATATCATCTGGCTGGATATCAAACTTTTCTAGATTTGTATATAAATTTTCATAACAACTTGGGTGATAAGCATCATAATTATACATTACCTTGAAAGTTTCAGGGCTGCATGGGGCGAGTAAGAAATCATTTCTTCCGTTGGTGTCTTCGAGTATTTCCATCATTTTTTGGCTGCGGTTACTCCATAGCGCATTACCGGAACTTATTAAAATAGAAGCTTCAAAATCCATCGTTTTTCCTGATGATAACTTTTCCTTTCGATCCTTTGCATTAAACAATACCATATCGCTAACCTGTTCACCTTTAGGGTCAATGACTTTTAATTTTTGTCCTTCCTTCAATTTAAAGGCGACTCCAGATTGTTTTTTAATTATGTGCATTTATGCTCTTTTTTAATGTGATTGCTTAATTCTTGAGTTTCTGGTTGATTATCCAAATGCGTGGTTATCGAATCAATATCTTCTTTATCATACCCCTGGTGCAATTTTGTAATTCCTTGGATCTTCTCTACTTCACACCAAAACCCAGTAATTAATGGCAAGTGATCTTCCCGCATTTTTTTCGGAATATCTTGATAATATAATGGTTTTTTCTGGGGTTTTTCAAATCTGGCTACAAGCTCCCTAAGTGATTCTTCAAGTTCTTTCCGGGATTGTTTTTTGAGCTTAACATTGAGATGCACCGCAGAATAATCCCACGTGCTGATGTCTTTTTCCTTATACCAGGAAGAGGAAACATAGCCATCGGCTCCCTGGAAAATCAAGAGGGCTTCTGTGCCGTCTTTTAAGAATTCAAACTGTTCATTATGATTGGCAATATGCGAAAACAGACGAAAATCCTTGGCAGTCCCCTTGGTTAAAACAGGGATATGAGTAGCTAATAGGCGAACTCCATTGAGTATGAAGGTTGCAAAAGGATGATGTTGGATAAATCTAAAAATGAAATCAGCATCATCTTTCTTGTATTTTGTAGGCTGGTACATACTTATTCTTTACCGTGAAGAAAAGGACATTTCCATTCCTCTCCAACTTTACGGCCACTATATTGCCTTGTTTCACTATTTTCCCCAAAATCTTCAAGCATTGGGTTGATACTTCCTTGTAGTTCAGTATCCCGTTCCCGGATTTTATCCCTTACGGTGGTAAATATTCCCATTTCTCTTAATTTCTCAAATTGCCAATGCAAATTAAATGCGATGGCTGGGTACGGGCTTTGTCTTGCTTTACGACTACTATCTGGATGCAAACCTACGATATAAAAAGCTTTTCCGCCGATGCTAAAACTGAAATTTTTGTCCTGGGGATCATCACTGACCTTGGGATCCCAGGCCTGGTCATCAATCTGATGCAGCAACTCGAGTTGCTTCCAAAGTGCGGTTTCAAACTGAATTTCAGTAAATGAGTCCTGTCCTTTAAAGACAGCTAAAAACGTGTAGAATTCATTTGAGTCGAAATCGTAGTTTTCAATATATTTTTTAAGGTCCTTATATATTTTTTTAGCAGTTTCCAGGCTGGGAAATTCATCGTAGGTATGAAGATTTAAGTGATCCTGACTAAAGACCGTTTGAGCCATCATACACGGATGATCCTGGGTTAAGACAAAATCTTTGAAATCTGCCATAATATCATCATGTGTTATAATTTTACGATGCTTGGTTTTAGGTTTTATATCGGGAGTAGTCATAATATTGAATGGTTATTTTGTAAAATTATCAGCTTTGTTTCCCCTTTCAATATGGTTTAAGAATAAATTAATCTAAAATTTTAAAAGATTAACACGCAGCGGTTCAAACTTTGGACGATTCTTAAATTAATCATAAATGTCCCTAAACCAACTTCCGGTTTTTAAGAGCGAGATACATCCTTGATGAGCCAATTCTCAAGTTGCTGGTCTTCATTTGAAGTATGCAATACCGATATATCACCGGTAGTTTCAAATACCACTGCTCGCACCTGGGACAATTCCACCACATTAGCTTCTCTTAATTTTGATCGCAGATCCCCTTCGGTTACCCTGGCCTTTTTTAAATTTTTGTAGAGAATTTTCTCCCTGTCCATAAGCATTAGGGGGGTATTATCTATGGCTTTCTGAAACCATGCATAACGCCTTAAATATGCGGCAGAAATCTGTAAAATATATACTGCCCCCAGTCCAACAATTCCCTGTAAAAGACTTACTGAAGCATATAATAATGTAGAAGCAATGATAGAGCCTATAGCCACAGTCATAGCGAAGTCAAAACTTGACATTTTAGAAAAGCTTCGTTTACCGGCTATTCGCGTAAAAATGATGATCGCTATATAAATTCCTATAGCGGAGATGGTTACAGCTAAAAGGGAATTAATTGAAACTCCAAACCATTTTTCCATAACTTATAGTATTGAGACGTTAGATCTTTAAATTTAAAGACTATCAGCTATAAGTAAATGTTAATTGCTTATAAGTCTTTCTTAATAAGATTTTTAATCGCTTAAGGAGAATGAATATATTTGCCCTATGAACAGAATCCTTAAAATTGGTCATCGTGGTGCTAAAGGCTACTTAGCAGAGAATACCTTAGAAAGTATACAAAAAGCCTTGGATTTTGGAGTTGATGCAATAGAAATCGATGTACATAAATCCAAAAGCGGAGAGCTAGTAGTTATCCACGATTTTACATTAGACAGAACCACCAATGGAAGCGGCGAAATAGCTAAAATGTCGTTAACCGAATTAAAAACTTTAAAGGTCGAAGGTCAATTCAAAATCCCTTTACTAACTGAGGTTTTAGACCTCATTGAGGGGAAATGTAGTATTAATATCGAACTAAAGGGTCTAAATACCGCAATCCCTACCTCATCAATTA
Organism: Salegentibacter sp. 24; assembly: GCF_004362395.1. Classification (GTDB taxonomy): domain Bacteria; phylum Bacteroidota; class Bacteroidia; order Flavobacteriales; family Flavobacteriaceae; genus Salegentibacter. The sequence goes on from NZ_SNWE01000001.1 coordinate 273,796, forward strand.
TCCAGAAATATATTGCGGAAAACTTTTGGAAGTACGAAGATTTTATCGTTTCCAGCTTTCAGAAAAATGAACTGTTCCAAATGCGCAAACTTGATAAAAATGTCCCCTTAGGGATTTTGAGTAAAGCCAGTGTTACTGAAGCTATTGAATTAGGGAAACTCCTCAGTGCATCGGCAATTCATCCGTCACTGGGGATTGTCACTCGCGATAATGTGAAAGCATCTCACGAAAATGGGTTTAAAGTGAATGTGTGGACGGTAAATGAATTTCAGGATATTGAGAGAATAAAGAAATTTGGTGTTGATGGAATTATCTCGGATTTTCCAGACAGACTTTTTTAAAAAATAAAGGTTCCAATAATTAGCATTTAAAATTTTATAATGGAACCTGAAATTTCAAATCAGAAACATTCAAAATGCAGAATTTCGATATAATTATCATAGGCGGAGGAGCGGCAGGATTTTTTACCGCGATAAACGCAGCGGAATTAAACCCTGAGTTGAAAATTTGCATTTTAGAACGTGGTAAGGAAGTTCTTACCAAGGTTAAAGTTTCGGGAGGAGGAAGATGTAATGTAGGCCATGCAGAATTTCTTCCGCGAGAACTCAGTGCTAATTATCCTCGTGGGGAAAAGGAGTTGTTAGGGCCATTTCATAAATTTATGTCTGGCGATACGATGCAATGGTTTGAAAAAAGAGGCATAGCCTTAAAGGTAGAGGATGATGGTCGAATTTTTCCTGTATCAGACGATTCCCAAAGTATTATCAATTGCTTTATTCGAGACACAGAGAAATTTAAAATTCAGGTTTTAAAAAGTCACGCGGTTCAAACTTTTCAGCGGGAAGAAGATTTTTGGAAGGTGAAAACCAGTAAAGGAGATTTTTTAGCAGCAAAGATTATGCTTGCTACGGGAAGCAATCCGAAAATGTGGAGTATTTTGAAAAAACTCGGTCATAAAATAATAGATCCAGTCCCTTCCCTTTTTACCTTTAACATCAAGGACCAGAGAATCAAAGATCTACCCGGAATTGCAACAGAAGCTGTAGTGAGAATTAATTCAAATACAATAGATTTAGAAAGTAACGGACCGTTATTAGTTACCCATTGGGGAATGAGCGGACCTTCAATTTTAAAACTTTCCGCATGGGGGGCCAGAGAACTGCAAAAATTGAATTATCAGTTCGAAATACTAGTGTCCTGGCTGCCGGGTGTGACTTTTGAAAATGTACTAAATCAATTAAAAGAATTGAAAACCAATTTTGCCAAACAACAAGTTTTGAAAAATGCACAATTCGATTTGCCTAAGCGACTATGGCAAAGTCTGGCGGTTGCTTCTGGAATTTCTGATGGCATGACTTGGGCTGATTTAAACAAGAATCAGCTACATAATTTAAGCAGCCAGCTAACAGAATCGGTTTTTCAGGTAAACGGTAAAAGTACGTTTAAAGAGGAATTCGTTACTGCGGGGGGTGTAGATCTCAAAGAGGTAAATTTTCAAACTTTTGAGAGTAAATTCCATAAAAATCTGTTTTTTGCCGGGGAAATTTTAAATATCGATGCCATCACTGGGGGATTTAATTTTCAAAACGCATGGACGGGTGGTTTTCTGGCTGCAAAAGCCTTGAGCGAAAATTAGTTCAGTCGCAAAATCTCAAAATTAAGCGCAATTGCAAAAAGTACCCAAATCGCATAAGGTAGGAGCAGGTAAGCAGCGACTTTGTTCACTATCTTAAACCATTTTATGGTAAAAATTATAACTATAAAAAGTACGATAATATTTATAAAAGCTAATAATGGTTTTTGAAGACCGAAGAAAAGTAAGGACCAAGAACCATTTAGCAATAATTGGATTCCAAAATGATACAGAGCTGTTTTTACCCATTTATGATAGAAGCCGCGATTCCAAACAATACCGGCAGCTATCCCCATCAAGATATACATAAATAACCAAACTGGCCCGAAAATGGAATCCGGCGGGTTAAACCAGGGCTTATTAAGTTCAGGATACCAGCCTTCAAAGCCCGCGTTGGTGGCGATTGCTCCCAGAAAACCGAAAAGCAAACAAATGCCAATGGCCACTGAACTTCGTAAAAAGAGTTTTTTGGTCATTTTCTGTTGATATTCTCAGTGATATTATCTCCTGTCAAGCTTATTTTTAAAATGATTTGCTGTAAAAATCACTATTTCAGAGTCTAAGCTTTTTAGTTTTCATCTACTAAATTATAAATTTATTTGAACTGGGGAAGAATATTCCCAAAACATAAAACATATCTTTGCTTTCATAAAATAGATTTGAATTTTTTTCAATCAGCTTGCTTTGGCCTGGTTCAAGGTAGTTTATTAATTTTTTACTATGAGTAGAGAGGATTTTATTACAAAAGAATATTCAAAAAAAATAGAAAAAGGAGAAGTAGCCTGGGAATCTCCCAGTAATATCGCACTTGTAAAATACTGGGGAAAAAGGGCGAATCAAATTCCTGCCAACCCTTCCGTGAGTTTTACATTGAAAAACTGCAAAACTACCACAAAAATGGAGTTTCAAAGGAAAACAGTAAAATCTGAAACTTTTGATTTTAAACTTTTTTTTGAAGGAAAATGGAATCCGGAATTTGAGCCTAAAATTCAGCAGTTTTTCGAACGAATCGAAACCTATTGTCCATTTTTAAAAGACTATAATTTTAAGATTTTCACCGAGAATTCCTTCCCTCACAGTAGCGGTATCGCTTCTTCTGCCAGTGGAATGAGTGCCCTGGCCCTCTGTGTTATGAGTTTGGAAAAGGAATTGGGTGCTATTCATACGAGCAGTGAAATTTCTTTTTATAAAAAGGCTTCTTTTTTGGCCCGTTTAGGTTCCGGAAGTGCCTGCCGAAGTTTAGAAGGCGAATTAATTGAATGGGGCGCACATCAAAATATACCGGGCAGCAGTGATCTTTTTGGGATCAAATATCCTTTTGAAATTGATGAAGTTTTTAAAACTTTTCAGGATACGATTTTGTTGGTAGACAAGGGTCAAAAGCAGGTAAGCAGTAGTGGAGGTCATAATTTAATGCAGGGTCATCCCTTTGCCGAAAATCGTTTTACTCAAGCACATTTAAATTTAGATAAACTAAAGGAGGTATTTGCTTCGGGAGATTTGGAGAATTTTATAGCCATTATAGAAAGCGAAGCGCTTACCTTACATGCGATGATGATGAGCAGCAAGCCTTATTTTATACTAATGAAGCCCAATACTCTACAAATTATCAATAAAATATTGGAATTCAGGAAAACAACCAGAACCCCGGTTTGCTTTACTTTAGATGCCGGGGCAAATTTACACGTACTTTATCCTGAAGCACATAAAACAAAAGTTTTAGAATTCATTAAGAATGAGCTTGTTGTCTATTGTGAAAAAGGGCAGTATATTTGTGACCAGGTTGGAAAGGGTGCGGAAAAATTGTAAATTTACTTACATTTATCTTTTTTGACCTGAAAAAGATTATTCGAAAGCTTATGAAAGGACCTTTATTTTATTCGAAAATCCTTCTCTTTGGAGAGTATGGAATTATCAAGGATTCCAAGGGTTTATCAATTCCTTATAATTTTTATAATGGTGCTTTAAAGGTAGATGAAAATCCATCGGATACGGCTGTAGCTTCCAATAATAGTTTACGCCGATTTGCTGATTATTTAAGCGACCTTGAACAGAACAGTCCTGGGTTGGTACAGTTTGATATGCCAGCACTATATGCTGATATCAAAAAAGGCATGTATTTCGATTCTACTATTCCGCAGGGTTACGGAGTAGGAAGTAGTGGAGCCTTGGTTGCAGCTATTTATGATAAATATGCTACCGGGAAGATCACCGTTTTAGAAAATCTTACTCGCGATAAATTATTAAAACTAAAAAAGATCTTCGGAGAAATGGAATCTTTTTTCCACGGAAAATCTTCTGGCTTAGATCCGCTTAATAGTTATTTAAGCATTCCAATTCTTATTAATTCCAAAGATAATATTGAACCCGCGGGAATTCCGTCCCAGACAGAAAATGGCCAGGGCGCTGTATTTCTGTTAGATAGCGGTAGTACTGGAGAAACAGGTCCAATGGTGGGGATTTTTATGGAAAATATGAAGCAGGAAGGATTTAGACAAATGCTGAAAGAACAATTTGTAAAACATACTGATGCCTGTGTAGACGATTTTCTTAAAGGTGACGTTAAATCTCTTTTCACCAATGTGAAAAGGCTTTCTCACGTTGTGCTTGATAATTTTAAACCCATGATTCCGGATCAATTTCATAAACTTTGGAAACATGGAATAGATACTAACGATTATTACCTGAAGCTTTGTGGTTCTGGTGGCGGCGGTTATATTTTAGGTTTCACTGAGGACATTGAAAAAGCCAGAAAATCCCTAAAAGATTACAAATTAGAAGTGGTTTACAACTTCTAAATTCCAAATACATGGCGTCTTCTTCTAACAAGCGTTTATTGCTGAAAATGCTTAGTTTGTTTTCAGTGGTTCGTGGTTATAATATTTTAGTGCTTATTGTAGCCCAATACCTCACTTCAGCTTTTATTTTGGCACCGGAACTTCCCTTAAGAAACATCTTTTTTGATGATAATTTATTTTTTCTGATCCTGTCCTCAGCAACAGTAATTGCGTCAGGATATATCATCAATAATTTTTACGACAGCGAAAAAGATTTAATAAACAGGCCTAAGAAAACCATGTTAGACCGGTTTGTAAGTCAGCGAACGAAACTTTCCGTGTATTTCATTCTTAATTTACTAGCTATTTTCTTTGCGAGTTATGTTTCGTTTAGGGCGGTGGTTTTCTTTTCAGTTTATATTTTTGGTATTTGGTTGTATTCTCATCGTTTAAAACGAATTCTATTCCTTGGGAATCTCGTAGCTTCCATTTTAACCATTACCCCTTTTTTCGTGGTTTTTGTGTATTATAAAAATTTTGAGACTGTAATCTTTATTCATGCCACATTCCTTTATTTAATGATAGTAATGCGTGAATTGGTGAAGGATCTGGAAAATATGCAGGGCGATTTACTTCAAAATTATCAAACTATCCCGATCGTGTATGGGGAGAGACGCAGTAAATTTTTTCTCTCAATTTTAAGCATTCTGGCAATTATTCCCATTATGCTTTTAATTACAAGTTTTGATACCGGTTATATGGATTACTATTTCTATGTTTCCCTGGTTCTGCTTGTATTTTTTTTATTATTTCTTTATTTCAGCAGAGCAAAATGGCAATATTTATTGCTTCATAATATTTTAAAATTAATTATTGTAGTGGGGGTTTTTAGCATCTTACTTATAGATATTAAGGAAGTATTCAACAGAGTTTTCTAACAATTTATTCAAATCAATATGGTAAAAGATCATAGCTATTTTCTTAAAAGGGCTATTCAGTTGGCAGAAGAAGGCATGGACAAAAATCAGGGAGGACCCTTTGGTGCTGTAATTGTTAAAAATGGTGAAATTATAGCCGAAGCTAATAATACAGTCACGGTAAGTAATGACCCAACAGCTCACGCAGAAGTTGTTGCCATTAGAAAGGCCTGTGAGAAATTGCAGGATTTTCAGCTGAAAAATTGTATTTTATATACATCTTGTGAGCCCTGTCCTATGTGCCTGGGGGCTATTTACTGGGCACGTCCCGAAAAAGTATATTATGCCCTTACGCGTGAAGATGCTGCTAAAATAGGTTTTGATGACCAATTTATATACGACGAGATTGCATTGAAAATGGAGGATCGCAAAATTCCATTTGAGCATTTAATGCGGGAAGAAGGACTACCAGTATTTCAAAAATGGGATGCTAAAGGGGATCGTGTCGATTATTAACTGAAGGATTTTATACTTATCCCAATAGGGTGAAATCTTTCAATTAAATAGAATGCCACTATGAATCAATAGAGTACCTTTGCAAAAAATTAGCGATATGAGTAGAAACGACAAATCTAAAGGTGGAAAAGTTAGCGGAAGACAAGGCGGCAATAAAAGCAAAAAGTCTTTGGCTAGAGGCAATGCGCCTATAAAAAAAGAGCAGTCTGCCCCTAAAACACCTTCCAATACCGATGGAATTCGTTTAAATAAATATATTGCCAATGCCGGAATTTGTTCCCGCCGAGATGCAGATATTTTTATCTCTGCAGGAAATGTAACTGTTAATGGCAATGTAGTGACTGAGATGGGTTTTAAAGTTGCTCCTACCGATGAGGTGAAATTTGACGGCAGAAGTGTTAATCCGGAAAAACCGGAATATTTTGTTCTCAATAAGCCAAAAGGTGTTTACGTCACCGGAAGTACTGATAAAGGAGGCAAAACCGTCATGGATATTATGGCTAAGGCGACCAAGGCAAAACTTGATCCAGTAGGGAAATTGGATACTCAGGCAATGGGACTTTTGGTTTTTACAAATGATGGTACCTTGGCCAAAAGACTCGGAAAGCCAAGAAACGGAATCAGACAAATATATCAGGTAAATCTTACCAAGCCCCTTTCAGTTGAGCATTTGGAGAAAATCAGAAATGGGGTAATTCTGGAAGATGGTAGGGTGAACATTCAGGACATCAGCTATATTGCCGATAGACCTAAAAATGAAATAGGTATAGAAACCAATAGTACTAAAAATCATATCATTCAACGACTTTTTAAAAGTCAGGGGTATGAAGTAGAAAAATTGGATCGGGTAGTATTTGGTGGGCTGACAAAAAAAGACCTCCCAAGGGGGCGGTTTAGGAGGCTTACAGATCAGGAAGTTATAAATTTAGGAATGCTTTAAAAAAAGTGTTTCCGTATTAAGTTTTTTAATATTTTTGAACCGGGTTAGGATCTCCCTTTTCCCGGTTTTTTTATTTCAATATTAATGCACCTAATTAATTGACAGGATTTTATAATCGACACCACGGACAGCAATCACCTTTTGTTAAAATATTTATTTTGAAATACCATCAGGTTTCTAAATTGTCTCTTCAAATAATTTTCTTAACATTAATTTACCAATCATTTCTTTTGGTGCGAAAAATTAATGCCTAAATTTTTACCTTAATATTTAAACCAATCAATTGAATACTAAATACAGCGATTTAATAGACCAGACCTATTATTTTCCCCAGGAGGAATTTACTCTGGATGGCACTGAATTAAAATTTCACGACATAGATTTAATGGAGCTTGTAAAACAATATGGATCTCCTTTAAAATTTACATATCTGCCTAAGATTACCGATAACATAGCCAGGGCGAAAAAATGGTTTGCGGATGCTATGGCCAAACATGATTATAAGGGAAGCTATAATTATTGTTATTGTACTAAAAGTTCGCATTTTCAACATGTGCTAAACGAAGCATTAAAAAACGATATCCATATTGAAACTTCCTCAGCGTTCGATATTAATATCGTGGAGCAACTCAAGAAATCAGGAAAGATAACCGACGAGACTTATGTGCTTTGTAATGGGTTTAAGCGGGACCAGTATATTGAAAATATTTCCGGATTGTTAAATAACGGTCATAAGAATTGCATTCCAATTATAGATAATTACGAGGAAATTGATCTTTTAACCGATAAGATTGAAGGTAAATTTCCTATTGGAATAAGAATAGCCTCAGAAGAAGAGCCGAAATTTGAATTTTATACTTCTCGCTTGGGTATTGGCTATAAGAATATTGTACCCTTTTACAATCGTGAAATAAAGGAAAATGACAAGGTGAGCCTGAAAATGCTACACTTTTTTATAAATACCGGCATTCGGGATACGGCCTATTACTGGAATGAACTGCAAAAATGTTTACGTGTTTATATCAACTTAAAGAAAGTTTGTCCTGATTTAGATAGTCTGAATATTGGTGGAGGATTTCCAGTGAAGAATTCGCTTCATTTCGAGTACGATTATGCTTATATGGTAGATGAAATTATAAACCAGATCAAGCTTTATTGTGAGGAGGCCGAAGTAGAAGTTCCACATATTTTTACTGAATTCGGAAGTTTTACTGTAGGAGAAAGTGGCGGAGCGATTTACGAAATTTTATATCAGAAGCAGCAAAACGATCGTGAAAAGTGGAACATGATAAATTCTTCATTTATAACCACTTTGCCAGATACCTGGGCGATAAGCAAAAAATTTGTGATGCTTCCAGTAAACCGTTGGAACGATGAATATGAACGTGTCTTACTTGGTGGCTTAACCTGTGATAGTGATGATTATTATAATTCTGAGCAAAATGTTAACGCTATTTATCTTCCCAAGTATAGAAAAGATAAACCTTTATACATTGGATTTTTCAATACTGGAGCCTATCAGGAAACCATCGGAGGTCACGGCGGGCTGCATCACTGCTTAATTCCGCAACCAAAACATATACTTATCGATAAAGATAAGAATGGAAATATAAAAACCAGTTTGTTTAGCCCCGAACAAAATGCCGAGGATATGCTTAAAATCCTTGGTTATAATGGAAGCAATTAATTTTTTATAAATTTATAACCAACAACAACCAATTTAGCATTACAATGAATAAAAAGAATTACGCCGGAATACCAGATAAATATTCGCGAATAGATGACGCGAAAGTGGTATTGATCCCTGTTCCTTATGATGGGACAAGTAGCTGGCAAAAAGGGGCGGATAAAGGTCCTGAGGCTTTTCTTGAAGCTTCAGAGAATATGGAGCTTTATGATATTGAAACCAAATCTGAAGTGTACAGGAAAGGAATATATCTTGCACCTGCGGTTACTGAAGACGAATCACCAGAGAAAATGGTAGACACCGTTTACAAGACCGTAAAAAATTATATTAAGCAGGAAAAATTTGTTACAATTTTTGGCGGGGAACATTCTGTTTCAATAGGTACAATTCGTGCTTTCAACGAAAGTTTTGAAGACTTAACAGTGGTGCAATTAGATGCACACGCTGATCTTAGACCGGAATATGAGGGTTCTAGCTGTAATCACGCCTGCGCGGTATATGAAGCCAGTAAAAAAGCTAATTTGGTGCAGGTAGGTATTCGATCAATGGATGTATCAGAAGTAGAACATATGGATGAGAACCAGGTGTATTTTGCGCATGATCTTTACGAGGACTGGCAGGAGGATGCCATTGGCCAAATGACGCCCAACGTATTTATCACCATAGATCTGGATGCTTTTGATCCTTCTATTTTACCATCTACCGGCACCCCTGAACCCGGTGGACTTTTCTGGTATGAAACCTTGGAATTCCTCAAAATGATGTTCAAAAAGAAAAATGTTGTAGGATTTGACATTGTAGAACTTTGTCCTAATAAGAACGAGAAATCGTCAGATTTTCTTGCGGCAAAGTTGTATTATAAAATGTTGAGCTATAAATTTAAATACCAAAATTATAACGAAGAAGACGAAGATGAATAAAGGAGCCATTTCCCAATTTATAGAAAAATATTACTTACATTTTAATTCTGCAGCCCTTGTAGATGCTGCAAAAGATTACGAAAAACAACTTGAAGGTGGTTCTAAAATGCTTGTTTCTCTAGCGGGAGCGATGAGTACGGCAGAACTAGGTAAGATTTTTGCCGAAATGATTCGCAAGGAGAAACTCCATATTATTTCTTGTACTGGAGCTAACCTAGAAGAAGATGTGATGAATCTTGTGGCCCATTCGCATTATAAGAGGGTGCCACATTATCGCGATTTAACGGCGCAGGATGAATGGGATTTATTGGAGAAAGGATTAAACCGTGTAACCGATACCTGTATTCCCGAAGAGGAAGCATTTAGAAGAATCCAGAAACATATTGTAAAGATTTGGAAAGATGCCGAAGCTAGTGGAAAACGCTATTTTCCACATGAGTTTCTTTATAAATTGTTGCTTTCCGGAGTTTTGGAAGAACATTATGAAATAGACCTGAAAGATTCCTGGATGTATGCCGCTGCCGAAAAGAACCTACCCATGGTTGTTCCTGGCTGGGAAGATAGTACCCTGGGGAATATATTTGCATCCTACGTGCTTAAAGGGGAATTAAAAGCCAGTACAATGAAATCAGGAATTGAATATATGACTTTTCTTGCGGATTGGTACACCAATAATTCAAAAGAAGGAATTGGATTTTTTCAAATTGGCGGGGGTATAGCCGGGGATTTCCCAATTTGTGTGGTGCCTATGTTATACCAGGATATGGAAAGAACCGATACGCCATTCTGGAGTTACTTCTGTCAAATATCCGATTCTACAACAAGTTATGGTTCTTACTCTGGAGCTGTACCGAACGAGAAAATTACCTGGGGTAAATTAGATATAAATACGCCCAAGCATATTATAGAAAGCGATGCAACCATTGTAGCACCACTTATTTTTGCGTATTTGCTGGATATGTAATCACCAAGAAGGTTTGGAACTTTAAACTCAAAAGCTGTTCGGTTCGAAAAGGATGGAACGGCTTTTTAAGCGTTTTTTCGACTGGTTTTTATCCGTAAAGAACGGTTGTTTATATCCTGCAGTAAATATTGAAAAATTTCAATAAGAAAAAGGCTGATTACAACAATATATTCGACTGCAATGAGCCAATAGTTTTCCTGAAATTCAGCATTTGCATAAGCAGAATAACTGAGCATTACCAATAGGGACCAAACAAGGGCAAACCTAAATTTGGTAAAAACTGAAAGCAAAAGAGGCGTGGCAATATACCAGGGATGCACTGTGGTGGCAAGGAAAAAGTAAATTGAAACTCCCCACAGCATTGTTGTTAGAAGTTTCTTTGTGGAATTGTGGTTTCTAAAAAATGATAATCCTGCAAAGATAAGGATCACAATAACTGGTAATATTTTTCCAGCAGTTGCTATAATATTATAGCCTTTTAACTGAAAACCAATCCACCTGATTACATAATAAATACTCGCATTAAATTCAAACTTCTGGAACCAAAGTGCGATACTCGCCAAAAAATTCGATATTACTGTTGAAGAAATAAATGGTAGAAAACTTACTGAAACCGTGATTCCAACTATCAAACAATAAATGGAGAACATTTTAAAATTTAACTTTCGGTTACCCTGAACCTGATTTTCCACAACGGCATTCTTAGATTTTTTCTTACTTGAAAAATAATTCCATAGTAAGGGTACAAACAATAATGGCAATAATTTTACTGAAATTGAAACCCCCATAAGCACTGCACTCCAAATCCATTTTGTTTGCTGTAATAAATAAAAGGCCCAGACCAGGAAAAAAAGCATTACCCCTTCAAAATGGAGGTTTCCAGTAAGTTCTATGAGAATGAATGGATTGAGGATAAACCAAAAAATTTGATGAGAAGGTAGGTTTAATTTCAGCAATAATTTTCGACCAAAATAAAGAATTCCAAGATCTGCAAAAATGATAAAAAACCGCATAGCGATCACAGCACCTAAAATACTTTTTCCTCCCATAAGTACTGCGATAGCAAATATCAACTGATTTGCAGGTGGATAGCTCGTGAAATTTCCTGCACTTAGATTGCCCATTCCTTGTATCAATTTTTCCTGTGTGTCACCAAGTGGTGTAGGGAATTCTCGGGGCACCGATATATAAGGATTTATTCCTTCTAAAATTAATTTGCCATCCCAGATAAAGCGATAAAAGTCTTGCGAAAGGTTTGGTACAGCAGCAATAAAAATTAATCGAAATAGCAACGCAGCTCCTGCCAAAAACCAAAAGTTGTTTTTTTCTAATTGAATAAGCTTAAAGCTGATAAAAAATACCCCGGTGTAAAGACTTATTAATTTAACGAAATCATCTCGGTCAAGACCGTATGCAAAAGACCAGTATAAAACACCTCCTGATAGAATTAGGAGAATAGAGAATTTATGATATTTAAAGAAATCTTTCACTTTTTCTATCAAAATTAGCTGCCCAAAAAACTCAATGGTAGCAATCTGTTATTGAATATTTAATCAACCAAAAGAAAACTTATCTTAATTTGTCACCACAATTACAATTTATTTTTGGTTCAGCTTTCTTAAATTCTAAGCGATCTAATAACCACAAATCCAAAGCCTATGAAAAGCATTAGGTGGAAAATAACAAGGCTAAAATCATTAAGTATAAAAGAACTGAAAAGGCCAAAGCCAAAATACAGCCACAGTGCGAATTCCACGGCAATACTCAATGAAAATTTTTGTTGAATGTAAATATTGTGTTTCCAGGAATCTCTTAGCGAATTTACATTGAATTTTGGCGTTCTTATAAACGCTGATTTTTTTCCAAAATGTCCTTCCAAAACAGCCAATGAATTATGAACAGAGAACCCCATCGCTATGGAGAAGAACGTAAAAAACATGCCGATAAAATTCAGAAAACTCTTTATGCTTTTGCCATGGATCTTTGTATAGGCGGTGTAATAGCATAATAAGAAAATTAAAGTACTTGCTAAAAAGAAGGCCATTAAATTGAAATACCAGTCAAACTGTGGATTGTTATTTTTAATAAACAAAAGTGGAATACTTAAAACTGCCAAAACCAGAATAACTAGAAACATACTGGAGTTCAGCAAGTGAAAAAACGCATGAAATTTAGTGTTCAAGGGTAGCGATTTATCCTTTACAAGCTTTTGGAAATTCTTCCTAAAATTTTCAGCCGCTCCCTTATTCCAACGGAATTGCTGGGATCGTGCTGCACTTATAGCCACAGGCAATTCGGCGGGAGTTTCCACATCTTCCAGGTATTTAAATCTCCATTTTTTAAGTTGTGCGCGGTAGCTCAGGTCAAGATCTTCTGTTAAAGTGTCTCCGCTCCAGTTTCCCGCATCCAAAATACATTCTTTTCTCCATATGCCCGCGGTGCCGTTAAAGTTGATAAAATGCCGTCCAAAATTACGACCTGTTTGTTCTAGTATAAAATGATAATCAAGAGCAAAAGCCTGAATTCTAGTAAGCAGGGAGTAATTACGGTTAATATGTCCCCAACGGGTCTGAACCACCCCAATTTCAGCATTTTTAAAATATGGTACTGTTTGCAATAACCAGTCCTCTTTTGGTAAAAAATCGGAATCAAAAATCGCTATAAACTCGCCCTTGGCGATTTCTAAACCTTCTCTTAAAGCGCCTGCTTTATAACCGATACGATTTTTACGGGTAATGTGTTTTAAGTTGAGTCCGCTTTTTTGAAGTTGAGCCACTAATGTTTCAATTTTTTCAACTGACTCATCAGTAGAATCATCTAAAACCTGAATTTCCAGTTTTTCTCTGGGATATTGGATTTTGGCAATATTTTTTAGCAGGCGTTCCAGTACATAAAGTTCGTTGTAAAGGGGAAGCTGAATAGTGATTACGGGAGTTTCATTAGGATTAGTCAAATCAAATTTTTCTGACTCATCCACCTGTTTTTTAGCCCTTCGGTAGTTCAGAAGTAACTGCAGCTGCGAAATACTGTAGAAAAGAATGAGCAGTAGGGCGAGAGTGTATAAAATGACAATGGCCAATTCCATTACTTGAAACTGTATTTAAAGATCCATCCCAGGATTTTGATTCCTGCAAAGGTAGCACCTTTCACCGTGCCCGAAACTTTTGAAGTACCAATTCTGTTTTTGTAATGGACAGGAACCTCTGTATAGGAAAATTCTTTTTTTAAGGCCTTGAGCTGCATTTCTATGGTCCAGCCATAGGTCTTATCCTGCATTTCCAGGTCCAATAACTTTTGATATTTAATAGCACGAAATGGACCCAGATCGGTAAATCGGGCATTAAATATTAGTTTCATTAAAGAAGTGGCCAACCAGTTCCCAAATATTTGGGGGAAGGTCATCGAACCTTTTTCACGCCATTTTTTAATTCGGGCACCAATTACCAGGTCTTTATTTTTTTTAATAATTGGAGCGATGATATTGGTCAATTCTGAAGGAAAATCGCTGTAATCACCATCTAAAAATACAATTATATCCGGTTTCACTGCTTGTTTTGAAATATAATCAATTCCTTTTATACAGGCATAACCATAGCCTTTTTGATACTCCTGAAGCACAGTGGCACCCGCATTTTTGGCATTATTCTCAGTTGCATCTGTGGAATTGTTGCTTACAACGATTATTTCCTGAACAATTTTTGGAATTTCAGCAATCACTTTGGCAATGGATTCTTCTTCGTTGAAAGCCGGAATAATGACCTTAATAAGATTCGGCATTACTTAGATTTCTGATTTACTAAATCCATTAAATCCACATCATTCCCAAGTAAAACCTCTTCAGAATTTATTCTTCCATCCAAGTCACCATTTTCAAGTTTTAACACCCCGCGAGGGCAAACTGCAGAGCAAATTCCGCATCCTACACAACTGGAACGAACTATATTTTCACCTTTTTGAGCATAGGCGCGAACATCAATTCCCATTTCGCAATAGGTAGAGCAATTCCCGCAGGAGATACATTGTCCTCCATTTGTGGTAATCCTGAATTTGGAAAAAAGCCGTTGCTGCATTCCTAATATTGCGGCCATGGGGCAGCCATAGCGGCACCAGACCCTGCTTCCAAAAATTGGATAGAAACCAACTCCGATGACACCGGAAAAAACAGCTCCAATTAAAAAGCCGTACCATTCACGAAGTTTGTAGCCAGCAAAGAAGAAGATATTACCATTACCGCTAAAATAATTAATGCAGATAATGGCTAGAATAATTACCAGATACCCGATGGCTCCATATTTCGCATCCTTGGCCAACTCTTTGTGTTTAAAGATCAAAATAACTGCAAAAAGTAAAGTAAGGAAGCCGGCCGAACCCCAAAGAAAAACATCCCTGGTAAGCCAAAAATCACTGGTACTATCCCCTAAAAAGGAATAAACAACTGCAATGGTCATAACCGTGACAAAAACCAAAACACTGTGAATAACCCAGCGTTCAATTTTCCAGGCATACTGGGATTTGTTGGAAAGCTGTCGAAAGGGATCTCCAGCGGTTTCCGCAAGTCCGCCACAACCACATACCCAACTACAATACCAGCGTTTTCCGTATTTATAGGTTAAAATCGGAGTAATTATAAAAACAGATATAATACTAAATACCAACATAATTACTCCCAGGTTTCCTGCTGAAAGGAAGGTGTTGATTTTATAATCGGTAAACAGGTCGTAGTTAAGCGGCCAGATATTAGCTGGATTGTAATATGGTTGGTTGAGCCTAATTAAAATTTCAGGAATTAAAAAGGCGAAACCCAACTGAAAGAACATTACAGAAAATGTACGAATCACTTCGTAACGATTTTGCCGATATTTCAAGATAAATTTGTAGCCAAAAATAAGAATGGCCACCGTGTAAAGGGTCCCGTATACGAACCACTGGCTGGCAGGATTTCCGTTGATGAATTGGCTTAATGGATCGAAAAAAGAAATTATTCCGGTATTGGCACCTTTGGCATTTAATCCGAGATATTGGGGATACCAATACAAGACGATGTAGAATAGGGTAAGGCTAATCCCAATTATCCAGGCCCAAAACCCACGAGCGGAAAGCGATTTAAACCAAACTCCGTCATTCTTTACACCGGCCGGTTTTCCTAAATATAAATCGTTAGCAAAAATTATGGTTCCAACTGTTATAAGTCCAAGAGATAGACTTAAAAATAAAGTCTTATTGGGGAAACTTAAATTGGTCAAGGTAAGGGCTAATAAAAACAATCCAATTAAACCAATACTGCTGGCAATTCTTTGGGTTAAAGAAAGTTTGGCCGGTTCCTCTGCAGTGAGGGACATATTACGTTCTAGGTTACTCATGGGTTCTGTAAATTCTCTTTAAAACTTTTAAAAATCTCTTTTTCATAACTGGTATAGAACTCTGGATCAAAATTTGCCTGTTTCAAATTGGCAAGGACGTGGTCTATTTTTTGCTCTTCATTTAACCATCGATTAAATATAGGGTGCCGCATCCTGATTCCGAAAGTATTTATTCCTAAAAACTTCTTCGAAGTTGGTTCAAAAGCTATGGTGATGGCTTTTGTTTTGTCCTTATGCTGCCAGTGGAACTGCTTTTCATTTTGGCCGGGTTTTGCTGAGACCTGACCGTAAGTCTGATATTCAATATCAAAGAATTTAGCCGAATTAAACCAGTTTCCCGGTTTGTATTTTATCGTATTGCCGGTTAAGGTTTGTGCCAGGGTTTCACCCATCATCCGTCCGGTGTACCAAACTGCTTCAATGGGTTTTCGATTGGATGCTGGTTGTTTTAACTGTGCGCAATCTCCAATGGCATATACCTCTTTTATGTTGGTTTGAAGAAATTCGTCCACTAAAATTCCTTTATCGGTTTCCAGCCTAGAATTTTTCAGAAAATCTATATTCGGTCTAACACCGGTGCAAAGACCTACTAACTGACATTTGATTTCTTCTCCTGAATTGGTGAAAACAGCTGTTACACCTTTCTTTTGATCGCCAGTAATCTTATCGATTTCAGTTTCGTGCCGGAGGTCAACACCATGTGATCTGATCTGGTCAGAAATTAATTTAGCATCCTGAAGTGGTAAAACATTGTGCCAGAAAGCTTTTTCGCGGATCAGGAAGGTTACATCGATATTTCTGGTTTTCAGCATTTCTGCGAGTTCTACACCGATTAATCCGCCACCAATAATAACGGCTTTATTACAATCTCTGGTATTCTCTTCCAGAAGTTCCAGATCCTGTTTGGATACCAATCCCTGTACCCCTTTGAGTTCTTGACCTTTCCAACCAAATTTATTATAAACCGAACCCGTGGCTAGAACTAGTTTGTCATAATTCATCTTTTCATTTGATGAAAAATGAAGCGTTTTTTCTTCAAAATTTATGTTGTCAACTAAGGCTTTTTTTAATTCTATACGGTTTTTCTCCCAGAACCAGTCTTCGTATGGCTTAAGGTGATCCCATTTCATATGACCCATATATACATACATCAGTGCGGTACGAGAGAAGAAATACTCGCTTTCTGCAGAGACCACGGTGATTTTTGCATCAGCATTTTTCCTGATGTGTCTGGCACAAGTGATGCCTGCAATTCCGTTACCGATAATAACGATATGTTCCATTCTAGTTTTAGATAGTTTTAATAATTTTCTTAAAAAGCTTAATCATATTTGGTTCTGCTTTGGCTGCCATTGCAATAATTTGGTCAATGTTTACAGGTTCTAAATTATCAGGATCGCCTTCATCAGTAATTACAGAGATAGCCGAAACGGGCAGTTCTAAATGGTTGGCTACGATTACTTCGGGGACAGTACTCATACCTACGGCATCGGCTCCTAAAACCTGAAGCATTCTATATTCTGCTCGGGTTTCTAATTGCGGTCCTAAAAGTGCCGCGTAAATACCTTTATGTAACCGAATACCTTCTTTTTTTGCTATTTCTTCAAAGGCATTATTCATCTGGGTGTCATATGGCGCACTCATATCCACAAATCGTTCGCCCAATTGCGAAACTCCTTTGAATGCTAAGGGAGAATCGCCAAGCAAATTAATATGATCGTCTATTAACATTAATTCTCCTTTTTTGAACTTTAAATTCACAGAACCGGAAGCATTTGAAACCAGTAATTTTGTAATTCCAAGTTGATGCATAATCCGCACGGGAAACGTTACCTCTTGTATGCTATAGCCTTCGTACATATGGAAACGCCCCTGCATAACTATTACCTTTTTACCAGACAGCATCCCAAAAATTAATTTCCCCTTATGAAATTCTACAGTAGCGGTTGGAAAATTCGGAATATGCTTATAATCAATTTCATATTCTATCTCGATCTCATTTAAAAGGCGACCTAATCCTGTGCCGAGAATAATCCCGATTTCAGGATCAGCAAAGCCTTGCTCCTTTAAGTATTCGGTGGTTTCCTGTATTTTTTTGATCATATTTTAATAGTTGAAAAATTGCTGAAAATCCTCGTGATCATTAATGTCTGATAGATAATCAATATCATTCCTGGCTTCAAGTAAAGCTATATTTTTGTTTTTAAGATCTTTTAAAGTCTCCTCTAAAACCGTGGATGTACCCCAATCTTTTTGCTGAAAAACTTCAGGGAACAATTGGTTCATTCCTATTAAATAGTATCCGCCATCTGTTGCAGGTCCAATTACAGCCTCTTTTTTATCTAATAATTGGAAAGCTTTGTTGAGGTCCTCTTGTTGTAAATCGTAAAGATCACTACCGATTAAAATGATATTTTTATAACCATTTTTAAAACCTTCCTGAAAAGCATTTTTCATTCGCTCTCCCAAACCATCTCCGTGCTGAAGTTTTTTGTTATAGATAGTGGGGTTCCAAATATCGTTTTTAGCTAAAGTTTCAGAATAATATATTTCTTTAGTTACTGCCAGATTTTTAGTAACTGAAACTGTATGACGCAGTAAAAAATTATAAATTTCAAAAGCTGTTTTATTTCCAACTTCTTCCGCAAGGCGTGTTTTTACCTTGCCCAATTGTGGATTTCTTGTAAAGATAATTAATAAAGCATCAGTTGAGGTAAGGCTCAAAATTTAATATATTTTCTGATTAAAAATTAGTCAAGGGTCCCCTGACAACTACTTCCGGCTCCAGCGGTACAACCATAACAATGTTGGGAAATTCTAATTTGCCGGTTATTGAGTAGCGTCTCATTATATTCACTTATATGCTTTACTTTACTGTTCACTTTCAACTCCAGCATTTGATTAAAATCGCAGTCATAAAGCCAGCCGTCCCAACTAACAGAAATCGTATTGGTGCACATCACGTTTTGCACCGCAGCAGGATTATAAGCATCTACAAGGGCATACATATAATCTTCGTAATTCTCTGAGGCTATCAAGTATTCCAAAAATCGGCTAATGGGTAGATTCGTGATGGCGAAAAGGCTATTAAACTCAATATTAAAATCTTCCTTAAGGGCCTTTTTGAAATCTCGTTCTAGGCCTCCCTGGTTGGCAGGCAAAAATGCCCCTGCAGGGTTATATACAAGATCTAATTTAAGCCCACTACCTTCCTGGGCATATCCAACTTCGTTCAACATCTGTAAAACCTTTATGGATTTATTAAAAACGCCTTTTCCACGTTGTTTATCGGTTTTTTCCCTCTTGTAAAAAGGAAGCGACGAAGCCACGTGGACATTATATTTTTTAAAAAACTCAGGTAAATCGTGATATTTCTTGTTGGCCAAAATAATAGTAAGGTTAGACCGGACGATAAAATCTTTAATACCTGCTTTCGAAGCTTCCTCTACAAACCATCTGAAATTAGGATTCATTTCCGGTGCTCCACCTGTGAGATCCAAGGTATGTGCCTTTGTGTGTCTAATAACATCAAGACATTGCAACATCGTTTCTCTACTCATGATCTCTTTACGATCTGGACCAGCGTCTACATGACAGTGGGAGCAAACCTGATTGCACATATACCCTAAATTAAGCTGAAGGATTTCTAATTTTCTAGGTTTTAAAGGAAAATTGCCGGTCTCGGCAATCTTATCTTTAAAGAGAGGGAGTTTACCCTCTTTGAAAATACCGTTGTTTAAAAAGGCAAGTTGATTTTCTGGTTTTGAAAGATCACTCTTTCTAGCCTTTAAGGATTTTAATAAAGCCATACAAAAAATGCTTTTAGAGCTTGAATAAAAATTAAAAATCTAAAATTTACATACTTAATTTTTTATATTTATTCATCATTTGCACCCCGTGGACAAGCGTGGCACCGCTTTCTATGGCAGCACCGGCGTGTATGGCTTCCATCATTTCCTCTTTGGTGATTCCTCGTTGTAATCCATCTTTGGTATAAGCATCAATACAATATGGGCATTTAACAACGTGGGAAACGGCAAGTGCTATAAGTGATTTTTCTCTTGCAGATAGGGCGCCTTCCTCAAAAACTTTTCCGTAGTAATCAAAAAATTTATTTCCTAATTCTTCGCTCCATTCGGTTATTTCCCCAAATTTTCGAAGGTCCTCTGAATTATAGTAAGTCTTAGACATTGTTGTGGCAAATTTTATTAATACAATTTTTGTCTAAAATATCTATTAAAACTTACTAAACAAATGATTGTTCGGTTTAATATCGGGAGTTTTTAATTGTTGGGAATTCTAAATAAAGAAACAGCGAAGGTGTTCTTTAATGTTTTTTTGGCGTTCTAATTATTTTTTTTACAAAAAATATTGAAACGATTATTATAGCCAAAATTTCCAGACCCAGTAATAGAAAAATAAAATCCATAGCTCTTTAGTTTTAAGGTGCCTAAGACCTTGAGGTAGGTCGTATTAATTTTATGTAAATATCTGAATGCTAATTTGTTTTGCTTGCCGGTTTTGCAATAAAAGTTACGCTTTATAAGGTTCTTTTCGATACATTTATGTATTTTGATATCTCGTTATACTAACGTTTTTCACATAAACTTAAGCTGAAAGCAAAAATTGTTGATGTGTTTTAGTTATATGTTTAATTCATATTTTAACTTTACGCAGATTTAAAAATGTTAAATTTTGCTAATGTTTATTAATTTAAACTAGTATTATTGCTTAAAAATTGATTTATAGGGGTTTCCCTAAGTGATTTATTTATGAGGATAGATGTCAAGACCTTACCGGTAGATGAAATTATTCAGAATATTTCTGAGAACCTTAATGCACCCGTTGAAAATGGTAGTGGTGAATATACTCTGAAATTGCCAAAAGAAATTGGCGAGGGATTTATTAGAGGAATCAGTTTGGATTCAGGGATCGGATTTATTACCTACAACTGCAAGTTTTATGATGATGTTGAAATTCATTTTGCACTGAACACCGTACACCCGCTTAAATTTATATTTTGCTCGGCGGGAACAACCGGACATTCTTTTCAGGATTCTGACAAAATTAACGAAATCAAAGCATATCAGAATATAATTGTATCCAGTAGTGGTTATAACGGTCACGTCTTATATTTTAAGGCTAACGAGCCTACACATGTGTCGAGTTTAGAAATAATTCGTTCGGTTTTTGCACATCGAAGAAATTATGATTTTAAAGATCTGGATCCAACTTTAAAGGAGCTATTCCAAGATGCGGTAGCCGAGAGGCAATTCTTCTATCAGGGGAATTATAGTATTAAGGCCGCTGATATAATGAATGAGATTAATACCAAAGAATTTACCGGGTTTTTAAGGTCTCTTTTTCTTGAAGCTAAAGCCTTTCAAATGCTGGTGATTCAAATATCTCAGTACCAGGACGATGAATCAGGGGATAAACTTCCTCAAATATTGAGACAGTCTGATATTGAAAAAGTGGATTATGTCGTTAAAAGAATTCAGGGTGATCTCGGAAGTAATTTAACTGTTGAGTCCCTTGCTAAAGAGGCCGGCACTAATGTAAATAAGCTCCAGGAGGGGTTTAAATATGTTTATGATCTTACCGTGAATAAATATATGCAGCATAAAAAATTAGAGGCAGCCAAAGAAATGCTAATGACTTCTGAAAAAAATATTTCTGAAATTGTCATCGCGATCGGGCTTAATAATAGGAGTTATTTTTCTAAGATTTTTAAGGAAAAATATGGGGTTAACCCAAAATATTTTTTAAAAACAAGGAGAAAAGGAGATGATTAAGTTCTCCGAATAAAATCCTTGACTTGTAAATACCAATAACATAGGTTGATTATCCTTTAAGGTAAAGCTTTCTTGCTATTGTCTGTTGGAATTGCTATGGATGGACATCCTTAAATTTTAGTTGCGTTAAATAGCTCTTGAAGCTGCCTATATTTTGATTTAAAATATAATTCTTACTTTGGAAAAGTAACTTTTTTAATCTTGAGCACTTACTAAAGAAGAATGTATTGGAGTGAAACTTATTTCATTTTTTTTTTGGTATTGAATTTTAAAATGATGTTTTTAACTTCGAACAATAGGGTTCAGCCAAATTTTTTATCACCTTCTAATTCTTATCCAACTTGATCTTCGCAATAAGAAGTAATTATTACTTTGGAATCATCGCCTTTGTGGAAATTTGAATGTGAAAAATTCAATTCTGTTGGAAGTAATTAAACCGTCTAAGGCATTCTCACAGCTTGTTCTTTATTCCTGGTAAGTTCGTTTGTAAGAGGTATTTTCTATGGAATATTTTTCAATCAAAACATACCTCAGGGTCTTTTATTAGCAGTTCTGAAACTCCGATTTATCGCCAAGTGCTTTTTCTTCAGGAACTTCTTTAAATTTATTTATATCATGCTATCCATTTTTTTCTCTCATGACTTCACCTTAGATTTTCAATTACCATTAGATACTGTGGAATTTTTCATTTAGTGCGGGGTGAGCCGTCCCGAATGCCCTGTATTTGTTAATATAAAATTTAATACTCCTAATGTTTTCATAAACACGGAACCCATTAATTTAAATTTATAATAATAATTAAGTAAAAAAATTACTTAAGTTAATTTACTTCTTATTATTTTAGCTTAAATTAATGTTTTTAAGTTAGTTATTTAGCTATTTGGGAATGGCTTCTGTAGATTAATTCTGAAATAGTTAACAAGTTTCTAACATTTCGATGATTTTTTAATTAAAAAGCGCTGTATGGCGTGAAATTCTAACCAAAACTAATTACACATGGGTAAAAAATTATTATTCCTGCTTGGATTAATGTTTTTTTCATTTAATCAAAACTTAATTGCGCAGGATCAAACAGTAACGGGAACAGTAACAGATTCTGAAAATGGAATGCCTTTACCAGGAGTTACTGTATTAGAAAAAGGAACCAATAACGGGACTTCCACAGATTTTGATGGGAATTATTCTTTGTCAGTATCAGAGGATGCTATTCTTGTTTTCTCTATGGTAGGTTTTATGACCAAGGAAGAGCCTGTAGATGGACGAACTAACTTAAATTTGCAGCTTTCACCAGATACCGAGGCCTTGGACGAAGTAGTGGTGACTTCTTTGGGGTTAACCCGTGAGAAAAAATCTCTGGGTTACGCAGTAACTCAACTGGACTCGGAAGAGGTAAACACCGTAAAAGATTATAATGTTGCTAATTCTCTGGTTGGTAAAGTTGCCGGTCTGGTTGTTAATCAATCCAGCGGAGTTGGATCAGGTTCGCGTATTACTATTCGGGGTAATAATACTTTGACGGGTAATAACCAGGCTCTAATAGTAGTAGACGGTATTCCAATTGATGCATCAGGCAATGAATCTGGTGGGAGTATTTACAATAGTACTGTAACTGGTGGAGGAATTACGGATATAAATCCAGCCGATATTGAGTCAATTTCTGTTCTTAAAGGACCTAACGCGGCCGCACTTTATGGTTCTCGTGCAGCAAGTGGTGTAATCCTAATTACAACCAAAAAAGGAACGCGAGGAGCAGGCCTTGGTATTTCGTTAAATTCCAATATCTCTATCGAGGAAACTATGTTTTTACCAGAACTTCAAAACCAATATGGACAGGGAACTAATGGAGCTGTATATGCAGATTTAGAAAATTTTGGATCTGGATCATGGGGACCTCAATTTGATGGATCTCAACAGCTTTATTATACGGGAGAAGAACGCGCCTATGTGGCACAACCAGATAATGTTGAGAATTTTTTTGAAAACGGTGTGAAAAGTATCAACTCCATCGCTATGGATCAGGGGGGCGAAAATTATTCTGTGAGATTCTCTTACACTAATAACCAAACCACTTCGGTAATTCCCAATTCTGAACTTCATAGTCATAATTTTAATCTTAGAGGAGTAATCGACTTATCTGATAAATTGACCCTGGATTCTAAAGCTACTTATTTTACTCAAGAGCTGGAAAACAGAGTAAATGTGGGTACCGAAGGTGTCCTCGCCTATGTGTATTCAATGCCCAGAAATACTGTAATCGAAGACCTTAAAAGGTTTAAACCTTCACTTTGGCCTAATCCGGAAATGTTTCCAGATGAGTACGGGGCAATAAGTTATGCAGGTCAAAACAAAAGCATAGGTAATCCCTATTGGATGTTAAGTCAGGATACAAATGACGAGCGTAGGGATCGATTTTTTGGTTTCTCAAAACTTAATTATGAGTTTAACGATTGGCTTTCTGCATTTATTAGAATAGGCGGAGATGTTACCAATGTGAGGGCTGAATTTATCCAGGACTATGGGCATCATTTTTTCTATGATGGACGTTTAAATTTTTCAACCACTAAAAATGTAGAACTCAATAGTGACTTTTTATTTACTGCTGATAAGGATATTACTGAGAAATTAAATCTCGTTGCTAATGTTGGAGGTAGTTTATCCAAACGAACATTTGAAGGAATGAGTGTAAGCGGAAGTCAATTCAGGTTACCTTCGAGGGCATTTTTAAATAACACAAATGTACAAACCAGCACGCATACTCCCTTGGGAATGAAAAAGATCAACTCCTTATATGGAGCATTTAGCTTCTCTTATGATGATTTTATGTATCTGGATATAACTGGTAGGAATGATTGGTCTTCTACCCTTAGTGAAGATAATCGGTCGTTCTTCTATCCTTCGGTAAGTTATTCGTTATTAATTAACCGTTTTATAGATCCCGATAAGAACATTTTCGATATGCTTAAGCTAAGAGCAAGTTGGGCGGAAGTTGGTAATGATACAGACGTTTATCAGTTATATCAAACCTTTAGTGTACCTCAACAAGGTTATTTAGGCTTAACAGTTTTAGAAGGACCTAGTGTAAAGTTAAATCCTGATTTAAAACCAGAAAGTGTAAGATCAACCGAATTCGGAGTTGAATTTAATATGTTCAAAAATAGATTATATGGAAATTTCTCAATTTATGAAATTGTGACAAAAGATATGATCTTTAATGTTCCTGTTCCTTTTGCAACCGGATATAGTTTCTTTAAAGAAAATGTAGGGGAAGTGAAGAATAACGGATTTGAAATTATGATTGGTGGTGTACCAATCCGAAATGAAAACTTTAGATGGGATGTATCGGCTAACCTGTCAAGGAATAACAATGAATTAGTAGAATTAATTGACGGTTTAGATTATACAACTTTAAACACTTTGGGTAATCTCTCTATTCGCGCTGAAGTAGGTGGAGGAATAGGTGATATTTATGGTACCACCTGGAAAACAAATGAGAGTGGAGAATTACTGGTAAACGCTGAAGGTTTTCCAGTTGCCTCAAACGAAAGGGTTAAATTAGGAAATGCTCAACCTGATTTTATTGGAGGTTTAAGCAACAATTTCAGCTACAAGAACTGGAATTTTAGGTTTCTGATAGATGGTAGATTTGGCGGAGAGATTTATTCTGCGACCTCTTCTTATTTAGATGCGGCTGGTGTTTCGGAAAGGAGTCTGCAGTACCGAGAAGATGGTATAGTGGTAGACGCTATAAATGAAGGAACAGGCGAGCAAAATGATATTTTAATTACAGCTCAGCAGTATTGGAATAATTACTCAAATATCACCTCCAACTACGTTTATGATCAAACTAATGTAAGATTAAGAGAGTTTTCTTTAACTTATGGGTTACCAGGAGAGGCTATTGATAAAATAGGTTTTACCTCAGCTTCTATAGGTTTAATTGGTAGAAATCTTTTCTTTATTTATAAAGCAGCTGAAGATATAGATCCTGATACTTCTATTGGAACAGGGCTTTCAGGACAAGGAATTTCTCTAAACAATGCACCCACTATTCGTAGTCTGGGTTTAAATATTAATATTAAATTTTAATCAAAATAGTTATGAAAGGAATTTTAAAGACAATTAGCACAAGCTTGTTGTTGGTCTTTTTACTTAGCGGATGTTCGGATTTCGAGGAGATCAATACCAGGCCAGATGCGTTTGTATCTGATGAGGTTAGTGCAAAATACTTTCTTACAGGTATTCAAATAGAACTCTATGCTCCCAATCGTTTTCCTTATTGGAGAGCCCAGTTAATTCATGCTGATAGGTATGCAGGACAATTTACTTTCGGATATAATGGATGTTGGTGGACTGGGTCGCTTGGTTATGATTATAACGCGGCATATACCGACGCGGCATACGACTGGATGGCTGGTTATGTTAGTCATTTGAGTGTTTTTCAAAATTTTGTTGGTGAAGGTGGAGATTTAGAAAATCAAAATTTCTATGCAATTGGATTGATTATGAAAGGGCTCTACTATCAAATGTACACAGATACCTTTGGAATGGTACCTTACACAGAAGCCCTGGATCCGGATATAATTACACCTAAGTTAGATGAACAATCTGTAATTTACCAAGGTGTGATATCAGAATTAGATGAAGCAATGAGCATTATTGGAGATCAAACGGTAACAGGATCTGGAATTGAACTACTTGCAGAAAATGATTTGTTTTTCAATGGGGATCTTCAACAATGGAAAAAGTTAGCAAATACCTTAAAATTGCGAATGGCTCTTAGAGCTCAGGGAGCTTCAGGAGCAGATTTTGCCGAGACAGCTATTTCTGAAGCACTCCAGGCACCTTTGTTAAACACTGCTATGGATAACGCGCTGATGGAAAAAGATACTGAAATAGATCAGTTTGGAAATGCGGCCTATGGGGATGTATGGCATAATTTTGCGGGGATAGGGTCTCACTGGAATGTGGGGAAAACACTGATAGATTATCTAAGAGACAATAATGACCCAAGATTATCACACTATGCAGAACCTATTATTGGGGGGGACTTCACCTTTACAAGGCCGGCGGAAGGCGCTGGTGCTTCCCTGTTTGATAAACACGTAGACTTTATATTAGCTGAACTTGATAATGCAGGTGTGCCTTACACGCAAAATGGATCGGGTGATGAGTTTACTATTAGTGTACCTCAGGACCAGGATTATTATGTTGGGCAACCATCGAGATTAAATCCTGAAATTTACCCACATGTGAAAAATGATTTGTTCTCCGAGCCGGCAGATTGGATTATTAATCCAAAAAACGAAGGGCTTGAAATATTTCCTGAAATTGTTTTTACTGCGGCAGAAGGAAACTTTCTTCAGGCAGAAGCTATTGTAAAAGGTCTTAGCTCTGGTGATGCTCAAACATTTTATCAAGAAGGTATAAGACAGGCTATGAAGATATGGAGAGTAGAGGAAAGTGAAATTGAGGAATTTATTGCTAACGAAGAAATGGCACAATTAACAGGAACGGTAGAGGAGATGTTAGAGAAAATTGCGATTCAAAGATGGATCGCTGCCTATACAGATGGTTTTGAGGCCTGGGCGATTGTAAGAGATACCGGTTATCCATCCGAATTAGCCAATGGGGTATCCGATTATGATATCTATGCAGCGGGAACACTAAATGGTGAATATCCTCAAAGAATGAGGTATGGAAATCAGGAATATAATACCAACGGCGCCAACGTTGAAGAAGCGATTCAACAACAGGGCCCCGATGAACAAGGCACTGAACTATGGTGGGCGCCGAATTAGCTTGAGTCATGCTTATTTAAAAAGAAAGAGGGGTATTTACTCCTCTTTTTTCATTTAAATACCCTGGGTATTTCATTCACCTTAAACTCCCAAATTGCCGGTAAGAAAAAGTAGACCAGTATACTTATTATTAGAATAGAGAAAAGGTTCATCCATAAGCCCGTTTTTATCATATCCGGAATTTTTAGATAACCTGAGCCAAAAACTACTGCGTTTGGGGGAGTGGCAACCGGTAACATAAAGGCGCAGGACGCTGCCAGTGTTGCGCTTATTAAGAACAGATAGGGATGCAGGCCCATAGCTAAGGCCATTGGTGCTAAAATCGGTAGAAGCATTGCTGTTGTTGCAAGGTTGGAAGTTACCTCCGTAAGAAAATTAACTGCTGCGACGAGAATTAAAATTAAAAGAAATAACGGTAGTGCCTGTAAGTAGGTGAGTTGCTCACCTATCCAAACGGCTAAACCTGTTTGGCTAAAACCTTTTGCCAGAGCCATTCCACCACCAAAGAGTAAAATTATTCCCCAAGGAATTTTAACCGCTTCTTCCCAGTTCAATAAAGGTTCTGTTTTTTTTCCAGAAGGCACGATAAATAGGGCAATAGCCGCAATAATTGCAATAATGGTATCATCTACAAAAGGAAAAAAGGGTTGGATTAGAAAAGACCTGCTTATCCAGAAAAATGCAGTTGTACTAAAGATCACAAGTACTCTTTTTTCCTGTTTGCTTATTTTACCTAGAGAATGTAATAATTTTGAAATTTCCGCTTTTCCTCCGGGGAATTCCGCATTTTCAAATTTAAAAGCGAAACTAGTGAGATATTTCCAGCAGATTAAAAGCAGGGAAATTGATATAGGGACACCTAAAATCGCCCACTTTAGAAAACTGATTTCTATTTGATATAATTCTTCTACAATTCCGGCGAAGACCAGGTTTGGTGGTGTTCCAATTAAAGTCCCGATTCCGCCAATAGAGGCGCTGTAAGCGATAGCCAGCATTAAAGCCTTCCCAAAAACGGTAGTCTCGTTTTCATCACTAAAAGGATTGTTTTTTAACTGACTTATAATAGCGGTACCGATGGGTAACATCATTACCGCTGTTGCTGTGTTGGAGATCCACATGGAAAGAAATGCGGTGGCTACCATAAAGCCAAGGATAATGAATTTTATTTGGCTTCCTATTAAATGAATGATATTTAAGGCAATGCGTCGATGTAAATTCCATTTTTCAATGGCAACTGCCAGTAAAAATCCTCCTAAATACAAAAACACATATTTGTGCCCAAAAGCGGCAGTAGTGGTTTCAATATCCAGGGCCCCTGTTAACGGAAACAGCACTATAGGCAGCAAGGCGGTCACCGATATGGGTATGACCTCGGTAACCCACCAAAGCGCCATCCAGAGTGTGATAGCAAGAACATCGAAAGCAGGCCTCGGCATAGATCCGGGTTCCCCTATTACTTGCAGGATGAAAAATACTAAAGGGCCGGCTATTAAAATTAAAGCTCTGGTGGTTTGGTTCATTTGCTGGATTATCGAGTGGTCCTAATATATTAAATTTAAAAGCGTCAAAGTTTTAATTAAATAAATGAAATTTTGGGATAAGCTTGAAGTATAGTTGAACTACTTATTTTATAGTTGAGCTACTATTTTTTTAGTTAAAAATTTTGTGAATTCAATTATATTGGACATCTTGAACCATAATTCTACTAATTCGGTAGAAAACATAAAAAATTCCAAGTATGCAAAGCTTTTTTTTGATTATTCTTAGTTTGATGTTTTCCAATGTTATCGGTCAAAAACCTTTGGAAGATCAAATAAAATATAAAGCCACCTAAGAGTTAGTCTATGCCCCCGATTCTACTAAAATTGAAGATGTAAAATCGGAAAAATTTATTTTATATATGGGTGATCAGCTTTCTATTTTTGCCAGTCAAGGTCGAACCCTGAGGGATTCTTTAAAGATAACTGCAAGAGATCGAAATATTGATTTTAAAGAACATGCCAGAAGAACCAAGACCGATTTTGGTGAGGTGATTTATAAAGGTTTTCCGGAAAATAATATTTCATATTCTTATGAAATTATCAGGGATAAATTACGATATGAAGAAGATCTTAACCAATTTGCGTGGAAGATTTTGCCTGAAAGTAAAACCATCCAGGGCTATAAAGCTCAAAAAGCCAGCACCAGTTTTGCAGGGAGAAACTATCTAGCCTGGTTTACTTCGGAAATACCTATTGATGATGGGCCCTATAAATTTAATGGCTTACCAGGTCTTATTCTCGAGATCAGCGATACCGAAAATCATTATAATTACAAGTTGCAGAGTTTCGAAAAGCTGGAAGATTCGCCTACAGTAAGAATTAAAGCTTCTAATTTTTTAAAAAGTGATAAAAAAGAAGTTTTAGAACGTATAATGGAATATAAATTAAATCCTTTTGCTGTTTTAGAGCGAAATAATACTCCGGAAAAGACTATAAAAATAGGATTCAAAGAGGGACAAAAGGAAAAGCTTTTGCGGGAAACCAGAGAAAAACTAAAAAAGCAGAACAACCCCATAGAACTGGAATAATTTGAACCAAATTAAATTCTGTAATCTTTTTTTATTCCTAATGTGTTCTTTGTTGGGTTATTCACAATCCACGATTTCAGGAGAAATCCTCGATGAAAAAGGCGAAAATTTAAGCGGCGCCACGGTAATAGTGAGTAAAGACACGACCGGCACTATTTTAGCCTACGGCATCAGTAACGGTAAAGGTGAATTTAAGGTGAATCTTAAGCTTGAAATAGATTCACTTTTTCTGAAGGTCTCTTACATAGGCTACAGTACCTGGGAACAGAAAATCCAGAATACAGATCAGCAACTGGAGATTGCGCTTTCTCCATCTTCTGAAGCTTTAAAAGAGGTTTTGGTAGAAACCAAAATTATCGATCAGCAAGGAGATACCATAAGTTATTCGGTTGCAGCCTTTAAAGATCAAAAAGACCGCGTCATTGCCGATGTACTCAAAAAAATGCCCGGCATAGAAATCCTGCCCGGAGGCCAGATAGAATACCAGGGTCAACCAATTCAGAAATATTATATTGAAGGTCTGGATTTGCTTGAAGGTCGCTACAGTCTGGCCAACAACAATATTTCGGCAGACGATGTTTCAAAAGTCCAGATCCTGGAAAACCATCAACCGGTAAAACTGCTGGATAGCCTTGAATTTTCTGAAAGGGCATCGCTAAATATTAAACTTAAAAAGGATGTTACTGTTAGCGGTAGCGCCGAACTTGGCACCGGGTTTTCTCCTTTACTTTGGAAGGCCAAGGTTACTCCTATGATTTTTACTAAAAAAAATCAGGCCATTGTAACTTACCAGGCCAATAATACCGGTAGGGAGGTCTCTCGGGAAATCAGGGATTTTTCGATTTCCGATTTTGGCCGGGAAGAATTCAACAGTAGTAAATCTGATTGGCTTTCTATTGGTCAACTGGCAAGACCGCCTTTTGCGCAGGAACGTTGGCTCGATAATAATGTGCATCTGGGCTCGGCCAATTACCTCATTCGTCTTGAAAAGGAGGTAGACCTAAAAACAAATATTTCTTATTTAAACGATGCCCAGCATCAAATTGGCAAATCGCAAACCCGGTTTTTCACCCCCACTGATACTATTGAACTCGTGGAAAATACCCATAACGATTTATTCATAAATACGCTGCAAACTAATTTTATTTTTGAGAAAAATACCGATGATAATTATTTAAAGAATGAATTAGAGATCTCTGGATTTTGGGATTCACAACGGGGAAATATCGATACTGGTAATTCCCGAATTCACCAGCGGCTTTCCAATCCATTTTCGGTGATCCGAAATAAGTTGCGGTTGCTAAAACCGGTAGGGAAGCAATTAGTGACTTTTAGATCAAATACCGGTTATACCGAAGCCAACCAAAACCTCCAAGTACAACCCGGTCAGTATGAAGCATTACTGAATAACGGAATTAATTATGCTGAAATGGAACAAGCTGTCAAGGCCACCACTTTTTTCAGCGATAATACCGCCGGTTTTACCAAGAAAATAAAGGCCATTACGATTTCTCCAGAAGTTGGAGTTTCCGTCAAAAACCAGTCACTAGGAAGTCGCCTAAGGATTTTCGATCAAAATGAGACGCAAATTTTAGATGGGGACTTTCAGAATAACCTGGATTTTTTAACTTCCCGATTTTACACCACCAGCCGCTTTGTGTATGAAAATAATTATTGGAACATTAGGTTGACCACCCCCTTGAATCTTCGAAGTTTTACTATTGAAGATACTTCCTTAAACAAGAGCCAAAGTCTTGACAGGTTAACGTTTGAGCCCAGTTTTTATATAAAGAATAAATTTTCAGCATTTTGGGAAACCAGTATTTCAGCTAATTTCAGTAACAATTTTGGAGATCTGGACCAGGTTTATTTCGGTTTTATCCTAAATAATTATCGAAACCTGCAGCGCTATAATTCCCCCCTGCCAGAAATTTTCAATCAGAATTATTCCTGGCAACTTCGGTTTAGGAATCCCTTAAAATCGCTTTTTGCCAATCTCTCTTATTCCTTTGGGAAAACCAAACGAAATTTGATCTATAGTAATCGAATAGGAGAAAACGCAGCTACAATTTTTGAAGCCTTGGAAAAGGAAAATTATACGGATGCTCACCGGTTAGGAATAAAAGCAAGCAAATATTTCAGTAAGCTGAATACCACGCTTAGCTTGGGAAGTAGTTTTATAATATCCAACCGTGAGCAATTGCTAAACGATAACCTGGTCGATGTGGAGAACCAAAACCTGGCTTTTAAGTTCGATTTAGAATCAGAAGTGACCCATTGGCTAAGTGCAAGTTATAGCGGGAATTTAAGTTTTTTAAAAACTAGTTTAGAGGCCCGGGAATTTAATGAAATAAGAACACAGCAACATGAACTTGACCTCTTTTTTTATCTGGCAGACAATCAATATTTCAGTGTAGATTCTGAATATTACTTTAATAACATTTCTAAAGCAAATAGAAATAACTATTTCCTTAATGTAAATTACCAATATACTTTTAAAGACTCGGGAATAGACCTGAAAGCCAGTTGGAACAATGTGTTGAACACTGATGAGTTTGTAAGGGTTTTCAATACCGATTTTTCTTATGTGCAAAGCACCTATCGGCTAAGGCCTTCACAGGTGCTGGTGAGTATGAAGTTTAGTTTTTAATCACAGTTTATCCTATGTAGGGAATCTTTATTATTTCTTAATTTAAAGAGAGGTAATGAGATTTTCGTTTTATATTTAGGTAAATTTCGAACTATGCGAATGCTGGAAATAAAGACCGCCTTACAAATTGCAAAACCCAAAGCAGACATTTTTCAGGCGATAATAGATCCTGAGAAAATGAAACATTATTTTATTTCGGAAAGTTCCGGAATGATGGAGGAAGGGAAATCAATTAGCTGGAAATTTCTCGAATTTGAAGAATTCGTACCGGTAAAAGTTTTAAAAATAATCCCAGGTGAACAGGTCATCTTTGAATGGGAGGGTGCTAAAGGGAAAAACCTTAAGGTAGTAATCGATCTTACCGAAATTTCAAAAGATAATACCTTAGTGAAAATTACTGAAGGAAAAATGAAAGCCGATCAAATCGGGATTCAATGGCTTAGTGGTAATACTGAAGGTTGGGCCAATTTCCTTGCTTGTTTAAAAGCTTACTTGGAATACGGTATTAACCTAAGAAAAGGAGCTTTCGATTTTATGAAAACATAGCAAAACAAAGGTCCTTATAGCTATCGGGAGTGTAATCTGAACTCTGTCCTTTGCTTCACTCCTTCGGGGGTACCCCCGAAGGAGTGGTTGCCAAATCGAGCCTAATGCGGTCTTCAAATC
>NZ_SNWE01000002.1 GCF_004362395.1 Salegentibacter sp. 24
AGAAAAACAAACCAAAAAATTTCCTGATTCAACAAAAACTATAATTCAATCTGAAAAAATTCTTTGGCTAAACTACTCATGAATAAAGCGGGTTAGGGTGGGTGAAAATATTTCTTATGCACTTACTACCGACAATAGGATTTCTGTAATCGGGGAAAATCCGATTAACCATGCCTATCGGTCTCAGCCTATAATTCCAGTTTATGATATTGCAGGTAATTTTGCAGGTACCCAGGCTCCTTCTTTAGGTAACTCTCAAAATGCTGTAGCTATTTTAGAGCGGAACAGAAACAATTTTAGTAAAACCAGTCGCATTTTTGGAAATATTTTTGCAGAATTAAATTTCCTGGAAAAATTTACCGCAAGAACTAGTTTCGGTGGTAGTTATTCAAATACAAACGGACAGGTTTTTGCTTATCCAACCTATGAAAATGCTGAGAATACCACTTATAACCAATTAACTGAAAATGCCTTTACTGGATATAACTGGACCTGGTCTAACACCCTCCAATATCAAAATATCTTTAATGACTTGCATAATGTGACTGTTCTAGTTGGAACTGAAGCTTATCATAATCAGTTTGAAACGGTTAGTGCACTTACACAAGGTTACTATTCTTTTGATCCGGATTATGTAAACTTAAGTACTGGGTCCGGAACACAGACCAACTCTGGTTTTTATACTGAAGACGCACTTTTTTCTGTATTCGGTAGACTGGATTATACCTTTAACGACAGGTATCTGCTGGGAGCCACAATTAGAAGGGATGCCACTTCCAGATTTACCAATCCAAGACATGGTTGGTTCCCGGCAGTTAGTGCTGGCTGGAGAATAAGTGAAGAGGCTTTTATGGACGACGTATCCTGGGTTGATGAACTGAAACTAAGAGGAGGTTATGGTGTGATGGGTAATCAAAATAATGTTGATCCTGCCAATGCTTTTACCACCTACGGCGCAAGTAGAGTATCTTCTTATTATGATATAAATGGAACTAATAATTCGATTGTAGAAGGATTTCTGCGTTCACGAATTGGAAATCCCAACGCTAGCTGGGAAAAGAACATTAATGCCAATATTGGAATAGATGCAAATTTATTTAATAGTAAACTTCAGATTTCTGCCGATTATTATCGTAAGGATGTAGTTGACCTTTTATATAATCCAGAACTTACTGCTACCGCAGGGGTATCAACTGCACCCTATGTTAATATTGCAGAAATGAAAAATAGTGGTTTAGACCTGTCTGCTACTGCTTTTTTTGATTTTACATCAGAACTAAAAATGAATACCACACTTACATTTACAACTTTTGAAAATGAGATTGTAAATATAGCTGATGGGGTTTCTTATTTTGACCAGGAAGCACGCCGTTTTAATGGAAGTAGCATTGTTAGAAATGCAGTGGGACACTCTGTAGGACAGTTCCATGGTTATAATATAGTTGGATTCTGGAATAGTCAGGAAGAAGTTGATGCGGCGAACCAGGAGGCCCAAAATGCATTAAATAGCCCAGATGCCGAATATCAGTCAGATATAGGAGTTGGTCGTTTTCGTTATGAAGACATTAATGGAGATGGCGTTATTACAAGTGATGATAGAACTTTCCTTGGGAATCCTAACCCGGATTTCAGTGGAGGTCTTAACCTGGAATTCACCTATAAGAATTGGGACTTAAGTGCATTTCTTTATGGAGTATATGGAAATGATATCTGGAATCAGGTTAAATGGTGGCATGATTTCTATAGTTCCTTTAATGGAGCTAAGAGTTATACCGCACTATATGATTCCTGGACGCCAACTAACCAGAATGCATCTGCTCCTATACAGGAAACAGGCGGAAGTTTTAGTACCGCAAATGTGCCGAACTCCTATTTTGTGGAGGATGGCTCATACCTGAGACTTAAAAATATTCAATTAGGATATAACTTGCCAACCACAATTTTAGATAAGGTAGGATTAGATAGATTAAGATTATATGTACAAGGCGCAAATTTGTTTACGATAACTAATTATTCCGGAGTAGACCCAGAATTAACAGGTTCTGCTACGGCCTTTGGAATTGATGAAGGAGCTTATCCAACTCCTAAACAAATAATCTTAGGTGTAAATCTTTCATTATAAGATAATAAATTAAAAATTTCAGATATGAAAAAAATAGTATATACAATAGTTTGTTTAATGATGGGAGTGGGAATCTTCCATAGCTGTACAGAAGATTTTTTAGATAAACCTGCCTATGGAGCTTTGAGTGATGAGGTTTTAGCAGATGAGAAAGGTATTAATGCGCTTTTAATTGGCGCTTATGGTGCCCTGGATGGTCAGGATGAGAATAATGGTAGTGTTCTGGCCCTTGGAGGAGGTAATGCTTGGGAATCTACACCTTCTAACTGGATATATGGAGATATAACCGGGGGTGATGCCCATAAAGGTAGTGACGGAGGAGATCAACCTCCAATTAACTCCATAGCAACTTACAGTGTAGATCCAAGTAATGGGTTTTTTAACACAAAATGGAAAGCCTTATATGAAGGAGTGACTAGAGCCAATGCAGTTTTACGTTTACTTAATCAGGCGGAAAGTATTTCTGAAGCATCAAAAGCGAATATTGCCGGGCAAGCTCGTTTTCTGCGAGGCCATTATTACTTTGAACTAAAGAAAATGTTCAATATGGTACCATGGATTGATGAAACTACTGAAAACACCAACGTGCCAAATGATGTAGATATTTGGCCTATGATAGAAGAAGATTTTCAGTTTGCTTATAATAATCTTCCAGCAACCCAGGGCGAAGTAGGCCGTGTAAATAAGTGGGCTGCCGGGGCTTATCTTGGTAAAACTTACTTATACCAGGAAAAATTCCCGCAAGCTAAAACTGTTTTCACAGAAGTGATAAACTCGGGAGTAACCTCCAATGGATTAAGCTATGGACTTGTAGATAATTTTAACCATAACTTTAATGCTGAATTTGAAAATAACGCTGAATCGGTATTCGCTATTCAAATGGTAGCTAACGATGGTACAAATACAATTGCCAATTCAAACCAGGCATTAATGCTGGCATATCCTTATAATAGTCCTTTTAGATGTTGCGGCTTTTACCAGCCTACCCAGGACCTTGTAAATTCTTATCGTACTCAGGAATCAACAGGTCTTCCGTATATTGATAATTATAATAGTAATCCTGTTAAGAATGATATGGGGATTCTTTCAGATGAACCATTTACACCAGATACACAATCTTTGGACCCCAGACTGGATTGGACGGTCGGCAGAAGAGATATACCATATCATGATTGGGGATATCACCCGGGTTATGATTGGATAAGAGAGCAGTCATCTGGTGGTCCTTATGCTCCTAAAAAACACATTTACTGGCAGTATCATGCCGATACATATTCAGATCAAAGTGCTTGGGCGCCCGGAAATGCAATAAATGTAAATATAATAAGATTTGCAGATGTGCTACTGATGGCAGCTGAAGCGGAAGCTAGAACGGGAAATTTAGCTACTGCATTAGAGTATGTGAATATGGTGAGAGGAAGAATGGTCGATAATCCAGAGAATTGGCTTAAAGATTATGTGGACCCGGAAAATCCATTAGATGGTTTTTCTCAAGAATACGCTGCAAATTATAATATAGAAAGATATCCGGAAGGTTACTTTACTTCCGAAGAACAGGCGATGGAAGTAATCATGTATGAAAGACGTATTGAATTAGCAATGGAAGGCCATAGATTCTTTGATCTTGTGCGATGGGGTGAAGCCGAGGAAGTTCTTAACAATTATATAGAATATGAAGGTCAAATCACTACTGATGTTAGAGGTGGAGATTTTAGTGCCAACGATAGATATTTTCCGATTCCACAAAGACAAATAGATTTAAGTACCACGGCAGACGGACCGGTTCTGCAACAAAATCCCGGATATTAAACTTTGTAGACAACAATTATCTTAAAGAGAGTGTTTTTTAGCACCTTCTTTAATATTCAAATTTGCTTAACCAAACCAGGGGTTTAACCTATCCCTGGATAACTTATTAGTAATGAAAAAACAAAGACGTTCTTTTTTGAAGAATCTTGGGCTTGCGGGAGCTGCCGCAGCCTTTATACCTTCTGCTTTTGCCGCTGAAACTCAAAAAACATTGTTCCTGCAAAGAAATGCTGCAAATATATTCGGTGCTGAACCCCTGGGGCTGGCTTTAATCGGAGCTGGTGGAATGGGTGTTGCCGATGCCGAAACAGCACTGGAACACGATAATATTAAGTTGCTAGCAGTTTGTGATCTGTATGAAGGAAGACTGGAAGATTCTAAAACTCGATGGGGTGAAGATATATTTCTAACTAAAGATTATAAAGATATTCTGAAAAGAGAGGATATCGATGCAGTTATAGTTGCCACTCCAGATCACTGGCATAAACAAATAAGCATTGATGCATTAAAAGCAGGTAAACATGTTTACTGCGAAAAACCTATGGTGCATTCTGTGGAGGAAGGCCACGAACTGATCAATGCCTGGAAAAAATCGGGTAAAGTTCATATGGTAGGGAGCCAGGGTTTATCTTCCCTGGGGAATGAAAAAGCTAAACAATTACTCGCCCAGGGTGCAATTGGAGATATAAATTATGCCGAAGGTTTCTGGGCAAGAAATTCCCCTTTCGGAGCCTGGCAATATCCAATTCCGCCAGATGCGTCCCCTCAAACTGTAGACTGGCAGAAATTTATTGCCAATACCGAAGAACGTCCCTTCGATGCAAAAAGGTTCTTTCGGTGGAGGAATTATCTTGATTATGGTACCGGAATGGCGGGAGATTTATTTGTTCATCTTTTTTCCAGCCTTCATTTTATAACGGGTTCCATGGGACCTAACAAAGTTGCAGCTACCGGCGGGCTTAGATACTGGCACGATGGCAGGGAAGTACCGGATGTACTATTGGGAATGTTTGATTACCCCAAAACCGATAGTCATCCTGCCTTTAATCTTTCTTTGCGATGCAATTTTGTTGATGGTACCAGCGGAAGCACCTACCTGAAAATTGTGGGTAGTAAAGGTTCTATGGATGTTACCTGGGATGATGTAACATTAAAACAGAATGATGTTGCCGCTTCAAATGATCCTTTTATGGAGGAAAAGGCTAAGGAGCAGAATCAAACACGTAGTGACCGTAAAAAGATCCTTCCCCCCTCAGAAACATTATACCAGGTAGAAAAAGGTTATAAAGGGGCTCATTACGATCATTTTGCTAATTTCTTTCATGCTATAAGAACTAATGGACAGGTCGTAGAAGACCCGGTATTTGGATTCAGGGCTGCTGCTCCGGCTTTGCTTTGTAATGAAAGTTATCGGCAGGATAAATTTATGGGTTGGGATCCGGAGAAGATGAAAGTAATATAAGTCATTAAAATACTGCAGATGAAAAAACTAATCCTCGGAAGCTTTTTACTTTCCTTTTTAATTGCTGCTATTCCTTATGAAAATCAAATTCATAAAGTTTTGGATTCTGTCGAAAGAGATCTGGGTGATTTTGAGAATGAGGTTACTATCGGGGATACTTCTCCCATTGGGGAGCTGGAGTATAATCCAGATCTGCAGGAATATTTGTTTGTATTTACCGTAGATGCAAAACCAGTGGAATCTAACCCATTTCATTATCTATATAAATCCATACAAGGGGACTTTATTCTTAGGGCGCATTTAAGCTTTAAAGGTGAAACCGGTTCAGGATCAACTGCCGGATGGATAATTCGTGATAATCTGGGTTCCAAATCTGCTGAGGTTATTGCCCAGGTAGATAATTCAGGCACAGCTTCCCTTATAACCAATACAACTGTAAAATTAGAGGAAGTTCCCGTGCCTCAGGTAAATGTGTTGCAGCTTGAGCGAAGAGGGGATGTCTATTATTTTTCTTCAGCGAAATGGGGCGATCCTTTTACAACAGTAAAAATTGAAAATGAAAACCTGGAAAACGAGGTCTTCGCAGGCCTTTTCTTTAGCCCTGGAAATAGCGAAGCGAGTGGAAAAGTTATTGTAAGTAATGTTAGGTTCATAAAGCCTGCCGGGCCGGATTTTGAACAGTATCAGGAATATCTTGGAAGTAATTTGGAGGTGCTGAATGTGGAAACCGGGAAGCGGAAGATTCTATATACTTCTGCTCATTCCATTCAGGCTCCTAACTGGGTGAACAAGGATAGGGACTTGGTGTATAATTCGAATGGTTACCTTTACCGCTTTGATTTAAATTCTGAAAGAGTGGAGCAAATTGAAACGGGATTTGCAACCAGTAATAACAATGATCACGTTTTTTCTTTTGACGAAAGTATATTAGGGATCAGTCATCATAACCAGGAAGATGGAGGGGTGTCGTCCCTTTATATAATGGACCCTGCAGGAGATACACTTCCCGAGAAAATAACAAAAGATGGAGTAGGAGCTTCTTATCTGCATGGGATCTCCCCAGATAATAAAACCCTTCTTTTTACCGGAGATCGTAAGGGGAAAATGGATATCTACAGCATTGATATTGAAACAAAAAAAGAGATTCAGTTAACAGATACCGAATACCTGGACGACGGCTCAGAGTATTCTCCAGACGGGAAATATATTTTCTTTAACTCCAACCGTAATGGAAAGATGCATCTGTGGAGGATGAAACCCGATGGAAGTGAACAGGAGCAACTGACCTTTAACCCGAATCATAATGACTGGTTTCCGCATATTTCTCCGGATGGAAAATGGATCGCATTTATCTCTTTCCCTC
Organism: Salegentibacter sp. 24; assembly: GCF_004362395.1. Classification (GTDB taxonomy): domain Bacteria; phylum Bacteroidota; class Bacteroidia; order Flavobacteriales; family Flavobacteriaceae; genus Salegentibacter. Next base: position 6,757 of record NZ_SNWE01000002.1, read on the forward strand.
CGGAAATTGATTCAGGAGACCATCCGTTTTATCAGCATTGTCTGTTAAGGTTAATGCCGGTAGATGATGGTAAGCCAAGAGTTATAGCCTACATATATGGCGGGCAGGGTACAATCAATGTCCCCAGTTGGTCCAGTGATAGTAAGCATATTTCTCTTGTTACTAATACCGCATGTTATTAAAACTTATTAAAACCATAAATGTTAATTATGAAAAAAATAATCTTAAGTGTCTTTACGGTTTCCGCATTGATGGCCTGTAAAAATTCTCCTGAAAATTCAGAAAATGAATCGGAAGTAAAAGCAGAAGCAAAGAAAGAACAATCAAGTGAGGAAGAAGAGTGGCAGTATCTCTTTAATGGCGAAAATGCAGATGGCTGGCGGGCATACAATGAGGAAGACAGAGCAGGCTTGCCTGATGGTTGGATCATAGAAGATGGCACCTTGAAGTCACTTGGTAAAGGAGGCGATATTGGGGGCGATATAGTCTATGGAGAGGAAGAATTTGGAGAATTTGAACTTTATCTCGAATGGAAGATTTCTCCTGAGGGAAATAGTGGTGTATTTTACCATGTGGTAGAGGATGAAAAATATGATGCGCCTTACTTTGCCGCTCCCGAATACCAGATTATAGATCAACTTGGTTTTCCTCAGGAACTTGCGTCATGGCAATCAATTGGAGGAGATTATGGAATGTATGATCCTGAATATAATGAGGATGATCTAAAAGAAATTGGCGAATGGAATTCCAGCAGGATCAGGTTTACCAACGAGAAAGTTACCTATTGGTTAAATGGCGAGAAAACCCTTGAGTTTGAACCCTGGTCTGAAGACTGGCAGAAAAGAAAAGAAGAAGGGAAATGGAAAGATTTCCCGGATTACGGGAAAGCAAAATCCGGACTAATTGGCCTGCAGGATCATGGTAGTTTTACCTGGTTTAGAAATATAAAAATCAAAAAACTATAAAAGATGAAGAATATAGGAATTTTATTAAGCCTTTCCCTGGTGACTTTAGTGGGCTGTAAATCGGAGGCGAATCTTTTTAATGGAAAGGACCTTGATGGATGGCAGGTGTATGGTACCGAAAAATGGTATGTGGAAGACGGTTTGCTGGTTGCCGAAAGCGGCCCGGATGCACAATACGGATACCTGGCGACCGAAAAGAAGTATGAAGATTTTGAACTGGAGGTGGAGTTCCTGCAGGAAGCTGATGGAAATAGCGGAGTGTTTTTCCGCTCAGATATTGAAGGCACAAAAATTTCAGGTTGGCAGGTTGAGGTTGCACCCCCAGATTTACATACAGGCGGTGTCTATGAATCCTACGGGAGAGGATGGCTTATTAAACCCGAGGACAAGGAAGATGTTCTCAATTATGGGGATTGGAATAAGATGAAGATAAGGGTTGAGGGTGATAAGGTGCAAACCTGGCTCAACGGGAAGGAAATGGTTGATTTTTCTGATGAGAAAATTGGTGATGCTAATGGAAAAATAGCCCTGCAGATCCACGATGGTGGTGGCATTAAAGTATTTTGGAGAAATATTAAAATTAAAGAATTAGAATAAGTTTTTTAGTGTAGTTAGCAGTGTTACAGTTGATTTGTTAGCTAGCGTCTGTTTCTTTGGGAACAGGCGCTTTTTTTATCTTCTTAAATCTGGAAATGTCTTTTAAAAGTATCATATCTAGAGCACTCTTTTTATTCCACTAAATTTATCACGGTACTGGCTTGGGGTACAGTCTTTACACTTTTTAAAAACACGGTTGAAATTAGCAATATTATTAAACCCACATTTAAAAGCGATCTCGGCAATGCTCAAGTCTTTTTCTATTAACCATCGTGAGGCATAACCAATTCTGGTATCATTGATATATTCTATAAAAGTTTTTCCGGTTCTCTTTTTTATAAAACGGTTAAAAGATACCTGGCTCATATTTACCAGTTCTGAAATTTCTGAGAGTAAGATCTTATTATGATAATTTTCCTGAACGTAATCATAGATTATTTTGATCTTGTCACTGTTTTCGAAATCCTTGTAGTTAGAAGTATAAGAAGATAACAGCCTTTGGTTTCTTGAGTTTGCCAAATCGTGAAGTATGGAGATAAGCTGTAGAAGATAATCTATACTATCAATTTTAGATAATCTAGTTAACTTGGGTTTTATTTCAGCAGTAATTTTTTCTGAAAATAGAATGCCATGGGCAGATCTTTCGAACATATCTTTAATAGGCTTCATAATACGTCTGCTAAGTAACTTGGAATCAAAGAGATTCTCGTTAAACTGAACGGTAACCTCGTGTATTTGGTTACTGGTACACTTGTGTAGTTGCCATCCGTGCGGTATATTTGGTCCTACCAGCACTAGTTCAATATTATTTATCTCTTCCATACTATCTCCCACTACTCGTCTTACCCCTTTTCCGTTAATTATAAGGTTGAGTTCAAACTCCGGATGAAAATGGATAGGAAAATCAAATTCGTTCTTAATTCGGTCAAAAACCAGAAAACTATCCTCAGGTGATAAAGGTGTGATTTCCCGGTGTATATCTTTATGCATAGTGAATAGGACTTGGGGTAGAAAGAATCTTACCAATAAATGATAAAATCATATAAAGTTAATAAAATGAAGCTTGCTATTTTTAAATTTTTCTAAAAACTAACTTTTAAAAAAATAGGATTACTAAATTTTATGGGCTAAAAATAAAATAAGATTTAATTAATCCTAATTATTTTTCTCTTCTATGGTATTAAAAATACTTTTTTTTGAATAAATAATCAAAATTCCTCATCTTCAAACCACCGTCTGTGCTTTTTTATTTCTGCAAAATATTAAAGGATAAACCTTGCTGATTAACAATCCTGAATGGAGATCAATTATAAATCAAAGAAAACAGGGTATCACTAAAGCAGGAATCGCTTTTGTCTACAAGAAGTTACGGCTTTCTGGTAAAGTTAGGAAGATAGTGGGGGAAAAGCTTTGAGAAAAAGTTATCGGAAAATTCGGATATTGCCCGGATATTGGTTAGGTGAAGTGCCTTCCCCACTCATTATTTTGCCTCTTATTAGGGAAATGTTGCCCAAGAAGGTTTTAAGGGAGTCGAAGAATTATTATTAACTAACATACCATTGATGCTACAGGGTCTTGATATCCTTATTATACTATCTTATCTAATTGGCACCATAGTTATTGGTCTGGCTTTTAGAAGAAAAGCTCAAAAAAGTAAAGACGATTATTTAATGGGGGGTAAAAGCTTGCCGTGGTATATGATGGGGCTTTCCAATGCTTCGGGTATGTTTGATATATCGGGTACCATGTGGCTGGTTACCCTCACCTTTGTGTATGGCTTTAAAAGTATTTGGATCCCGTGGCTTTGGCCGGTTTTTAACCAGGTCTTTCTTATGGTCTATCTCTCGGCCTGGTTGAGAAGGTCTAATGTAACCACCGGGGCCGAATGGATCCTGTTCAGGTTCTCTAACGGGCGGGGTGGTCGGCGGTCTCATGCCATAATAGTTATATTTGCTATTTTAAGTTGTCTTGGCTTTCTGGCCTATGGCTTCATTGGCTTGGGGAAATTTGTAGAAATATTTATTCCCTGGAACCTCGTTTCAACTTATATTCCATTTGATGTTCCACCTGCTTACCTTCCTCATTTTTATGGAATAATATTCACCCTTTTTGCTGTGTTTTATTCAGTAATAGGCGGGATGTCTGGAATTGTATGGACAGATCTACTGCAGTATACAATTATGACTGTTTCTTCTATTGCCATTGCGGTAATTGCCTGGCAGGCCATGGAAGAAAACACCCTTACTGTACCCGAGGGATGGTTTGATCCATTTTTTGACTGGAAACTAAATATGGACTGGTCTGGAATTATAAGTGAGGTAAATACCAAAATCGCCTCAGATGGGTATTCTCTCTTCGGAATTTTCTTTATGCTTATGGTCTTTAAAGGTATTCTCTCCAGTATTGCAGGGCCTGCCCCAAATTATGATATGCAGAAGATTCTATCGACAAAATCTCCCCTGGAGGCCGCAAAGATGAGTGCGTTTTCTATAGCCGCGCTTATTCCTACCAGGTATCTTATGGTGGGTGGATTTTCTATATTGGGAATCCTTTTTTACGAAGACCTAAAACTTAGCACGGCAGGAGTCATAGATTTTGAACAGGTTTTACCGGCAGCAATAGAACAGTTTGTACCCGTAGGTCTGTTCGGTCTGCTACTTGCCGGATTGCTGGCAGCATTTTTGTCTACCTTTGCGGGTACCCTGAATGCAGCCCAGGCTTATATTGTTAACGATATCTATTTAAAATATAAAAACCCGTTAGCCAGTGCTTCCAAAATTAAACTGATGAACTATTCCAGTGGAATTGTGGTGGTGCTGATAAGCATTGTTCTCGGTTTTTTTGTACAGGATGTAAATTCCATTTTACAATGGATCGTTTCGGCATTGTACGGAAGTTACGTGGTGTCAAATGTTTTAAAATGGCACTGGTGGCGCTTCAATGGGGAAGGTTATTTCTGGGGAATGCTTTCCGGAATAATCCCAGCCATGATTTTTCCAATTTTTACAGATACCTTAGATTTATATTATTTCCCCATTATTCTGCTTATCTCCATTGCCGGCAGTATCCTAGGAACCTACTCTGCCCCACCCACCGATAGGACCGTGCTCAAGGATTTTTATAAAAACACCAGGCCATGGGGTTTTTGGGGCCCAATACACCGTGAGATCACCGCAGAGGATCCAGAGTTCACTAAGAATAATGGGTTTAGCCGGGACATGGTTAATGTAATAGTGGGCACCCTCGGGCAAACCCTACTGGTAGTTATTCCGCTATACCTGATCCTGCATAAAACCCTACCCCTGGTGCTGTGTATTGCAATTTTGATCATATGCATCATTTTTATTAAGAAGAACTGGTGGGACCATATAAAACAAGAACCAAATATTACTAACCGTTAAGATCAACTTATGGATACAGAAAACACACCCCGGTCAAATCCCCGGTTACGATAAACTTCTCCAAAAGCATCGTGAGCTCCTAGAGACCCCTAATAAACCGGTGAATTTTTCCAACGGAATCTTTAAACGCTATAAAAATCCAATCTTTACGGGAAGCCATGTTCCGTTGGAGTGGCGGAAGGATTTTAATTCCAGTACCAATCCCCTGGGTTTAGAACGCATGGCATTAATTCTACATTTAACCCCGGGGCAATGAAGTGGAAAGCTAATTATGTGTTGCGGTATGGGTAGAAGGGAATGACCGGAAATCTTTCTTTGCTATAACCGAAAGTCCAAATGGGGTAGATATTTTTCGATTATGGGAGAAACCCATCCTGCTTCCCCAAGTGGAAATCCCGGACACTAACGTTTATAATATGCGACTTACCCGGGCTGAAGACGGATGGATCTACGGTGTTTTTTGTACGGAAAAAAAAGATCATAATGCCCCCTGCTGATACCACCGCAGTGGTTGCCAATGCAGGAATAATAAGAACAAAAGACCTTTTAACCTGGGAGCGCCTACTTGACCTTGGGTGACCGGAAAAAGAACTTTTCTAAAAATGGTTGAAAGCTATTTTCGATAATAACCTGACCTATCTCACCAATGATAATTTGAGCAGCCAGTTTAATGCAGACTGGTCAAACAAGCTCCTTATCTGTATTGATGATGTAACCATGTACAATTCTTTACAAATTGCAGCTGATTTACCTGAGAACTACGACAGGTTCCCTGATGCTTTTCAATTTATCAAGGATGTGGCAGTCGATAGTTGGTATTTAGAGGCCGAACCGGGTGATTATGTTACTGTTGCCAGAAAAGAAAGGTACAAAAATGAATGGTTTGTAGGAAGTATGACAGATGAAAATGAAAGGGAAGCCACATTTGATTTTAGCTTTTTACCGGAAGGAGAAGAGTTTGTAGTAACCATTTATGCTGATAAGAAAGACGCTAGCTGGGATAAATAGCCTCAAAGTTATACCATTTAAAAAGTTCTTATAACCTCGGAAACTGTATTAGATAATTTTATAGCCCGAGGAGGTGGTTTGGCCATTAGCATAAAGAAAGCAACCGAAAATGATTTGAATAAGCTTGATAGTGTGGAATAAAATTTTGGATTGAATAATCTTTAGCATTATGGTCTAGCAAAGGTAATAGGGAGATTTATTTCTATTTTTTTTACTTTAAGTTACCTCTTCAATGCTGAATTTTTTAAACTCCTATTTCTTTTAGCTATATTTAATAGCCTGAAGTGTTAGTGGTTATGGAAAAATTTATTCTTGAATTTGGAAAAGCACTGGCTAGACAAAGATCTGGGATAAATTTTTTCATTGAGGATAAAATAGAGGGGAATGTTACCAACGTGATTCTTTTTATCCTTGCTTTTTTTACTCTTTTCGTTACCAGCTTCAGTTTAATCTTTGGGATCCAGACTATCATAAATGGTTATGTCTATTATTTGATTCTTTTATAATCCTGCCGGTAATTTTGGTTTGGCTTGCTATATTCTATGAATCAGATAAGTACCTGGAGACCGACGGCATAATTTTAAGGTGGTACCCATTGAGAAATACCGGATACGTTTGTTTTGAATATATCAATCTTGATATATATTCTTAAGATTACTTTAAGGCCGGCTGGTGCCGCAGAAGATCAATTTCACCGTTGGAAATAAAAGCGGGGACTCCGCGAACCATAATATTCTCTTCGTCTTATTCGATGAACTATTAGATGGAGGAATCCAGGATCTTTCCGGTGAGAGGAAACAGGATTTTTTTCGATGACTGATGAATTCTTTCCTTATGAACAACGAACCGCTTAAAAAGAACACTGTAAAGACCAGTTTTTCCGTCTGGAAAAACGGCCAGGAAAAAATTAATTCCCGAAACCAGCGAAAATTCATTCGTCAGATGCTGAATAAAGAATAATTATAGCATAATTTCCTTCCTATTTGAATTATGCTATTGATTTATAGGTATTTGCTTTCCTAAGTTTGTCCTGTACAAAAATGTAAAAGGCCTTTTACTCATTTCTAATTTTAACCATATAGTTATGAATGAGTAAGGAACAAATAGTGGGTTTACTGGAAGATAGTAAAACCCTTCTTTCCCACACCAAGAAAGTAATGAACGTCGAAGACCTGGCACAATATACCGGGCTTTCCAAAAGTAAGATCTACAAGCTTACCCCGATGGGGAACAACCCCGAACATCCGCCAGAAGTTTTATGATAAGGACAAGATCGATGCCTGGCTCCTGGGCGAACCGGGCCTCTCCGATGCCTTCCTGGAGGATCAGTTCAACAAGGACCTGATAAAGAACCGGAAGTAGGCTTTTGCCTTTTACTCATCTCTTAAAAATGTTAACCCTATATTACTTACGAAGTGCACTGGGGGCTTCAAAGAAGCCTGGGCTGCAATTTCATATTTAACATGCATATTGGGCTTAGCTTTGTAAGTGATTTTGATACCAGTAGCACAGCTTTCTCTCCTACCTTTGGTCTGGCATTCGGATATCGCCTATTTTAATTTGTTTGAATTCTTAAGGTAGTTTTCGTAAATTCTGAATTATGAAAAGGACTATTCAGAATGTAGAAATTGAAGTTTCTAAAGGAGACATTGCCAGTCAGCCTGAAATTGAAGCTGTGGTAAATGCAGCAAATGCTCAACTCACCACTGGCGGTGGCGTGGCTGGAGCAATTCATAGTGCTGCAGGACCGGGACTTTATGAAGAGTGTAAGCCTCTTGCGCCTATCGCACCTGGAGAAGCCGCTATTACCAGCGCTTATAAATTACCGAACAAATATGTGATTCATTGCCTGGGGCCAGTCTACGGGCATGATAAACCTGCGGACAAACTGTTGGCAAATTGCTATAAAAATGTTTTGAAGTGTTCAGAAGAGAAGCAGGTGAAGTCTCTGGCTTTTCCCGCTATTTCTACCGGAGTTTTTGGTTATCCTATAAAAGAAGCGACCAGGATCAGTTTTAATACAATTTTAGCCGAAATCCCAAAGCTTAAACATCTGCAAAAGCTTAAATTTGTTTTGTTCAGTGAAGCAGATCTTGAAATTTATAAAGCGATGCTTGACGATGTTTAAACTAACTAAAAGCTATGCTAAATTTTTCAGCTACTTATACCGACCAGTATCAACTGGCGATGGCGCAGGTATATTTTAAAAAAGGCCAAAAAGATTACACCGCAATTTTTGATTATTATTTTAGAAAACTTCCTTTCAATGGTGGCTACGCAATTTTTGCCGGGCTTCAGGATCTATTGGAGATTATTGAAGATTTAAAATTTAGCGATAAAGACCTTGAATACCTTAAAAAGCAGGATTTTGATAATGATTTCCTGGAATACCTTAAAGATTTTAAATTCCGCGGAAATATTAATTCGGTTCAGGAAGGAGACGTGGTTTTTCCTACCCGGCCTGTTTTGCAGGTGGAAGCCAATATCATTGAAGCGCAAATAATTGAAACTATTTTACTGAATTTACTCAATTTTCAAACCTTAATTGCAACAAAAGCGAGTAGGATAAAATTGGTTTCGGGAGAGCGCATTTTGCTAGATTTTGGTTTGCGACGGGCACAGGGACCTGGAGGTTACTTTGCTACCCGCGCGGCTATTGTTGGTGGTTTTAATGGGACAAGCAATGTGGTTGCCGGACGGGATTTTGATATTCCGGTTTCTGGAACTATGGCGCACTCTTTTATTCAAAGCTATGATGAGGAAATCACCGCTTTTCGGGATTTTGCGGAAGGAAGACCAAAAGATTGTGTGTTGCTAGTAGATACTTACGATACGCTTAAAAGCGGTGTTCCAAATGCGATTACGGTCGCAAAGGAAATGGAGGAGCGCGGCCAAAAATTAATGGCTATTAGGCTTGATAGTGGAGATTTAGCTTATCTCTCTAAACAAGGCAGAAAAATGCTGGACGAGGCCGGACTCGATTACGTAAAAATTGCAGCTTCCAACCAATTGGAGGAAAATGTGATAAAAAGTTTGCTGGAACAAGGCGCAAGGATCGATGTTTTTGGCGTGGGGACCAACCTTGTTATTGGAAGTCCAGATGCCGCTTTAGACGGGGTTTATAAATTGGCTTATTCTCATGGGAAACCAAGAATTAAAATTTCTGAAAGCATAGTTAAGGTGACGCTTCCGCATAAAAAACAAGTGTATCGTTTAAGGGATGCTGAAGGAAATTGCGTTGGAGCCGATCTAATAACTCTTTTTGAAGAAAATGATATTGAAAATATGATACATCCCTTTGAGCCTTATAAGCAGATGCGAATTGGAGAGTTACAAAAAGAACCCTTACTTCAGTCAGTAATGGAAAATGGAGAAAATAAATTAGAGCATAAATCCCTTCAGGAAATTGCTGAATACAGCAAAAACAGACTTGGAGAGCTTTCTATAGAATATAAACGCTTTAATAATCCGCATATTTATAAGGTGGGAATTAGTGAAGCTTTAAAAGCGGAACGTGATAAATTAATTGCATCTTTTAAAATTAAAGAAAAATGAAAACCTTGATTATTATTGATCCACAAAATGATTTTATGCCTGGTGGGTCCTTGCCCGTGCCTAAAGGAGATGAAATTATTCCTGTAATAAATAATCTTCAGGAAAAGTTTGATTTGGTGATCGTTTCCCAGGATTGGCACCCTAAGGGTCACGCTAGTTTTGCGATCAGCCACAATGGCAAGAAGGAATTTGAAACAATTGATCTTGACGGAATTCAACAAGTTATGTGGCCAGAACATTGTGTCCGAAACACCTTTGGTGCCGAATTTCATAAGGACTTAAAAACTGCAAAAATCGAAGCTATCTTTAGAAAAGGAACCGATTCTGAAATAGATAGCTACAGTGCTTTTTATGACAATAAACATTTAAAATCTACAGGGCTTTCCGGTTATCTAAAAGAAAAGAAAGCAGACCATCTTTATTTCTGTGGTCTTGCTGCTGAAATTTGCGTGTATTTTACGGCTAAAGATGCCTTAAAAGAAGGATTTAATGCTACAATTATAGAAGATGCTACAAAAGCACTTGATACTGAAGATTTCGAAAAAGCAAAAGCTGATTTAGTGGAATTGGGAGGAGGAATTATTACTTCTGAAGCTATTGAAAGTTAATGTAGTATACATAACCCACATTGACCCAAAAAATATAATCGTTAAATTTGTTTTGAGGTGCATCAATATTTAAGCCATCAATCCAATCGTCACCATAATATTGGCCTCTCCCTTCAATCAGGAGATCATGTCTAAATCCCAATCGGTAACGTACACCGAACCCACCAATTATAGAATAAGTACTGCCGCGTTCAAAATTCATTCCGCCAACAAAAGTTGGAAAAACATTTTTGGGATTTTCCAAGGAACCTAAATCAGAATATGCATTAGCCTTGTAAGACACAAAATGTCCGCCTAAGCTTACATACGGAGAAAACATGTAGCCAGAATGGGTGAAATCACGAATTCGAAAAGGATGATATTCTAAATGTATTCCACCTTCAATAATTTCACTTTCCCCATGCATAGCTCTTAATAATTGTCCGCCAAGGGTTTGTTTTTTGGCAACGGGGCCAAAATGCTCTAGTTTGGAATAAAAATAATCCAGTTCATTTCTAATTCGAAAGTGATTAGTGAAAAAAGAAGTGGTTGCTAAGTAGTGGCAATCAGTTTTATAGGCAAAATTCATATAATGAGAAATCCCTACCCCGTAACCCGCATTATTAATATTGTTCTTTAAGTTCCACCGTTCACCATAATCTGTGAAAAAAGAGGCGGGTCCAGCCTTAACTGCGATTTCATGCGCAATTCCAAATTGAGAATAGCCCTTTATCTGAAAGAGTAGTATAAAAAATATAAGAGCTAAAAATATCTTGCGATGGTACATTCCTTCAGGCTTGAGCGGACAACAAATATATAAAAACTACTCTAAGGAAAAATCACATTAATTAACTGAATTATAAAACGCTCTATACAAGACGTTAATTTTATATGAAAAGATAAAAATTTGAGGTGATTTTTTATAGAACCCATATATTTGCAGTGCAAAACACAGCTTTTATTATAAACTATTTGTAGTATAACATAATATGGAACAAAATATACAAGCTTTCTTGGATAAAGTATCACAACGAAATCAAAACGAACCAGAATTCATGCAGGCAGTGCACGAAGTAGCTGAGACTATTATTCCTTTTATAGAGAAGAATAAAAAGTATCAGAACATGCAATTGCTGGAGCGCATGGTAGAACCGGAACGAGTAATTATGTTTAGGGTTTCCTGGTTGGATGACCAGGGAAATATTCAGGTAAATCGAGGATTTAGAATACAAATGAATTCCGCAATTGGACCCTATAAAGGGGGATTGCGTTTCCATCCCTCTGTAAATCTAAGCATTCTTAAATTCCTTGCTTTTGAGCAGGTATTTAAAAATAGCCTTACAACCTTGCCTATGGGCGGAGGAAAAGGTGGATCAGATTTTGATCCAAAAGGAAAATCTGATAATGAGGTAATGCGTTTTTGTCAAAGTTTTATGAATGAACTTTACCGTCATATTGGTGCAGATACCGATATTCCTGCTGGAGATATTGGAGTTGGAGGCCGTGAGGTTGGTTATTTATTTGGGCAATATAAAAGATTGCAAAATGAATTTACTGGAATTTTAACTGGCAAAGGACTTTCTTATGGCGGTTCCCTTGTTCGACCTGAAGCAACAGGCTACGGAAACGTATATTTTGCACAAAACATGCTAAGAACAAAAGATGAATCTTTTGAAGGAAAAACGGTTGTTATTTCAGGATCTGGTAATGTAGCTCAATACGCTGCCGAGAAAGCACTGGAATTTGGAGCAAAGATCTTAACGTTAAGTGATTCCGGTGGGTATATTTATGATAAAGCAGGGATTGATGAGGAAAAGCTTCGATTTGTTATGGATCTTAAAAATGTGAAGCGTGGAAGAATAAAGGAATATGTTGAAAAATATCCTACAGCTGAATATTATGAAGGTAAAACACCTTGGGGAGTGGAATGTGATGTTGCTCTGCCTTGTGCAACTCAAAACGAACTTTTAGAAGTTGATGCTAAAAAATTGGTGAAAAATGGTTGTATTTGTGTTGGAGAGGGCGCCAATATGCCATGTACACCAGATGCGGTTGAGGTTTTTAAAGAAGCAAAAATTCTATTTTCTCCCGGTAAAGCCTCTAACGCTGGAGGAGTTGCAACTTCCGGTTTGGAAATGAGTCAAAACTCTATGAGATATAACTGGACGTCTCAGGAAGTAGATAAAAAACTTCATGCGATTATGAACGATATCCATGATCGATGTGTTGAATTTGGAAAGGAAGAAGATGGTTATATAGACTACGTGAAAGGTGCAAATATTGCAGGTTTTGTTAAAGTTGCCGATGCAATGCTTGCCCAGGGAGTAGTTTAATTCTTACTTCTTATTAATTTAAATTGAGGTCGCTTTTTTAGCGACCTTTTTTAATTACCTTCGAAAGACGAAACCTTTAGAAATGCTTGTTACCACTCCAGCAATTGTAATTAGCGCGTTGAAATACGGCGAAGCTGATTTGATCGTAAAAGCGTATACTTATAGCGATGGTTTAAAGACATATATGCTTAAGGGCGTGCTAAAATCTAAAAAAGGAAAATTTAAAGCTTCCCATTTTCAGCTGCTTACACAATTAGAGATCGTAGCAAACCATCGCAATCAGGGTAGAATGGAATATCTAAAAGATATTAAAGTATTGTATTCTTACACCAGTTTGCATACCAATATAAAAAAAAGCTCAATACTGATATTCATTGCCGAAGTTTTAAAAAACGCAATTCGGGAAGAGGAGGCGAATCCACAGCTGTTTAATTATCTTGAATCCTCACTTATATGGCTGGATTTACACGACAAATTTGCTAATTTTCATCTACTTGTATTGTTGAATTTAACTCGATATCTTGGCTTTTATCCAGATGTGACTGCTAAAGAACATACTTATTTTAATCTTTTGGACGGTGTTTTTGAAATGAAAAGTATCAATAAATACTGCATTGAGGGACGAAATGTTGAGATTTTACGCCAATTCTTAGGCACAAATTTTGATGCTTTAAACGAGCTTAAACTTAATCAACATGGTAGATCGAACTTCTTAGATATGATGCTTTTATATTATGAGCTACATATTGAAGGGTTCAAAAAGCCAAACTCACTTGCCATACTCAACGAAATTTTTAGCTAAATGCGAAATCTAACAGGAGTAATTCTCCTTTTTTTTGTGGTTAATAATATCTTTAGTCAGGAGATCCAGGTTTTAGATGATGAAAGTCAAAAACCTCTTGCTAGTGTGGCATTGTATAATACTAATAAGTCTAAAAGCACGCTTACAAATTTTGATGGGATAGCTGATATATCGGCATTTGAGAACGATGAGGTGATACATTTCAATCACATTAATTACAGCGATAAAAGTTTAAATAAATCCCAGATTTTACAGAACAATAATATAGTCTTTCTAAGAAGTGATGGGAATGAGCTAGATCAGGTGATACTTTCCGTAGCTAAATTTGAGATGAATAAGGATGAAATTCCGCAGAGGATTGTTAGTTTTTCAGCCCGTGATATCATAATGTCAAGTCCGCAAACTTCTGCTGATCTTTTAGAAAATAGTGGTCAGGTTTTTGTTCAGAAAAGTCAGTTAGGGGGTGGAAGTCCTATGATTCGGGGTTTCTCCACCAACCGACTTTTAATTACAGTTGACGGTGTAAGAATGAATACTGCTATTTTTAGAAGTGGAAATCTTCAGAATATAATTTCTATAGATCCTTTGGCAGTAGAAAGCACTGAAGTAATCCTTGGACCGGGTTCCGTTGTTTATGGAAGCGATGCCATTGGCGGGGTAATGAATTTCTATACTTTAAAACCAAGATTTTCTTTTGGCCAAAAAACTTCTTTCTCCGGAAATGCATATTCCCGATATTCTTCTGCTAATAGCGAAAAAACCATACATACAGATATTAATATTGGGCGGGAGAATTGGGCATTTGTGAGCAGCGTAACTTATTCGGATTTTGGGGATTTAAAAATGGGTTCATACGGTCCCCAGGAATACTTGCGAAATGAATATGTTTTAAATAGAAATGGCGAAGATATTGTGGTTGCAAATAAAAACCCTAGAGTACAAAAACCCACCGGTTATGAGCAAATTAATTTATTACAAAAGATGAAGTTCATGCCACATCATGATTGGGATCTTAATTTGAGTTTGCTCTATTCTACAACTTCCAATTTTCCTAGATTCGACAGGTTGTCCCAGAAAAAAGACGGTTCGCTTCGTTCAGCTGAATGGTATTATGGACCTCAAAAATGGTTTATGGGGAGTTTTAAAATCAATAAAAAGGGTCACGGCCCAGTATATGATAAAGCCCAGATGACCGTAGCTTACCAGTTTTTTGAAGAAAGTCGTCATAACCGTGATTTAGGGGAAGTCTTAATGTTTAATAACAAAGAGAATGTGGATGCCTATTCGATTAATTTTGATTTTGAAAAATCTTTCGAAAAAAGCCGTTTGTTTTATGGAACTGAATATGTTTTTAATAAAGTAAACTCCATTGGGCATGTGCAAAATATTTTAACTGGAGAAGAAAATTTCTCAGCTTCAAGATACCCTGATAATTCATCCTGGCAATCAATTGCCGCGTATTCAACTTATCAATGGAAGATCAGAAAAAACCTTTCCTTTCAATCGGGTCTTCGATATAATCATATTTTAGTGGATGCTGAATTTGATAATTATTTATACGATCTTCCATTCCAGGAGGTAAATCTAAATACCGGGGCTTTAACCGGAAGTATCGGAATTAACTGGCAGCAAAACCGTTTTATCGGTTGGCGATTAAATCTATCAACAGCGTTTCGCGCACCAAATATAGATGATATTGGGAAAATTTTTGATTCTGAACCTGGTGCTGTAGTAGTGCCAAATCCAGATCTAAAACCGGAATATGCCTATAGTAGTGAGCTTGGTTTCGACTGGAGACCGGCAGAGAATATCAATCTTATAGCTACCGCTTTTTACACTTATCTTGATGATGCTATGGTGCGCAGGGATTTCAATTTAAATGGAGAAACCTTTATAGACTATCAGGGAGAATCCAGTCGGGTTCAAGCGATTCAAAATACAGCAGAAGCACAAGTTTATGGTTTTGAGGGGGGAATTGAAATCGATCTTTCGGTGGCTTTAAGACTGAGTACCCAAATAAGCATTATCGAAGGAGTAGAAGAACAGGAAGATGGTTCTAGAGCGCCCTTACGTCATGCTGCTCCTTTATTTGGTAACATGCATTTGACCTGGCATAAAAAAAGATTAAAACTTGATCTGTTTACGGAATATAACGGGCAGTTCGATTATGAAGATCTTGCGCCTTCAGAACAAGGAAAGGCCTATCTTTATGCAATAGACGTCAATGGAAATCCGTACTCACCTTCCTGGTATACCATTAATTTCACTGGGCAATATGAGCTAACAGAAAATTTGTTGGCAACCTTTTCTTTAGAAAATATTACCGACCAGCGTTACAGGACTTATTCATCTGGACTTGCTGCTGCAGGAAGAAATTTAATTTTTGCACTAAGGTATAGTTTTTAATCACTTTTCTTAATTCTAAAGGGTTTTGAAAACCTTTCTGTTTTTATTCAATATCAAATTCATTTAGACTAGCTTTTTCCGTTTTTCTAACCTGCTTTTTTCTTAAAATTGATTATTTTCGCACATCATTGGAAAAATCGATAAAATGAGCAATAAGTTCCCTGAATATAAAGGACTTGACTTACCGAAAATAGCTGAAGAGATATTAAGTTATTGGAAGGAGAATGATATTTTTGAAAAAAGCATTTCTACCCGGAAAGACAAGGAACAGTTTGTTTTTTTTGAAGGTCCACCTTCTGCAAACGGACTTCCGGGAATTCACCACGTGATGGCGCGGGCTATTAAAGATATTTTTTGTCGTTATAAAACCCAAAAAGGATTTCAGGTAAAACGAAAAGCTGGTTGGGATACTCATGGGTTACCTGTTGAATTAGGAGTTGAAAAGGAACTGGGTATTACAAAAGAAGATATTGGGACAAAAATTTCTATTGAAAAATATAATGAAGCCTGTAAAAATGCAGTGATGCGTTATACCGATGTGTGGAACGACCTTACCGAAAAAATAGGCTATTGGGTAGATATGGAAGATCCATATATTACCTATAAATCTAAATATATGGAAACTGTTTGGTGGCTGCTTTCCGAAATTTATAAAAAAGGCCTTATTTATAAAGGTTACACCATTCAACCATATTCACCAAAGGCTGGCACAGGATTAAGTTCCCACGAACTTAACCAGCCGGGAACTTATCAGGATGTTACCGATACTACGGTGACAGCGATGTTTAAAATTACTGATGCTTCCGCATCTTTAACAAAGGATCTCGAAGGCACTTTTTTAATCGCCTGGACAACCACACCCTGGACTTTACCTTCTAATACAGCTCTAACAGTTGGACGAAAAATTGAATATGTTTCGGTTCAAACTTATAATCAATACACATTTGAACCGATTACAATTCTGGTTGCTAAGGTTCTGGCTAAAAAGCAATTTAGCAAAAAGTTTACAGAAGTTGATACTGAAGAAAACTTAAAAGCTTACAAAAAAGGCGATAAAAAGATTCCTTTTTTAATCGGGGAAACTATTTTAGGAAAGGACCTTGTGGGGATAAAATATGAGCAGTTATTGCCATATGCATTACCTGCTGAAAATCCTGAAAATGCATTTCGTGTAATATCAGGAGATTTTGTAACTACAGAAGACGGAACAGGAATAGTTCATACTTCACCAACTTTTGGGGCGGACGATGCGCTTGTAGCAAAACAGGCTTCACCTGAAATCCCCCCGCTATTGGTAAAAGATGAAAATGGAAATCTTGTACCATTGGTAGATCTTCAAGGTAAATTTAGACCTGAATTGGGTGAGTTTGCAGGGAAGTATGTCAAAAATGAATATTATGATGAGGGACAGGCGCCAGAGAAATCTGTGGATGTAGAACTTGCCATTAAACTTAAGGAGGAAAATCGTGCTTTTAAAGTTGAAAAATACCTCCATAGTTATCCCAATTGCTGGAGAACCGATAAACCTATTTTGTACTACCCACTGGATTCTTGGTTCATTAAAGTTACCGAATTCAAAGAACGTATGTACGAACTTAATAAAGGTATAAACTGGAAACCGAAATCGACTGGGGAAGGCCGGTTTGGAAACTGGTTGGCCAATGCTAATGACTGGAATTTGTCCAGAAGTCGTTATTGGGGGATTCCATTACCGATTTGGAGAACGGAAGATGGCAAGGAAGAAAGGCTAATTGGTTCTATTGCAGAATTAAAAGAGGAAATGGCAAAGGCGGTAAAAGCCGGGCTGATGAAAAAAGATATTTTTGAAGGTTTTGAACCCGGAAATATGAGTGAAGAGAATTACGATTTGGTAGATCTTCACAAAAATGTAGTAGATCAAATCACATTGGTTTCAGATTCTGGAAAACCTATGAAACGTGAAGCCGATCTTATAGATGTTTGGTTTGATTCTGGTTCTATGCCATATGCGCAATGGCATTATCCATTTGAAAATAAAGAGAATGTAGAAGCAGGAGACAGGCAAGCTGATTTTATTGCCGAAGGAGTGGATCAAACTCGAGGTTGGTTTTATACCCTACACGCAATTGCTACAATGATTTTTGATGATGTAGCTTATAAAAATGTAGTTTCCAATGGCCTAGTTTTAGATAAAAACGGACAAAAAATGTCTAAACGTCTTGGGAACGCTGTAGATCCATTTGAGACTTTGGCCATTTACGGTCCGGATGCAACGCGGTGGTATATGATCTCAAACGCAAACCCCTGGGATAACCTAAAATTTGATATTGAAGGGATAGCTGAGGTCCGGCGTAAATTTTTTGGGACACTCTACAATACCTATTCTTTCTTCACTTTGTATGCGAATATTGATCATTTTACTTATGAGGAAAAAGATGTGGCTTTGGAAGAAAGACCTGAAATAGATCGGTGGATACTTTCAGAATTACATTCACTTATTAAGAGAGTGGATAAATTTTATGCTGATTATGAGCCTACCAAAGCAACTAGAGCCATTTCAGAATTTGTACAAGAAAATCTTAGTAACTGGTTTGTACGCTTAAGCCGAAGAAGATTCTGGAAAGGTGACTACCAACAGGATAAGATTTCTGCCTATCAAACCCTTTATACGTGTTTGGTTGAAGTTGCAAAACTGGGTGCTCCCGTAGCTCCATTTTTTATGGACAAGCTTTACAAAGACTTAAACAAGAGTACACATAAAGAGAACTTTGAGTCAGTACATTTGGCTGAATTTTCAAGGTTCGATGATAAATTTGTTGATAAATCTTTGGAGCGAAAAATGGAAAAAGCACAAACCATTTCTTCGCTGGTTTTATCGCTCAGAAAAAAGGAAATGATAAAAGTGCGTCAGCCATTGCAAAGAGTAATGATTCCGGTGCTTCACGACCAACAAAGGGAAGAAATTCGAGCGGTGGAAGACTTGATTAAATCTGAAGTGAACGTGAAAGAACTTCAGCTTATTGATGACGCTTCAGGATTACTGGTGAAGCAAATTAAACCAAATTTTAAGGTTCTTGGACCAAGATTTGGGAAGGATATGAAGTTGGTAGTCAATGAGATAAACAAGTTGACTCCCAAGGATATCAAAATGTTAGAGCGCGAAGGTAATATCGCTATTAACCTTAATGGAGAAATGATTAAATTAGCTGCAGAAGAAGTAGATATAACTTCACAGGATATCGAAGGCTGGTTGGTTGCAAGTAGTGGTAATATTACAGTAGCTTTAGACGTTAGTATTTCTGAAGAATTAAAAAAAGAAGGTATTGCGAGGGAATTGGTGAACAGGATCCAGAATATGAGAAAAGATTCTGGTTTTGAAGTTACTGATGCAATTGAAGTGACCCTACAAAGAGATGGTATTGTCGAGGATGCCGTTAACCAAAATATAACCTATATCAAGAATGAAACATTAACTGCAAGTCTCGAATTTGCGGAGGTGGTAACTGAAGGAGCCGAAGTGGCTTTTGACGATATTACTACTAGAATGTTTATTAAAAAACATTAGAATTATGGCAACTGAATTAAAAGAGCGTTATAGTGATGCCGAATTGGCTGAGTTTAAAGCCCTAATAAAGGGGAAAATCGAAAAAGCACAGGAACAATTGGCTATTTATCAAAATGCTTATAAAAATGACGGAAACAATGGTACTGATGATACCTCTCCTACATTTAAAGCTTTTGAAGAAGGTAGTGAGACTATGAGTAAGGAAGCGAATTCTCAACTGGCAATTAGACAGGAAAAATTTATTCGGGATCTTAAAAATGCCTTAACGCGAATTGAAAATAAAACTTATGGAATATGCCGTGTAACCGGGAAACTGATTGCAAAAGAGCGTTTAAAGTTGGTGCCGCATGCTACATTGAGTATCGAAGCAAAAAATATGCAGAAATAGAATTTTTCTGAATTTTATAAATAAAGCGTCCCGTGGCTATGCTTTGGGGCGTTTTTGTTTTAATTAAAAATGCTTTAGAAGGTGATTTTATCCAGTTTAAAATTAATAATATTACTATTTTAGCATCGTTTTAAATTCCACAGAGTTCATGTCCTTAAAAAAAGCGGGTATTATTATCATTTTGGTACTATTAGTAGACCAAATTTCAAAATTTTATATCAAGACAAATTTTGCGCTGGGCGAAGAAGTTCCGGTTTTTGACTGGTTTAGGATTTTATTTGTAGAAAATGAAGGAATGGCCTGGGGGACTAAAATCCCAGGGGAATACGGAAAGCTGTTTCTAACACTTTTTAGGTTGGTGGCTATTGTTGGAATAGGTTACTGGCTATGGGACTCGGTTAAAAAAAATGGTTCTAGAATTTTAATAACGGCAATAGCTCTAATTTTCGCTGGCGCTTTTGGGAATATAATTGACTCTGTTTTTTATGGAATAATCTTTAATGATAGTTATGGTCAGGTTGCTGAATTTATGCCGGCGCAAGGTGGCTACGGCACCTTATTTCATGGCAAGGTGGTAGATATGCTTTACTTCCCATTGTGGCAGGGAAATTTACCCCACTGGATTCCCTTGTGGGGAGGAAATTATTTCACATTCTTCGAACCTGTATTTAATATAGCAGATACCGCCATTAGTGCGGGTGTGATTTTACTTCTGCTGTTCAATAAGCGCGCCTTCCCTAAAGAAGAAGATGGCACTAAAAATGAAAATAACTAAGCTGCAGCATGTCCGTTGCGGTCAAAAATCTTTTCGAATTTTTTCAATTCTATAGGTTTGATTAAATAATCTGTTACCAGGTTAAAAGATTTTGCTCGTTCCAGATCTCTTGGATCTATCGAGGAGCTCACAACATATAGCGTGATTTTCTTTTCAAAGTTATTTTTTATTTTAATAAATTCATTAAGAAACTCCCAGCCATCCATTATCGGCATATTGATATCTAAAAAAATAATATCGGGAAGTTTTTCTTCGGTAGCGTTTTCCAGGATCAGTTTAAAATGATCCAAGGCCTCCATCCCGTTCTTAAAAATGAGAAGATTTTCTGAAAGTTTCTTGATCTCAATAATCTTCTTAACCAGGTTTACGTATATTTTGTCATCGTCAATAATACACGCCAATTCTACTTTTTGCCCCATGAGAATTAATTTAGTTTTTTAAAATTTAATCTTAAATGTAGTACCTACATCTACAGTGCTGGTTACCGAGATTGAACCACCAAGTGTTTCTACCTGGTTTTTGGTAATAAATAGTCCAATTCCACGTGAATCCAGGTTCTCATGAAAGGTTTTGTACATCCCAAACATCTTATCACCATATTGATCCAGGTCAATGCCTAAACCGTTGTCACTAACCTCCATAAATGGAGTGTCATTCTTAATGTAGGTCTGAATATAAATCACCGGTTTTCTTCCCGGATGTTTATATTTGATGGCATTTGTGATTAAATTTAGCAAAATACTTTCAAGATATTCAGGTATATAGCTAATTTCTTTTAAACCGTGAAATTCAGCTACGATTTTTGCATTTTCTCGATTTATTAAAGATGAAGTTGAAGCCATTACCCCACTTAAAGCTTTCTCGAAGGAAACTATGCGGCGTTCCTTTCTCAAAATAGTTTGTTTGTTTACAATTTCATTCAATTGATTTATAGCTAAATCCAGATTTTCAGAAATATCCGTTACATTGGGGATTAATTCTATTTTATCCGAATTGTTTTTTGCTTCTTTCAGCAATTCTACTATAAGGCAAAGATTACTACTGTGTGAGCGCAGATGATGCGAGACGATATGTGCGAAATTGAATAACCTGGAATTTTGGCTGGCAATGATATCTAATGAATTCTGTAGATTAAGTTCATTAACTTTTTGCTCGTTTATATCCTGAAAAACCCCGCGAATCCCTATTATATTTTGGTCCTCATTATATACGGGTTTACCAGTGGCACGGACCCAAAAATCTTTATTGTAAAGATTTCGCATTTTTAATTCTATTTTAAAAGGAATACCGTATTTCTCACATTTTTCAAAAGCTGAAATCACTACCGGGTGTTCCTCTGGGGCATAAAAACGAAAATGCTCTTGGTAAGGTGGTTGATAATCCTGGGGGCAATCAATTATTTTTTTGGTTACATTATCCCAGTATATATTCTGGTTTAGGATGTCAATGTACCAACCCCCGGTGTTAGTCATCTGAGCAGTCTCCTTATAATAAAAAAAGTTTTCTTCAATGGTGTACTGGTCACGTTTGCTTTGATGAATATTGACAAAAAGCAAAACAGCAGTTTCTTTGTTCTTTTCTTTATTCTTTAGGTTACGGCATTCAAACCATCGGTATTTTCCGTTACTGAGTTTTAGTTTTAGTTCTATGCTAAAAGCTTCGTTTTCTTCCGTAAGCTTATGAAAATAAAGTCTAAAATCATAACGATAATCCTGGTGTAAGATTTCCTTTAGAAAATACTCAAAATGAGATTCTGAAAAATTTGGTTTACCAACAAGGGTGTTAAAATGTTCCGACCAATTCACATCTTTGTTGAGAAGATTAATCTTCCAGTAGGCGATATCAAAATCTTCAAGAATGTTGTTTAATTGAAGGTCGTTTAGCATTAAAAAGTGAGAAAGTTTTTCTAAAAATAAAAGATTACTTCCTAATTCCCTAATTTTTAAAGCTATATATTTTATCTGGGGTAATGCAATAGTCTAAAGGAATATCACTACTAAATACTTCTTTAAATGCCGGTTCCGCATCAAAAAAGGAAAGTCCGATTTTTATTACTTTAGAATTGCATTCACTTAGAAAATTATCGTAGAAACCTTTGCCATATCCAATGCGATGGCCCTGGACATCAAATGCTAGAAGCGGTACAAATACGACATCTATTTGTTGTGGCGAAATTTGAATTCCACCTTCAGGCTCCGGTATATTCCAACGATTTATTCTGATTTTACTGTTGTCGGTAAGTAAGAAATGCTCTAATTTATGTTTTTTGATATTGGTTTTTGAAAGTACCACATTTTTATCTTTTCCTTGGAGAATATGAAGTATGTTGCTGGTGTCTACTTCTTTTTGTTTGGCTATGCTTAAAAAAAGATGATAAAATTCTTCTTCCCAAATTGGTAACAGCAGTAGTTGATTCGCAATTTCCAGGCTTAGTTCCTCTATTTTTTCTTGAGAGATTTCTAAGCGTAAAGCTTTGTATTTTTTTCTTAGTTCGGCTTTATTCATCTTTTGGTGGTGCTGAAATATGAAAGATCGCGTCGCCCTGGTAAACAATGGGAGATTCATTGATATTGATCACATAACCTGTGTTTATCGCCTTAACTTTATGTCTAAATTTTCCATACGGATCGGTTATAGTACCGATGTATTCCCCTTTTTCAACGTGTTTGCCGCAAGGAATTTTAATATGTAAGAGTCCACTGTATTTTGCGCGCATCCAGTTGGTATTTTCAATTACTACAGTTTCGGTTATCGCATCAGGGTATTCAAATTTTGGATTGAGCATTTCTAGAAAGCTTAAAATGCGCATTGCTCCTTCTACTCCGTGTTTGGCTATATCACGGTTGCTGTCCATAGATTTTCCACCTTCAAAAAGCAATACCGGAATACCTTTTTTAGCACAGGTTTCACGATATGATTTTGTAATTGTTTTAGAATGAATTGTGAAAGGTGCGCTGAAAATTCGGGCATACTTCAAACTTTGTTCATCGCCTCGTTTTACCCGGATTTGCGGTGCGTTAAACCTGCTTGCGCCGCCGGTATGAAAATCCAAACAGAAATTAGCCAAAGGAAGTATTTTCTTGACAAATTGAAATGCAAATCGACTGGCTAGGGAACCGTGTTTAGT
This sequence comes from Salegentibacter sp. 24, assembly GCF_004362395.1. Classification (GTDB taxonomy): domain Bacteria; phylum Bacteroidota; class Bacteroidia; order Flavobacteriales; family Flavobacteriaceae; genus Salegentibacter. Next base: position 30,245 of record NZ_SNWE01000002.1, read on the forward strand.
ACCGGGAAACATACGATTTAGATCTCGACCATCGGGAAATTCCCTGCGTAAATTGAGAAATCCGAAAATATTAACTACCGGAATACAAATTACTGTTCCTTTTTGAGGTTTATTAATTCCTTTGGAGATAATTTGGCGGACGATTTCTACTCCGTTAATTTCATCACCGTGAATGCCTGCAGTAATCAAAACTACCGGGCCGGGTTTTTTAGAGCGTTCAATAATTACAGGGACCTCTACTGAAGTTGTAGTGTAGAGTTTGGCCATATTGAAATTAATCGTGGCGCTTTTTCCCGGCTTTACTTTCTCGCCGAGGATTTCCAGAACATTGTCACTGGTTATTTTTGCCATGGGCTAAACGTTCCTTTCAATATATCTAATTATAGATTTGGCGATGTCTTTTCCAGTAGCTTTTTCAATTCCCTCTAATCCTGGAGAGGAATTAACTTCCAAAATTAACGGACCGCGTGCACTTTGTAGCATATCTACTCCGGCTACCCCAAGTCCCATTGCTTTGGTTGCTTTTACTGCAGCGATTTCTTCCTCATCGGTAAGTTCTACCACCTCGGCGCTACCACCACGATGAAGATTGGATCTAAACTCTCCTTCTTTTCCCTGTCTTTTCATAGCTCCAACAACGTGGCCATCCACCACAAAAGCTCTGATGTCTCCACCCTTGGCTTCCTCGATGAATTCCTGAACAATTACCCGAGCCTGTAAGCCATTAAAAGCTTCAATAACAGATTCAGCTGCATTATTGGTTTCGGCTAGAACAACTCCAACTCCTTGGGTTCCTTCCAGTAATTTTATAACTAAAGGGGTGCCTCCGACTTGTTTAATTACTCCAGAAACATCCCTGGAATAGTTAGTGAAAACAGTTTTTGGTAATCCGATTTTGGCCCGGGAAAGCACCTGTAAACTTCTTAGTTTGTCACGGCTTCTTACCAAAGATTCAGATTCTGTTGTGGTAAATGCACCCATCATCTCAAATTGTCGTACGACTGCGGTTCCGTAAAAAGTAACGGAGGCCCCAATTCTTGGTATTACCGCATCTACACCTTCTATATAACCACCTTTATAATAAATATTTGGTTTACGTTTCTCAATAACGATATCACACTTAAGAGGATCTATAACTTCTACTTCGTGTTTGCGTTTAGTAGCGGCTTCTACAAGACGTTTTGTAGAGTAAAGATGACTATTACGCGAGAGGATTTTTATTTTCATTGTTGTTTAAGATTGTAAGAAACGTCAGTTAATTCGGTGTCCACGATAAATTTTTTGGTAAGGAATTTTCGGCCAATTAATACCGGAAACCTCATTTCCTGTCGGGATGACAAAGAAAGGGAAATTTTATAGACCTTATTAAAAATTTTAATGGTTGATATTACCTGATATCTTTTCTGAATAATGCCATTACTACTGCGCACGAAAACGATATCATAATCTGTAAATGTAAACTTTTTTCCATTGTATAAAGGATGCTCTTCATCGAGGAAGGTGCATTCTAAAACTCCATCTTTTTCAACAATATTTTCGCAGTGAATAGATGAAGTGTAAGCGCCGGTATCAATTTTAATAGCGATATCGTTTAAATGCAACGCAGGAAATTCTGCTTTGTCAAAACGCCCAATTACTGTTTTCTTCATACCGCAAGATAATAAAATGCCTATGCAATATTTTTATAGAAATTATAAAATTTGAATGGTCTTAGCCCTGAGCAGGGTCGATTAAGCGCAATAAATAACTCGATTTAATACAAATTTAACATTTCTAAGCTTCGGCAATTTTAAAGCTACGCATAATAAATTTTACCTTTGGGAAGATGGAAACGCCTACCTTAGAAGTACAAGTACAAACCCTACCCAATAGTCCAGGAGTCTACCAGTATTATGATAAGAATGGAAAGATCTTATATGTTGGGAAAGCCAAAAACCTTAAAAAGAGGGTGACTTCCTATTTTACCAAACGTCATGATAGCCACAGAATTGGTGTGATGGTGAAAAAGATCAAAGAAATAAAGCATATCGTAGTGGCCTCTGAAACTGATGCTTTACTTTTAGAAAACAATCTTATCAAAAAGCATCAACCGCGTTTTAATGTCATGCTTAAGGATGATAAAACCTATCCCTGGATTTGCATTAAAAATGAACGTTTTCCAAGGGTTTTTCCCACACGAAAATTAATAAAAGACGGAAGTGAATATTATGGACCATTTACCAGCTTTAAAACGGTAAATACATTGCTGGAACTAATTAAAGGCCTTTACAAGCTTCGGACCTGTAATTACGATCTTTCCGAAGACAAAATAAGGCAGGGAAAATATAAGGTTTGTCTGGAATATCATTTAGGAAACTGTAAAGGGCCTTGTGAAGCAAAACAGGATGAAATAGAATATAACAGCAATATTGAGGCGATTAGGCAAATTGTAAAAGGGAATTTTAAAGATTCTTTACAACAATTTAGAGAGCTTATGAAAGAACACGCTGGAAAAATGGAGTTTGAAGATGCGCAGCGTATTAAAAATAAAATTGACGTTCTCGAAAATTACCAGTCTAAATCTACCGTGGTAAACCCAAAGATCACCAATGTAGATGTATTTTCTATTGTTTCCGATGAAGGCTATGGATATGTGAATTTTCTTCAGTTATCTCACGGCGCGATTATTAGATCTCATACCATTGAGATGAAGAAAAAACTTGAAGAAACCGATGAGGAATTACTTGAACTCGCAATCACGGAAATACGACAGCGTTTTAGTTCCAATTCAAAAGAAATTTATGTACCGTTCAAAGTGGATGCAGGAGAAGATGTGAAAGTAAGTATCCCGAAACTGGGCGATAAAAAGAAGATTGTAGATTTATCGCTTCGCAATGCCAAGTATTACCGCCAGGAGCGTTTTAAACAAATGAAGATTATAGACCCAGACCGGCATGTAAACCGTATAATGGCGCAAATGAAAGAAGATCTTAGGCTTAGTGCGGAACCAAGGCACATTGAGTGTTTTGATAATTCGAATATACAGGGAACCAATCCGGTTGCGGCTTGTGTAGTTTTTAAAAACGGAAAACCTAGCAAGAAGGATTATCGTAAATTTAATATTAAAACCGTTGAAGGACCAGATGATTTCGCGTCTATGGAAGAAGTTGTTTTTAGAAGATATAAGCGTTTGCTAAATGAAGGGGAAGAATTACCCCAGCTTATCATTGTTGATGGGGGGAAAGGACAACTTTCTTCTGGAGTGAAAGCTTTGGAAAATTTAGGTTTACGCGGGAAAATAGCCATTATTGGTATCGCAAAACGCCTGGAAGAGATTTTTTATCCAGAAGATACTATACCGCTTTACTTAGACAAAAAGTCAGAAACATTAAAGATTATCCAGCAGCTTCGAAATGAAGCACATAGATTCGGAATTACTTTTCATCGTAACAAAAGAAGTAAAACTGCGTTAAATACAGAATTGGAGAATATTACCGGAATTGGGGAAAAAACCGTTGTAGAATTATTAAAACAATTTCGTTCAGTAAAACGAATAAAAGAAGTTTCGGAAGTGGAGCTCGCTGAGGTTGTCGGAGTATCTAAAGCTGGAATAATATACAATCATTATCATCAACAAAAAAAATAGAACCAGCATATGGCTGGAGCCAAAAACAGGAAATACGGATGAAAAAACTTCTTATTTTAGTTCTTTTACTTATCACGTTTCCTGGTGTTTCACAGGAAGAAGAAGATTTAAAAGTAGGTCTTGTTTTAAGTGGCGGCGGTGCAAAAGGCCTTGCCCATATTGGAGCATTAAAAGTTATTGAAGAAGCAGGAATTAGGATAGATTATATTGGCGGCAGTAGTATGGGCGCGATTATTGGCGGGTTATATGCGGCGGGGTATTCGGCCCATCAGTTAGATTCTATTTTTCATGAAACCAATTTTAATATTTTAATTCAGGATAATATTCCGCGTAGCGCAAAATCTTTTTATGAAAAAGAGGATGACGAAAAATATGCACTTAGTCTTCCTTTTGATAATTTTAAAATTGGTTTGCCATCCGGACTTTCCCGTGGTCAGAACATTTACAACCTTATGTCTCAGCTTACCATGCATTTAGGAAATGTAGATGATTTTAGTGAATTACCTATTCCGTTTTTTTGTATTGCAGCCGATGTAGAAACCGGGGAGGAGGTAATTTTAGATGAAGGTTCCTTGGCTCAGGCCGTTTCTGCTAGTGGCGCAATTCCTTCTATTTTCAGTCCTGTAAAGATAAAGGGGAGATTGCTTACCGATGGGGGTGTGGCAAATAATTATCCGGTAGAAGAACTTAGAGAAAGAGGGGCAGAAGTTATTATAGGGGTAGATGTGCAGGATAGCCTTGTAAAAAGAGAGGATTTACAAAGCGTTTTCGATATACTTACCCAAATTAGCAATTTCCGAACTATTAGCGATATGAAGGAAAAAATTCCGAAAACAGATATATACATCAAACCAGATATTAGTCCATTTTCGGTATTATCTTTTGAAAAAGGTAATGCGATTATAGATTCTGGAAGGGTTGCTGCGTTAGAAAGGAAAGAAGAATTGGTGAAGCTGGCTGCAAGACAAGTAGGTGGGCGGCAAAATGTTGTTATTCCTGAAATAGATACCCTCCAAATTAGTACACTCACCCTGGAAGGTAATAATACATATCCACGGGCCTATATTTTGGGTAAGCTACGGTTAAATTATTTTACAGATTTCACATTAAGTGATCTTGGAGAAGGTATTAATAACCTTTCCGCCACAGGAAATTTTAACCGGATTAATTATCGTTTAATTCCTAATAACGATGATGGTTTATATACCCTTTCTATGAAGATTGAAGAAAGCCAAAACAAAAGCTTTTTACGGTTGGGTCTGCATTATGATGAACTTTATAAAATAGGAGCTTTAATTAATTACACAAGAAAAAGTCTGCTGCTTACCAATGACGTAGCTTCTCTTGATGTGGTTGTGGGGGAGCAATTCCGTTATAATTTCGATTATTATATCGATAAAGGTTTTTACTGGAGTATCGGTGTGAAATCTCGATTTAATAATTTTAATCACACGATTTCTTTTGATTTCGCCCAGGAAAATGCCGAGTTGGATGATATTGGCCTCAATAGTATTGACATAGATTACCGTGACTTTACCAATCAATTTTATGCTGAAACACTTTTTAAACAGGTTTTTTCTTTTGGGCTGGGAGCAGAGCATAAATATTTGAGAATTGCTTCAGAAACTATAGATGATCCAAATATGGAGGTTGGAAACAACACTTTATTTGAAAACAGTCATTTTTACAGTGCTTTTGGATACTTAAAATACGATTCCTACAACAATAAATATTTTCCATCTCGAGGAATTTATTTTGATGGTAACTTTCACGTTTATCTGTTTTCTTCAGATTATAATAATGATTTTAATGAATTTTCTATTGCTAAAGGAACTGTAGGTTACGCCTTTTCTCCCTTCAATAAATTTTCTACAAGAATTGCTAGTGAAGCCGGATTCAAAATAGGGAGCGATGGAGTGAATACACTTGATTTTTTTTTAGGCGGTTATGGAAACAACCTGATAAATAACTTCATTCCGTTCTATGGCTATGATTTTATAAGCCTTTCGGGAGATAGCTTTATCAAAGGTTTAGTGGAGTTTGATTATGAGATTTTCAGAAAAAACCATGTGATCTTAAGTGCAAATATCGCCAATGTTGGTAATAAATTGTATTCCACAGGAGATTGGTTTAAAATGCCGGATTATACAGGTTTTGCTCTCGGCTATGGTGTGGATACCTTTGTGGGACCTTTGGAATTAAAATACACTTACTCGCCCGAAATAGAATCAAGCCAATGGTTCTTTAGTCTAGGATTTTGGTTTTAAGCCTATTCTTAAGTTTAGGTCGACTTTTTAAAATTAATTTTTTAGTGTAATTTGGTTGGTGATCGTTTTGTATTTAGCTCCATCTAGTTTTTAAAGATGTTTTAAGAATATTTCCTTAAAAATTCACGATATTTGTTTTAAGCCAAAATAACATCGAAATAAATAACAAATTCTCAAAATTCTTTCAAAAACTGGAAGTTGAATTAAAAAAATCAGATTATGCCTTTTTATCATAAACTTGGTAAGATTCCTCATAAACGTCATACTGTTTTCAAAAAGCCAGATGGAACCCTTTATTATGAACAACTATTTGGAACTATTGGTTTTGACGGGATGTCTTCTAATCTTTATCATGAACATCGCCCTACTCAGGTGAAAGAGGTTAAAGGAAGTTATGACGTAAAACCTAAGATAGCGGCCGAGAACAACATTAAATCTTATCGTTTTAAAGGATTCCAGATAAAACCTAATCCCGATTATCTTGAAAGTCGAAAGGTGGTTTTAACCAATAGTGATGTGAACATCGTACTAGCTTCTCCCCAGGGATCTACAAATGATTATTTCTATAAGAATTCAGATTCAGATGAACTGCTTTTTATTCATAAAGGAAGTGGAAAATTAAGAACACATCTTGGTAACCTTGATTTTAAGTACGGAGATTATTTATTAATTCCACGAGGAACTATTTATAAAATTGATTTTGATGATGATAACAACCGGTTGTTCATTGTGGAATCAAGGAGACCAATATATACTCCTAAACGCTATAGAAACTGGTTTGGGCAATTATTGGAACATTCGCCATTTTGCGAACGTGATCTAAGGCAACCACACGAATTAGAAACAAATGATGAAAAAGGTGATTTTTTGATTAAAATAAAAAAGCAAGGCGAAATTTTCGATATGGTTTACGCAACACATCCTTTTGATGTGGTAGGCTATGATGGATATAATTATCCATACGCTTTTTCCATCCATGATTTTGAGCCAATAACGGGAAGAATTCATCAACCGCCGCCAGTACACCAAACTTTTGAGACCGATGCTTTTGTGGTATGCAGTTTTTGTCCTCGTAAATACGATTACCACCCAGAAAGTATTCCGGCACCATATAGCCATAGTAATATAGATAGTGACGAGGTTTTGTATTATGTAGACGGGGATTTTATGAGTAGAAACGATATTGAAGCCGGGCATATATCTTTGCACCCTGCCGGAATTCCACACGGTCCTCACCCAGGGGCTGTAGAACGTAGTATAGGCCAGGTAGAAACTGAAGAGTTGGCGGTGATGGTGGATACCTTCAAGCCATTAATGCTCACCGAAGACGCGATGAAAATCGCAGATGAGACCTATCATAAATCCTGGTTGGAAGAAAACCATAAGAAATAATAGAAGTGTCAAATAGCTAGTAAGTAGCAGTAAAAAATATTAAAATGAGTACTGATAATACATCACTAAAATTAGAAAAAGTAATTCAGGATGCAGAAGATTTTCTTCCAATACTGGGTACCGATTTCATTGAACTTTATGTAGGAAATGCCAAACAGGCTGCCTATTATTACCAACAAGCGTGGGGCTTTCAGCCAGTAGCCTATTCGGGTTTGGAAACAGGAAGAAAAGACAGTGTTTCTTATGTCTTACAGCAGGGGAAAATTAGAATAGTACTTACTTCCCCTCTTCAGCCCGAAGGGGGTATTAATGCCCATATCAATAAGCACGGTGATGGTGTGAAAATGATTGCGCTTTGGGTGGATGACGCCAGAAAGAGTTACCAGGAGACAATCAAAAGAGGTGCAGAGTCTTATGTAGCACCATATGTGATGGAGGATGAACACGGGAAAGCTGTGATTTCCGGTATTCATACTTATGGTGAAACGATTCACTTATTTATAGAACGTAAGAATTATGAAGGGCCCTTTCTTCCCGGTTATAAAACCTATGCTTCTAGGGTAAAAACTAATGACACCGGGCTAAAATTTATAGATCATATGGTGGGAAATGTAGGTTGGAATGAAATGAATAAATGGGTGGATTTTTACGCTAAAGTAATGGGCTTTGCGCAAATGGTGTCGTTTGATGATAAAGATATTTCTACTGATTACACGGCGCTAATGAGCAAAGTGATGAGCAATGGTAATGGGAGAATTAAATTTCCAATTAATGAACCTGCGGAGGGTAAAAAGAAATCTCAAATTGAGGAGTATATAGATTTTTATAACGGGGCTGGAGTTCAACATATTGCACTGGCAACGGATAATATTATTGAAACTGTAACCAAACTTAGGGACCGAGGGGTGGAATTCTTATATGTTCCGGAGACTTACTATGATACCTTACTTGATAGGGTGGGAAAAATAGATGAAGATCTCGAGCCTTTAAAAGAACTAGGCGTTTTGGTGGATCGAGATGATGAAGGCTATTTATTGCAAATTTTTACCAAACCGGTTTTGGACCGTCCAACAATGTTTTTTGAGATTATTCAGCGAAAAGGAGCCCAATCTTTCGGAAAAGGCAACTTCAAAGCTCTTTTTGAAGCAATTGAGAGAGAGCAGGATTTACGAGGAACCTTATAATAGTATTAAAATATTTAAATTAAGTAAAATTTAAATATCAAAAATTATCAACTTTAAAAATATTATGTTAAAATTAATTTTGGTATTGTATTAACTCTTTTAAATGCAGAGTTTTGCACTCGCATTTTTGGAGTGGTTACCAATATTGCATTTAATTTTTTCATAATTTAAGTTTTAGTTGGTTAATAAGACAAAAACCCCGTCATTAATTTGATGGGGTTTTTTGTTTTAATACATTTGGAATAGAAATTGTAAATATTCTTAGCCCAATCAATCTGAAAATCAGTTTATAAAATTTTGGTATGAAAAAAAGTCTATTTACAATATTCCTTTTTGTTTTAACAAGTCTAGCGCTTCAGGCGCAATCTCAGAAAGCTTTTGAAGGAGGGGAATGGTTTAAATTCAGAATACATTATGGTCCTTTTAATGCCAGTTATGCTACTTTAGAGGTAGATGAAACAAGTTTAAACGGCAATCCTGTTTATCATATAGAAGGCAAAGGGAAATCAACTGGGTTGTTGCATTGGTTTTTTAAAGTAGATGATAATTATCAAACTTATATTGACAAACAAACTGGGAAACCTTATAAGTTTATTCGGAAGATCGATGAAGGGGGGTATACTAAAGATTTGGAAATTGATTTTGATCATAATGATAATAGGGCTTATGTTTTAGATAAAAAAAACAACGAAAATCATACTTACACCACTCAGCCGAATGTGCACGACATGTTATCGGCATTTTATTATATTCGCAACAATATTGAAAATGACAAGCTTCAGCCCGGCGATGAAATGCATCTTAATATATTTATAGACGATGAAAACATGGATTTTAAACTTAAATTTCTGGGCCGCGAAGTGATAAGAACTAAATTTGGGAAAGTGGCAACCTTGAAATTTAGACCATACGTTATGGCTGGTCGGGTCTTTAAGGAACAGGAAAGTCTTACTTTTTGGGTAAGTGACGATGCCAATAAAATGCCTATTAAGATTGAAGCAAATTTAGCAGTTGGATCTCTTGATGCTGATCTGGATTCTTATAAAGGTTTAAAGCATCCGTTTAAAATAATTATGAATTAATACATGGAAATAAAGCCGGAAATTGCAGAGCGTATTTTTGCATTAGAAGAGAAGTTTAAAAATTCTGGCCAAGATCTGGCGTCTTATTTGGATGGACTTTTGTATGATAGGTATCTTACCTATTGGGATTATTTAAGTATAGATACCCTTTTAAGTTTGCAGAAAACCTTAACACATTTTCCTGATGAAAAGATTTTTATTTCCTACCATCAAATTTCCGAATTATACTTTAAACTTATAATTCATGAACAGCAACAAATAATTGATGCTAAAAATCCAGACGTGGATTTTCTAATCGAAAAGTATAATCGTTTAAATCGTTACTTTAGAATTCTTACAGATTCCTTTGATGTTATGATTAAGGGAATGGATAAAGAACAATTTCTAAAATTTCGAATGTCATTATTGCCGGCCAGCGGATTCCAATCCGCGCAATTCAGAATGATAGAGATGTATGCTACACCTTTAGAAAATCTGGTTTCTTTTGAAATTAGAGATCAATTTTCAGAAAGGAATAATTTAGAAGATTTGTACGAAAATATTTACTGGAAGAAAGGTGGTATAGATCTAAAAACTGGCGAAAAAACCTTGACCCTGAAGCAGTTTGAAAAGCGCTATACCGCACGTTTTCTAAGAATAGCTACGACATATAAAGGAGAAACACTATTTCATAAATATCGAGATCTTCCAGATTCGATTAAAAATAATAAGCTATTAAAAGAAGCATTGCGTAATTTTGACGTTAATGTAAATATTAACTGGCCCCTTATGCATATGGGTGCCGCTTATAGGTATTTAAATAAAGATGATAAAAGCATAGCTGCTACGGGAGGAACAAATTGGAAAGAATTTCTGCCTCCTGGCTTTCAGAGAAATAGTTTTTTCCCTTATTTATGGAAAAAAGAAGAATTAGATAATTGGGGCAAGGAATGGGTGAATCATATGTTTAACACTGAGAAAAAAAATTACTAAAAAATTGAAAAAACTTAGTTTCCTATTGGTAATGATGTTGGCTTTTACAGCCTGTGAAAACGAAACAAAAGAAACTGCTCTTAATAAGGAAAGAGTAGAAAAGAAAATGCCTAGACCCGTCGATAAAGAATTTGGGTTTACGCTAAATAAATATGAGGTCGTAAAGGATACCATCGAGTCTGGAGATAGCTTTGGCTACCTTCTTGATCAACACGGGGTGGACCGTGGAAAAATTTATCTGATTTCAGAGAAGGTTAGAGATACATTTAATCCTGCAAAAATTACAGCGGGTAAAAAATATATGATTCTAAAATCCAAAGATTCTGCAAATACCCCTCAGTATTTTATTTATCAAAATGATAAAATAAACTATACCGTGGTTGGTATCGGCGATAGTATTAGTGCGACTCGTAAAAAGAGGCCGGTAAGTATAAAGAAAAGAGAGATTTCTGGAGTAGTTAGTTCTTCACTTTCAGAAGCTATAGTAGAGCAAGGGCTTAGTAATTTGCTGGTTTACGAACTTTCTAATATATATCAGTGGAGTATCGATTTTTTTAAACTTCAGAAAGGCGATCAGTTTAAAATGATTTATTCTGAGAAGTATATCGATGACACTATTTTTGCAGGAATTGAAAATGTTGAAGCCTCTGTTTTTAAACATGGGGACAGATCTTTTTATGCCTTTGAATATAAAACAGATTCCATTACTGGGAAATCTAATTTTTACGACGAAGAAGGAAAAGCTTTACAAAGCTTCTTTTTAAAGGCTCCACTAGATTACAGCAGGATATCCTCACGCTACACCAAAAGAAGATTTCATCCTGTTCAAAAGCGTTGGAAAGCCCACCTAGGCACCGATTATGCCGCATCCCACGGCACCCCAATTGTAAGTACTGCAGATGGAACTGTGATCGCTTCAAGTTATACTTCTGGCAACGGAAATTATGTAAAAGTGCGGCATAATAGCAAGTACACTACCCAATATTTGCATATGAGTAAGAGAAATGTACGCCATGGACAACGCGTAAAACAAGGCGATGTAATTGGTTACGTGGGTAGCACCGGTTTGGCTACAGGTCCTCACGTTTGCTATCGTTTTTGGGTTCACGGCAGACAAGTTGATCCTTACCGCCAAAACCTACCAACTGCAAAACATATAGAGGATGAGCATAAAGATGAATATTTTGCTTCGATAGAGGATTTGAAAATCGCACTTGACGAAATACCATATAAAAAGATTTAAAAAAATCTTTAATGAATGTTATGAGTTGAAGAGAAAACTTTCATAAACGGAAAGTTTTATTACAGAAAAATGATTATAAAGTTAAGCGAGAGCTCCGGAAAAGAAAGAATTGAATGAAAAATATTAATCCAACCAAAACTACGGCCTGGAAAAAATTAGAAAAACATTTTAGTGAGGTGCACCAATTGCAGCTTAAAGAGCTATTTGAAAAAGATTCTAATAGAGCTTCGAGATTTTCTATTGCCTGGGAAGATTTTTACCTTGATTATAGTAAAAACCGAATTACTTCTGAAACCCGGGATTTACTTCTGGAATTGGCTAAAGAATGTGATCTATCTTCCGCTATTGAATCTTACTTTAAGGGCGATACGATTAATAAAACCGAAAATCGTGCGGTTTTACACACTGCCTTGAGATCTCCTGCAGATGCTGAGATAAATTATGATGGCAAAAATGTTGTTCCTGAAGTACAGGAGGTCAAAGAAAAAATTAAAAAATTCTCTAACAAAATAATAGGTGGAGAGAAAAAGGGATATACCGGTAAAGCTTTTACCGATGTTGTGAATATTGGAATAGGAGGTTCTGATCTTGGTCCGGTGATGGTGACTGAGTCACTTCAGTATTATCAAAACCATTTAAAAGTTCATTATGTTTCTAATGTGGATGGCGATCATGTTCATGAGATTATAAAGAAATTAGATCCTGAAACTACACTTTTTCTTGTAGTTTCAAAAACCTTTACGACCCAGGAGACCCTCTCTAATGCAACTACAATTAGAAATTGGTTTAGAAAAACTGCTCCCCAAAAAGCGGTAGCTGAACATTTTATAGCGGTTTCGAGTAACTTAAAGAATGTTGAGGAATTTGGAATTGCGATAGAGAATGTTTTTCCAATGTGGGACTGGGTTGGCGGCCGTTTTTCTTTATGGAGTGCAGTGGGACTCTCCATAAGCCTTGCTGTTGGTTACAGTAATTTTGAAGCTTTACTCAAAGGTGCTCAAAAAATGGACGAGCATTTTAAAAAATCGGAATTTATTGAAAATATTCCCGTTCAACTGGCTTTGCTGAGTATATGGTACAACAATTTTTATAAAGCTGAAAGTGAGGCGATAATTCCATATACCCAATACTTGCATAGGCTTCCTGCATATCTGCAGCAGGCAATTATGGAGAGCAATGGAAAAAGCGTAGACAGAAATGGAAATAGAGTGGATTACCAAACTGGAACTATTATTTGGGGAGAGCCAGGTACAAATTCTCAACACGCTTTCTTTCAGTTAATTCATCAGGGGACTAAACTAATCCCTGCAGATTTTATTGGTTTTAGGAAATCTCTGCACCAAGATGAAGATCATCATAATAAACTAATGGCTAATTTCTTTGCACAAACTGAAGCTTTGCTACAGGGTAAATCTAAGACTGAGGTTCAGCATGAACTTCAAGGCAGTGGGGTAACTAAAAGTACCATTAAGGAATTATTGCCATTTAAAGAATTTGAAGGGAATAAACCGACAAATACCTTACTCGTGGATAAGCTTACTCCTGAAAGTTTAGGAAAACTTATTGCTATGTATGAACATAAAATATTTGTACAGGGAATAATTTGGAATATTTTTAGTTATGATCAATGGGGTGTGGAATTAGGAAAACAGCTTGCGAGTGAAATCCTTGCCGAAATCAAAAATAAATCCATGAATGATCACGATTCTTCTACCAAAAACTTGTTAAAACTCTTTTTAAGAGAATAAATTTAGATTTGTTGATATCCTGTTGAAATCAATAACTGTCAATGAGTCAATAGGTTAAAAATTTGTTTTAGCTTTGTGCTGAATTAGATGTTAAAGTTAAATTTCTTAACATTCCGTTAAACTTTGGAAGATAGGATTTGGCTTCATTTGCATCGAAATTTAAACTCAAAACAAACAAATTTTAAACATGAGGAAATTATTACTCTTGGCCTTGTTTTTGACATCGGCTACAATTTTTGCTCAAGGAACTATTACCGGTACGGTAATGGATTCTGAACTGGATGGTCCGCTACCAGGTGCAACCGTAATGGTAGTAGGAACAAACAATGGAACCACAACGGATTTTGATGGCAACTTTTCTTTGAATGTAGATTCAAACTCAGGAGAAGTGAAAGTTAGCTTTGTTGGGTACACAACAAAAACTTTGGATTTTAATCTTACCAATGGGTCACAGAATTTTGGAGAAATAGGTTTAAGTCCAGATGCAGGTGCTTTAGATGAAATTGTTGTTACGACTTTTTCTTTAGCTATTGATAGGAAAACCCCTGTAGCGGTTTCTACTATTAAGGCCGGGGAAATTGAAATGAAATTAGGAAATAAAGAATTTCCCGAAATTTTAGAATCTACTCCGGGTATATATGTTCACAAACAAGGTGGAGGTTTTGGAGATGCCGAACTTAGATTAAGAGGTTTTGACTCTGAAAACGTAGCGGTGATGATAAACGGTGTGCCGGTCAACGATATGGAAAACGGTAGAGTTTATTGGAGTAACTGGGCTGGACTTTCAGACGTTACACAAACTATGCAGGTGCAGAGAGGTCTTGGTGCTTCTAAAGTAGCTGTACCTTCAATAGGTGGTACAATTAATATTGTGACCAAATCTACAGATATCGAAGAGGGTGGTAGTATTTTTGCGACTACTGGTAACGATGGATATCAAAAATATGGCGGAACTGTTTCTACTGGACTTTTAGAAAATGGTTTTGCTGCTACAGTTTCTTTGTCTAAAACAACCGGTAACGGGTTTGTGGATGGAACTGAATTTGAAGGATATTCATATTTTGTAAATCTTGCCAAGAGATTTAACGAGAATCATGAGCTTTCTTTTACTGCTTTTGGTGCTCCACAAAGACACGGGCAAAGAGAGACTTCTCATCTAATTGAAGTTTATCGTGCAAGTGAGCGAGGAATTAAATTCAATGGAGACTGGGGTTATCTAAACGGAGAAGTAAAGCACGTACAGGATAACTTCTATCACAAACCACAAATGTCATTAAATCACTATTGGGATATTTCTGATAAAACTGAATTATCTACTGCTCTGTACGCATCTGTTGGAACAGGTGGTGGTGGTGGATATGAAGGTGCCGCCAATTTGAGAAGTGTTGATTCCCCTTACAGAAGTGGATATTTACAGCCTTTAAACTTAGATCTTGTTGTTGAAGAAAATGTTGAAAATGGCGCCCTTGGTTCAGCAACGATTCTTTACAATTCTAGAAACGATCATGTTTGGTATGGCGCCCTTTCTACATTAACTACAGAGATTACTGAAGATATAGATTTACTTGCTGGGGTAGACCTTAGATATTACCAGGGAAAACACTTCCAAGAAGTAAAGGACCTTTTAGGGGGTACTTATTGGTTAGATCAAGGAAGTAATGAAAACAACCTGATAAACGTGGCAAGAGTTGGAGATAAAATCAACTACTATAATGACGGTTTGGTAAATTGGGTAGGTGGATTCCTTCAAGCGGAATATTCTAAGAATGACCTTTCTGCTTTTATTTCGGCAGCAGCTTCAAATACAGCTTATAAAAGAATCGATTACTTTAATTATTTAGATTCTGACCCGCAACAGGAAACTGATTGGATTAGCTTTTTTGCGCCTAGTGTAAAAGGTGGTGCAAACTATAATATAGACGATGCTCACAATATTTTTGCCAATGTAGGATTTTTTGAAAGAGCACCATTTTTTGATCAGGTTTTCCAAAACTTTCAAAATGATATTAATGACGAAGCGAAAAATCAAACTATTTTCAGTGCAGAACTCGGTTACGGTTTTAGAACTTCAAAATTAAGAGCTAACTTAAACGTATATAGAACTTCCTGGCAGGACAAACCTTTCACCCAATCATTTTTTGACCAGGAAACTGGAGAAAATTATTTCGCAAATATACTTGGGGTAAATGCATTACACCAAGGGGTTGAATTGGATTTTAGTTACAAACCAATAGATAATCTTACCATTAATGGTATGGCATCTTTCGGAGATTGGAAATGGGACAGTAATGTTGAAGACGTAATGATCTTTGATGAAGAACAAAATCCTGTCTTAGAAGAAGGGATAGATCTTTTCCTTGAAGATATTCCTGTAGGTGGTAGTGCCCAAACTACTATGGCCCTTGGTGGAGATTATGAAGCTCTTCCAGGAACAATAATTAGAGCAAACTGGACCTATGCTGACCGATTATTTTCAGAATTTGATCCTCTTGGTGTGAGTTCTGGAGATAACTATACTCCATGGGAGATTCCATCCTACGGTTTATTAGATGTTGGTTTAACTCATAAATTTGAATTTGGAGGATTAGACGCTACCTTGAATAGTAATGTAAACAATGTACTGGATACTGAATTTGTAAGTTTTGCATTTGATGGTGCAGCCTCTAATGCAGAAACTGCATCAGTATGGTATGGTTTTGGGCGTACCTATACAGTAGGATTGAAAATAAATTTCTAAAAATATAAAAATGAAAAATACTTTATACATTTTATTGCTTTTCATAGGGATAGCCATTACTGGTTGTGAACCTATGGAAGAGATTCATAACGACATTGATGAAGGACTAGAAAATGTTGAAGGATCTTTGGATTATACTTTGGTAGAAGAAGATTATACTGAAAACCTTGGACTTAGTTTTCCAAATTTCAGTTCAGAGGATGAGGCAAGGGAATTAATTCCGGTGCTTTTATCAGATCTTTATCCCGCATTGGGTCAAAACTCTTCTGTGAATGCTACTTTTAATATTTACGATCCAATTGTGGTCGAAGAATATATGGTGACTGCAGCGGATTATGAAGCAATAGGTTTAAGTGAAAATTATTTTTCTGGATTGGGAGATGTGATGGATTTCCTTGCATACCAATTTCCACAAGCGGAAGAGGGAGATTATGTAGAGTTAACATACAATACCCTAGCCGATGAGGTAGCCTATATGCTTACCGATACGGACTTTAGTTTAATAGAGGAAGAATTGGCTGACGAGTATCCACTCCCAGCTGCCAGCGCTTCTGAGTATGGAAACTTCGAGAGAAGAGAAAGTAATGATGCCTATTGGAGCAACGAAATGATTCTTGAGGCTGTCAATGTGGTTCTTTCAGAAAATATAGACGGAATAGAAGGTCAAAAATACAATGTCTCTTACGAAATCTATAATGGGGAATCAGGAACACAAAGTATGACTGTTCAGTTTAATGGAAATATGTATGTCGCCGTAGGTGGAACTCCTTATGAACTTACTACGGATGATTATGATTTTGTGGGAGCAGAACTACTTGAGGAATATCCTGGGCCGGCAGCAAACGCAGCGCAATATCATAGTTTTGATGTTAATGAAGACAGCGATAACTACTGGAGTATGGATATGCTTTTAGAAGCTTTCAATCTAGTTTTAAATGAAAATTATCCAGATGCAGCAGATGGTGATAAATTTGAAGTTAGTTATGATGTTTACAGTGGAGGGGTTTCCACTAGAGTTCAGGCTCTAGTTTTAGAAAACGGCACCTATATTGTGGATGAAGAAGCTGCAGTTTCTACTATTGAAGCTACAAATGTATTTGCATATACCAACGGAAGCTGGAACACTCCGCTTACTCTTGAAGAGGAGGATTATACGGCGATGGGGCAATCTTATCCTAATTTTGATGATGAAGATGAAGCGATTTATAAGCTTTCCATCTTTTTGGAAAATCAGTTTCCCTATGCCCAAGAAGGTGATTTTGTAGCCGTAGCTTACAATTTCTATTCAGGAGAAACTACTACTGAATATGCAAATTTCGTATTTGAAGATGGTGAATTCAATTACATCCCTAGTGTTGTGGAAAGAAGTCTACAGTTTGGAAATGACGGGACCGAATGGGTTCCGGATAATACCATTCGTTATTCACTTAGCGGAAGTGATTATGCTACAATAGCTTCTGCTTTAGCAGATGAATACCCTGCACCGGTTGAAAGTATGGGTAACTACTCTAACTTTGATCGAAGAGAGGGAAATGCTGCTTATTGGAGCGATGAGATGCTTCTTGAAGCTATGCGGGTACTACTTAATGATATTGCTCCAAATGCAGAAGTTGGTCAGCAATATGTTATGACATTCGATATTTACAATGGTACCAATACTACAGAATCATTAAGTCTAATTAAAAATGAAGCTGGAGTTTGGGTGATTAATGAGTAGCCCAAAATTCATATAAATAAAAAACCTCTTATCGGTCTTTATCGGTAAGAGGTTTTTATTTTTGATAAACTTTATATTATTAAAATTTAAAATCCAAAAATGAAAAAGTTCCTATTTTGTGCTTTTACAATCCTGGCTTTTGCCGGATGCAGTAGTGAAGACGATAGCTCAGACCCGATTGACAAACCCGAAATCGAAAATCCTGTGGCCATAGCAGATAAAGTTGCGACTTCAGAAAATGAAGAATTAAGTATTGAAAAAGAATTTTTACTAGAAAATGATGAAATTATAGATCGTGCTAGAATAAGTTTTTTTGATTCAGAATCTGCCGAGGGTGGAGAAATAATTGATAACCGAAATGGGACCTTATCTTATTTCCCTCCTGAAGGTTTTATAGGCGAAGATAGTTTCTCATATAAGCTATGTGTGCCTGGAAGTGAAAATCGTTGTTCTTCAGCCGTGGTCACGATTAATATTGGAGATGCGGGCGCTCCAATGGCTGAAGATGATACATACGAAACCGACGAAGGAAACGAATTTCGTATCAATAATTACTTATCTAATGACATTTTGCTGGATAATGCCGGAATAATAGAAGTTCAAACCGAAGATACCAATGGTACTGTTATATTGGAGGACGATGGCAGTATTACCTATATTCCATCAGAAGGCTTCTCAGGAAAAGACACCTTTATTTATACCATATGCGATAGTGATGAAGAGCCTGAGTGTGCTTCCGCTATGATTACGATGAATGTGATTGACCAGGGATCTCCTGTAGCAAATGATGACATTATAGTTGTTGATATGAACACTTCAGTATTCACGATCAACACTTTACTCAATAATGATGAACTTACAGATGATGCGGTAATTTCTTCTATAGACGGTAGTAATAGCCAGGGAACAGTAGTTTTAAATGAGGACGGTAGTATTTCTTATAGGCCTGAAGCCGGGCTTGTGGGGGAAGATACTTTTAATTATTCCATCTGTGATGATGATCAGCCAAATGCAACTTGTTCAACAGGTAAGGTAACTGTTACTTTAATAGATCCAGTTAGCTTTGATATTCCAGCTGAAATCGCTCAATATTACGATGGTCTTTCTATTTCTCAGGATAAGGATCTCAACTACAAAGTAGTTTCAGGTCTCACCAAAGAAATGCATACCACTATCCTTTCCTATGGACAACGTCACGAATTTCTTTATGAAGCTGATGAAGATCTGGATAATCCAGAAAATGTAATTTTAATGTATTCAGGAGAAAGCAGATATTGGAAAGAATATACTTCTGGTAGTAATGCTTATACACCTCAAACCTTTAATACTGAACATGTTTTTCCACAATCCCGTTTATCCAGTGATGAGGCTGTGACAGATTTGCATCACCTAAGAGTTGCGGATGCTGATTTAAATGGATTGCGTTCTAATTATCCTTATACCGATGGAAGCGGGGATTATGGATTAATAAACAATGCTGCTTTTTTTCCCGGTGATGAGTGGAAAGGTGATGTTGCTCGCATGATTCTTTACTTAAATGTTCGTTACAATGAAGATATAAGTAAAGTTGGAAATCTGGAACTTTTTCTTGAATGGAATAGGGAAGATCCGGTTTCAGCTTTCGAAATGCAACGAAACAATGTGATAGAAGGTGCACAGGGAAACCGTAATCCTTTTATAGATAATCCATACCTGGTAACCCTTATTTGGGGGGGGGATCCTGCTGAAAATACCTGGGATTAATTTTAAACAGTAAATTTTATTAAAAAGGGCCATCTAAAAGTTAATTTGGATGGCCTTGTTTTATTAATAAGTTAAGTGTAAAAAGACTTCCTTTAAGTGGTACTAATAAGATGCTATATGAAAAAGAAATGCTAGAGAATGTTTAAGCAATTTGTCTTGATCATAATCAAAGAGCAATTTTCCAGGAAAAAAATCTATTCCGTGTAATGGCTGATGCGAATTTCATGGACGAGCTTCTTATTATCTAAAATAGCCAAGGAAGAGAACATAAATACAAACATATAAGAGTGTTTTTAAGTTGATTTAATCCAAAGCGGGAAGATTATGTGAAATAACTACGCTAAAAACTGACAGTTTTTAAAAATTTATAATAAACTGTTTTCTTCCTAAAAATTGTAATTGATTAATCCTTATAAACTAAACAGCAAAATAAAATCGCCTTTTTGTAGAAAATCCTATCTTTACTAAAATTTTTCTTCTATGTATGCAACTGTACAATTTATTCATTCTTATTGGGCTTATTTAGTGCTTATTGTGCTTTTTGTAGCTGTCTTCAATGCAATAATTGGTTATGTTTCTAATAAGGAATATGGTGCGACTAATTTTAGAATCGCCCTTTTTACACTTATCATTTCTCATATTCAGTTATTAATAGGAATTATCTTATATTTTACTGCTCCCTATTTTTCTGTGCTTCTCGAAAAAGGCATGGGACCGGTAATGGCAGATCCAACTCTTAGGCTATACATTATGGAACATCCATTAATGATGATCATCGCAGTGGTCTTAATAACGATGGGATATTCCAAACATAAAAGTAAACTTACTTCAAAACCAAAATTTAAAACGCTGGCAATTTTTTACACCCTTGGTTTATTGATTATGTTATCACGTATTCCCTGGAGTCTTTGGTTTTAATTTATTA
Organism: Salegentibacter sp. 24; assembly: GCF_004362395.1. GTDB lineage: Bacteria > Bacteroidota > Bacteroidia > Flavobacteriales > Flavobacteriaceae > Salegentibacter. Next base: position 50,880 of record NZ_SNWE01000002.1, read on the forward strand.
ATTCATTTTCACCACTGGCAAGTTTCTGATAGATCCTGTTTAATTATTAAATAAATAATTGTATTGGAATCTGGTCAACCTGGATGTTTAAAAGGGGAGGTTTTATAATGTAAGAATCTTTCTTAATTGGGATATAATAGTGAATCATTATTTCTGATAAGCGTCATTATATGGCGACCAAATCTCATAAATAGGTTCTCCTTTGGAGCTTTTTCCTGTGTGATGCCAATTTCCATCCTTAACTTCAAATTGAAATTTCAGTCTAGCTCCTACACGACTGGAATCTCTTGAAAAGAATTCAATATTTTCGGTATAGTTCCCGTCATGGGCGGTATAAGTTCCGCCTCCTGAGCCGTGAAATTCTTTGGTGGCTGAATTAAAAGCTATCCATTGAAATCTGTTGCCACTCAAAATTTTCACAGTCCGCCTGCTAGTGGGAATCATCTTGTCTAGTTGGCCACCTCTTACACGGCCGGTAATTACCCAGTTTCCCGTAAGGATATCGGTTTTATCCGAAACCCTTTCCCAAATTTTCGTAGAAACTCCGTCGGAGATTTTTATTTTATTGGTATTTATCCAGAAAATTTTATAATCCTTTTCAATACCAATATTTTTAGCATCATAAGTGTCGAAATCTCTAATTTCAGTTAGCGTTTCGTCTATTAGGTTAAGTTCTCCTCCGGCAGCCCCTAAAAAATCATCTGTACTCAAGAGTTTTGATCCCAGGGCAAAATATCCGTCCTGAATAATCTTAACAACTTCACGATTGGTGACAATTTCACCGTTCTTTTGAATTAATTTCCAAGCACCATCCATTTGCTGAGCTGATATAATTCCAAAGCAGAAGAACAGGGGTAGAAAAATTGAATTTTTCATTGTAGTAACTTATAGACCTTCTCTAAGGTACATAAATTGCCGAAAAAAGAACTGATAATTTCGTGGGTTTATTTTACTGTTTTTCTCCGTATTTGTCATATTCCGGGTAGAGAAAATTATTATAGGGAAAACGAGTAATATGGATTTTGCGGACTGCTTCGTAAACTTTTCTACGAAAATCTTCCATATTTTCCTTGTTTAGAGCTGAAATGAACAAAACATTATCCCCCATTTTATTCATCCAAGTCTGCTTCCATTCTTTAAGGGTATAATGTGCTTTTGTCTTTTCAGTTATTAGATCATCATCTTCAATCTCTTCAGCTTCATATTGATCAATTTTATTAAAAACCATAATAGTTGGTTTGTCATTACTCTTAATTTCACTCATAATCTGATTAACGGATTCAATATGATCTTCAAAATTTGGATGTGAAATATCTACCACATGTAGTAGTAGATCAGCTTCCCTGACTTCATCTAAAGTAGATTTAAAAGACTCTACCAGTTGAGTGGGTAGTTTCCTTATAAATCCTACTGTATCGGTTAAGAGGAAAGGTAGATTGCGAATTACAACTTTTCTAACCGTGGTGTCTAATGTTGCAAAAAGCTTATTTTCAGCAAAAACCTCACTTTTGCTAATGGTATTCATCAGGGTAGATTTGCCAACGTTGGTATAGCCAACCAGGGCTACTCGAACTAATTGTCCTCGATTACCGCGTTGTACTTCCATTTGCTTATCTATGGTTTCTAATTTCTTTTTTAAAAGTGAAATTTTATCCCTTACAATCCTACGGTCAGTTTCTATCTCAGTTTCTCCGGGTCCCCGCATTCCAATACCTCCACGCTGACGTTCCAGGTGAGTCCACATTCCAGCAAGTCTGGGTAACAAATATTCGTATTGTGCAAGTTCAACTTGTGTTCTGGCATAACTGGTTTGTGCTCGTTGAGCAAAAATATCCAAGATAAGTGTGGTTCTATCTAAAACTTTACATTTCAGAATTTTCTCAATATTTTTCTGTTGAGCAGGAGAGAGTTCATCATCGAAAATAGCAGTCCCTACGTCGTTCTCGTCTACGAATTCTTTTAGTTCATTCATCTTCCCAGTCCCGATAAAAGTTTTGGGATTAGGCTTGTCCATATTCTGGCTGAACCGTTTTATCACTTCCCCGCCGGCGGTATAGGTAAGGAATTCTAATTCGTCCAGGTATTCTTCTAATTTATCGTGCCCCTGCTCTTTAGTAACAATACCAATTAAAACAGCTTTTTCGTGGGTAAGGTCAGTTTTTTCAATCATAAATACAAAGTTACACAATAGATTAGTACTGGGATTTTTACGGAAATCATTTCAACATTTATTTAACTAAAAAGTGTACTAAAATAACAAACCTGCTGGATTAGAGCAGGCTGTATTATATATCATCTTTGTTTTACAGTCACATTTAATTCATTTGTTCTTGAATTACAAAGGTGCTTGATAAAAAAGTATTACATGCTGGGTTTGATTATTTGAAAGACAATTAAAATCCATAATTGAATCCAATACCAAAAACTTCCCTGATTTGAAAACCCTGAACGGCATTATCGTCGTATATAGCCTGGAAAATCAGGTTAGTAGAAAGATAATCGTTGATTTTCATATTCATGTTCATCGTATAATCTAAATCGACGTTTTTGGGATTTTCAAGATAGTTGGAATAGAGGTTAAGCATATTTTCCATAGTTACATTTTCAATAATATCTATTTTAGCGTAACCTGAAACTGAAGCCCCAAATTCGAAACGCATTGCCTTGTCCGCATCTAGCCCAAAATAATCACCATCAACATAATCTGGTCGGGAAGTGAAATCTTTGTCACCAAACACCATTCGTCCTGTAGCAGGAGCGATGTTTAGGTATAAACGATCACTTTTTTTCCACATCATTCCGGGTCCAAATTGGAGATAGGCAGGAGATAAGAAGTTCGTATATTCTGTTCTGATGGTTTGGCCTGATTCAGGGTCTTCGCCGAATTTATAGCCTTTGGTGACTTGTGTTCTAAAATTAAGAAAGAGTGAATAAAACCAGTTTGATTCCTGAACTTGTTTTCCCGCAATCGAATTTAGTTCCAAACGATCACTGGTTTTTCTTGAAAAATCATCAGTGCGTTGCTTGGTTAATCCATAATCCAACAAGACCTTGTTATTCCAGGTAAAATCATCTTTTAAATAATTAAAATTATAGTCAAATAGTAAATTTCCTGCAAAATTTGATGTACCTCCTCCTGTCCATTCTTCATTAAAGGCTGATTGATTAAACAGTATGGAGATGTTACCTTCGGTAGTCCAGCCTTCTTTCTTGGCTTCTGTCTCTTCTTGTGCATTAATGTTAAAAACCCCGCTGAACAAAGCGAGGGCAAGTACTAATCTCTTCATCTTATTTTTTGGGTTTTTTATATAGTGGTACCGACGAACAGGCTTCGCCGTACATCAAGCTTTTTACTACTGGTTGTAGTTTTTCTATTAAAAGTAAATAGGCATTTTTTGGAACCGGTTTATTGGAACAACCTTTAATTATTACAGGTTTGTCCTTGAAATTACTTATATCCATTTTCTGTAAAACTTCCGTATACAAAACCGTTTCTAAGGTTTCCAAATCTCCATTGATCACTTTTTTAGCATAGGGCTGTAAATAAGTGGCCAGCAACATAAAGGCCCAGGCTGGAATTATCGCATCGGTAGAACAAGTAAGAGCTATATACTTATCTTGATACTGACTCCAGTCATGATTTTTGGCTTGCATTCTAAAATCTCCTTCCCGCAGAACAAAACCTTCCAACAGCCAATCCTTTACATCAAACAATACCCGTTGTCCCGGGGAATAATAATCTTCCAGGTTAAACGTGATTAGTTTACTACTAGCTATACGGTTTACAATTTCTTCGGCCATAATTTGGACTTAAAAATGAATGATTCACACAATTTTTGAATAGTTTATTTAAGTTCCCCTCTTCTTAAATTAATGGGCTTTTAGAGAAGACCTAATTCCAGTTTTGCTTCCTCGCTAATGAGGTCCTGGTTCCATGGTGGATCGAAAGTTATCTCTACCTCCGCATCTTTGACCATATCTATAGAAGCCACTCTTTCCTTCACTTCCTGGGGTAAACTTTCGGCAACAGGACAGTTGGGAGTGGTTAGAGTCATTAATATTTTTACTTCGTAATCGGTATTTACCATCACATCGTAAATAAGACCTAATTCATATATATCTACGGGGATTTCAGGATCGTAAATGGTTTTTAAAACCTGTACGATCTTTTCTCCCAATTCCTGAGTATCAATTTCTTTTTCCATCTTAATTGAGTTGTGTTTGATATGCCACAGCATACATTTTAAGTTGTTTGACCATACTTACCAAGCCATTGGCCCGTGTTGGAGACAAGTGTTCTTTCAGTCCAATATCATCAATAAAGTTTGTATTGGCTTCTATTATTGCAGAAGGGTGATGATTTGAAAAAGTTCTTATTAAAATGGCAACTATTCCTTTGGTGATTATCGCGTCGCTATCTGCGGTAAAAACTAATTTTTCATCTTCCAGTTCAGCATGCACCCATACTTTACTTTGGCACCCTTTAATAAGGTTTTCGTCAATTTTGTATTTATCTTGTATTAAAGGAAGTGCCTTACCGAGTTCTATCATATATTCATAGCGCTGCATCCAGTCGTCGAACATTGCGAATTCCTCTACAATTTCTTTTTGTATTTCTTGTATTGTCTTATTCACTGTTTTGCGTTTTTTCCGGTTAAAAGCTCCTGATATTTTAGATAAAAATATTAAATCTTTATCGCTTTTTTTACATTTTTTAATTCCAGAATTGTTTCTCTTAGGCTAGCATCGATTTGGCTTTTTTAACAGCTTCAATAAGCCGATCTATCTCTGCTTTAGTATTGTAAAACGAGAAAGATGCTCTAACTGTACCCGGAATTTTATAAAAATCCATAATTGGCTGGGCACAATGATGCCCAGTTCTTACTGCTATACCCATTTTGTCTAAAAGTGTGCCGATGTCGTAAGGATGGAGTCCCTCAATATTAAATGAAATCACCGCGGTCTTTTCTCTGGAAGTTCCATAAAATTTCATTCCTTCAATTTCATTAAGTTTAATGGTGGCATAATTCAATAATTCTTGTTCATAACGGGCAATAGTTTCGAATCCGATGGAATCAATATAATCTATTGCCGCTGCAAATGCAATTCCTCCACAAATATTAGGGGTTCCCGCTTCGAATTTATGCGGAAGTTCAGCATAAGTTGTTTTTTCAAAACTAACCGTTGCAATCATTTCCCCCCCTCCCTGATAGGGTGGGAGTTTGTTGAGCCATTCTTCTTTTCCGTATAATACTCCAACCCCCGTAGGACCGTACATTTTATGAGCAGAAACCACATAGAAATCGACATCCAGTGCTTGTAAATCGGCTTTAATATGCGGAGCCGCTTGTGCACCATCTATTAAAACAGCTGCACCTTTGGTATGAGCTTTATCTATAATTTTTTTAATTGGATTAATCGTTCCCAAAGCGTTTGAAACGTGATTTAAGAAAACAATTTTCGTTTTTTCTGATAGTAATTTTTCAAAAGATTCATAAATAAGCTCTCCCTGCTCGTTCATTGGGATCACTTTCAGGATCGCTCCCGTTTTCTCGCAAAGCATTTGCCAAGGAACAATATTGGAATGATGTTCTAATGCTGAAACCAGGATTTCATCTCCTTTTTTTAGAATGGAAGCAAAACCACTTGCCACAAGGTTGATTCCATGTGTGGTACCAGAAGTAAAAATGATTTCGTGCGCTTTTTTAACATTAAAGTGATGTTGAATCTTTATTCTTGCAGCTTCATATTTATCAGTTGCTTCCTGAGATAAGCTGTGCACCCCGCGGTGAATATTAGCATTGTAGTTTGAATAATAATTAACAATTACATCTATAACCTGTTGTGGTGTTTGTGAAGTTGCTGCATTATCCAGATAAACCAAGGGGTACCCATTGACTTTCCTCTCTAAGATAGGAAAGTCTTTTCTGATTTCTTCAACGTTAAAAGCTATATTATTAGTAGCAATGCTCATTATTAAATTGATTTGAGGATTCTATTAAAGCTACTCTAAATAGCGATCTATAGGTTGAATCCTAATTCTACACCCAGTTTAAGGGCTATAAGTTTATTTATTCTCTTTTTGATTTCTGGAATTTTCACACTTGCCAATACATTATTAGCAAAAGCATACATTAGAAGTCCACTGGCCTCTTTTTTTGGGATTCCACGTGACTGAAGGTAAAATAAAGCTTCTTCGTCTAACTGACCAATAGTACAGCCGTGGCTACATTTTACATCGTCTGCAAAAATTTCTAGTTGAGGTTTTGAATTAATCGTTGCTTTATCACTCAACAACACGTTATTGTTAGACTGGTATGCGTTTGTTTTCTGCGCTTCTTTTTCAACAACAACCTTCCCGTTGAACACGCCCACCGATTTTTCATCAAATATACCTTTGTAATCCTGATGGGACTCACAATTTGGTTCGATATGATGAACCAAAGTATTATGGTCTACGTGTTGTTTCCCTTCAATAATGGTAATACCTTTCATTGTAGAATCTATGCGTTCTCCTCTTTGATAAAAATTAAGATTGTTTCGCGTTAATTGTCCACCAAGAGAAAAAGTATGCACTGAGCAAAAACTTTCAGATTTCTGTTCGATGTAAGTATTATCTATTAATGAAGCCGAAAGCTTATCATTCTGAATCTTATAATAATCTACGATAGCACGTTTATCAGCGAAGATCTCGGTAACCGAATTAGTAAGAACTGGATGTTCGGTCAGACTTTGGTGACGCTCAATAATCTGACAATGAGAATTTTCGTCTACCACAATTAGATTTCGGGGCTGTACAAATAAAGAGGATTCATTTCCTGTAGAGAAATTAATAATCTGGATTGGTTTATCGGCCAAAATATTCTTGTGGATGTGAATAAAGGCTCCCTCCTTGGTAAAAGCGGTATTCAATGCATTTAATCCATTTTTTGGAGCAATTTGGTTGAAATAGTTATCAATTACCGGCTTATAAAGGTCTTTGTTTAAAGCAGATGACATTAGGCAAACATCAATCTTATCATGAGTAGTGCTGGATAAGTGTGATGAATAAATTCCGTCTATAAATACTAAATCATAAGTGTCTATTTCATGGATAAGGTATTTTTTAATATCCTTATATTCTATAGTATTTTCCTTTTTCGGAAAAAGATTGTAATTTTCTTTCAATACTGATTTAAGGGAAGTGTATTTATAATCTTCTTCCTTTCGGCTTGGGAAACCTAAAGTTTCAAAATCCTTAATCGCTTGATTTCTTATTTTATGAAGATCATCGTTGGCTCCTGTATACTCTTCTTCAAAAGCCAGGAAAGATGATACTAATTTTTCTTTTAATTCCATCGTCAATTCTTTTGTAATTTCCGCGAAGACGGAAAACTTAACTTTAATTATCGGGTTCTAAAAATGAATTGTTTAAACTGTTTTTTCAGCTTTTACCCATTCATAACCTCTTTCTTCCAGCTCTAGTGCAAGTTCTTTGCCACCAGATTTTACAATCTGACCGTCTATCATTACGTGAACCACATCTGGGGTAATATAATTAAGCAACCGCTGGTAGTGAGTAATTAGCAAAACAGCGTTGTCTTTACTTCTTAATTTATTAACTCCATCAGCCACAATTTTTAGCGCATCTATATCCAAACCTGAATCGGTTTCATCAAGAATGGCTAATTTTGGTTCTAACATGGCCATTTGGAAGATTTCATTTCTTTTCTTCTCTCCTCCGGAAAAACCATCGTTTAAAGACCTTGACAAAAATTTACGATCAATTTCCAAACTTGCGGATTTCTCTCGAATCTTTTTTAGCATTTCATTTGCCGGCATATCTTCTAGTCCATTAGCTTTTCTATGCGCGTTAATAGCAGTTTTCATAAAATTGGTAACAGAAACCCCTGGAATTTCCACCGGGTATTGAAAAGACAGAAAAATTCCTTTATGAGCTCTTTCTTCAGGGTCCATTTCTGAAATCTCTGTGTTTTCAAAAAGGATTTCTCCCTGTGTTTGTTCAAATTCTTCTTTCCCAGCTATTACTGAAGAAAGCGTACTTTTTCCGGAACCGTTCGGTCCCATTATAGCATGAACTTCTCCTGGATTAATTTCAAGATTAATTCCTTTTAAGATTTCCTTATCTTCTATACTAGCGTGTAAATTCTTTATTTTTAGCATAAATTCTCTGTATGCATCCCGAATGAATAGGGATTGGTTTATTATTTTTCTTGTTGTTCCAGAGACTTTTCAGTATCCAGAATTTTTAATATTTCTCTTATTTCTATATTCTCATCCCAACCTTCCTGCCTAGGGTTTGGAACAATTTTTCCTTTTATTTTAACCGAAACCATATCAAATTCTTCTTTCTGAAAAGGTTTGACCTGTTCGGCTAGTTCTTTGGAAATTGAGTCAATGCTGACTCCGTATACGAAATCATTTCCTCTTAAAATTGCCGCATCTCCTGCATAGATAAATTCCCCGGTAAGTGTTTGAATACTATCCTGAATTTTTTCCATTTCAGGCTGTTTCATTAACTCCTGACGACCTTCATCCTGGCAGGAAGATACCGTAAAGACAAGGCCAAGGATTAGCAAAAACTTCTTCATTTCTTCAATCTTCGTTTTACCAATTTATCCTACGGACCCTTCAAGGGAAATTTCTAATAATTTTTGTGCTTCTACTGCGAATTCCATAGGTAATTTATTTAAAACCTCTTTGCTAAAACCGTTTACAATAAGAGCGATAGCTTTTTCGGTATCAATACCTCGCTGATTACAGTAAAAAATCTGGTCTTCTCCAATTTTACTGGTAGTAGCCTCGTGTTCTACCTGACCGGTTTTGTTTTTAACTTCAATATAAGGGAAGGTATGTGCGCCACATTTATTCCCCATTAAAAGAGAATCACATTGTGAAAAGTTACGGGCGTTTTCCGCTCTTCCGTTTATCTGTACCAATCCCCGGTAAGAGTTTTGGGACTCTCCTGCAGAAATTCCTTTTGAGATAATAGTACTCTTAGTGTTTTTGCCAAGGTGGACCATTTTTGTACCAGTATCTGCCTGTTGGTGGTTGTTAGTTACCGCGATAGAGTAAAACTCACCAATGGAATTATCACCTTTTAAGATACAGGATGGATACTTCCAGGTTACTGCCGATCCGGTTTCAACCTGAGTCCAGGAAATTTTCGCCCCTTTTTCACATATTCCACGTTTTGTTACAAAATTGTAAACTCCGCCTTTCCCCTCCTTACTTCCGGGGAACCAATTTTGAACGGTGCTATATTTGATTTCAGCATCATCTAAAGCTACTAATTCTACCACCGCTGCGTGTAATTGATTTTCATCACGGGTGGGTGCTGTGCATCCTTCAAGATAACTCACATAACTTCCAGGTTCAGCAACAACGAGTGTACGCTCAAACTGACCGGTCCCGGCCTGGTTAATCCTGAAATAAGTTGAAAGTTCCATTGGGCATCTTACCCCTTTTGGTATGTAACAAAATGAACCATCGCTAAATACTGCGGAATTTAAAGCCGCGTAAAAGTTGTCGGTTTTCGGTACCACTGAACCAATATATTTTTTTACAAGCTCAGGATGTTCCCTGATTGCCTCAGAAATAGAACAAAAGATAATTCCTTTTTCCGCTAAGGTTTTCTTGAAAGTAGTGGTTACCGAAACAGAGTCCATGACAATATCTACGGCAACACCCGCAAGTTTCTTCTGTTCATCTACAGAAATTCCGAGCTTTTTAAAAGTATCCAATAATTCTGGGTCTACCTCATCTAAGCTATCGTATTTCGGTTTTTTATTAGGAGCGGAATAGTAAGATATATTCTGAAAATCCGGCTTTTCGTAATGTACGTTAGCCCATTCAGGTTCCTTCATAGTTTCCCAGTGGCGATAAGCTTCCAATCGCCATTGAGTCATCCATTCAGGTTCTTCTTTCTTTTTAGAGATTGCTCTAACAATGTCTTCACTTAATCCCACGGGGAAGGTATCCGATTCAATATCGGTATAAAATCCGTACTCATATTCCTTCGTTTCGAGCTCTTTTTTTAAATCATCTTCAGTATATGCCATCTCAATTTTTTCTAAAATTATTCAAGGTCTAAAATTAAAGAATTCAGAATTTTATTCCTTTTAAATCAACTACAGAGAAAAACTTTCTCCGCATCCACAAGTCCTTTGAGCGTTGGGATTGTTAAATACAAATCCTTTACCATTCAAGCCGCCGGAGAATTCTAAAACGGTTCCAGCCAGGTATAAAACGCTACGTTTATCTACCACTATTTTTACTTCGTTATCTTCAAAAAGTTTGTCATCTTCGGCCTTTGCTTTATCAAATTTTAATTCATAAGATAAGCCAGAGCAGCCTCCGCTTTTAACACCCACGCGAACAAAGTCGTTCAAATTATCAAAACCCTCTTCACTCATAAGTGTGGCAATCTTTTTTTTAGCGCTTTCGCTTACTTTTATCATAGCTAAAAAGATTAATTCTAAATTGGCTACAAATATACTACAAAACAAGCGGTTTACCATAGATAAGGTATATGTTTTAGGAATGAGATGATAAGCCCTACTGATTCTAATTTTACACCCTCTTTAATATATAAATAACTGTAAATTAAATAGTTTTGAAATATTCTTTATTTGTTCGGCAAACCTCGACCTGGCGTTTTTTAATCTATCCTCATCTTTATAATGACAGTTGAATAATATTCAGTTATTTTGCAAATTAAAATAATAAGTTATGATTCAGGATAGTCAGGATATGCGCACAAACCTTTCAGAATTAGGTGAATTTGGATTGATAGACCACCTTACCAAAAATTTCGAACCCAAGCTCACTTCAACTGTAAAGGGAATTGGAGACGATGCAGCGGTACTGGATTTTGAAAATCAACACGCCGTCGTTACTACTGATCTTTTGGTTGAAGGAGTTCATTTTGATCTGGCATATATGCCATTGAAACATTTGGGTTATAAAGCCGTTATGGTTAATGCATCAGATGTTTTCGCGATGAATGCGAAAGTAACACAGATTACTGTCTCGATAGCTGCATCCAACCGATTTCCGGTAGAAGCATTGGAAGAATTATACTCTGGAATCGCCTTGGCTGCAAAATTATATAATATTGATTTGGTGGGCGGCGATACTACTTCCTCTACTTCAGGATTATTAATTAGTATTACTGCAATTGGAGTAGCTGCCAAAGAAGATATTGTTTACCGAAGCGGTGCGCGACCAAATGATCTTTTGGTGGTTACCGGTGATTTAGGTGCTGCCTATATGGGATTGCAGATTTTGGAAAGGGAAAAGGAAGTTTTTAAAGCCAATCCTAACGCACAACCCGATTTGAATCCGTATAGTTACCTAATAGAAAGACAATTAAAACCTGAAGCTAGAAAGGATATTGGGCCATTGTTAAAAGAACTTGGTGTGAAACCAACTTCCATGATAGATATTAGCGATGGGCTTTCCTCTGAAATTATCCATTTATGTAAAAACTCCCAGGTTGGCGCGAATTTGTTCGAGGAGAAAATTCCTTTAGATCCTGCTGTAATCTCAGTATGCGAAGAATTTGATATAGACAGTACCACTATTGCTTTAAGTGGGGGGGAAGACTATGAGTTGCTTTTTACTATTTCACAGGAGGATTATGATAAAATAAAGGCGAATCCTAATTTAACCGTAATTGGGCATATGACGGAGGAAAAGGAAGGCATGCATTTAATAACTCGTGCCAATCAGAAATTACCACTTATTGCACGCGGTTGGAACTCGATGGAAGAGAGCAATGATAATTCTGAAAAGAAGGATTAAGGTTTTTAAAAATTAATTTTAAAACAAAATATTTAGGAAGCATGGGCAAAATGTTTGCGCTTTCTTTTTTTGTGTATTTTAGAAATGTAATCGTTCGTTTCTCTAAATTTTGGAGTTAAGCGAGCTAATAAACCGTTGGCAGTGTCGGTCATTTCCATTCCGCATTTCTCGCACTTATATTCGTGGACGTGATCTGTCACATTTTTTGATACACGTAGTTTATGTCCGAAAATGCTGCAAAAAACCTTTCCGAACGAAAATCTTATAGGGTTTGTTTCTTTCATAGAAGCTTGATTTTCTTGTTTCTAAAACTCTAAAGTATAAAATAAAGTTAAATCTTCGATAAAAAGTTAAAATTAATCGATTAAATGCATAATTTTCATTAACTCATTTTTGTTTTCCAAATAAGATAAATGCCCATTTGGAAGACTTTCAAACTCAACTTTACATCGTTTAGCTATGTTTTTTATTGTGTTAAAATCCAATACGGGATCTAGTTTTCCGGCCACAATAATTTTTTGTTTACTAAATTCCGCAAAAAGTCCGGTATGGTCTGTGCGAATTTTCATACCTCGTATAGCAGCGTGGATTCCTGCAGTTGTAAACTCCATTGCGCGATTTTTTATTTTATCAATTTCAGATTTAAATATTTTATTGTTTTCAGGGGTTAATAAATTTGAAATTGCCATACTTACAAAAGCCCTTTTGTTTTTAAGAACTAAAGCAGCCGCACGATCGCGATTGGCCTTACGTTCTTCAGAATCTGCCTGTGGGGTAGAATTGACCAACACCAAGCTATGCAGTATTGTAGGGAAAATATTTTGAAATTCCAAACTCACGTAGCCACCCATAGAGTGCCCCATAAAAGATGCCTTTCTAATGTTGAGTTCATCTAAAACAGATTTTACTGCCTTAGCCATATCAGCCATCGTATGAATTTCTGATATATTTCCTGATTCTCCATGTCCAGGAAGATCTATACAAATCACCTGTCGTATTGAGGAAAGTTCCTGGATAAAATCTTCCCATATTTCTTTAGACTCTAAAAAGCCGTGAAGTAAAATAAGCGGATTCCCGATTCCCCTGGTAGTAAAGGAGATAGGGGTGTTATTGTAGTTTGTTCTCATTATTTGTCATAATACAAAAAGCCACGATTTTAAAAAAACGTGGCTATAGTTTTAGTGCTTTTTGAAAAATTGTCAATGTGAAGGAAATTACCATTGAAATAATATCTTCAAAAAACAGGACTAGCTTTTAAGAATTCCCTTTTCAATTTGAAGATTCCGTGATTTCCAGTGTTGAGAAAATTAAGAATTCATAATTTCTTCAATTTCTTCAATTTCAATTGGAATATTGCGCATTAGGTTAAAAGGTTCGCCTTCTGGCTGAATTACCACATCGTCTTCCAAACGAATTCCAAAGCCTTCATCAGGTAAGTAGATTCCTGGTTCGACGGTGAAAACCTGGTTGGATTTTATAGGTTCAGTTAAAATTCCGTAATCGTGAGTATCTAAACCAATATTATGTGCAGTACCGTGCATAAAATATTTTTTATAAGCCGGCCATTTGGGATCCTCCTTTTGAACATCAGCTTTGTCCAATAAGCCTAAACCCAATAATTCTGAAGTCATTAATTTCCCGACTTCCTTATGGTATTCTGCCCATATCGTGCCTGGAACCAACCATTTTGTTGCTTCCTTTTTCACCTTATTTACCGTATTGTAAATCCTCTTCTGACGATCTGAAAATTTTCCTGAAACCGGGATAGTCCTTGTCATATCGCTGGAGTAATTCGCGTATTCTGCACCGGTATCTAACAGGATCAAATCTCCTTCTTTGCATTGTTGATTATTCTCGGTGTAATGCAGCACATTGGCGTTATTTCCGCTGGCGATAATTGGTGTATATGCGAATCCACGGCTACGGTTTCTTATCATTTCGTGCCAGTATTCGGCTTCAATTTCGTGTTCCCAAACTCCCGGTTTTGTGAATTTCAAAGCTCGGCGAAAAGCTTTTTCAGTAATATCGCAAGCTTTCTGCATCAGGTCCAGTTCAATTGGGTCTTTCACTGATCGTAAGCGTTGTAAAATAGGATTGCTTTTGGCTACCTGATGTGCGGGATATTTCTTCTTGCACCATTTTATAAATCGGTCATCTCGCGTTTCTGTCTGCACATTGGCGCGGTAATGTTCGTTGGTATTGAAATAGATCATCTCGCATTGCGACATTACTTCAAAGAAAATTCTCTCAAAATCCTGTAGCCAGTAAACCGTTTTTACACCGCTAACTTCCAGTGCTTTTTCCTTGTCTAATTTTGCGCCTTCCCAAACTGCGATATGCGGATTGGTTTCGGTTAGGAATAAAATCTCACGATGTTCAGGTTTAGGTGCATCTGGGAAAAGCACCAAGATCGCTTCTTCCTGATCCACACCACTTAAATAAAAAAGGTCACGATTTTGCTGAAAGGGCATCGTGCTGTCAGCGCCGATGGGGTAAATGTCATTTGCATTAAAAACCGCGAGACTCTTGGCTTTCATTCCTGCCATAAAGCTTTTCCGATTTTTTATAAATAATTTGCTGTCTATTTGATCGTATCTCATATTGTGATTTCTATTGATTCTTTTAGTGTTTTAATGCAGGTTTTATATTCCAGTAATAGAAGAAAAGACCGACAAAAACTCCAATGAAAAGACTGTGAAGTATTGTGTCTGAAAGTTCAGGGATGTTAAAATATTCCCTTCCATAGTCCCAGATTATGAAAAACATCCATAAAAAGAGTGTGCAGGTAAATGGGTTTTGAACTAATCTTATAAAAGTTTTTTTTATTCTATTATCCAAACCGTGCTATTTAAAAAATATTCTTTGATGTGCTACAAAGTTATTAATATCTAACAGAGTAAAAAGCTCTTATCTTATTCATATAAGCCTAACCTGTTTTTAAGCCTACGGTTTTGTTTCTGTAATTTTTTTACCTGTCGCAATAGATGCTCAATAGCTTCCAGTCCTTCTAAATTTATTTCCAGATCATAATGCAATCGCCACAACCTTTCAAATTCTGAAATTTCCTCGTTATGCACATACTGAGTTTTTTCTATAGTCACGATTTCAATTAAACCGCTCTCGTACAAGGATCTTACAAAGTTGTGTTCAACTTTATATCGAATATAAATCTCATCGGTGGGGATCAAATCTTCTAAATTCATGAGCGTAATTTTTGAAGTTCCTTAAACAATTCTTTTTCACGGGGACTTAAGTTTGTTGGCATCTGTATATTGTAAGTAATAATTAGATCCCCAAACTGGTCATCCTTTTTATATTTAGGGAAACCTTTTCCTTTTAATTTTACTTTCGTTCCAGGTTGGGTTTCAGCTTTTACGTTCAATTTCACTTTTCCGCTAAAAGTCTCTACGGTAATTTCACCGCCGAGTATGGCAGTGTAAAGATCAATGTCTATCGCTGCGAATAAGTTTTCTTTTTCTCTTTTGAATTTTGTGTTGTTTACAATATTAAAGGTAATAAAGAGATCACCTTTCGGTCCACCCTGAACGCCAGGTCCGCCGTGACCTTTAATTTTAATGGTTTGTCCGTTTTCTACACCCGCTGGAATTGTAAGCCGAATATTTTTTCCGTTTACCGTGAGGGTTTGTTTATGGCTAGTGTAAACATCGCTTAGGTTTAGCTGAAGTTCTGCATTGAAATCCTGGCCTCTAAAATGGCGTCCCCGGCCAGAACCTTGAGCTCTTGCGTTGCCGCCAAACATTTCTTCAAAAAAATCTGAAAAAGTATCATCATCAAAATTTCCTGAATACGAGTGACCGCCCTGGCTGCCACCAAAACCAGTACCTCCATAGCCCCCCTGGGAATATGCTCTTCCTCCTGATGTTTGTTGTTGCTTTTTGGCTTCTTCGTAAGCGTCAGCGTGTTGCCAGTCTTTTCCGTATTGGTCGTATTTTTTACGTTTTTCGGGATCGCTTAAAACCTCGTTCGCTTCATTTATTTGCTGAAATCTGAGTTGCGCTTCCTTGTCGTTTGGATTAAGGTCTGGATGATTTTTTCTGGCCAGTTTTCTGTATGCCTTTTTAATATCGGCCTGGCTGGCAGATTTATCTAATTCCAGTAATCTGTAGTAATCTATAAAAGCCATTAAAACTTATGAATTAGTGATGAAAATCTATCTTCTGAAATTACTAAAAAGTTAACTTACTTCCCGTTAAGTTTTTGCAAAATCAGGTATAAAATGATAAATATCATTCTGGAGAGCTTTTCTAAGTATATATGAGAATTATTCAAAATTCAATTCAACAAATATTAAACTTCTTTGTATTAGTTCTAAATAGCAGGTAATTTACATCTCAAAGTTTGTGAGTAACTCATTTGAGATGTATTTTTGCTGTTAAATCTCTATAAAATAATCAAACCAATGGGTGGATTTCTAAATTCAACCATAGCACGAAAAGTGGCTATGGCCTTATCGGGACTTTTTCTGGTCTTATTTTTAGCTCAACATTTCACAATTAACTTCCTTTCTGTATTTAGTAAAGACCTGTTCAATGAGGTTTCTCATTTTATGGGAACCAATTTTTTTGTGCAGGCTTTGTTGCAACCGGTTTTAATTTTTGGAGTGATTTTTCACTTTGTAATGGGTTTTATTTTGGAGGCAAAGAACCGTGGTGCGAGAAACATAAAATATGTGAAATTTAACGGGAATGCCAATTCCAGTTGGATGTCTAGAAATATGATCTATACTGGTCTAGTGGTTTTAGCATTTTTAGGGCTTCACTTTTATGATTTCTGGTTTCCGGAAATGATTCACAAATACATAGAATCCCATCCTGAAGATGTTGCTCGTTATTATGATGAGTTGGTAGCGAAATTCCAAAGCCCGGTTAGAACAATATTATACGTGGTTTCATTTGTATTTTTAGCCCTTCACCTTTATCATGGCTTTTCTTCCTCATTTCAATCTATGGGATGGAGAAATAAATATGCTAAAGGTCTTAGAGGATTTACCCAGGCTTATGCGATCATCATACCACTAGGATTTATTTTTATAGCCCTTTTTCACTATATTAATAACCTTTAATACGTAAGATTTATGTCAGTTTTAGATTCAAAAATACCTAAGGGGCCTCTAAAAGAAAAGTGGACCAATCATAAAAACAATATCAATCTTGTTAATCCAGCTAATAAACGTAATATCGACGTTATAGTTATTGGAACAGGACTTGCCGGAGGTAGCGCAGCTGCAACTCTTGCTGAATTAGGTTATAATGTGAAAACATTTTGTTACCAGGATTCGCCAAGACGTGCGCACTCTATTGCCGCTCAGGGAGGTATTAACGCTTCCAAAAATTATCAGGGAGATGGCGACTCAGATTATCGTTTGTTTTACGATACCATAAAAGGTGGTGATTACCGTTCCAGGGAAGGAAACGTTTATCGTTTAGCTGAGGTTTCCGGAAATATTATAGATCAATGTGTGGCACAGGGAGTTCCTTTTGCCCGGGAATATGGAGGTTATCTGGATAACCGTTCTTTTGGTGGGGTTTTGGTATCCCGTACTTTTTATGCCAAAGGACAAACTGGCCAGCAGTTGTTGCTTGGGGCTTATTCAGCAATGAACCGACAGATTAACCGTGGGAAAATCAAGCCTTATAACCGTCACGAAATGATGGATTTAGTATTGATAGATGGAAAAGCCAGGGGAATTATCGCCAGAAATATGATTACCGGTGAAATTGAACGCCACTCAGCTCACGCCGTAGTATTGGCTTCCGGTGGTTACGGTAATGTTTTCTTCCTTTCTACTAATGCTATGGGAAGTAATGTAACTGCTGCTTGGAGGGCGCACCGTCGCGGTGCATATTTTGCCAATCCTTGTTATACACAAATTCACCCAACCTGTATTCCGGTTTCTGGGGATCATCAATCTAAACTTACCTTGATGTCTGAATCACTTAGGAATGATGGAAGAATCTGGGTTCCCAAGAAGAAGGAGGATGCAAAAGCAATAAGAGAAGGTAAGAAAAAACCAACTCAACTTGCAGAAGAAGACAGGGATTACTACCTGGAACGTCGTTATCCTGCTTTTGGTAACCTGGTGCCACGTGATGTAGCCTCCAGAGCTGCCAAAGAGCGTTGTGATGCCGGTTTTGGAGTGAATAAAACAGGACAGGCTGTATATCTTGATTTTGCAAGTGCAATAGAACGTTACGGAAAAGAGAAAGCCTTTACCTCAGGAAATAAAAACGCTTCAAAAGAGGAAATTATAAAATTAGGAAAAGAGGTAGTAGCTTCTAAATACGGAAACCTCTTTGATATGTATCAAAAGATCGTAGACCAGAATCCGTATGAAACCCCAATGATGATATATCCTGCCGTTCACTATACCATGGGCGGACTTTGGGTAGATTATAATTTGCAGACCACCATTCCGGGTTGTTACGCTGCCGGGGAAGCTAACTTCTCAGATCACGGTGCTAACAGGCTTGGAGCTTCGGCATTAATGCAGGGACTTGCCGATGGTTATTTTGTATTGCCTTACACTATTGGTAATTATTTATCAGATGATATTCGTACCGGTGCTATTTCTACAGATTCTCCTGAATTCGAAGAAACCGAAAAAGCGGTAAAAGAGCGAATGGATAAATTGATGAATGCCAATGGAAACAAATCGGTAGATTCTTATCACAAGGAATTAGGACTGATTATGTGGAACAAATGTGGAATGGCCCGTAATGCAGAAGGTTTAAAGGAAGCTATAGAAGAGATTGCTGCGTTAAGAGAAGATTTCTGGAAAAATGTAAAAGTTCCTGGTACCGCAAATTCTAAAAACGCTGAGCTAGAAAAAGCAGGCAGGGTAGCAGATTTTCTTGAATTGGGAGAATTATTCGCCAAAGATGCGTTACATAGAAATGAATCTTGTGGTGGACATTTTAGAGAAGAGTACCAAACCGAAGATGGTGAAGCTTTAAGGGACGATGAGAACTTTAAATATGTTGCTGCCTGGGAACACAAAGGAAAACCATCCGATGCAGTTCTTCACAAAGAGGATTTGGTATTTGAAAATATAGAATTGAAAACAAGAAGTTATAAATAGAATTGAGATTTAAGTATTGGGTAATCAGCGCTCAATACTAAATACTCACTACTCAATACTTTTAAGATATGAAGCTTAATTTAAAAATATGGCGTCAGGAAAATGCCACTGCTAAAGGAAAAATAGTAGACTATCCTGTAGACGGGATAGACGGGGATATGTCTTTCCTTGAAATGCTGGATATTCTTAACGAGCAGCTGGTAGAAAAGGGAGAAGACACCATACAGTTTGATCACGATTGTCGTGAAGGAATCTGTGGTTCCTGTTCTTTGCAAATTAACGGTGAGCCCCACGGCCCCGATAAATTAATTGCTACCTGCCAGTTACATATGCGTTCTTTTAAAGATGGTGATACCATTTATATAGAACCTTTTCGTGCAAAAGCTTTTCCGGTTATAAAAGACCTCATTGTAGATCGTACTGCTTTTGACAGGATTCAGCAAGCCTGGGGATATGTTTCGGTAAATACTTCCGGAAATACCGTAGATGCGAATACTATTCCTGTTGAAAAAGAAAAAGCAGATGAATCCTTTAACGCTGCAACCTGTATTGGTTGTGGTGCTTGTGTAGCCGCTTGTAAGAATGCGAGTGCTATGCTGTTTACCTCAGCAAAAGTTTCTCAGTATGCTTTGCTACCACAAGGAAGGGTTGAGGCTACTGAGCGTGTTAAAGCAATGGTTAGGCAAATGGACGAAGAAGGATTTGGAAACTGTAGTAATACAGGAGCCTGTGAAATTGA
This sequence comes from Salegentibacter sp. 24, assembly GCF_004362395.1. Lineage (GTDB taxonomy): Bacteria > Bacteroidota > Bacteroidia > Flavobacteriales > Flavobacteriaceae > Salegentibacter. The sequence continues at coordinate 70,523 of NZ_SNWE01000002.1, forward strand.
ATGTCCAAAAGGAATTTCTCTTGAGAATATCGCGCGTATGAACCGTGAATATCTTGCTGCCAGCACTAAAGGATAAAACTTCCTTAAATACGAACAAATCAATCCCAAATTCTTTTTGAATTTGGGATTTTTTATGCAACTTATTCAAAAATAGAGAAATGCCAGATTTTAAGAATCTTCCTTCAAAACTGCCCGCTGGGAAAACAAGTATATTTTCTGTGATGAGTGGATTGGCAAGGAAACACGATGCAATTGATCTTTCCCAGGGCTTTCCGAATTTCGAAACCGATGCCCATTTAAAAGAACTGGTTTGTAAAGCAATGAAAGAAGGGTATAATCAATACCCACCAATGAATGGTATTCCAGAATTAAGGGAACAAATAGTTGACAAAATTGAAAAGCTTTACGGCAAAAAATATAACGACGCTTCCGAAATTATATTTACAGCAGGGGCTACTCAGGCCTTGTATTGTGCTATAACCGCCTTTGTTCATCCTGGGGACGAAGTAATTATTTTTAAACCCGCATATGATTCTTACGAGCCAGATATTAAATTAGCGGGGGGGAAACCTGTTTTAATTGAATTAAAAGGAAAACAATTTGAAATTGATTGGCAGGAAGTGGAGGAAAAAATCACATCCAAAACCAGGATGATCGTGATAAATACACCACATAATCCTACAGGAACAATTCTTTCGAAAGACGATATGCAGCGTCTTGAAAAATTATTGAAAAACACTAATATCATTTTGCTGAGCGATGAGGTATACGAGCATCTTATTTTTGACGGGGAAGAACACCAAAGCGCCTCTAAATTTCCCGGTTTAGCAGAAAGGGCTATCGTTTGTGCTTCTTTTGGGAAAACCTTTCATAATACCGGTTGGAAAATGGGCTATTGCGTAGCTCCTGAAGTGTTAATGAAAGAAATCATAAAATTCCACCAGGCCACGGTCTTCTGCGTAAATCATCCTATGCAGCGTGCTTTTGCTGAATACCTGAAAAACCCTGAACATTACCTGCTTCTGGGCAATTTTTATCAGGAGAAACGCGATAAATTTCTTAAGTTAATGGAAGGTTCAAAATTTAAAGGAACGCCTTCAAAAGGAACCTATTTCCAGGTAATGGATTATTCTGAAATAACCAATGAACACGATGTCGATTTTTCGAAAAGATTGATTTCCGAAAAAGGGATAGCAACAATCCCGGTTTCGGTATTTCATAAGGATGGAAAAGACCATAATCAACTACGTTTTTGCTTTGCCAAAACAGAGGAAAGTTTGCAAATGGCGGCAGAGATTTTGCATAAGTTGTAATTGAATTGCAGAGTCGCCCTGAGTATTTGTCATTGCGGGGGGCAATAGCCGACGCAGCAATCTCTCGATATTGCTATTCAAAAAGAGATTACTTCTCCCCATTAGGATGGGGATCGTAATGACGTATTTTATTTAATTTTCAAGAAGGTTCTTCTTAATATTCCGAATGACGATATACCTCCAAAACCAGACCTTTGAACTTCATCCCAGCGGTGCCGCTTTCTGGAAGGAAAAAGCCATCCTCTTGATTAGCGATGTACACCTAGGGAAGATCTCCCACTTCAGGAAATTTGGAAGCGCTGTACCCCATAAAGCTATCAACGCCAATTTTCTAAGAATGAGTGAAGTGGTTGGAAAGTTTCAGCCAAAGGTGGTCTGTTTTTTAGGCGATCTTTTTCATAGCGATCTAAATAGCGAATGGAATTTATTCGAAAACTGGCTTAGTTTTGTAGAAGCCGAAGTAGTCTTAATCGCCGGAAACCACGATATTATTTCTCCATTAAAATATAAAGAATTAAGGGTCAAAATTCATTCTGAATGGCAATTGAATGGATTTTTACTGACTCATCATCCTGAAGAAAGGGAAGGTTTTTTCAATCTTTCCGGTCATATTCATCCAGGCTATCGACTCAACGGCAAAGGAAAGCAAAGTCTTAAATTGCCTTGTTTTTTCAAAAGAAAAGACCAGTTGATTTTCCCTGCTTTTGGAGAATTTACCGGTAATTTTATGATGAAATTAAATGAAGGTGAGAAAGCTTACGCTATAACCCAAAATGAAGTAATTTTAATAGAAAACAGCTAAAATGGAAAAACGTCTTGCAGTTCTGAATTTTATGTCAGTGATTTTAATTATCGCGGTGAGTTATATTTCCCAAACTGGAATCATAAATGATAACACGATGGGGAGCCTTAGCGTTGAATATTATAATTTATTCACCCCAGAAAGTTACGCTTTCGCTATTTGGGGGGTGATATTCTTTTCGTTATTGGCATTTTCCAGCTATCAACTCTTTCAGGCATTTTCAGCAAAAAAGGATTTGGATTTTCTTCGGAAAACGGGATACTGGTTCTTGATCGCAAACTTGGCAAATGCGGCCTGGGTTGTTACCTGGTTATTCGAATACACCGGACTTTCAGTTTTACTAATGTTTTTAATTCTTTTCTCTCTTATAAAAATTATCCTGAATACTAATATGGAACGTTGGGACGCGCCATTAAAAATCCTGGCTTTTAGCTGGTGGCCTATCTGCCTTTATTCAGGTTGGATAGCCGTGGCGACTATCGCCAATGTTTCGGCTTACCTTGCAAAAATTGACTGGACTGCGCCTTTCTTCGGAGAAAAACTTTGGACGGTGATTATGATTGTAGTAACGGTTTTCTTGAATATTGCGATAATCTGGCGTAGAAATATGCGGGAATTTGCAGCAGTTGGGGTTTGGGCTTTAATCGCTATCTATTTTAGGCATTTTGGGGAAATTCCAATTATAGCCTATTCTGCGTTAATTGGAGCGATAACTATTTTTTCCAATATTATTTATCACGGCTGGATGAATAAGGAAACCAATCCTATTACTAGGCTTTTCAAGAGAGAAGATTCTTAGTTGTTAAGATCGGTTTTCTATTTTTAGAGAGGTAAGCTTTCAAACCATTCCTTTTATATCACTTGCCCAGCTTGGGTAGGTAAAAATCATCTTTTTTAGCGTTCCACAATCTAGTTCTCCACACATCGCCATCACAAACATATTTATTATTTCTGCTGCTTCCGGACCCACCAGGTGGGCACCGATGACGAGTCCGGTTTTTGTGTCCACTAGCGTTTTATAAGCGTAGATCTTCTCATTAATGTGTTTGGCGTTAAACCAGTCGGGCACAAGTTTATGTTCCACAGTATAATCATAGCCTTGTTCTTTAGCTTCTTTTTCAGAGAGTCCCACGGAAGCTAATTTAGGCAGGGTAAAAACAGCAGTGGGCTGCGGTGGATAATGCGCTTTTTTAGGTTCTTTTTTACTGAGTAAATTTGCTGAAACTATTTTAGCTTCCTGGGAAGACAGTGGGGTTAAAGGCAAACCTTCACTAGCAGAAACATCACCGCAGGCATATACATTTTTGTTAGTTGTATTTTGCAGAAATTCGTTTACCGTAATTCCTTTTTTGGAGAAAGCCACGTTCCCTTCTTCGAGACCTAAATTTTCTATTGAGGGAACTCTTCCGGCAGTATTAAAAACCATTTCGGCTTTTGCCGAAACTTTTTTTCCATTCTGGTTTGCCTTTACCCTAAAATTCTTCTGTAGTTTTTCAATTTCATTTACTTCAGCATTAAGAATAAATTTGATTTCCAGCTCCTCTTCAGAAACTTGCTGGATATATTTGACCATATCCTCATCAAAACTAAGTAGCGGGCGGGGCGCATAATCAATCATCGTTACTTTAACCCCAAAACGGGCAGCGATATGTGCAAACTCCATCCCAATATATCCGGCACCAATGAAAATCATCGTTTCCGGTAATTTTTTTAATTCCAGAAAATCTTCACTAAAGAGGGCATGTTCTGCACCAGGAATCTTTAGCAGCATAGGTATATGGCCGGTAGCGATCACGATCTTATCGGCCGTTACTGTTTTCCCTTCTACAGAAAGGGTGTTTTCATCTAAGAATTTGGGAGATTGGTGATACATTTTAATATCAACAGCGGAAAGGTCTTTTTCGGTGGCTGCTGGAATAGCATCTACAAAAGTTTTTTTAAAGGCTATAAGATCGCTCCAGTTTACTTCGGGCATTTTAGTGATGCCTTTTCCCTGCATTTTAGTGGCTCGATCTAAAATTTCGGTAAAACCAACCAGAACTTTTTTGGGATCACATCCGCGATTTGGGCAGGTACCACCATATTCCCGGTTATCGGCAATGGCTACTTTTAACCCTTCCTTCGCACAATCTTTGGCCACCCCTTTTCCAGCCGTACCGGTACCTATTACAAATATATCAAAATGCTCTAATGCCATAATTATAATTTCTTACAGCAAATTAGGCATCTGAGCGCTTTGTTGCTGTTAGGGAAATGGTAAAACTTAGGGTAAAGGAAGATCATAATACAAATAGTTAAACCAAGTAACGTTAAATAATTGTTGAGGAGTTGCGCGGCAAAATTTCTGCAATTATCTTTGCGTCAATGAGTAAAACTATTATCGCCCAAAGCTTTGCACAATCCCCACATGAGCAGGAATTGAGGGAATCCCTTGCCTCTTCTGAAAAAAATCGTACTAAAATCCAACTAAAAGGCCTTACTGGTTCTTCATTTTCTTTTGTTGCTGCCAATGCATTTAAGGATTCGGGAAAGCCCTTTTTATTGATCTTTAACGATAAAGAGGAAGCCGCCTATTATTTAAACGATTTAGAACAATTGGTGGGAGAAAAAAATGTACTTTTTTATCCCGGAAGTTATCGTCGTCCCTATCAAATTGAAGAGACCGATAATGCCAATGTGTTATTACGGGCTGAGGTTTTAAACCGAATTAATTCCCGTAAAAAACCGGCGATAATCGTCACCTATCCCGATGCTCTATTTGAAAAAGTAGTTACCCGAAAAGAACTGGACCGCAGCACCCTTAAGATTTCTGTGGAAGATGAACTTTCTATAGATTTTGTAAACGAAGTTCTGTTTGAGTATAAATTTAAGCGGGTAGATTTTGTGACTGAACCCGGAGAATTCTCAGTTCGTGGAGGTATCATAGATGTTTTTTCTTTTAGTAATGATGAGCCTTACCGAATCGAGTTTTTTGGTGATGAGGTAGACAGCATTAGAAGTTTTGATGTAGAAACACAGCTTTCCACAGATATAGTGAAGAAAATTTCGGTAATGCCGAATGTTGAAAACAAACACCTTGATGAAATAAGGGAAAGTTTTCTAAAATATATTTCAGAAAAAACAGTGGTTTTTGTGAAAAATCTTGATTTGCTCACCGCCCAGGCCAATAAGCTTTTTAGTAAAGCTGAAGAAGCTTTTGGGAAACTTTCAGAAGAGGTAAAACACAGTGAGCCTAATGAGTTGTTTTGCAACGGAGAGTTGATTAAGGAACAGTTGGAATATTTCTCGGTTGTTGAGTTGAGTAATCAGGCGTATTTAGAACCGGAAGAAAGTATCGAGTTTCAAACCAAACCCCAACCTTCTTTTAATAAGCAGTTCGATTTGTTAATCGAGAATTTAATTGAAAATCAGGAGAAGGGATATACTAATTATATTTTCTGTGTTAGCGAACAGCAAGCAAAGCGTTTTCACGATATTTTTGATGACCAGGAGCAGAAAGTAAAATACCAAACTATAACTTTAGCCCTCTTTCAGGGTTTTATAGATGATATTGGTAAAAATGTTTGTTATACCGATCATCAAATCTTTGAGCGCTATCATAAATTTCATCTTAAGAACGGTTATGCCAAGAAGCAGGCTATTACACTTAAGGAACTTACCAATTTGGAAGTCGGTGATTATGTAACCCATATTGACCACGGAATAGGAAAATTCGGAGGCCTTCAAAAAATTGATGTGGAGGGTAAAATGCAGGAAGCCATTAAGCTTTTCTATGGGGAACGGGATATTCTGTATCTCAGCATTCATTCGCTGCATAAAATTTCGAAATACAACGGAAAGGACGGTAAAGAACCCAAGATGTTTAAATTGGGTAGCAACGCCTGGAAAAAACTTAAGCAAAAAACCAAGGCACGCGTTAAGCATATAGCCTACAATCTAATAGAACTTTATGCCAAACGTCGTCTGCAAAAAGGTTTTGCCTTTGGTCCAGATTCCTATTTGCAGCACGAACTGGAAGCTTCTTTTATTTATGAAGACACACCAGATCAAAGCACCGCCACCCAAGCTGTAAAAGAAGATATGGAAAATGAGCGCCCAATGGACCGTTTGGTTTGTGGTGACGTTGGCTTTGGGAAAACGGAAGTTGCGATTCGGGCTGCTTTTAAAGCGGTAGACAATGGGAAGCAGGTTGCCGTTCTAGTACCGACTACAATTTTGGCATTTCAGCATCATCAAACTTTTTCTGAACGCTTAAAGGATTTCCCTGTTACTGTGGATTATTTAAACAGGTTTAGGACAGCTAAGGAACGTCGTGAGACCCTGGCCGACCTGGAAAGTGGAAAAGTAGATATTGTTATTGGAACTCACCAGTTAGTTAATAAAGCAGTTAAATTTAAAGATCTTGGTTTACTAATTGTTGACGAAGAGCAGAAATTTGGGGTTTCTGTAAAAGATAAACTAAAAACCATTAAAGAAAATGTAGATACCCTAACCTTAACAGCAACGCCCATTCCCAGAACACTTCAGTTTAGTTTAATGGCCGCGCGTGATTTGTCTACTATTACCACACCGCCCCCAAACCGGTACCCAATAGAAACGAACGTTATTCGATTTTCAGAAGAAACCATAAGAGATGCGGTTTCTTATGAAATTCAGCGAGGGGGACAGGTGTTTTTTATTCATAATAGAATTGAAAATATTAAGGAAGTCGCTGGGATGATCCAGCGGGTGGTTCCCGATGCAAGAATAGGTGTGGGTCATGGTCAAATGGAGGGCAAAAAATTGGAGAAACTAATGTTGAGTTTTATTAATGGGGAATTTGATGTTCTGGTTTCTACTACAATCGTTGAAAGTGGTCTTGATGTCACAAACGCAAACACCATTTTTATCAATAATGCAAATAATTTTGGGGTTTCCGACTTACATCAAATGCGGGGTAGGGTAGGCCGAAGTAATAAAAAAGCTTTTTGTTATTTTATTACTCCGCCTTTTTCGGCAATGACAGAAGATGCTCGTAAAAGAATTAGCGCGTTGGAACAATTTTCCGAATTGGGAAGTGGAATTAATATCGCGATGAAAGATTTGGAAATTCGTGGTGCGGGGGATTTGCTAGGAGGTGAACAAAGTGGGTTTATTAATGAAATTGGTTTTGATACCTACCAAAAAATCTTAAACGAAGCCATTGAAGAACTTAAAGAAAATGAGTTCCAGGATCTCTATAGCGAAACTGAAAATATTGAAGATAAGGCCTATGTGAAAGATACGCAGATCGATACCGACTTTGAGGTTTTATTTCCAGATGATTATATCAATAGTATCACTGAGAGATTAAATCTTTATACACAACTTAATAAAATTAGTTCGGAAGAAGAGTTACAAAAGTTTGAAGCCGAAATTATGGATCGTTTTGGGGAATTGCCAACAGAGGCATTAGATCTGCTGAATAGTGTAAGAATAAAGTGGATTGCTGCGAGTATTGGTTTGGAAAAAGTTATTTTAAAACAAGGAAAATTAATCGGCTATTTTATCGCCGATCAGCACTCTATTTTTTATCAAACTAATATTTTTACAAAAGTGTTGCAATATGTGCAATCACACCGACATACATGCACGATGAAAGAAAAGAAAACCCGAAACGGTTTGCGTTTACTGTTAACTTTCGATAAAATTACTTCAGTAGAAAGTGCATTACAGGTCATGAAGCCTTTGGATTTTAGGATTACCGAAAAGGAGATTGAAGTTAAAACTTCTTAGTTTCTAAAGGAGAATCAGTATTCTGGACTATTTTTTAACTGGATTAACCCAATTTCTCCTTTAAAAAAGGAGATTTTAAAAAATTTTTAAATCTCGTTGTTTTTGGAAACAATTGAGGTTTTTAAATACGCTGTACTACTTATTTGAGAATCTAAACTGCTGATTTAAATAGCTTCTTCAAATTCATACTCCAAAAACTTTTTAATATTCACGGAACTTATTTTTTTTCCCCTGGAAACTTCGGTTTGATTAAATTTAGGCAAGTTTAAGTTCATTCTTTTGGCGACCTTGTGGTAATAACCTTCCTTGGTCGGATGATAAGGGTTAACTGCATTAAAGATTTTATTCCAGGCTTCTTTCTTTATGATCTCATATATAATTCCGATACAATCCTTTTGCTGAATTAAATTGACCGGAGCTTTAGGATCTCTTATTCCGGTTTTATTGGCAAGATATTTAACAGGGTGTCGTCCTGGGCCAATTAATCCCCCAAACCTGACCACAGAAGTTTGAAAACGATCATTTTTCAACAAAAGACTTTCTGAAGCAATTAGTTGCTTGGCTGCTTCTGAAGTACCGTTCGCTTTGTCTTCTTCAGTATATTCTGGAAAATATTTTTTGTCCTTATAAATGGAAGTAGAACTTACAAAAATCACTTTTTTAATTCCAGATTTTTCAATGTAATCTTTAATCCGACCTATTTTACCCACGAAATCGGCATTAGGATCTTTGCGCAATCCAGGAGGAATATCGATAATAAGAATTTCAGAATTTGCGAGAAAAGAGGTTAGATCCCCTTGGACTCCTTCAGTGAAAATTTTAATTTGATAAGGTGTAATACCGATATTACGCAACTCTTGCATTTTTTCCTGGCTTGTAACCGAGCCTTTTATTGCATGTTCTTTCTGCAATATCTTTGCCAATGGAAAACCGAGCCAGCCGGTTCCTAAAATAGATATGTTCATAAGCCCTCGAACCTCTATAAGGTGTTTTTAATGATTTTAAATAGCCCTCTTCAATACAATTTCAATTTAGGGAAATTTCAAATAAGTTTTTCCAAAGCTACGAAACCATAGTTATTCGGGGCTTATGGTTTTCTTAAATATTACAGCGTCATTAAGTACAAAAGGACGGGGTATTATCCTCTTCGGTCGTGACGGCACGTTTAGAGCTTTATTTTCCAATAGATCATAGCTGGATTCGTAGAGGATGAACTCTGGTTTTATAGTGTTTTTTAAACGGAATTTAAGTCGCAGTGTATCCCTGCCCGAAGCATGGTAAGTCAATATGCGCTCTTGCCATCTTCGCGTATGGATATGAAAATCGTCACTACCAAGACTAACCGAATCAGCCTGGAGTCCATTTACTTTAAATGATTCAAAATCTATTGTTCTTTCAGCAAATAGTTCTATGCGATCGGCTTTTCGGTTGGAATATATTTTTAATAAATAAGAATCTGTATTTCTACTAGAGTCGATTTTCTCCCAAATAATGTCAGGTGTATTAAGCTTAATTTTAGGAGCATTCTCGCGCCAGGTAAATCCGGAGCCATATTTACTGCTAAAAGTTTTGTTGTCTGAAGGTGCAATTAGCGGTTTTTCTCCAAAATACATTTTAGTCCATTCGTCTACTAAATTGTCATAAGAATACCAGTTTGCATTATTCTCATCGGCATCAAAAAGATAAACCAATGAATTGGGTTTGGGATATTTTTCAGTAAAATCAGCTTTAAAATGCGCGGTAATTAGGAGAATATTGAAAATTAAAAAACAGAAGACCGCAATTTTTTTATTGCTTTTGTAATATGCAAAAACCGGTAGTAACAATTGAAATAATAGAACTGTAAGTAATGCCGAAACAAATAAAATATTTAAGCCTAAGGCCACCGGAAACATTTTAATAAATGGAACGAGGATAAAAATTGCTGGGAATCCTAAAAATGCCATCAGTAAGGAATTTGGTGAACTCTGACGAATCATTATAAAAAATTGTAACAAGGCGAAATATGCTGGAATAATTAAGTATGCTGCACCTTTTAAAAAGAAGGCGAACAGGGTGCAAAGCAATATCCAAAAAATTAGAGGAAGAACAAATAGGTTGGCTTTGTCTTCAATATGTCTGAACCGGTAATAGGTGAAAAAAGAGATCAATAAGCTAAGTGAGGTAAAAGCTGCGATATAATAGTAGCCATTATAGGTAAAACCGTGCTCCATTTCTGAATATTCCGGATAGCTGTACAAAAGAATTTTCCACAAAACAAAAACGGATAAGGCGGAAAAAGATAAACTCACTACAAATGGTATAATGCTTTTTAAAATTGGTTTTAACTGAAGCTTATTTTTGGAAAATCCGTAACCAAGGAGTATAAAACAAAGAATGAAAGCAATAATAAGCATCGGGAAAATCCATGAAAAAGGATAACTGATAATCTGTCCTCCTGGAATATTAAAAAACACAACTTCTGCTTTTGTTTGAACTTCGCCTAATTTGGAATCTTTAAAGTAATTCAGAAGTGGCATTAAATAACTACCCTGATGGGCTAAAGTTTCTTTGTCCAAATTTTTGGGGGTATCAAGGGCGGTATGATAATCAAAATGATCGTCAATAAATGCGAAATTATAGCCAGGAATCTTTCCCTCTTCTCGTAAAACTGTGAGATCTGTATCGTTTGGGAGCATTTTATAAATGCTGTAAACCAAGGAATTAGTTACTGGGAATTCGGGGTCTGCTTTTTTAAAAGCTTTAATAAGACCAGCGTTTCCTGCATTGGTTTCCAAAAACATAAAAGAGTTTCCATCGCTGCCACGAGCTTCAAAATTAAGGGCAAGTTTAGCATCTTGTGCCCATGGGTGGTCTTTTATAAAAAGTTCAGCACCGCTTAAACCGAGTTCCTCGGCATCAGTAAAAAGAATGATAATGTCATTCTTGTGTGACTTGTTTTGGCTTAAGAAAGCGCGAATCCCTTCTAAAATAGTTCCTACGCCACTGCCTGCATCACTTGCTCCAGGTGAAGAATGTGGATCACTGTCGTAATGCGTCATAATTACCAAAGCTTCCCCACTTCCGGTGCCTTCCAGTCGCGCTAAAATGTTTTGGGGCCTTACCAGGGTCCCCCTTTTATTTAAAATATAATCTTCATGGGTCTGCGGTTGTAAACCCATTTTCTGGAGTTCTCCAACTATATAATTTCTAACACGGCTATGGGCTTCCGTGCCTACATAATGTGGTTTTTTTGCTATTCTTTTAACGTGATTGAAGGCTCGTTGGGTTGCAAAAGTGGTTTCGGGTGCATTTTCCTTCTCAATATGTTTTGGTTGACTACTATAAAAGCTGAACCAAACTGCAATAGCAATAAAAACAAAAGAAAATAGGCGAGGTATATTATTCAGCATAATTAAAAAAACAGATTGTTTTTAGCGGAATTAAAGATACTTAAGATTTTATGGAATATGTGACCTTCACAAGCGAGTTTAAGAATAATTAAATTTTCACTATATTTAAGTAATTAGTAATCAAAAAATTAAGGTATGGGTATTAAAAGTTTTCAGGGAAAAAGGGCGGCACCAGAGAAGCCGAAAAGTGCCCCAATGTTGGTAAGGGATTATATGAGTACTTCGCTAATTACTTTTAGGGAGCACGAAAATATTTTAGACGTGGCCGAGAAGCTCACCAAACATAAAATTTCTGGGGGCTGTGTTGTAGATGAAAATAATAAATTACTCGGTCTTATTTCTGAAGGGGATTGTATGAAACAAATTTCAGACAGTCGTTATTATAATATGCCTTTGGATGACGCTACTGTTGGGAAACGAATGACCTGTAATGTAGATACTATAGATGGCAATATGAATGTGATGGATGCCGCAAAACTCTTTATTGAAAAGCGTTTTAGAAGATTTCCAATTGTAGAAGATGGGAAACTTATAGGCCAAATTAGTCAAAGTGATGTTTTGCGAGCCGCAGTTCGATTAAAAAGCAATAACTGGCATATAAGCTAGTTCCTTTTTACCAATGCGTATATTCCATTATCCAAAGGAAGATAACCCTGATCGTAAAGAAAATAATAAACTTTGCCGTTTTTAGTAGTATAAATGCTGGTGAAATATTCAAAATTAAACCCTCGGGCGAGTAATTTAGTTTTGCTAATCGTGGTTTTTTCGTTTGGGTTGAATTCTTCTAAAATCCGATAGTTTTTTCGTAACAGGTTGTTTATATTTCTAACCAGGTTTTTCCGGTCTTTGTTACGACTATTGTGATAAGCATTTCGGCAATAATCGCTGCAGAATTTTTTATCTACACGTCCAAAGATTTTCTCACCACATTCTAGACAGAATTTTTGCATTTTTGCTTATTTTCACAATAAATATATATAAAAAGCTGAATAAATACTGATTTTCAAGTTTAAATGAATTTGTATAATCTATCTATTTTTAAGCATTTCCGATTGCCGGATCGGCATACTGTCTATAGTATTAAAAAGTTTTTCTGCAGAAATAACTTCGGTTTGAACTAGTTTTTCGTTTCCATCTAAACCAATCAAAATCACCAGAAAAATATTTTCTTCAGCATTATACTTCTTATAAAATAAAGCTGAATTATTCCAGTTTTTCTGCGCAAAACCTATATTGTATTTACCGGGTAAAATTCGGTAAATAATCAGCTGTCGATCATTTATTCCTCCCTGATGCTTTTTGAGTTCGCTTAGTTGTTGTTGATATTTTTTGTTATTTTCATCTTCAGTTACAATCAAAATCAAACGGTCTTTCCACTGGTGTTTAGTGAGATCTTGTCCGTTTACACTCAGAACGCATAAGAGAATTACTAAAAATAGATTTGTAGATTTTTGCATTATGTAAATTACAAAAAATCTCCTAAACTTTTATTCTTAGCACTTCGGCACGAGCCATAAATGAATCTTTTAAGCGTTCAATTTTAGAATTTATGGTTGAGGCAAAAACAAGGTACTGGCATTTGCTAATATGCTGCGGAATTCTGATAAGATCGTTATAATCGCTATTTTTGGTGAGAAATTCGGCATCTTCTACAGCTATGATTTTTAACTGACTTACATTAATTCCGGTAATTTTAAAAAGTTTAAATAGTTTTTTTGGAGTTGCAATTACGATATCAACACCATTGTAAATTTCATTTTTCTGTTTTTCTATATCTGGAGCATCAAAAGCGCTAAAGATTCTCAAATTCATATACTTTGTGAATTTCCTGAATTCTTCTTCCAAAGCCAGCGCGGCTTCTTTATGCTCTACAAAAATAAGCGCACGTGGCGCATCTTCAAAAGCAACACTTTCCAATTTTTGTATTGTACTGATAACTAAAGAAGTGGTTTTTCCTGAACCTTCAGGAGCTACTATAAAAAGATCTCTTCCGCTACTAATTTTTGGTAAAATTTGTTTTTGAAAAGGAAGTGGAGTTTGAATTTCCAGTCTTTCCAAAGCTTCTATAAGCGCAGTATTCAGTTTTTTAAAGGACATACAATTAATTTTTGAGCTATGATGTTTTCAATCTCTGATTAAGAGATGAAAAGCTTCTGAAGTATGTAAAGATAACTTTCCTTGAACTTAAAGTCCAATAAACATTCTTGCATTTTTAAAATTTAATGGATATAGTGGTTAATCAAATCCAATCCGGAATTTCAACACTACGCTGATCCTTTATATTACCCGTATGTTTGGTAGTAGTTGGCTCAAAAAACAAAACCCAGGCTTCTTCCTTGGCTACGGGATTGTGTTCAACACCTTTGGGGACAATATACATTTCACCCTCCCTAAGGTTTATTGTTTTATCTCGAAATTGAATCTGTAAATCTCCTTTGATAATCAGAAACATTTCATCTTCATCCTTGTGATCATGCCATAAAAACTCACCTTTTAATTTTGCTAATTTAACCTGCTGGCCATTAAGTTCCCCTATGATTTTAGGTGTCCAATATTCATTAAAAAGCTTGAATTTATCTTGTAGGTTTACTTTTTCTGGATTCATAGTTTCTGAAGTAATTGTGGTTTATAATTTGCCTTTAATAAGTTGTGTTAGTTTAGTTTCAATAGGGAAACCTTTGATTCCTTCTCTATTCTTCAAATAAGCAGCAATATCAAAATCGCTCATTGAATACGTTTCCTTAAGGCCTTCAATAATAATTTTCAAATAAAATTCGTGGGGCGGATTTATTTCATCTCTTAAATAATTTTCGTTTGTAAATGTAAAAATAGGGTGGTCTTGTTCCTCGCCCAGACAAATGATTTTTCCGTACCAGGAATTATTTTTCATTTCCAGACTACGGTTTTTAATTACTTTTTGAAGATCTATATCAAACTTACCGGTGAATTTTATTTCCTGTTGTACCAGATCAATAAATTGCTGCTCTGTGATGAGATACATCCTACCCAGGGTTTGTGAATTTTTGTTGAAATTAGATTTTATAAATGCGGCACCACCGCCACTCCAGGTTTTTGAAGACTTAGCAAAATATAGTTCCGCATCAATAGTAATTCCTTTTGAATTTTCGGGTAGGGTTTTGTTCCTGCAACCAGGATAAAAACGTTTGGCATTTGTCGGGCGCCCACCTCCAATATAACATCTAAAGCGGTCTTTAAGTAAATTAGAGCCATAGCAGGCATACCAAACCTTGGATTCTTCTTGTTGCATTTTTTTGCCACAAGTAATGATTTCTTATCGAAAATAGCAATAACCTAAGGCTTTGATTTGAAAGGTGGGGTGAGCTATGTGTATTTAAAATAGAAAATTTTAAGGAATTATAAGTAACTAACCGTGAATCAAAATAATTAATCAACTGAATAGAACTTCTCAGAATTAAACCTCTTAGTATTGGAAAAAAACCTCTCTTTTTAGAAATGAATTATTAGCATATATATTTCCAAACGTTTACAAACGCCTTTAAACGTAAACAAATAATTACCAACCGATTGCGACTAAATTTCCGTGCTATGTTTGTCCTGTTGAAATGAACTAATGATTTTCAATTTTTAAAATTAATATGTTATGAGCACTATTAGAAACAAAGTACAATTAGTTGGGAATGTTGGTAGGGAGCCAGAAATTGTGAACCTGGAATCCGGTAAGAAACTGGCTAAATTCTCAGTAGCTACCAACGAAAACTTCAAAAATGGTAACGGTGAGCGTGTAACCGATACCCAATGGCATAATATCGTGGCATGGGGGAAAACAGCAGAGCTGGTGGAGAAATATGTAAACAAAGGCAAGGAAGTCGGAGTGGAAGGCAAGCTTACTAGCAGAAGCTGGGAGGATCAGGATGGTACTAAACGTTATATCACCGAAGTAGTTTGCAGCGAACTGCTGCTTTTAGGTCAAAAATAGATCTCACGCGCTAGTCGGTAAGTGTTGGCATGAGCTTCAAGAATTATCTTTATTTCTTTTGAATACCCGCCACCCATACTGCATTGGACCGGAATGTTTAGATTGTGACAGGTTTGCAATACAAACCTGTCTCTTTCTTTACTCCCGTTTAATGTACAGGAAAGTCGACCTAGTTTATCAGTTTCTAAAATATCAACCCCGCTTAAGTAGAAGATAAAATCAGGTTTTTGCTTCTTGATTAAATCTGGTAAAGTATCTTTTAATATATTGAGATACTCCTGGTCGCCACTGCCATCTGGAATTTCAATATCCAGATCTGATTCTTCTTTTTTAAATGGATAATTTCCTTTCCCATGCATAGAAAAAGTAAAAACGGAAGGATCATTCCGAAAAATTTCAGCTGTACCGTTTCCTTGGTGTACGTCCAGGTCTACAATTAGAATTTTGCTCGCCAATCTTTCCTGTTGGAGATATCTAGCAGCAATGGCCTGGTCATTAAGTAAACAAAATGCTTCTGCGTGATCTGTAAAGGCATGGTGCGTTCCTCCTGCAATATTAAATGCGATGCCATGTTGCAAGGAATAATGAACGGCTTTCATCGTGCCGTCGGCAATTATCATTTCCCTGTTTACAAGTGCTTGCGAAAGTGGAAATCCACTTCTTCGAATTTCTTTGTTACTTAATTTTAAATCTTGTAAACGTTCAAAATAATCGGTTTGGTGAACATTTAGAATATATTTTGGATCAGGAAATTCAGGCTCAAAAAAATTTTCTTCCCTGCAAGTACCTTCGTGAATCAATTGCCTCGGCAGCAATTCATATTTTTCCATTGGAAAACGATGTCCTTCGGGTAAGGGATGGCAGTAAATAGGATGATAGGCGATTTTCAGCATATTAAAATGAACCTTCCAATTTTAAAAACCCACTGAGGTATTTACTATCATAAGGTCAGTAAAATCAAGAACTAATTTATAGTAGTTCCGGGCTCCACACCGTCTTCATCAGGATTTACAAAAATCAGTTTTCCAGCTGAATTTTCTGTCATTAAGATCATACCTTCACTTTCTACGCCTCTAAGTTTTCTTGGTGCTAAATTTGCTAAAACCGTTACTTTTTTTCCAATGATTTCCTCTGCTTTATAATGTTCCGCAATCCCCGAAACTATGGTTCTTTTATTTAAACCAGTATCCACTTTAATTACCATCAATTTTTTTGTTTTTGGCATTTTGTAAGCTTCAATTATCGTTCCTATACGTATATCCATTTTTGTGAAATCTTCAAAAGTGGCGATGTCTTTTTGAGGCTCTAATTTATTACTACTGGCAGCGTTTGCTGATTTTGTAGCCTCTAGTTTATCTAATTGTTCTTGCATCTGTGAGTCTTCTATTTTACTGAAAAGTAATTCTGCTTTTTTGATCTGGTGACCGGCAGGGAGTAAAGAATCACGAGTTGCAATCTTATCCCATTGTGAGAATTCTTGACCAGAAAGTTTACTTTCAACATCTGTAAAATTCAGCATTTGTTGAAGTTTTCTTGACGAAAATGGTAAAAAAGGTTCACTTAAAGTTGCTAAACCTGATGCAATTTGTAAAGCCACATACATCACAGTCTTTACCCGTTCTTTATCGGTTTTAATAAGTTTCCATGGCTCTTCATCGGCTAAATATTTGTTACCTAAACGAGCCAAATTCATTAATTCACCCTGGGCTTCGCGAAAACGATACTTTTCAATAGAACTTGCTATTACAGCTGGATATGCTTTTAGTTCGGCAATTGTTTGTTCATCAATTTTGGAATAATTGTTTGGTTTTGGAACGATTCCCGAGTAATATTTATTGGTCAATACCATTACACGGTTTATAAAATTCCCGAAAATAGCCACCAATTCGTTATTATTTCTTGCCTGAAAATCTTTCCAGGTAAAGTCATTGTCTTTTGCTTCAGGCGCATTGGCAGTTAAAACATAGCGCAACACATCCTGCTGATTTGGAAATTCTTCCAGATATTCATGCAACCATACTGCCCAGTTTTTGGAAGTAGATAATTTTTTCCCTTCTAGATTTAGAAATTCGTTTGCGGGAACATTTTCAGGTAATATGAAGTCGCCGTGCGCCTTAAGCATAACCGGAAAAATAATACAGTGGAAAACAATGTTATCTTTTCCTATAAAGTGTATGAGTTTGGTGTCTTTATCTTTCCAGTAAGGTTCCCAATCTTTGTTTTCTCGTTCTGCCCATTCTTTAGTAGAAGAAATGTAACCAATGGGTGCATCAAACCACACGTAAAGCACTTTGCCCTCACCGCCTTCTACAGGTACAGGGATCCCCCAGTCTAAATCCCGTGTGACTGCGCGTGCTCGCAGACCATCGTTTAACCATGACTTAACCTGCCCATGTACATTGCTTTTCCAATCATGAGCATGACCTTTTACAATCCAATTATCAAGCCATTCCTGGTATTGGTCTAAAGGTAAAAACCAATGTCTGGTTTCTTTTAAAGTCGGTGTTTCTCCAGTAATGGCAGATTTTGGATTAATTAAATCCGTGGCGTTTAGAGATGTTCCGCAGCTTTCACACTGGTCGCCATAAGCTTCCTGGTTTCCACATTTTGGGCAGGTACCAATTACAAATCTATCAGCCAGGAATTGCCCCGCATTTTCATCATAAAGTTGCTTAGTGGTTTCTTCAATAAACTTTCCGTCTTTAAACATTTTTTTAAAAAATGCCGAAGCTGTATCGTGATGAACCTTGGCCGTAGTTCTCGAATAATTATCAAAAGAAATTCCAAAATTTTCAAAAGATTGCCTGATAATGCCGTCGTATTTATCCACAATATCTTGAGGAGTAACGCCTTCTTTTTTCGCTTTTATAGTAATTGGTACTCCGTGCTCATCACTTCCACACACAAAAGCAACATCGTTGCCCTGCATTCGCAAATAGCGGGCATAAATATCGGCTGGAACATAAACACCGGCAAGATGACCGATATGTATAGGCCCGTTGGTATACGGTAATGCTGCTGTAATGGTATATCGCTGTGGAGTATTGCTCATATTTTGTATAAGTTTTATGAAGGCGCAAAGGTAAGCAACTCCTTAAAAATACGCGTTAAATTCTTGTAAAACACAGGGCAGCTGCAGCAAATGTTTCTAATTTTATCTTTTAAAATCAGTTTTGTAGTTATTAATGCTAAAAGCTTCAAAACCAAAAACCAAAGCAATGAAAAAAATAAGCTTAATAATTATTGTACTAATTGTGGCGTCCTGCGGAAGTACTAATAGAAAAACATCTGAAGATAAATTTGTAATTGAAAGTCTCACAGATTATGATGCTGATGAATTAAACGAGAACTATCCGGATGCAAATATTTATGAAGATGTCGGAATGTTCGAAGAAGGAACTGTAGAACGGGCATATTCGGTAATGTATCCAGATACCCCGGATGAATTGCATATTACCTGGAAAACAGAGGAACGAGAAGAAATTTTTGATATTCGATTTTCGGAAAATGGTAAATGGGAATCTGAGAAAGGAATAAAAATTGGAACTACTTTCCAAGCATTAAACAAACTTAATGAAAAGGAGATATCGTTTTATGGATTCGGCTGGGATTATGGAGGCGCTGTGATGTGGAATGATGGAAAGTTGGAAACCTCTAACCTAAGAGTATTTCTTGCCCCAGAAAGGAAGGTTGCGGATAAGTTTTACCGAGATTCAGTTATAGAGGGAAGTGAGGAAGAGATTGATAACTTGAATTTAAAAGTATCCAGTATTATGCTCATGAATTAGTTGTTTTTAATGGAATTCCCCTAGTTATATCATCCGAAATACTTCCTGAATTTACATAAGGTTCAGTATAAAACTTTTGGTGAATTAGATGAACGCCTCGCTGTAGAACACCTTTTTAAAAAGGCTTATGAAATTCTGGATTAAAATTATGTCTATAACAAGCGGATATAGAGATTTTGGCCTAATGCATAAACCTTTGGGGGTAGTAAAGACAAACTAAGAAGCACAACTGATTTTGGGGACCGGAAAAGTTCTGGTGAGCCTAAACAAATTCAGCGGCTTTATCTGCCGCTGAATTTTTATGATTAACAATTAGAACTGGAATCAGGTCTAATATTGTTTGAAATAAATTTTAAAAAAAAGAACCTCACAATCTCAATCTATGAAAGGAAAGTGAGGTTTTTAGTATATAAAAATTTCTACCAGATTTTCACCCTATTTTCGGGTGCAACATACATCTCATCATCTTCCTCAATATCGAAAGCTGTATAAAAAGCATCTATATTCTGAAGCGGAACATAAGCTCTATACATGCCAGGAGAATGCGGGTCAGTCTTAATTCGGTTTCTTAAAGCTTCTTCACGCATTTTGGTTCTCCAAACAGTCGCCCAGGACATAAAGAAACGTTGTTCAGGGGTAAAACCATCTATTTTACCTGGGTTCCCATGTTTTTCTAAATGTAGCTGTAAACCATCGTAAGCTGCGTTTACTCCCCCAAGATCCCCAATATTTTCGCCTAATGTGAATTCACCATTTATGTATACACTATCTAAAACTTCAATGCTGCTATACTGATCAGCAAGCTCTTTTCCAAGTGCTTCAAACTGTTTTAGATCTTCGTCCGTCCACCAGTTATTCAGGTTACCTTCGGCATCAAATCTCGAACCGCTATCATCAAATCCGTGAGAAATCTCGTGACCAATTACCGCACCTATTCCGCCGTAATTTACAGCTGCGTCCGCTTTATAATCATAAAATGGAGGCTGTAGAATAGCCGCAGGAAATACAATTTCGTTATAGCTCGGATTATAATATGCATTTACAGTTTGTGGTGGCATAAACCATTCACTCTTGTCTACCGGCTGTCCAAGATCGGCCATATTATCAGCCACTCTCCATTTGCTTGAATTCATCATATTCTGGAAATAAGATCCGCCGTTTTCCACTTTTACAATTTCCAGATCGCTATAATCTTCCCATTGATCTGGATAACCAACTTTTATCGTTGTAGTTCCCAGTTTTTCCTTAGCCTTTTTCTTGGTTTCTTCACTCATCCAACTTAAGTTATCAATTCGGTTTTCATAAGCCTTAATAAGATTAGCGATCATATCCTGTGCTTTTTCTTTTGCTTCAGCAGGGAAATGTTTGTCTACATATAATTTACCCAAGGCTTCACCTATCGTTCCGTTTATGGTTTGCAAAGCTCGTTCGTCTCGGGGACGCTGCTCTTGTGCGCCCTGCAATGTCTTGCTGTAGAAATCCCAGTTTGCTTTTTCAATTTCGGTTGAAAGCGTATTTGCAGCATCATTAAGTATGCTCCACTTTAAATAATCTTTCCAATCTTGGATAGCATCCCCATCAAAAACATCCTGAAGGGATTCTATATAGTTTGGTTGAGAAACGATAATGGTATCCATATTTTTGGCGCCAATTTCTTCAAAATAATTATTCCAATCAAAAGCAGGAACCATATTCTCAAGCTCAGCCACTGTTTTGGGATTATATGTTTTTCGAGCATCACGACGTTCCACTTTGTCTAATCGAGGTTCTGCCAAGCTTGTTTCAAAAGCAAGGATTCGCTTTGCTGCATTTGCAGCTTCTTCTTCTGAATAATCTAAATACTGAAGCATCCTGGTGATGTGTTCCTTATATTTCTCCCTTTTCTCCTTGGAATCTGAATCGTCGGACACATAGTAATCGCGATCTGGCAATCCTAATCCAGACGGATAGAGATATGCAGCGTTCATATTACTATTTTTTGCATCTGCACGAACTCCGAAAGAGAAAAATCCAACGCCACCATATTGTTGCATTTCAGTAAGAAATTCCTGCAGGTCTTCTATATTTCTGATAGAATCTACTTGAGCTAAATATGGTTTCACAGGATCAACTCCTTTTTCATTTCTGGCAAGAGTGTCCATAATAGTGTTATAGAGATATACCGCTTTGGCCTGGTCGCTAGTGGGATCAAGGCTATCACTGGTAGAAGCTTTCTCTAATAAAGCAAGGGCATCTTTGTTAGTACGCTCACGAAGTTCCATAAAACTGCCCCATGTCGTCTGATCTGAGGGGATTTCCGTAGAATCTACCCATTTCCCATTTACGTATCTAAAAAAGTCTTCCTGTGGTGAAACAGTTGTATCCATATACGCAAGGTTAATTCCGCGCACTTCTTCTTTTTCTTTGCTTTCTTTAACCTCGTTTTGGCAACTTGTTAGAGTTGCAGCTCCCAAAACGGTTAAAAAGAGCACATTCGTTATTTTTCTCATTTGTGGTTTGAATTATTATGTATTTGCGCGCTAAAGTACTAAAAAGGAGTATACTTAGTATTAGATTTTTTTAGGCCTGTGAATTAAACAACTTTTGTTATTTAGATGCATTTCTAAATTGCTTTTCTTCAATACCATCAATTGTGAAATAATGGGTTTAAATCTTAATTAAGCTTAATATGTCCAATCAATCGCACATAAATGAGAAGTTGTGGGAACAGTCTTTGCCACAAGGTACGAAACTACACACCAATCCATCGGCCCTTAGGTATGGGTAGTCATTGTTTAATTATAAGTTTTCTATCAAATTCTTTCTTTAGCTCAGTTACTTCTTGGACTTTTTCATTAGGAATCGTAATAGAGAGTACGTAGTGGGCGATTTTCCAACCTTCTTCGGTTTTTTGTATTACTCCGGAACCTCTACAAATTCCCATCTGTGTATTCAACAACTCATCAAACCAGGCCATTTTACAGTTTTCCACTATATAGATATTTCGTTCTATGGTTTGAAAATCCCAAGCCTTGCCTTGATCAAAATAGGGTTTTGAAAATTTTCGAAACTCATTATTTTGCCAGTTTTCGGTGGCATCGGTACCAATAAAAATGGCGTCTTTAGTCATCAAATTGAAATATTTTTCAAAATCGGCTTGAGCAGCAGCCTGGTGCCATTGATTAAGAACCGCATCTATATTTGGTTTTTCCTGAGCAGAAATACCCGTACTTAATACGAAAAAAAGTATTGTTAAAATATTTTTCATACAGAAAGATTTTGAATCAAGTTATCAAATTTTAATACATTGATAAGATAGTTGCTTAAAGAGGGGGTGGAATTTACTTTATTGAAATGGTATCATTTGAAATTGTATCTCTTTCAGCTTTAAATTCATCGAGTTCATCTTCAAAATCTTCCAGGGTTTTCAGGAATTGTTCATTAAGTTGAATCTTAAAATTATTGAATTCTTCGGGGATTTCTCCTGCGACTTTTGAAATAGCATCGGCATCTAATTCTCGGCGATTAGAAAGTTGGTCCAAAACTTTTGCTTTTGTAAGTAGGACATTGGCTCGAGCCCTCACTGCATTTGAACTTAATGAATCGGGTATACTGGCACAGAGGGATTCCATGACCTGAGCAATAGGGCGGGAGCTTTCTATTGTTTGCTCCAGATTATAATTCTTTAACTGGTCTACTTCATTCTGTGCGGCAATATATGCAAGCCATTGTACCACTTGTTCCCGGGCTTCAGGCAGTAATATCACTTCTTCGTTTGTAGTTTTAATAGGCTTGTGTAATGTCGTGGAATCTAACTCAGTAGTAATAGTTTTTTGATTATTAGGCGATTCTCCGCAAGACCAAAGAAAAATAAATAATATAAAACCCAGTATTTTCATGTAAACACAAAGTTAATCTAAAATTTTCCAGATTTCATAAAATTCCTCTCTCTAAAAATAAGCACCTAAAAGATTTCTAATAAAAGCAAAGGTTTCACCTGTTTCATTGCGAAAACCTCTTTGTAAATAAATATATTTGCGGAAAAATCAACACCATGGCCGGAAAAATTTTAATTATTGGAGCTTGCGGACAAATTGGAACTGAGTTAACTCTGAAACTGCGTAATCTATACGGAAATCAAAACGTTATTGCCAGTGATATAAAGGAGGGCAGCCGCGAACTTATGGAATCGGGTCCGTTTGAGCCAGCCGATGCTAATGATGCCCGGCGTGTTGAAGCTTTACTTGACCAGTACAATATTAGCCAAGTTTATCTTATGGCTGCTATGTTGAGCGCCACTGCAGAAAAAGCCCCGATGAAAGCATGGAGCCTTAATATGGATTCTCTTTTTCACATACTTAATTTTGCGAAGGATAAAAAAATTGAAAAAGTATTTTGGCCATCGAGTATTGCCGTATTTGGTCCAACAACACCTAAAAATGATACTCCGCAAACAACAATTATGGAGCCTACTACTGTGTATGGAATCAGTAAACAAACTGGTGAAAGGTGGTGCGAATATTTTCACAATAAATACGGAGTAGATGTAAGAAGTTTACGATATCCTGGTATTATAAGTTATAAAACCCTACCAGGTGGTGGTACTACCGATTATGCTATAGAGATCTTTCATGGTGCTCTGAAAAATAATGGTTACACATCATTTTTGGCGGAAGATACAGGTCTTCCAATGATGTATATGGATGATGCGATTAAAGCAACGGTAGATATTATGGAAGCACCATCACATAAGATAAGGGTGCGTTCTTCATATAATCTTTCAGCTTTGAGTTTTACTCCAAAAATCCTTGCGGAAGCAATTCAAAAAGAAATGCCAGAGTTTAAAATCGCTTATGAACCGGATTTTAGACAAAAAATAGCTGATTCCTGGCCTTCAAGTATAGATGATTCTGAGGCCAGAAAAGACTGGCAATGGAAACACGATTTTGATTTGGAAAGCCTGGTTAACGAAATGCTAGGCGGAGTATCTGAACAATTGAGAGCTGAGAAATAATTATTTTATACATTTAATAAAAACTAAATCAGGGAAATAGAAGCATAAAAAAAGCCGCTAATTAGCGGCTTTTCAAGTTCTTGAAATAGGATAATATATATTATTCTATAACGCGTACTTCCGCAGCGTTAACTCCTTTTCTACCTTCTACTTCAACGTACTCAACTTTATCACCTTCGTTCAAGCTCTCGCCATCTAATCCAGTAATGTGTACGAAGATGTCTCTTCCTGTTTCGTCGTTGGTAATGAATCCGTATCCTTTTGATTCATTGAAAAATTTAACTGTACCTTCCATCGTAATAATAAAATAAATAATTAATAAAGAGCAAAGTTAGTATAATATTATTGATGACAATGCAATATTTTTATTTTTCTTTTGAAGGTCTTCTAAAATCGAGATTTAATCTATCCCTTTGTCTTTCATTTTATCTATGTTCTCTTTAGTGAGAGTGTAGTCTTGGAGTCGTTTGCCCTTCCATCTAACATATAGGAATATAGGCATTAAAATAAATGCACTTGCTAGTACGGCAATGCCAATTATTTGGTCTCCCAGCATAACATCTTTAAAAGTTCGGTAATAAAACCCGACTCCAATGGCAATTAATATTAAAACACCTAAGATTTTTAGAAAAGTATTCATACTGTTAAACGGTTACTTCTATTAGTTTTTGACGGTAGGCGGTTAGTAATTTAGATTTTGAAATAAAACCAATATATTTACCATTCTCAACTACCGGAAGATTCCAGGCATTGGTTTCCTGAAATTTAGACATGATATCTTTTGGACTGTCTATAAGTAAGTCAATAATTTTTGGCGCTCGTTGCATAAGTTCACTAACCATGACTTCTTCATACATTTTTTGGTCGAACATTATCGGCCTTATATCATCTAATAAGATAATTCCTAAAAAGTTACGATTTTCATCAATAACAGGAAAAAGATTTCGGGAAGATTTTATAACGCCTTTATGAATAACATCGCCCAGATTCATATCTATATTTAAAGTCACAAAATTCTTTTCTATAATTTGATGAATATTTAGTAGTGTTAGCACCGCTTGGTCCTTATTATGTGTTAACAAATCACCACGTTTAGCAAGTTCCATAGTATAAACAGAGTGCGGTTGAAACTGATTTGTTATCATATATGAAATAGCTGCGGTAATCATTAATGGTACAAAAAGCTCGTAACCACCAGTAAGCTCAGCAATTAGAAAAATCGCGGTGAGTGGAGCATGGAGCACACCCGCCATTAATCCGGCCATTCCTACCATTGTAAAACTGCTTACGGAAATAGGGCTTTTTAATATTCCAAGGTGATTTACAATTAATGCAAAACAATGTCCCATTGCACTTCCCATAAATAACACAGGGGCAAAAATGCCGCCAACGCCTCCTGCTCCAAATGTAAGGGAAGTGGCGATAATTTTAAAAATCACAAGTCCTGCCAGAAGGGCAATTACCACCCAGATATTATCTAAATAATCGTTAAATAGATTAGTTCCTAAGGCATTAAGATAATCTTCTGCCAAGAGATTATTAATCACATTATAGCCTTCGCCATATAATGGAGGAATAAAATAAATAAGAATTCCAAGTCCAAGTCCTCCTATTAACAGCCGATAGAAAAGGGAATCTATTTTCTTAAAAGCATCTCCAATTTTGAAATAAATATGGGTAAAATACATAGAGCAGCCAGCAGCCAGCACTCCCAGTATTATATAAAAGGGGACTTCAGAAATAGTGAAATTGTCCTCAAGTTTAAAAGGTAAAATAATATCGGATCCGAAGAAAAAATATGAGGTGAGAATTGCTGAAACCGAGGCAATAAGCAAGGGCACCATAGAGATTAAGGTAAGGTCTAAACTAAAAACTTCAATAGCGAAAATAATTGCTGCGATAGGAGCTTTAAAGATGGAAGACATAGCTCCAGCAGCCGCACATCCTATTAATAAAGTACGGGAGCTTTGGTTCATCTTAAAAAACCTGGAAATATTAGAGCCCAAAGAGGCCCCAGTCGCTACGGTAGGTCCTTCCAGCCCTACAGATCCTCCAAAACCTACTGTTAAGGGAGCGGTAACAATTGATGCATACATTTGGAAGGATCGCATGATTCCTTTTCGGCGTGAAATGGCATAAAGGGTAGATGGAATACCGTGTCCAATCTTTTTTTTGAAAATAACTTTAATAATAAACAGTGTGAGGCTTAAGCCAATAAGCGGGAAAATAAAATAAAAAGCGTGGTGGTAATTTATAATTAGACTTCCTTCCAGTAAGCGCTGTATAAAATGAGTGAGATTTTTTATAACTACCGCACCCAAACCAGCGGTAAAACCTATAATAGCACTTAATATCATCAGAAATTGTTGATGACTTAAGTACCGGTTTGTCCAGTTGGAAAAACGGATTAATAATTTTGTAGCCTTGTTACCCACTCAAAAAAAATTAAGTGAAGATAAAAAATCCCCAGACGAACGGTGATTTTAATATCATTATAATTTTACCTGTAGATGAAGTTCTTTAAGCTGTGCTTCATCAAGTTTGGCGGGTGCATCTATCATTACATCCCTACCGTTATTATTTTTAGGAAAAGCAATAAAATCCCTAATACTTTCCTGACCACCAAGAATGGCGACTAACCTGTCAAAGCCAAAAGCAATACCGCCGTGAGGTGGTGCTCCGTATTGAAAGGCGTCCATTAGAAAACCGAATTGAGCTTTGGCTTCTTCTGGAGTAAAACCTAAGTAATCGAACATTTTGGCCTGGGTTTCTTTATCGTGAATTCTTATAGACCCACCCCCAATTTCATTTCCGTTCAATACTAAATCGTATGCATTGGCACGTACTTCTCCAGGTTTTGTTTGAAGCAACTCAATATCTTCTTTTTTTGGAGAAGTAAAAGGGTGGTGCATTGCGTGAAAACGCTTTGTTTCTTCATCCCATTCCAAAAGTGGAAAATCCACTACCCAAAGCGGAGCAAATTCACTGGCTTTTCTCAAGCCTAATTCGTTTCCTAAGTGCATACGCAATGCGCTCAATTGCGTTCTAGTTTTAGTAGCCTCACCAGCCATAACTAAAATAAGATCTCCGGGTTCTGCATCAGTAGCTGCAGCCCAGGTTTTTAAATCCTCTTGGGTATAAAATTTATCTACCGATGATTTCAAAGATCCATCTTCATTGTATTTAGCCCATACCAGGCCGTTGGCTCCTACTTGCGGTCTTTTAACCCACAATATCAGTTGGTCTATTTCTTTTCTTGTGAACGAAGCAGCCTTTGGAACCGATATTCCTACAACCAATTCCTGCTCATCGAAAACATTAAAACCTTTATTTTTGACTAGCTCATTCAATTCGACAAACTCCATCCCAAACCGTATATCGGGTTTGTCATTTCCGTATTTTTTCATCGCTTCATGATAAGTCATCCTTGGGAATTTCGCCACTTCCACACCATTGATTTTTTTTAATAGATGTTTGGTCAAACCTTCAAAAATATTCAGAATGTCTTCCTGCTCAACAAAAGCCATTTCACAATCAATTTGGGTGAATTCCGGTTGCCTATCTGCTCTTAGGTCTTCATCTCTAAAACATTTAACAATTTGAAAATATTTATCTATTCCCCCAACCATAAGTAATTGCTTAAAAGTTTGTGGAGATTGTGGTAGTGCATAAAACTGACCTTCGTTCATGCGGCTTGGAACCACAAAGTCACGTGCACCTTCAGGAGTTGATTTTATTAAATATGGAGTTTCAACTTCAATAAAATCCTGGTTTGAAAGATAGTTTCTTACTTCCATTCCTACATTATGGCGAAATTTCAACTTGTTTTTAACCGGATTTCTACGAATATCTAGGTAACGATATTTCATTCTAAGATCTTCACCACCATCGGTTTCGTCCTCAAGAGTAAAAGGCGGTGTTAGGGAAGAATTGAGAATATTAACTTCTGCCACCAAAACTTCAATTTCCCCTGTAGGAATATTTGTATTTTTTGATTCTCGCTCAATCACTTTGCCACTGACCTGAATTACATATTCACGACCTAATTTCTGAGCTTTTTCCATAAGAGTATTAGAGGAGCGTTCTTCATCAAAGATAAGCTGGGTGATGCCGTAACGATCACGCAGATCTACCCAAACCATAAAACCTTTATTCCTGATTTTTTGAACCCAGCCCGAAAGTTTTACTTCCTGGCCAATTGAAACAGCATTTAATTCCCCACAGGTGTGACTTCTATACATAATATTCGTGAAATTTTAAGTAGAGCAAAAGTAAGAAGTTCAAGTGGGTTTCCCGGTAAAATACATGGAGAAAATACGTATTAATAATCCTAATTATATGGGGGGTAATAATATTCACATCATTGAATTGAGGTCTCTCAATTCCTTTCGAATGATGGTTTTTTCTGCGACTTATTTGCTTCAGTCAAGATAAAATAAGCCGTTTAACTGATTGTATATTAAATTACTAAGTGTGTAATGTTAAATTAATGTTACGTGATTGTTGTTTTAAAGTAAACATTTGGTTATATTTGTAAAGTAAAGATTAAAGATCAAGACTATGAAAAAGATAAAAAACATATTAATGGCTGCCCTATTTACCTTTGGAGGGGCCGCTCTAGCACAAGAAAATCCGGAACCTAAATTTGAAAAAGAAGGAGACCTTATTAAAGGAACATTCTATTACCAAGATGGTTCTGTTAGACAAACTGGAACTTATAAAGAAGGAAAACTTCACGGGGAATGGATTGCTTATGATAATGAAGGAAAAAAGCAAAGCATTGCCACTTATACTGAAGGGAATAAAACTGGGAAATGGTTTTTCTGGACTTCAGATAAATTAACTGAAGTAGATTACGATAATAATCAAATTGCAGGGGTGAATACCTGGAAAAGCGATGGTACTTTAGCTGAAAATTAAATCCAATTTCTATATAAAATTAAAAGACCGCCTTTTCGGGCGGTCTTTTAATTTGAGATTATTGAGATTACTATTTCTTAGTTTTCTTTCACCAACACTGCGTCTACCGGATCTTCAAAGGCAATAAAAAGAACGCAGGGTGAATCACCACATTTAGCTGAATGTACTTTATTGGCGGGACCGTACGCATAAGAACCTGAAGTTAAAGTTTGTGGTTGTTCCCCTTCATAAATAACCTCCATTTCACCAGAGACAAGGATCATTCTTTCGGGAGAGGTGTGGGTGTGCTTGGGTATGTATGAATTAGCAGGTACTTTAAAAAAGATATCCGCATTTCTTTCAGCGGGATCTCCGTGCAGGACGGCAACGTTACATCCTTTCGGCATAAAATCGGGACAAGGACCCCATTTAAGATTTGAGTCGTTTTTTTCAAATGTAATGGAATTTTCAGAAGTTTCCTGAGCTAAAACCCAACAGGAAAAAAAGAGTAATAGTAAAAAACTATAAACTTTTAATTGAGCAGGTTGATTGTGAATTTTCATGATTTCCTGAATTTGATAGTTAAATTTTCCAAAGAAAATAATAGCATGCTTTTAATCCTTTAAATTATGCTAATTCAAAGAAAACTCAAACGGGGGTATACCTGTAAAATTTAAAAACCCCAAAGTTTTTGCTTTGGGGTTTTTAATGTTAAATTCTTGCTTCCAGTTTTCGTTGTTTCCGCTCTTTGCGTTTATTATGAGTTTTTACCTTGGCTCGTTTTACCAGATAAAACATAACCGGAACTACCACTAGGGTTAGAAAGGTTGCAAACACCAATCCGAAGATTACCGTCCAGGCCAATGGCCCCCAAAAGATCACGTTATCACCTCCAATAAAGACCTGTGGATTATAATCTGTAAATAAACTGAAGAAATCGATATTCAATCCTACCGCCAGGGGAATTAATCCCAGTACTGTAGTAATTGCAGTGAGCAATACTGGACGTAATCTTGACCTGCCAGCCCTTATTATACAGTCAAAATACTGTTCTCTTGTAAGGAGATCATCATCCTCTAAATTAAGGTCACGCTTTTTACGGTCTATAAGGATTTGAGTATAATCAATAAGGACAATAGCATTATTTACCACAATTCCTGCAAGGGAGATGATTCCCATCATCGTCATAATAATAATGAAATCCATCTGGAAAATAATTAATCCAAGGAATACCCCAACCAAGCTCAATAAAACTGCCATAATAATAATAATTGGCTTGGAAATCGAGTTAAACTGAGCAACAAGAATAAGCAGGATTCCTCCTAATGCTATTAATAAAGCTTTTAAAAGAAATGCCATATTTTCTTCCTGTTCTTCCTGTTCTCCGGTGAATTCTAAAGTAATATCTTTGGGAAGGTCATAACTTCTTAAGGCCGTTTGTAATTGACCCACGATTTCATTTCCATTATATCCCTGAAGCACGTTAGAGTAGAGGGTAATTACTCTTTTTAGATCTTTCCTTTTGATAGAGCTGAAAGAGGATGTAGATTCTTTAGTTACCAATGATGAAATTGGCACCTGAATTATATCTCCTGTATTTTGATCTTTAAAAGTAATGGGTTGATTAAATAATACGTTTTCATTGTATCGGTATTCATCGGCAAATCTTACGTTTATTTCGTAATCATCATCACCTTCTTTGTAGGTAGAAACCTCTTCCCCATAAATGGCTCTTCGTAGAGTTTGTCCTACCTGCGAAGTGGAAACTCCAAGTTGTCCTGCTTTTTTTCTGTCTACTTCTACGCTTAACTCAGGTTTAGATTTATTTACATCTATTTTAAGCTCTTCGATCCCGGCAATACTTAGATCGTTTATGTAAGAACGTAGGTCTTCAGCCTCTTGCAACATTTTTTCATAGTCCTCCCCTTTAAGCTCCATATTTATCGGATAGCCTGTTGGTGGGCCGGCAGCATCTTTTTCTACTACGATTGAAGCACCCGGGAATCCCTGTACTGCTTCGCGGACTTCAGAAAGGACTTTGCTACTGCTTACACCTCGCCTTTCATTAAACTCTCGCATAGATAACGTGATTTTAGCTTTGTGAGGCATTTCATTTTGTTGGCCGCCATCGGTTTGGGGGTTTCCAGCACCTTCGCCTACCTGAGAAATGGCTGACTCTACCATAAAGTTAAAACCATCCTCATCTTCAAATTGCTCAATGGCTTCAAAAATGCGTTGCTCCACCTTTTTGGTAAGTGCATTTGTCTTATGAATATCGGTTCCCTGCGGATATTCAATATAGGTGATAACTTGATTGGGTTCGTTTTCAGGAAAAAACAAGACTTTTGGTTGTACCAGGCCTATCAGGACAAAAGAAATAAAGAGCAGAAGTAAAGTTCCAAAGAAAAATACATAGGCTTTTTTTCCTCGTAGAGCATATTTAAGAGTTTTTTCGTAAGCATTCTCCATTCGTTTTAGTGCAGTGTATTGAAAATAATCTACCCCTTTTGATATAAAATATTTATATGCCCAAAGTAGAATAGCAGCTAAAATTAAGATATTTCCAAATGCTCTTATTGATCCTGCATCAATTACAAAACCTACAATAAGCAACAATATGCCAAATCCTCCAAGAATAGAACTAATTCTTATAAGTTTTTTCTTGGTGAATTCACCTTCCTCCGTTTTCATGAATTGGGAAGTAAGCATCGAATTAATTATAAGGGCAACAAAAAGTGAAGAACCTAAAACTATGGAAAGTGTAATTGGGAAAATCACCATAAAACTCCCAATAATTCCCGGCCATAAGCCCAGTGGAAAAAAGGCAGCCAGGGTTGTGGCCGTGGAAGCAATAATAGGCCAAGCAATTTCACCTAAACCTTGCTTGGCAGCCTGTTTTCTTGGCATTCCTTCATCCATTAAGGAGTAAACATTTTCAACCACTACAATCCCATTATCAACTAACATCCCCAGACCCATAACCAGCGCAAAAAGCACCATGGTATTTAAAGTATATCCCATACTTGAAAGGATAATGTAAGAAAGAAACATGGATAGAGGAATCGCGATTCCTACAAATAATGCGTTTCTAAAACCAAGAAAAAACATTAAAACCAACACCACCAAAATCACTCCGAAAATAATATTGTTGACCAAATCATCTACCTGGCTTCGGGTGTTGGTAGAAAGGTCGTTGGTAAGGCTGATGCGTAAACTTTCGGGAAGGTATTCTTCCTGTTCTTTTTTTACAATTTGCTTAATTTGATCCACTGCCTCAATCATATTCTTGCCGGCACGTTTTTTAACATCCAGCATAACTACCGGTTCACCATATTCGCGAGCAAAAGTAGTAGCGTCTTTTTCCTGGAAATTAATATCAGCAATATCTTTGAGAAAAATATTCCCTCCCTCAGTCTTTACAACAACGTTTTCTAGTTCTTTAGGATCTTCAATTTCGCCAATAATCCTGATGTTTTTTTGAACTCCACTGCTAATTATATTTCCTCCTGAAATTGTCCTGTTTTCGGCGCTAACCGCATTAATAATATCCGAAAAACTAACTTTTGAAGCCGTCATCTTATAGATATCTACCGCGATTTCAACCTCCATTTCCTCGGCACCCCGAATACTTGCTTCTTTAATCTGAGGAAGCAATTCAATGCGCTCCTGAAGATATTCGGCATACTCCTTTAACTGTTGTACGGTGTAGTCTCCCGTCAGGTTAATGTTTAAAATAGGTTGTTCTTCTGAAATATTCAGGTCGAATACATTTGGTTCTACCTTAGCCCCATTGTCTAAAGTAGGCCAGGTGGTTTCGGCTTTCACTAAATCTACCTTGTCTTTTACTTTCGTTTTAGCACTTTCTATCTCTACGTCTTCCTCAAATTCTACAATTACCAATGAGTAATCCTGAAAGGTAGAAGATGAAATTTCTTTAACTCCACCAATATCATTAAACTCCTCCTCAAGTGGCTCGGTTATAAATTTCTCAACGTCTTCGGCCGAGTTCCCTGGGTTAACAGAGCTAACATAGATTTTGGTTTCTACAACCTCAGGAAATGTTTCCCTAGGCATATTATAGTATGACATGAGTCCGCCAATCATAATAATAGCGATAATTACATAAACCGTCATTTTATTATTAATGGCCCAGGACGAAAGCTTAAATTCTTTATCTAAATTCATAGTTAACTTAGTTTCTTATTTTAACTTCCTGACCATCTCTAAGGTTCTTAGCGCCTTCTAGGATCAAGGTTGTACCACTTTGTATTCCGCTGGTTATTTCTATTTTGTTGTTATAGGAATAACCTGTTTCCACAATCTGTCTTTTTGCAATACCGATATTTTGCTTGCCTTCTTTTTCCTCAAGGATAAACACTACGCTTTCCCCCTGGGCATTTTTAAGTATTGCATTCTCGGGGATAACCACGGCGTTTTCTGCAGTATAATCGTTTAGTTTAAGGGTTGCTATTTGGTTAGGTCTGACCATTCCATTTTCATTAGGTACTGCTACCTGTATAGTGAAGGAACGGTTATTGGGATCAATAATATTTCCAACTCTTTTTACCTTTCCCTCAAATTCCCGTTCAAGGGAACTAATTTTAACAAGTACATCTGTTCCTTTGTTTATTTTGCTTAAGTAAGTTTCAGGTACAGCGGCTTCTACATACATATTTTTCAAGCTAACCAAACGGAATAACCGACTTTGTCCTGGACTTACAACTTCACCTTCTTCGGTGAAAATTTCATCAATAATTCCGCTAAATGGTGCTCTCACAACGGTTTTTTCTAGTTGGGATTCCAATCTGTTAACCGAATTTAACATAGATTCATAATTGGTTTTAGCCTCCAGAAATTGCATTTCTGAACCAATATTTTGTTCCCAAAGGCGCTTTTGCCTCTCAAAAGTAGTTTTAGCCAAATTGGCCTGGGTTTCTAATTGCGCCAATTCGCTTGAAAGTCCGCCATCATCAATGATGGCCAGTACCTCCCCTTTATTTACACGCTGGCCTTCTTTTACTCGTAAGTCTTCTAGGATCCCCGAAAATTCAGAATAAATAATGATGTTTTCATCTGTTGCAACATCCCCCTGTACCTCGGTGTAATGTTTAAAGAGGGTGTCGCCGACTTCCTGGATTACCACCAGGTCCAAACGTCTACTTTCGTCCAGACGTTCTATCGCCTGTTCCAGCTTGTCCAGTTTTTGAGTTAATTCGCTTTGTTCTTTGCTTAATTCAGCCTTTTTGGCCTTAATTTCAGTGAGGTTTTCATTTTCTATAAGTTGATCTATAGATTTTCCTTCCTCATTATTCCCACAGGACAGAAATAAAAGCGGAATACTTAATAAAATAGCTAACTTTTTCATTGTTGATATTTGCTGAGTATGTTTAATCTTCATTTTTATATTTACTTGTATCCAAAAGGTTTTCCAATTCAACCTTGGCGGTTATTACATTGAGCATAGATTGTAAATAATTCTGCTGTGCCTGGTAAAGTTGTCGTTGGGCCTCGCTTAGTTCAAAGCTACTGGCAAGACCTTCAAAAAATTTAATTTGATTTTTATTTTCTATCCTTTGAGCAAGCTCAAGATTTTTCTTTTGAACTAAGTAATTTTCAAGGCTAAATTCATAATCACTCTTGGCTGAATTGATTTGACGCTTTATTTCATTTTCGGTTCGTTGAAGTTCAATCAATGCCTGCTCATAAGCGATTTCTTTTTGCTGTGTTCTCGCGTTTCTCATTCCGCTACTGAAAATGGGAATATTTAAACTAACCCCTAAAATAGATTGCCCGAAATATTCCTGATCTTCATTTAAAAAAGTAAATTCCTGGCTGAAACCCTGTACACCATAATTAAGGAATCCACTTAAAGAAGGTAGTGCTTTGGCTTTTTCTAACTTTACTTCAATTTGACGAGATTCTGCTGTGTTTGCCGCTATACGATAATCTATATTTTCCTCAATGGGAATATCTTTTCGCAGGAGTTGGAGATCAAAATATTGAATCGCTAATTTTTCTAGTTCTTCAGTAAGAATAACCGGTGTATCAACCGGAATCCCCAGGGTCAGGTTGAACATTTCATAAGCAATATCAAGCATACGCATGCTTTTGCTTAAATTGTTTTTTAAGCTAAGTAAAGTGATCTCGAGCTGTTCTACATCTTCCTGCTCAGCAAGCCCACTTTTATAGATCTCGTTAGTTTCATCATAATTTTGCTGAACGTTTTCAACATTTTTCTTAAGAATTGCCACGTTTTCTTCAGCCAGTAAAACATTTCCGTAGGCATTAATCACTGCTTCTTTTACCTGAAGATTAGTTTTGGTTTTAGCGTTTTCAGAAATTTGAAGTAAAGTTTTAGCTGACTGAATCCCAACAATATAAGAGCCGTCAAAAATTAGCTGATTCCAGGTGGCGGTGGCATTTACATTTTGTTGAGTTCCAAAAGTAACCGGAGTAAAGGTGCCCGGCTCGCCACCAGTAATCTCTGCGGGTAGTAAAGTTACAGGTTGTTTAAGGTAATTTTGATAATCGGCGGTAGCGCTAATTTGTGGTAAACCCTGTGCAATAATCTCCCATTTTTGTTTTAAGGCTATTTGGATGTCTTTTTTCGCATTTATTGCGGAGTAGTTATTCTCTAGCCCAAATTTTATAGCTTCCTCCATAGAAAAGCTGTATTCTTCTTGAGTTTCCTGGGCTATACTATTTAGCGGAATCAGTAAAATTAAAAGGTATCTAATTTTCATTTGCTGGCTTATTAGAATTTAATAATTCATCTAGTGTGTTTAATCCTTTTTCAGTACAAATTGAGCTGAGATGATATTTTAAAAAATAGTCCATGAGCTTAGCATTGCTGTATTCCTCCTGTGGAAAAAGGTTTTTATCTTTTATACCTAGCATTCCCACAAAATAAATTCGGCTTATAAAAGAAATTGGAATATCTCCTTTATAATGCCCAGAGGTAATACCACGCTCAAGGTTTTTAATAACATTGCGTTGCACGATTTCAAATTGCTTTTCACGTAACGGGTAATATACTTCGGGGTAATATTTTTTTAACTGAAATTGGGGAGAACTCTTTTCGTTCTTTAGCATATCCATAGCGTATTTTTTCATCTCATAGGTCTCAACTATGGGGTTGAGGTTTCTTGAACTAAGTTTGGTAGTCCCAAGATCTATCTCTTTAATGAGATAATCTACTGTTGCCTTCACCAGTTTAGTTTTAGTACTAAAGTGTGCATATATGGTCTTTTTAGATATAGCCATTTGTTGCGCAATATCATCCATTGTTACACTTTTAAAACCAAGGTTTAGAAAAAGTTCCGCTGCATTTTTTAAGATATCTTCTTTCACTATTACTTTGAATTTCGCGCAAAATTACAATTTGGAAACTTATAAAACAACGAAAGTTTCCAAAGTTTTCATTAATTTAACTTGTTCATAGAATTTGAAGTACTTTCAATTATGTATTTTAGCCCGAAAATTTTTTTAATATGATGTCCATTTCTCAATATAGAGAAGCTTTTCAGGATTATTTAGATCTTAAAGTGCAGGTGAAAGAACCTAAAAATCTTTATGAACCTATGCACTATATTCTTAGCCTTGGCGGGAAACGCTTAAGACCTGTTTTAGTGCTTATGGCTACAGAAATTTTTGAAGCTGATTATAAAAAAGCTTTTGATGCAGCTCTCGCGATTGAGATTTTTCATAATTTCTCGCTGGTTCACGATGATATTATGGATGATGCACCTTTGCGTCGGGGACAGGAAACCGTTCACGAACGATGGGATATTAATACCGGAATTCTTTCGGGAGATGCCATGTTGATAAATGCTTATCAGCTATTTGAAAATTATGAAGGAGAGACCTTTAAGGAACTGGCACGATTGTTTACCAAAACGGCGATGCAGGTTTGTGAGGGCCAGCAATATGATATAGATTTTGAAACCCGCGACGATGTAGGTATCGCGGATTATCTAAAAATGATAGAATACAAAACCGCCGTATTGGTAGGTGCTTCCCTGCAAATGGGAGCGATAGTTGCAAATGCTTCTAAGCAAAGCAAAGAAGCGGTTTATGAATTTGGTCGTTTGCTTGGTATCGCATTTCAACTTCAAGATGATTACTTAGATGCCTTTGGAGACCCTGAAACTTTTGGAAAGCAACCCGGAGGGGATATTATTGAAAACAAAAAGACTTTCCTGTATTTAAAATCCTTGGAAACCTCGAGGAAAAGTGAAGCACGCCAATTAGAGCATTTGTACACGATAAATCCTGTAGAAACTACGGGTAAAATTGAAGCCGTAAAGAATTTATTTGAAAATAGTGGTGCTGCAGCCTTAACTCAGCTTGAAATAGAAAAATATACTAACAAAGCTTTTGAAATTCTGGATAAAATTGACATTTCGGAAGAGAAAAAACGACCTCTTAAGGAGTTTGGGGAAATGCTGATGAAGCGTAAAGTTTAATTTGGAACTCTTCTTTATTGAGAAATTCTTAATAATAATACGATTAAACCTTGAATATTTTCAATCAACACATAATTTTAGACATATCCTGGAGTTTTCACTATGTTAAACTTCTTATAATTCATAAGATAAATATATAGTTTGCTGCAGGCTGTTTTTTCTAAAAATTGTATTTTTGCTACGTTTTATACTCAAAAGAAACATTAGTTTCAACTTATGGATAGATTTTCATTTCTTAATGCTGCTCATACGGCATACTTCGCCGAACTTTACGATCAATATCTCCAGTACCCCGATAGTGTAGAGCCCAGTTGGAGGGCTTTTTTTCAAGGTTTTGACTTTGGAATGCAACAAAACGGTGTTTCTACGGAAATAATGGAAGAAGCTCCTGTTAATTTTCAGGAGGGTGAAATACCTGAACACGTTACAAAGGAATTTAAGGTAATTAGGCTTATAGATGGTTATCGAACACGCGGGCACTTATTCACTAAAACAAATCCG
The DNA here is from genome assembly GCF_004362395.1 of Salegentibacter sp. 24. Classification (GTDB taxonomy): domain Bacteria; phylum Bacteroidota; class Bacteroidia; order Flavobacteriales; family Flavobacteriaceae; genus Salegentibacter. The sequence continues at coordinate 108,388 of NZ_SNWE01000002.1, forward strand.
GTTAGAGAACGCCGCAAGTACCGGCCCACCTTGGCTATTGAGAATTTTGGTCTAGAAGATAGTGATTTGGATACCAAATTCAACGCTGGCGATATGCTCGGCATTGGACCAAGCAGTCTTCGGGATATCATAAAACATCTTGAAAAGGTTTATTGCGAATCAATTGGAATCGAATATATGTTTATTCGAAAGCCGGAAGAAATTCAATGGATTCAGGATAAACTGAATAAGAATGAAAATCATCCAAATTTTAGTGATGATCAAAAAAAGAAGATCCTGAAAAAATTAAACCAGGCGGTTTCTTTTGAATCATTTTTGCATAGAAAATATGTGGGACAAAAGCGTTTTTCACTAGAAGGTGGTGAAAGTTTAATACCGGCATTAGACGCACTTATTGAAAAAGCTGCAGATTATGGTGTAAAAGATTTCGTTATGGGCATGGCTCACCGAGGACGATTAAACACCCTTACCAACATCTTTGGTAAAAGCGCTAAGGATATTTTTAGTGAGTTTGACGGAAAGGATTATGAGCAGGATATATTTGACGGAGATGTTAAATATCACCTTGGATGGACTTCCTGTCGACAAACCGATAGTGGAAATGAAATAAATATAAATATAGCCCCAAATCCTTCCCATCTGGAAGCGGTAGGATCTGTTGTTGAAGGTATTACAAGAGCCAAACAAGACAGGCATTACCAAGGGGATAATATGAAAGTGCTCCCAATATTAGTGCACGGCGATGCAGCCATTGCCGGACAGGGAGTAGTTTACGAACTCGTGCAAATGGCTCAGCTGGAGGGTTATCAAACCGGTGGGACCATTCACATTGTAGTAAATAACCAAATAGGGTTTACAACCAATTATTTGGATGCGCGATCATCTACGTATTGTACCGATGTCGGAAAAGTAACCCTTTCTCCAGTTTTACATGTTAATGCAGATGATGCTGAGGCAGTTGTGCACGCAATCTTATTTGCTCTGGATTTTAGAATGAAGTTTAAGAGGGATGTTTTTATAGACTTATTAGGCTATAGAAAATATGGACATAATGAAGGGGATGAACCTAAATTTACGCAGCCGAAGTTATATAAGGCAATTGCTAAGCATAAAAATACGATGGATATTTATGCTGAGAAGCTGAAATCTGCCAATATTATTGATGATGATTACCTTGCAAAACTAGAAGAAGAGTATAAGGCTGGTCTGGAAGAAAACCTGGAAGATTCCAGAAAGGAAGAAACTACCAAGATCACTCCATTTATGCAAGATGAGTGGGAAGGTTTCGATAATGTTTTCGAAGATGAGATGATGAAGGAAATAGACACTACCTATAAGATCAAGGATCTTGACAAGGTGGCTAAAGCCATTTCTCAACTTCCGGGAGAGAAGAAATTTATGCGTAAGGTGAAAAAGATCATAGACCTGCGTCATACACAATATTTTGAAGAGAATAAGCTAGATTGGGCTATGGGCGAACATCTTGCTTATGGGTCTTTAATGAAAGAAGGATTTAATATTAGAATTAGCGGCCAGGATAGTGAAAGGGGTACTTTTTCTCACCGTCACGCGATAGTAAAAGTAGAGGATAGTGAAGAAGAAATTATTCTTCATAATAATATAGAAGGCAGAGATGGGGATTTCTTTGTTTATAACTCTCCGCTTTCAGAATATGGTGTGATGGGGTTTGATTATGGGTATGCCATGGCGAGCCCGAAGACCTTAGTTATTTGGGAAGCTCAATTTGGGGATTTTGTTAATGGTGCGCAAATCATGATAGATCAGTATATTTCTGCCGCTGAAGATAAGTGGAAATTACAAAATGGATTGGTGCTTTTCTTACCCCATGGTTATGAAGGGCAGGGTGCAGAACACTCCTCGGCTAGAATGGAACGTTTTCTTCAGCTTTGTGCGAAAGATAATATGTATGTTGCAGATGTGACTACACCAGCAAATATGTTTCATATTTTGCGCAGGCAGATGAAAGCTGGTTTTAGAAAGCCATTGGTGATATTTACACCAAAAAGCTTACTTAGACATTCGAAAGTGATATCAACTAAAGAGGATTTTGCTGAGGGAAGTTTTCAACCTTTAATAGACGATCCAGTAGCGAAAGCTGAAAACGTTAAGTCATTAGTTTTTTGTACAGGTAAATTTTATTATGATTTATTGGAATATAAAGAAGAAAATGAACGTGATGATGTGGCCCTGGTGCGAGTGGAACAATTGTTCCCGTTACCGGTTGATAAAATGAAAAAGATGATTGCGAAATACAAGAATGCAGATGATGTTGTTTGGGCGCAAGAAGAACCGAGGAATATGGGTGCCTACGGGCATATGTTGCTGCATTTTGATGAAGCTAAAAACTTTAGAGTATGCAGTAGAAAATTCTATGGTTCTCCAGCTGCTGGAAGTTCCGTAAGGTTTAAGAAGCGTCACGAAAAAGTAATTGCATGCGTTTTTGATAAAACAGTAGAAAATTAATATTATAAATAACGAATCAAATGTTTTCGCCTGGCGGAAACTTTAAATAAAAAAAAGATCATGGCCTTAGAAATGAAAGTTCCTTCTCCGGGAGAATCTATAACCGAAGTTGAAATAGCCGAATGGTTAGTTGAAGATGGCGATTACGTAGAAAAAGATCAAGCAATAGCTGAAGTAGATAGTGATAAAGCTACATTAGAACTACCGGCAGAAGCAAGCGGAATTATTACGCTTAAAGCGGAAGAGGGTGACGCTGTGGCCGTGGGGCAGGTTGTTTGTCTTATCGATACCGAAGCTGAAAAACCAGGTGGGAGTGGTGATAATAAAGAAACAAAAGACAAAGAAAATTCTAAAGGTGGATCTTCAGATAAAAAAGATGAAGAGGATAAGGACGTGGCTGATACCAAGTCAGAAGAACCTTCCAAATCCTCTACACCTTCCCAAAAACAGGATTCACACGCAAAGGGTAGTCCATCACCTGCGGCTAAAAAAATCCTTGATGAAAAAGGAGTTGATACTAAAGATATAGAGGGTAGTGGGAAAGACGGACGCATCACAAAAGAAGATGCAGTTCAAGCAAAAACTTCTATGGGAAGTCCTGGTAGAGGAAAACGAGGGGAATCAAAGAAGAAAATGTCTATGCTGCGCAGAAAGGTAGCTTCTCGTTTGGTGTCAGTTAAAAATGATACCGCGATGCTTACTACTTTTAACGAAGTAGATATGCAGTCTATCTTTAATTTAAGAAAAAAATATAAAGAAGAATTTAAGGATAAACACGGTGTAAGTTTAGGCTTTATGTCTTTCTTTACTCTTGCTGTTGTAAGGGCGCTTGACCAGTTCCCAGGGGTGAATTCCATGATAGATGGAGATCATCAGGTAAGCTTCGATTATAAGGATATAAGTATTGCTGTTTCCGGACCAAAAGGTCTAATGGTTCCGGTAATTAGAAATGCTGAAAATCTAAGTTTCAGAGGTGTTGAAGATGAGGTAAAACGCCTTGCCGTAAAAGCTCGCGATGGAAAGATTACTGTGGATGAAATGACTGGAGGTACTTTTACTATTACTAATGGAGGTGTGTTCGGTTCTATGCTTTCTACTCCGATTATTAACCCTCCTCAAAGTGCTATTTTAGGCATGCATAATATAGTGGAGCGTCCAGTGGCTATAGATGGCCATGTTGAGATTCGCCCTATTATGTATGTAGCGCTTTCTTACGATCACAGAATTATCGATGGTAAAGAATCTGTTGGTTTTCTAGTGGCAGTTAAAGAAGCTATAGAAAATCCTGAAGAATTACTGATGGATAATGATGTAAAAAGAGCACTTGAACTTTAAACATCTCTTTTTGTAAACCAAAAAATAAAGGCAGCCATTTGGCTGCCTTTATTTTTACCAGTAATAACAAATTAAAACAAACATAAATTGAGTATGTTTAAAAATAAAACGCATACAATAAAAATACCTAAGAGTACGTAGATAAAATTTTCGCGGAATTTATTTTTAGATACACTTGACATGGGCTAACATTAATTTCTTCAAACTTAAATAACATCAGTCCCAGAGTCAAGGGGATATTTCCCCTTTTAAATTTTATTTTAAATAAAGTGATGGGTCTTTATAGTCTATAACTGCTTTCCCTTTTCTTAAGAGATCGGCGCCAATAATACCATGAACTTTTTCGGCCTCGTGATTTATCAGGGCTTCGTTTACATGTCTTAAATCAAAAAGGACGAGGTCTACTTTTTTTTTCTTCCATCCTTTTATTTCAATTTTGTTCTTCTGAGCGATTTGTGTGAGCATATTGGTAGCACCTGCTCCGGCAGCCTTTACATCACTATCTTTGGCAAGAAGTTTAAAGTGCTCTACGGCTTCCAATCCTACGCAGGTACTGGAGGCTCCAGTATCTAAAATAAAACTCCCTTCAATATTATTAATTTTGGCAATCAATTCTAGATGCTGAGTTTTGGTGTACTTTAGTTTTATGCGCTTAAATCCTTTTTCTTTAAGTAATTTTTTTAAAGATGACATTCTTTGTGTTTTTCGCAAAGATAGGTCTTCAAAATAAATTATTTTTGCTTTTATGATTTTAACCGACACACATATACATCTTTATAGTAAAGATTACGAAAAAGACAGAGACAAACTTATTGAAAATGCCTTTGCACAAAATATAGAACGGTTTTTTCTGCCAGCCATAGATTCGGAAACCACCGAGGCGATGTATGAGCTTGAAGCTGATTATCCAGAAAATGTTTTTTTAATGATGGGTTTGCACCCTACACATGTTCAAGAGAATTTTGAAAAAGAATTGAAGCATGTAGAAGAACAGTTTGAAAAAAGAAGATTTTACGCGGTGGGGGAGATTGGAATAGATTTGTATTGGGATAAAAGCACGTTGGAAATTCAACAAGAAGCATTTAGTAGGCAAATTAAACTCGCTAAGAAATATAAATTACCCATTGTAATTCACTGTAGAGATGCTTTTGAGGAGGTGTTTGAAATTTTGGAGAACGAAAAAAGTAAAGATCTCTTCGGTGTTTTTCATTGTTTTACCGGCAGTCTGAAAGATGCTAAAAGAGCGCTTTCTTATAATTTAAAACTAGGTATTGGTGGAGTGATTACCTTTAAAAATGGAAAAATTGATCAATTTCTAAATGAAATTCCATTAAAGGAGGTCGTCTTAGAAACCGATGGACCCTATTTATCTCCATCGCCATTTCGCGGGAAACGTAACGAACCAGAACACCTATTAAAAATAGCAGAAAAGCTTGCTGAAATTTATCAAAAACCATTGGTTGACATAGCTGAAATCACAACTCAAAATTCAAAAGATATTTTTGGGATATAAAGGAGGTTAAAATTAAAATTTGTTCATTTGCCTAGCTAACACAATATTGCGTGAAAAAATTTGAAGACATAAGATTTTATAACGATGATGAGGTGCAACCTGCATTACAGGAGTACATAAGGCACCCAATGGTTAGAGCGCTTTTACAGTTTACATTTCCTGAGAAAACTTCGGAAGAAATTAGTGCTATATTAGGTGAATGTCATTCTATTAGAGATTTTCAAACCAAAGTTATTTATAGTTCCGTGCTAAAAGTAATTGAAAAAAGTACCGAGGGCCTTACTTATAACGGTTTTGATAAATTGGATGACGATCAGGCATATTTTTATATCTCAAATCATCGTGATATTATTCTGGATACTTCGTTGTTGAATACTACGTTGTACGAACAAAATCTTATAATGACTGCTTCAGCCATTGGAGACAATCTGGTACAGAAACCTTTTTTAATGGCTTTATCACGATTAAATAGGAATTTTCTAGTAAAACGTGGAATTAGTCCAAGAGAAATGTTGAAAAGTTCTATGGTGCTTTCGGAATATATTAAAAAGCTCCTTTTAAAGGATGGGCGATCGGTTTGGATGGCACAACGAGAAGGTAGAACCAAAGACGGTAGCGATTATACGCAGCAAGGTGTGCTAAAAATGCTAGCGATGGCCAAGGGTAAAAAGAGTCTGAGCGAATATTTTACAGAACTCAAAATTGTTCCAGTTGCGATATCCTATGAATTTGATCCTACAGACATTTTAAAAATGCCAGAAATTCTTGCTAAAAGAATGAAAGAGGAATATGTAAAATCTGCCAACGAAGATTTTAATTCCATTATGCAAGGTGCAATGGGTAATAAAGGTCGGATTCACATAAATGCAGGTGAAATATTAGGAAAGGAAGTTTTTGAAAAAATTGAAAAGCAGCACAATTCTATTAACGCTCAGTTAAAAGCAGTTGCCGCAAAAATAGATCATCATATTTACAAAAATTATAAATTGTGGCCAGCGAATTATATTGCATTCGATTTACTCAAAAATTCAGAAAACTATGCTGGTAAATATTCAGACAAAGAGAAAAGGCAGTTTGAGCGCCGCCTTAGCCGAAGGGTAGATGTGAAAAACCCCCTGGAGCTAAACAGTTATTTATTAATGTATGCAAATCCTGTAATTAATAAAGAAGCGCTTTATGAAGAAAAGAGCTAAGATCCTACTTATTTATACTGGTGGAACTATTGGAATGATCAAGGATTACGATACGGGAGCCCTTAAAGCTTTTAATTTCGGTGAATTATTACAAAATATCCCTGAACTCAAGATCCTTGAACACGAAATTGACACCCTAAGCTTTGGTGATCCTATAGATTCCTCCAATATGAATGTGGAGTGCTGGGTAAAAATTGCGACCACTATAAATGATAATTTTGAGATCTATGATGGATTTGTAGTGTTGCATGGAAGCGATACCATGTCCTATACAGCCTCTGCCCTAAGTTTTATGTTCGAAAATCTTACAAAGCCTGTAATATTCACTGGGTCTCAGTTGCCTATTGGTGATCTTAGGACGGACGCTAAGGAAAATCTTATTACAAGTATTCAAATTGCCGGGTTGCAGAAAAATGGGAAACCGGTTATTTCTGAAGTTGGACTTTATTTTGAATATAAATTATACAGAGCGAACAGAACCACCAAGATAAATGCAGAACACTTTCAAGCTTTTGCTTCCTTAAATTACCCTCCTTTGGCTGAATCCGGTGTTTATCTTTCCGTGGACCATAAAACATTATGGCGTCCTAACCGAAGACAGAAAACAAAATTGCATACAGGATTTATTAATGAAATAGTTGTATTAAAGATTTTTCCGGGAATTAATGCTAGTACCGTGGAGTATATTCTCGCTAAACCTGGTCTAAAGGGGGTTATTCTTGAAACTTACGGTAGTGGGAATGCGCCCAGCGACGATTGGTTTTTAGATATTTTGAAAAGAAAAATAAGTGAGGGGTTATATGTAGTAAATGTTACCCAATGTATTGGGGGGAGCGTAGTGATGGGTCAATATGAAACCAGTGTTCAGCTTAAAAAAATAGGAGTGGTCTCCGGAAAAGATATCAGTACCGAGGCAGCAGTCGCAAAATTAATGTACCTTTTAGGAAAAGAATTGTCTCCAAAAGTATTTAAAACTATATTTGAAACCTCTCTTCGAGGGGAAATGTCATAAAATTAACGGTAGATGCTTGATGAAGTATATTTTTTTTCGTTATTTGGCGCACCGTTTGGAAAACGTTAAGAAAGAGAGGTGGCCGAGTGGTCGAAGGCGCACGCCTGGAAAGTGTGTATACGCCACAAGCGTATCGAGGGTTCGAATCCCTTCCTCTCTGCAATTATTATATTTTTATTAAAAATTTATTTTTATATCTTTAACCCTTTAACTAATTAAATTAAGACAAACAGTAATGAAAAGATTATTTTCTATTTTGGTAATCGCCGCGGTGATGGTACTTGGAGCCGGAAACCTAAATGCGGCCAATAATGTTAACACATTGCCTGGTACAATTGTAAATTTTGTACAAGATGAAGAGGCTGCAACTGCTGCAGATGATGCAGAAGAAACTCTTGGTTTTCATCAAGAACTTAAAAAGCGTTTTATAGAAGGTGGTCCTGCATTTATGGGGATTGTTCTTTTATGTTTAATTCTTGGGTTGGCTGTGGCCATTGAGAGAATTATCTTTTTAAACTTATCTACTACTAATACTAAGAAATTAGCTAAAAATGTAGAGGATGCTTTAAACAGTGGTGGTATTGAAGCCGCTAAGGAGGTTTGCAGAAATACAAAGGGGCCTGTGGCTTCTATTTATTATCAAGGTCTTGACCGCGCAGATGAAAGTATAGATGCTGCAGAGAAATCTGTTGTGGCTTATGGTGGTGTGCAAATGGGACAGTTAGAGAAAAACGTTTCCTGGTTGTCTTTATTTATTGCTGTAGCTCCTATGCTTGGTTTCATGGGTACTGTAATTGGTATGATTACTGCCTTTGATAGAATTGAAGCCGCAGGTGATATGCAGCCGTCTCTTGTTGCCGGAGGTATTAAAGTGGCACTTCTTACAACCGTATTTGGTTTGATCGTAGCTATTATTCTTCAAATATTTTACAATTATATTATCGCTAAGATTGATAGTATTGTAAACGATATGGAAGATGCATCTATCACTCTGATCGATATGTTGGTAGCCTACAAAAACAAAAAAAGAATCTAAGACCAGATTAAATTATGACTTTACATAAAATATTAAAATATGTATCCATCGTTATAGGCGTTATAGGTCTTATCCTTCTTGGGAGGATCCTTGCCGAAGACGGTGATGCAATAGTGGCCTCGGCCGATTTACAGAACAGTCTGCTTACTCCAATCATGTATTTGTCTTACCTGGTATTGTTGGTTGTTCTTGTTTTAGTCGGAATCTTTGTGATAAAAGGCCTGTTTAAAGGAGATATTAAAACCACTCTTATTGCTATCGGTTCGTTTTTAGCGGTTATTTTGATTGCTTATCTTATAACCGACGGATCTCAAATGACGCTGAAAAATGGAGATATACTTTCTGCTAGTTCGGCGCATTGGATAAGTGCAGGTTTGGTGACTTTCTATATCCTTGCTGGGATTGCAATCTTAGCAATGGTAATATCAGGAGTTAAAAAATTAACTAAATAGAGTTATGGCTAGAAGAGATGCACCAGAAGTTAATGCCGGTTCTATGGCCGATATTGCTTTCTTACTACTAATCTTCTTTCTGGTGACAACTACCATTGAGACGGATAGTGGGATAAGTAGAAAGCTACCCCCATGGCAGCCGGAAGAGGAAGAACCACCGGTAATTAAAGAACGGAACATTTTCCAGGTATTGGTTAATGCAAACAACCAATTGCTTGTTGAAGATGAGGAAATGGAGATCGGAGAACTGAGAGAGGCAGCTGTTAAGTTTCTTGATAATGGAGGAGGAAAAGGGGATGAAGCCTGTGACTTTTGCCAAGGACCAGGAGACCCCAGTTCATCTGTAAATCCACAGAAAGCTATTATTTCTTTGGTAAATAATAGAGGAACGGAGTATGGAACATATATCGCGGTTCAAAATGAACTTGTTGCGGCTTACAACCAGTTAAGAAATAGGGAAGCACAACGTTTGTTCGGAACTACTTTTGATGCGATGGAAACCAGATACAATGACCCACAAACTAGTGAAGGCACCAAGGAGACTTTGAAGGAAAGAATTGAATTAATTCAGGATATGATCCCTCAAAAACTTTCTGAAGCTGAGCCAACGAGTTAATAGCCTTAATATTAAAACTTAAATTTAAGACTCAATTATGTCTAAATTCAAAAAGAAAACAAGTGAAGGGCAACCAGCCATTAGTACAGCATCTTTACCGGATATTGTATTTATGTTACTGTTCTTCTTTATGGTTGTTACCGTTATGCGCCAGAATACATTGATGGTGCAGAATAAGTTACCATTTGCCGATCAGACTGAAAAGCTGGATAAAAAGGATTTGGTAATGTACATCTATGCTGGAAAGCCTAGTCCACGTTACCAGGAAACCTTTGGTTCTGAGGCAAGGATTCAGTTAAATGATAAATTTGCTAGCGTTGACGAAGTTCAACAGTTTATCTTTGCTGAAAGAGAAACTAAACGAGAGGAGTTAATCCCATATCTTACAACTGCTCTTAAAGTGGATGAGGAAACAAATATGGGATTGGTTTCAGACATAAAGCAAGAATTGAGAAAGGCAGAAGCCCTTAAAATTAATTACACCACCAAAGAAGGTGATGCATTGCAAAATGTTGAATAACGACCAATAGGTCATTTTTTCAGAACTGTATAAACATCCTGTCTAAATTTAAATATTTGGCAGGATGTTTTTTTATATTTAGAATTATATACTGCGGTTTAAAATGAGAGACTTAATCACTGGTTTTTTTTTCTTTTTATTTCTTAGCGCTCCTTTAACTGCACAGGTTGATGAAGAGGATAGCTCCTGGAGTATTCCTGATTCAGTGCCATATGTAATAGATAGTTTATACAGAGAGGATCAATTTTATATTGGATTCACTTTTAATCTTATAAGTAAAAAGCCAGAGTTTATTTCTCAATCTGGTTTCTCCGGTGGTATTCATTTAGGTTTTACTCGCGATTTTCCCTTGAATGAGCGCAGAAATATTGCTCTGGGTGCTGGATTAGGATGGTCCTGGAATAGTTATAGTCAAAACCTCTTTATAGGAGAAGATGAAAGTGGAGAAACTATTTTTAGAAGCCTAACCAACGATTTGGACTATAGTACCAATAGGTTTTCTACACAACTTATAGAAGTACCAATTGAATTTCGGTGGCGTACATCTACGGCAGAAACATATAAATTCTGGAGGATCTATGCCGGATTAAAATTTGGTTATATCTATAATTTTAGAAGTAATTTTGTACAGCCTGAAAATCAGGTAATTCAGACTGATGTTCCTGAACTTGACCCTTTCCGTTACGGAGCCACTTTCACATTTGGCTATAATACCTTTAATTTTCATATTTACTATAGCCTTAATTCGCTTTTTCCTGAGGCAAAAATAAATGGTGAGATTATAGATATTTCCGTTTTTAGAGTAGGACTTATGTTTTATATCTTATAAAACCTAGTTCAAAACCCACAAATGCTTAGTTTGGGATATATGATCACTTTAACGGGATTATAATTACAAACAACCGATGACTAAAAAATATAGAATAGAATTACTCAAGGGCTTAGACACATTTCTAGAAAACGAAATAGGTAGCCGTTTACATCCAAAAGTATAGAACCAGAACCTGAGGTACTACCCCGCATACCAAACCAATAAAAAGATCGGAATAAGTATGTGCCCTATAGTACATTCTCGAAGAAGCTGACAAGCCAAGGGCGAGTATTAAAAAGCTTACGGTATAGGTTAGGTTAATTTTGAAATTTAAACTTATTCCAAGTAAAAAAACTATAAGCCCACTCATAGCCATCGTATGAAGGCTTGCTTTAATGTGATAAAACACCAGTAAAAAGACCAGTAAGGTTGAAAAAAGAATTCCAACAAAATAATAATAAAGTGCGGCGTAGTTATAGTAATCTAATATCTGGTTTAAAACCATGGTTATTAATATCGCAAAAAAGGCTAAAGGCCATTTGCGTTCCGTTACATTCTCTAGAAATATTGATTGAACCTTCCCGAGATTTTTCAAAAGAAAATAAAATACAATTGGAATAAACACGGTAAGAATAGTAATAGCAAGAAGTTTGGCCTTTATCAATTCAACAGGAAAGTAGCGTGGTGCAAGCAGAAAATAAAATGAACTGCCAGCGAGCGGAATCCAAATAGGATGAAAAAGAAATGAAGCGCTTTTTAAAAGGAATTTCATTAAATTTCTTTTCGTAATCTGGCTACCGAAATATCTAACTGCTCTCTGTACTTGGCTACGGTACGCCTTGCTATAGGATAACCTTTGTCCTTTAAAACCTTAGCTAATTTTTCGTCGGTAAGAGGTTTTCGCTTGTCTTCTTCCTCAATTGACATTTCTAGTATTTTCTTGATCTCTCGGGTGGAGACATCTTCACCCTGATCGTTTTTCATAGATTCGGAGAAGAATTCCTTTATAAGTTTAGTGCCATATGGAGTGTCAACATATTTACTATTGGCTACTCTGGAAACCGTAGAAACATCCATTTCTATCTCATCGGCAATATCCTTTAGAATCATAGGCCGTAGGTTTCGCTCATCACCGGTAAGGAAATATTCCTTTTGATAATTCATAATTGAACTCATCGTCACCATTAAAGTCTGCTGGCGTTGTTTTATAGCTTCAATAAACCATTTTGCTGCATCGAGTTTTTGTTTTATAAACATCACTGCATCTTTCTGCGCCTTAGTCTTTTCCTTAGATTCTTTATAACCTTTCAGCATATCGCTGTAATCTCTTGAAACGTGCATATGGGGAGCATTTCTTCCATTTAGGCTGAGTTCTAGATCTCCATCCGCTATTTTAATTGTAAAATCGGGAATGACGTGTTCTACCATCCTTGTATTACCAGAATAGGAACCTCCGGGTTTTGGATTTAGATGTTCAATCACATCTATGGCTTCTCGAAGTTCATCCTCAGAAATATCGTGTCGAGATAGAATTTTGTTATAATGCTTTTTACTGAACTGGTCAAAAGATCGTTCTAAAATGTCTTCAGCCATTTCCACCGCTTTTGTGGGCTCTCTGCGTTTCAATTGAATTAGAAGACATTCCTGGAGAGATCTTGCGCCTACGCCTGCCGGATCGAGTTCCTGAACCTTTTTAAGGACTTTTTCAACTGCTTTTTCATCAGTGTAAATATTCTGGGTAAAAGCAAGGTCATCAACAACATCTTGTAATTCCCTTCTTAAATATCCACTTTCGTCTACGCTACCTACTAAAAAGGCAGCAATCTGTTCCTCAGTTTCATCAAACCTAAGTGTACTTAATTGGGTAGTTAAATATTGGGTGAAAGAAGTTCCAGAAGCATAAGGAACGCTCTTCTCATCATCATCCGGACTGTAGTTATTAGCTTGAAGCCGGTAGTTTGGAACCTCGTCATCACTCAAATATTCATCTACATCAATTTCAGCTTCTATAGATTCTGTTCCTTCATCTTCCCGGTCCCTGTCATTATAATCGTCTTCATATTCCTCAAATTCATCCTTAGTTTCCACCTTGCCATCTTCCAAAGCCGGATTTTCTTCCAACTCTTGTTTTATACGCTGTTCAAAGGCCTGGGTAGGAAGTTGTATAAGCTTCATCAGCTGAATTTGCTGAGGGGAAAGCTTTTGCGATAATTTGAGATTTAATTGCTGCTTAAGCATAAATTTATTTTACTTTTTAATATTTCACTAAGTGAAATTTAATTTATTTCGACATGAGGTTGAAATATATCGTTTACTACAAAAATAAGCAAAACAGAGCTACACAGCCTTTGGCATAGTAAATGATTGTGGTAAAATTTTGTTAAGTATTCTGAATATACTTAAATTTATTAGGAAGCGGGAGTTCAAATATCATATTTTTTTTGGTTATGGGGTGTTTAAATTCCAAGCCGGTAGCCGCTAAAAATAAACCTTCTTTTTTTTTGATTTCTGAAGTTTGCCCGTAAAGTTTATCTCCTAGAATTGGATTGCCATTTCCTGCTAAATGAATTCTTATTTGATGAGTTCTTCCCGTTTTTGGAAAAGCTTTAATCAGGGTGAAGTTTTTACTTCTAAGCTGAAACTGTTCTAAAACTTCAATTTTAGTTTCAGCCTCCTTATTATCAATTGGATCATTTAAAATAAATGAATTCAAAAGGCTTCCAAAAACCAATGTATGATAACTTTTTTGAATATTTTTTTCTTCAAAAAGCCTGTTTAAATCTACCTGGACCAATTTGGTCTTGGCAATAATCAATAGGCCTGAAGTAGGGTTGTCTAATCGGTGAACAGGCAGGGGAGTTGGTAATGCATCTATTGCAGTGGTTTTCTTCAAATTAAAAGGAAGGGCATTTTCTAAAGTTTTAAAGTAATTGCCACTCGTTGGTATTCCTGCCGGTTTATGCACCACTGCAAGGAAATCATCCTCAAAAAGGATTTCCAATTTTAAATTAAATACTTTTTTGACAGGGTTTTCAGCTTCAAGTAATTCCAGTTTTTGACCTTGTTTAATCCAATCTGAAGTTTCTGCAGGTTTTCCATCTAAAAGAATTAGTTTCTTTTTTAAAGCTTTTTTAAGTGAACTTTTAGTTGGAATAGATGGGAAGATAGAAAATGCATATTCCTGTAACCTTATCTTATCAGGAACAGCGGGAACAATATGAGTTTCTTTAATTTTCAATAACTATAGTCTTTTTAAAATTTAAGGTTTTGATAGAAAGGATAATAACCATATTCACCAAGTGGTTAATTTTTAGCATTTTGCTTCTAACCACCCCCTTAATTTTGAAAATTAATTAAAAACCTCACAGTGTTTAAGAACTATGAGGTTTGATCATATCTACGGCTATTAAAACTCAGCGTTTCCCGGAAATCTCGGGAAAGGAATTACATCCCTAATATTTCCCATTCCGGTTACAAATTGAACTAACCTTTCAAAACCAAGTCCGAAGCCACTATGGACACAGGTTCCAAATTTGCGGGTATCTAGGTACCACCATAACTCTTTCTCGTCTATATTTAATTCCTTCATTTTACTTTGAAGAACCTCTAAACGCTCTTCTCTTTGGGAGCCGCCAACAATTTCTCCAATGCCCGGGAAAAGTATATCCATGGCCCTTACAGTCTTTCCATCCTCATTAAGGCGCATATAAAAAGCCTTGATATTCGCCGGGTAATCGAATAAAATCACCGGACATTTAAAATGTTTTTCCACTAAATAACGTTCATGTTCACTCTGTAAATCAGCACCCCATTCTTCAATTATGTAGTTGAATTTCTTTTTTTTATTTGGTTTGCAATTTTTAAGAATTTCAATTGCTTCAGTATAACTTACCCTTTTAAAATTGTTGTCTATGACAAAGTGAAGCTTCTCCATTAGTCCCAATCCGCTTCTTTCAGCTTTTGGTTTTGCTTCTTCTTCAGTCTTAAATCGTTTGTCCAGGAAGTCGAGATCATCCTTGCAATGCTCTAAAATATATTTAAGCACGTGTTTTATAAAATCTTCCGCTAAGTCCATATTCCCATCCAAATCACAGAAAGCCACTTCGGGTTCTATCATCCAGAATTCTGCTAAATGACGGGAAGTATTGGAATTTTCAGCCCTAAAAGTAGGTCCAAATGTATATACCTGCCCCAGACCCAAAGCATAGGTTTCAGCCTCTAATTGACCGGAAACCGTCAAATTTGTTTCTTTACCGAAGAAATCTTCATGAAAATTGATACTCCCATCTCCATCCCTTGGCGGATTTGCCATATCCAAAGCGCTAACTTTAAACATTTCACCCGCACCTTCTGCATCACTTCCTGTAATAATGGGTGTATTTACGTAATGAAAGTTATTTTGCTGAAAATAACTATGTACGGCAAAAGACAGTTTAGAACGCACGCGCATAATGGCTCCAAAGGTATTGGTGCGTACTCTTAAATGAGCCTGTTCTCTTAATTTCTCAAGACTATGCCGTTTTGGAGAAAGAATCGTAAGTTTTACCTCCTCTGGATTCGCATCACCAAGGATATTGAATTCTTTTACTTCAATTTCGACTCGTTGTTGATTTCCCTGGCTTTCAACCAAAGTTCCTTTTACTGAAATTGCAGCGCCAACAGTTATGCGCTTTAACTCATCCTGATCAAAATTTTCAAAATCTATTACACATTGCAGGTTGTTAATGGTGGAACCATCGTTCAAGGCAATAAACCGATTGCTCCTAAAGGAACGTACCCAACCGTTCACCTCAAATTCCTGTAAAAATTGATTGCTGTCCAATATTTCAGCAATTTTTGCTCGTATCATTTATGGTAGATTTAGAAAAAACAAATATAATTTTTCCGGTTCAGCTTGCCAAGCAAGCCTGTTTTTATTAATTATTTTCTCAAATTTAAGCTTCTTCTTTTTCAATTTCATCCTCGTCTTCCTCTGTATCAATAATTTTCATTGCAGGCTCTTTTAAAACTTCTTTGTTAGCAATATTTTTTTCTAAGGAAAGTAACAAAGAGGGGAGTAATAGCAGGTTGGCCAGCATTGCAAAAAGTAAAGTTGCCGAGACAAGGCCTCCAAGGGCTACTGTTCCACCAAAACTACTAATCATAAATACCGAAAATCCAAAGAATAGAACGATGGAAGTATAGAACATACTAACTCCGGTCTCGCGTAAAGCCGCGTAAACCGAACGCTTTATTTTCCAATTGTTAGCTTTAAGTTCCTGTCTATATTTTGCCAGAAAGTGAATGGTATCGTCAACAGAAATCCCAAAAGCTATACTAAAAACCAAAATTGTAGAAGGTTTTATAGGTACTCCTAAAAAGCCCATTAAACCTGCGGTTACCAGTAAAGGCAGTAAGTTTGGGACCAGGGAAACCAATATCATCCTAAATGATCTGAACATCCAAGCCATAAATAATGCGATAAGTAAAATGGCTAGTGAAAGGGATATAAGTAAATTCTTTATTAAATAATTGGTTCCTTTTTGAAAAATTAGCGCCTTTCCGGTTAGAGATACATTGTAACGTTCTTCGGGGAAAATTTTATTTATTTTTGGGAGCAGATTTTTTTCAAGCTCCTGCATCTTATCGGTTCCGATATCTTTCATATAGGTAGTCATCCGGGCATATCTGCCTGTACTGTCCACATAAGATGCGAGAAGATTTTCGCCTGAAGAGAAACCTTTTGTATACGGCATTATAAAGTTTTGTTCCTGTGAAGTTGGTAACTGAAAGTATTCGGCTTCTCCATTATAAAAAGCCTATTTTGAGTATTTTACCAGTCTCGTTATTGAAATTGGTTGCGAAAATTCAGGAATTTCAGCCAGATAGTCTTCTAGTTCCTCCATTCGCTTTAACGTAGCCAATTGTAAGACACCGTTTTTCCTTTTTGTATCGATTAGAATTTCTAAAGGCATTACGCCGTCAAATTCCTCTTCAAAGAATTTAATATCTTTGAAAAATTGAGCCTCTTTTGGCATATCTTCTAATAAACTCCCAGAAGTTTTTATAGTGTAAATGCCAGTTATACTCACCACAAGCAATACAATTGAAATAATATAAATACTGATACGACGATGTCTAACCATTTGTTCCATCCAGCCTACAAAACCCCCTATCCATCGCTTATTGAGATGTTTTAGATGTTTGCGGCGAGGCATATTCATATAGCTGTAGATAATAGGAATTATCAGCAGGCTGAGAATAAAGATGGCAACAATATTAATGGAAGCTACAATTCCAAATTCTTTTAATAGTGTACTATCGGTAAGAATAAAAGTTGCAAAGCCTGAAGCCGTCGTTATATTGGTCATTAAAGTGGCATTTCCCACTTTTGTTATTACCCTTTGCAGGGATTTTGCCTGATTTCCATGTTTTTGAATTTCCTGCTGGTATTTATTAATTAGGAAAATGCAATTGGGAATTCCTATTACAATAATTAAAGGCGGAATCAATGCGGTAAGTACCGTGATCTCATAGTGCAATAAACCAATGACCCCAAAAGCCCACATCACGCCTATACAAACCGTGATCATTGAAATGATTGTTGCCCGAATAGATCTAAAAAAGAAGAAAAAAATGAGAGAAGTTACGGCAAGAGCTGCAAGTATAAAAAGCTCAATTTCATCTATTATATTTTGAGCATTCAGGGTTCTTATGTAAGGCATTCCCGATACTTTTATATCGATGCCGGTCTTTTTTTCAAAGTTATAGATAAGTGGCTGCAGTTCATCTATGACGAAGGTTTTTCGTTGCTTTGAATTTACGATGTCCTTATTTAAGTAAATCGCAGATTGCACCGTATTGGAATGAGCACTGTAAACCAGATTCTTGTAAAATGGCAGCTGGTTATAGAGTTGGTTTTGATACTCCTGAAGTTCTTTTCTCGTAGGGTTTTCTTCAGTGATAAAAGGAACCATCTCAAAACGTTTGGGATCTTCAAACTTTTTTAACTTCTGAAGATTACTTACTGAAATAACATATTCTACCGCAGGGTATGATTCTAAGGTTTTAGTGAGTTTTTTCCAAGCTTTAAAATTTTCGGGTTTAAAGAGCGCAGAATCTTTTACACCTAAAAGTATGAGGTTTCCTTCTTCTCCAAATTTATCCAGAAATTTATTATATGCGATATTTTCCTGATGATCGTCTGGTAAAAGATTAGCTTCAGTATAAGAAAAACGCATATTTTTCCATTGTGTAGAGAAAAACACCGTAGTAGCGATAATAATTAAAAGGATAATAATCCTGTTGCGCAGAATTAATCGCGCAACCGAGTTCCAGAATCCGAAACTAAAAATCTTGGCCATGGGAAGTTTTTAAGCGAGCGCAAAGGTATAAAAAGGATGCCTATTTATCGGGTTTTAAGCCATTAAACTACCCTACTATTAAATATCTAAATGAAAAGTGAACTTAAAAGCGAAATTTTCACTGAAAGTAGGTAGGCTGTAAGGTCCGTAGCGGTAGGCTACCCCCAGGCCAAATCCTACAAGTATTTTTTGCAATTCCATTCCGATCTCATGATAACCTTCTTTTAAACTCTTAAATGGAATACTATGTCGCCCAGGATTGCTAATGTCGCCAATGGCGTGTCGGGAAATAAAAACAAGCTCAGGCTGAACTAACCTGTGAATATTCATAGGTCTTAATTGATGTTTAATATGTAACATCGCCTGTTTGTTACTAAAGAATTCGTTGTAATACATCGTTTCGAAACTGCGCCTTCCTGTAACTGAAAATCTATTTAAAATTCCTTCCTTAGCCGAACTGTTAGGTAAGGAATGATATAAATGTGTTAGTGGAACTTCTCCCGTGGCATAGTTTCCCTCCAGAATAATTTCAGTGCGAGATTGGTTAAGTCTTTTAATTTCATGTTCTACCAATAAACCAAACTTGGTATAATCAAAATCACTTTTAAATATTCCTGAAATTCCCTTGGAGATTTGTCCTGTGAATTTGGGATAACCTTTCTTTATTAGCTCGGTCGAATTTGGTGTTTTTAAAAAGGTGGCAAATGGTCTCCATAAAAATGAAAATGTAGCTTCAGAAAGTTCGTATTCAGAAAATTCTTTACCGTTAAGAAAAAATGTATAATCCTTGGTTTGGGAAATATCGCTTTTAGAAAACTGAATTTCGGTCTTGAAATTCGAGCCAAATCTATGAGTAATACCAGTGCTTATTGTACGATGCTCATAAAAGAAATTAATGTTAACAAAACGCGGTTCTACAATAGAAAAATCGTTTATCCCTCTTAAATATTCGAAGCTTCCAGTTTCTACAATATCACGGGTGTAATTGATTTTAAGGTCGGTTTCCGTTACTTTATTAAGATGTACTGCGGTGCCAAGGTTATATTTAAACATTTCGTCTTTAGTTCCATAAACCAAGTAACCATTTAAACTAAATTTCTCTGAAACCTGATCGTTTGTTTTTCCCCCAAACCCTAGGCGTATGCCCTCATAATTATTAAATTTAAAAAATTTACCCAAGGCAAAGTCCCAAAATCCAACTGGGTAATAACCTGTAGATATAGAATTTTGAAGTGCTAATTTTTCTTCTATATTTTTTTCTTTTATAAGTATTTTTGCACGATGGCGGCTGAGTTTGTTTTGCAGGCTTAATTTTTCAGTTCTGTTTTTGAGCCAAAAGCTTTCATCGTATCGATTGGCTTCTGGTTTTACTATAATTTCAGCCGAAGTTTCCAATCTTTCCTGTGAGTTCAACTGAATATCATAATTTGTACTGCTAGCATTTAAATACAGATCTGGATCGTTTTTCCCAGGTTTAAGAATATTGTTTAAAATAGATGCTTTCCTCTGAAGTGTTCCTGTTGTTATGACACCTCCAAAAATTGAAATGGCCTGAACACCATTTCCAGGACTTATTGTTGTTTTTTGAGTTTTTGGGAACCATAGATTTTCTACGGGGAAATATTTATATTTCTGGTTTATTTCCAGTTTAATTGTTCCTAAAAGTTGAGCTTTTGCCTGTTGAATTGCAAAAGTTGCAGTATCTAAATAAAGAACACCTTCAAGTCCTGCAACCGCTTGTTGCCTCTTTGGTTTGAAATAAATTACATAAGCTGGACGCGAAGACTCCGTAGTATCTAAAATTTTGAAGGTATAATTTTTAAATGCTGATTGCCGTAGGGGTCCTATATAATCCGTTTCGAAAATGCGGAAATCCTTATCGTACATTGAAAATGGATTAACTGAAAGGGCAAGAATTTCATAAACCGGTTTCTCGAATCCAGCGGTAGTTAAAGCTTGAACTTCCTCTCTTAAACCATCATCTTGCCTAAAATAAAACCTGGATATTTTTTCTGAAAAATAAGTAGCGGCTGAGTTAATAACTGTAGCTATTTCAAAATTAGTGCTATCGGTTTGCATTTTGAGCACATCAGAATGGTTGTCGATAATAAACTTGCTGTAATTTTTAAAATTGAAGCTTTTCAGTTTTTCCTTGGGATCGTTCTGAGCCTTGTGTGCAATTGCTTTCTTAATTATTGCATTCGCTTTATTGTCTAAGGAGGAAATATTTACGGGATTAAGGCCCTCAATTTTCGGCTTTAATTTAACCCTCACGAACTCTACGTTTTTTGAAACTTTAAAAGTCTGCGTTTCGAAACCTACATATGAAATTTTTAATTTGGTTTCTTCTTCGGGCAGAATAAGGGAGAAACTACCATCTATTTTACTTAAGGTTTCTTGATTGTTATATTCAATTTTAGCAAAGGCTAGGGGATCGCCTGTTTGGTCATTTACAATCCTTCCCTGAAGCTGTTGCTGAGACAATGCTGTGCAGGAAAAAAGCAGAAAAATAAGCAATAACAGGTGACGCATAGGTTTTTCTGGATTGTAAAGAAAACTGAACAGGCCGTTTGAAAAGTTTTAGAAACGTCATCCTGCCTGTCTGTAAGGATGAAACTTGTTAGAAATAGACACCTCTTAAGGGGTTAAAACAAGTTTGGTCTGACGAAATCAAAAACTTTCACACAGCCTGTAATTTACTATTAAGAAACTGACTTTTTATTATATAGTCATAATTTCTTTTTCCTTGTTTTCCAGGATCGAGTCAATACGTGTAATATGCGCATCTGTTAATTCTTGTACCTCATTTTCAGCATCTCTCAGCAAATCTTCAGAAATATCCAGTTTCTTTAATTCATTGTTAGCTACTTTCCTTTCGTTTCTTACTCCAATTTTGGCGTCTTCAGCTTCCGCTTTAGCCTGCTTAGAAAGTTGTTTTCGACGCTCCTCGGTTAGTGGTGGCACGTTTATAATAACATTTTCACCATTATTCATAGGATTAAAACCAAGATTGGCCATCATAATTCCTTTTTCAATATCAGAAATTAGTTTCTTCTCAAACGGCTGAATTGAAATAGTTCGCGCATCTGGAGTATTCACATTAGCAACTTGTTGAAGAGGAGTTTGAGCTCCGTAATATTCTACCATTACACTACCAAGCATTGCCGGGTTGGCTTTACCTGCACGAATATTTTGTAATTGCTTCTTAAGATGATCAATTGCTTTGTCCATACCTTCCTTAGCACTGTCTATAATAAATTCAATTTCGTCTTCCATTTTTAAAATATTAGTTGATCGTAAAAAATTTTATAAATTAACTTTTGTACCAATTCTTTCGCCGGTTACCACTTTCAAAAGATTCCCAGGGGTATTCATGTCAAAAACAATAATTGGCAATTCGTTTTCCTGACTTAAAGTAAAAGCTGTAGTATCCATTACTTTAAGACCTTTCCTAATCACATCGTCAAATGATATGAAATCGAATTTTGTTGCTTTTTTGTCTTTTTCTGGGTCGGCATTGTAAATTCCGTCGACACGTGTTCCTTTTAAAATTACATCGGCGTGAATTTCAATAGCTCTTAAAACGGCAGCAGAATCTGTAGTGAAATAAGGGTTTCCTGTTCCCCCTCCGAAAATGACTACTCTTCCTTTTTCTAAATGACGCATGGCCTTTCTCCTAATAAAAGGTTCGGCTACTTCATTAATCTTTATGGCTGATTGTAACCTGGTTTGAATACCGGCATCTTCTAAAGCACTTTGTAGCGCCAAACCGTTTATTACAGTAGCAAGCATTCCCATGTGGTCACCTTGCACACGATCCATTCCTTTACTGGCTCCGGCAACACCTCTAAAAATGTTTCCACCTCCTATAACTATAGCTACTTCTATTCCTTTATCTGTTACTTGTTTAATCTCATCGGCATATTCTGCCAATCGCTCTGGATCTATGCCATATTGACGCTGTCCCATCAACGCTTCTCCTGATAATTTTAATAGTATTCTTTTGTATTGCATAGCCTTTTTGTAGTGATTGGTGCAAATATAGGTAATATCTTAAATTGAAAAATAACATATTCACAATCAATCTTCCGCTAATTACTTAATTTTTTATTGAAGCCTAAGTTTGTTTTCAGTTAAAATTGGGTAATTTTTTTTGGAAAGTCAGTCTTGGATTTAGAATTCAAATGGCGAGGTTTTTGCTATATTTGAATTACTAAAAATCGAAAAAATCATGTTAGGATATTATATAATTGCAGGCCTCATATTTATTGTGAGTTTGTATGTAAGCAATAAACTGAAGAGTAAGTTTAAAAAATATTCCAAAGTTCATTTACAAAATGGAATGAGCGGAAAAGAACTCGCCGAAAAAATGTTGCGGGACAATAATATTACTGATGTAAAGGTGATTTCCACTCCTGGTAGGTTAACCGACCATTATAATCCGCAAAAAAGGACGATAAACCTTTCAGAAGGTGTTTACAGTCAAAGAAACGCAGCAGCGGCAGCGGTAGCAACTCACGAAACCGGTCACGCAATTCAACATGCGAACGCCTATAGCTGGTTAACTATGAGGAGCCAGTTAGTGCCAGTAGTAAGCGTAGCTTCAAGATTTTCACAGTGGGTTATTTTCGGCGGATTGATTCTTATGGCTACTACAGCTATTGGAAGCACCGTATTGCTTATAGGAATCATCTTATTCGCAATGGGAACTTTATTCAGTTTTATAACTTTACCTGTAGAATATGATGCGAGTAAAAGGGCTCTGGCCTGGCTAGAAACGGAAAATATGGTTTCAGGTGAGGAACATAAAGCTGCTGAAGATTCTTTAAAATGGGCTGCAAGAACCTACGTTGTGGCTGCAGTCGGTTCATTAGCCACCTTGCTTTACTTCCTGAGTATTTATATGGGGAGGGAATAATATTATAATTTTGTATTCAAATTTGTAAAAAATAAACCCGCTTTAGCTAAAGCGGGTTTTATAATATATGAGATTCTTTAATAATCTCGGAATTACATAAATTTATTTCTGACTTTTATTCCTGATATTAGGAATACGCTCGTCAAGTAATTTAAGTCCAAGGCCTTCGGTGCCCATAAGATCAAACAATTCAAGCGCGCGTCGCATAGTTTGTTCTTCTTCCATTTGTTCCGCAATGAACCATTGTAGAAAATACTCTGTTGTAAAATCATTTACTTTTCGGCATTTACCTACCAGGTTATGGATTGATTTGGTTATCGAGATTTCCTGGTCCAAAGCCGTTTCAAAGATTTCTTCTAAAGACTTAAAATCATGATTTACATTGCTAACTTCAGGAGAATATGCAGTACCACCATTATCATTAATATACCTAAAAATCTTCATCATGTGCTCTCTTTCTTCCGCGGCCTGTTCATAAAAAAAATCGGCGCTATTAGCAAGTGCGTTATGGTCGCACCAGGATGCCATTGCTAAATATGCTGATGACGAATGCGCTTCTTTTTCAATTTGCTTATTTAAAAGATCCATGATTTCTACATGGATACTCAATTTCTGTCTTACTAAATCTTTCATCGTTCATTTTTTATAAATTTAACCAAATGACCAGTAAGAACCTAATTGCAAATAGAATTTAGAAGTAGTCTAAAGTGAAATAATCAAAAAGGAGTAGTTAATAAGGAATTTAACTCCAGCATTGCGAAAGATCCTGTTATGAATTCCTTGAGGTCTATGCATTCTAAAGTACTAAAAACGAAAAAATGCTGTCTATTGCAGAGCATCAGCATTTCCAAACCGTGTGGGTTTTGTCCGTTAAAATGTGCATTAAGGTCAATTTCTTTGACCTGTTGTCTAAATGCTAATAACTGACAAAAACTAAGCTTGATTCTTTTATGTGGAAATTCTATGAAAAAGCACCGCTGCTTATCGCATTGATAAGAAATAAAGAATTGAGACTGGTGTAATACTTTCATCCTGGTGTCAAAATTAATTCTTATTTAGAATAAATCCAAAGAATTAAATTTTGATTTGCCTTTTTATTTGTTGATTTAATGAAATAAAGGTTTCAGTCCTCGAAACTCCTTCTATAGCTTGAATGTTTTTATTGAGCACATTCATTAAATGTTCATTGTCTCGGCATAAAATCTTAAGAAAAATAGACCAGTTTCCAGTGGTATAGTGACATTCTATTACTTCTGGAATTTCACTGAGTTGTTTTACGGCTTGCGGATTGCTCACCGCTTTATCTAAGTAAACCCCCACAAATGCCATGGTTTTATATCCGAGCAAGCGGGGGTTGATCATAAGTTTAGAGCCTTCAATTAAACCGGCTTTTTCCAATTTCCGTAAACGTTGGTGTACTGCTGCACCGGTAATTCCAATATTTCTGGCGATCTCAAGGATGGATTTCTTGGCATCGTCCATTAAAAAATTTAAAATGGTTTTATCTATACCGTCTATGACAACAGTTTCGTTTACAACTTTCATACGGGAGGCTAGTTTAATTAAAAAGCTAAAGTAGCAAATTGAATTTAAATTTAATTCCCTACTTCTCCAAAAGGATTATATCCCAGATACTCGGTTTCAGTTTCTTTGAATATAATATCGTGTTTTTTTAATTCCTGTAGGATTGGCTCATAAACCTCTTTCTTAATAGGAAGCTGAACCCCGGGCGTGGTAATTTCACCTTTTAGAATCTTTAAAGTTGCTATGGCTACTGGAAGTCCCACAGTCTTTGCCATAGCTGTTTCGGTTTGGTCTTTCCCAATATGAACCATAGTGGCATCTATTTGTTTTTTCTCACCATCTTGTTCGTAACCAAATTTATGGTACATTACAATCATATCTTTATCATCCGGGGAGAGGCTCCATTTATCCATTAGTATTTTCTGAAGAGCCTGAGCGGGAGTAGCCTCCTTAATTCCAATTTTCTTTTTTGGATTGAAAAGATCTAATTCCATCAATTTTTCCCACATGGAATCGTCCTGATCTATTTTTAGATTATGTCTCAGTTTGAGTTCTACCGTATCGGTGGGTGAATAGGGAAGAAAGGAATTTACAAAATCTCGATAGCTCATATTCTCGGAATCTTTCATAGTAAAACTATCATCTGTCATGCCCAATTGTACAAACATATTCCATGCACGGCTAAACCCAACTCGTCTAATTGTACCTCGGTAGAGTGTAAGTACATCATCTAAACCGTAGATACTCATATAATCCAAAGAGTTCCTATTGGCGTAGCCTTCGAATTTTCCATAACCTTGTATGTGTAAAAATTCTGTTCTTCTAAATAATCTATGGTATGGGATATATTTGAATTTCCCTTCCTGAATAAATTCTGCCACCCCGCCCTGGCCTGCAACTACTACATTCCTTGGATTCCAGGTGAATTTGTAGTTCCAAAGATTGGTGTCGCTTTCAGGAGCAACAAGCCCCCCAGTGAATGATTCGAATAAAAGCATTTTTCCTCCTTTATCACGAATTCTATCTATAACCTGCATCGCACTCATATGGTCTATACCTGGATCTACCCCGATTTCATTCATAAATATGAGTCCATTTTTTCTTACTTCTTCATCCAAAGCTTTCATTTCTTTGCTGATGTAGGATGCAGTTACCATATTCTTTTTGAACTTCACGCAAGCTTTCGCAACTTCTATATGAAATCGAGCTGGAAGCATAGAAATTACTATGTCGGCATTCTTAACTGCGTTTTCTCTGCTTTCAGAATTAAACACATCTAAGAAGAAAGCCTGGCAATTTTTTCTATTTCCACAAGCTTTTTTAGCTATTTCAGGATCAATATCTCCAATTTTTAAGAAAACATCATCTGTCTCGGCTTTAGACAAAAGATGATCAATTAAGACGGAAGTAGATTTTCCCGCTCCGATAATTAATATACTCTTCATTCTGTTGTTTTTTATTGCCCTTTATGGGCTTTTCATAAAATAAATTAGTTTTGTGTAGTGGTAACGAATGTATTAAATCTTTAACTCATGAAAAATAACTTTGATGAATAGGAAATTTATAGTAACCGGAACTATTTTCGGACTTTTAGCAGTGATCATTGGCGCTTTTGGTGCCCATGGTTTAAAGCCCTTATTGGTTGAATCCGCCAGGGAATCTTTTGAAACTGGAGTGAAATACCAAATGTATCATGCTTTACTTATGCTTTTTATCGGAAATTCCACACTAAGGCCATTTCGTTATCAAAAGCCGATATTTTTTCTTCTTTTATCCGGTGTAATTTGCTTTTCGGGCTCTATATATTTACTTGCTACGAATAATTTAACACCTGTTGACTTTAAAGGTATTGCATTGGCCACCCCTCTGGGAGGTACGTTATTAATAGCCGGATGGATTTTTTTATTCTTAGAATTCGTGAAAAGTAAAGGGAAATAATTTAAGAAAGTTTAGCAGTTTATCTCTTTAAGATTTATAATTTTGTACCCATAAACAAACCACACACTTTAAATTTATGGAAGTACATACCCAAACTACGAAAACGATTTCGTTAGAAAGTTACGGGATCAATAATGCCAGGGTACATTATCAGTTATCTCCTGAAGAACTTCATTATGATACAATTGAGCATGGCCTTGGAACTGAAACTAATTCAGGTGCTTTAGCCATTAACACAGGAGAATTTACCGGAAGATCCCCCAAAGACCGTTTTATAGTAAAAGATGAGATTACTCGCGATAAGGTTTGGTGGGGGGATATCAACATTCCCTTTGAGACAGCTAAATTCGATAAGCTTTATAGAAAGGTTGCAGAATACTTGTCAGATAAGGAAATCTATGCCCGTGATGTTTACGCCTGTGCCGAAGAAAAATACCGCCTGGATATTAGGATCGTAAATGAATTTCCCTGGTCTAATATGTTTGCCTATAATATGTTTTTAAGACCGGAGGAAAAAGAATTAGAGAACTTTAAGGAAGAGTGGTTAATTCTTAATGCACCTGGCTTTAAAGCAAATCCTGAAATAGATGGCACACGACAGGAAAATTTTGCAATTTTAAATTTTAGTAGAAAGATCGCTTTAATTGGAGGAACCGGTTATACCGGCGAGATTAAGAAAGGAATTTTTTCAGCCTTAAATTTTATTCTACCGGTATATGAAAATACGCTCCCTATGCACTGCTCTGCGAATGTGGGAGAAGAAGGAGATACTGCTATTTTTTTCGGGCTTTCCGGTACAGGGAAAACCACCCTGTCTGCTGACCCAGAGCGTAAACTTATCGGGGATGATGAACACGGCTGGACCAAAGAGAACACGATTTTTAATTTTGAAGGAGGTTGCTACGCAAAAGTTATAAACCTTACCGAAGAAAATGAACCCGATATTTACCGGGCCATCAAACCGGGCGCCATTTTGGAGAATGTTATTCTGGATGATGAAGGTAATGTAGATTTTACTGATACGAGCATTACACAAAATACAAGGGTAAGCTACCCGATTAATCATATAGATAACATTCAGGTGCCTTCGGTAGGGAAAAACCCAAAAAATATATTTTTCCTAACGGCTGATGCTTTTGGAGTTTTACCTCCAATTAGTAAGCTAACACCAGGTCAGGCTGCTTATCATTTTATTAGCGGTTACACGGCTAAAGTTGCCGGCACCGAAGCAGGTATAGATGAGCCGGTTCCGAGTTTTTCCGCTTGTTTTGGTGCGCCTTTTATGCCTTTACATCCCACAAAATATGCCGAGATGTTAAGCGAGAAAATAAAAGATGCTGGTGTAAATGTTTGGTTAATTAATACCGGATGGACTGGCGGACCTTATGGATCGGGTAGTCGAATGAAATTAAAATATACAAGGGCAATGATAAGTGCGGCGCTAAAGGGCGAATTAAAAGATACTAAATTTAGCAGGCATAGTGTATTTGGCCTTCAAATGCCACTAAATTGTCCTAATGTGCCTGAGAAAGTTCTAAATCCCAGAAATACATGGAATGATTCTGCAACATACGATAAGAAAGCAGAGGAACTGGCAAATTCCTTTAAAAAGAACTTTGAAAAATTTGAAGCTTATGCTAATGAGGAAATAATGGACGGAGGCCCGACTTCCTCTTAGCGTATTATTTTTAATTAGTTAATTGAATCAAAAAAATCCGGTGTAAAATGCACCGGATTTTTTATTTACATATCAATGGAAGAAATACTAAATCTTCAAGTGAGATTTAAAATACTGCTGTATGTTATTTTTTATTTACTTCTGCAATATATTTCTGCAGGGCCATGGTCATAGATGGGGTATCTGGCGTAGGTGCCTTTATGTTAACAGTTAGCCCGTGTTCTTTTGCTGCTTTAATTGTAGTATTACCAAACACGGCTATTTTAGTTTCTTTCTGTTCAAAATCAGGGAAATTCTCAAAAAGAGATTTAATTCCGCTAGGACTAAAGAAAACTAAAATATCATAAGTTACATCACGCAGGTGGGAAAGATCACTTACAACGGTTCTGTAAAAAGTAGCTTGTTTCCATTCGACGCCTAATTTGTTTAAAGTTTTAGGAACATCTGGCTTAAGCATATCTGAAGATGGTAATAAAAACTTTTCGTTTTTATATTTTTTTATTAGGGGGGAGAGGTCGGCAAAAGTCCTTTTTCCCACGTAAATTTTTCGCTTACGATAAACCACATATTTCTGTAAGTAATAGGCTACAGCTTCACTCAAACAAAAGTATTTTAGGGTATCGGGTACCTTAAATCGCAAATCTTCGGCTATTCTAAAAAAATGATCTACCGCATTACGACTAGTAAGGATAATTGCTGAATATTTGGTAAGGTCTACTTTTTGCTGGCGAACCTCTTTAGAGGAGACACCTTCTACGTGAATAAAGGGTATGAAATCAATTTTTACTTTTTGTTTTTCCTCAAGCTCAAAATAAGGAGAGTTCTCTACTTTAGGTTCGGGCTGAGAAACTAAAATTGTTTTCACTTTCATATATCAATACTTTTATTTGATCCTTTGTTTAAATTGTAATTAGCTTGTACAAAATAATATAAGGGGCAATTTCGAGAGCGCAAAGGTACAAAATAAAATAAAACCAATTACCTGTAATAAGGGTTTGATTTTTACGGTAGATTAATAACAGGCTAAAAATATTGGTTAGAGCTAAAATACCTAGTAACGTATATAGGATGATGGCAGTCGGAGTGTAGGTGTAAACAAATATTAAGCTGGGTATTAATAAGATAAGTCCTATAAAATTCCGGTAACTAATTTTTTGATATAGGTAAGAATCAATATAAGTATCAAGATTAAAAACGTTCCCAATAATCTTTTCCAGTCCAATTTTTAGCAAAACGAAGCTACCATAAGCCGTAGCAATTCTTATGAAGACAAAGACCGGATTTAGGGTTGAGTCTTTCCAAAAGAAATTGAAAACCAGGTAAAATAGTAATGAAAAAGAGATAAGATGCACAAAGAATAGTAAAATGTTAAAAGGATGAAAAGCCTTGTTCTTCTTTCCTCTAAACATCATAAATTTGTTTGAAGAAAGGAGTGAAAGAAAATCCTCAAATCGTTGTGGATATGCTGTTTTTACAATGGCTAGCAATAGAAATGCCCCCACTAGCGTTAGAGTGATCCAGTCTAATGAAACAACATTTCTTTCTACAGCTTCCAGGATTAAAACTTTTATGCAAATGTATAATTATTTTGAGGTTAAATCATGAAGAGTAAGCCGGGAAACGAAGATTTAAAATGCATACATTTGTGCAAAAATTAGTGAAATGGTAAAGGGGATAGTCATTGTACCCACCTTTAATGAAATTGAGAACATTGAGAAACTAGTTAGAAACGTGTTTTCTCAACATAAAAAATTTCATATTTTGGTGGTGGATGATAATTCTCCAGATGGTACCGCAACCCGAGTGAGAACATTGCAGGCTGAATTCCACGATCGTCTTTTTCTTGAAGAAAGAATTGGGAAATTAGGATTGGGATCAGCTTACATACACGGTTTTAAATGGGCGCTGAAGAGGGATTATGAGTATATTTTTGAGATGGATGCCGATTTTTCTCATAATCCTAACGATCTTGCTCGACTATATAATACCTGCAAAAGGAATAATGCCGATGTTGCCATAGGGTCACGGTATATTACTGGGGTAAATGTAATAAACTG
This sequence comes from Salegentibacter sp. 24, assembly GCF_004362395.1. GTDB lineage: Bacteria > Bacteroidota > Bacteroidia > Flavobacteriales > Flavobacteriaceae > Salegentibacter. Next base: position 138,818 of record NZ_SNWE01000002.1, read on the forward strand.
GCCTATGAGTAGAGTGCTATTATCCTGGTTGGCATCGAAATATGTTAGATTTGTAACCGGAATGGATATTCACGATACCACAGCTGGTTTTGTTTGTTATAAAAGAAAAGTTTTGGAAACTATAGGCCTGAATAATATTCAGTTTGTTGGATATGCTTTCCAGATCGAGATGAAGTTTAAGGCGTATTTGCTGAAATTTAAATTAGAGGAAGTTCCAGTTATCTTCACGGATAGAACACGAGGAACTTCAAAAATGAGTGGTTCTATAATTTCTGAAGCCATTTTTGGGGTAATAATAATGAAGATTAAAAGTCTTTTTAAGCAGATTAAATTGAAATGAAGAAGGTCTTAATCAAGAACGCGAAGATTGTAAATGAGGGTAAAATTAAGGAAGCCGATGTTTTTATTGAAGGCGGAATAATTAAAGAAATTGCCGAAAGCATAAGTGCCAAATCCCCGGATGTCCAAATATTTGATGCGGAAGGTACCCATTTGCTGCCTGGGGTAATAGATGATCAGGTACATTTCAGAGAACCCGGACTCACGGAAAAAGAAAATATTGAAATGGGCTCTCGTGCCGCTGTTGCTGGCGGTATTACATCTTTTATAGAAATGCCCAATACGATCCCTCAAACTACGACTATTGAAAGACTAGAAGAGAAGTTTAAGCTGGCTGAAGCAAAATCTTATGCCAACTATTCTTTTATGTTTGGGGGAACTAATGATAACCTTGAGGAAATTCTAAAAGTGGATCCAAAAACCACCGCAGCGTTAAAATTATTTTTAGGCTCTTCTACCGGTAATATGTTGGTAGATGATGAAAAGGTTTTGGAACAAATTTTTTCAAAATCTCCATTACTTATTGCGGTGCATTGTGAAGATGAAGATACCATCCAAGAAAATCTAAAGGCATGTATAGAGCGATATGGCGAAGATATTCCAATTGAATTACACCCAAAAATTAGAAGTGAAGAAGCCTGTTATAAATCTTCTTCAAGAGCTGTTGCACTAGCCAAAAAAACCGGTGCAAGATTGCACGTTTTTCATGTTTCTACGGCAAAGGAACTGAGTTTGTTCAGCAATAAGAAAAAGCTTAAGGATAAAAAGATTACGGCTGAGGTTTGTATTCATCATCTTTGGTTCAACGATTCCGATTATCAGAAAAAGGGAACTTTGATTAAATGGAACCCAGCTGTAAAGACCAAAATGGATCAGGAAGCTTTAATGAAAGCTTTAAACGACGATTTGTTGGATGTGGTGGCAACAGATCATGCGCCACATACAAGGGAGGAAAAGAAAAATGTATATACCAAAGCTCCCAGTGGTGGCCCCTTGGTACAGCATTCCCTTACTGCCATGTTGCAATTCCATCATCAGGAGAAAATTTCATTAGAAAAAATTGTAGAAAAAATGTGTCATAATCCAGCTATATTATTTCAAATAAAAGATCGTGGTTTTATTCGGGAAGGTTATAAAGCTGATTTGGTGCTAGTGGATCTAAACGCACCCTGGGCGGTACAACCCGATAATATTCACTATAAATGTGGCTGGTCTCCTTTTGAAGGAGTTACCTTTAAATCTCGAGTGACCCATACTTTTGTAAATGGGAATCTAGTGTACAAGAATTTCAAACATCAGCCTTTTGCGCCTGTGGCAGAGCGTTTGCAGTTTGATCGATAGTATGTTAAAAAAAATATTTTTGTTATTTTGTATATCGGTAATATTTACTGCTTGTCAGGATATTGGTAATTCTGGAAAACCTGAAGACCTCATACCCGAGGAAAAAATGGTAGATATAATTGCTGAAATTTCCCTAATGCAGTCGGCAAGAAATTTTAATAAGCGAATGTATGAAAATACAGGGATTGAAGGAGAAGAATATATTTTTGAGAAGTACAACATAGATAGTGTTCAGCTTAGGCGTAGTAATGATTATTATGCTGATAATTATAAAATTTATCAACGTATTTATGATAGTGTGAAACAGAATTTAGAAAGAATAAAAGTGAAATTGGATTCCCTGCAGAAGCGGGAAGAACGTATTAGAGACTCAATTTCCAAGGCAAAACGAGATTCATTGAGAATAATAGAAGATTCACTAAACCCGGAAGAAAAAAGGAATCAAAAAATTATAGATGCTATAAATAATAAGAAGGATTCGCTTGATAGAACAGTTACTGACAGTCTGCCTGAACCAGTATCCAGAAATTAAGATTTATCTTTCTTGTAAAATTCCGCGGTGTCAGTGATCACCTTTTTCATAGGCGAAAATTTATAACTGAGTCTAGCTTTAATTTTTTTGTTTGAATATATAGAGTGGTAAAATAAAGTGTTTACCGTATTTCTGGTAATACCTCTTTCCGCACCAAAAAACCCGCCTATTTTCTGAAAAAACCAAGCCACCCAGAGCATCCATTCCCTTACTTCTTTTTTAGGGCCAGATTTACCCAATGCAGCTGCAGTCTGCTTTAAAACAGATTTAAAACTCATATTTTCTGAGATCAAGATGTAATCTTCATTTTTAATTTCAGAGTTCATAAGCTCTTGCATGACCCTCACAACATCATTAACTCCAACAAAACCAGTGATTTTAGGGAAATAGTAATTCAGTCCCTTATCAATTCTTGAGAAAATTTTTCCAGTACCCCTATCCCAGAACCCTGGCCCAATAATAATTCCCGGTTTCACTATTACAGTAGAAACACCTTCCTGAGTACCCCGCCAGGTTTCAATTTCAGCGCCATATTTAGAAATTGCATAGTCGCTATGGTTCTCTTCAGCATTCCATGTCGTTTCCTCAGTAATTTCCGTGCTGTTTAAACTTCTGCCAAGAGCTGCAACGCTGCTTACATAACAAAGTTTCTCAATATTATTGGAGATACAAAGGTTAACGATGTTTGCGGTGCCTTCAATGTTGACTTTTCGTAATCTTCTTTCATCTGCAGGATCAAAAGAGACTAAAGCGGCGCAGTGATAAACATGCTTTATATTTTTAAATGCTTTAGTGAGTCGTGGTATGTCCGTAATATCAGCTTCAAACCATTCAATTTTATGAAACAATGATTTGTTATCCTCTTGGGGAGAATTATAATAATTGAAAACGTGTTTAACCGATGCGAGGTCGCTGTTTTTTCTATGAAGCGCTCTAACTTTTTTACCGGCTTTTAATAAATTCAGCAATAAATGTGAACCTACCAGTCCGGTGCCGCCTGTTACTAAAATCATTTGGTAAATATACCAAAACGACTTAGGAAAAATAAGAGTTTATGGTATCTTTACGGCTATTTTTGAGTTAAATTACTGGAATTATGAATAAGAACTTTGTAGAAGAACTTACCTGGAGAGGCATGTTGCACGATGTAATGCCTGGCACTGAAGAACATTTGAAAGAAGGTATGCGCGCCGCTTATGTTGGGATTGATCCTACTGCCGATTCCCTACACATTGGGCACCTGGTTAGTGTGATGATGCTTCGGCATTTTCAGCTTTGCGGTCACAAGCCATATGCTTTAATTGGTGGTGCTACAGGCATGATTGGTGACCCATCAGGGAAATCTGCAGAACGAAATTTACTTGATGAAAAAACCTTGCGTCATAACCAGCAGGCCATAAAAGATCAGCTGTCCAAGTTTTTAGAATTTGGAAATAAGCAGAAGAATGCCGCTGCTATGGTTAATAATTACGATTGGATGAAGAATTTCAGTTTTCTTGAATTTATTCGTGATGTCGGGAAGCATATTACGGTGAATTATATGATGGCCAAAGATTCAGTTAAGAAACGCTTGTCTTCTGAAGCTGCTGAAGGAATGTCCTTTACGGAGTTTACTTATCAACTTGTTCAAGGTTATGATTTTCTGCATTTATTCAGAGAAAATGATTGTACGTTGCAAATGGGGGGAAGCGACCAGTGGGGAAATATCACAACTGGTACAGAAATGATTCGTCGTATAGGAAATGGAAAAGGTTACGCTTTAACCTGCCCATTAATTACGAAAGCTGATGGGACGAAATTTGGCAAAACCGAAGGCGGAAATGTTTGGTTAGATCCAAAGCGCACTTCGCCTTATAAATTTTACCAGTACTGGTTAAATACAAGTGATACTGATGCTGAAAAATATATAAAAATTTTTACTTTATTAAGTAAATCCGAAATAGAGAAAATTGTTGCAGAGCATAAAGAAGCGCCGCATTTGCGTGTACTTCAGAAAACTTTAGCAGAGGAAATAACGATTATGGTTCACTCTAAAGAAGATTATGATAACGTGGTAAAAGCTTCTGAGGTGCTCTTTGGAAAAAGTACCACTGCCGATCTAAAATCCTTAGATGAAGCTACTTTTTTAGACGTTTTTGAAGGTGTGCCGCAAGCTGAAGTTGCCAAAGTTGAGATAGAAAACGGATTGGATATGATCGCAGCTCTATCGGCAAAAACTGATTTTTTACAGTCTAACGGGGAAGCTAGGAGAGCGCTTAAAGAGAATTCAGTTTCTGTAAATAAAGAGAAAGTGAAGGAAGATTATATAATTACTTCTCAGGATCTTATCAATGATAAGTATATTATTATTAATAAAGGGAAAAAGAACACCTATATAATTAGAGTGATTTGAGTTAATAAATTACAAAGCCCCATAAACAAAAGGTCTATGGGGCTTGCAACTAACTAACCAATCTAATATGAAAAAATTTCACTTAGCCTGTAAGAATCAATTCAATTTATTCAAATCTAATCTTACATTTAGTAAGTCGATAGAGCTTTAAAAAATTTACAGAATTTAGCATACTTTAACTATAAAATTCTGATATTTAGCTTTTTATTAGATGGTGTTCAGTGGCTATAAGTCACAACATTAAAAGATTACATCCCCGAATATCACTATTATCGAATCTTCCAAGAATTTCCGTGTTGTCGTCCTTAACTTTTCTGCCTAAATCTTGAGTAGCAATGAATGAACAAGAGTTAAAATTAGCCAGGTCTATTACATTTAATCCGCCAGTCTTATTCTTAGGGAAGTAACTCAAAGGATCTTCGGGATCTCGAATAAGGATTTTCATCCATGGAGGTGTTTCAAAAATGCCATCCCCTATAGAATATGCTTGAGAAAGAAGTTCTGTCATTCCGTATTCGCTATTGACTTCCTGCAGACCAAAACCTTTAGCCAGAATTTGGTGTAATTCTTCCCTTATCATTTCTTTCCGTCTACCTTTCATTCCACCTGTTTCCATCACGATGGTATTTTTTAAATCAAAATGGTAAGTTTCAACTAGATCAAGTAAAGCAAAAGAAACGCCAAGTAAAAGGATTTTTTTTCCGGCTTGATCTAGTTCTTTAAGTTGTTTTTGGAGTTTATCAAGATTATCTAAGTAAAATCCACTTTCGCGGTATTTACTACGTTTAATTAAATTATCAGCCATATAAATGAGCGATGAGCCTTTACGTTCCAGATATGATGGTAGAAGTGCTAAAATAACCAAATCTTCAGGCTCACCGTAGAATAATCGAAAGGCTCTTAAGAAACTTTCCTCATAAACTTTTAGATCGGTTACATAGTGTTTACTGGGAGTATCGCTTGTAGTTCCGCTGCTGGTGAAAATAATTTCTTCTGAATTTTCCCCGGAGATTACTTTTTCTTTTTTAAAAAATTCAATGGGCAAGAAAGGAATTTCCTCAATGCTTGTAACGTTTTTAGGGTTTCGCTTTAAGAGCTCACAAAATTTTCTGTATACTTTGTTATACTGAAATTGATATGAAAATACTTCGAGCGTTATTTTAATAAAATCTTTTCGATTAGAAATATTAAAAACTCTTTCAGATAACATTCCTGAGGATTAATTTTTGAAAAGTGAAGTTAAGAAATACCGGAAAGACCTAAGAAAAGAATTTTACCTGACTACCAGTTTTCTGGTAGCAGTGGCTCTTTCCTCTTTAATTTTTAAAATATAAATTCCCGGGCTAAGGTTAGAAACATCCAGCTCCTTTCCTCTTATTTTAGTGCGGTGCACAGGTTTACCTAAAACATTATAGATTAGGATATCCTTTTCTTTATTTTGAGAAGTACTGATATAAACTTTGCCATTGGTAACCGGGTTGGGATATATAGACAGACCCTCTATAGGAATTTCTGTCCTATTCCCAGAACTGGTTTTCTCCTGAGCATTCGCTGCGTTTGGAGCGGTGAATGAGAGGAAAACAGCCAATATGAAAGTATAGAAGTAGTATTGCTTCATTCTTTATTATAGAGGTTTTTACAAACTTACAATAAAAATTCAAAAATCTTGCCAGATTTATTGTGTAATAAATATTAATTTTTTATTAAAAAAGGCTGCCCATTTGGACAGCCTTTTTCTTGGCTAAAAAATTATATAACAATAAAGTATATTCAATTACTCTACCCAGTCAAACACAGCTATATCGACACTGGCGTCAGCGTCGTAGATTGCATCTAATGTTGCAATTTCCCCTTCGATTTCAATTGCTGAAAGATCAGTTCTTCCATCTTCGGTTATATCAATTGCAGTGTCGTATCCGGAAAGTGAAAGACCAGTTATAATAGCACCAGATTGTGCCTTAAATTGTAAAGCAAGGCCGCCTGTTTCAGATACTGCGGTAAAATTCTCAATTATTGGAAAACCATTAACACCATCTGCTTCAAGTGCGGTAGAAAAGTTTTCTATGCTATGGTAAACGTAGGTATTGGTTATTTTACCATTCCAGGCTTCTGTCCAGTCTACAGCATCATCTTCATTGTTTTCTAAATAAAGATTACTGGCAGACACTGATCCTCCAAAAAATTCAACACCATCATCCAATCCATTAAGAATAGCGATATTTTCAATACTTGTTCCGGAACCAACTGCGTATAGTGATAGACCATTGTACTGAGACTCTGAATTAATTTGTGCCCCTGCATCAGAAAGTATGAGATAGTTGATAGAACCAGAATTGTCCTCTGGGTTATCACCTCCATAAATGATACCGCCAACTTCTGCCGTGGCATCAACTCCCGCTGTGGTTTCAGCATTCCCGGCAATTACAAGCCCACCCCAGCTTCCAGCTTCTCCTGTAGTAGAAGACATTACTACTGGGTTATCTTCAGTTCCCTGAATATCTATCATTGCTCCTTTTTGAACTACCATGTAAATACTGCTCCCTGCCTCATTATCATCACTTCTTGCGGTAATTTTAGTTCCTGCTGGAATTGTTAGTTTCGCGCCATCTTCTATAGAAACTATACCATTAATGACATATTCTGAATTTGCATCTAAAGTATAATCTTCATCAATAGTACCAGGAAGTACAGATAAACTTCCGCGATTATCTACCCAATCAAATATTGAAGCTTCTACAGTTGGTGTGGCAGTATACTCCATATCCAATTCAGCAGTAGCACCATTTATTTTTATTGCTGAAAGGTCTGTTCTTGTTTCTTCGGCTATATCTAAAGCAGTATCGTATCCAGAAAGTGAAAGTCCAGTAATAGTTGCTCCTGATTGTGCTTTAAACTGTAAGGCAAGACCTCCAGTAGAAGAAACAGCAGTAAAATTCTCTATAGTTGGATTTCCGTCAACACCATCGGCTTCTATTGCAGTAGAAAAGTTCTCAATGCTGTGTAATACGTATGAATTGCTAGCTTTCCCGTTCCAGGCCTCGGTCCAGTCGATAGCATCATCTTCATTATTCTCTAAGTAAAGATTATTAGCTGATACCGAACCTCCAAAGAATTCAACCCCATCATCGGAACCATTTAAGATTGCAATGTTTTCTATGGTTGTTCCTGAACCAACGGCATAAAGTGAAAGTCCGTTGTATTGTGATTCTGAATTTATTTGCGCTCCAGCATCAGTAATTACAAGATATTCTATAGAACCTGAATTGTCTGCAGGGTCGCTTCCGCCATAAATGATACCTCCAACTTCTGCCGTTGCATCAACACCAGCTGTAGTTTCTGCATTACCGGCAATAACAAGTCCACCCCAGCTTCCTCGCTCGCCGTTAGAAGACCTCATAATTACAGGAGCTGAAGATGTACCCTGGATATCTATCATAGCTCCTTTTTGAACAACGATATAAACACCTGTAGCATCTTCATCAGTATCTGCAACAATTTCAGTACCGGCAGGAATTGTTAATGTAGCGCCTGTTTCAACAGAATAAACACCTGTAAGATTATAAGTTTCACTAGCATCTAGCGTTCGATCTTCTTCCAAACTGCCATTTAGTTCGGTTCCTTCTCCTACTGGAGTTGGATCGTCGTCATCCAGTCTTTCAAAATCGTCATCGGAGCTACAGCCCATGATGGTAAGCCCTAGAAAAAGGCTGAATGCTGATAGAAATCTTCTTTTAAAGTTTTTCATAATCTAAGTTTTAATAAAATTGAATGGTTAAATATTTATGGTTAAAATGAATAGTTGACTCCAAGGCTAAAAATTGCACCTCTAGTGTAAGACCTTACCGTTTGTGTAGTTTCTATACCTGTAGAACTAGGCCTAATATCCTGTACTCTCTCTATTTCGGGGTTTAAAAGGTTTTCACCCTGAAATTGAAGATCCCAGTGATCTCCAAAGCTTTTGCTTACTACAAGGTCTAAGGTTACAAAGCCTTTTTCTATAATTTCATCGTTGTAAAAAACATTTTCCTGCGTTTGCGCCTCTGGTGCGCCTAATGCATATATTTTGTCCGAAGCATAATTTCCTACTAAAGAAGCCCTAAATGGATCTTCTGATTCTGTAGAAAAATTTAAGGAACTGTTGAAGATCCAATCTGATGCTCCCTGTAAACCTATTTCGCTTTTATTATTGTATCTAAAGGTTCTTATAAAAGTACCATCTTCATATACATCTTTAAGTCCTTGTTTATGCCACATTCTAGTTGCATTAAAAGCAAGTTCCAGATCTAAACCTTCAGGACTTTCATTATCAATTACATTTAATCTTGTTTCAAGTTCTAAGCCATAGATATTTGCTTCTTCTCCTGCATTGAAATAAGAAAATACACCTGCAGAACCCCTATCCTGAACTTTGTTAATAGGATCTTTAATATTTTTATAGAATCCCGTTAAGGAAACAAGTTGACCTGAAGTTGGGAAAAATTCATATTTCAAATCGAAATTTAAGTTATTGGAAGCTTCTAAATCTGGATTTCCTCTGGTTACCTGTCCAGTTTGTGAAACATACTCAAATGGAGCAATTTCCTTAAATTCTGGCAGAGTGATAGTTCGGCTTGCTGAAAACCTAATATTGGAGTTGTCACCAGGAGAGTATTTTACATTTAATGCCGGGTAAATATTGCTATAAGATTTATTGGAAAACTGTGGGCGGTTTGCCGGGTAATTGTTCACCCTGAAATCTACATTGATCTCATCTTCCTGAAACCTTGCTCCAAGATTAACATTCCAGTTATCCTGTCCGTAATTAAAATTTACAAACCCACCATAAGATTGTAATTCACCCTGATAAAAATCTGGGGTAAGCTCATTAATTTCAAGGTTTTCACTTCTAAAATTATCTATGGTAAAAATAGTGGACAGATTGTCTAATGAGTTGGGGTTAAAAGTGTTGGTGGGTCTTTCTATAACTCCAAAAAAACGAGAAACAAAATCTCTTTGTTTATTTCGGAAACTTCCTCCGAAATCTACAAAAACCATCTTGCTGTCTTCTTCTATTGTATTAGAAAAAGTAATCCTGTCCTCTATATAAGCATTAATTTCATGGTCCTCAATTTTTTGCGATGATTTTCTTTGTTGATAACCTCCTGTTCTTCCTAATTGAATAAACTCTTCACCATCAAAATTCACCTCGTTTCTAATACGATTTGGTTCATCTGCATTAACAAGGTTGTAGCCTACGCCCCAATTCAACTCATTATTACTGAAAAAATTATGTGTACCGTGCAATTGATTTATCCATATTCTGGTTTGGGTGATATTTTGATCACGTACAAACTGGTTAAGTCCCTCTGCTGGGTTGGTTTCTTCGAAAACAACGCCCTCACCGTTTCTACCACTTTCATATACTTCATCGGTAAGTTTGTTTATAAAAAGGCTAGTGGCTTTTAGTTCGTGATTATCATTAAATTCGTACAGTATATCTAATAAACCGGTGGTATTGTCCGTCTTCGTGTAGCTCTCTACATCTGTGAAATAATCGTAACGGTTATTGTTTCTATATTCGGTAAATATTCCTGCACGGTATTCAAATTCGTTAGAGTGTGATGCTGTTAAAAGCATTTTTAGCTTATCGCCAAATTTCTTTCCAGCAGTTAATGCATATCTTCTATTAATAGGAAATTCTGCTGTTTGGGGGTCCCATGATTGATTATAAAGGGTGTATTCAATTGGGATATTTTGCTGATGGAAACCAACATAAACATTCTCTTGATTAGGACTTACTTTAAAATTTCCAAACTGTCCTGCGGCATTTGTATTTACACCAACTTTAATTCCCAGGTCAAGTTCTTCACTTCCTACCAATTCCCGGGATTCAATATTTATATTTCCAGAAGCCTGGTCTGCAGAATAAGAAGGTGAATATGTTTTAGTTATTCCTACACTTTTAATAACGCGCGTTGAGAAGAGACTTAGATCAATATTTTTACGATCCACATCGTCAGATGGAATTGGTAAACCGTTTAAGGTAGTGTATAGGTAACGATCGCCCAAACCTCTTACAAAAATATCTCCAGAAGCTTCACTACTGGTAACTCCTGCTATTTTGGTAGTCGCTGTACCGGCATTAGAAACCCCAATTTTGGCTAATTCCTGAGCACCAATACTTTCCTTAATTTGAATAGCGCTTTTCTGTTCCAGAAGTAAGGCAACTTCAGAATCCTGCCTGGAAACAGTAGAGATAATGACCTCATCAAGAGAAGCAGCGCTTGCTCCAATTCCGGTGTTTACTTCGGTTACTTTACCAGCAACAACTTCTACATTTGGAACCTGCAAAGTTTCGTAACCTACAAAGCTAAATTCAACGGTATAGGTGCCAGGCTCAATATTTTTCAAGGAATATAATCCGTCAAAATCTGTAGTTGTTCCCTTATTTATTTCCTTTATAATTACATTAGCAAAAGGAAGAGGCTGGCCCTCTACTTCATTGTCAGATAATTTTCCGGCAATTGTACCGGTTGTTTCTTCTTGTGATTGCATAACCATACTTAAAAAAAGCAGGGTAAGGATAGATAGATAATTCTTCATTTCTGTGTTTAGTTCTCTGGCGCAAATTAACGGCAGTATTGTAAAGCCTTTGTTAAGTACAAATTATGTGTTTATGATTATAATGTTAGCTTAAGGTTACCAAAGATGTAGAGGTTACTAAAGTTCAAATTTATGGTTACTTTTACCTCGTATTTACCAATTCAACTTAACCAAAATGAAAAAAAAGGACATTAAAATCTTACTGGTAGACGATGAGCCAGATATCCTGGAAATTGTTGGGTATAACCTTTCGGCAGAAGGATACCAGGTAATTACTGCCGATAATGGTGCCGACGCTGTGAAAATTGCTAAGAAGAAAAAGCCACAGTTGATTATTCTAGATGTTATGATGCCAGAAATGGATGGGATTGAAGCTTGTGCACAAATAAGAAAACTCCCGGAACTGGAAGAAACAATTATAACTTTTCTTACTGCACGTGGTGAAGATTATTCACAAATGGCTGGTTTTGATGCTGGTGCCGACGATTATATTACCAAACCTATAAAACCCAAAGTCTTAGTAAGTAAAGTAAAAGCTCTTCTTAGAAGGTTTAAAGATGATACCGCTTCCTCGAATATTGTAAAAATAAAAGATCTAATTATCAATAGGGATGAATATAAGATAATCAAGGATGGAGAAGAAATTATCTTGCCCAGAAAGGAATTCGAATTACTTTCTTTATTAGCCTCAAAACCTGGAAAAGTTTTTAAGAGAGAAGATATCTTAGATAATGTCTGGGGTGCAGAAGTAATAGTAGGTGGGCGAACTATAGATGTTCATATCAGGAAACTTCGAGAGAAAATTGGGGACGAATGTTTTAAAACTGTTAAAGGAGTAGGCTACAAGTTTGTTGTTTAATGGCAAAAAAGTTTAAACGCTCATATAAATTCGCAATAAAGACTTCTCTGTATATCACGCTTTTTTTGAGTGTGGTGTTAGCGGGGTTTGCTCATTTCACAACTGGCCTTATAATTAAGCCGTTTTTCAGCTTTATTTTAATTACATATTTAGTTTGTTTCTTTATTATTCAATATAGGGTAGAACATTTTATTTATAAACGAATTAAAAAGATTTACGATAATGTTTCCCTTTTAGATTCTACTACCTTAAAACCAAGTCAGGTCACTACCGATATGGCAACACTTACTCGTGAAGTCGAAAAATTCACAAAGGACAAGAAGCTGGAAATAGACACGTTAAAAGTTCGTGAGGAATATAGAAAAGAATTCATGGGAAACGTTTCTCATGAACTTAAAACACCTCTTTTTACTGTTCAGGGATATATTCTTACGCTTTTGGATGGTGCAATGAAAGATAAAGCGGTGCGAAAAAAATACCTGCAACGTGCCAGTAAAGGTGTAGAACGCCTAATTTATATAGTTCGCGACTTAGATATGATTACCAAGCTGGAAACAGGGGATCTTCATTTAGAGAAAGAGGATTTTAATATCGTAGATCTTGTTCAAAGTTCTTTTGATCTTTTAGAAATGAAAGCTTTAAAGAAAAATATTACGCTGACCTTCGATATTGATTATGAAGCACCTATTTGGGTCTATGCAGATAGAGATAGGATTCAGCAGGTGTTAACCAATTTAATTGTAAACTCCATTAAATATGGAAAGGGAGGTGGAACTACAGAAATTAGTATAGAAAACCTCATTAAAAACAAGGTTATTGTTCGTGTCACAGATAATGGTGAGGGTATCGAAAAGGACAATTTGCCTCGTGTCTTTGAACGTTTTTACCGCGTGGATAAAAGTGGTTCAAGAAAGGAAGGTGGATCTGGTCTAGGTCTCTCCATTGTTAAACATATAATTGAGGCTCATGATGAGAAAATTTATGTAGAAAGTGTTTTTGGCGTGGGAAGTGAATTTTCATTTACCCTGGAAAAGAGTAAAAATATTCCTGAAATTGATCTCGAAGTCGATCCTTTTCAAGCTTGAAAAATCGTCTACCTTTTCTAGTTGAGAGAGTTCAAAACTTTCCTGGGTGCAAAATGGAGCAATACCTAAATTCATAAATCTTCTGGCTAAATATTCCTGTTCGAATTGCCCTGGTGTTGGAATAAAAAATACCTTTTTTTCCAATTTTGCTAAATCCATAATGCTAGAATATCCTGAACGACAAATGACAATTTCACTACTAAGAATTGCTCGCTCAAGCTCCTTAGAAGTCAAATAATTTTTTATAACAATATTTTTGTTTACCGAAGAATTAACTGTATCGTCTATAACGCCTCTAATAAAAATGATCTTTTTATCTGATTTTTCGAAGGCAACCAGTAATTTTTCTTCTAAGATAGTTCGCTGAGGTTCGGGTCCAGATAAGATTATTGCGTATTTGTATTTTGTTTTCTGTGGTAGTTTATGGAAACGGCTTAGAGGGCCTATGTATTTTACATTTTTGGGCATTTCCTTCATATGCCCCATAACTCCACTTAGGTTATGAATTCCGGCTACGTCGGGAATCCAGCATTCATCAAAATTTGAAATGTATTTCTGGTGAAGTTTACTGCTTAAATAAGTAGTATTTCCACTTAGGACGTTAAACTGATGTGTTATAAAAGCACATTTTATATGTTTATACCTGCAGCCTGGTCGGTTATCTGAAATAATTCCATTTATATGATATTCTTTAACAAGGCTTTCAATAATTTTTTTCTCCTGTTTTATCGCTTTAAATATACGGGGGCTTTCGGCAATTAATTTCCATTTGAAAGAACTGCCAGATTTACTGTAGGAGATATGATAAGATGGAAGTATAAAATTTTCCATGGATGGAAATTCCTTTTTTAATAATTCCAGTGCAGAGCCATCAGAGGCAATTAAGACTTCAAAATCATTCTTTTGTAATTCGTTGATTATAGGAATACAGCGTGTAGCATGTCCAAGACCCCAGTTTAAAACCGCCACTAAAATCCGCTTCTTATTCATATATCAAATATATTATTAATGGCCTGTGCGCTATTTTCTTTAATTTTACCAAAATATTAAATTAAGGCGTGGGAAGTAAAAATAAATTAAGACGATTCAGGGAGAACGAAGCATTTGAAAACGTTATCCAACCCTCCCGAGAAGAATTGGAAAGAGATCAGTTTAGTTTAAAAGGTAAATGGAAACAGGAGTTTTTTAAGAATGATAATCCTATAGTACTAGAATTAGGCTGTGGAAAAGGCGAATACACCATTGGCCTTTCCAAACAGGATGCTGCAAAGAACTTTATTGGAATAGATATTAAAGGTGCCAGGTTTTGGCGCGGAGCAAAGACTGCAATAGAAGGTGATTTTAAGAACGTTGCTTTTCTAAGAACTCAGATTGAATTAATAGATTGTATTTTTGCCGAGAATGAGGTAGATGAAATTTGGATTACCTTTCCGGATCCTCAAATAAAATACAAGCGTACCAAGCACAGGTTGACCAATACTAAATTTCTTCAGAAATATAAATATATTTTGAAACCTGAAGGACTGGTGAATCTTAAAACCGATAGCGAATTTATGCACGGCTATACCCTAGGCCTGCTTCACGGGGAAGGTCACGAGATTATATATGCCCACCACGATATCTACAAAAATGAATATTCACCTAAAGCGGTTACAGAGATCCAAACTTTCTATGAAAAACAGTATCTTAACCAGGGAAAACCTATAACTTATATTCAATTTAGGATTAAATAAGTCTCTTTGGAGGAAACAAAACTTTTTCTAATTACTTATTTCGCAGCCTTACTCGGGGTAGTGCCACCAGGTTTGGTGAATATGACAGTTGCTAAAACCTGTGTGGAAAAAGGTAAGAAAAATGGACTTTACGTTTGCTTAGGTGCTACAATTGTTGTGATTATTCAGGCTACCGTAGCTGTATTACTGGCTAAATATATTTTCGGTAATGAATTTGTGCAAAATATTCTACTGCGCGCTGGGCTGGTAATTTTTATTCTCTTGACGGTTTACTTTTTTATCCAGGCAAAGAAACGCGGAGGAATAGAACATAAATCTAGCAAAGCAAATTCTAATAGCATTTTTAAAGGAATGCTTGTCGCTGCGCTAAATATCTTTCCTATTCCTTATTTTGTGGCTATTGCTGGAGCATTAGATATAGGTACTGGTGATGCCTATGATTGGTCTCGAATTTTTGCTTTTGTTTTAGCGGCCTCCACGGGAACTTTTACCACACTTTATCTATACGTAATCTCTTTTATTAGAATAGAGAAACAAGCTGAGGCATTTTCTAAATATTCCAACTACTTTATGGCAGCCTTAATGTTGGTGCTGGTAATTGTAACGCTTTTACGAATCTATTATTCTTAAAAAAAATGACCTTGCAATCTAATTTTTTTGATCGCGTTTATGGGGTAGTAAGACAAATCCCCAAAGGAAAAGTCACTTCTTACGGCGCAATCGCAAAAAGCGTAGGTGCTGCAAAAAGTGCCCGTATGGTTGGTTACGCTATGAATAAAGTTAAAAATACTGAGGATATCCCTGCGCACCGTGTCGTGAATAGAAATGGCTTGCTTACAGGGAAAAGCCATTTTGGTGATCATAGCGCCATGGAGGAATTGCTGGCCTCTGAAGGAATTAAAGTAAAAGATAATAAGGTACAGGATTTTGAAAAACATTTTTGGGATCCTATGAAAGATTTGAGCTAAAATTTTGTTCTGAAAGTTTGAATATTGGAGGGTAAAACCAATTCATTAATTCAGCCGGTGTATATGCGACAAACACTACCCTTGTGAAAATATATATTAGTCAATTACCTTTGAAAAGGCTTCCTAAATTGAACAAACTATATAAGCATATCCAAGGATCTTATGATCCCAATACTGCTTACAAGGGGTAGATTCTTTTTTAAATTGCCAAATTTAAAATATACACCATAGGGATATAAATGCAGTTAAAATATCTTAAAACAAGGAAGAAGTATATCGACTGGTTATTTTTGGGACATAATCAGACACGAAATAAAAATGGGATGAGTAATTGCTATTCTTGAATTCTGCGACCCCTGAACCCTAGTCAATTGATCTGCAATCGGAGGCCAGTTAAACCATACATCAATTATAGACAAATACTTCGTATTCTTAGCTTTTACCCCTATATTTGCGTTTAGAATGAATCTATATAAGCTGGTGAGTTTAATTAGAAGACTCTTTAATTCAGCAAAAAAACATCTTGATCTTTTCAAGATTATAAAATTTTATAAATGAAGCTAGACAGGAAAGAAATATTAAAATCCTTAGAAACCATTTCTGTAGCCGGTGAAGGTAAAAATATGGTGGAAAGTGGTGCTGTTCAGAATATAATGACCTTTGGCGATGAGGTGGTTGTAGACCTGGTGCTGCATAACCCTGCTTTACACATAAAAAAACGGGCCGAGGTTGATATTATGAAAGCTATCCACGAGCATGTGGAGCCAAAAGCCAAAGTTAAAGTAAATATAAAAGTTGAATCTGCTGATAAAAAACCGGAGATTAAAGGGAAAGCTATTCCTGGTATTTCCAATATCATAGCCGTCGCTTCTGGAAAGGGAGGTGTAGGCAAATCTACTGTAACCGCTAATCTCGCAGTGACTTTATCCAAAATGGGTTTTAAAGTAGGGATTTTGGATGCCGATATTTATGGTCCATCGATTCCAATGATGTTTGATGTAGAAACCGAAAAACCACTTTCGGTTAATGTGGATGGAAAATCAAAAATGAAACCTGTAGAAAATTACGGGGTAAAAGTTCTTTCTATTGGTTTTTTTACTAAACCTAACCAGGCAGTAGTCTGGCGTGGACCAATGGCTGCAAAAGCACTGAATCAAATGATTTTTGATGCAGCCTGGGGCGATTTGGATTTTCTATTAATAGATCTTCCTCCAGGAACAGGGGATATTCACCTATCTATTATGCAATCACTTCCAATAACCGGCGCGGTTGTGGTAAGTACACCGCAGAATGTGGCTTTAGCAGATGCGAAAAAGGGGGTTGCTATGTTCCGCCAAGAAAGTATAAATGTGCCAGTTTTGGGAATAGTTGAGAATATGGCGTATTTTACTCCCGAAGAACTTCCTGAAAATAAATATTATATTTTCGGTAAGGAAGGTGCTAAAAATCTTTCAGAAGATATAGATGCCCCGTTTTTAGGTGAAATTCCATTAGTGCAAAGTTTACGTGAGTCCGGTGATATCGGTCGCCCGGCAGCTTTACAATCAGCAACGCCACTTGAAACAGCTTTTGAAAATATTACCCGAAATATGGTTCAGGAAACAGTAAATAGAAACAAGAGTCTGCCTCCAACTGAAGCCATTAAGATTACAACAATGGCGGGATGTAGTGCAGTTAAAAAGAAATAAATGACGAGCGAAGAAGTTAAATTAAACGTAGAAAAAGCCCTTGCCGAAATTCGACCATTCTTGGAGAGTGACGGGGGTAACATTTCCCTTATCTCTATAGAGAACGATCGATTGGTTAAAGTTCGTCTGGAAGGCGCTTGTGTAGATTGCACGGTGAACCAAATGACCCTCAAATCTGGGGTGGAAATGACCATTAAAAAATATGCGCCCCAGATAGAAAGTGTTGTGAATATTCAAAAGTAGGCGCCTGGCTTACCAAATTTGCAAATAGCATGATTAAAACCGATATAATTATAATTGGCGCAGGGCCAACAGGCCTTTTTGCGGTTTTCGAAGCAGGATTATTAAAATTAAAATGCCATCTGATAGATGCGCTGCCACAACCTGGTGGGCAATGTTCAGAGATCTATCCAAAAAAACCCATTTATGATATTCCGGGATTTCCGGAAGTTTTGGCCGGAGATCTTGTTGCCAATTTGATGGAACAAATAAAACCTTTTGAACCTGGATTTACCCTTGGCGAAAGAGCACAAACGATAGATAAACAGGAGGATGGTAGTTTTATTGTAACTACCAATAAGGGAACAAAACATCAAGCCCCGGTGGTAGTAATTGCCGGCGGGCTGGGAAGTTTTGAACCTAGAAAACCGCCTATTGCCAATATAACTGATTTTGAGGATAAAGGCGTTGCTTATATTATTCGGGAGCCAGAGGTCTATCGCGATAAAAAAATAGTGATTGCCGGTGGGGGGGATTCAGCCCTGGATTGGGCTATTTATCTAGCAGATATAGCCGAAGAAGTTTCACTGGTTCACAGGAGAAAAGATTTCCGAGGCGCTTTAGATTCTGTAGAGAAGGTTGAAGAACTATCAAAAATTGGGAAAATCAATCTTATTACGGATGCAGAGGTTACCGATCTACAAGGAGAAGAGGAATTGGAAAATGTGGTCATTACTCATAAAACATCAGCTTCAGAAAAAGAGATCAAGAAAACCGATTATTTCATTCCTTTATTCGGGCTGTCACCTAAATTAGGTCCTATTGCAGATTGGGGGCTGGAAATCGAAAAAAATGCGATTAAAGTTGATAACGCCTACGATTATCAAACCAATATTCCAGGAGTTTACGCAATTGGAGATGTAAACACTTACCCGGGAAAATTAAAGCTTATTCTTTGCGGATTTCACGAGGCTGCCATTATGTGTCAGAGTGCTTACCAACGCATATTTCCAAATAAGAAATACGTAATGAAGTATACCACTGTTAGTGGTGTAAGCGGATTTGATGGGAGTAAAAAGGAAGCTAAAAAAGAAATAGTAAAAAGTATAAATTAAAATGAACGACTGTTTGGGAATTAAGTTATAGATGCCATAAGAAGGAACTAAAGGGCTATATAATTATATATAATTATATATTGTTTTAGACCTAGTGTGATGACGAATTTTGAAATAGTCTAACTTTATGTAAGTTATGTCTGATATTAAAATAACTATTATAGACAGGGAAGGGGAAGCTCACGTGGTAGATGCCCCAACAGATATGAATATGAACCTGATGGAAGTAGTCCGTTCCTATGAACTGGCACCTGAAGGAACCATTGGCATTTGTGGGGGAATGGCAATGTGCGCATCCTGTCAGTGTTATATCCTTAATTTTGAACATATGATGCCCGAACAAAGTATCGAAGAGGAGGATATGCTGGATCAGGCATTTTTTGTTAAGGATAATAGCCGCTTGAGCTGCCAAATTCCAATTACGGAAAAATTAGACGGCTTAGAAGTGAAACTTGCTCCTGAAGCACCATAATAAGCTTGGCTACATAGATTTTAAAGAGCTGTGGCTAGTAGGATTTAAATAGTTTGCAATTTTTTAGCATCCGTGTTTTTCGAAATTTCCTTTTCGATACCTTTGTAAAGTTCCAATCTGGCATCCAGTGCTTCTTTGGCCGTTTGAGTTACTTCTGTCCATTTTTTATTGTCATCCCCACATAGTTCTTCTACAATTTTTAAAGCCATTGAACCATGCCTTTTTCTATCTAAGTTTAAATGCCGATCAAAATAATATTTAAAAAGGCTTAAGTCGTCATTTGGGAAATTATGCTGAACCTTTTTTATAAGGGAAGGGAACAAATCCGGAATTACGCCTTGTCGAGCAAAGGTAATGGCCGATGCTATTTTATGAGGGCTTTCCTCTGTAATTACCTCAAAAGTATTTTTAAGAAAGATCTTAATATTGTGGGGGAGCTTTGTGGCTGCGATTAGAAGAAAAATATCTGTTCCGTGGGTTACCTGAAGTAAAAAATTTTTAATCCTTTCAGTGTCAGCACCACTCTTTTCCATTGCCTCCAGGTACATTTCAAAGTGGCTCTGGTGATTACCGAAAAAATTCACGTCGGTTTCTTTGTCTAAAACAATTTCATTAATTAAATACCGGATTTCGGGGTTACCAACAGGTACCCAGGGATTTGTAGTTTTTGTGAGTTTTTCCTGTAATGCAGTAAGTAAAGACATAAAATCCCATACAGCAAAAACGTGATGCTGCATAAAAATTTGCAGATGCTTTGTGGTGGTTATTTTCTGATATAAAGAATGCTCCAAAAGTTGGTTTAATTTCGGTTGGAGCTCTTGATTTACCTCGTTTATCCTATTTTTGTATACCATGTGGCAAAACTAAGATTCTCCTTAGAAATTATAAAATTTAAACATTCATTTAAAATTGAATTAACGCTCAATTTCAGCTTTTTAAAGTATATTCAAATATGACGAGCCAGTTTTTAAATTCATATAATATTATCGTATTTTATTCTAATAAATCAAAAGAATATTTACAGTTAGATGGGGTTGTAGCCAGGAAACCAAAACCACTAAAAAAAGATTGTTGTGAAAAATACAAAAAGGGCAAACGCTGTAAACGCTGCCCTTGTTTTGATTTGCTTTGACCTTGGTATGAAATTGTTTTAAGATCTTATAACTACATTAATTTGCATTTTAAAATAAAACCAGCTGGATGTATCGAGCAAATTTGGAGTGTATATTTCAATTACTTTCAAATGGCTTATTTTTTATTGAAAGGCAGGAATGCCAGTAATATCCATTCCCGTAATTAAAAGATGTATATCGTGAGTGCCTTCGTAAGTAATTACACTTTCAAGGTTCATCATATGTCGCATAATACTGTATTCCCCGGTAATCCCCATTCCACCAAGAACCTGTCTAGCTTCGCGGGCAATAGTTATAGCCATTTCCACATTGTTTCTTTTGGCCATAGAAATTTGGGCTGAGGTGGCTTTTCCTTCATTTCTTAATACCCCTAATCGCCAGGCCATTAATTGCGCTTTGGTAATTTCCGTAATCATTTCAGCTAATTTTTTCTGCTGTAGTTGGGTGCCTGCAATTGGTTTGTCAAATTGAATCCGTTCTTTTGCGTATCGCAAAGCTGTGTCATAACAATCCATAGCTGCGCCTATAGCGCCCCAGGCTATTCCATATCGGGCGGAATCCAAGCAACCTAGTGGAGCACCAAGCCCACTTTTATTTGGCATTAAATTCTCTTTTGGAACTTTTACGTTATTAAAAATAAGTTCGCCCGTAGCGCTGGCACGGAGGGACCATTTATTATGTGTTTCCGGAGTGGTAAAACCTTCCATCCCGCGTTCTACAATAAGTCCATGAATACGGCCATTTTCATCCTTTGCCCAAACAATGGCAATATCAGCAAAGGGTGCATTTGATATCCACATTTTGGCACCATTTAAAAGATAGTGATCACCTTTATCTTTAAAATTTGTTGTCATCCCTGCAGGATTAGAGCCGTGATCTGGCTCGGTAAGGCCAAAGCAACCCATAAATTCACCAGAAGCCAGTTTTGGTAAATACTTTTTGCGCTGTTCTTCTGTTCCGTATTTATAAATGGGGTACATCACCAGGGAACTTTGTACGGAGGCAGTAGAACGCACGCCACTATCGCCCCGTTCAATCTCTTGCATAATAAGTCCATAGGAAATTTGGTCTAATCCAGCTCCACCATATTCCTCTGGAATATAAGGGCCAAAAGCACCAATTTCTGCTAAGCCGCTAATTATAGATTTTGGGAATTCTGCCTTTTGCGCGGCATCTTCAATGATTGGGGATACTTCACGTTTCACCCATTTTCGTGCAGCATCGCGAACTATCTTATGTTCTTCGGTAAGTAGCTCATCTAAATTGTAGTAATCAGGAGCCTGGAAGTTATCTGTTCTCATTCGTGTGGTGTTTTACACAAATGTAACCAAGCTTTTTAAAGCAAACAATTTTAAGATTATAATTTAAGATAGAAGTCTTTTACGAGATTTTTGTAGGTTTCCGTATAATTATGTCGTGAAATTTCAATAAAAAGTTCATTTTCCTCTGGTTTAACTTCTTTAAAACTGAAGCTTAATAGGCTTCTTTTAATTTTTGATGTTTCAGAACCACGCACCCTGGTTATTTTTTTTGGAAGTAGCCCAAATTTTCTTGCCATGGATATGAAACTTGTTTCTTCTTTATGGGGAATAATAGTATTGAATTCACCATTTTGATGAAGTAATTTTGAAACGCCTTCAATTAATTCTGAAAAAGGTAGCGCTTCAGCAAAACGAGCCTTATTTCTACTTTTACTATCTGAGGTGTAATTTTCGACATAAAAGGGAGGGTTTGAAATTATAAGCTCATATTTTTCCTCATCCTGCATTTCTTCAAAGAATTCTTCAAAAGCTGCGTGATAACAAAAGAGTCTGTCGCCCCAATTACTTTGCTCAAAATTATCCACCGCTTGTTCAAAAGCATCATTATCGATTTCTATAGCGTCAATGAGTGGGGCTGGAGAGCGCTGAGCTAGCATTAAAGCAATAACCCCGGTTCCTGTGCCAATATCAAGAATACTGTTAGGTTGATGATCCAGAGAAGTCCAGGCCCCCAGTAGAACTCCGTCAGTACCTATTTTCATTGCACAGCGGTCCTGCGCTATTTGGAATTCTTTAAACTTAAATGATTTATTTGACATATTGCAAAAATAGAAAAACCGCTTCTTTTATGAAGCGGTTTTGAGTTTATTAGAAATTTCCAGCTTTACTGAAATAAATTTGGGTATAAGCTAAGGAAATATAATTTTATTCTCCTAAAGCAACTCTTTCAAAGGCTACTACTTCAAGATCTGAATCTACAGATTTAACGTAATCAGAAACACTTTGTTTTCCGTCTTTAATAAAAGCTTGGTTAACTAAAGTGTTATCTTTAAAGTAACGCTGAATTTTTCCTTTAGCTATTTTATCTAGCATGTCTTCAGGTTTTCCTTCCTGACGCAGAGTATCCTTAGCGATCTCTACTTCTTTATTTATGGTATCTTGATCTACGCCTTCTTCGTTAAGTGCAATTGGATTCATGGCAGCAGCCTGCATAGAAACGTTTTTTGCAGCTTCTTCAGCTCCTTCCGTTTGTTTTGAAAGACCTGTAATTACAGCAATTTTGTTACCTGCGTGGATGTAAGAACCAACAAATGGTGCTTCAAGAGTTTTAAATGCTCCAATTTCTATTTTTTCACCAATTACACCGGTTTGCTCAGTTAATTTATCTTGTACAGTAACTCCGTTGTAATCTGCTTGAAGTAATTCTTCCTTTGAAGAAACTGTTAAGGCTATATCTGCGAAATTATTGGCCATTTTAACGAAATCATCATTTTTAGCCACAAAGTCGGTTTCACAATTGAGAGAGATAATAACACCTTTTGTGTTGTTATCATTTACTTTAGCAATTGCAGCGCCTTCTGCTGATTCTCGATCGGCTCTTTTAGCAGCAACTTTTTGACCTTTTTTACGAAGTACTTCAATAGCTTTATCAAAATCACCATCTGCCTCAACAAGTGCCTTTTTACAATCCATCATACCGGCACCAGTAGATTTTCTTAATTTGTTTACTTCTGCGGCGGTTATTTTAGCCATAGTATTGTGTTTTATTTAAAAAGTCGCTTAGAGACCAACTGTTAGGAAAGAAACTAAACGACCTTTTGGATGTTATAAAATGTTGTTTTTATTCTTCTTCGTTAGAGGAAGCCTTGTCTAAGGTTTCTTTTTTAGACTCAAGTTTTACATCTTTCTTGGCCTCTTTCATTGCTTTTTTATCTTCAGCATCTTTAGAAGGAGCTTCAGCTTCTGGTTGCTTTACAGCAGATTTTGAGGCTTTAGGCTCTTTTTCTTCATCTTCTGATTTATCTTTTTTAGATTCTTTTGAGGCTTTTCTTTCAGAAAGGCCCTCTACAATAGAATCTGCAACATAAGAAACCACTTTGTTGATAGACTTTGAAGCATCGTCATTAGATGGGATCACGTATTCAACCTCGCGAGGATCTGAATTCGTGTCTACCATAGCGAAAATTGGAATGTTTAATTTTTGAGCTTCTTTAATAGCAATGTGTTCACGAGTGATATCAACTACAAAAAGCGCTCCTGGAAGTCTACTCATTTCAGAAATGGAACCGAGGTTCTTTTCTAATTTGGCTCTTAAACGATCTACCTGCAGGCGTTCTTTTTTAGAAAGTGTATTAAAAGTACCATCTTTTTTCATTCTATCAATAGAGGCCATTTTTTTTACGGCTCTACGAATAGTAACGAAGTTGGTAAGCATACCACCGGGCCAGCGCTCGGTAATGTATGGCATATTAGCTTTTTCAGCTTGTTCGGCTACAATTTCTTTAGCTTGTTTTTTGGTAGCTACGAAAAGTATTTTTCTACCGCTGGCTGCAATCTTTGCAAGGGCATCTCCTGCCTCCTGCATTTTAGCAGCACTCTTATATAAATTGATGATGTGAATCCCGTTTCGCTCCATGTAAATATATGGGGCCATATTTGGGTTCCATCTTCTTGTAAGGTGTCCAAAGTGTACACCTGCATCAAGTAATTCTTTTACTTCTACTTTGTTTGCCATTTTTGTAATAGTTTACTTTCTGTTGAAGATAGCAACACGTAAGTGGCTGTATTTAAACAAGGCCTTACCTGTTTAGATGCTAAACTAACTCCCGATAGCAATTGGGATAACAACAAAATTCTTTTTAATATTAAATGAACTTTGGAATATATATTCCAATAAAAATTAACGTTTAGAGAACTGAAATTTCTTACGGGCTTTCTTCTGTCCGAATTTCTTACGTTCTACCATTCTTGGATCTCTGGTCATTAAACCTTCTGGTTTTAAAACTGCTCTGTTTTCTGCATCCAGTTCTACCATCGCTCTTGCTAGTGCAAGACGAATAGCTTCAGCCTGTCCAGTAATACCACCACCGTAAACATTTGCAATAATGTCAAAATTATCGTCATTACCTGTAAGATTAAGGGCCTGGTTTACTTTGTAAAGTAAAGGACCGGTGGTAAAGTAGTCTTTAAGATCTTTTTTATTTACGCTGAATTTCCCGCTTCCCTCGGAAACGTAAACTCGCGCAACCGCCGTTTTTCTTCGGCCAATTTTGTGAATAACCTCCATTACTTAAGATCGTTTAAGTTAATAGTTTTAGGTTTTTGGGCAGTATGATCATGATCTGTTCCTGCGTAAACCTTTAAATTTCTAAATAGGTCTGCTCCAAGTTTGTTTTTTGGTAGCATTCCTTTTACTGATTTTTCGATAAGTCGCTCTGGATTTTTCTCGAATAATTCAGCGGCTGTTAGACTTTTTTGTCCACCCGGGTAGCCAGTGTGTCGAATGTATTCTTTAGAATCCCATTTCTTACCGGTTAAGTTGATTTTTTCTGCGTTGGTAACGATTACGTTATCACCACAATCAACGTGCGGGGTGAAGTTAGGTTTATGCTTACCTCTTAGTAGCTTGGCTACTTTAGAAGATAGGCGGCCCAACGTCTGTCCTTCAGCATCTACGTGTACCCATTCTTTGGTCACGGTAGCCTTGTTGGCTGATACTGTTTTGTAGCTTAATGTGTCCACACTAATTAAATTTACTTATTATTAAACATTCCATTCCCCGTTCCCTACATAATTCATGTGGGGAAATCGGGGTGCAAATGTACAATTATAAATTCATATAGCAAATCCGAAATTAATTAATTTATTCTGAGGGAGATAGCTGTGCATCTGAAATTTATGATTTGGAATTTATACCTGTAATTTTGAAGGTTTGGATGGTATTTAGGGTGGTTTACTACTAGTAGATCTAGAAATAAGTCGTCAAAAGGCATTAAAATAACGTTAAACGGTATTTTTAATGTTAAAAAAGTCATAAAAATCGTTTAATGCATCCTATCTTTGTCGTCTCAAATTGATTTAGCTATGAAAAATCTACTTAATTTAATTTTTTTTTGTAAAGTATTTGGGCTGATGCTTATAATAGTATCCTGTGAACCTAATCAGGATCATGTGGCCACAGCTGAAATTAATGCTACTAATGTTATGGCTACTATTACACCTCAAGATCTAGAAGGGGAATGGCGCCTTTCTGCTATGAATACCGATACCGTAGTAGATCTTAATAACGATGGTGTATTTAATAAAAACATCTTATTGGAAACTGATTGTTTTCAAGATATGGGCGTTATTTTTTTTGAAAACGGAGATATGTTAACCACTAATTCTAAACTTGACTTTAAAGCAGGGGAGACCAATCAGGATTTTAAATGTCTTTCCGGGAGAACAGATTCAGGTAGCTGGGATGTTGAAAATGTCAATAATGAGGAGCGTCTTGTAATTACAATGACTATTGATGGAACTACTCGTACTCATTCTAGAATTTTAGAACGTACCACGGATACTTTTTCTTTTGATATCAGTAAAATGGAATCCAATCAATATTATGGGAACCCTGATGGCACGGATGCTGAAGATGTAACCGTTTTATCTTTAGAATACGCCAGGGTAAAATAGCAACCTAACCAATAGTTTGATAGAAAAACCTTGCAGCTTCGTCTGTGAGGTTTTTTATTGCCCACGTCATACAAAGATAATAGATTTAAAACGCATTCCTGGTTGAATTTACGATCTACCTTGTAATTGTCCAGGTGGAAATTCTCTTTAAAAGAAAGATCTTTAATGTGCTTCTAGCCAGTTATTGCCTTCACCCAATTCTACATCTAAGGGGACTTCCAATTTATAAGCGTTTTCCATTTCATACTTAATCATTTTCTTTACTTCCTTTATTTCATCCTTATAGGCATCAAAGACTAATTCATCATGTACTTGCAGGAGCATTTTGGTTTTAAAGTTTCCTTCACTGAGTTTTCTATAAATATTAATCATTGCCAGTTTGATAATATCGGCGGCACTCCCCTGTATTGGTGCGTTTACTGCATTTCTTTCGGCAGCACCTCTTACTACCGCATTTTGAGAATTGATATCTTTCAAATAACGCCTTCTGCCTAAGACGGTTTGCACATAACCGTTTTCCCTGGCAAAAGCCACCTGGTCGGCAATGTATCCGGTTAGTTTAGGGTAAGTTTTATAATAGGTTTCGATAAGCTCTTTTGCTTCAGAGCGAGATAAATTGGTTTGATTGCTCAAACCAAATGCTGAAACGCCGTAGATTATTCCAAAATTCACGGTTTTTGCATTACTTCTCTGCTCGCGGGTTACTTCATCTATATTTACATTAAACACCTGAGCTGCGGTAGAAGCGTGAATATCTTTGCCTTCCTTAAAGGCTTTAATCATATTATCTTCGTGGCTCAGAGCAGCAATAATTCGTAATTCAATTTGAGAATAATCGGCAGCGAGCAAAAGATGGTTTTCATCACGTGGGACAAAAGCTTTTCTTACCTGCTGTCCGCGTTCGGTTCTAATGGGGATATTCTGCAGGTTCGGGTTGTTTGAACTCAACCTTCCTGTCGCAGCTATAGTTTGCACGTAATCTGTATGAATCCTTCCAGTACTCTTCTGAAGCTGCTTTGGCAATGAATCTACATAAGTGTTTTGCAATTTTACCAAAGCACGATACATCAATACATCCTCAACGATCTTATGTTCTTTTATTAAATTAGAAAGTACGTCTTCACCAGTGGAATATTGACCGGTTTTGGTCTTTTTAGGTTTTTTAACTAATTCCATTTTTTCAAAGAGGATGAGTCCTAATTGTTTTGGGGAACTAATTTTAAATTCCTCTCCGGCTTCTTTATAAATATTTTGTTCCAATTCTTTAATGTCATTATCTAAAGCATTAGAAAGGGATTTCAGGAAATTTTTGTCAAGTTTAATACCTTCTAGTTCCATCGCGGCAAGTACCCTAACCAGCGGAATTTCAATTTCATCAAAAAGTTTTCTGGTTTCTGCTTCTTTTAATTCCTGTTCAAAAAATTTTTTAAGCTGAAGGGTAACATCTGCATCTTCAACTCCATACTCTTTTTGATCTTCCAGTGGTACATCCCGCATCGATTTTTGATTCTTTCCCTTTTTTCCAATTAATTCTGAAATAGGTTGCGGACTATAATTTAAATAGGTTTCAGCAAGGATGTCCATATTATGGCGCATATCTGGATTTATAAGGTAATGCGCAATCATCGTATCAAAAAGATTTCCTTTTATTTCAATATTATATTTTGCTAAAACCTTAATATCATATTTAAGGCTCTGTCCAATTTTTTCAATTTTTTCATCTTCAAAGAATGGCCTTAATTCTTCAATAAGTTCTTTCGCTTTGTCCTGCTCACTGGGGAATGACAGGTAAAAGCCCTTTCCAGGTTCCCAGGAAAATGCAATGCCTACCAACTCGGCTTCCAGAGCATTTAAGCTGGTAGTTTCGGTGTCGATGCAAACGCTTTGCTGCTTCATCAAATTTTGAAGGAATAATTCCCTGGCCATTTTAGTCTTCAGGCTCTGGTATACATGGGGGGTATCTTTTAAAGTTTTTCTTCCGCCTGTGCTAGCTTCAATTTTTTCTGAATTATCACCTCCAAATAAAGAAAACTGTCCTTCGCCAGCAGTTTTGGAAACCTTTTTAGCGGAGGGAGAGTTTGTGATCTGGGTTTGTTGATGGTCGACTTCTCCGCTAAATAGTTTTATAAATTGATCCTTAAGTCTTCTAAATTCAAGTTCATCGAAAATCTCCTGAACCTTTTCGGCATTGGGTTGGGAAAGTTCATAATTTTCAGCGTGAAATTTCACATCACAATCGGTAAGAATAGCGGCAAGTTTTTTAGAAAGTATTCCTTGTTCAGCGTGACTTTCTACTTTTTCTTTCATCTTGCCTTTTAACTGGTTAGTATTGGCCAGCAATTCTTCCATACTTCCGAACTGTTTAAGAAATTTTTTAGCGGTTTTTTCACCTACTCCGGGGAGTCCTGGAATATTGTCTACTGCGTCGCCCATCATTCCTAAGAAATCAATCACTTGTTCGGGGCGTTCTACCCCAAATTTCTTCTGAACTTCAGGAATTCCCCAGATCTCAATCCCGTTACCCATTCTTGCAGGTCGGTACATGAAAATATTATCGGTCACCAATTGTGCAAAATCCTTGTCTGGAGTGACCATAAAAACCTGGTAATCTTCTTTTTCGGCTTGTTTGGCAAGGGTTCCAATTATATCATCGGCTTCGCAACCGGGTAATTCTATCACGGGAATATGCATAGCTTTTAAAATATCCTGGATGATAGGAATTGCTTCTTTTATAGGTTCGGGAGTGGCATCGCGATTTGCTTTATATTCGGCAAACATTTCGGTTCTTACCTCACTGCCTTCTTTATCGAAACAAACCGCAAGATGATCTGGTCTTTCGCGCCTGATAACATCGAAAAGGGAATTCATAAAACCCATTATTGCAGAAGTGTCAAAACCTTTAGAATTAATTCTTGGGTTTTTAATAAAGGCATAATAACCTCTAAAAATCAGGGCATAGGCATCAACAAGGAAAAGACGTTTTTGAGCAGGCATATTTTTTGGGATATTATTTTTCTAAATATTCCAAAACTACAAAGATATTATCATACAGGCTTAGGGCTTACTAAAAACTTGAACATTAAAATTTTTGAAAATTATAAATTTATGCGACCGATATTTTTCTTTACTATAGGCTTTGCAGGGAATGCAAGGGTAGTTTGCATTCCTATAATGTTTTATGGCAATTAAAGCTGAAGTACTTTTGTAAAGAATACCCGGAAGTTATGCTACAAGGGGTAGCAATGGAGTATTATCTGATCATCCTGATTAACTTCCTTTTTTGTTTTAGTGAATGATTTCAGTCAATAGGCTTGAAAAAAAAAGTTTATCATCAGTATAGTTAAACCTTATAGCTGAAAAGCATTTCTGGCGCTATTTTAGGAATGCAAGCAGTTGGGTTAGAGCGTTATTCTGGCGTTAAATTAAACCTAAACGAAATCAATAAAGTGAGGAATAAAAGTATATTCGCAAAAAATCTGGTGCACTTATGAGATGGATAATCTTCATAATATTTTACATTTTTATAGAAATTTATGCTTATCAGGCTTTGAAAACCTTAACCCGGAATTACTGGGTGGTAATTCTATATTTTATCGTAACACTGGCAGTATTAGGAAATTTCCTTTATCAATGGTTAACACCGACAGATGGGAGTGTACTGACAGGAGCTCGAGGTTATGCCTTTGGCTTTTTACTCTCTATAATGCTATTCAAGCTTTTCCTGACGGTGATTATGCTTGGAGAAGATATCTTCAGATTAAGCCTGGGGGGACTTGAAAAATTATTTTCCTCGAAAGAAACGTTCTCGATCCCATCACGAAGAAAATTTTTGAGTCAGCTGGCCATGGGTATTGCGGCGATTCCTTTGGCTTCGGTTTTATACGGAATGTACCAGGGACGGTATAATTTTAGGGTTCTTAATTATACGCTATATTTTGAAGATTTGCCCGGATCGTTTGATGGTTACAGGATTGCGCAAATAAGTGATATTCATAGTGGGAGTTTTGATAATGAAAGAAAGATAGGGTATGGTGTAGACCTGCTCAATGAACAGGAAGCCGATTTGGTACTTTTTACCGGTGATATGGTGAATAATGAAGCTTCTGAAATGGACCCCTGGAAAAAAATGTTCGGCAATATAACAGCAAAAGATGGTGTTTATTCTATTCTGGGTAATCATGATTACGGCGATTATAAAAATTGGCCCTCCAAAGAAGCCAAAAAGAAAAACCTTGAAACTTTAAAGGAAACTCACGCTAAAATGGGATGGAATCTTTTGCTAAATGAGCATAGGTTTATTGAGCGCAGCGGTGAAAAAATCGCATTAGTTGGTGTTGAAAACTGGGGTGCAGGGGGATTTAAAAAAGAAGGTGACCTGGATAAGGCGGGTGCAGGGTTGAAAGAGAATGATTTTAAAGTTTTATTAAGTCACGATCCTTCTTACTGGCAGGAAAAGATTAAAACGGATCCGAACAATTATCATTTAACACTAAGTGGCCACACCCATGGTATGCAATTTGGAATTGAGATACCTGGGTGGTTTAAATGGAGTCCAGTCCAATACCGCTACCAGAATTGGGCGGGGATATACGAAGAATTTGGGCGGTATATCAACGTAAACCGCGGATTTGGTTTTCTGGCTTTTCCCGGAAGGGTGGGAATCTGGCCGGAGATTAGTGTCATTGAACTCAAAAAAGGTTCTAAACCTGCATAATCTGCAGAATTTACTATATTTGAGTAAGTGATTGCTCCGGAAAAAAGAATGAACTAATTTTAAAAGAAAAAATTATTCGATGTCAAAATTTGGTGAATTAATAGATCTAAATATTCCGGTGTTATTGGATTTTTATACTCATTGGAATGAAGGTTCTAAAGCTATGAACCCGGTCTTGCGAGAAGTAGCTGCTTCTATGGGTAACAAAGCCAAGGTGATAAAAATTGATGTGGATAAAAACTCTCAGCTTGCCGAGGCACTTCGGGTAAAAACCCTACCAACGCTAATGATCTATAAATCCGGGGAAATGAAATGGCGACAAAGTGGCGAGCAAGATGCGGCTACCTTAGTAGGTATTCTTAAGGAATATGTTTAAAGAGACTTAAAAATGAAACCCTTCTCCTTATAATATTTCAAAACTTTTGGTAAGGTGAATTTTAAGTTCCTTGAAGCTTTAATACTATCATGAAAAACAATGATGCTTCCTGCGGAAGCGTTTACTATCACATTTTTCAAACATTTTTCTTTAGAAATTCTCTTCTCAAAATCTCCGCTTAAAATATCCCACATAACTATTTGATACCCCAGTTTAACAAGAGTCTTAGCTTGAGAGTTTTTAATTTTTCCATATGGAGGACGAAAAAGTTTTGGTTTTGATTTTTCTAGGTTATTTTGCCGGCTAATAATTTCTTCAGTTTGTAATATGTTGGCGAGATAATAATCAGTTTTGTTATTCCAGCCGTTTAAATGATTATAAGTATGGTTTCCTACACCGTGGCCGTGGGCTGTAATTTGAGAGAAAATAACAGGATTTTTTTTTATATTATCACCTACACAAAAAAAGGTTGCTTTCGCATTGTGTTTTTTTAATTCATTTAAAACCCAGGGGGTGATTTCGGGCACTGGGCCATCATCAAAAGTGAGGTAAAGACTTTTGTCTTCCTTGAGTCGTGTAATCCTGTTTGGGTAAAGCTTTTTTAATATAGAAGGATATTTAGCTAAAAATAAATTCATAAATAGGAGCAGGTTGAAAGATTGTAAGCTTATTAAAATCCAGAATGCACTTATCTTACCTTATGAATATTGGAATATAAAGGAAACCTACAGTGCTTTTGGATACTGTAGATTTCCTTAGTCTTAATTTCTGTTATTCTTCCTGGGAAGAATCTATTCTAAGGGGATTATTTCCCTGATTTAATTCCGGGTTGAGTCTTTTCTGAATTACATTTTCCTGTGGGTCTTCAACATCAGGAATGATTTCTTCTTCTTCTCCATAAAAATGGCGAAATAATTCTAGATATTCGTTGAATTCTTCTGCTTTTTCTTTTAAGATCTCTTCATCCTGGTGCACGACCAGTAAGTCTACTAAGGCACGATAACGCTCAATATTTGAAACAATTTGGTTAAAATAGCGATATTGCCGGTCTATATCCCAACTACTGTAATACTCCAGTCTCTCCTGGTATTTCTTAGCTATTTTTTCCCAAAGTTCTCGTGCTTTTTCAGGTTCGCCAACTTCATAATAACCACTCACATAAGGTTCTAACAGGGCGTAGTATTTGTAATGCTCAACGGGCATATTCTCCATTGCAAGATCAAGTACCTTTTCTGCCCTGGTAGTGTCCTGTTCATTTAACAGGTTTTCTACTAATCTGGCCAGATTACTTCTGTAAGTAATGGCATTTCTGCGTGTTTCAGTATCATGATAAATCTGGTCAGATCCCATATTTCCCCAATCCCAATCCATTACGATATCGTACATTTTTTCGGTATTGATTCTTCCCATATCATAAGGGTTTTGTCTGTCTATGGGGGTTTTAATGGGAACAAGTTTATATGCCAGACCTTCTAGCTGCAGATATTCTTTCATCCATAAATAATCTTCGTCGCTAAAGCTTCCGCCAGAAAAATAAATAGGTCGTTCCCAATTATTATTGGCAATGATATCCAGCATCATCAAAGTGTTTTTATAAATGACGTCTGACTCGATCCGAACAATAATTTCATCGACTATTTGATCGGCAAAGCGTTCTTCTACGATTCCGTTTTCCAGAACAGCTTCTTTGTCAACCGGAATACTGATATTTTTAGTTGGAAAAGTATTTATCATTTGGCCACTCTGTAATTCGGCCTGAGTTCTAGGATCATCATTCTGGATATAATTTAACCAGGTTTTAATTGGAATAGTGTCATTGGTAACTTCTTTGAAAAAGACGGCGTCATTAACTCCATTGTAATCCTCATTTTCAAATTGTGAGGGGATTGGATCACTCTCAAATGCTTTCCTCTTCATCTGGTCTATATACCAATCTGTAGCGAAAAGGCTAGTGTTTATTACCCGTACATCGGTACGATAACGCTCTACCTGTTGTGCATACCATAATGCAAAAGTATCATTATCACCAATAGTGAAGATGATTCCATTTTCATCTACAGAATCTAAATACATTTTAGCCATTGAAAGTGTGGAATACCTGCCACTACGATCGTGATCATTCCAATTTTCTGAAGCTAAAAGCACTGGTACTGCTAAAAGCGAAGCAACAATTACAATTGGCGCTACAATTTTTGGTTTAAGGAATTTTTTAGCCCAGTCAAAGAGCGCGTAGACCCCGAATCCAATCCAAATAGCAAAGACGTAGAACGAACCTACCAGGGCATAATCACGTTCCCGAGGCTCAAAAGGTCTTTCGTTTAGGTAAATCTTTAAGGCAATTCCGGTAAATAGGAAGAAAACGAGTAAGACCCAAAAGTTATTTTTATCTCGCTTAAGCTGAAAAACAAGTCCAATCAGACCTAGAATTAGGGGTAGGAAATAATATGTATTCCGGGCTTTATTATTTTTTACATCACTGGGAAGATTATCTTGAGGGCCCACGTGCATCTCGTCTATAAAATCGATACCACTAATCCAGTTTCCGTCCATATCGGTATATTTTCCCTGCACATCATCCTGTCGTCCTACAAAATTCCACATAAAATAACGCCAGTACATATATCCAATCTGATATTCTAACAAGTATGCAATATTAGAAGCAAACGAGGGTTTTTCTATATTAAGATAATCTCCAAACTGCCTTAGAAAATTATGATAATCGGTATTATCCAGTTCTCCGCTGGAAAATCGGTTTTGAAATTCGTTTACAGCACTTACCAATCTTTCTTCTCCCTGGTATTCCGGCTTTATAGTGAAATCCAGTGGGCCGGTAAAATCCATGTAATTGGCCGCATGTTGTGTACTCCACATTCTGGGGAGAAATGTTTTGTGTGAATCATCCAGATTTTGTCTGGCATTCTTATAATCGTTAACAATAATATATTCACCGGCCTCTTCATCTTTTTCATATTTAGGTTGACCATCGATATAAGGATTGTCTTCATCCAAACCGGCATACATTTCAGAGAATTGAGGTCCATAAAATAGATGTGTTTCACCATATTGTTCCCGGTTGTAATAAGCTAACAGTTCACGGGCATTATCTGGACTGTTTTCATTTATAATAGTGGGTGCGTTAGATCTTATGGGTAGCATTACCCAACTTGAAAATCCAATTAGGATAAAAAGGATACAAAGGAATAATGTATTTAATTGAAAATAATTTTTCTTCCGGGTGTAGGAAATTCCATAATAAAAAATAGCGATAATTATCAAAAGCGCGATTATAGTGCCTGTGTTAAACGGAAGCCCTAGTGAATTGGTAAAAAATAATTCTGAAGCCGCAAAGAAGGTAAGCGTATAGGGTAGAAGTAATTTAAAAATAAACATCAAAACGGCTACTACTACGATATTAGCGATTATGAAATTCTTTACGGTAATCTTTTTATAGTTTTTAAAGAAATATAAAAAACCGATAGCAGGAATGGTTAGGAGACCTAAAAAGTGAACGCCAAAAGATAATCCTATAACTAACGAAATTAAGATTAACCAACGATTCCCCCGGGGTTTAAACATATCACGTTCCCAGAGTAAACCTAAATAAAACAACAGCGCCATAATACAGGCGGCCATAGCATATACTTCAGCTTCTACGGCACTAAACCAAAAACTATCGGTAAAGGTAAAAGCAAGTGAGCCCACCAGGGAACTACCTAATACAGCCATTTTATTGCCCGGATTTAATTTTTCAATCGGTCCTGCAATTTTTAAAACCAATAAACTAATTGACCAGAACATAAATAATACAGCAAAAGCACTAGAAAGACCGGACATAAAATTGATCATTAGTGCAATCTGCGAATTATCCGGAGCGAAAGTAGAAAAGAAGGCGCCAAGCATTTGGTAAAATGGCGCTCCTGGTGGATGACCTACTTCAAGGTTTGCGGAAGTTGCGATATATTCCCCGGCATCCCAAAAACTTGCGGTTGGTTCTAGGGTAAGGGTGTAAGTGGTAAGTGCAATTAGAAATACCAGCCAACCTGATATTTTATTCCACTTCTTGAAGTTAAAATCTGTCATTTTTGAATACAATTGAATCCTATGTGGCGAATTTAATAATAAAATTATGAATGCTTTAGTAACGGACTTTAAAACGATATATTTTCTGAAAAGCCGGGTATTAAAGCTGTTTTATAAGCTTTGATCCTGCAGATTTCACGCCAAAAACCTACTTGTAAAAAAATAGCTTTCAATTTTTATAGAAAAAGTTTGCGCAATAGAAAGTTTGTTTTAAATTTGCATCCGCATTACAGCAATGGCCTATGGTGTAACTGGCAACACGTCTGGTTTTGGTCCAGAAGAGTCTAGGTTCGAGCCCTAGTAGGCCAACAGAATTAACCGGGAAGATTTATTTCTTTCCGGTTTTTTATTTTTTATAGTTAATATGTGTTTTGAGAAGGATTCAATGGTACTTCATTATTCCTACAAGCTGAAACCCATTCCAATTTGTAACTGCGAGGTGTATTCCATGGTGTTTAGAGGTGTCTGACTGTCAAAATAATAATCATAAATCATAAATACTTTAAACCAATTTACCAGAGGAATGTCTAGCCGGAACTGTTCTAGGATCCTATAATCTTCAAGGTTTTTATAGAGTGGTTGGTAATACACCGTATTAGTGATAGAAAAACGATTGGTTTTTGAGAGATAAGATAGTGATAAATAGGAACTGTTACGATGATTGCTATTTGTAGTTTGGGCCCTATCGCTGTATTCAATTTCATACATATAACTATTTCCCAAATAGGCTGAAATATATTCACGACTTATCCACTTTAGCCTTAATCCGGCACCTAAAAGGTTTCTTTGTTCAACCACCAGAAGTTGGTTGTATTGTCCTTGTAAAAAAAATTCACCTCTTAATAGCTGACTGAATTTGTAATTAAAACGGGTATGTAGAAACCAGGAATTTTGCAAATTTCCTTCTTCTGAATCTATTAATTTATAATTTCCAAGAAAGAGATAAGTTTTCTTTAAATCTTTCGATTTGAATTGTGTAGTTAAGGTGGCGTTAATCTGATTCACTGAAAGACCATCAGTATTGGAATGATTAAAAGCAAAATCGGCATTTAATACAAACCTGATAGAATCAGTTTGAAGTCGCTTGGTTTCAATATTTACTAATTGAGAATGTGCAAGTATTGGAAATATAAGAAGTAGGAAAACAAATTTTTGAGACATTTCATCTAATTGATGGACAAAGATAAAAACAAAAAGTTAGTTGTAATGAAATCAAAAAGTTTAGAACCATTTGTTTATTTTACTTAATTCTTCTAGAAAAATTAAAAACTTCTTTCCTAAATAATTCGTTAAACAGTTTGTAATTTAGTTCCGATAAAACCTAACAAATTAAATTGTGGCTATAGAATTTTTTAGAGAGAACGAGCAAATATTTGATACTTTATTTGAAGCCGCTTCAGAAGGCGTAATTGTTGTAGATAATCAACAAATTATAATTTCTGCGAATAAGGCTGCCCTAAGTATGTTTGGTTATAACAAGGAAGAACTTTTGGGCGCGAATCTAAATATTTTGATCCCGATGCGCTATAAAGCTAATCATCATGAACATTTTGATAAGTTTATGGCTCATAGTGAGAAAAGGCAAATGGGGCATGGAAGAGATTTATTCGGTGTAAAAAAGAACGGAACACAGTTTCCTGTAGAGGCAGGGTTGAATCCTTTTGAAGTAGATGGAGAGCGATTTGTGATGTCCCTTATTGTAGATATAACGGTTAGGAAAGAAAACCAGCAGCGAATTAGGGAACTTAATGCAGAGCTGGAAGATAAGATTAAAATAAGAACTCAGGAACTTAGAAATACGGTGAATGATCTTGAGACAGAAATTACAAAAAGAAAGGAAGCCGAAAAGCGTATAAAACTGGCACTAAAACAGGAAAAGGAGCTCAATGAATTAAAAACGAAATTTCTCTCCCTGGTTTCTCACGAATTTAAAACTCCTTTGAGCGGAATCCTAACCTCGGCTACTCTAGCTGAAAAATACACTACTACTGATCAACAAGAAAAAAGAACAAAACATCTTAGCACAATTAAAAATAAGGTACACTATCTAAATAACATCTTGAACGATTTTCTTTCTTTGGAACGCCTGGAATCCGGAAATGTAAACTATAAATACACAACTTTTAGTCTCAACAAGTTAGTTAATGACTTGATATATAATGCGAATGTAACTTTAAAATTTGGTCAGGAGATAGAATATGATAATGAGATGGAGGATGTAGTGCTGTATCAGGATGAAAAAATCCTAGAACTTATTCTGTCAAATTTAATTGGAAATTCCATTAAATATTCTCCGGAAGATTCCACTATATTTTTTAGAATATTCCCAAAAACGAATAAGGTTATTTTCGAGGTGGAAGATCAGGGAATGGGAATTCCAGAGAAAGATCAAAAGCATATTTTTGAGCGTTATTTTAGGGCTGAAAATGCCCTGTTAAACCAAGGGACTGGTATCGGACTCAATATTGTAAAAGTACATGTGGAAAATATGGGAGGTACAATAAGTTTTCAGAGTATAGAGAATAAGGGCACAAAATTTACCGTAACATTACCTAATCAAAATAGATGATAGCCAATTTTATTTTGGTGAAAATTGAAAATTGCATAGAATGAAAAAAATACTTTTAATTGAAGATGATGTAACCGTTAGAGAGAATACAGCAGAATTGTTGGAACTTTCAAATTATGAAGTAATAACTGCACCTGATGGAAGGAAGGGTGTAATTAAAGCCAAAGAAGTAATTCCGGATATTATTGTCTGTGATATAATGATGCCGGAGCTGGATGGCTATGATGTGCTTACCAAACTATCAGAAGATCCAGAAACCAATGGAATTCCTTTTATTTTTCTTTCGGCAAAGACCGAACATAAAGATGTAAGAAGAGGAATGGACCTTGGAGCCGATGATTATTTAACCAAGCCATTTGAAGAAGATGATCTTTTAAGCGCTATTGAAAGCAGGTTGGCAAAAATAGAAATTCTAAGGGCGCAAAAAAGCGATAATATAGGCGAGAGTGTTCAGAATCTTTCCGCTTTTCGTGAAATGATGAGAAATGGGGAGAGAATCAAATTTAGAGCCGGTGAAAATATTTACGAGGAAGGAAAATCCTCACTTCATTTTTACATGATCGAACAAGGAGTAGTAAAAGCTCACAAATTTGATAGCCGCGGTAAAGAAATGATTACTGAACTGTATAAAGATGGTGATTTTTTTGGTAACCTTAGCTTTAATAAAAGTTCAGCTTACGGAGAATTCGCAACGGCTATGGAAGATAGCTTGCTGTACGTGGTTTCTAAAGATGATTTGCGGGAAATTCTAAAGAATAACAGCAATATTAGTATGGAATTGTTGCAGGATATGGGTGATCATTTAATGAGTGTTAAAGAGCAGCTTATGGAAATTGC
Source organism: Salegentibacter sp. 24 (assembly GCF_004362395.1). Classification (GTDB taxonomy): domain Bacteria; phylum Bacteroidota; class Bacteroidia; order Flavobacteriales; family Flavobacteriaceae; genus Salegentibacter. Next base: position 177,788 of record NZ_SNWE01000002.1, read on the forward strand.
ATATGCTTCAGTAAGAAGAAAAACAGCCCGTACCATTCTGCTGTTTGCACATAAAATAAAGAAAAATCCCTTGCACAGTATTAGAATTTCCCGGGCAGATCTTGCCGGAGTTGCAGGTATTGCTTCAGAAACTTTAATTAGAACCTTATCCGATTTTAAAAAAGAAGGTCTTATTGAAATTGAGGGTAGAAATGTGAAATTATTGGATGTTGAAAAACTAGAGCAAATTAGTTAATTCTCAAAAGAACTGATGGGGGTCATATTTGGGATTGATCTTTCACGCTATTTTTGGCCAAAATTAGCGCTGAAAATTCACGCCCATGAATGTTTTGTTACTTACAGATTTTTCTGCACAGGCATTTAATGCCGCTAGGTATGCCCTTAATTCAACTTTTGGAGCGTCAATTTTTTACGTACTTCATGCATCATCTGGAGAAGCCACAACGATAGGCGAGTCACTTGTAAAAATGATAACAAAGCTTCAGAAAGAACCTGCAGCTAAAAAACATTCTTTTTCATCGTTACCATTCTCTGATAACCTTATAAATGCCACCCGAAAAGCAGTTGCCGAAAAAAAGATAGATCTCATTGTTATGGGAGCATCAGGGAAAAACACCTCTAATATCCAGGGATTGGGGGGAAATACCTGTAATGTGGTAAAAAAGGTGAAGTGCCCGGTTTTAGTTGTTCCAAATTGTGAATTCTTAAAATGGGAGAGACTATATCTTCCGATAGATTTACGATTTCCGGTGAATATTGAAGCTTTGCGATTATTACAGAAATTGCCAGTTGCAGAGAATGTTGCTTTAGATGTATGGGAATTCGATTTAAACAATTCCGGGGCGAAGATTAGCGATTTCAGGTTGCCCAATTTTAAATTATCACGCAAAACACTATATAAAGAATCAGATTTTTTAGAGCAATTCTGGCCAGAAGCCAATGCGAAGGCCAACCTTATTGTACTTTTTGCCCGTCAACTACATATTTCTGAAAAACTTTTAAATCGAATTTCTGCAGTCGAAACTAAAAGACAAAACCTTCCAGTACTTATTCTGCACGGTTAAACTTTTAAATTTTGGTTAAAATTTCTTTTTACTCTGAAAAAATGGAGTTTTAATGATATCACTTTTGCTATTTAAAGCAGAAATCTCTATGTTTATGGCTAGTACCAAAAACTAATTTCTGCTTTTAATTCAAAAGAAAAAATTCGGGAAAAGCTTTTTGTAAATCAGGCTATAATTTTACTTATATATAAAATAAATGGAAATAAAGGAAATTTTTAAAAACAATCAAAACTGGATCGAGGAAAAATTAAAAATAGATTCAAATTACTTTAGTGATCTTTCCAAAGGCCAAAATCCGGACATTCTTTATATTGGTTGTTCCGATAGTCGTGTGACCGCTGAAGAACTGATGGGGGTCTCGCCAGGTGATGTTTTTGTACATCGGAATATTGCTAATATGGTTCCAAATACTGACCTAAGTGCAATGTCTGTAATAGATTTTGCTGTTGCTCATCTAAAGGTTAAGCACGTAGTAGTATGTGGACATTATTTCTGTGGAGGTGTAAAAGCCGCTATGCAATCTCAAGATCTTGGTATTCTGAATCCTTGGTTAAGAAACATTCGTGATGTGTACCGGATTCACCAAGATGAGCTCGATGGAATTAAAGATGAGGAAGAGCGCTATAAAAGATTAGTTGAGTTAAATGTGCAAGAGCAATGTATAAATGTTATTAAAACCGCAGAGGTTCAAAGGGCATTTTTGGATAGAGGTATAAGCGTGCACGGTTGGGTTTTCGATATTCATTCTGGTAAGCTAATTGACCTGGAAATAGATTTTTCAGAAATCTTAAAAAATGTGATGAAAATTTATCATTTAGATAGTTAAATTATTATAGTTGTTACGATCATTTCTTCAACTAAAAAAATAATGGTTTATAAGTTAACTATGTGGATCGTCGAGAAGTTTCTGTGTTAATTCTTGGACTAAAGTCTGTTTTAAATATAGTCGTCGATTTAAGAAAAATCAACCTGGGTATAACATAAAAAGACTAGAGCATTAGCTTTAGTCTTTTTATACGCTCTTCTCTCTGCTCTGGAACATTTTCAAATATAAATGTGAAGACATTTTTTGGGCATTATTTTTTGCGCGATTCGCTAATTCACCTTCATATAACTCATCTATGGTCTCAAACCACAAATTTAACCAGATTCCAAAATGATAGGAGGAAATCTCGTGATTGTTTTCCTTGTCTACTTTAACGTGAACCTTTTGCGGATTACCTTTGTAAAGTGCTTTAAAGAAAAGATTACTCTCCCAGAAATCAGTTAATTTCTCGAGATGTATGTCCCAGTCTCTTATAACCTCATTGAAAAAATGACCAATTTCGGGATCCTGCCTTACTTTTTTGTAAAACCCGGAGACTAGTGAATACACGTCTTCCCGGGTTTTTATATCATTTTTCATAATAAATTTTTAGAAAATATTTATTAAAATAAAGATAGAGGAAATAGCGAGGCTTAGCAATAGTGTGTTAAATATGACCTTTGGTCTAAACTGGGCCAAAATTACGGTGTTAAATGCCATACAAACAGCTACAACAATGAATAGTTGAAACATATCTATAAAAGTATGACCATTCATTAATATTAACATAGCAGCTACAGATCCCAAACAACTGGATAGGATAATTCCAATAGCTGAATACCCTAAACTCATTTCTTTAAAATCAGTCAATAAATTCTTGTAAAGTTGCATAATATTTTGTTTTTGATTCTGAGGTAAAATTAAAACTCAGGGAGGGAGAATCTTATGAGCAAAATCATAATTGTATAGAAAAATACGGAGTGGTTTAGTTTCTTGATGCCGCAAAATCATATTAAAATCTTTTAGCGAAATTGTTTAAAGAATCCTTTTCCAACTGCTCTCTGTGATGGGGATGAGCTATGGAAATAAGCTGTTCTTCTCTTTGTTTCAGATTCTTTACGTAAATATTTTCTAACCCATATTCAGTAGCGGTGTAATACACAGGCGCCTGGGTAGCGGTTATACCTGCGCCTTCTTTAAAAAAAGGTGCGATTTTAGAAATACCATATTTGGTGATTGAAAGCATTGCGATAAGAGGTTTGCCGCCTTCAAAAAGGGCTGCACCTCTTAAAAATCCATTTGACCTCCCCCACCCGAAAACTGAAAATTTCCCAATAGTATCGGAACGAACCTGGTCAGTAAGGTCTATTTTTATTGCTAAATTTATTAGGGAGATTTTTGGGCTCTGCCTGATTAAGGAGGTATCGTTGGTATATACAGCTTCTTTAAAATGGGCACCAGGTTTATCGTCTATAAAATCATAAAGATCTGTTGAACCTATAGCAAAATAGGTAACAAGTTTTCCGGTTTTTACTTTTTGATTTGCACCTGTACTTACCACGATTTAATTAAGGGTAGAATTCCATCTGAAAACATTTAGGTATGAATTCCCAGGTTTTTATGATTTTGCAAATTGTTTAGAATTACATTAGGGATGCCGCCAACACCCATTTGTAAAGTAGTACCATCGTCAATTAATTCCGCTATATGTTTTCCAATTTGTGTTCAATTCCTTTAGGCGCTGTAATGCTTGGGAAAAAATAGGTTTAATTACCTCCAACGCCGCATCAATTTGATTACTGTGAATTATTCCTTCACCGTAGGTTCTAGTTACTTTTGAGGATTGACCTGGGTGATTACTTTTTTAGCTTTTTGAATAGCCGGTAAGGTAATATCAATAGAAACACCAAGGGAGCAATACCCATGTTTATCGGGGGATACCCGGATAAAAGCAACATCTAAGGAAAGAAGATCCCTTCTAAAAAGATTTTGAATCTCACTTAAAAATATTGGAATATAGGACCCTTAATAAGTGTTAAGTGCTTTTCGGACAACTTCGGCTATAAAACAGCTGTTAATTCTGAAGGCTTTTGTGTAAGGTTCCTTGGTGTATTTTGCGTTTCCTTCAGTATGGATTTGTATAATTTCAACATCAATCAACTCATTATAGTGTTCATACAGAGCATCAATCAAGGTGGTCGGGGCCATTGCTGCACCCTGAAAAACACACCGTCTCCATATTTTACTATTGTAACAATTTCGCAGGGCGATAGGATTTTAAGAATTTTCGCTTCTTTAGGTTTGAATATTCAGGTTGAAATTGATCACGATTTCCTCTTTCAACTCGATCAATCCAAAAATTTTACTAGGTGCTTTTAGATTAAAATCTGTAATATTTAAATGAAGTTTTCCATCAAAGCAAAGTTGCTTATTTCTGGTTATGTCTACCGGGAACTTATAATCCTTGTCCACGCCTGCAATATTGAAATTTATAGTAACCGTGGTATTATCTTTCGTGCTCATATCTATTTTTTTAAGTTTGAGCAGGATTTTTGGAAATCTTTTAGTCTCTAGGAGTTCGTGAAAATCTTTGTTTATTTGTCGGTTTCCGCAGTCAAAATCGGAATTTTCTAAGGGTAATACGCTGTTTCTAAAATTTAGAATATCACCTTTTTCTATAAAATGCACTTTAAAACTATCATTTTTAAAATTAAACGTATTAAAATCACATTCAAATTCGTTAATGTTTGTAGTGCCAGAAATACTCAGTCGACTGTTGGGGAGGATTTTAATTTCCCTGGTTTTTAAACCAGATTGTGCTATACCAGAAATAGTAAGAAATAAAGCGAGTAAAAATAGAAAGTGAGTTTTCATCCTGGTTAAGTTTAGGGGTATCATTATTTAAAATAAATAGTTACATCCTGATTGTATAATACCGAAAACAGTAAATAAAAAGCCCCGGCGAATCTCTTAGAGATAGCATCCGGGGCTCAACATTCAACTTAAAAACTAATCGCTGCTTCTAGCGTAATTCCGTTGAATTGTCCTCCAGCGTGAATGTCTCCTGTAGGATAATCGTTGTACTCCTGGTTAACATATTCCAGTTTTGCAAGAATGTTTTTTGTCATAAACCATCCTGCGCCTAATTGGAAACGGTTTACACTTATATCCTCTCCAGTTGCCATTTCACCATTAACGGTATTATAACGTCCACCGAAGTAGAAGTCTTCCTGAACCCCGAATCGGTAAATAAGTTCACCTGAGAGTTGGGTATAGTTTCTTGTATCAGATTCACCTATGTCTTTTCCGCTTGTGGTTTCATAGATTCCGAAGAATTCAAGACCACCAAATTTGATGAATGGGTTGATCATAAAGGAAGTCATCTCGTTTTTGAAAGAAGGAGCTATACGTCCTGCTCTAAATCCATCCCCACCATCAGCGTTTGTCATTACGTTGTAATAACGGCTTCCTGCTCGGTCTCCTGTGTAAAGGTAGTTGCCGCGGGAATAGTTGTGCCCACTGTGAAAAAGAGATCCTGTTAATCTAAATCTTAAGTCTTCAGAAAGCTGGTTGTCATACCCAACTTTTGCAAGAAAAGATGGGTCGGTTTCTCCATCACCAGATGTAGACTGGTTCAATTTACCGTTAGTGAAACCAAGCATACCTAACCAAGGGCCGTTGAACATATAAACTTCTGCACCAACTTCTGTGGTGAAACTATCCATTAAGTAGTTTCCTACAAATGGGTTATAAAGTGCCATAGCGTTATCAGTTCTTCTAAAGTGTGCATCACCATAGTTGTTTTCCATATGACCAATTTTAAATCTTAGGTGATTCATAAGGCCTGAAGCAAATCCTTCACTGATGAAGTTTAATTCGTCTATCTGGATATATCCACCTTTCACATAAGCTTCCGTATGGTGTTGAGATGAAAGATAGGTTCTAAGATGCATTCTTACACCATCATAAAGTAGAACATCAAGGTCAAGGTTTGCAGTAGCTAGGTTAAAATTTCCTTCAAGCTCCGGAAGATTTCCGGCGGCGTTCTCGTGATCTAAATCCTGGAACTGTATGGTAGAGGCACCACCAACTCTTACTTGGACACCATCAAAATAAGTAATTTTATCTTTTGGGGCCTCAAATTCATTGATTCCACGTTGATCTGGTTCTCTGAAGTTAGGTAGATCTCTATCCCATATAGATTGTTCTTTTACCTCCACATCTACTTCAACTTCTTGAGCATGTGCCTGAAAGCCTGCGGCCATCATAAGGGCAAAACCGAAATATTTGATTGAATTTTTCATTGTAATAGTTTTTAAATTGAATAGTTATTTAGAAAATGTTGATTTGAATTTAATATTTAGGTCTTCTCCTGTGGTTATTGTTCCAAACATAGCAGTAGGGGGGACCACTTTATAATGTGTCATATTGATGCTTTCTTCTCCGGTAATTTCCAATTGGTCGCCGTTAAGTTTTGCGGTAAATTCTACAGGAACCTGTTTAGAAATACCCGATATTTTTAATGTTGCAACCCCGTTTACTTTAAAAGTGTCATTGCTGCTGGCTTCAATTTTTTTAACCTCATCCAGCTTGAATTCTATGTTTTTATATTGATCAGTATTAAGCGCTTTATAGGCATTTTTATCCATTCCGCCTTTTCCGCTTTCTAAACTTTCAGCTGCAACTGTTACCTGGAGATTCGGAATTCCTGTAAGTTTCCCATTTTCTGTAGTAATTGTTGCTTCTCCTTTTTTTGAAGTAGCTTTCATTTCCCAATCGTGTATATTAGAAGTTCCTTCAACAATAATTTCAGAAGAGTTATTCATTTTGAAATTCTGGCCAAACATACTTCCTGCAGTTAGCAGCATAAGAAATACACCAGTAAGTAATACTTGATATGATATTGAAATTTTCATGATATTAGGTTTTTTAGTTCGGTACAAAGTTGGGGTAGAAATAGAGCAGAATCTATGACGAGAATCAGGTTTGATGATGTTTTTTAAGATGGATTCTGAGAGCTACCCTATAGAAGGTTGTAGTGTTCACAAGGGATTTAGTAATCTAAAACGTTTGCGAACTCCGGCTATAAATTAACTTTAGCCGGGAAAAAAATAGTATAATGCAGAATGCAATGTCAAATTATACTATTTCTGAAGAAAAAATAAAATCAGGACTCTCCTCTTAATAATAGAGCTCGTCGGTTTTTAGGTTTAGGAACCTTGAAGTAGCAAAAAAAGTACTTAACCAGGTAATAAGGATTCCCATAATAAAAACGCCTATAAATAAAACGGCAAGTATTTTGACATCAGAAGCTAATGATAGCTGGGGGAAACTATTGTTGAGGTAATAAAGGGCTCCGGCCATTCCGATAAGAGCAATTATTGCACCGATCATTCCAAGCTTTACACTTTGCCAAATAAAAGGTCTACGAATAAAACCTTTGGTGGCGCCCACCATCTGCATGGTTTTTATAATAAATCTTTTTGAATATACCGAAAGTCTAATTGAACTATTGATAAGCAATACTGCGATAAAAGTGAAAACTCCGCTGGCAATGAGCACCCAAAAACTAATTTTTTTTACATTCTCATTCAAAAGTGCGATAAGCGGTTTATCATAGATCACTTCATCCACGAAGTTTTTAGAAGTAAGCTCAGCCGCAATTGCATCAACTTGCTCACCCGAGACAAAATCGGCATTCATATAAACATCAATGGAGTTCTGTAAAGGATTATAGCCTAAAAATTCCATAAAATCTTCCCCTATTTCCTTGCTGTGAGCTTCTGCAGCTTCTTCTTTGGAAACATAAGTGGTAGATTTTGTGTAATCAGCCATTGCTAAGCTTTTTTTGAGCTGTTCAATTTCAACCTCTTTGGCTGTATCTTTTAAGTACACAGTAAGTGCGATTTGTTCTTTAAAATGGTCGGCTACTTTCTTGGTGTTCAATACCAGTAAACCCAACATTCCCAATAGAAAAAGTACTAAAGCAATACTAATGACTACTGAAAAATAAGAAGATACCAGCCGGCGTTTCTGATATTTTTCAAAAGATGTGCTCATAGGGAACTTTAGATTTTTTTTTGTAAAAATATAAAAGTTAAGCGTTCAATTTATTTAAAACGTTTAAAGTTTAAAAAAATTAGTGATGGGATGAAATTTTTCTTAACCAAGGTAGTAATAGTTAGGTATGTTGCAGCAGTAATTTTATCTTTATGATGAAAATTACGAACAATATGAACATTCTAATCTTCGGAATTGGTGGAGTTGGAGGGTATTTTGGTGGTAAACTTGCACATGCAGGTTTTCAGATTACAATGATAGCCAGAGGAAAACATTTGGATAAAATTAAGAAAAACGGACTCCAAATTGAAAGTATAAATGGCGATTTCAAAGTTAAACCTTTCCTGGCCACCGATAATTTAGCAGAGGTTACTGCACCGGATTTAGTGATTTTAGGAGTTAAATCATGGCAAATTACGGAAGTGGCACATCAACTTAAACCTATTATTGGAGAGGATACAATGATATTACCCTTACAAAACGGGGCCAATAATGTAGAAAAACTTCTGGAAATTTTTCCAAAGAAAAATGTACTTGCTGGGCTTTGTCATATAGTGAGTTTTGTTGAAAAACCAGGAACGATAAAACATGTGGCCTTTGAGCCGCGTATTACTTTTGGAGAGATTGATAATTCTAATTCAGGAAGAATTCAACAATTAAAATCCTTGTTTAACAAAGCGGGAATCACCAATTTAAATCCAGAGAATATTCAGTTGGAAATATGGAAGAAGTTTTTATACATCACAACGGTTAGCGGATTAGGTGGATTGACAAGGGTTGCAATAGATAAAATAAGAGAAAGCGAATATTTATATGATTTGCTCCAAAAAACAGCCAATGAAATTAAATTGGTAGGGAATGCCAAAGGAATTCCTTTAACAGATCAAGATTTGGAAAAAACCTTTCAAATTATTCAAAATCAGCCGTCTGGAACAACCGCTTCCACCCAAAGGGATATTATGGATGGGCGACCATCAGAGCTTGAAAACTTCAACGGATTTATTATATATCAGGCTGAAAAATTAAAGATTTCAACACCCGTAAATAAAATGATTTACGAGTGTTTACTGCCTATGGAATTAAAAGCAAGAAATATTTAATTATTCCCATTCTCTCCATTGAAGTCCAATTCTGTAAAGTTTTCATCAATTATCATGGTAAGACAACCATTGATTTGCAGGTGTTCTAAAGATTTGGTTTCGTTATCAAGCTGAATAGTTTTTATTTCAAACGGTAATCCGTGGATTTTTAACTTAAATTTTTTACAATCTCCATCGAAAGACCCCTCTTTATGTTGTTGAATAATTAACTGATTTTTTCTTCCAGTAAGTTTGAAACTTCTTAGACAAAAACGTCCTTTAGTATAATCGTAGCCATCGTGGGCATCTTCAAAAAATTGAGAATCTTCTTTACCTTTTTTATAATAAACTTCTAAAGTAATTTCTTCTATCTTTTTTTCTCCTACATGCTGTTGCACTGGGTATTTTGGAATGATTGCACCTTCTTTAATAAAGACGGGCATGCTATCAATATCGGCATCAACCCACATCTCCTTGCCCCCCGTTACTAATTCATCGGTCCAGTAATTATACCATTTTCCTCTGGGAACATACATACGTCGCCCTTTTGCGTTGGGCTCTATGATGGGACAGACAAGAATGCTATCGCCAAAAATAAATTCATCTATTCTGTAATGTGTATTTAAATCTTCCTGATCAAACATTACCAGAGATTTTACCAAAGGCACGCCTTTTTCGGTATAATCCCAAAATGCGGTATAAAGATAAGGCAGTAACTGATATCGTAATTCAATAAATTTACGTACGATATCAGTAATATCTTCGTCAAATGTCCAAGGTTCCTGGTCGCCGTGATCTCCGGAAGAATGCACTCTAAAAAACGGATGAAATGTGGCTAACTGAATCCATCTGGTAAAAAGTTCGCCGTGGGGTTGTTCGGCAAAACCACCAATGTCACTTCCTGCAAATGAAAAACCTGACATCGCCAGGCGCTGCACTTGTACGTTGGCAATCCATAAATGTTCCCAGTTAGCTATATTGTCCCCGGTCCAGGTTGAAGTATAACGCTGGGTGCCTGAGTATGCTGCTCTTGTAATAACAAAAGGCCTTTTTGGATGAGAGAATTTTTTCACCCCATGATAGGTGGCCCTTGCCATTTGCATTCCGTAAATATTGTGAGCTTTTCTATGACTGCAAGCATTTCCGTCGTAATCATGCCTTACATCGTGGGGAAAAGTTTTATTAGGAACTTCCATTACTGCCGGCTCGTTCATATCGTTCCAGATGCCTTTTACCCCAATATCTTCAATTAATTCTTTAAATAGGCCAGACCACCATTCCCTCACCTTTGGGTTGGTGAAATCTGGAAAATAACATTCACCGGGCCAAACCTTACCTTTTATGTAAGGGCCATCGGCACGTTTACAGAAGTAATCCTTTTCAAGTCCTTCTTTATAAACCCAATAATTTTTATCAATTTTAATTCCGGGATCGATAATAGCAACAGTTTTAAATCCATCGGCTTCAAGTTCCTTTACCATTCGTTTTGGATCGGGGAAAAATTCTTTGTTCCAAGTAAAACACCTGAAACCTTCCATATAATCAATGTCAAGATAAATAGCATCACAAGGGATTTGTAACTCCCTGAATTTTGATGCTATTTCCTTTACCTTACTTTCAGGGTAATAGCTCCATTTGCATTGATGAAATCCTAGTGCCCAAAGCGGAGGTAAATCCGGTTTTCCGGTTAGATCGGTGTAATATTCAACTACATCGCTCATTTTTGGGCCATAGATGAAGTAATAATTCATCTCGCCTCCCTGGGCCCAGAAACTGGTTACAAAACGTCGTTCCTGTGCAAAATCGAAATATGATCTAAAGGTGTTGTCAAAGAAAATGCCGTAAGCTTTTTTATTATGAAGGCCCGTATAGAAAGGAATAGTTTTATAAATAGGATCGGTATCTTTACCATAAGCATAAGAATCGGTTACCCAATTCTCAAAGCGTTTGCCCTTTAGGTTTAAATGTCCCGGTTTATCGCCCAGGCCAAAATAGCTTTCCCCATCGTGAGAAACTTTACTCATTTTTACGATATCGCCACCAAATTCGTAACTATCTTCCCAATGGAACCCCAATTCATCTTCGTTGATTAAAGTTCCGTCAGCTCGATCGTAAATTTTTACTTTTAAACCATTTTTGGAGACTTCACAGATTATTTTGGTAGTATTGATACAGTAACAGTCTTCTTTCTCTTCAATATCTAATTGATTGTATCCAATACTTGCGTGCTTAGTGATAGCATACGAAAAATCCTTAGCGAACATTCCTGTAGTAGAATATCTAAAACGCAGCAACCCATCTCTAAGGATTGTGATTTGCAGTGCCACATCATTTTCTGTAATAAAGTGCAGGGTATCCACATCCTTACGAAAGGAAATTACGTTAGATGGAAAAGCATTTCCTTTTTGTTCTAACTCGGTATTTGTGATCATATTTTATCGTGGTTTACTGTGCGATAAAAGAACAGAATAGTTTTCATATATAGAATAGTATTCACAAAATATTTATAAGCGTTTATTAACTATTACTTTGTTTGCTAATCAGAATACTTAAATGCAAGCATCGCCAAAGGCGCAATATCTATGGCTGTGGAATATTTTCTGGAATGCCACTTTTCTGTTGTAGTTTTTTTAGGAGTGTTTAAATAATTTCCTGTACCATAGAATTTTTTATGGTCGCTATTAAAAACTTCCTGGATTTTTCCAGGTTCCGGCAACCCAATTTGGTAATTTTCACGCGGAATAGGGGTTAGGTTACAAACAATGATCAAATTATCCTTTGGCTGATTTCCTTTTCTGATAAAACTTATTACTGAATTCTCAGCATCATTGTAATCAATCCATTCAAAACCCTCGGGTACAAATTGTTTTTCATATAAAGCAGGCTGCAATTTATAAAATTCATTTAAAGCTTTTATCAATTCCTGCATTCCATTGTGAGAGTCGTATTCTAATAAATGCCAGTCTATACTATTATCAAAATTCCATTCTTCACTTTGTCCGAATTCACACCCTTGAAATAATAATTTTGTACCTGGATGTGTGAACATATAGGAATAAAGCACGCGTAAATTGGCAAAACGCTGCCAATGGTCACCCGGCATTCTTCCTAAAATGGAATGTTTGCCATAAACTACTTCATCGTGAGACAGTGGAAGCATAAAATTTTCAGTAAAGGCGTAGGTGAGTGAAAAAGTAATATCGTTCTGGTGATGCTTTCGATAAATAGGTTCTTTGGCAAAATACTGGAGTGTATCATGCATCCAGCCCATCATCCATTTCATTCCAAAACCGAGACCACCTAAAAACACTGGTTTGGAAACCCCGCTATGAGCGGTAGATTCTTCAGCAATAGTTTGAACATCTGGAAATGAAGCATAAACTTCTTTGTTAAATTCTTCCAGAAATGAAATTGCCTCTAAATTTTGATTCCCTCCTAGTTGATTCGGCTCCCATTCTCCTGCTTCCCTAGAGTAATCTAAGTAAAGGATAGAGGCCACAGCATCTACCCGGATGCCATCTATATGAAATTGTTCTAACCAAAATATAGCATTGCTAATTAAAAATGCTCTTACCTCGTTTCTGTTATAATTAAATATTAGACTTTTCCAGTCGGGATGGTAGCCTCTTTTGGGATCCGGGTGTTCATAAAGATGTGTGCCATCAAAATAGCCAAGTCCATGGCTGTCTTCCGGAAAGTGCGAGGGTACCCAATCCAAGATCACACCAATATCATTTTCGTGAAGCTTATCCACTAAAAATTTAAACTCATCAGGATAACCAAATCGCGAAGTGGGCGCAAAATAACCGGTAATCTGGTATCCCCAGCTCGGATCATAAGGATATTCCATAATGGGCATAAATTCAACGTGGGTAAAGCCCATTTCTTTTACATATGAAACCAAATCTGTGGCAAGTTCCCAATAGGAAAGCGAACGGTTTTCATCAGTTTTCTTCTTCCAGGAAGATAAATGCACTTCATAAACTGAAAACGGCGCGTCTAAAGAATTGTGTTTCTTTCTCTTTTTTAGCCAGGATTTATCTTTCCATTTGTAATCGTCTTCCCAAACCACCGAAGCCGTATTAGGTGGATGCTCACAGCGTCTGGCATAGGGATCTGCTTTTTCGGTAATAACCTCTTTATGGTTACTGTGGATTTTATACTTATATAGATTCCCCTTTCCAACATTAGCAATAAAACCTTCCCAAATTCCGCTGCCGTCCCATCTTACATTAAGTGGATGTTCGCCATCCTGCCAATGATTAAAATCACCAATCACTGAAACCTGTTTTGCGCCGGGAGCCCAAACTGCGAAATAAGTTCCTTTAACCTTATTTAATGTAATAGGATGGGAACCGAATTTTTCGTATAATCTGAAATGTTTCCCCGACTTAAATAGGTTAATATCAAATTCTGAAAATATACTGTGCGTTATAACTTTTGACATATTATCCTATAGTTGTTCCGGGTGATAGCACCGCTTCTTTTTTGAGTACTACAATTCCCTCTTTTATTACGTAAGCATCTGTTTCATCATCCGATAAATGCGGACCACCGTTGATAGTGGTATTATCTCCAATTCTGCAATTTTTATCGATTATAGCGTTATTAATATTACAGTTTTCACCTATTCCCGCAAGAATCTCAATTTTATTACCCTCAATTTCTTCCAAAGATTCATAAAAATCGGTTCCCATCATATAACAGTTTTTCACAACAGAACCTTTTCCTATTCTGGATCTCACGCCAATGACCGAAGATTCAATTTCACTGGCGTGGATAATACAACCTTCCGCAATAACCGCCTTTTTTAATTTTGTACCTGAAATTTTGGAAGTCGGCAGAATTCTTGCCCGTGTATAAACACGGTTTTCCATGTCATATAGATTGAATTTGGGGATATCTTCCGTTAAACCAATATTGGCTTCAAAAAAAGATTCTATATTTCCGATGTCGGTCCAGTAACCTTCAAACTGGTAACTACAAACTTTTTTATTTCCAATTGCTTGAGGAATTATTTCTTTACCAAAATCTACGGTGTTGGGGTTATCCATTAAATCAACCAACAATTGACGATTAAAGACATAAATTCCCATAGAACCTAAATAGGATCGGCCTTCAGCTTCCATTTCTGAACCAGTTGGCGAAGTCCAGTCTGGTAAAAGTTCTGATTTCGGTTTTTCAATGAACGAGGTGATATTGTTGGTTTTATCGGTTTTCATAATTCCGAAACTAGGAGCATCCTTAGCATTAACGGGAACCGTACCAATAGTAATATCAGCGCCGGTATCTATATGTTGCTGGACCATTTTATTGTAATCCATATGATACAACTGATCCCCAGAAAGAATAAGGAAATAATCAAATTTATGTTTTTTAAAATGGTGCATTCCCTGTCTTACGGCATCTGCCGTGCCCTGGTACCAGGTTTTATTGTTTGGGGTTTGTTCTGCTGCCAAAACATCGACAAATGCCGAACTAAAAAAACTGAAATGAAAGGTGTTTTTAATATGTTTATTCAGCGAAGCAGAATTAAACTGAGTTAGCACGTACATCCGTTTAATATTCGAATTAATGCAATTGGAGATGGGAATATCTACCAACCGATATTTACCCGCAATAGGAACTGCTGGTTTGGATCTACTTTCTGTTAATGGGTGGAGCCTGGTTCCCTGACCCCCTCCAAGAATAACCGATAATACTTTGTCGTTTAACATGTTTAGCCGATTTTAAGTGAGTTATACAAATCAATATATTGTTGAGCTGAAACTTTCCAGGAATGGTCAATGCCCATAATATGTTTTCTGGTTTTTTTGAATGCAGGTTGATCTTTATAAAATGGGATAGCCCTTTTTAAAGTGTTAATGATGTCTTTCTCAGTAGCCTTCTGGTGATTAAAACCAAAACCATCTTCTTCCATATCTTTAACGGTATCTTTTAAACCACCAATACTTCGAACAACGGGAATGGTACCATAGCGCAAGGAATACAATTGATTAAGTCCACAGGGTTCTACACGGGACGGCATTAAAAGAAAATCGGCGCCGGCATAAATAAGATGTGAAAGGCGTTCATCATAACCAATAAAAGTATTATAAACACCTTTATGTATTTTCGTCAGGCTTGCTAATTCGCTTTCAACTTGGGGGTTTCCAGAACCCAAAATTAAGATGCTGCAATCTTTTTTGGACAAAACTTTATTCAAAACCCCAGGTAAAAGATCCGCGCCTTTTTCATAAACCAGCCTTCCAATAAAAGCAAACAAAGGTTTTGAAACTGAAAAACCAAATTCCTTGCAAAGCCATTTTTTGTTTGCTTTTTTCCCGGTTTGAAAGTTTTTTGAAGAATATTTTTTTACAATAAATTCATCGGTTTCCGGATTCCAAACTTTTGAGTCTATTCCGTTTAAAATGCCAATACATTTTTCATTTTCATGGCTTAACAAACTTTCCAAACCATTTGCGGATTCTTGTAATTCCTCCATATAACTCGGAGAAACCGTGGTAACCCTCCAGGAACATTTTATTCCTGCCGCTAATGGATTTATAACCCCATCCCAATCCAATAAACCAATGTGAGAAATGTCAAAAGCAGGGATATAATGTACTTTATCGTGTGAGAACCATCCCTGATACTGAGCGTTATGAATTGTTAGAATTACGGGAATTGTATTAATCGACTTATATTTTAAACATTCTTGCGCCATAAAAGGAATAAGCCCCGTATGGTGATCATGGCAATGAATTATAGTAGGTTTGTCCTTTAAGGTAAGAATCCAGTCCATTACTGCGATCTGGAAGGCTGTAAAGCGTGCGGTGTCATCTTCTGAATACACGAAATCCTTAAATAAAAGATCTGGAATATCCACAAACAAAACTTCAATATCCAAAACATCTTTTTTTGTTTTCAGGATTTTAAAAGGATATATTTCTTTTCCGAGAATCAAATTTGATTCGTAAACATTTTGAAATTTATGAGTTGCAGTAAATTTATTATCATAAAAAGGCATCACTACCTTCGTGTTAACCCCGGCTTCAAATTGATATTTAGGCAAAGAACCTACAACATCGCCTAATCCTCCAACTTTTGCGATTGGGTAACATTCAGCGCTTACGTGTATCACGTTCATAGAAAAAATTTTGAAAAAACTAGAATTAATTAGGTTGTTTATTAGTGAATTTAGAAATCTAAATTTTGAAAGGCTTATAGATTCAGTCCCCTTTTTTCACCAATTCTCTATAAATTTAGTAAAATAATGGGATTCCCCATAATCATAAATTCGTAAATTAATTCCATTATTCGCTTTAATGAATAGTTAAAATATATAAAAACTGAACTTCCGAATAATTCCTTTGTTCAGTCTCAGCCTTAGTGATCTTATGCCAAATTCCGTGAAGATCTATCTTTCAGGCTTATGGCTTATTTTATTGATAGTTCTTTTTACTTCTTTTGAGCGGTTTTTATAAGATCGAGATTATATCCGAATATTTTGAATGGTTTCTTAAAGAAGAGGTTTTTGCAGGAAATCAGTTAGTTTTATCGGTTTAAAATCCTTCATTGATAGGTCTATTAATCATTTAATTGTTTTTTATTATTAATTGGAATCAGCTTTTAAGCAATATGCTGCACTCTGAAAGTTTAGTGACTCAAGTGTATAAATTTTGGATAAGGTTAGGTTTTACAAACTCCATTAGAATTTTTTCCAATCTTTGAAAGAGTTATTTGAAATTAAGTCTTATTCCATTCTGCCTAAATTCTCAAAAGTGGTTTAAAATTGTAAATTTGCAGCTAATTATGTGGAGTCGCTTTGCGCTTAACCTATAGGAAAGATAAATAAAACAATGAGTTACAACTTTAACGAAATTGAAGCCAAATGGCAAAAATACTGGGCAGAAAATACGACATTTCGCGCCAGTAATTCATCAGGGAAACCAAAATATTATGTTTTGGATATGTTTCCTTATCCATCGGGTGCAGGGCTTCACGTGGGACATCCATTGGGATATATTGCAAGTGATATTTACGCACGCTACAAGCGCCATACAGGTTATAATGTATTACATCCTCAAGGTTATGATAGTTTTGGCTTGCCGGCAGAACAGTATGCGATTCAGACCGGGCAGCATCCAGCCCTTACTACAGCAAAGAATATTAAAAGATATCGGGAGCAGCTTGATAAAATCGGCTTTTCTTTTGATTGGAGTAGGGAGGTACGTACCAGTGATCCCGAATATTACAAGTGGACGCAATGGATTTTTATACAGCTTTTCGAATCCTGGTATGACTTAGAGGCTGATAGATCGCGACCTGTTCTGGACTTAGAGGAAATATTTGCAGCCGAAGGTAATTCTCGGGTAAATGCTGCCTGTGATGATGATGTAGAAAAGTTTTCAGCAGATACCTGGAATAATTTTACAACGGAAGGAAAACAAAAAATCTTACTCAAATACAGACTTACTTATTTAGCTGAAGCAGAGGTAAATTGGTGTCCTCAGCTGGGGACAGTATTGGCGAACGACGAGATAGTAAACGGGGTTTCCGAGCGTGGCGGTTATCCTGTAGTTCGCAAGAAAATGACCCAGTGGAGCATGCGAATCTCTGCATTCTCAGAACGCCTCTTGCAAGGTCTGGATCAACTGGACTGGTCCGAGAGCTTAAAAGAAAGTCAGCGAAACTGGATTGGTAAATCTGTTGGTGCTATGGTTCATTTCAATTTATATGGGGAGACGCTCAAACTAATTCAGGATGATGGAAGCCTTTCTGAATATCAGGCAAGGATATCCGTTTTTACAACTAGACCTGATACTATTTTCGGTGTTAGTTTTATGACTTTAGCTCCGGAGCATCATTTGGTTAAAAAAATTACGACTGCACAACAAAAAGCAGAAGTCGAAGCTTATATCGCTGCCAGTGGAAAGCGTAGTGAACGCGAACGAATGGCCGATGTGAAAAATATCACGGGAGTATTTACCGGGGCTTATGCAGAGCACCCTTTTACTAAGGAGCCTGTGCCAATCTGGATCGGAGATTATGTGCTTGCAGGATACGGTACTGGAGCTGTAATGGCTGTGCCCTGCGGCGATCAGAGAGATTATGATTTTGCTAGGCATTTTGAAATCCCAATTCCTAATATTTTTGATAATGCCGATATTTCTCAGGAAGCTTTTTCAGCAAAAGAAGGGGCTGTAATTGCGAATTCTGATTTCCTGAGCGGACTTGAATACAAAGAAGCACTTCAGAAAGTAATTTTGGAATTAGAAAAAACAGGACACGGTTACGGTAAGACCAATTATCGTTTGCGTGATGCAGTATTTAGCAGACAGCGATATTGGGGGGAACCTTTCCCTGTCTATTATGTAAACGGGTTGCCACAGATGATAGATGCGAAGCACTTGCCTTTGCATCTTCCTGAGGTTGAGAAATATCTACCTACAGAGACTGGTGAACCACCATTAGGTAACGCCTCTACCTGGGCATGGGATACTAGCATTAACGAGGTGGTCGGTAATGAAAAAATTGACGATAAGACAATTTTTCCTCTAGAATTGAATACAATGCCAGGATGGGCTGGTAGTTCCTGGTATCTTTTTAGATATATGGATGCCGATAATGAGAATGAGTTTGTCTCAAATGAATCTCAAAAATACTGGGAGAACGTCGATTTATATATTGGAGGAAGCGAGCATGCTACCGGCCATTTATTATATTCCCGCTTCTGGACAAAATTTCTTTATGACCGCGGGCAGCTATCAGTGGAAGAACCGTTTAAAAAGCTTATTAACCAAGGTATGATTCTAGGTGAAAGTGCTTTTATCTACCGGGTAGATAGCCGTCCTGATGTTTATGTTTCTTACGATATAATTATGGATCTCAAGGATCCTAAAAAAGCTGAAAGTGCGTTTAAATTGATTCAGAATTTAACAGGTCTTTCTCAGGATAATTTAAAGTTTGATAAAATTCACGTCGATGTGAGTTTGGTTAATTCATCCAATGAATTAGATATTTCTAAATTTAGGAATTGGCAGCCAGAATTTAAACACGCTAAGTTTGTAGCCGATGCAGATGACATTATGAGAGTTTCCCGGGAAGTCGAAAAAATGTCAAAATCCAAATATAACGTGGTGAACCCGGACGACATATGTGAAGATTATGGAGCCGACACTTTAAGGATGTATGAGATGTTTCTTGGTCCCTTGGAGCAGGCCAAGCCCTGGAATACAGCCGGAATAACCGGTGTGCATAATTTTCTTAAAAAGCTTTGGAAGTTGTATCACACCAAAGAGGAATTTGATGTTTCCGAACAAGAGGCTTCAGTCGAGTCTTTAAAAACTTTGCATAAGACAATAAAAAAAGTGACTCAAGATATTGAGGAGTTCAGTTTTAATACTTCAATTTCTACATTTATGATTTGCGTAAACGAACTTACGGTTCAAAAATGTAATAGCCGGGAAGTATTGGAGCCCCTCACAGTACTTATCGCACCTTATGCGCCCCATATTGCGGAAGAACTTTGGAGCAAGTTTGGAAATTTGGAATCTGTAGCTACCGCCAAATATCCGGTTTTTGAAGAGAAACATCTGGTAGAAAGCACCAAAAATTATCCAATTTCTTTTAATGGAAAAATGCGTTTTACAATGGAGCTCCCTTTGGATATGAAAAAAGATGAAATTGAAAATACAGTTATGGAAGATGAGCGTACTAAAAAACAATTAAATGGTCGTAGTCCGAAAAAGGTTATCGTTGTTCCTGGTAAAATTGTGAATATAGTTGGATAGAAAGAATTTGAAAATAAAATCCGTTTTCTAAATGTTAGGAAGCGGATTTTTTAGTCATTTTTACCAGGGAAGCGCGACTGGAACAATTTGTAGTTTGAGCAATGTGTTTTTTGAATCTCGTCTTTTATCTTCTTCCAACCCTCCCATATTATGACAAGGACTAAAGGAAAATTGCTACCCAAGATAAAGATCAATCAATCCTTCGGGGGTTGTTAAATGTATAGTTTTGTTTTTCTTATCTATTTTATCTATAAACTCATCGTTCATCGGGATAAGAATTTGCTTTTGGTCTTTATGAATTTCAAAAAGAGCCTGTGAAGTACTGTCGTTTATGGAAGTGATTTTGCCAATATTGCCATGGGTTGTATCTAAAACGTCAAAACCTATAATCTCGTGAAAGTAGAATTGATCGTCTTCTAGTTCCGGAAGCATAGTGAGTGGAAGATAGATTAGGGCGCCTATAAGATCTTCAGCATCTTGCTCGGTTTCGATATCTTCAAACTTTACCCTTAGCAGGGTGCTTTTCTGTAAATTACTTCGTTCAATAAAAAATGGAACCAAGTTCTCATTATATTCAATAAGAACTGATTCCATTTCTGTGTACATCTCGGGCACATCGGTATCTAATTTAATAAGCACCTCGCCCTTAAAGCTAAATTTACCAACGATTTTACCTAAAAAGAAACATTCGTCTTTAGTCATCGCTAGTTAGAATTTTAGCCTTTTTTCTCTTCGGTTTTTGCTTCTTCGGCAGTCTCTTGCTCAACTTCCTTTTCCACATTTGCCTCTGGTTCACCTTCTTCGGTTACTGCAGCGCCTTCAGCTTCGGCAGCTGCTGCCGCGTCCGCTTCTTTTGCTTCAGCTTCACGCTTAGCGTTCACTTCTTTTTCAGCATCAAGAGCTTTCTTTCTTGCTTCCTGCTCCTCTTTAGAAAGGTTGTCTTTCTTAGCAGTGATTTTAGCCTCTTTTTCCTCCAACCACGCTTCGAATTTCTTCTCAGCCTCATCTTCAGTTAAAGCACCTTTTTTAACGCCACCTGCTAGGTGTTTTTTTAATAAAGCACCTTTGTATGAAAGAATAGCACGAGCCGTATCTGTTGGCTGTGCACCATTCTCTAACCATTTTACCGCTCCATCTATATCTAACTCAATAGTAGCTGGGTTGGTGTTGGGATTGTAAATTCCTAATTTGTCTAAGAATTTACCATCTCTTTTGGCACGTGCATCTGCTGCTACGATCCAGAAAAAAGGTTTTCCTTTTTTACCGTGTCTTTGTAATCTTAATTTTACTGGCATAAAAATTAAATTGTGGGGTTCCCGACCCCGGTTATTAATAAGGCTGCAAAGATACTATATTTTTCTATTTAACAAGGAGTTGGCCAGAAATATATTTTTTGTTTTCAATCAACTAAAACAAAAGAAAATTGGGAGGTTTTTTAGTTAAAATCACGGGTGGCTGTTAAAAGCAGTTAATTAGTGCTAAACCCTGTTAAACAGGTTGTTGCTATGGTTTATGCAAGTTATCTTTATATCAAGAATTTCAAAAAGAAGATAAATGAGTTATTCTGAGAAGGTTTCTAAGAAATTAAATGCGTTGCTTGAAAAGAATTATGACGCCGAAAAGGGTTTTAATTATGCTGCTGAAAATGCTCAGGATCCGCAGCTAAAAGCTTTTTTTTCTGAGCGGGCTCAGGAACGTTACGATTTTGGCCACGAGCTTAAAACTGAAATCCGCAATTTTGGGGAAAATCCCGATAAAGGTTCCAGTTTAGCCGGGGATGCCCATCGTACGTGGATGAACCTAAAGACAAGCCTTTCTTCAGATAAAGATGAGGCAGCCTTAGAAGAAGCAGTTCGGGGAGAGAAGGTAGCAGCTGAGGAATATGAAGAGGTTTTAAATGATCCTGAAATTCCACCATCTACAGCTAACCTATTGCTGAAGCAGAAAAATGGAATTATTGCCGCCCTGAATAAATTACAAAGCCTGGAACTGAGGTTTAATTGATTAATTTGTAAAACAGAAAGAAATCAAGAGATAGATCCATTAGAGACTTTAGAAAAGAAATTATAGGTGGTAAAGTCACGCGAAGAAAACAGAGCTAAAAATTCATGGTAGATTAATTTTTTTGGATAGTAATAGAATAATGGTTCTTTTGCTGGAAAAAATCTTTACTGCATAAAAAGCGGCTTAAGAAATTTATAAGGAAATAACCAAAGCAAAAGATTTAACCCCAACCTTAGAAAATTAGCCGATAAGAACATACCATGCAAAACAGTATTATTAACACACAAGTGTACGAACAGATGTTTGATTGAAGTAGTAGTTTTTAGTGTTCGTATAGGCCTCACAGGTAGCCGGAAACGGTGTTTGTGAGGCTTTTTTTATTTCCAAGAAGTGTATAGGACATTTAAAGTGCGGAATATGAACCGTTAATAAATCCTGATAAATTAACTTGAGGCTGCGCTAAATTATATGTAATTTTAACCTCGATGCAGGTGCTTATTCTTCTGGATTAATCGCCTGAAATTCAGCTTAATTCCTAATTTCAACCGAACATGTACCTTATTTTTGATACTGAAACAACCGGTCTTCCCAAGCGCTGGGATGCCCCCCTTACCGATTCTGAAAACTGGCCTAGATGTATACAAATTGCCTGGCAGGTACACGACGACATGGGTAACTTGATAGAAAGTCAGGATTATTTGGTAAAGCCGGAAGGGTTCAATATTCCTTATGATGCCGAGAAAGTTCACGGAATTTCTACTGAGCTTGCAGCAGAAAAAGGAATTCCCCTGGCTGAAATGCTGGAGAAATTTCAGGAAGCTTTAAAGAAGACCAAATTTGTAGTAGGCCAAAATGTAGGGTTTGACCTAAATATTATGGGGGCTGAATTCCATAGGGAAGCAATGGAAAATACCCTGCAGCAGTTGCCGATTTTAGACACCTGTACGGAAATTACTGCCCAAATGTGTAAGATTCCCGGTGGTCGTGGAGGAAAATTTAAATTACCCACCTTAACCGAATTACACGAATTTTTATTTAATGAGCCCTTTATGGAAGCCCACAACGCTACTGCGGATGTGGAAGCGACCACCCGTTGTTTTCTGGAGCTTGTAAGACAGCGAGTTTTTACTAAAGAACAGCTAGATGTAACCGCAGATTATTTTGAAAATTTTTCAGAAGCAAATCCGCGGTCGATAGAGCTTATGGGGTTAAAACACATCAACCTTAAAAAAGCTTCGGAGGAAATAAGAAGAAGACTTCAGAAACAGCAGCCTAGCGACGAAATTACCACCGAGGAGATCGAGGAAAATCTCGAAAAACTTGATGAAGTTCCTTTTGCGCATTTGCACAATCACTCGCAGTTTTCGGTTTTGCAATCGACAATTAGTATAAAAGACCTGGTAAATGTTGCTGCTTCGCATAATATGCCTGCAGTAGCACTTACCGATCATGCGAACATGATGGGAGCTTTTCATTTCGTGAAAGAAATTGGCGAGTATAATAAGTCGATTAAAGCAAAAAATGAAGCGGCACTTGCAAATAACGAGCCTGCCCAGGCAAGGGAGTTAAAAGGAATTGTAGGTTGTGAATTCTTTGTCTGTGAAAATCATTCCGATAAATCTCGTAAAGATAATGGTTACCAGATAGTTATGTTAGCCAAAAATAAAAAAGGTTATCATAACCTGGCAAAGATGTCTTCAAAAGCCTATACTGATGGATTTTATTATGTTCCAAGAATTGATAAGGAAATTATAAAGCAGTACAAAGAGGATATCATTGTGCTTAGCGGTAACCTTTATGGTGAGGTGCCAAGCAAAATTCTAAATGTAGGGGAAAACCAGGCCGAAGAAGCTTTGTTGTGGTGGAAGGAAGAATTTGGGGACGATTTTTATATCGAAATTATGCGCCACGATCAGGAAGACGAAGATCGGGTCAATTCAGTTTTAGTCGATTTTGCTAAAAAACATAAAGTAAATCTGGTTGCTACTAATAATACTTATTACTGCGCAAAGGAAGATGCCAACGCCCATGATATTCTATTGTGTATAAAAGATGGGGAAAAACAGGCTACGCCAATTGGTCGCGGGCGGGGCTACCGTTATGGTTTGCCTAACCAAGAATATTATTTTAAGAGCGGAGAGGAGATGAAAAATCTCTTTAAAGACTTGCCCCAAGCTATTGGCAACGTGCAGGAAGTAGTAGATAAAATCGAGCCTTTTGAATTGGCACGGGATGTTTTACTTCCGGCTTTTAAGATTCCAGACGAATTTTTAGTCGATGAAGACAAAATAGACGGTGGGAAGCGCGGGGAAAATGCCTACTTGAAACATATCACCTTTGTTGGTGCTAAAAAGCGCTACGGTGAACTTACTCCTGAAATTGAAGACCGACTTAATTTTGAACTTTCAGTAATTGAAAACACTGGTTATCCCGGCTATTTCCTTATTGTGGAAGATTTTATTCGTGAAGCTCGAAACCTCGATGTTTCGGTAGGACCAGGAAGGGGGTCTGCGGCCGGAAGTGCCGTGGCCTATTGTTTGGCAATTACCAATATTGATCCCATTAAATACGATCTGCTTTTTGAGCGTTTCCTGAATCCCGATCGTGTAAGTATGCCCGACATTGATATTGATTTTGATGATGAAGGCCGAAGCCGGGTAATGGAGTACGTAATTAAAAAGTACGGAGCCAATCAGGTAGCGCAGATAATTACCTACGGGACCATGGCCGCTAAATCTTCCATTCGAGATACCGCCAGGGTACTTGACCTTCCGTTAGGAGATGCAGACAGAATTTCAAAATTGATTCCTACCATGTCCAAGCTTGGAAAGATTTTCGGGATGGACGAAAAAGAATTGAAAAAGAAATTTAGGAGTGAAGATTTAGAAAAGGTCAATGAGCTTTTAAATATTGCTGAAGGAGACGATCTTGAAGCGCAAACTGTAAATCAGGCGAGGGTTTTAGAGGGTTCAGTTAGAAATACCGGTATTCATGCCTGTGGGGTAATTATAACACCAGGTGATATTACCAATTATGTTCCGGTATCAGTAGCAAAGGATTCCGATCTTTATGTAACCCAATTTGATAATTCGGTAGTTGAAAGCGCCGGGCTGCTAAAAATGGACTTTTTGGGGTTAAAAACATTAACCCTGATTAAAGATACCGTTCAAATTGTAAAAGGTAGACATAATATAGATTTAGTTCCCGATGAGTTTCCATTGGATGATGAGGAAACATACAAGCTATTTCAACGCGGTGAGACAGTAGGGATTTTTCAATATGAATCCCCGGGAATGCAGAAGCATATGAAAGACCTCAAACCAACGGTTTTTGATGATCTTATTGCTATGAATGCCCTATATCGGCCGGGACCGATGGAATATATCCCCAGCTTTATCGCTCGTAAACATGGTAGCGAAGAGATTGCCTACGATTTACCGGAAATGGAAGAGTACCTCCAAGAGACATACGGAATTACGGTTTACCAGGAACAGGTCATGTTACTTTCGCAAAAACTGGCCGGTTTTAGTAAAGGTGAAGCTGATGTTTTGCGTAAGGCGATGGGTAAGAAAATCTTCGCTTTGCTTGAGCAATTAAAACCTAAATTTTTGGATGGGGGAGAAGCAAAAGGTCACCCTCGAGATATTTTAGAAAAAATTTGGAAGGACTGGGAAGCTTTTGCAGCATATGCTTTCAACAAGTCACACTCCACATGTTATGCCTGGATAGCATATCAAACTGCTTATTTAAAAGCGCATTATCCTGCCGAGTATATGGCAGCGGTACTTTCTAACAATATGAATGATATTAAACAGGTTACTTTCTTTATGGAAGAATGTAAGCGAATGAAACTCGATGTGCTGGGGCCAGATGTAAATGAATCCTTTTATAAATTTTCAGTAAATAAGGATTATGCGGTACGCTTTGGAATGGGGGCTATAAAAGGCGTAGGGTCAGGTGCGGTGGCTACAATTGTAGAAAATAGAAAGTCCGAAGCCGGACATTATAAATCGATTTTTGATATGGCAAAAAGAATTGATTTGCGTTCGGCTAATAAAAAGGCCTTTGAAAACCTGGCCCTTGCAGGTGGTTTCGACGGCTTTGGTGATACACACCGAGCGCAATACTTTCATGATGATGGTGATGGTATTACCTTTTTGGAGAAAGTAATAAAATATGCCGCAAAATATCAGGAGAACGAAAACTCTTCCCAGGTTAGTTTGTTTGGGGAAGCAAGTGAAGTGCAAATTCCCGAACCTTTTGTTCCTCCTTGTGAAGAATGGGGGACCATGGAAAAACTGAGAAGAGAGCGCGAAGTAGTGGGAATTTATATTTCTGGCCACCCGCTGGACGATTTCAAGTATGAGATGGATTATTTTTGTAATTCTAAACTTGGGGAGTTTAATGATTTGGAGAAATGCGTAAACCGAGACCTTACCTTTGGAGGCGTGATAAGTGATGTTCAGCACAGGGTTTCAAAGATGGGAAAAGGATGGGCGATGTTTAGCGTAGAAGATTATACTGACACCTATGAATTTAGAATGTTCGGCGAAGAATATTTGAAATTCAGGCATTTTCTGGTACCAAATTCCTTTGTCCATATTAAGATCTTTGTAAAAGAAGGCTGGACCAATAAGGAAACTGGTAAAAAAGGGGAGCCGAGAATTCAGTTTAATAATATTTATTTGCTACACGACGTGATGGATCAGTTTGCCAAAAAACTAACCATACAACTAGATATTGCCGATCTTCAGGAAGAAAAAATCAATTGGTTTAAAGATATCTTTAGAACCCATCGCGGCGAGCATAAATTGAATTTTGTGGTTTATGAGATGAAAGATCAGGTAAAACTGCATATGCCCAGTAAAAAGCAGAAAGTAAAGATTACCCAGGAATTATTACAAACCTTGGAAGACGAACATGTGATGTATAAATTAAACTGATTTTTTAGTTACCGATATTCTTTTACTTAATACATTTAATGCTCAAGTAATAACAGCTTACTATTGAAGGCTATGTAATATATTTCTGGCTAAGCTAAAGTGCCTGCCTGGGAGCTTAACAACGTATTGTGTACACTGATATAAATGCTTCATAAACGAGCTGAATAAGCATATAACCAAATACAATATCGCTTGTGTAAGGAAAGCAAAAATATTTGACTAATTTTACACTTTAAGTATAATAGAAAAACAGACAATTATGGCTATTGAAATAACTGACGCAAATTTTGAGGACCAGGTGCTAAAAAGCGACAAGCCTGTAATGGTAGACTTTTGGGCTGCATGGTGTGGACCTTGTAGAATGGTAGGACCAATTATTGATGAAATTGGTACTGAATATGAAGGAAAAGCCGTTGTAGGGAAACTGGATGTTGATGCCAACCAGGAGTTTGCTGCGAAGTACGGGGTAAGAAATATTCCGACTGTGCTTATTTTTCAAAATGGTGAAGTGGTAGGTCGCCAGGTTGGTGTGGCACCTAAAAACACTTATGCTGAAGCTTTAGATGAATTGCTATAAGTTTTAGTATTTTATATAATTTGAAATCCCGGACTTGTGCCGGGTTTTTTATTGAATGCTTTTTAATTATAAAATAGCGGCTTTTATTTATCTTAGTGGGGTATGAATTTAAAGGAAGAAATATATCATTCGACTGCAGGTTTCACTAAACTTGAACTTTTGGCAAAACAGGTAGTGGAAGGTTATATTTCCGGAATTCACAAAAGTCCATTTCACGGGTTTTCTGCTGAATTTGCCGAGCATAAGATTTATAATAATGGAGAAAGTACCAAGCACATAGACTGGAAGCTTTTCGCGAAAACGGATAAACTCTACACCAAACGCTATGAAGAGGAAACCAATTTGCGATGCCATTTTATAATGGACAATTCCGGATCAATGCACTATCCCGAAGTGAAGAAATTTTCGATAAACTCAATTAATAAAATTGGGTTTTCGGTATTATCCATAGCTAGCATTATGCAGGTTTTAAAGCGCCAACGTGATGCGGTTGGACTTAGCATATATAGTGATGAATTCGAGTTCTATGCCCCCGAAAAGGGCAGTGATCGACATCAACACATGCTATTGAACGCTCTGAATAATAGCCTAGATAAGAAAACAAATCATAAAGAGACAAAAACCTATACTTTTCTTCACCAAATTGCTGAAAAGCTAAAAAAACGTTCCCTGGTTTTTTTATTTACTGATATGTTCCAGGCCGATACCGAAGAAGTAGCCCTTTTTGAAGCTTTACGACATCTAAAATTTAATCAGCACGAAGTGGTGTTGTTCCATGTAATGGATAAAAAACGTGAATTCGATTTTGATTTTGAGAATAACCCTAAACGCTTTACCGATGTGGAAACCGGAGCTGAAATAGATCTTTATTCCGAAAACATCAGGGAAAGCTATCAGGAAGCTGTACAAAAATATGTTTCAGATCTCAAATTAGAATGTGCGAAATACAAAATTAATTACGTAGAAGCTGACATTAATACTAACTTCGATAAAATTTTGACCACTTATTTTATTGAAAGACAAAAGTTTGCTTGAGGGCTTAAAATAAATGCTGAAAAAACTTTCAAAAAAGATTTGTGTAATTATAAAACAGGTGTATATTTGCACTCGCAATAAAGCAATGGTCTGGTAGTTCAGTTGGTTAGAATACCTGCCTGTCACGCAGGGGGTCGCGAGTTCGAGTCTCGTCCAGACCGCATAAAGAGAGAGTCCTAAGAAATTAGGACTTTTTTTTTGCCATAAAATGAAGTTGTGTTGTGTTGCCCAAAAATTTGGGTTTAGGGTTGAAGCACTGATTTTATTAGTGTGGAACCAATGATAAGCTTTTTTCTGTGTATGCGGGAAGAAGCTTTTTTACTTTATACACATTTCTACTCATTCTCTCCTTTTAGTCAATTTGTTAACTTTTTCTCTCCAAAAAAGGTAGCTAAACGGTACCCAAAAATTCCTCTGGTACCCACTTTTTATAAAAATCAAAAACTAACCAAATACAAAAACTATGAAAATCTTATTTTTAATCCAGTCTAATAAAATTAATAAAGCTGGGCTAACCTCGTTGTGGTGTAGAATAACCTACAATAAGAGAAGGAAACAGTTCTCTACAGGAACTTATATTAAACCTGGGTATTGGGATAAAGAAAAACAGAAAGTCATGGATGAAGCTGAAAATTCCAAAACAGTAAATTCTCAAATAAGCCTGATTAAGCAAAAACTTGGTCAGGCTTTTTTAATGCTTCAAATTCAAGAAGAACCGTTTGATGTAGAAGATGTGTACAAAATCTATAGTGGTGAGAACGTGAAGAAGGAGATGGGCGTTATGGCTGTTTATGAAGAGCATAATGCCTATTATAAAAAATTGATAGGAAAAGATATTAAAGAAGTGTCTTGGCAGAAATTTGAAAATACCAAAGGTCACCTCAAAAAGTTCATTCAGTGGAAGTTCAAGAAGAGGGAAGTAAAGCTCAACAGCTTGAAATTTCAGTTTATAAAGGACTTTGAATACTATCTGAGAACTGAGGAGAATATGCAGCAGAGTACCATCAATAAGACCTTACAGAGGTTCAAGAAGATGATCAATTTTGCTGTAGCACATGAATATCTTGATAGGAATCCATTCCTAATGCATAAGCCTAAACCAGTAAAAAAAGAGATTGTGTATCTTTCTAAGGATGAGCTTTCCCATCTACAAAAAAAATATTTAGGGAATAAGCGGTTGGAGGAGGTGAGGGATTGTTTTGTTTTCTGCTGTTACACGGGATTGGCATTTAAAGAAATGAGTGCTCTTAGAAAGGATCATATTGTAAAAGGGAGAGATGGAAAAAATTGGATAAGGGTTGAAAGGCAGAAAACTGGTAAAACTATTTCAGTTCCTCTTCTACCAAAGGCGCAAGAAATTCTTAATAAATACAAGAATGAGTTGGTTGATAAGAAAGTATTACCTACTAAAACCAATGCGCATTTTAATGCCTACCTAAAGGAAATAGCCGACCTGTGCGAGCTTAAGATAAACCTGACTCATCACATTGCCAGAAAAACCTTTGCTACTACTGTGTTGCTTTTAAATGATGTTCCTATGGAAGTGGTGAGTAAGCTTTTGGGTCATTCCAGAATAGGGATTACCCAAGCTCATTATGGGCAGATTTTGGAAGAAAAAGTACAAAGTGAAATGGAGAAATTAAAAAATAGATTAAAATAGAGAAGAGCACTCGAAAGAGTGCTTTTCTTCATTACGGAAAACCGTAAAAGAGAATCAGGTTATTTACCTAAATTGTTTGTGAAATCAAAAAGATTTTTAACTGGAATCTTCAGGATATTGGAAATACCATTACAGTTACCAATGGAAGTATTGATTATTCCACGTTCAATTCTGCTGATCTGGGATATTTCTACTCCAAGATCATTAGCTAATTGTGCCTGGGTAAATCCTCGTGCTTTTCTAAGCTTTCTTAGGTTCTTTCCGAATGCAATTAAAAATTCTTTCTCATTTAAATTTTCCACGAGTTAAAATTCGTGGAGCTCGATGTTTATGTTATAGGCATATTTGCCTATTTTTAACTTAATTATAACTTACCAGTTTTTCAAATGGACTTAAAAGAACAATACCCCAATTATATCCTCGCTATTAATCAGATGAAGGACACCACAGATCTAACTCAGTGTAAGAGCAATTCAAAAGTTATTTCCCACGGGATGTCCTACATAGTGTACGGTAATAAATTAGCAGATATTTATATAGACCTTAGTAAACATGAAAATTTTGTTTACGTCTCATTTGCCAGTTATAAAGGTTTAACTGAAAAAGCAAAAACTACAGGTGAAAGGATATATGAGGATTTATCTGTTGAAGAATGGATTGGAACTATTGCTGATGTCATGAATAAGCACAATGCTAATCCTAATCATGCTCAATTGGTAATGGATTTTACCAGGAAAAAAGTCAATGGTGGTCAAACAGCTTCTGTGAAAAATTCTGGATGTGTGGTTACATTACTTTTACTGATTATACCCGTGGCTTCTTATTTCTTTTTAACCTAACCAAATACTAATAATTATGAAAGCAGTTAATTACTCCTGGTGGATAGGAGCTATTATTTCCACAATATTAACTTTAACCTTGACGGGTGGACCTGCCCAAGACAATCCTGGCATGCTAATTTTAATAGGTGTCATTAACGGTGTCTTCTGGGGTTGGATAATAGGATTAATTATTGACAAATTGATAGCTAATTTCCAAAGGAGAGATCTTGTTCCAGAAAAGGTTGCAAATGTTCAAATACAAAATAGAGAACAGGAAAATTCTTATAAAGGACAAAAGAAATATGTTTCAATGGATGCAGAAATTGCTTTCGGAATGGCAGAGATTGTGACTGGAAATAGAACAAATAGAACATCTTCACCAAAAAATGTTTTAAGATGTGATGGATATTATGTTGCTTCTAAAAATGTAGAAGGTTATAATAAAAATTTTCTTTTGTTTTTTACCTCCAAAGGATTTGTGGCTCTGGCAGAACCTGAAGAATTTGATACTTCAGATTATTCTAATGAAGATTATAAGCAAGTAATAACTGAAGGAGAGAACTTATCGGAAATTGAAGTGTCAAACCATTTAACAAATTATTTTCAAGAGGAGGATTTTATTTCTATGAAGTTTTATGATCCTACAGAATCCTCCAATATTGACCCAATTGAGAAGGTTTCCTATGAGGATCCGGTAGTATATAATAAGTGGAGTGGGAAAATCATTCCTAATGGTCTCCTGCTTGATCTAGAGGTTAGTAGATTTAGTTATGCTTTAAAGGATTATGAAAAGCAACAACCCATCCATAACCTTAAATTCAATTTTGTTCCGGTAGGGATGAACTAATCAAAATTATACCCCTTACAGTATTGTAGGGGGTATTTCTTTAGCTCTTTTATTGAAAATCTTTAAATCTTCTTTGAGTCTTTCTTTGCCAAGTGGAAGGAGTTTATAAATAATTTTCCTGCAACACTTTTTATATTTCCGATTACCACAAATAGGACAAATATGATAGGAAGGAAAATCATGATTCCCTAAGGCTGCTTCCAAGATTCTTTTAATATGTAAAGGATCAACTAAAGAAAATGATTCTCGATAATATTGAATTATTCCTTGATCAAAATGGGCATACTCACCATTCGCATACTCTCCGCTAAGCTTTTTATAGTGGTAATTGGCAAAGAACGGATATATCACATCCGAATAGAATTTTTTTAGCACAATACCTCTATTCTTCATCATGATTAAATTATGAGGAATGGACAAGCAGCATTCGCCTTTTGCAGAAATATGGTTATCCCAGTGGCGAAAAATTTTTTGACTTTTTTCTATTACTATAGGTATGGTGTAAGGATAATATTTCTTTGAACAGGAAATGGTGATCTGATAGCTGTCAAGAAATTCTCCTGCTACTGTTATTATGTTAACAAAACCCGTTAGTAAAACGGTGTCGGAAGACTCTCCTTCATTTATTTCGAAGGTATAATACAAATCAAGGAAATCTTTAAGATCCTTTTCGAGTTCTATATTATTAAAAGTCAAAATATGGCTTATTTTGGGCGGCAATAGGTTTTAAATCTTTCAAATCCGGTTTAGATTCTTTTGCAAAATTAAGACTTAGCACAATTGCTCCATATCTGTCTTGCACAGCGATCCCTTTTTTGACCAGGTATCTTTCCCAGTTGAAGTCGAAGTGGTTGTACACCCTGCCATCTTCATAGTCCCATATAGGATTCTTTTTTTGAATAAAATAATCTTCTCCTTGGATTTGATTTACAATATTTTGTCCTACAACAATGCCATTACTTGATGCCTTTGCTTGCATCTTTGGAGCTAGGCTTGTATGTAAGCTACAAGTTGTAATCTCTCCTGTATTACCTATTCCAGAATATATCCATCTCACCTGATTATTGTGACCTAAATCTAAGCCTCCACGTGTATAAATCTCCGTAATACTGTTTTCTTCAAAATATTCTCGTAAATCGTTTTTAACAAAGTAAGAAATCATTGCAAAAGCTTTCAAAGCGTCCTCTGTGGCAGTCTTTTTATCAATACTCTTACCTCCAAAATATACCATTAGACCATCCCCCTGAATTCTTTGAACATATCCTCCACAATAATTAACTGCAAATATTGAAGCCTTTACTATGCCTTCAGTTATTAATGATACGGTAGCTTTGGTAAATCTATTGAACAACCGGGTGCTTTCCTTAAGATCAATGAAACCAGAAATTATCCAATGATCTTCTGATTCACCCGTTTCTTTCAAATACTGAAAATCTGGATGATTCCCTAAGCGAGGTACGTTAGTTATTTCTTGGTCGCTGAATCCTTTCCTAAGAAGAATTGTCTCATTTAGCTGCTCCAGACCAGGAAATTGATTTCTTAGATTTTGTATGTGGGATAAATCAAATTGCGATTCATCAATTTGACCTCCATACATCCTTTGTTGGCTTTTAGGATCATTATGAATAGCTTTTTTAATTACATCGAGGTAAGGGTTAAAAATGTTCATATTTAAAGGTTAAAGGTTAAAAAAATTATTAATGGGATTAAAAGAAAGAATTGAACAACAAGGGAATAACCAACTATATTCAGCTTTTTAAATTTCTGAGTTAAACCCTGTGACAGGATATGTACTTGGGACCTAAGATCCTTCATATCTTGCTTGGGATTACAGTTTTTAGATGCACTGGAAAATTCCTTAAAAGTTTTGGAACTCACGCTTCCAAAGTAGTAGAGGGACTCAGGCTTTGTTGAAAAAAACGGTCTACTCGTTACAGCTAAAAGAATTAAATTAACAATACCGGCTAGGAGACAAAGCCCTGTCGTAAAAGCGGCTATTGGCCAAATACTTTCAAGGATATCGGGATGAGAAACCATAGCTATTATACCTCCGCTTAAAAAGGTATTTATTGCAATGTAAACTGCAGACTTATTATTTACGCTATCATAATAGTGGTCAAGTCTTTGGATGGTTAGAACCAGGCGATCTCTCTCTCTATTATCTTCAAATTTTTCGTGCATTTTTTCCAATGATGAATTTTTTCGTTATGTTTGAGTCCCTACACTAATAATGACCCCTCAGTATTATATGTTTAATGTGTGACAGGAGGAGGAATTAAATTTTGCTTGTCACACATTTTACATATAACATTAAGTAGTAGAGTGAAAATAGATATTGAATACCAACTGTTGTTAATTGCCTGTAAGGAAGAAAATCCAAAAGATGCAGAGCAATCTTTATCTATTTTATATGAGGAGTTTCGTGAATTTGTTTATAATGTGGTAATTAAATTTCTCCATTCCCCTCTACATAAAGAAGAAATTGCGCAGAGTGTTACCAACGACGTTTTTTATTTTCTATACCAGAAACCGGAATGGAGTTTCGACCCTGAAAGGCATACGAAATCTGAAGGTGCATTCAAAGCTTATCTGGCTACAGTAGCACGAAATAAATTATATGAGACTCTTAGAACCCATGTTAATTGGGAAAAAGAGGATGTAATTTATGATGATGATCACACCTTATTTGAAGAAGAATTAAGTGAAAATGAATTTGAGAATATCGACAACCTTGTATCTGAAAATAATCAAATTATTGATGAAGTGCTAAACACTTTTTCTCCACGAGATAAGGAAATTATTCTTACTTATTTTTTATATTATGAGAAGGGGAAGAATCTTCCTGGCAGAGTTTTAGATGAGATGGAGGCCATTCATAAAACGACCCGGCCAAATATTAGGCAAATTGTGAGTCGAGCTAAGAAGAAAATTAAAGAATTGGCAATTGCCAAGAACCTAAAAATTACCTAAATGGTGAAGGAGAAGAATAGATTTGCAGAATTGCTTCGTAAGCATGGTTATGCAATGCCTACATCTGAAGAAGAGGTCGGGAATTTTGAAAATAAATTTGGTTCAGAATATGAATCTCCAAAAAAATGGAGTAGTGTTAAAGAAATTTTGAACAATAAAGGTGGGTTTATTAAAAACCTCTCCCATAGACCCTTCAATTCTGATGATGGTTCAGCAATTAGTTTATCTATGGCTGCAAGAGAAGGAAAGGAAATTTCAGATGTCATTAAAAACAAAATGAAGGAAGATCGGAAGAATGCAAAAAAGAAGTGATTTCCTTTCCCATTATGATAATGAATATTTGAACAATCTAGCTAGTGGAATAGCAGATTATTATTTTCCACATGGACGCATAGAACCCGAAATTATTTCTATCAAAAATAATATTACCTTCTCATACGGGGAATATGGAGCCTGTTTTGATGGTTTAATTGAATGTGAGGAACAATCATTCCATATATTTATAAACACAGATCGTTTAAAACATGGCTATTCAGATAGAGCACGCTTTACTTTCGCCCACGAATTAGGACATTATTTTATTGATGACCATAGAAATGCTCTGCTTGAGGGGAGATCCCCCAGCCATTCCTCTTTTACAGGGTTTGTACGTAAAAATCGTGCAGAAAGGCAAGCTGATTATTTTGCTTCCTGTCTGCTTCTGCCAGAAACCAGATTTAAAGCTTTTTGTTTCAGAAAAAAATTTGACTTTAAAATAATCCGGGATCTTTCTAAATTTTTTGGAGTGAGTATTTCTGCTACGGCTCTAAGATTTTGTGCGATAGGGAATCATCCTATTATGGTCGTTTATTCCCATAATAATAATATTAAGTGGTACTGGTATTCCGAAGATTTTCCATTTAAAGCACTTAAATATGGAAAAGATAGACTTCCTGAAGATACGGTTGCTGGAGAATATTTTGAACTTCAACGTCAGCCTAAAACAGTACAACCTGTTTTTGCTATGGACTGGTTTAATATATGGAATAGCAGTCAGGCCGAATTACCATTTTTTGAGCAGTGTATTTTTAATGGAAAACACTGTTTAAGTATTATTTGGGAAGAGTAAAATCTAATTCGAGATGGTCCCATAAAGTTTTCTATATTTGTCTCCCCGCCTAAAAATAACCATGGGTATAGATAATAACGAGTAATGAAGAGAACATTTCAACCATCCAAAAGAAAGAGAAAAAACAAGCACGGTTTTAGAGAACGGATGTCTAGTGTCAATGGAAGAAAAGTATTGTCTAGACGCAGATCCAAGGGTAGAAAAAAATTATCAGTTTCGTCAGAGAATAGGCATAAACATTAATAATTTTTTTTAAATATACCTGTCTACTCAGAGAAAAATTATTTGTTTCTGTAAAGGTACCTTATGAGCTCGAGTAAAACTTGACAACTTGACTTGTCAACTTATTTCATCGTTTTCAGAGTACTACTTAATAGAGCCTTAAGCTCCTTTTTCTTTTTATTCAATTCCTGATTCAGTTCTACCTTATCCCTAAATTGAGTTTTAGAGCTTTTAATTTTCCTTTGTAGCTGGTCAATTGCAGTTTTCAAAGTTGCTTGTTTCTCCTGGTTTTCTACTAAGTCTGCCAGGGATGAAGTTTTATTCTCGCCTGCTAATTGGTAGCAAAATCCTTCATACACATTATCAAGGCTTTTCTTTAAGGGTAGTGAATATCTATGCATTTCCTCTTCCTTCATCCATTCTGAATTGAAGGTCCAATCAATTACAGAAATATTCTCATTAACTGGATGAGGGTGCTTGGTAGAGGTGGAAAAATAGTAATCCTCATCAGAGTTCACCAGAAATATTATAGGGTAGGGAATAGATTTATCTATAATATCCAAGAGAGCCTGTACCTTTTCATTCTGTTTTAATTCAACATAAAATATCTGGATCTCCTTAACTTCTTTGGCAGGTAGGTTGGTGGTGGTCTCAGATAGTTTGTAAGACCAGGTGATCCTTTTAATAAGATCTGTAAACAGTTGTTTTTGTTTACTATTTGTAAAGGAGTCAAAAGCATTTTTAGGAACCACGCGGTTCACTTTTACTTTGTCTGGGAGATCAAAAAATTCCATCTATTTCACGATTAAAAAAGAGATTAATTTAAAGTCCTCTATACCTTTTAATTTATCCTGTAAGGCTGTTGTGCCACCTGCCTGAAATAAACTCATTACATCTTTCTCTTCCTCTCTTTGTAAGATGGTACTGATGCTTTGTTTGAGTAGCTGAGAATATTTATTCATTTCCTGGTAATCATCGGTCTCATCACTCAATGTTTTGCAGAGATCTCCCAGGGGAGAACTTACCCCCTTACAAGCCATACGCATTGAATCTAATATCTTCTTTGGCTCTACGTGATTATAGACTACTTCTCCATTATTCCGCATATAAACCAGGTAGTAGGGGTGCAGCCTGTTCAGCTTATTTATGTTGACGCTGCTATTGATATTCTTCAGGATGAAAATTACACCGGGGGAAAGGTGTTCATTGGATTTCACAACTGTGTGTAATCCTTCTGGAATATTCTTCAGCTCTCCGTTGGCTTTTATAAGATTAGAGAGGTCAATTCTGAAGTCATTTAGTCCAAGGTCTGTAATACTCACTCCTTCTTTGAGATCTTCCAGGTCAAGAACTTCATCTCTTAAACTTTGTAGCTGGATCTTACGGTACTCAAGATCCT
Source organism: Salegentibacter sp. 24 (assembly GCF_004362395.1). GTDB lineage: Bacteria > Bacteroidota > Bacteroidia > Flavobacteriales > Flavobacteriaceae > Salegentibacter. Next base: position 215,157 of record NZ_SNWE01000002.1, read on the forward strand.
TTTCTTTTGTATTAAGGATATTATCATCCCCTGTACTGGTCATATTACTAATGAGCATCTTACTTTCTACCCTTTGCTTCAAGTTAATGTAAGAATCAAGAGTAATATCTGGCCAGAAATTTACCATTGTAATACTCTCATTCTTTGAACCAATACGATCTATTCTACCAAACCTCTGAATAATACGCACAGGATTCCAATGGATGTCATAATTAACGAGGTAATCACAATCCTGTAAATTTTGTCCTTCAGAAATACAGTCTGTAGCAATAAGGATTTCTATAGAGTCTGTAATCTTCGGGTAAAGCTGATTCTTATCTTTTGAAATAGGTGAGAAGCAAGTAAGAATTGCATTAATATCCGGAGGTACTTGTTTAGAAGTACTTAATTTTCTGGAGCCTGTTATAAGTGCACTATGAATTCCATATTTCTTCTTGAAGTGCTCTTTAATGTACTCGTACAGATAATTTGCAGTGTCTGCGAAAGCTGTAAATACAATAGCTTTTTTGTTGCCGGGATTTAAAGGATTTTCAATTTTATCTTCCAGAAGTGATATAAGCTTCTGAAGCTTCACATCGTCCTCCCCTGCAATATCCACAATTTTACTCCATAGGTCATTTAGGATGAAAAGATCTTCCCCTAAATCCTCTTCCCATTTAGTAGTATCCATATCAGAAATATGAACCTTTATTTTCTTGCCTATTACCTGTTCTTCATCACCCCAATCTGATTCCCAATCAAAATTTTCATCATCTAGCCGTGACAGAATCCCTTCGTAATCTCCACCATCCCCTTTTTTAATAGTTTTCATTACATTTTCTATCTGGGAAATAACATTCTCAAGGGTAAGGCGGAAAGAATCTACAGAACTTTCCAGCCGTTTCAGAAGGTTGATACGCATTAAAGTCCTCAAACTATTATCCCTGTCCATTTGGGATAATCTTCCTGATCCAGACCTTACTTCTTTATCATATAGATCTGCATATGACTGAAGCTTGCTTGGCAGGATATAATTTAAAGGAGTATATATGGATAAATTTAGAAGCGTGAGTTTTTCAGCAATCTCCTCATAGGTGATCCCATTATTATTTGTAAGAGGGGACTGGATAGAGAGAGGTTTATTCCTTTTTGGGAACTTTCCAATATCTGTCGTATCGTAATAGGTGGTAATATGTTTTCTGGATCTTGCTATGGTCAAGGAATCCAGGATTTCAAAAAAGTCGAAATCAAGCATATCCAGAAGTTTCTCAGTGGTTCTTTCCTCTGTTTCAAACTTACTCCAGGCATTAAATGCTTGTTGAGCTCTTCTAAAAATTAGATCAATACTGGAAGTGGTGTCAAGTCGATTGTCAATATTTGCTGCTTCCCCTTCATAGGCTAAAGCTAATTGATTCTTTAGATCATTGAACCGATTATTCACCGGGGTAGCAGAGAGCATCATAACTTTCGTTTCAATTCCTTCCTTGATGATCTTTCTTAGAAGTTTTTGGTACCTATTCTCCCTATCTGCATTGGGATTATTATTTCTGAAATTATGGGATTCATCTATAACTACTAAGCCATAGTTGCCCCAGTTCACATTTTCCAGTTGCCTTCCATTACTCACTCCTCTTTCCCTGGAAAGATCTGTATGGAAAAGAACGTCATACCTTAATCTGTCTTTAGCAAGTATATTATTCTTGTCATTATACCTAAAGGTGTTCCAGTTTGCTTCTAATTTTTTAGGGCAAAGAACCAGAACATCCTTGTTTCGCATCTCATAGTATTTTATAACTCCAAGTGCAGAAAAGGTTTTTCCTAAACCTACACTGTCTGCAAGAATACAGCCCTTGTATTTCTCCAGTTTATTAATGCTTCCAATAACAGCATCCTTCTGGAAATTATAAAGTCGTTCCCAAATAACAGTTTCTTTAAAGCCTATCTGATCATCCGGTAGGGTTTCTAACGAGATATCATCCAGGAAGTCATTAAAGATGTTATAAAGGGTAATAAAGTAAATGAACTCAGGACTGTTTTCTTTGTAGGCGCTCTCAAAATAATCCTGAACCTTATTTGTTACGTCGGTAAGATCATCATTGTTTTCCCAGATCTGGTTGAACCACTCTAGATATGCTTTACTGTCGGGGAATTTTGTTTTTTGTATGAGGGTAGGAAATCCCTTTTTACTGGTAATCCCGAGATCTGAAGTTGTAAAACTATTTACATTGGTATAAGAATAAGCTTCACCATTTCCATTCTTTAAGTGGATCATTCCGTTAAGCTGCTGATTGCTATGCTTATTGGTTTTAAATGTAACCTTCTCCTTTACCCATTTTGAACATTCCTTGGCAATGGCTCGTTGATTAAGCTGGTTCATCAACCTAAGCTCAAATTCACCACCACATAATTCAGATTCTTTTACAATATGTGGAATGTAAAATTGCCTGCTGTGCTTTTTAAATTCTTCTTCTATAAAAGTAGGAGAGGTAAAGATAAATCGCAGATCTTCAATTTTGCCTAACTCTTTTTTTAAAGCTTCAAACGCATAGATAGAAAAGGAAGCGGCTGCAATACTAAGTTTGCTGCCTTTCCTAATACTCTGCTTTAGATCGTCACCTAAATGAGTATTTACATTATCTATTAGCTTCATTCATTTGTTTTAGTTGCACAATATCCATCAGCTTTTCATAGCTGCTTACTTTTTCAAACCGCACCTGGTTACCACTTATTTCTTTAAAATGTTCTGTGGCACAGTGAATCTTCAGTTTTTCAATTTCCCTCAAATCCATATCTGAGTCTGAACCTTTTGTTTCAGCTACAAAATAAACTTGCTTCACTTTGTCCTTGTCAAATACTATAGCCCAATCCGGACTGTAGTTTGCAACCGGTGTAGAAACAGTAAAGCTTTTAGGTAACTTGGCATAAACTACTACTTCAGTACTGGTCTCTAAGGCTTTGGCGAAATTGGACTCAATTTTTGAATCTGAAGTTAAGAAGTCATAGATATGCTTTTTAAGCAGATCAGAATCCCTTAGAGTTGATTTATCATTCGTAAAGACCGTCTTAGCATCGTGCCTTTCTTCTGTTTTATGGTAGATGATATTATTGATGATTAGGCTTGCCTTCACCTCATTTATTAGCTTACTACACTTTGAAATAAACTCCTCGGGGTTTTTACGGATCAGCAGGAATTTCTCCTCTTTAATAGCTTTTAAAATTGCAACAATGGTTCTTCTGGTAAGGTTGGTGTGAACTTCAATCTCTCCAACTATATCGTATAAGGTATTGGTGTAAAGGTCATTCTTAATTTTCAGGTATTCCCGATTGGATTCCCTTACCAAATCACCTTCTTCCATTTGTTTTTTGGTACCATCCTGTAGTTCCCCTGTTTTGACCTCATAAATCCTGTCACCAATATTTAGCTGGGCATTTATTTTGATCTTACTATCCTCAATAAGTAATGCGGTGTCAAATTTCACCTCATAAATGGTCTTCAGATTTATTTTCTCCCATAGTTCCTGAAATTCCTTCTTATGGAAATTTTTATTGGTGTTTAGAACTACAGTCTGCCGTTCATCTTCAGGTTTAAATTCTTCCCCGGTGTAAACAGATTTTAGAAGTTTGGTAACTGCTTCCTGATATGGTTTCAATTCATAGGGTAAAGGCACTTCATTTTTCTCAATTAGTTCTCTTCCAACATCAGTGATCTTATCGTCAATATCAATTATACCATTAGCAAAAAGAGTTTTATTCAGGTAATTTGATTCTTTTTCAGTTATCCGATGCTCCTCATCTTTTTCATTTTTAACCAACTTTCCAATGAAGTAGTTTATATCGGCTTTTTGTGGTCTGTCCTTTAAAGTTTCAGCAATCTCCTTCTGTAGCCCTTTAGCAAAGGCTTCATAACTTTCAGACGCGATAACAGTAAGCTTGTTGATCTCGTGGACCTGATCTCCTACTGTGTCAAAGTCAAGACGTGTACCATTCTTATTTACACATAAGCGCATACCTCTTCCTACTTCTTGCCTTCGCCTGGTAAGACTACCTGTTTCAGGATTTTTTAGAGCACATATCTGGAAGACGTTTGGATTATCCCAACCTTCTTTTAAAGCAGAGTGAGAGAATATGAAACGTGTAGGCTCCTTAAAGCTTAACAAGCGTTCCTTATCCTTCATTATTAGATCATAGGCACTAATATCTTCTGAATCTTCTGAACCTCTCTTTACCGTTGGATCTGTTAATCTATTCTTCTTATCTATTGAGAAATAACCTTGATGCACTTCTTCAGCATCATCTCGTTTTAGGTACTGATCATAAGTTGGCATATAACCTTTATGCACATTCCCTGGGTCTGTCTCTTTTAGATAATCATTATAATCTTCCTGGAAAATATCAAGGAACTCGCTGCGCACCTTATTGTATTCTTCTTCAAAAATTCGAGCATATTCTCCCAATGCTTCCTCCCCATCTACATCATAAACACGATACTTTTCAACAGAATCTATAAAAAATAGAGACAAGACCTTTATTCCTTTTTGGTATAGCTGCTTTTCTTTTTGTAGATGGGAAAGGATACATTCTCGTATCTGGACTCTTCGGAAAGCATTTTCATCCTTATCATTCAAAATATCTCCAGGATATATGTCCTGCCCGGCAACAACAATTTTATTGAGATAACCATTAATTTCTGTAATGGTTTGGTTCTTATAAGCAGGCATATTACCTGAATTCTCATACAGGTTAAAACCTTCTTCAACCTTCTCCCTTTTCTTAATGATAGAACCTGAGGTTGTTCTTTTTTCGTATTCAATAATAGCATAAGGAGGTTTAGACGTGCTTAGGCTAATACCCTCCAGGTACAAATATCCAGTAGTTCCTGTAGATCCTTTAAGGTTAATACCTTTGACCTGGATCTTTTTTACCAGGCGCCTATTGTACGCGTCTAAAGCATCTAAGCGATATATTTTATTATAATCTTCTTTATGGGTTGCAGAATAACGGATAGTAAATAAAGGATTAAAATCCTGCATACTTTCCAGTGTTTTTTTGCCATCTACAGATTGAGGTTCATCTATAATAAGAATCGGATTGGTCTGAGAGATAATTTCAATAGGTTTCCTGGTGCCGAATTGATCTAATTCCTGATAAATTCTCCTGGCATCTTTTCCCCTGGCATTAAAAGCCTGTGTGTTGATGATCATTACACTAATTCTGCTATCTGAAGCAAAATTTTCAATATCCTGTGGTTTGCCGGAATTGTAAATAAAAGGATTGATCTTATGACCATACAATTCCTGAAAATGATCCTGAGTAACTTCAAAGGATTTATAAACCCCTTCCCGAATTGCTATACTTGGAACAATGATTATAAATTTACTCCAACCATATTTTTTCTGAAGTTCATACATTGTACGGATATAAGTATAGGTTTTACCAGTACCCGTTTCCATTTCAATGGTCAAATTATAACCAAGTTTGACTCCCTTAGGGCGTTCTATCTTCTGACTCTCGTGCAGGTCATTTTCTTTTTGTACCTGTTGGATATTCTTGAGAAGTTGACTTTCTGAAACCTGAATAGAACTATTCCTGTAACCAATATCCTCCAGAACCTCATTTTCAAAGGCAGATGTTTGGGTAATACCCGCAGCAACCTGCTTTGCTTTTTTTAGAAGATCCTTACTCCGTTCCAGGGTGAAGCGATTCGTTTTTAAAGCTTGACCTTTGAAGCAATTAACAACAGCTTCAACTGCCTGTACCTGAAAATCCTGTTCTTTAAATTGTAATTTCATTTTAAATAACTTTCATTTCAGTTTCAGGACTTAGCTGCTTAAGAAGCTGTTTTACATTTGTCTTAGCCGTATCATCTTTAAATCCACTATCTTTAAATACTACTCTTAAAGGAGCATCATCCGCAATAGCTTTAGCAAACTCTTCATCTACTCCTTCATCAAAACAAGCATAGAGAGAATTTCCGGCAACTTTAAACACTTCTTTTCCTGAAATTTCTTCACGTTCTATTTTTAGAGATAGGGGCAGACCCCAATCAACCATTACCTGTGCAAGTAGATCATCCGCTGTTCTGTCTGGTTTAACATTATCTGCAAATAACTCTAAGTTATCCTGTAAATATTCTTGGGGTTTATAATAGACGTCTTGCATATTGCTATCGTCCAGACGATATACTCTAAAGCCGTAATCTAAATCTGCTCCGGTTTCTTCTTTAATTTTTTTGCCTGCTCTACGTATACGTTCTTCACCTATTTCACAGATATTTTTATATCCTGCTTTATAGGCATCACTATTTTTATCTGTCAGCTCAGGAAGTTGAACCAGTATAAACCTTCGTCTTCCATTATCAATACTATTGAGGTTTATGGTCGATTGCGCTGTACTTGCTGATCCAGAAAAAAAATCAAGAATTATATTTTCTTGATCATCTAAGACTTCAACGCCTCCAAGGATTTCTTGAAGAAGAGAGGTTGGTTTTGGATGCTCTATGTATGATGATGTTGATTCAAAAATTTGTCTTACTTCATTTTCTCCATTGTCATTATTGACGATATGAGATTTTTGCACGTCTGTGCTCATCTTATATAAATGTCTCTTAAATTGAGGTGTTTTGTTTTCATCTTTCCCAAAGACTATTAAATCTTGCTCTAAAAGGCTTTCCATTGTTTCTTCCTTCCATCTCCACCCTCTTGCAGGCTTATTACATATTTTCTTTGTTATGGGATGTATTATATCATACATAGGACCTGTTCCTTGTGGCCAGGCAGCATTGTCTTCACGAAAAACTAAAAATTCATTATTTTTTATTTCAACATGCTTGTACTGAGAAATACCTTTGAATTTTTTATTGGACTTATAAAATGATTTTAATTCCTCTTGTGCTTTCTCCAATGTCGGCTTAGAATTATTCCATTTTTGTTGCAGGGCCATAACTTCTTTATAACCAGGTTTTGGAACTCTGAAACCGAGGCGGGATTCTCTTCTAAACTGTTTGTTTTTTGCATAGCACAAAATATATTCATGCGTTGTTGCATATTCCTTTGAATCATTTTTTGAAGTATTCTTAGTCCATATCAAATTTTCAATCGAATTAATGTCGCCAAATATTTCGTCACAAATTCGCTTCAAATTATGAATTTCATGTTCATCAATAGATATAAAAATTACACCGTCATTTGCCAAAAGGTTTCTTGCCAATTTCAATCTTGGATATATCATGCTTAACCAATCAGAATGGTAACGTCCCGACGTTTCAGGGTTAGCTACTAAACGAAGATTAGATTCATCTTTTTGTCCACTTTCCACCAATTCTTCCTTAACTTTTTTACTAAAGTTGTCTTTATACACGAAATCGCTTCCTGTGTTGTAGGGAGGGTCTATATAGATCATCTTAATTTTACCTAAGTAACTTTCTTGTAGGAGCTTTAGAACCTCGAGGTTGTCTCCTTCTATGTACAAGTTTTCAGTGTTATCAAAATCTACAGAATCCTCACGAACGGGCCGCAGAGTTTTTGTAGTAGGTAGATTGGCAGTCACAATAGCTTCTCTTTTTCCAGGCCATTCCAGTCGATACCTTTCTTTATTCCCTTCTACAATAGAATAACTCAACTCCTGTTTAAGAAGATCAAAGTCTATGGCTTTACCATCAGCACTTTCAGTAACGCAGTTGGGAAGTAAGGCAGCAATCTTTTCAATATTTTCATTCACAAGATCGGGGGAAGCAAGATCTAATTTTTCTACGCTCATATAGCAGGTTTCATATTCAAGGTTAAACTGAGATCGCGGAGTAGGGTGGTGCAATCGTAGCAACTACAATTTTAACGTTTCTTTTGGGAATTAGCAATTTTACCGCCAGGTATTTATCCTAAAGTTTTTTCTTAATTTTCTTTTTCAAAATTAGATGCAATGGCAGAAATTATCAGGAATAGAACTATTAGACCATCCACAAGATCTGCAAGCTCAGCCTATAAAATAAAGACTGATAATGTTGGTAGCGGTGATATTTTAATAGTGAATATTGACCACGAAGATGGAGGCTTTAATCAATCATATACTTTTAAAGGGGTAGAATTGGGAGGAAGAAATAGTATTCATTTTAAGGTCAAGGAAACCTCTGGAAATATTATAATAGAATGGAGTGGAGTGGAACCGCTTAAGTCTGGAAGTTTTGGAAAGGAAGTAAATATTCCCAAGCCTAAAAAGATACCAGCTACAGAAAAAATAATAAAACAGGTAGGTTCTAATCCCAAAACGTCCTTTCCACCCATTGCAGATAAGGATACCGAAATTTTAATATTGGGTACAATGCCAGGTGAGAAATCGCTCCTTTTACAAGAGTATTATGCCCATCCCAGAAATAAATTCTGGAAAATTCTATCGTCCATTACTAAAGAGCCATTCCCCTTCACCTACAAAGAAAAACAGGCTTTTCTATTAAAGAACAAATTAGGGATTTGGGATGTTGCACATTCCGCCCACAGAAATGGAAGCTTAGATTCTGCTATTCAAAATGAGGTTCCTAATGATATAGCCGGTTTTATTAAAAGTCATCCTAAACTAAAAGTTATTGCCTTTAATGGAGCAAAGGCAGAATCTCTGTTTGATAGGTATTTTGACAGATCAGGAAAGATTACCTATGTCTCCCTGCCCAGCTCCAGCCCTGCTAATACTGGGTTTGCTTTTGAAAGTTTGGGTGAAAGGTGGAAGAAGATACTTAGTTAAAATTTCTCCTACTTATTATTAGGAACGGCTAAAAGTTGACAAGTTGACGTCAAGTTTTTTAAAGCCATTTAAACCTATATTTCAGAATCGTCACCCAATTGTTTAGAGACTTTTTGCTCTAGATCAGTGAAGTTTTTATCTAATTCTAAAAATTCCTTCTCCAATTCGGCTGGATCGTAATCTGTGTTTTCTAACTGATAAACCAATTCATTAAGTCTCTGAGAAAGTTCCCGTATTCTGTTTGAAAGCATTGTTGTAAATGATTTATAATTTGCCAAAACTAAATTTTTTTTTCAAAATTTTTACCTCCTTTTTTTAATGAAAGCGCATCTTAATCTAAAGTACACCCCCGGGTCTAATTAAATTTTGGGCGCACCCCCGCCACCGCCATTTCTCTCCAGGTAAATTCTGTCCTCCTTCAAAGGTTTTTTATAAAAGAACCTAAACCGCCCTCACGGGCTTTCAACCCCCACTCGGCTATGGTCTTGGGAGATAGTCTCCAATAATTAATTTTAAAATCTTAAGAACTATGGTTACGATTGTAGATTACAAATCTTACGAAAAAGAAGATGGTGGTATTTTCCACGCACTTGTTGTTCAAGGAGGATTGGAAGCTGTAAAAAGCAAAGAAACAGGGCAGGTTTATTTTACTGCTAAAACTGCACAGGTATCAAGCACCTTTGATGAGGCTTCTTGTAAATCTCTTATTGGGACACAGCTCCCTGGAAAAATCAAGAGGGTTCAGGTAGAACCTTATGAATACACCAATACCATTACTGGTGAGATTACTACCTATTCTGAAAGAAACGTATTCGTTACAGAGGAAGAGGAAATATTGGAAAATAACCTGGAGGAAGAAAGAATGGTTATTTGATTCTTCAGGTTTAATAGAAATCAGAAAGAGCTTCTAATCATAGGGGCTCTTTTTTTGTATCACTTTGTTAGGTAAGGTCTACCACAACCTTAATGACAGCTAATAATCTAAATTATGAAATTAAAACAAGCGCAGCGAAGCCAGGTGAAATTAAGAATTGGCTTAAGCGGTCCCAGTGGATATGGAAAAACTATGTCTGCTCTCTTACTTGCCTACGGCATCACTCAAGATTGGAAAAAAATTGCAGTAATAGATACTGAAAACAATTCAGCCTCACTTTACTCCCATCTCGGCGAGTTCAACGTTTTAAATCTTGAAGAACCTTACACTCCACACCGATATATTGAAGCCATTAAAACCTGCGAGGATGCTGAAATGGAGGTGATAATCGTGGACTCCATATCTCACGAATGGTCTGGCAAGGGAGGATGTTTGGAAATGCACGAAAAACTAGGAGGCAGGTTCCAGGATTGGGCTAAGGTAACCCCATTACATAACCAATTTATTGATGCCTTAGTACAATCTAAAAGCCACATTTTAGTATCCACCAGACGAAAAGTTGATTATTCCCTTGATAAGGATATGAACGGAAAAACACGTGTAATGAAGTTAGGTACTAAGGAAATACAGCGTGAAGGGCTAGAATACGAATTAACCGTAAACTTTGAATTCATTAATGACAATCATCTGGTAAAAGCTTCCAAAGACCGCACTGGTTTGTTTATGGATAAGCCAGAATTTGTAATAAACCAGGCTACAGGTAAGAAATTAAAATCCTGGTGTTCTGAAGGTGTTTCATTAGAAGCTATAAAAAAGGAGATATCAATGTGCCATAACCTTGCAGGGCTTAAGCACATCTATGATAAATACCCTTCCCTGCACAAGGAATTATACCCTTTAATAATTGAGCGAAAAAACATTATTGAAGACAGTAATTCACAGGTAATCGAAGAAAACAAAGTACAACAACCAAAAAATTAAAAAAATGGAATTAATCACAAGATCCCCGATACAAAATCAAATGGTAGAGGAAAAGGAGGTAGTATCTTCCAACAAAACAAATTTTATTGAAGCAAATACAAAAAAGGTTACGCTGAAACATTTAAAAGAAGATTGTGTAGTGCCCGTATTTGCTCGTGATAATGAGAGTACAATTAGTCATTATGAATTTATTTTAAAAACCAGGGAGATAGCCCAGGATTTATTTCCCGAATTCAGTGTCTCTGAGCCTGAAATAAGAACTTCCCACTTAATTAAAGGAAGGATTCCCTCAGCAATAGGTATTCCAGCAAAAGAACTTAAATCTCATCAGATAACCAAATATTACGAACGCTGCGCTTTTGTTATGGAAATTCCTGAAGTTGTGGAAAATGTGAATGGAAATAAGCTTGCCTTAACAATCGGCGGGGTTAGAGCGTACAACCAGGAGAATCTTTTTAGTAAGAAAAGTCCTGAAAAGTTCAAGGTGTTCATAGGTTTTAAAAATATGGTTTGCACCAATCTATGTATTAGTACAGATGGTTTGGCAGATCAGATAAGGGTTAATTCATTAAACCAGTTATCTGAAGCAGTGGAGAACTTACTGGGCCAGTATAATCGAATGAAACATCTGGGAATGATGGAACGTATGAGTAGGTATGAACTTACTCAGGCTCAATTTGCTCATTTCATTGGTAAACTGAGAATGTACCAGTTTATGGATAAGACGGAGCAGAAACAATATTTCCCTGTTTCCTTGAATGACAGTCAAATTAATACGGTTGTAAAGAATTATTATCACGATCCTAATTTCTCCCGTAAGGAAGATGGATCAATTAATATGTGGAGAATTTTTAACCTTCTAACCGAGGCTAATAAAAGTTCTTACATCGATCAGAATCTGGAACGTAATGTAAATGCTTACGACTTAACCCTAAACCTGGTTAATTCGCTGCAAAACAGAACTGGAAATTGGTTCCTGCATAATTAATTCTATAGCTTTTTTGTAATGAGCGAGGATGAATTAGCAGATGTTTTAAGGTATAGCTCGCCTGATACCATTTACATTATCACCTGGAATAATTTACTCAAAAAACTCTTTTGTCCTTTTCGAGTGGTGGTTAAACACCAGATTGGGGAACTTGAAAAATGTGAGGTGGTTTGGGTTGACAGTGTTAAGGTAACGGTGAAATTAAAAACCGTTTTTATGGTAAAAGGGCGAGCATACTATTATGATCATTTTGAGATTTTAGATCCAGATTAGGATCTGGGAGTTATGCTGTATTTTGGATAACCAACCTTTTGAGACGGTTTCTCCTTAAAAACAAAACCACTGAAAACGGAATCTAGATTATTATATTTGCCGCACAGTACTATCTAGTGCTGTGTTGGTAAATATTATAGCTATGACTTTAGATCCAATAATAGTGGATGCAAAGATTCCAGAGATAATTAATAGAAAATATTTTTCTCTTCAAGAGCAGTTATTTTGGCTATTCGCGCGAAAGATCACAGCGACTATTATTGATGCTGAAAGTTATAGTGTTCACGTGAATGCTGATAATGAATTCCCTGAAACCAGGTATGATTTTACCAGAACATTATCAGATTATATTGCCGATGATGTTGATGAAAAATTTGGTAATCTCAAGGTCGAGCTTAATAGGTATTTAGTTACTCTAAAAAGTTCTGCTTCTAAAAATTTATTTATAGATTTAGTTTTAAATCAACTCCAATGGGTAGAACAGCAAGTGGAGCAAATCGAAGCACCGGAAAAGTATCTTGTTATTATTAAAAAAAGATTTTCTCAAAATATCCAGGAATTAAAAAGTACTCATATTAGTAGTAAGTATGATGTGAAAGAAAAAAAGAAGACCTGGAACATCCAGTATCTACGGAATTTTGAGGAGGATGAGGGGCGTTTTGAAGATTTTTACAAAAGGTTAAAGGACGAGGGTTTGGTAGAAACCAACCTTACATATTTTAAACAATTCTTCAACGACAAAGAGCCATCAAAAAAGATTAAATGGGCAGGGATTAAAGCACAACTTGTAACCTTTATTATTGAGTTGCGAATTAAAAATTGCATTAAAACATATCGCGAATGGAGTGCCTTTTCAAAATGTTTTGAAGCTGATTTCTCTATGAATAAACTAAGCTCCGATACACCTTTAACAAATAAGGACGAGATTAATAAAATAAAAGATATCCTGGCTGAACTGGATATCTAATTACCTGAGGCAGAAAAAAAATACAATATTTTTCTGCTGATTTTACAACTTGCCACCCTTGTTATTACCTGAACCAGATCTACTGCAGGTAAATTTCAACTTTTTACTACATATAGTTTTGCTTCCAATTCAGACCACGAGGGTTCTGGAGCTAACATAAATAAACAACAATGGAAGTACAAAAACACACCGGCACGACCTTTTATTCAGTCGATCCAAAAACTGGAAAAATATCATTGAGTTATGTAAAAGTAATTATGGTTCTTTCGGAAGCAGGCTTCTGCCGAATTAAGGTTGCCGAAGGAGATTATGTAGTAGTTAGAAGTATGGATAACAGGATTCGAAGAGTTTACAATGATGAATTAATTGAATTTCTCCGAGATTACCTTTTAATGTCAAATCCAAAAATTGAGGTTTTTGAAATTTTAATCCAAAATATAAACTCCCTAATTCAAAAAAGTAGGCTAAGTTTTCTAAGTGAAAGAAAATTAGAATCTGATATGGATAATTCACAATCCTCCAGATTTTATTTTAAAAATAAAATAATGCTGGTTGAAAAGGATGTTATTAAAGAGATTGAATATTCAACTCTAAAAAATACAATCTGGGAAAATCGCATTAGATCCTGGGAAATTGGAGAAAAACCTGATGGTACAGGTCAGTTTGAATCATTCTGTTTTAAAATATCAGGTAGTTGCACTGATAATTTTCAACGTCTGCAATCCATAATAGGTTACCTCCTACACCGCTATAAAAATCCTGCATTGACCAAGGCAGTACTTTTGTACGATAGTAAAATGAAAGAGACTGGGCTTGCCGAAGGAAGAACGGGAAAAACCTTAGTAACACAAGCTATTGGCCTCTGTAGAGAAATTGTGACATTTGATGGAAAAAACCTGAAGGAAAATAGCAATTTTCAATTCCAAAAGATCGAATTGACTACAGATCTTATGTTATATGATGATGTCCAGCCTAATTTTAATTTCTCTTCCCTTTTTGCCCTAATAACAACCTCAATAGAGATTGAACGTAAAGGAAAGAGCGCCTTTGACATACCGTATTCCCAATCGCCAAAAGTCTTAATTACATCAAATACATATGTGAAGGGACCTGGGGGATCTTCAGATAGAGGACGGAGATGTGAGTTTGAATTGGCAAATGTTTATTCAGACAAATTTTCCCCCGTGGATGATTTTGGGAATAAATTCTTCGAGGAATGGGACGCTGAGGAATGGGATCTTTTCTACTATTTTATGATGGAATGTGTGCAAGTTTTCCTGTCAGAAGGAATAATAGAAGGCAACCAGAAAGAAAATGCTAAGAGTAGATTAGAAAATTTGACCTCAAAAGTTTTTGTTGAAGCGGTAATGGAATTGTGTGATCTTGATGAATGGATTGTTCAACAAGATTTTGTGGAACTCCTTCAATTAGAACTTCCTGATTTATCACCTCATATGTTTACCAAATGGATGAAGTTGTATTGTTCTGAAATGGATTTAACCCTTGAAAAGAGGAATTCAGGAAGTGTATATTCTTTTAAACTCTGTAAAAATTAGAAGATGAAGATTATATACAAGGCCATAAATAAGTTGACAAGAAAAATATATATAGGAGCAACTATAAAAACTTTGGAAAGTAGGATAAAAGATCATTTACAAAAGGCGAGACTAAAAACTGGAGGTGAATTCCAGGAAGCAATTAGGACTTATGGCCCGGAAGCCTTCGAGTGGGTTCAAATTGACACCGCAGACTCTAATAATGAATTGGCAGAAAAGGAAAGAGAGTATGTAATTAAATTTAATTCAAAGGAGGATGGCTATAACGCTGACCGTGGAGGAGGGGTGAAAAAGAATATTTTTATGTATGATCTGGAAACTGGAGTCATCTTGTCAACTTTTTCATCCCTTTCAGAGGCAGCAGAATTTGTTGGATTAGATAATAAAACCATCAGCAAAGCTTGTCTTGGAGAGATTAAAAATTGTGGTGGTTATTCCTGGAGCTATACACTATCTGAAAATTTTAAACCAGAAGAAGATAAGCGAAAGAAAAAGGTTTTTCAATTTTACTTGCACGGAGAATTTGTGCGAAGTTATAAGTCCGTATCTGAAGCTTCAAGGTTCACTGGGATCAATAGCTCATCAATAGCTAAATGCTGCCGGGGAGAGTATAAATATGCTGGGGAGTATTATTGGGAGTATGAGGATTAATTCAAAAGGGGACGGCAGAGATGCTGCCCTTTTTAATTTTAATAAGGAAAGTCCAACCTATTTAATATTTAAATATTCCCAAAGGATTGAAATGAGGAAATAAGGATATAACTTTGACCTTAAGAAATATAACAATGAAGAATTTAAATCAATATAGTCATAGGGTGAGCATTTTATTTAATGAATACCTTCAAAACCGTGTTGATCTGGATGAATTTATCCAAAAGCTTCGTGCCCTGGAAAATCTTTACAAGCAAAACCTTAAAAGTGATACCCAAGAAAATTTTATGTGGTTTAAATTTTCTGAGGATGATACCCTTGTAACCACAATTGATGACCTTGAGAGGGATTTATCCAACTCAAATAGAAATTTCACATTGGAGCGAATGAGAGAAGCTATAAATCTTGACAACGACCTATTCATTTACTATTCTTAGAATTTAGATGTAGAAGGGATGTCATGACCTGCATAAATTTAGGGACAGAGGGTTCGAGTCCTAAAGGTAAAAATGTTTGCACCGAATGAATATTTTTTCGTACTATTGCAGCCCTTTAACAATAGAAAAAGAGAGCTATTTCGGCTCATTTGAAATACTGAGCTGAATTTGAATAAGTTAGGACAGAGAGTTCGAGTCTCGTCCAGACCGCAAAGTTGCAAAAGCCTTTCAGGAATGAGAGGCTTTTTTTATGGGGTAAATTCACTTGAAATTGTGGGAACGGATGGATCTCCACCTTCTTTAGGGATTTAGTTTCTATATCCTCCTTTTATATTTCATTTGTCATTACAGTGTAATCATTTTTCATGAAAAAAGGAATATAATAACTATTTTTCATAATTAGTAATCGGTTTTCATAGATGGTTTTATAGCTTAGAAGTTATACCCGCATATTGCCTTCGCTTATTGTAGAGCGTAGTTTTTATGCGGGGATTAATCTTTTTATTTGTTAAATAGAAAGAAGAAATTGTATATTTGCCAGCCCTTATGGAAACTTTATGTTTACCTAGATTTTGGTTTAACGATAGAAATCAATTTCTTCTGAAATGATCCTTCAAAATACTTTATAAGTAGTAGGCGTCAGATTGGTTGGGTGAATTCAATAAAATTTACGGTTTTAGGATCGTGTAGCAAATGTTTTTCTAAAAAGGTTTTTGCATTAAATTTAAGTTGTGTTGTTTTCCCAATTTTGTTGGGATGTGTAGTTAGCCAGACCATTATCTTGTGTTGTGAAGATTTTGGCTAACCAATGAGAAGCTTTTTTCCGTGTATTCGGAAAGAGGCTTTTTTTATTTTAGGGTTTCCTTGGTCACTCTAATCTTCTTAAATCAATTTAAGTTATAGTGGCTAAAAAGGTCGCAGATTTCACAGTTTCTAAATAAATGAGTTTTTTGTTAATCCAAAAAAGTGGATGTTTTATGGAAAATGAATTTTTTATATTTAAAAATCAAATTCATCTGATATGAAAAAGTTTCTGTATTACCTTTTAGTGTTTATTGGGTTGATTACCATTCTTATTTCCCTGGGTTCATTAATATCGAACGAAAGAATCTGGTGGGTTAAAATTTTAGACTTTCCACGAATTCAGGTCTTGATTTTATCATCTATGGTACTGGTTTTGTTTTTTATATTAAAACGTGGTTTTGGAAGCAAAGACCTGAATCGGGGTCAATGGATTTTTATATTAGGGATAATTACCAGTATAGTAATCCAGGTTAAATATCTATATCCTTATACAAACCTGGGAGAAAAAAGACTAAAAAGTATTTCACTAGCCGAGGCACCTGAAGGTTCGACATTTGATCTATTAGTTGCTAATGTTTACTTGCACAACAAAAAGGTCCAAGAACTTATTGATATCATTGATGATCGAGAGCCTGATATTATCCTTTTGATGGAGACAGATCAGTGGTGGGAGAATGCCCTACAATCCATTGATGATAAATATTCTTACGGGATGGAGTATCCGCTTAATAACACGTATGGCATGATATTATATTCAAAATTCCCGCTTTTCAACCAACAAATTAAGTTTTTGACCTACGACAATGTGCCTTCCTTCCATACGCTTATTGAACTACCATCAGGAAAAATATTTAAGTTCCACGGGGTGCATCCTGTGCCTCCCTATCCAGGTGAGCCAAATACTACCAATGATAAGGAGGTTGCTTTAGTGAAAATAGGTAAAATGGTTGAAAAAACAGATATGCCTGGGGTAGTAGCAGGAGACTTTAATGACGTTGCTTGGACACGAGAGGATCTTTTTAAGCAAGATGACCTCCTCGAGGATGTTCGTATTGGCCGGGGGATTTACAATACTTATAGTGCTAAATCCATTTTCAAACGCTGGCCTTTGGATTATGTTTTTACAACCGAGCATTTTGCAGTAGTCGATATTTTACGCCTAAGGGATATTGGATCAGATCATTTCCCATTGTATGCAAGCTTAAGCCTTATTGGGGAATAAACCTCAGCTAGCGAATACAGTAGACCTCTGGGTTAGGCACCTGGAGTCTCAGACTTACTTCATGCAACGCCTATCCTTTTTTTTCGTGGGCGACTTGATCATTTATTTATACTCTGTTTCAGGGTGTTTTTGGGCTTGATCCTAATTCTTATCCAGGTAATTAAAAAAGCCCGAAAACACTATGTGTATCGGGCTTTTAAGGTGGTGCCTCCAGGAATCGAACCAGGGACACAAGGATTTTCAGTCCTTTGCTCTACCAACTGAGCTAAGGCACCAGTTGCTTTGTTATAAGCGGTTGCAAATATATATCCATTTTTATAATCTCACAAAGGAAAATTTAAAAAAATGCTTTTGTAATTTAGCCAGTATAATCATTTTGCTATGAATTTAATTATTGATGTAGGTAATTCTGCCGTAAAAAGTGCTGTTTTTCAGAATAATAAACTTCTAAAATCTTATACTTGTTCGCATGAAAATTTTTTTGAATTATTTCAGAAAATTAGGAAAGAACATCCAGAGATCGCATTTTCTATCCTTTCTACGGTTATACATGATTCTTACAACATCGAAAAGATACTGGAAAAAGAGACTAAGCTTTTGTTCTTAAATGAAAACACTAAGCTTCCATTTAAAAATATATATGACTCTCCGCAAACCCTAGGAAAAGATCGGCTAGCACTTGTAGCTGCTGGTGCTGAAAAATATAAAGATTCAAATTTGTTAATTATTGACGCGGGTTCTTGTATTACTTTTGACTTCAAGAATGATAAGAATGAATATTTAGGGGGAGCAATTTCTCCTGGTTTACATATGAGATTAAAAGCCCTTCATCATTTTACAGCGAAACTTCCTTTGATTGAACTGGAAGAATACCTTCCTTTAATCGGTAATTCTACCAAAAATAGTATTTTATCTGGCGTACTCAACGGGGTTGAAGCGGAGTTGGATGGAATAATTAAACGTTACAAAGCTGATTATAAATATTTAACAATTATTTTAACAGGAGGAGATACGCAAATTTTGTCAAAACGGGTAAAAAATGGCATATTTGCCAACCCGAATTTTCTTTTAGAGGGTTTAAACTACATTTTAGAATTTAACAAGACTCAATGATTAAACGATTTATAGTAATCGTAGCTGTTTTTTTTACAGTGGTTGCTACTGCTCAGGAGAATGTGTCATCGCCCTATTCATATTACGGGATTGGACTAACCACCTTTAAAGGGACCGTGGAAAACAGGTCTATGGGAGGTTTAAGTATGTTTTCAGACAGTATTCATCTAAACCTAAGAAATCCTGCCGCTTACGGAAGGTTAAGAAGAACTACATATGCCGTAGGAGGCTCTCATGATAGGTTGACTCTTAACTCAGATAATGCTGAGGATAATGCTAAGGTAACTTCTCTTGATTATTTAGCAATTGGAGTGCCTGTAGGAGGAAATCTTGGTTTCGGAATTGGAGTTTTACCATACACCTCAGTTGGATATCAAATTCTCGATGTTAGGGAGGATGTCGCTAGCAGGTTAGAAGGTCGTGGTGGAATGAATAAAGTATTTCTTTCAGCTGGTTATCAGGTCATCCCTTCTTTAAGTATTGGCGTTGATGCGAATTACAACTTCGGAAATCTTCAAAACCGTAGAACAATAGTCCGTGAAGATGTTCAGTTAGGAACACGAGATATAAGCAGAACTGATCTCCTGGGGTTTAGTTATAATTTTGGAGCCGATTTTCAACAAAAACTTAAAAATGGGCTAAATTTACACGCCTCAGCCACATTTTCACCAACTACTACCATTGACGCTGAAAACACTAGGAGCCTGGCTACTATCGCTTTTACCGGTAGGGGTGAGTTAGTGGTGGAAGAGAGAGATTTAGAGGTTGCAGATTCAGAATTGCAACTTCCATCCAAATATTCTTTAGGATTAGGTCTGGGTAAAAGTAATACTTGGTTCTTTGGAGGAGAGTACGTAAGTACCGATGATAATTCGTTTTTAAGTGTAAATGGTGCAGGTGGAACAAATGCAAATTTTGCCAAAGCTGCGCAATATAAATTTGGCGGATACTTTATTCCAGAATATAATTCTATTACGAATTATTTTAATCGGATTGTTTATCGGGCTGGATTCAGGTACGAGGAGACCGGTTTGAGCGTCAATAATCAGGACATTAATGAGTTTGGCATTACTTTTGGAGTTGGACTACCTGTAGGACCAGGATTTTCAAATATAAACCTTGGCTTTGAGTATGGTCAGCGCGGTACGACAGATTCAGGTTTAATTCAGGAAGATTATTTAAGGTTTTCAGTTGGGCTTTCCTTAACTGAAGCCAGAAGATGGTTCGAAAGAAGAAAATTTAATTAACCACAATAATAAAACAAGAAAATGAAAGCGAGATTTATAGCATTAATTACAGGAGCCGTGCTAGGTTCAAGTGTTTTAAGTGCACAGTCGAATGATTGTGCTACAATGGCAGCTTTGGCTTATGATGATGCAAAAGCTAAAAATTACGATGCCGCTTATGAACCTTTAATGAAAGTTAAAGAAGAATGCCCTAAATATAGTTTAGCAACTTTTCAGTATGGGGAGCGAGTTCTTGATTATAAAATTGAAAATTCTGAAGGGGCCGAGAAGGAGCAGTATATCCAAGAACTTATAAATCTTTGGGAAGAACGTTTGGAACTATATCCTAGCAAATCTTCAGCAGGGCAAATTTATGCTGACATCGCCCAGTTAAAATACGACCATAAATTAGGTACTAAGGAAGAATTGTATAATGCTTTTGATAAAGCTTATACAGAAGATCGTGAGAATTTTACCAGTGCTAAAAGTTTATACGCTTATTTCGATCTAATGGTTGAAATGCAAGATGCAGGTGATAGAGAACTTCAAGATGTTTTTGATAGTTACGATAAAGTAATGGAGAAAATTGAAGAAGAGGAAAATGACGCAGCCCAAAGGCTGGCTGAAATAATAAAGAAACAAGAAGCAGGAGAAGAGCTTACAGCTAAGGAGAAAAAGCAGGTTAAATATGCTGAGATTAATTTGAATAATTACAATGCTGTTAAAAATGCGCTTAACGCTAAACTAGGAGCAAGAGCGGATTGTGATAACTTAATCCCGCTTTACAAGAAGGATTTTGAAGCAAAGAAAAATGATGTTAACTGGCTGCAGAATGCTAACGCTAGATTATCTGCGAAAGATTGTACCGAAGATCCATTATTCTTCCAGGTTTCTGAAGCACTTCATGAATTAGAGCCTTCTGCAAGTTCTGCCTACTCTTTAGGCCAGTTGGCAGAGGCTGACGGTGATCGAGCGAAAGCCCTAGAATACTATAATGAAGCTGCCCAATTGGAAGAAGATCCAAGTGACAAAGCGAGGATTTTCTATAGAATTGCTTCTAACTATAAAGAAAGAGGTAGTTTTTCACAGGCCAGAAATTATTATAGAAAAGCAATTGATGCTAAACCATCTTTAGGTAATGCTTATTTGCAAATTGCTAATATGATCGCTCAAAGTGCAAACAGTTGTGGTGATACTACTTTTAATAAAAGAGCTGTTTATTGGTTAGCAGCGGATTATGCTGCCAGAGCGGCAAGGGTAGACCCTTCTATTGCATCTACAGCAAATCAAACTGCTACTGCCTATAGAGGTAGAGCGCCACAAAAATCTGATGTATTTCAGGAGGGTAGAAGTGCTGGAGAAGCAATAACCATTGGATGTTGGATTGGGGAAACCGTGCGCATTCCACAGATGTAATATGAGATTAACATATAAGGAAATAATAACAGGCATTGTCACGCTCTTAGGCGTGACAATGCTTTTTTCATGCCAGGGTAATCTCAATGAGCTTCGTGCCTTAGAAATCGAAGGTGATGCTCCACAGGCCATTGCAGAGGGAATAAACCTTAAGTATACGGATTCCGGGCGTTTGGTGGCAAATTTGAAAAGTCCCAAAATGATGGATTTTACCAATAAAGAATTCCCATACCGTGAGTTTCCCCAGGGACTGAAACTGGAGATTTATGACGAAAATAATAAGAAAAGTACTGTTATTTCAGATTACGGAATAATTTACGATGGAACAAACCTTATAGACCTGCAGGGAAATGTAGTGATTTATACTGCCGATAGTATGCGTCTGGAAGCCTCACAATTATTCTGGGATCAAAATATTAATTGGATATTTACCGATAAGCCCAATACGATAAGATTTCCAAATGGCGCACTTAACGAAGGGGAGGGTTTTGATGCTAATCAAAATTTCGGTAATTTTCGGTCACGAACCAATGTAGGGGTTCAAATAATTAAAGATGATAAATCCGATGAGTAAATATTTTAAATATTTTGAATACGCTTATTTATTTATAGCTGCATTTTTCCTGTTTGAAAGTTTTAGAATTTGGAATACCGAGCGCAGCAGGGCGTATTTATTCATTTTTTTTGTCATTATATCTATCTTTATGTTCTTTTTTAAAAGACGTTTTAGACGTAAGATTGAAGAGCGTAATAAGCGGGAGTAATGGAAGTTGAAATTCTCATAATTGTCTTTTTCTTAATTTTATCTGCTTTCTTTTCCGGGATGGAAATTGCCTATATTTCTTCTAATAAGATCTATATTGAAATTGAAAAGCGTCAAGATGATTTCTTGGCAACCGTTCTTAAAAGATTGACCAAAAAGCCATCAAAATTCATCGCTACGATGCTGGTGGGAAATAATATTGCCCTGGTGGTATACGGGTTTTTTATGGGAGATTTGTTAATGAACTGGCTTCAGGGACTGCAACCAATTAATAGTGCGTTTCTTGAATATATTGTGGTGGACCTTAGTCTTTTCACCCAGACCGTTATCTCTACCCTTCTAATTTTGCTTACTGCCGAATTTCTTCCAAAAGTATTCTTTCAAATTTACGCGAATTCAATGTTGAAATTCTTCGCGGTACCCGCTTATATCTTCTATTTGCTTTTCGGTCTTATTTCCTCTTTTGTAATTTGGATTTCTGATGTTATTCTGAAAAGATTTTTTAAAACTGAAGGAGATGAAGTGCAACTGGCTTTTAGTAAGGTTGAACTGGGGAATTTTATCAACGAGCAGATGGAGACAGTGGAAGATGATGAAGAAGTAGATTCTGAGATTCAGATTTTTCAGAATGCCCTGGAATTTTCCGATATAAAAGCGAGGGAAGTAATGATTCCAAGAACTGAAATTATTGCTGTAGATCAACACCAGGCACCTGGTGATCTAGTAAATACCTTTACGGAAACCGGCCTTTCAAAACTTCTAATATATAACGAAACCATAGATGATATTATAGGTTATGTGCACT
Source organism: Salegentibacter sp. 24 (assembly GCF_004362395.1). Taxonomy (GTDB): domain Bacteria; phylum Bacteroidota; class Bacteroidia; order Flavobacteriales; family Flavobacteriaceae; genus Salegentibacter. The sequence continues at coordinate 237,942 of NZ_SNWE01000002.1, forward strand.
CTTTTGAGCTTTTTAAGAAACCAGATTCTATAAAATCCATACTTCTGCCGGTTGTTTTTGTTCCCGAAACTATGTGGGTGAAAGATGTTTTGAATAACCTCACTAAAAAGCGTAAAAGTATTGCAGTGGTGATTGATGAATATGGAGGGACCAGTGGGATGATAACCGTAGAAGATATTGTAGAAGAACTTTTCGGTGAAATCCAGGACGAACATGATCCCGTGGTGCTTACCGAAGAGGAATTGGGAGAAAACCACTTTAAATTTTCAGCTCGTTTAGAAGTAGATTACCTTAACGAAAACTACAGGTTTAATGTCCCGGAGGGAGAAAATTATGAAACCCTGGGCGGGTATATTGTAAATCATACCGAGGAAATTCCCCAACAGAATGAAGAATTGCAAATAGATAATTTCTTATTTAAAATCCTTGAAGTTTCCAATACTAAAATAGAATTGGTGGAGTTAAAAATAAAACCCTTAGATTAAATGGTGATTAGTTAATATTTTGCAAATTATAAGTTTTATAATTAGGTTAAAAACATTATTTTCGCCCACTATATTTCGATAAAAAACAACAAATGGCAGTATTAAATAAAATCAGACAGCGTTCTGTTTTCTTGATCATTATCATTGCATTGGCACTTTTCTCTTTTGTGCTTGCCGATGTAATCCGTAACGGAGGCTTTTCTTCGCAAAAGGACCAAAATACTATTGCAACCGTAAACGGTGAAGAAGTGAGTAGGGAGAATTTTGCACGACAGGTAGAAGCTTATCAGCGTAATATGGGTTCAAATGCAAGTACTATGCAGGCAGTGAACCAAGTATGGGAACAAACCCTCCGTGAAACTATTCTTAAAGAGGAATTAGAAGAGCTCGGAATAAGAGCCGGCGAAGCTCAAATTAAAGAGGTGATGCGCATGCAGATGGGCAATAATCCTGCTTTTACAAATGAAGCTGGTGTCTTTGATGTAAATCGCGTTCGAGAATATATTGCAAGTTTAAGAGCTACCCAACCAGAAGCTTACCAGCAATGGTTGCAAATGGAGAGCAATATGGGAGATATTGCTCGTCAAAATATGTATTTCTCTATGGTGACGGCAGGGATTGGTGCAACACTCACCGAGGCTGAACAGGCATACCGTTTTCAGAATAATAGTGTAGACCTTCGCTTTGTTCAGTTGCCTTATTCTTCGGTACCAGACGAAAAGGTAGAGGTGACCAAAGAGGAAATTCAGAATTATATTCAAGAAAATCCAGCTCAATTTGAAACGGAAGCTTCTAGAAATATTAGGTATGTTTTCTTTGAAGAAGAAGCCTCTACAGAAGATATTAAGGAATCAAAAGAAAGCCTAACTGCTCTATTGGATAATCGCGTTGAGTATAATGCGGTAACTAGTGCAAATGACACCCTATCAGGATTTAATAACACAACCGACTACGAGGATTTTGTAAATGCAAATTCAGATCTTCCATACGAAGGTAGATTCAAGTTTAAAAATGAATTACCATCAGAATTTGCTGATGAACTTTTTAGTTTAGATCAAGGAGAGACTTTTGGTCCCTATAAGGATAATGGATATTTTAAAATTTCAAAATTGGTAGAAACCAAAGAAATTCCAGATTCAACAAAAGCAAGTCATATTCTTGTGGCTTATCAGGGACAACAATTTGCTCCTGATGTTACCAGAACCAAAGAAGAAGCAGAGGCTTTAGCCGATAGCCTCGCTGCTGTGATTAGAAATGATAAGGGTAAATTTGCTGAACTAGCTGCTGAATTTTCATCCGACCGTTCCAATAATCAAGATGGGGGGGATCTCGGTTATTTTGGTCCCGGAGCTATGGTACCAGCATTTGATAATTTCATTTTAGAAAATAATGCTGGTGATATCGGGGTTGTTGAGACTGATTTTGGTTATCACGTAATTCATATTGAAGAACAAACGGAAAGAGAAAAGGCTGTGAAAATTGCCACTATTGCCAGGGAATTGCAAGCTTCAGAACGTTCCAGAAATAACCTTTATAATGAAACTACGAAATTTGAAATTGCTGCAGGCGATGGAGATTTTGCTAAAGTGGCAGAAGAAGGGGGATATAATATCAGAACCGTAAATAATGTAAAGGCGCTGGATGAAAACATTCCAGGAATTGGGCAACAAAGAAGAGTGGTGCAATGGGCCTTTGAAGACGAGGCAAATGTCGGAGATATAAAACGTTTTGATATTCCTTCAGGATATGTTGTAGCTCAAATAACTTCTAAGAATAAAGAAGGATTAATGAGCGTTGAAAATGCTTCTTCTGAAGTAATTCCTATTCTTGTTAAAAGAGAAAAGGCTGCAATTCTTAAAGAGCAAATTAATAGTAACAATCTTCAAGAGATAGCCTCTAACCACAATGTTATTGTGCAAACCGCCAATGCGGTAAATCTTGCCAATCCAACATTGCCTGGCGCAGGTAGTGAACCAGAAGTTGTAGGAGCTGTATTTGCTTTGGAGCCGGGAAGTGTTAGCGAACCTATCGCGGGAGAAAAAGGAGTATATGTGGTAGAACTTGAAAGTATTAATGAAGTCCCAGCAATGAACTCTTATAGCGGAATAGCAGAACAGGAAACTGCAGAAAGAAGACAGAGAGCTTCTCAAAGACTGTTTGAAGCCCTTCGTGAAAAAGCAGAAATTGAAGATAATCGCGCAAGATTTTACTAATGGAATAAGCGTAAATTAAGAAGTTAGCCCCGTAATTTTATCGGGGCTTTTTTTGTGCTATGTGCGGCCTGAAAACGGCCAGGGTAGTTAGTGGAAGGGAGGGTTTCAAATAATTTGCAAACTGTTTCGCCGGGAAAAAAGTGATAATTAAGTTTTAGCTAGAGAGCGATATCCTCAAAAGGGAAAATAGTTTTAAAACCTTTTCTACTGAAATAATCATAAACATCTGCTCTATTTCCAGTAACCATTACAAAATCTCCGCCCCAGCCACCAAGACTTTTTACGGCGCCCGGGAAATCTGGAAAATATTCCTGTTTTATTTTTTTTGTTTGCAGCGTTTTAGATAATAAAGTCTCGTGAATATTGATTAGAAGTTCAAACTCATTTAGTGATGTACAGTCGATAAATTGTTGTGTAAGTACAGAAATTTTTTCAGTTAATCCTTTTTTACTGCTTGTTGGTAAAGCTCTGTATTGTGCAATTGCTTCACGACTATTCTTTTTCTTATTTAGGTAAATAAAAAAGATATTATTTGAAAAATTAGGATGAAAATTAGCTTTTAAAACTGAAGGGCTATTTTTTGTAAGTTGATATGTTATGGCTTGGTTATTCTGTGCAGCTGCAATGTCATAGCCACTACCGCCAAAAGTAATTTCTAACAGTTTGTATGCATCAATTTCAAACCAGTCAGAAATGTTGTTAATTAAAGTGGAAGAGCTTCCCAGACCCCAGTTCCTGTTAAAATTCAGCCTCGTATTTACAGTAATTCCCGATTTTTCCTGGGATAATATTAAAGGATTTAATCGATGCGCTTCTGTAAGGATTTGTTGAAGTTTAGCCCCAGTCTCTGCTTCACCTGAAATTAATTTTAAGTTTCCATTTCTTAGTTCAAACTTGCCTTGAAACCAAAATGTGCTAGTTTCATCAAAACTACTCCATTCAATATTCTCGTTCCCAGAAACTTTTACTTCCAAAGACTGTCCGAATTTGGTAGGAATTGCGAGGGCCTTTGCGCCATCTAAAACAGCATATTCCCCTGTGATTAATAGTTTCCCATTACTATAAAACTCTTTCATGAATTCCTCAATTTTCGCAATTCTTCAACAGCCCTGCTGTGGGTAACTGTGTGTTTTGTGAAATATTTAGTAAGGATTTCTTTTTCCTGCATTGTAGCTTTATGTTGATTTAAAATATTCATCAAATGCATTTTCATATGTCCTTGCTGAATTCCTGTTGTGGTTAGCGAGTTTATTGCTGCAAAGTTCTGCGCTAATCCGGCAACGGCAACAATTTTCATCAATTCTTTTGCCGTAGGTTGTTGTAATATATCTAATGCAAGTTTTACTAGGGGATGTAAGCTTGTTAATCCGCCAACAGTTCCTAAAGCTAGTGGAACTTCTATCCAGAATTTAAAAATTCCGTTCTCAATGCTTGCATGAGTTAGGCTGGAATATTTCCCATTTCTGGAAGCATATGCATGAATTCCGGCTTCAACTGCTCTAAAATCATTTCCAGTTGCTAGTACAACGGCATCAATTCCGTTCATAATTCCCTTATTATGGGTCACTGCCCGGAAAGGTTCTACTTCAGCAATATTAACCGCTTGAATAAATTTCTTTGCGAAATCTTCTCCCTTTACATCTTTGTTTTCATTGAGATCTTCTACCCGACACGAAACCTCGGCTCGTACTAAACACTCAGGAACATAATTGGAAAGAATACTCATAATGATTTCTATATCCTTTTCTTCCGGAGAAAAATCAGCGAATTGCTGAGCTTCATACTGAAAAACTTCGGCAAATTTCTCAAGGCAGGAATTAATGAAATTGGCGCCCATAGAGTCCTTGGTTTCGAATTCACAATGCAGCTGATAATAATTAGCTATTTCCCCAGTTTTATCATTAAGGTTTATATTTAAAACCCCACCTCCACGTTTTTCCATATTGTGGGTTATAGATTTTACTGCTTGCAGAAGCTTTGGTTTTGTAACTTCAAAAAAATGTTCAAGTTTTTCTATAGCTCCAAAGAAATTAAAATGTACCTGACCTATTTTCTTGGTATCTATTACTTCAGCTCTGAATCCACCCCGTGTTCTCCAGAATTTAGCTGCTTTACTCGCTGCTGCTATTACCGAGCTTTCTTCAATAGCCATAGGAATAGCAAGAAGGTCTTCGTTGATAAGAAAATTTGGTGCGAGTCCGAAAGGCAAGTAGAAATTTGATAATGTATTCTCGGTAAATTCGTCGTGGAGCTGCTGTAATCTAGAATCTTCATTCCAATATTGTCTAAGTATAGCAACGTCTTCGGGCCGATCTATGAGGTAGGTCTTGGCTAGCCAGTCTATTTTCTCTTTCTTGTTAAGCCTTGAAAAGCCGCTGATAGGTTTTATCATTTTAAGCTAATTTATAGGGTGCAAAGATACAATTGTTATTTAAGGGAATTAAGCTTTCTCTTTTAGGAATAAATAAGGGAATATTTCCTTAACAAATTCTTAGTATTTAACACTTAAAACCTACTTTTTTTGCTGAAATTTTAGTAAACTTGGCAGACAAAATTCATTTTATAAATTTTATGAAGTTCTCAAAAATATTAGTGGGGTTGTTAATTGCTGCAACTTCAACAATTTACGCGCAAGATAAAGAGATTAGCCTCGAAGAGATTTATGACGGCACCTTTAGGCAGGAACGCTTACAATCATTGCAATCGTTAAATAATGGTAAAGAATATCTGGTTTTAAATCGCGACCGCGATGCACATACTACTAGCATAGATGTGTATTCTTATAAAACCGGCGAAAAGATCGGAAGTCTTTTAAACAGTAATAATCTGAGTGAAATTTCCAGTTTTCAAGGATTTGAACTTAGTAAAAATGAAGATAAAATTTTGCTTTCTACAGATGTGGAGCAAATTTATCGCCGTTCTTCCCGTGGAATTTATTATATCTACGATGTAAAAAGCGAAAGTCTAATAAAATTAAGTGAGCATAAAGTTCAGGAGCCTACCTTTTCTCCCGATGCCTCTAAGGTGGCGTATGTTTTTGAAAATAACATTTATATCCACGATGTCATTACAGGGGAAAAAACTCAGGTTACTACAGATGGCGAAAAAAATAAAATTATTAATGGGATTACCGACTGGGTTTACGAAGAAGAGTTCGCTTTCGTAAGAGCTTTCGACTGGAATAAGACCGGGAGTCATTTGGCTTATCTTAGGTTTGATGAGAGTGAAGTGCCTGAGTTTTCCATGGCTATCTTTGGAAAGGACCTATATCCTACCCAAGAGGTCTTTAAGTATCCAAAAGCGGGGGAAGAGAATTCTAAAGTTTCGCTTCATATATACGAAGTAGATGATAAGGAAAGTGAAAAAGTGGCACTTGGAGACTATAAGGACTATTATATACCAAGAATGGAATGGACTCAGGCCCCTGATATTTTAAGCGTTCAGGTTTTAAACAGGCACCAAAATGATTTAGATCTTTTGTTCGTGGATGCTGAGGATAATGAAGCCGAAGTAGTAATGAACGAAACCGATGAAGCTTATATTGATATTACTAATAACCTGACTTTCCTTGAGGACAATAGTTTTATCTGGACCAGTGAAAAAGATGGGTGGAACCATATCTATCTTTATAATGAAGATGGTGAGCTCGAAAACCAGGTGACTAAGGGAGAATGGGTAGTAACCGATTATTATGGATATGATGAAGATACTGAAAGGATCTTTTATCAAAGTACGGAAAACGGAAGCGTAAACCGCGATGTTTATTCCATTAAGATTAACGGCAAAGGTAAAACTCGACTAACCCAAAGAGAAGGCATGAATAATGCTGATTTTAGTGCGGATTACACCTATTTTATTAATTCTTTCACCAATACTGAAACTCCATATGTGTATACCTTACATAATGCTAAAAATGGAAAATTGGTTAGAAAGATAAAAGATAATGCTGCTTTACTTGAGAAAGAGTCCGTATATAACTTCTCTCCGAAAGAATTAAGCACAATTGAGATCAATGGGAACGAGCTTAATATGTGGATGATTAAACCAAACGATTTTGATGAGAATAAAGAATATCCTTTGTTGATGTTCCAATATTCCGGTCCAGGATCTCAATCGGTATCTAACTCTTATTTTGGGACTAACGATTATTGGTATCAGTTACTAGCAAACGAGGGCTATATTATAGCAACAGTGGATGGAAGGGGTACCGGTTTCAAAGGAGCTGCCTTTAAAAAGGTTACTCAAAATGAACTCGGTAAATATGAAGTAGAGGATCAGATTGCTGCCGCACAAAAGCTTGGAGCAAGAGATTATATAGATGAAGACCGAATAGGGATATGGGGATGGAGCTATGGAGGTTTTATGTCCTCCAACGCCATTTTGAAAGGGAACGATACTTTCTCTATGGCCATTGCTGTAGCGCCGGTAATTAGCTGGAGATTTTACGACACCATCTATACCGAAAGATATATGACTACTCCGCAGGAAAATCCTTCTGGATATGATGAAAATTCACCGATTAACCACGTAGAAAAATTGAAAGGAGATTATCTTTTAATTCACGGTGGGGGAGATGACAATGTGCACCTTCAAAACACGATGAGAATGGTAGAAGCCTTGGTTCAGGCCAACAAGCAATTTGACTGGGCTATTTATCCGGATAGAAATCACGGAATATATGGTGGGAATACTAGATTGCACCTTTACACCATGATGACCGATTTTATTAAAGAAAAACTATAATCTAAATGGCAACAGCAACAAACAGAGTTCCTCAAAAAGAATTATTCGGGCATCCAGTAGGGTTATATATTTTATTTTTCACAGAGATGTGGGAGCGTTTTTCCTATTACGGAATGCGGGCAATTTTGGTTTTATACCTTGTAAGTGCTACTACCGGTGGTAACGCCGGGCTTGGTTGGACAGGGGGTGAAGCCATCGCTCTTTACGGATGGTATACGATGTTGGTTTACGTGGCTTCGATACCCGGTGGAATTATCGCGGATAAACTGCTAGGACAAAAGAAAACTGTGTTGTGGGGTGGTATTATACTGGTCGCCGGACATGGTATTTTAGCAGTAGAAGAGATGTGGGCTTTTTATTTAGGGCTTGGATTAATTATTGTTGGCGTTGGAATGCTTAAGCCTAACATTTCTACCATGGTAGGCGGATTATACAAAAAAGGGGATATAAGAAGAGATAAAGGTTTTACAATCTTTTACATCGGAATTAATCTCGGTGCTTTTCTTTCCAGTTTAATTGTTGGTTATGTCGGTGAGAATATTGGCTGGCATTATGGTTTTGGTCTGGCTGGTATAGCTATGGCATTTGGACTTTTAGTTTACTTATGGGGCCAAAAATATCTGGTGAATGTAGGAAACTTGTTGTCTAAGGTGGAACGTAATGAAGGTGCCTCGCTTACCAATATGTTTAGCGAACTCTTAAAATCACCATTACAGCTGATTATTACTTCAGTGTTGATGATCGGGTCTATTTATGTACTAATAATGGTGTCAATTCCCTTCGGCCTACTTTATATATTTTTAACCCTGGTAATAGCATTAATGCTTATGGTCTATAAGGATCTTACTACACAGGTTATGAAAGACAGGTATGTGGTAATGATCTTATCATTCTTATTAGTAGTGGTCTTTTGGGGAGCTTTTGAACAGGCCGGTGGATTAATGAATATCTATGCGGCTGATAAAACAGATCGAACACTTTCATTTAGTTTACCCCTTATTGGTAGTGAAGTGCCAGCAACTTGGTTTCAGTCATTAAATGCTTTATTCATAATTATTTTTGGAGTTGTGGTTGCCAATTTCTGGGCCAAAAGAAAGTTGAAGAACAAAGAAGCATCTTCAATTTTTAAAATGGCCATTGGGGTGATTATTATGGGACTTGGATTTCTGTTTATGGCCGTGGCCGCAAAAGAATACACTGCCTTTGAAAGTAAGTCCGCAATGTATTGGTTAGTCCTTGCATACTTACTTCACACCATTGGAGAACTTTGTTCTTCTCCGGTGGCCCTGTCCTTTATTACTAAACTGGCACCGGTGAAATATGCATCTTTAATGATGGGGGTTTATTTTGCTGCAACAGGACTAGGAAATAAAGTTGCGGGACTTATTGGTGAATTCTCTCAGGGAGAACCAGCCAATATTATGCTGGTCACACAAGGTGAAAATGTGGCCAATAGGTTGCAAATAAATGATACGATCCTGGAGAACGAAAACGATTTTAGGTTTAACGGACTGGTATATCTTGAAAACAATGATTTTGTAGTTACCACGATGGAGACTGGAGAGCCGGTAATGGATATTTTAGTATTTGAGGAAAAGGAACGAAAAGCCGAAATTTTAGCAACTTTAATCGAAGAAAACGTAACGGAAGCAGAACCTTATCATGTTATTTTAAATTTTGGGTTAGGAGAGGATAAACCTGGATACTACGGTGAATTCGTAATTGAAGAACTGCAAACCAAATTAGAGTTTAGAACCTTTATTGGGATTACCATTTTTACTACCGCCTTCGGTTTAATCGTAATTTTTATGCTTAAGCCTTTAAAGCGTTTAACTCACGGTGCTGAAGATAACGAGAGGGAGATGTTGGAGCAGGAGCAATATGAAATTGCAGACAATGAGAGAGATAATAGAAAATCATAAAAAAGTAAACAAAAAGCGTTCCTTGAATTTAGGAACGTTTTTTGCTTGATCACACCTCAAAAGCATAATATGATTAGATTAGTTACCCTGATTTTTCTCTTTATAGGAATAAATCTACAGGCCCAGGATGAAATAAAATGGATGAGTATGAACGAAGCTCTTGAGGCCCAAAAAGAAGAGCCGAAAAAGATTTTTATGGATGCCTATACAGTATGGTGTGGTCCCTGCAAAATGTTGGACAAGAATACTTTTACCAACGAAGATGTGATTGAATATGTAAATAAGAATTACTATCCGGTTAAATTTAATGCTGAAGGTTCTGAAGAAATTGATTTTAAAGGACAGATATTTAAAAATCCAAATTATGATCCGGATAAAAAAGGTAGAAATGCCCCTCACGAACTTGCCAGAGCTTTGAAAATTACTGGTTATCCCAGTCTTGTTTTCTTTGATGAGGAAGCTAAATTGATAGCTCCTATACCGGGTTACAGAACTCCACAACAGTTGGAGCTCTATTTAAAACTTTTTGCTAAAGATGAGTATAAAAAAATGACTTCAAAAGAAGCCTTTGCACAATACCAGGAAAATTTTGAAGGCTCTTTTGAGTAAAGCTAAGTGTTAGTTGATAGTGAACCCTAAGGTTTATTAGAAATGTAAAAAGCCTCGGTTTTGCCATCGCAGTAAAAACGGGCTTTTTGTCTATTGGTTGTTTCTACCGCGAGAAATAATTAGATTTTAACTACTAAATAGGCCCTTACTTATTCAAAAAATATAAATTTCTGTGTTTATTTCAAGAATCATCATCAGATAAAATTCTAACCCCTGAAGAAATCAAAACGGGAATAGTATATAAAATCTCGGGAAAGACCCTAAAAGATGAATGTTGTGATTATGTTCCTCTAAGAGAATGGGAATGTAGTATTTCTAATTAAGTGAAGAAATTACATCCCCTTGAATTTGCTTTATTCTTTGAGTTTTAAAGTACTCGACGTGCCATTACAAAGGCGCTGTTCCAGTAGGATTCAGAAAGAGAAGATACGATTACCCCACTTGAGGTTGATGCATGAATAAAATAAATATCGTTTTGTTTTACCTCTATTACCAAACCAACGTGATTAATAACTTTTCGGTTTTTATTAGTTTCAAAAAATAATAGATCACCAGGATTTACATGTTTAATAAAAAGTCGTTTCCCTTCTAATGACATTGCCCGGGAAGTTCTGGGAATCGGGATATTTTCTTCTGAAAAAGCGGTGTAAATAAGTCCTGAACAATCCATTCCACGCCTATTAGTTCCACCATATTTATATGGTGTACCTTCAAATCTCCTAGCTGTAGAAATAATTTTCCCAACCTTTTTCTCGGCGTTTATAATTTTAGAGCTGCCAGAGGTAGAAACCTTAGCCGTGTGATTATCTTTATTTTTAGTAGTAATAATCTTTGAGCGGGAGCTTCCACAGGAGATTAGACTTAGCATAAAAATACCAAAAAAGAGTAATTTGAAAACGTTCTGCATAGATCAATTTTTAATCGCACTTACAATAAGTTTTGCGGTTTTTTCACTGGCTCCTTTCCCTCCCAGTTTTCTTTCCAGCTCAAAGTAATCTTTAAAGATCCTGGTACGATTCTTTTCATCAAGAATTTTTCTAAGCTCCTTTTTTAGGGTTTTAGAATTAAAGTTTTCCTGAATAAGTTCTTTTACAACTTCTCGATCCATAATAAGGTTGACCAGTGAAATATAATCTAGATTGACAATACGACGTGCAATTTGGTAGGAAATATAGCTGCCTTTATAACAAACTACTTCTGGAATTTTGAATAGAGCAGTTTCTAAAGTTGCGGTTCCAGAAGTTACCATAGCTGCATAGGCAAGGCTAAGAACATCGTAAGTTTTATTCATAACCAGTTTGATGTTTTTATCTTTAATGAAAGGAGTGTAAAAGTGAGCATCCTGGCTAGGTGCACCCGCAATTACGAACTGAAATTCGGGGAAATCTTCGGTAATGCTTAGCATAACTTCCAGCATTTTTGAAATCTCTTGTTTACGGCTCCCAGGCAAAACAGCAATTATAGGCCTGTGATCTAGCTGATATTCTTCTTTTATTCCCGTTACATTTGGAAGTTCTTTTTGCCCAATGGCGTCAATTAAAGGATGCCCTACAAAATGCACAGGAAAGTTATGTTTTTCTTCATAGAATTCTTTTTCAAACGGAAGAATTACATACATATGATCTATATCTCTTTTTATTGCCTTGATCCTGTTTTCTTTCCAGGCCCAAATTTGTGGGGATATATAATAATGCGTTTGGTAGCCTTCTTCTTTAGCCCATTTAGCCATTCTTAAATTAAAACCAGGATAATCTACAAAAATGATTACATCCGGCTTGAAGTTACTGATGTCATCTTTACAAAAGGAAATATTTTTGAGGATGGTTCGTAGATTAAAAAGTACTTCTATAAAACCCATAAAGGCCAGTTCTCGATAATGTTTAACTATCTCGCCACCTTGTTTTTGCATAAGATCGCCACCCCAAAACCTGAATACCGCTTGTGAATCGATTGTCTTTAAAGCACGCATTAGGTTTGAAGCGTGAAGATCTCCTGATGCTTCTCCCGCAATAATATAATATTTCATCTGTTTGTAAATTTAATTTCCAATAGGAAAACTCTCCCGGATCTAGCCTCTTTCCAGGTTTAGACTATTTTTGAAATGAAAATTGCAATTGCGGCTATCATGGTTGCTAAAAGTACACCTCTTGCGTGATACATTTGTTTTTTTCGCAGGAAAATAAAGAATGGTAAAAAGTTCAAAATTGCCCCCAAAGCAATGAGTTTACCAATATATCCCTGAGCTATGGAATTGGATAGCGTTTCATCTAATCCTATTTCAGAAAAAAGCAGGATATAAAGTAATATGCCACCAATATTTGAAGCAATTCCGGTTAAAAAACCTATTAAAATATTTTGTTTAATCATTAAGTTCCCAGGTATTTAGATTGTCTAAAAAGTGATGTGCAGTTAGATCGAATTGTACTGGTACAATAGAGACGTAATTATTTTGCAGTGCCCATTCATCTGTATCTTCACCCTTATCCTTATTTACGAATTTACCGCTTAGCCAATAATAATCGCGCCCCTGAGGATTTGTTCTTTTATCGAATTCTTCTTCCCAATGAGCATTGGCCTGTCGACAAACCTTCATTCCTTTAATTTCTGAAGCGGATAATTTTGGAATATTCACATTTAAAACAACTCCCTTTGGCAGGCCGTTTTTAATAACATTTCGGGTTATCGCTTTCACATATTTTCTGGCAGGTTCAAAATCAGCATTCAGTGAATAATCCAGTAAGGAGAAACCTATGGCAGGAATTCCCTCAATCCCGGCTTCAACTGCTGCACTCATGGTTCCGGAGTAAATCACATTTATTGAAGAATTTGAACCGTGATTAATTCCGCTAACGCAAAGGTCGGGTTTTCGGTGCAGGATTTCCTGGGTGGCAATTTTTACGCAATCCGCAGGGGTGCCAGAGCAGCTAAATTCTTTATGCTTGTAATTTTCTTTTATCGTAACCTGCTCACAAAATAAGGTATCACTGATGGTAATGGCGTGTCCCATTCCGCTTTGCGGGCTATCGGGCGCCACTACTACAACATCTCCTAATTCTTTCATCACTTCAATCAGGGTTCTTATTCCGGGAGCGGTAATCCCGTCGTCATTGGTTACCAGTATTAATGGTTTATGCTTAGTCATAGCTATTTTTATATAAGCTAAAATAGTAATTTCCGCTAGAAACCTTATCTTAGTAGTTTAACAAATTATTATTACCTGTTAGCTTTATTGGCACAATTTTTAATGTATTTTGGAGAGCTGTTAATGATGAAATTTATGCGATTTATGAAAAGGAATTTAAAATTAATGGTGGTAGTACTTTTAATGGCTGCCACATCTTGTAGTTTTACTACTAAAAAATTTGACGATCCAAATAAAGATAAGCTATTAATAGACCTTATCACTTATGTACTAAATGAAGGGCATTATGATGCTAGGGAAATTAATGATGAATTTTCTAAAGATGTATATAATAAATATCTTGAAAATTTGGATGCGTCTAAACGTTTCTTTTATGCCGACGATATTAAAGAGTTTAGCCAGTACAAGGATAAAATTGATGACCAGATTGAGGAAAAAAAGATCGATTTTTTCGATCTGACTTATAACCGACTAATAAAGCGAAGTGATGAGGCCCGTGAGATCTTCAAGGAAATTCTTGCTAAGCCTTTTGATTTTTCTAAGGAAGAAGATATCAATACCGATTTTTCTAAAGCCGAATATGTATCTTCAAAAAAAGAATTAAAAGAGCGTTGGAGAAAACAACTTAAGTTTTCTACACTCATTACCTATTATGATAAGATAGAAGAGGAACGACAGAAAAAGGAAGAAAACCCAGATTATGAAATGAAGTCTAAAGAAGAGCTCGAGAAAGAAGCTCGGGAAGTTACCTTAACTTCTTTAGAAGAATATTTTGATTTTACTGATGACTTTGAGAGGAAAGATTATTTTTCGATCTATCTCAATTCAATTGTAGAAAGATTTGATCCCCATACGTATTACTTTGCTCCACAGGATAAAGATAGATTTGATATTGCGATGTCAGGTCAACTTGAAGGAATAGGTGCGAGGCTGCAAAAGAAAAGTGACAATATTACAATTACTGAAGTAATTTCTGGAGGTCCGGCCTGGAGAAGTGAAGAACTTGCTGCGGGAGATGAGATCCTGAAGGTTCAACAGGAAGACGAAGAAGAACCCGTGAGCATCGTGGGGATGCGCCTAGAGGATGCTGTAGAACTTATTAAGGGGCCCAAAGACTCTAAAGTTACGCTAACTGTTCGTAAGAAGTTAATGGGGAATATTGAAGAAATTACTTTGACCCGTGATATAGTTGAAATTGAAGAGACCTACGCTAAAACTGCGATGGTAAAAGAAGGTGGGAAGAATTTTGGTATAATTAATTTACCTAAGTTCTACTTTAATATGGAAGATTACGAAGAACGAAATGCAGCTTCAGATATTAAAAAGGATATTATTCGCCTTAAGAAAGAGAATATGGATGGTTTAGTTCTTGACCTTAGAAATAATGGAGGGGGATCATTGAAAACTGTTGTAGATATTGCAGGGCTTTTTATTAAAGAAGGTCCAGTTGTTCAGGTTAAATCTAATGGCGAGAGAAAGGATGTACTTTCAGATGAAGACCCATCTGTACTTTGGGATGGTCCGCTTGTAATTTTAGTAAATGAGCTTTCTGCTTCGGCTTCAGAGATTTTAGCCGCTGCAATGCAAGACTATGAACGAGCTATTATCATCGGAAGTAAACAAACTTATGGTAAGGGTACCGTTCAAAATGTTGTGGATCTTAATCGTTGGTTAAGAAGCAATGAATTTGGAGATGTCGGTGCACTTAAGCTTACTACTCAGAAATTCTACAGGGTAAATGGAGGATCTACTCAATTGGAAGGTGTGAAAAGTGATGTAGTAGTTCCGGATCGTTACAGTTTTGTTGAAATTGGTGAGAAAGATCAGGATAATCCCCTGCCTTGGGATAAAATAAATCCTGCCGATTATAATGTGTGGGACGGTTATGTGAATTTTGAGAAAACTATTGCTGAAAGCAAAGCTAGAATGAATTCAAACAAGCAATTAAAGTTAATAGAGGAACATGCTAGATGGATCAAGGAACAAAGCGACGAAAGTTCTCATTCTTTGCAGTTTGAAGAGTATGCAACTTCTGCCGAGATGAATCAAAAGATGGCAAAAAGGTTTGATTCTATTAATAATTATAAAACTGACCTCACTTTTACTTCCTTACCCTATGAAAAGGAATTGTTTGAAACCGATACAATTTTGGAAGAAAAAAGAGATCGCTGGCATAGTAGTTTGAGTAAAGATGTGTATGTTGAAGAAGCAATTCACGTGCTCTCTGATATGAGAAAGAATAATATTAGACCAGATCATCTAGCAAAGGTTAGAGATTGAAACTTTTTGCTTAATTATTAAAGAAACGCTTCAGCAATGAAGCGTTTCTTTTTTTGGATGTGTATCACTTAAAGGTGATAGTCCCTTATGAGGCTTTTATAGTTAGCGATCCCTAGCTTAAGGGATGATCCACCGCGAGATGAATCTGAAGGAAAACGGCAATAATGTTCCCAGAGAGGGGAAATTTACCATTATATACAAGATACCTGAACTGGCTGAGCTTTTGCAATAAGACAACTTCCTGAAGATATCAAGGGCTAGGGTGTGATTAAACAGTAAAAAATTTGCCTTATAATGGCGTTAAACCCGGCAATTGTTCAAACCAAGACTATTAATGATAGGTTAGGTTTGGATAGTAGCTTAAGGGAGTAAATTAGAACCCCTTCCCTGAAATTAAAAAGATGCTAAAGCAGAATACTCACGAATATCCTTCTTCAAATTAGGCTATAGTAGAGGTGGTAAATAATATAATCTCTGCTTTAATTGAAAAATATTAAATTTGTATATGTTAAAACGAAAATATATTTACCCGATAATTATTTTAATAGTTGCAGCTGTCTTGCTTTTGATAGATAGTTATAATTAATTAAAAGACATTCTTTCTGAATCCAACTTTACGAATATAAAAAGAAGGATGGTAAATCCCCAGAGCCCTGACCCCCCGTAACTCAAAAAAGGTAAGGGGATGCCAACAGTAGGAAAAATACCAATCACCATTCCTATATTTACTAGAAAGTGCATAAAGATAATTCCTATAACTCCGTATCCATAGACCCTATTAAAAGTTGAACGCTGTCTTTCCGCAAGATAAATTAGTCTTAGCATTAATAGCACAAAGAGGCCAATAATAAAAGTGCTGCCAAGAAAACCCCATTCTTCTCCTACGGTACTGAAGATATAATCGGTGTGTTGCTCGGGAACAAAGTGTCCTTTGGTTTGGGTTCCTTCTGTCCAGCCTTTTCCAAATAAACCGCCACTCCCTATGGCAATTTCGCTCTGGTTGGTATTATAGCCTATTCCCCTGGAGTCTACTTCTCTTCCCAGCACAATATTAAACCTATCGCGATGATGTTGTTTAAAAACATTTTGAAATACATAATTCACCGAAAGTGAAAAGCCTACCGCAACCGCTGCAAAAAAGAGATACTTGATTAGGTTTGGCCGCCTTTTTAAATTTTTAAGGTAAGTTAGGATTAGAATAATAAGAACACCTCCGATTACCCATAAAGGACCAAAAGCCAGGGTGGCTACAAATAAAATAGCAGCAAAAAACCCAAGAAGTAAATAAGCAAAATGCAAACCTTCCCTGTACAGGGCAAAGGCGAAAGAAAAATAAATCATAGCGCTTCCTGCATCGGGCTGGAGTAGTACTAAAAGCATGGGTAATCCAACAATTAGAAAGACTCGCAATTGATGTGTGAAATCTTTAATATTGGTTTGTATACCACTTAAGTATTTTGCTACGGCCAGTGCCGTGGCCGCCTTTGCAAACTCTGCAGGCTGTATGCTTACCGGGCCTATTTGATACCATGCTGTTTGACCTGCAATGGTACTACCAAAAATAAATAGGCCTGCTAGACTTAAAAGACTTATCGCATAAATGACACTTGAAAAACGTTGATAGAATTTCGCTTCAATAGATAATAGGATAATAACCAGAAGGAAACTTAAAATAATCCAAAGCGCCTGTTTGCTGTATATTTGAGAAAATTCAAAAAAATCGGAATGATCTTCAGCTAAGGATGCAGAATAAATGTTCGCCCAGCCAAAGCCTACTAACAAAAGGTAAATTAAAATAGTAATCCAATCGAATCCCGTTGCGCTTTTCCCCATTTATTGATTAATTCTAAAAGGTTCTCCACTAAGCGGTTTGGCATATTCCTCTTTAAGACTGTGGTTTAAGATCCAGTCTTCCATATCGGTTCGGGTTATTTCCTTTTTAAGATATTTTTCTACCATTAAGCTGGCAATCCTTCCTGCGTATCGACTCCCCCAGTATCCGTTTTCAACAAATACGGCAATCGCTATTTTAGGATCGTCAACCGGGGCAAAAGCAATAAAGATTGAGTGATCGGTAAGCTGCGTGCGCTTTCCATCAATCTCTGTAAAGTTCTCTGCAGTTCCGGTTTTTCCCGCAATTTCGATTCCAGGTATCTGTAAACTGCTTGCAGTCCCTTTTTTATATACCTGGTGCATGCCTTCTACTACAGGTTCAAAATGTTTAGGATCTATGGTAGTTTTGTTCTTTTTCGTGAATTTTTCTTCTTTAATGGGATCACCTTCAATTTTTTTCAAAATATGCGGGGTATAGTACCAACCACGATTTGCTATAATAGCCGTCATATTTGCTAATTGAATCGGGGTCATCAAAACCTCTCCCTGACCGATAGCATTAGAAATTGTGGCGGTAGCATACCACTCATAGGTTGGGTAGTCATAAATTTGGTTGTAATATTCTGCATCTGGTATTTTGCCCGGCCTGCCTGTGCTGAGATCATTACCCATAAATTGTCCCAGGCCAAAACTTTTTAAATGTTTGTTCCATGTATTAATTCCTTCCTGAGGGGTAGGGAATTTTTCAATTGTTTTACGATAAACCTGCGCAAAATAGGAATTACAGGAGTGAGCAATACCCGGGACCATATCCAGAGGGCTTGGATGAGAATGACAGCCCAAAGGACGCCTTGCGCCATAGTTGTACCCGTTATTACAGGAAAATGTATCATCGGTATCTACGACACCTTCCTGAAGTCCAATTAAAGCGGTTAATGTTTTAAAAGGAGATCCGGGAGGATATTCAGCTAAGAGTCCACGGTCATAAAGAGGCCGTGCAATAGAATCGTAATAAAGCCGAGTATAATTAGGAGATCTTTTTCTGCCTACTAGTAAGGAAGGATCGTAATTTGGAGCAGTTATCAAAGATAAAATTTCTCCACTTTCTGGTTCAATGGCCACAATGCCCCCCCTTTTGTTTTCCATTAATTTTTCACCATAGGCCTGAAGTTGTGCATCTATGGTAATAGTTATGTCTTTCCCTTTTGTTGGGAGGGTATCATATATTCCATCTTTATATGGTCCAATATTACGATTAAACCTATCTTTCTGAATGTACTTTACACCTTTTTTTCCACGCAACAAATCTTCGTATACTTTTTCTACGCCGCTTCTTCCTATAAGGTCACCCGAAATATAGTATGGATCTTCATTAATTTTTTGCTGATTTACCTGTGCGATATACCCCAATACATTTGCGCTGTGGTCCACCTGATAATCTCTTAAAGAACGCTTCTGAATGTAGAAACCTTCATATTTTCTCATTTTCTCCTGCAAATAAGCATATTCAGCTTTTGTTAGCTGGGGAATAATTACCGATGGAAGGATAGGAGAATAAATCTTGGCTTTGTCTAAACGCCGCCCCAATTCTTCGGGTTCTATACTTAGAATTTTACAGAATTCAGTAGTATCAAAGGGTTTTAGGTTTCGTGGTATTGCCATTACATCGTACGAGGGCTGGTTAGAAACCATTAATTTCCCGTTTCGGTCAGAAATATAGCCCCGCTGCGGATAATCGTAAACTATTTCTATGGCATTATCCTGCGAACGAACCGTAAAAGATTCGTCCATTATTTGTAAATAGAATAAGCGGGCAAGAAAAACAATGCCCGTGGTAAGAATAATAATGTATAAAAGTAATTTTCTCATCTATATTTTTTACTGAAAACCGCTAAGCTTAACATAATTAGAATAACACTAAAAAGCCCTGCAAATAACGTTTTTTTGAGCACTATTATTATATGACTTAAGCTGAACATTTCCAAGAAAAATAAGATAAAATGATGAATTAAAATACTTATAAAAATATAACTCACTCTTGCTCCAAAAGGTGTAGTGGAAAGTCTTAAGTTTTGATGATCGTAGCTTATACCAAAGGAAAATCGTAATAAATTAGGTCTTACAAAAGCTAGTACCAGGCAGGCTGCGGCGTGAGCCCCGCCGCTGTCTTCAAAAAGGTCGATACTGAAACCCAATAGGAACGAGAGAATTAAAAAAAGACTTCGATTGGAATTAAAGGGATAAAGTAAAATGAATAATATGTATAGATAGGGGTTTATGTATCCTAAAAAGTTAATGTTACTTAGGATGAGTACCTGTATTAATACCAGGCCTAAAAATCTAATGCTATTTTTTACAATGTTATTGTTCATCTTCCCGCTCTAATTCCTGTATATTTTCTTTATCCAGGTTTTCAATTACATAGACATAACCAATATTTGTCATATCATTAAAAAGCTTGACATCAATGGTATAATAACTTTGGCTTTGGTCCAGCTCAAAATTTTCAATTTGACCAATAGGAATTCCTTCCGGAAAAATCAAGGATTTACCCCCTGTTATTATGGTATCTCCTTTTTTGACAGGCGCTTGACGAGGCACGTCTATTAACTGAACGATATTAGGATTTTCACCGTTCCAGATTAAACTTCCAAAATGATTGGTTTTACTAAGTTGTGCATTAATTTTAGATTCTGAGTTTAATATCGAAATTACCCTGGAAAATCTTTTATTAACACGGTCGACGATTCCGATTACTCCTTTGCTGGTAATAACTCCAAAATCTGCTTTAATACCAGATTCCTTCCCCTGGTTTAAGGTTAGAAAATTGTTTGGTTTGGAATAATTATTATTTATAACTCTTGCGGTTCTGAAATAATAAGTACCCTCAAAACTGGAAGTATCGGTATAGTTCTCTATGGGAATAGTGTCTTTTAAATTAGTGAGTACATTGCGAAGTTGCTTATTTTCTTCCATTAACCGCTCATTGTATTCATCTAAATGCATATACTTGTCAAAATCGTTGGCCCAGGAATAGATTCCCCCGGTAAGGCTATTTGCCGAACTTATAAAGCTACTTTTATGAAAAGAATGTGTTTGAATCGTGAAAAATACAGATAATGCAAGCAAGAATAAGAATAAGATATTATTCTTATTCCGAATAAGAAAATTGAAAATTTGCTGCATACAACTATTTCTCCTACTTTATCAAAATTCCCTTGTATCGGTTCAGGGTCTTTAAGCATATTCCGGTTCCCCTAACCACGGCCCTTAAGGGATCTTCAGCGATATAAACCGGAAGATCGGTTTTTTGGGATAACCTTTTATCCAGTCCCCTAAGCATAGATCCACCCCCTGCGAGATAAATCCCGGTATTGTATATATCGGCTGCTAATTCTGGTGGGGTTTGGGACAAGGTTTCCATAACCGCGTCTTCTATCCTTAAAATTGATTTATCTAAAGCTTTAGCAATCTCCCGGTAAGAAATGTTTACTTGCTTGGGTTTTCCTGTTAATAGGTCACGGCCCTGTACGCTCATTTCTTCTGGCGGAACCTCCAAATCTTCAGTCGCTGCACCGATCTGAATTTTTATTTTTTCAGCCGTGCGCTCGCCTACATAGAGGTTATGTTGGGTGCGCATATAATAAACAATATCGTTGGTGAAAACATCACCGGCGATTTTAACCGATTTATCACATACAATTCCTCCAAGTGCAATAACCGCAATTTCAGTAGTACCACCCCCTATATCTACGATCATATTACCTTTGGGCTGCATAATATCTACCCCAATACCAATTGCCGCAGCCATGGGTTCGTGAATAAGATAAACCTCTTTTCCGTTAACACGCTCTGCACTTTCTTTAACCGCACGCATTTCCACCTCCGTGATTCCAGATGGTATACAAATAACCATTCGAAGTGCTGGAGTAAACATTTTCTTTTTTAGAGCGGGAATTTCCTTAATGAACATGGTGAGCATCTTCTCACTGGCGTCAAAATCTGCAATTACCCCGTCTTTTAGAGGACGAATGGTTTTGATGTTTTCATGGGTTTTTCCCTGCATCATCGCAGCTTCTTTCCCTACTGCGGTTATTTTCCCAGTAGTGCGGTCTCGCGCAACAATGGAGGGACTGTCTACAACCACTTTATCGTTGTGGATAATAAGGGTGTTTGCAGTTCCTAAATCTATTGCTATTTCTTCAATGAGAAAGTCAAAAAATCCCATGGTTTGTTCGGTATTGAGGTTTGGTAAATGTAATAAAATTAATGCTTAAAATGGCGTGTTCCTGTGATCACCATTGCTATATTATTTTCATTGCAGTAATCTATACTGAGCTGATCTTTTATAGACCCGCCAGGTTGGATTACGGCTGTAATGCCTGCCTTTCCAGCAATCTCCACGCAATCAGGGAAAGGGAAAAATGCATCACTGGCCATAACTGCGCCATTTAAATCAAATTTAAACGACCTGGCTTTCTCAATGCTATGCCTTAAGGCATCTACACGAGAAGTTTGTCCGGTTCCACTGGCACATAATTGTTTGTTTTTAGCCAGGACAATTGTGTTCGATTTTGTGTGTTTGCAAATTTTTGATGCAAACAACAAATCAGATAACTCGGTATCCGTTGGTTTATTGTTGGTAGCTTCTTTTAAATCTATGAGCGCATCTGTTTTGTTGTCTTTATCCTGAACCAAAACCCCGTTTAGACAAGTTCTTACTTGTTTCTTGGGAAGTTCTGTATCTTTCTGAATCAATAAGATCCTGTTCTTTTTTCCTTTGAGGATTTCTTCGGCCTCGCCGGAGAATGAGGGAGCAATAACCACCTCACAGAATAATTTATGGATCTCTTCAGCCGTGACTTTGTCAATTTCAACATTACTGATTAGAACTCCACCAAATGCTGAAACTGGATCTCCAGCTAAAGCATCCAAATAAGCCTGGTGGATAGTATCACGTTGCGCCAAGCCACATGCATTATTATGTTTCAAAATTGCAAACGTGGGGGATTCACCTTTGAACTCGTTGATCAGATTCACTGCTGCATCCACATCGAGAAGATTATTGTAAGATAGTTCTTTTCCGTGCAGTTTTGCAAACATGGCATCAAAATCTCCATAAAAAGTTCCTTTTTGATGTGGGTTCTCTCCATATCGCAGTTCTTTTCCACTTTGGATACTTTCCTTATGGACTTTTACTTTTCCTTCGGTATTAAAATAGTTGAAGATAGCAGTATCATAATGCGAAGAAATATTGAAAGCTTTACCGGCAAAATGTTTCCGGTCCGCTAGACTGGTTTCACCATTTTTCTCTACCAGTAGGTTTTCAAAATCTTTATAATCTTCTACTGAAGAAACACAAAGGACGTCTTTGAAGTTCTTGGCGGCAGCGCGGATTAGCGAAATTCCACCAATATCTATTTTTTCAATAATATCCTGTTCTGAAGCTCCTGAAGCTAGAGTTTTTTCAAAAGGATAAAGGTCAACAATCACAATGTCTATCTGGGGTATTTCGTATTGGTTAAGTTCCTTAACATCAGTTTCGTTATCCTGACGGTTTAATATTCCGCCGAAAACTTTTGGGTGGAGCGTTTTCACCCTTCCTCCTAAAATGGAAGGATAGGAAGTTACCTCTTCTACGGGAACTACGTTAATTCCAAGGTCCCTGATAAATTTCTCGGTGCCTCCGGTAGAGTAAATGGTAATTCCCAGATCGTTAAGTTTTTTGACGATAGGCCCCAGGCCGTCTTTGCTGAATACAGAAATTAAAGCAGATTTTGCTTTTTTTAAGTCGCTCATTGTGTTGTATTTGTTAAAGTGGCAAAAGTAAGTATTTAACCCAAAAACATAAAAGGCATTTACTTTATTTATCGATAAATTTTGTAACGAAATTTAAAGCTGGGCGTCATACCAATAAGTACATAAAAATCCCTGCTGAGTTACTCACTAGGAGAGATTTGAAATGGGCCGATTTAGCGTCATAAAAATTTATTTTTTCAATCTAATGCTTTGTGGATCTCCCCCGGGCTTTATTTATTATGTTAATATATTTACGCGTACTTAAAGAGAGTTTTAATTTTGCGATAAACGCACTTAAAAACAATAAGTTAAGGACATTTTTGTCTCTGCTTGGGGTGACCATTGGGATTTTTTCCATAATTGGAGTGCTTGCGGCTGTAGATTCTTTAGAGCGTGAAATTAAAGGAAGTTTAAGCGCCTTGGATAACAGCACCATTATTGTTATGCGTTTTTCTTTTGGTCCTACCGAAATTCCCCAATGGAAACGACAGCAATTTCCGGATGTTTCTTATGATGAATATCAATTCCTAAAAAGGAACTTACCAAATACTGAATCTATCAGTTATACCATTGGTGTACCTGAAGAATCTATAAAGTACCAGGATGTTACTAGCACTGGCGTTGGTGTTGGTGCGGTAACCCACGAATATTACGAAATAGAAGCCCTGGAACTTGAAGAGGGACGCTTTTTTAATGAATCTGAGTCTGTGAGCGGTTCTCCGGTAATTGTTTTGGGTCACGAAATTGCAAATAATCTCTTTGGCAATTTTAATGCACTTGGAAAAGAAGTACGCATGTATGGCAGGAAACTTACCGTAATTGGCGTACTTGAGAAACAGGGAGCAAGCCTTTTCGGAGGATCCCGGGATGGCCAGGTTTTTCTTCCGGTTAATATTGCCAGAAGAGTTTACGGGGATAGTAACAAAGGCGTGTTTCCGCAACTTGTTTTAAAACCTGAAGACGGGGTGGACAACGCGGAATATATTGCCGTTTTAGAACAACAACTTAGAAATTATCGTGGGATAAAACCTGGAGATATAAATAATTTTTTCGTAAATCAATTACAGGGTTTTGCTGATTTTATTGATAATATTACTAATCAGCTCAATTTCATTGGGCTTATTATTAGCGGGTTTTCCTTACTGGTTGGTGGATTTGGAATTGCCAATATTATGTTTGTGAGCGTTAAAGAACGAACTAACCTAATTGGTATTCAGAAATCTCTAGGAGCAAAGAACAAATTTATTTTATTTCAGTTTTTATTTGAAGCGATAATACTGGCTATTATCGGAGGACTGGTTGGCTTAGGTCTTGTTTGGTTAGTTTCCCTGGCTGCTTCACAATTCACAGGTGATTTTGAATTTGTGCTTTCATCCTGGAATATGTTTATAGGAACCGCGGTTTCCGCTGTAATTGGATTGATTTCCGGAATTATTCCTGCGATTTCAGCTTCGAAATTAGACCCTGTGGAAGCCATTCGAACCGGAATGTAATAGTTAGATAAAAATTAGAGTTTTGCTCTTAGTCTCCTGCTTCCTTCCTAGACCTTTAATACTTCCGCAACTCGTGCATTTACCCACTCCAAAAATTCTTCATCTTCTTTAGAAAAAGGATCTGCGGTATGGGAATCTATATCGATCTGCCCAATGTTTTCATCGTTTAAGAAAAGCGGTACAACAATTTCAGCTTTTACATTAATACTGCAGGCAATATAATTATTTTGCGTTTTTACATCGGGAACCACGAAGTTTTTATTAGAAACGGCTACCTGGCCGCAAATTCCTTTTCCAAAGGGAATAATAATATGATCGGTAGGTTCGCCTGCAAAAGAGCGTAATTTCAATTCGTTTTTATCACCATTTTTAAAATAAAAACCGACCCAGTCATAGTATGGGATGTTTTCTTTTAAAATTTCGCAAACCTGGGATAACCTATGGTCAATAGAAAGATTTTCGTTTTCAATAATTGATTTGATTTCCGGTTTTAATTTCTGAAAAGGCATAATTGATATTTTGTAGCAAAAGTATTCAAAAATTATAGCAAGCGCAGACTCATATTTGTATAAATTTGTTAAAAACCCATTCTAAAGTTGCTCAATTTATTCCTAAAATATAAATCGGTACTTCGTTTCATCTTTATGTTTTTAGGTAGCTACCTGGTTTTTACGCTGGCTTACAATTTGTATTTAGAATTTTTTAGATACCCGGTTTATTTTCCCGATTATATAACCCATTTGGTAGCCATACAAAGTGAAGCTTTGATAAATAGTTTTGGTTATGATGCCCAAATTTTACCGCATCAGTCAGAGCTTTCTATGAAGCTTATAGTTAACCAGGTATATTTGGCCAGGATTGTAGAAGGTTGCAACGCTGTAAGTATTATTATATTATTCTCCGCTTTTGTACTTTCTTTTTTTGGGAAATTAAAATTAACACTTCTTTATCTCTTGGCTGGCGCTGTAATAATATATGCCATGAATATAATTAGAATCGCTATTCTCGCGATAGGGATCTATGAATTTTCTCAGTATACAGAATTCCTCCACAGTATCATTTTCCCCTTAATTATTTATGGTACGGTATTTTTACTTTGGGTAATTTGGGTAAGGATTTACAGCCAAAAACAGAAAGTATGAAACAGCTAATTAGACTTTCGCAAATGGTGTTTTTAGTTGTTATGCTAGTCTTGGTTAGACTTTTTGAAAAACAACTTTTTTACGATCCGCTAATAGATTTTTATCGCTATGGAGGATATCTGGCAATGAAAGTTCCTGATATTACTTTTTCAACATTGGTATTGCATATTAGTTTACGTTTCTGGTTGAATACCTTAATTTCCTTAGTAATCCTTTTCGTAGCTTTTCGCGATAGGAATATTGTGAAATTTGCAGCTTTACTTTTCATATTGCTGTATGGTATGAGCCTGAGCTGTTTTTGCATACTCTATTTTAATCTAAACTCCCAAAATGTAATGGGCTTATTTTATGTTCGACGCTTTTTAATTCACCCCTTGTTTATCCTTATTCTGTTACCTGCTTTTTATTATTATCGATTACAAAAACGTAAAAACCCATAATTTTGAAGTTATTCCGAAAAACCTGGAAAGGCTTTATTGTAAAAAATTGCCTATTTTTGTAACGGATGAAAAAAGCTTTTCAACATAGCGTTTCTGTAATAATGGCATTTTTGGTGCTGTTTTCAACCTTCTCTTTTACAGTAGATAAACATTTCTGTGGAAGTCTTTTGGTTGATAAAGCAATTTTTTCTGAAGCTGAAACCTGCGGGATGGAAATGGAAGCTTCAGCTGAAACTTCCTGTTGCACCAATGAAAAGGTGGCGGTTAAAGGACAGGACGAATTAAAACATCAATTTGATTCTTTAGACCTTAACCAACAACTTTTTTTAACTGGCTTTTTTCATTCTTATCTCTTCGTTTTTGAAGACTTTTCAGAAGAAATTGTTCCGTTTAGAAATTATTCTCCTCCCTTTCTGGTCAAAGATATACAGCTGGTAGACCAGGTTTTTCTTATTTGATATAAATTTTTAAAAATGTCATCCTGTTTCGAAATGATATAAAATTCTCGTGGCGAAACAATAGGGGAATTACAAATTCCTTTGTAGGTCCAGATGGCATTTGCAATTTGGTTTTGAGGTAACCCTCTCTTTCCATCTATATTGTTTTTCAGCGTTTTGTTGTTTTATAAATGTATATCCAAATTATGTTCAATAAGATTATCAAATATTTCCTTTATAACCGGTTGGTTTCTATCTTGCTATTGATATTTCTAATCGGCTGGGGACTGGTAACTGCACCTTTTGATTGGGATACGGGATTTCTGCCAAGTGACCCGGTTCCCGTTGATGCTATCCCAGATATTGGAGAGAATCAACAAATAGTATTTACCGATTGGCCCGGACGATCCCCCCAGGATATAGAAGATCAAATCACCTACCCGCTTACCAGTTCGCTATTGGGAATTCCTGGCGTGAAATCTATACGTAGTTCTTCTATGTTTGGATTTTCAAGTATCTATATCATTTTTGAAGAGGACGTTGAATTTTATTGGTCCAGGAGTAGAATCTTGGAGAAATTGAATTCTTTACCAACCGGCTTATTACCTGATGATGCTCAACCTGCTTTAGGGCCAGATGCTACTGGTTTGGGCCAGGTTTTTTGGTATACTTTAGAAGGGCGCGATAAAAATGGAAATGTAACAGGAGGGTGGGATCTACACGAATTGCGTAAAATACAGGATTATTATGTAAAGCTGGGATTAAGTGGCGCTAAAGGTGTTTCGGAAGTAGCTTCCATTGGTGGATTTGTGCAGGAATATCAAATTGATGTAAATCCAGAAGCTCTAAAAGCTTACGGGATTGGAATTGATGAAGTCATGATGGCGGTAAAGAATTCCAACCGGGATGCCGGGGCTAAAACTTTAGAAGTAAATAAAGTTGAGTACCTGGTGCGAGGATTAGGTTATATAGAATCTATAGAAGATATAGAAAATACAGTTGTTGCCGAAAAAGAAAACACACCGATACTTATCAAAGATATTGGAAAGGTCAAACTTGGCCCAGCACAGCGACGGGGTGTTTTGGACAAGGGAGGCGCTGAAGTGGTGGGTGGCGTGGTTGTCGCCCGATATGGCTCAAATCCATTGGCAGTAATTCAAAACACAAAAGATAAAATTCAGGAAATATCTTCAGGACTTCCGACCAAGACCCTTGCTGATGGAACACAAAGTCAGTTGACCATTGTTCCTTTTTACGATAGAACACAATTAATAAATGAAACTATAAATACATTGGAAAGTGCACTTTCTCACGAGGTGCTAATTAGTATTATTGTAATTATCGTGTTGGTTTTAAACCTGCGAGCATCGGTCCTTATTTCAAGCCTATTACCAGTAGCTGTGCTTATGACCTTTATTGCGATGCGCTATTTTGGGGTAGATGCCAATGTGGTTGCCCTTTCTGGAATTGCTATTGCCATCGGAGTTATGGTAGATGTAGGGATTGTTTTTGTTGAGAATACCATTCGTTGGCTCGAAATGCCAGAATACAAAAATTCCCGAGGTAAGAAACTCGCCGGAATAATCTATAATGCCACTGCGGAAGTTGCTCCTGCGGTAACCACTGCGCTTGCAACTACCATCGTAAGTTTTATCCCTGTTTTCTTTATGGAACATGCCGAGGGTAAATTATTTCGTCCTTTGGCCTTTACCAAAACTTTTGCGCTCGTTTCTGCTTTTCTTATCGGGGTTTTTGTTTTACCAATGTTATCGTATTTCTTTTTCAATATTAAAATTGATAAAAGTAAAACCCAGCGAATTTGGAATCTTATCCTAATAGTTTCGGGAATCTCGCTGGCTATTGTTTTTACATTTTGGTTGCCATTGGCCTTAACCCTAATTGGACTTTTAAAACTTGTTGAAGACAGGAATCCACAGTTTTTGGGTAAATATTCTCATTTAATTATACCGGGAGTAATCCTAGGGGTCACCATTCTTTTCCTTGCCAAGGAGTGGATGCCACTTGGTTTTCAGAAATCCGTCTTTGCCAATTATATTTTCGTGATTCTGCTGCTGACCATTACTTTGGTGGTTCTAATGATGATCGTAAAATTTTATGAACCTATATTAAATTGGTGTTTAGTCAATAAAGTGAAATTTCTTACCATACCTATAGTCACTATATTTTTTGGAACCATGATCTGGCTTGGCTTTCCAAAATTATTTGGATTTGTGGCAACTGGATTTGAGAAAGTCGGATGGAATATAAAAACAACTGATGTATGGAGCGGGCTGACGCATACTTTTCCAGGTGTGGGAAAAGAATTTATGCCTTCGCTTAACGAAGGTAGCTTTTTGCTAATGCCGACCACGATGCCACACGTTGGAATGGAAGAAAGTATCAAGATTTTAAAACAGCTTGATATGGCGGTGACTAGCATACCTGAAGTGGAGGTTGCAGTCGGAAAACTGGGAAGGGCGGAAACCGCCTTAGATCCTGCTCCCATTTCTATGTATGAAAATATTATCAATTATAAATCCGAATTTATTCGTGGGGAAGATGGATCTATGCAGCGTTTTAAGGTGGATGGGAAAGGACGCTTTATTTTGGAGTCAGGGGATACTTTAACTAATTCTGAAGCTATTGCAGGCGATGTTTCTGCGGAGAATTTAATAGCGGATGAAGATGGGGAATTTTACCGAAACTGGCGAGAACATATTCATAGTCCTGATGATATTTGGAATGAAATCGCGGAACGTACAAAACTTCCCGGGGTTACTTCAGCGCCAAAATTACAACCTATAGAGACCCGTCTTGTGATGTTGCAAACCGGAATGCGAGCTCCAATGGGAATAAAGGTGTACGGCCCAGACCTTAGGACGATCCAGGAATTTGGGATTGAACTGGAAGAACTCCTAAAAGAAGTGCCATCGGTTAAGTCGGAAGCTGTTTTCGCCGACCGGGTGGTAGGAAAACCTTACTTGGAAATAGATATAGATCGGAACGCGATAGCCCGCTACGGGCTGAGCATCGAAGATGTACAGCAAACTATAGAAACTGCCATTGGCGGAATGAAAATTACCTCTACAGTAGAAGGTCGAGAGCGTTTTCCGGTAAGGGTTAGATATCCCAGGGAATTACGGGATAACCCAGAAAGCATTAAACAAATTCTGGTGCCAACTTCAGATGGAGCTCAAATTCCCTTAGGCGAACTTGCTGATCTCAATTATGAGCGTGGCCCACAAATGATTAAAAGTGAAGATACTTTTTTAACCGGATATGTACTCTTTGATAAACGCGACGGCTTCGCGGAAGTAAATGTGGTAAATGATGCTAAAAATTATATTCAGGAGAAAATTGATACCGGAAAATTAGAAGTTCCTCCAGGTGTGAGTTTTAAATTCTCCGGAAATTACGAAAATCAGGTGCGGGCGGTAAAACGACTTTCAATCCTTATTCCTATATGTTTGGTAATCATTTTCCTGTTGTTATATTTTCAGTTTAAGACAATTATTGCCTCAACAATTCATTTTTCAGGAGTATTTGTGGCCTTTGCCGGAGGATTTATCATGATTTGGTTATACGGCCAGGGCTGGTTTATGGATTTTGGAATGTTCGGCACCAATATGCGAGATCTTTTTCAAATGCACGAAATCAATTTAAGTGTAGCCGTATGGGTTGGTTTCATCGCATTATTCGGTATCGCTACAGATGATGGGGTTTTAATGGGTACTTATATTCACCAGGTTTTTGAACGCAGAAATCCTCAAACTGTCAAAGAAGTTCGTGACGCAGTAATGGAAGCGGGTCTAAAACGGGTTCGTCCCGCTATGATGACTACTGCCGTTACTATAATCGCACTTTTTCCCGTGCTAACTTCAACCGGGAAAGGTTCCGATATTATGGTGCCCATGGCCATTCCCATTGTAGGTGGAATGCTGATTCAAATTATGACGATTTTTGTAGTGCCGGTTTTACAGGCCATATGGAGAGAAAATACATCACGTAATTTTCGGATAGATAATGGAGAAGAATCAGAAACAATTGAAACTTAACATTTCTGATGAAAATAAAAATCAAAAGATGAAAATAAAGAAAAAGGATATAATCTTAAGCTTATTATTAATTCCAATTTGGGGAGGGGTAGGGCTTGCCCAGGATTTAGAAGAGTACCTTCAGATTGCTGCCAAGAACAATCCGGAGTTGGAAGCGTCCTATACCCAGTTCAAGGCTGCATTGCAGGAAGCTCCGCAGGTGTCATCATTACCTGACCCTACCCTGAGTATCAGTGCCTTTGGGAGAATGATAGAAACCCGATTGGGTGCTCAGGAAGCTCGATTGGGATTAATGCAGATGTTTCCCTGGTTTGGAACCTTAGAGGCAAAACAAGAGGCTGCGAATTTATTGGCAGAGGCGAAATTTCAGGAATATCTAGCAATGCGTGCCGGTTTATTTTCTGAAATAAAGCAAGCTTATGCTGAACTTTTTGCTATTAAAGGGACTATTGTTTTAAAACAGGAAAACCTGGATATTTTAGATTCCTATCGTAAACTTTCATTGAGTAAATTCAGAAGCGGCAGTTCCAAAATGGTGAATGTATTGCGAGTGGATATTAAACAAGAGGAAGCTTTAACCGAAATAGCACTGGAAGAAGAACTTTTGTCAAGTTTAAAAAAACAGTTTAACCTACTACTTAATAGAAATCCAAATGCAGAGGTTCCTATTCAGGATACTTTGATATTTGACGGGGCTGTTCAGTTTGAAACAATCAATGCGGAAGAAGTTGTAGCATTGCATCCTGAATTGATCAAATTTGACAGGCAGCAAGAAGCTTATCAGAGACGGGCTGAAATAGCTGAAAAAGCAGGTTTGCCGAATTTTGGAATCGGTGTGGATTATGCAATTATTTCCGAACGTACCGATGCCAATCCGGTCCATAATGGTCAAGATGCGATTATGCCCATGTTTTCGGTGAGTATACCCATTTTTAGAACTAAATATAAGGCAGCTGAAAAAGAGGCCGAATTAATGCAAGAGGCAGTAAGTATGAATAAGCAAGCTCGAAAGAACCAATTGCAAAGTGAATTTGAGAAAATTTTATACAATTTAAATAAAGCCGCAAAACTCTTAAAACTTTACGAGCGGCAACTTGAAGTTTCTAACCAGGCCAGCAATCTTTTGGTTTCGGCATTTGGTAATGATGACGGGGACTTTGAAGAGGTGCTACGAATGAATCAGGATATTTTAATGTTGAAAATTCAGCAAATAGAAGCTTTGAAAGCCGGGTTTACGGCACAGGCAAAAATGGATTATTTATTAGCTAAAACTGAAAATTACGATGAAACGAATTAATCATATATGGAAAGCTGCAGGAATTCTTCTCGGGGGGATTTTGTTGGGATACTTGCTTTTTGGAGGCGGAGGGGAGTCTAAAAAGGAAGTACATGAACATTTAGAAGTTTCTGAAAATCAAATTTGGACTTGCTCGATGCATCCTGCTGTGCGTCAGAGTGAACCGGGTGATTGTCCGATTTGTGGGATGGATCTTATTCCGGTAGCAAAAAGTGGAAGCCAGGTGGATCCTGATCTGTTTGTCATGAGTGAAAATGCGATGAAGCTTGCAAATGTTGAAACCTTAATTGTAGGCTCTGAGGAGGCTTCAAAAGAAATAAGACTTAATGGTAAAGTTGAGTTGGATGAACGAAACACCTACACACAATCTACCCATATTCCGGGAAGAATTGAGCAGTTACGCGTAAATTTTACGGGTGAAAAAGTGAATCAGGGTCAAGTTATAGGAAGTGTTTATTCTCCGGAATTAGTAACCGCACAGGAAGAATTATTACAGGCAGCCCAGATTAAGAAAAGTCAGCCAGAACTTTTTGAAGCAGCAAAAGAAAAACTAAGAAACTGGAAAATAAGCGATACCCAGATAAATAATATGTTAAGCAGAGGCGAACCCATAGAACGTTTTCCTATAACCGCTGATGTTGGTGGGGTAGTTACCGAATTAATGGCAGAACAAGGTGATTACCTGGAGAGGGGAATGCCTATTTATGAAATTGCAAATCTCGAAGAACTTTGGGTGCTTTTTGATGTTTATGAAAGCAATATGTCCTGGATAAAAGAAGGGAGTATTATAGAGTATACTATTGAATCACTTCCCGGTGAAAGTTTTACGGGGGAAATTGATTTTATAGATCCTTTGTTGAATAATAACACACGTGTAGCAACAGCTAGAGTAGAAATTGATAACCAAAACGGGCGCATTAAACCTGGAATGTTTGCTACCGGAATGTTAGTTAATAAAATTTATTCCGAAAATGAGAAAATTGTAATTCCTGAATCTGCTGTTCTATGGACGGGAAAGCGCTCCCTGGTTTATGTAAAGGAAGATGTAGAAAGTGGAACTGGATTTAAGTTGCGAGAGATTGTTTTAGGTGCTTCGCTGGGAGATTCATATGTAGTGGAAGAAGGATTGAGTGTTGGAGAGGAAATTGTAGTCAATGGAACTTTTACCGTAGACGCTGCGGTGCAATTAGCCGGAAAACCCAGTATGATGAATCCTGAAGAAAATCACCCTACCGGAATTGTCTTAACTGTAAGTGAAAAGTCGGAAATCCAACCCGTTTTTACTTCCTATTTAAATTTAAAAGATGCTCTTGTTGCCGACGATTTTGAATTAGCCAGCAGACAGCTTTCTGCCTTGGAAAATAAAATGGAAAGCCTTGATCTATCAGCTTTCGAGACTAAGCTAGCAGATGACATTGAGAATTATATTAATAGGCTTCAATCCTCGATAGGCGATTTAAAGGCTGCTAACAATATTTCAGTTTTCAGGAATGAATTTGTTGATCTTTCCACAGTAATGATCGACATAGCTAGGAGTTTAAAACCTTTTGATCAGCAGGTTTACATTCAGCACTGTCCAATGGCAAACAATGAAAAGGGTGCTAATTGGTTGAGCCTTTCTGAAGTTATTAGAAATCCCTATTATGGGAGCGCTATGCTAACCTGTGGAGAAGTTGCCGGTGTGATTGAGGATTAATATTTAGAAAAGAAGAATAAAAAATGAGTAACAAAAAAGAGGCTGACAAAAAGTTTTACGGGCAATTGTTAGCTAAAGCAGGGTGGACTTCAGCTACAATATTAATTCTGGCGTTTTTATATTTCCTCTTTTTGCCAAAAGCATTGGATAACGAAGCCTGGAAATGGGCGATAATTATTATTGCAGTTATAAAGGCATTTCTAATTGTTAGAATTACTTTTAAACAATTGAGCAAAATACTGGGAGATAGCCATTATTTAGAACACGTATTAAGCCTTTTTGCACTTATAGTTAGCCTAATTATAATTTCATTTGCATCAGATTATTATGCACTATATTTAAACGAGGCGGCCAATTTTAAAACTAATTTAGTGATAACAGAACCTTCAATATTTTTATTTTTTGAATTTATCTATTATTCGCTAATTTCATTTTCCACCGTAGGTTATGGCGATTTTGTGCCTTTGTCGCTTTCGGCTAAATTCTTAGTAATTTTGGAGACCGTACTCTATTTTTTTGTACTGGTATTTGGAACTGCTAATATTAACAGAATCAATATTAAAGATTAAACCTTTTTAAATTCCATAAACATTAAATTAAATAAAAATGAAGAAAAAGAGTCTGAGAAGTCTAACTATGCTATGTCTTATTGCAGGAAGTACGGTGATATTTTCCTGTAAAAATGAAGAAAAAAAAGAGGATGTTCCAGTTCCGATGCAAAATGAAATGCACCAGCCAGAAGAAGAGCAGGTAGTGGAAGCATATGAGGGGGAGGAATTACAAGCTGAATTCAGGGAAGAAATTATCGCCAAAATTTATAATTCGTATGTGGAGATCAAAAATGCCTTTGTAAATAGTGATGCGGCTACCGCAAGTAGAGAAGCAGCAAATCTCGCTGAAATAGCCACGGATAAAGAAAAAATAGCTGTTATTGCCAAAGCCATTGCCGCAGCCGATGATGTAAATAAACAACGAGAAGAATTTTCTAAGCTTACCGCGGCTATGGAGCCAATATTGGATAATGCCTTAGAATCGGGTGCAATTTATAAGCAATACTGCCCAATGGCCTTTGAGGGCAAGGGCGATTACTGGTATTCCAATTCAAAAGATATTTTTAATCCCTATTTTGGAGATAAAATGCTAAAATGCGGCAGGATAGAAACTACTATCCAGTAACTATTTAATCATCCTACAGGGTTTAAAAGTCCTGTAGGATTTCAATTAAAAATATTTTGAAACAAAACATCCTGCATATTAAAAATATGGTCTGTGATCGTTGTCTTGAAAGTGTTAAGAATACTTTAAAGCAACATGACCTTAAATTCAAGCACGTAAGTTTAGGTAGAATCGAACTAAAAGATAAACTTTCTGCATCTCAATTTGAACTTTTAGGGGAAGCATTACGGGCAAACGGATTCGAAATAGTGGCAGAAAGGGCAGACAAAATCGTAACCGATATAAAAGCTGTTGTTATTGGTTGGGTTTATGAACACAATCAATTTGGAAATAAAAAACTTTCTGAGGTTTTAAGCCAGGAGCTACATTATGAATACAGCCATCTTACCAGTATTTTTACCAAAGCCGAAGGTAAAAGTATCCAAAGTTTTCAAAATAAAATAAAAGCAGAGCGCATAAAGGAATTACTGGAATATGATGAATTGAATATTTCAGAGATTGCTGACAAAATGGGCTTTGGCAGTGCTGCTTATCTTTCCACCTTCTTTAAAAAGGAAACTGGTTTAAATCCGTCGCAATTTAAGCTGCGGCATTCTGAACGAAAATCACTCGATAATATTTAGCCTTTAGATTTTAAAAAAGGCATTTTGGAATTATCAGAAGCTATGGATATATTCTTACTCTGAGGTTTTTCTTCTTTAATATTTTAAATTTTTTTCCATATTCTTATAATTTCTTACCATAATTTTAAAACTCATTTCGGTTTTTAGTGTTTAATTTTGAGTTAAACCAATAAAAATCAATATTATGAGAAATGAGAAAATGTTGAATGCTTTAGGAAATTGTATCAATCATTGTAATTATTGTGCTGACGCTTGTCTCGAGGAAGAGAATGTGAAAATGATGAAAGATTGCATTAGAACCGATAAAGTTTGTGCCGAGGTTTGCAGCGCACTTAATACGGTACTGGCCACTGGTTACCAAAATGTAGAAGGACTCGTAAAATACTGTATGGAAATTTGTAATGCCTGTGCCCAGGAATGCAGCAAGCATGATCACGATCATTGCCAAAAATGTGCTCAGGCTTGCCGTGAATGCGTGGAAGCTTGTGAACAATACCTAAGTTAGTCCTACATTTAAAAGGCTGTTTTTAGCTTCAAGACATCCTGAAATTATTCCCATAGTCTTACTATGGAAATTTAATATCTTCAACAAGATGGACCCTGGGATAAATCCAGGGTTCTAATATTAATTTATTCAGCCTTAATTTCTTTAAATATAACTATGAAACACAATTTTCAAATTTCCGGAATGACCTGCATGGGCTGCAGGGCCCACGTTGAAAACAGCCTAAAAAACGTGGAAGGTGTAATTAGTGCCCAGGTAGACCTGGAATCGGGTTCTGCTGAAATCGAGATGAAAAGGCATATCGAAATTCAGGAATTTAAAAAAGCACTTGAAGATAGTAATTACAATATTTATCCTCCTGGAGAAATACCTGGTCCAGAAACCATACAAGAAAAAAATAATAAAAAGAATTCCCCAAACGAGATAAAGGGTAATGGGGTTTATTACTGTCCGATGCATTGCGAAGGGGATAAAACATACGAGCAACCCGGGGATTGCCCTGTTTGTGGGATGGATTTAGTTGAAGAGGCAAGTCTCCAACCACGGTCTACAGATTATACCTGCCCTATGCACCCTGAAGTAGTACAGAAGGGGCCTGGTTCCTGCCCGAAATGTGGGATGG
Organism: Salegentibacter sp. 24; assembly: GCF_004362395.1. Taxonomy (GTDB): domain Bacteria; phylum Bacteroidota; class Bacteroidia; order Flavobacteriales; family Flavobacteriaceae; genus Salegentibacter. The sequence goes on from NZ_SNWE01000002.1 coordinate 274,454, forward strand.
ACCTTGTCCCAAAAAAACCTGAGGAATCCTCTGAAAGCAAATCTTACAAAAGATTGCTGAGAAAGTTTAAAATCGCAGTTGCCTTTACCCTACCTATTTTTATAATCGCCATGTCCGAGATGATTTCAGGTAATCCCCTTTACGATATTCTAGAAATGAAATACTGGAACTGGGTACAATTTGGCTTGTCAATTCCGGTAGTGTTTTATGCTACCTGGATGTTTTTTGAACGAGCTTGGCGATCTATAAAAACCTGGAACCTCAATATGTTCACACTTATTGGTATTGGTGCTGGTGTAGCCTGGCTCTTTAGTGTTTTTGGTATGTTTTTCCCCGATTTCTTTCCCCCCCAGTTTAAAACGGAAATGGGAACGGTTCACGTTTATTTTGAAGCTGCCACGGTGATTCTTACCCTGGTGCTGCTGGGTCAGGTGTTAGAAGCCCGGGCACATAGTAAAACAAATTCGGCGATTAAAGAACTGTTGAAACTCGCTCCAAACAAAGCGATAAAAGTAGTTGATGGCCAGGAAAAAGAAGTTGCTATAGATGATATTCATAAAGGAGATATCCTAAGGGTAAAGCCCGGAGATAAAATTCCTGTGGATGGTATAATTGAAAAAGGGAATTCCAGTATAGACGAATCGATGATTACCGGCGAACCTATTCCAGTTGATAAATCTGAAGGTGATAAGGTAAGTTCGGGAACGATCAATGGAAACCGGAGTTTTACGATGAGTGCTGAAAAGGTAGGAGAGCATACCCTGCTTTCACAAATCATTAAAATGGTGAATGAAGCCAGCAGGTCTCAGGCACCTATTCAGAAATTGGCAGATAGGATTTCAGCTTATTTTGTTCCTGTTGTAGTGGTGATCTCAGTATTAACGTTCATTGTATGGGCCATTTACGGACCCGAACCTCGGTATGTCTATGCCCTTGTAAATGCTATTGCGGTATTAATTATAGCCTGTCCATGTGCTCTTGGTTTGGCAACGCCAATGTCAGTAATGGTTGGAGTGGGAAAAGGTGCTCAAAATGGGGTGTTGATTAAAAACGCCCGGGCCCTTGAACAAATGGATGATATCGATACTCTTATTATTGATAAAACTGGAACTATTACTGAGGGTAAACCCAAAGTAGAAAAAGTGGAAGTGCTGACAGAAGAAAACAAAGATGAGATAATAAAACTGATCGCATCAGTAAACTCCCAAAGCGAACATCCACTGGCTAAAGCTACTATAGACTATGCACGGGAAAAGAAACTAAAATTTACAGAAGCTACGGATTTTAATTCTGTTACCGGAAAAGGAGTTACTGGATTTGTAAATAATAAGAAAATAGCTATAGGGAATGACAAGTTGATGCAAGCTGAGAATATTGAAATCCCTTCAGAAATTATTAAAAATGTAACGGCTGAACAGGAAAAAGGAAAGACGGTCTCCTTTATTTCGGTAGATGGAACAATAAGAGGATATTTTACCATTACAGACCCGATAAAAAAAACAAGTAGAGAAGCACTGAAATCCTTAATGGATGATGGGGTTGAGGTTTTTATGTTTACCGGAGATAATGAAAAAACTGCAAAATCTGTTGCCCAGGAATTAGGATTAACTGGATTTAAGGCAGGGATGCTTCCGCAAGACAAACAAAGTGAGGTGAAAAAACTTCAACAACAAGGAAAAAAAGTGGCCATGGCCGGTGATGGCATAAATGATGCGCCGGCATTAGCGCAATCGGATATTGGGATTGCGATGGGAACAGGTACGGATGTCGCTATAGAAAGTGCGGAGATTACTTTGGTCAAAGGTGACTTAAAAGCAGTGAAGAGGGCAAAAAACCTTAGTAAGAAAGTGATGCGAAATATTAAGCAGAATTTATTTTTTGCATTGATTTATAATACCATCGGAGTACCTATTGCTGCCGGTGTTTTATATCCGGTTTTTGGTCTTTTATTATCACCCATGATCGCAGCTTTAGCTATGAGTTTTAGTTCGGTTTCTGTAATTGCGAACGCCTTACGATTAAAAAGCACCACATTAGAGTAAGTATTAATCAACCAAAAATTTAAGTAAATGCAGGATTTTTTTACGAAATGGGGAGAAGCGGCCAACACTAGTGCCGGATTTTTTTGGATGGCATTATGGGCCTTTATTTTGGGATACGTGATAAGCAGTTGTATCCAGATCTTTATAACCGAAAAACGAATGCAAAGAACAATGGGTAAAGACGAATCTAAAAGTCTTTTGCTGGGAACTTTTTTTGGTTTTATTAGTAGTTCCTGTAGTTTTTCAGCCCTTGCTTCTACAAAAAGTCTCTTTAAAAAGGGGGCGAGTTTTCCCTCTGCAATTGCCTTTTTACTCGCTTCAACTAACCTTGTTATAGAGCTTGGAATTATAATTGCGATCTTTCTGGGCTGGCAATTTGTAGTGGGGGAATATATTGGTGGAATACTACTTATTCTTATTAGTTGGATGCTCATTAGAATTATTAACCCTAAAAAACTGATTAAAAATGCTCGAAAGCGGCTTGATGAAAATGGAGATGAGGATGAGCATTCTGAAAAAACCTGGAAAAAGAAACTAAAGTCTGAAACCAGCTGGGCTAAAGTTTCCAAACAATATGCAATGGAGTGGAAAATGGTATGGAAAGATGTGACCCTCGGCTTTACAATTGCTGGGATTGTTGCCGCTTTTGTACCCGATTCATTTTTTCAAACTTTATTTATCAACACTGGAAATGGTAATACCAACTTTGGTTTTTTTACAATTCTTGAGCATATCATTGTCGGCCCAATTGCAGCCTTTCTAACCTTTATTGGTTCTATGGGAAATATCCCTTTAGCAGCACTTCTTTTTGGAAAAGGAGTAAGTTTTGCGGGGGTGATGGCTTTTATCTTTAGTGACCTGGTTGTTTTTCCGGTTCTAAGGATTAATGCAAAATATTATGGTTGGAAAATGTCGTTATTTATTCTTTTCCTACTTTTTACCGCGCTCATTGGAACTTCCTTATTATTACATTATGGTTTTAATCTTTTTAACCTAATACCAGACCCTTCTGCAGTAAAGATTACCAATACAGATCATTTTAAAATAGACTATACTTTTTGGCTCAATATGGCTTTTTTAGTGGTATCTGGCTTTCTGATTTATCTGGGTTTCTATAAAAGAAAAGATGTGAAACATATGAAAGAAATGGCTCCAAAAAGCCAGTTGCTTGAAACTAGTTTAAAATACATTGCGTTTGTTTGTTATCTGTGGCTCGCCGGAGGCCTGGTTGTGAAGTATTTCCTATAAAAAAGAGAGCAGAGGGAGCTAATTTTTATCTGGCTCAGGTATAAAATTTAAATTTTCAGTTCCCAGTGCTGCTCTCATTTTCAAAATTCAAACAAACTCAACAAAATAATTTAAACGGTCCTAGTTAATCTTTACAAAGATTAAATCTAAAAAATCTTTTTCATAACAATTCAGTAGGGGTTTCGGTATAGGACTTTACAAATATCAAAAGGTTTAATATAATTCTTACTTAAAACTTAAGTTTAGGGAGAATTTCCAGGTAATAACCATAAGTTCTTCATAAAAAAACCGCCGTGTAGGGACGGCGGCCTTCAAAACTAACACATCAAAAATGTTGGAGTTAATTTATAGGATTTAATATTAAATCGATTCGTTCTAGTGCATCCTGTAGATGATACCTTGTTAAGCGGTCACCACCATTGGCTACCCTTCTAATCTGGTTTTGAAGCGTTTTGAGCTCTCCTCTTACTACGGGGCGAATATCACTCTGGGCTACATCTACATTGCTACGGGTAATCCACTCCCGATAACGAGATGGAATTTCACTTTGTTCTTCGGTCATTAAATGTTCCATGCGGTCTATATAAGCACGTTGAAGATTTCTGCGATAACGGTCTATATCTTCACCTGAAGAAAGTTCACTCCAAATCCCGGTTCTTACAGCAGCCATCATATCTACTAAACCATAAGCTTCTTGCCCGTTTATTTCTTCGTTTTCTATTAGCCGTGCCATCCTTCCAAAATCCAGCAGATTATCCAGAGTTCGTTCCTGTAAATTGCTAATGCGTTCAACTTGCCCGTCAAACTGAATTTTATTAAAAATATCCTGGTCAATCATCCATTCAGGAGTTTCAAAAAGCTGTTCCTGTAAGAAATTCATTGCTTTTTCCTGGTAATCAGTCTTCACGTGAGTATACACAGGACCTTCCTGATTGTATGTTTTGTAATTCTCATAAACGCCGCCAATATTTGCCGTTACGTGTCCCATATAGCGATTAAACTGACTTAAAACTTGTCCATACAAATCTTCAAGATCTTCATAGTTCTTGCCGTCTTCAGCAGTCCATTTGATCAAATTAGGCATAATACGTTTCAGGTTCTTAATTCCGTATTCGCTGGCTAAAACTGCATCATCACCAAGATCTTCAGTTTGTGAACTTGGATCTATAACCCCTCCACTTTGCTGGCTCCCGAAACGATATAAGGGGTTGTCTGCTTTTTCAAGGATCCACTGGTCAAGAATTTGTTTTTCTTCTTTAGCAGTCTTACCTAAAATAGGACGGTAACCCCATTCGATAGCATATTTATCGTAGGGTCCTATGTCCGGCATTAAGGCTACATTCCCGTCTTCCGGCTGAGCGATATAGTTAAAACGCGCGTAATCCATAATGGATGGAGCGGTACCAAATTTAGCTGTAAATTCAGGATCGCGTAAATCTTCTACATCATAGGCAAAACTACTTCCCATATTATGCGGAAGTCCTAAAGTATGTCCAACTTCGTGAGAAGAAACAAAACGAATTAAGCGCCCCATGACTTCGTCTTCAAACTCAACCCCTCGAGCATCTTCGTTGATTGCTGCAGTTTGTACAAAGAACCAGTTTCTAAGTAAGGTCATTACATTATGATACCAATTAATATCTGATTCTAGAATTTCTCCAGAGCGAGGGTCACTTACGTGAGGCCCGTTTGCATTGGGAATTGGAGAGGCCAGGTAGCGTACAACCGAATAGCGAACGTCCTCTGGGCTCCAATCTGGATCCTCTTCTTTACTTGGCGGATCTTTTGCGAGAATCGCATTTTTAAAACCTGCCTTTTCAAAAGCAACCTGCCAGTCTTCAATTCCCTGTTTGATGTATGGCACCCATTTCTTTGGAGTAGCGCGGTCTATATAATAAACGATAGGCTCTTTGGGTTCAACGAGTTCTCCGTTTTTAAATTTTTCTATATCTTCCTCTTTAACTTCGAGCCTCCAACGGTCCAGGTATTTTACTTCCTTGCTTTTTTGAGCATCAAGTCCGTAATCTGTCTGACCCCGGGCAAACCAACCAACTCGTTGGTCAAAATACCGACGTTTCATTGGGTCTTTTGGAAGTAAAATCATAGAATTACTAAATTCTAAAGAAATAGATCCAGTACTTTCATTTGAAGGTGGTTCTCCAGCATTGTAAGTTTTTACATGCCTAACCTCAATATTTTCGGGATAACTACGAATAGTGTCAATGTAAGAGCGGCTATCGTCTAAACGCGATACCTTATACTCCTCTCTGGCCCCATTTCTTAAGCCAAGCGCCTGAACATCTTTAGTGTACAGATCAGTGACCTCGATAACCGTAGTCTTACTAATTGAATCTTTCCCCACAGTTTTTACTGGGAAACGCTGTAAAACAGGTTCAAAATTAGAATTTACCACTGCCTCATGAACTGGAAGCGAGTCGGCAGCATAAATTTCGTAAGATACGACCCTTAAAAGAACGTGCCCGTTTTTCTTTTGCCAGCGGTGGACCTGTGTATTTTGTTTTCCACCACCAAAACCAAGCCCGGTAGCGGTTTTAGCAATTCTTGTAACCGTAAGCATCTCACGGTTAAAAAGACTGTCAGGAATTTCATAATAATATTTATCATCGACCTTGTGCACAGTAAATAAGCCATTGTCGCTTTTTGCATCTTTGGTGATTACTTTGGAATAAGGTTCAAGTTCTCCATCCTTTTTTGGGGATTCTTTTGAGGCGTCAGCCGAAGTTTTTTCGGACTGAAATATCGCACAACTGGAGAGCGAAACCGAAAAGATTACTAAAAATAGCTTATGCGTAAATCGTTTGGTCATAAAGTTAAATTTTGTTTTGTGTGATTAATTTGAAGTGGAATAATTTCTATATCGAAACGCTAAAAAACGAAAAAAGACCACCATTTGGTGATCTTTAGACTCATAAATCTTAAAAAGGTTTAAAATTAAACTTAATAACGCATTAATTTAACACTTGTTTATTTCATTGAAGTAAAATCTTATGTGCTTAAATAGCTTTGATCTTCATGGTCTCTTGATCTTTAAAAACATCTATCATCTTATGCTTTCTTAATGATTTAAGGGTTTTATCCCACTTTTTGTTGCTTAAGCCAGACCTGGCCTTTATGTTTTCCAACTCCTGAATTACATCATCCTTTAATAAATGAAAAACGGCTTTTTCATCCTCACTTAATTCAACAGCCTTTTTTTCTGGTTTCATTTGTGGGAAGAAAAGAACCTCCTGGATGGATTGATTATTGGTTAAGAACATAATTAAACGGTCCATTCCAATTCCTAAGCCTGAGGTAGGAGGCATGCCGTATTCTAAAGCTCTTAAGAAATCCTGATCTATAAATTCTGTTGCTTCGTCATCTCCTTTTTTGGCTAATTTTAGCTGTTCCTCGAAACGTTCACGCTGGTCTATAGGATCGTTTAATTCAGAATATGCATTTGCGATTTCCTTTCCACAAACCATTAATTCAAACCGTTCGGTTAATTCAGGATTCTCACGATGTTCCTTGCAAAGCGGACTCATTTCCTTGGGGTAATCCGTAATGAAAGTAGGCTGGATATAATTCCCTTCACATTTTTCTCCAAAAATTTCATCGATGAGTTTTCCCTTCCCCATAGTTTCATCTACATCAATTCCCATATCTTCGGCTGCTTTTCTGATTTCAGCTTCCGATTTTCCGGTAATATCAAATCCGGTGAATTCTTTAATCGAATCTGTCATGGTAACCCTTTTATAGGGTGCTTTAAAATCGATTTTATTTTCTCCGAAAACCGCTTGTGTAGTATTGTTTACCGCAAGGGCACAATGTTCCAGTAGGGTTTCTGTAAACTGCATCATCCAATTATAATCCTTGTAGGCTACATAAATTTCCATTGCAGTAAATTCCGGGTTATGAGTTCTGTCCATTCCTTCATTTCTGAAGTTTTTAGAAAACTCATAAACCCCATCAAACCCACCAACTATAAGTCTTTTCAGATATAATTCATTGGCAATCCTAAGATAAAGTGGAATATCCAGGGCATTATGGTGGGTTATAAATGGTCGTGCCGCCGCTCCACCGGGAATAGATTGTAAGATTGGTGTTTCAACCTCGAAATATTCTCTTTCATTAAAGAAATTCCGCATCGCGTTGAACAGTTTGGTCCGCTTGACAAAAATCTCCTTAACTTTTGGGTTTACGGCCAAATCAGCATAGCGTTGGCGGTAACGGTGTTCTGGATCGGTAAAACCGTCGTAGGTATTTCCGTCTTTATCTGTTTTTGGTAGGGGTAGTGGGCGAATGGATTTGCTTAACAAAGTGAAATCTTTCACCATCACAGTCATTTCGCCAACCTGAGTTTTGAAGAGTTCGCCTTCAATTCCAATAAAATCGCCAATATCAAGCAATTTTTTATATACATCGTTATACTTGCTTTTATCTTCATTCCTGCATATTTCATCACGGTTAAAGTAAACCTGAATCTTTCCTTTCGAATCCTGTATTTCTGCAAAAGATGCCTTTCCCTGAATACGCCGGGACATAAGTCTGCCGGCCAAAACCACTTTTTTACCATCTTCAAAATTCTCTTTTATTCCCTTGCTATGGTCCTTAACGGGGAACAAATCTGCCGGATAGGGGTTAATACCAGCTTTTCTCAATGCAGAAAGCTTCTCTCTTCTTACTTTTTCCTGTTCAGATAATTGCATACTCGTAATTTGATGTATAAATCCCGAAGTTACCCTCGAAATTTTAAAATTGGTTTCCGGTTCATACCTCCTGGGCTGGCCTGGAGGATTTCCTTTTTGCTTTAGCAAAACGAGTGCAAATATAGTGACTATGTGGCTACCAACCAATGGGGTATAAACCTGAATTTTTTAAAAAATTGGAATGAAAATTTGAAGAGTATTACCAGGAGGCTTTCTGTATTTATAATCTTATCTTTGCCGCTCATTAGAGTTTCATTTTCGAGATTCAGAGTTTAATTTTAGAAATACGGGACTTGAAAACCCAGATCAAAAGTATGAGTGTTTGGCGTGTAATCCTTTCTGTATTGTTCCCCCCTTTGGCAGTTTATGACCGGGGTTGTGGGTCGATTTTAATCGTTTTGATCCTTACTATTTTAGGATGGATTCCAGGAGTAATCGCAGCACTTATTATTCTGAATAATCCAAGAAAAGGCATATGAATAAGAGGATAAAATTACAAAATTTAGGCTACAAGGATTATAAAGAAAGCTGGGATTACCAGGAAAGCCTGTTTAAGGAAATTCTTGACCTTAAAATTAAGAACCGCCGGCAGAATTTAAATGAAGAAACGCCCAATTACCTGTTAATGGTAGAACATCCGCATGTGTATACTCTGGGGAAAAGTGGTGATGTTAATAATCTGCTGATCTCTGAGGCTGAACTGGAAAAAAAGCAGGCAAAATATTACAAAATTAACCGTGGAGGCGATATTACCTATCATGGGCCGGGACAACTGGTAGGCTATCCAATTTTAGATCTGGATAATTTTTTTACCGATATCCATAAATACCTTCGTTTTCTTGAAGAATGCATTATCCTTACTTTAACTGATTATGGCTTAAAGGCAGAACGAAGTCCTGGCGAAACTGGGGTTTGGCTCGACGTGGGCACTGCTTTTGCCCGTAAAATTTGCGCAATGGGCGTTCGTGCCAGTCGTTGGGTCACTATGCATGGCTTTGCTTTAAATGTAAATGCCGATTTAGGTTATTTTGATCATATTATTCCCTGTGGAATTCAGGGAAAAGCAGTTACTTCCTTAAATGTGGAACTCGGGAGAAAGGATATTCCTTTAGCTGAAGTACAGGAGAAATTTTTGAAGCATTTTGCAGATTTGTTTGAGGCAGATTTCATTTAGAGCATATGCTTTAATCCTATCCCTATCCTTTTTGATTATTTGGTTTTGTATGCTTAGCATTAAATTCAAAGAAGTAAATAGAGAGAAGCATTATTTTTCTAGAGTTTATAAATTAGAACTTCTTTCTCCCCCCCTTTTACCACAAATTCCGGGCGCTGGTCAATGTCCGCATTGTTCAAGTCAATTCTCGAAGTACCATATACCGGGAATCCCGGAAGGAGTTCCCCGTTGCTATCAAATACATACACTTCCTTGGTTTGCAAGTCCGTTGTGCTGATGTAATACTTATCGTTTATATAAAAGATCTCCGGGTCTGTGTAAAGTCCGTAATCCAGATTTAACACTTTCTCTTTAATCTTTAAATTGTTTTCTGACAAACTAACCAATAAATTAGGTCTTGCTGAAATCCCGTGGTTTTGGCTAAGCTCAGTATCTATAATATTTACCTGTCCGGTTTGTGTGATTTTTATAAGGCTTCCTTCAGAATTGCTCGAAACAAAATCATTTTCGTATTCATACCATTGATTTTTTGAAAAATCTATATTTTCTTTTACCTCTACACGGTGTTCTCCCTGACGACTTAAAATATTAAGTTTGCCCGATTTTTCCGGAAAAACAATATAATCCTTATTCTGAATTCTTATATGTTTTGGGGTTAATAGAATTTCAGAATTAGTTTTCCGGAAATCGAAACCTTTTACACCTTTTCCATTTTTGTCATACATCAATATTTCGTCGTTCTGGGTAATCAAAAAGCGATATTTCCTGTTGTTATCATAATCAAATAAAGATAATGGCTGGGTGATTTGATCCTGAAATTTGAGAGGGAAGGGTTTAACATTGTTGCCATTTCGGTCTAATACTTCAATGGAATATGGGGTTGCAAAAGCAAATTGAATTTTTCCATTTTTAAAAAGATCTACTTGTTGAATCTCACCTAAGATGGGGCCTCCTAGCTTTTTCTTCCAGAAAATCGTTCCTCTATTGGAAATTAAATAGAGCGTATTGTTGATATCCTGAACAGCAATATCCATTTGGTTATTGAGGTGATTTTTCACTAAAACCGGCTCGGTAAGTAAATCGGCTTCCAGGGTTACCGAAAGTATTTCTTCAGCTTTTATGTTTGAAGTATTCCCGTTGTTTTGCGCTTCGAAAGTAGCGTGGATATGGGCAAAATCGTCTTCTTCTACCAATTGTAAAATTGCTGATCTATGCTCCCCGAAATTCAAGTTTTTTATTTCAGCTCTAACTTCTTTTGAAACAGCCTCAGCTAGTTTGGTTTTTAGCTTTTCAGTGTTCACAACCATTAATACAGAACTTTGCTGTGCAAGTTGCTTTTCGCTTTCTTTATAATACGATTGATTTGCAATGGTGTTTTGATTTAAATAATCAGCAATAAGTTCACGTAACTGTGGGATGGAACTGGAAAAAACGAGATATTCATCAATGGCTGCAACAAAATTCGGTTTTTCAGCATGGATTATTGGAATAAAAAGTTTTTCAAAAATCTCAGGCTCCCTTACCTTATATATAGGGTATTCGCGATAGTTTTCTTGTAATTCTGCATAGCCGGAAATCAAATCGCCTGCATCAGTAGTTATTAATGTTTTTATAGCTAATAAGGAATTTTCCTCAGTAACAATAATTCCGGATTCCTGACTATTTAAAATGATTTCATTCTCCGTTTTTGTGATTGAGTCTCCTCGAAATTCCTTTAAATTCCTGAGAAAAATTTCAGAATCCTTATAGCCGATTGCTGAAAATCCTACTGATTTTTCAGGTGTAATTTGAGCGAAATCTAAAGTAACCGGACCTGTATTTCTAACTATTTGATGAAGGCTTGATTTATCTTTTGGAATACTAAGTCCGTTAAAAGAAATTCCCTTGTCGGAAAATTCAAGGTCTACCGCACTCCAGCCTGCATAATTTTTAACTGTTTCCAGATTTAGTTTTGCAAATAAATTTCGCCGAAGATCATCAAGCTTGGCGTGGTTTAAAATCACAGATGTTTTATTTGGAGAGATGGCCTGGTAGATCTTAGTAAATCCTTTGTTATTTAAAATATTTTCTTTTTTTAGAACCTTTCTCAGTTGAGCTTCGGAAGTAGCCACTATAAATGGTGAAGTTTTATCTGAAATATAGAATTCCTTTCCTTCTAAGACTAATTTTCTATAATTTAAACCTCCAGCTTTTATATTTTCATCAGATTTATTTTGGATGGAATCGAGTTGAAAGTCAGGTTGGCTTTTACTTATAAGGGTAAAGTTCAAATTCCCTTTTTTTGGAACAGTTATACTAATAATGCACTGAGTAAGGCTATCTGTAAATTTCAGGAAACCTAAATTCTCTTGGATGTTATCTTCTATACTGAGATCATTCTCGTTTAAAAATGAAAGTGTATTTAACTCCTTTTGGAGTTTTTGTAAATTCGACGTTTGAATAATTACAGCGGCATCATCTGTAATAAACTCGGTCAGTGAATCAAATTCTTGCCGGTTGTTGCAGGAAAATAATAAAAGGAGGCTTAAAAAGGTGAAGAGGGTTTTCCTCATGAACTTCAGAATTTTCAACAAATATAAAAGTTATAAGACAAGTTTGAGTTGCTCTGGTAGAAGTTTAAAACTTTTTCTGTGATAAGGAGTACTGCCATATTCCAAGATTGCACCACGATGTTCTTTGGTGGGATAACCTTTGTTTTGTTTCCAGTTATACAAGGGAAACTCGTGGTGAATTTTTTCCATAAATTCATCCCTAGCGGTTTTAGCTAAAATAGAAGCAGCGGCAATACTCAGAAATTTCCCATCTCCCTTTATGATACAATCATGAGGAATATTGCGATATGGTTTAAATCTGTTCCCATCTACAATTATATGTTCAGGAGTGCAATTTAGTTGCTCAATTGCACGGTGCATTGCCAAAATAGAAGCATTTAAAATATTGATTTCATCAATTTCTTCCATAAAAACGTGGGCAATGCCATAGGTTACTGCTTCTTTTTTTATAATTTCTTTAAGGGAATTGCGATTCTTAAGGTTGGTTTGCTTAGAATCATTTAACAATTTATTTTGAAATTTTTTTGGGAGTATCACTGCTGCCGCAGTTACTGGTCCGGCAAGGCAACCACGACCAGCTTCATCGGTGCCGGCCACCTGGAAAGATAGATTGAAGGTCTTTAGCATAATACAAAAATTGCAAGAATCCCGGGTTTACACAAAACTATTGTCTCTTTTTCTACGTAAATAAAATAGTAGCGGTGCTTAAAATGTAATGCATGCATAGCGAAATAACACCATTACTGACTTTTTCTTATTAAAATGCTCTTAAATTTTTAAGGTTTGTCTATTGTCAATTTTGTAAGATTTTGCAGTATTCATAAAAAAATTTCACTATTCAGGAGCTTTTTTTTAAATCTTATAAAGATGTTTTAATATAGTAAATGATAATTCAATTTAAAAATCATTTGTTTTATTAAGAATTTATTATGATTTTTGGCGCAGGCTAATTCAAATTTAAATAATAATGAAAAACAAATTACATGGAATTCTTACGCTATTATTAGCGTTTGTAGTGCAATTTACTTTTGCACAGGAAAAAACGGTGACCGGTACGGTGACCGATGACCAAGGTTTACCTCTTCCCGGGGTGAACGTGATTGTTCAAGGAACAAATAATGGAGATCAAACTGACTTTAACGGGGAGTTTAGTGTTAATGTAAATGAAGGTCAGGTATTAGAGTTTAGTTATGTAGGTTTCGTTACTCAGGAAGTTCCTATAGGCAGTGGTAGCATATACAATGTGACCCTGGATGTAGATTCTGGAGCCTTGGATGAGGTTGTTGTTGTGGGGTATGGTACTGCCACAAAACAATCATTTACAGGTTCAGCAAAAACTGTAGATGCAGAATTGTTGAATAGGAAAAACGTAGCTGATGTTTCACAAGCACTTGCTGGTGAGGTTGCAGGGGTACGAGTAATCAATACTTCTGGACAACCTGGTAGTGCTGCAACGATTCGTATTCGTGGGATTGGTTCTGTTAATGGTAATAGAGACCCATTGTATGTTTTAGACGGTGTTCCTTATAACGGTACCATTAGTGCAATTAACCCGGCCGATATTGCCTCTACAACCATATTAAAAGATGCTGCTGCCACCGCAATTTACGGAGCCAGGGGTGCCAACGGGGTTGTAGTAATTACAACGAAAAAGGGTAGAGCAGGACAGTCTTCCATAACTGTGGAAACTAAGATCGGTACTAACGTAAATCTTTTACCACGTTATGATGTAATTGATTCGCCAGAGCGATATATCGCTTTAGCCTGGGAAAGTATTTACAACAGAGCGAATATTGAGGGGGAAGAAAATCCCATTCAATTTGCAAACCAAAGATTGTTTAGCGAAAATGGTATTTCTCCTACTTATAACATCTGGAATGTTGATGGAGAGAATCTTATTAACCCGGAGACAGGTATGGTTCGTGACGGAGTAGAGCGAAGATACACACCGGAAGACTGGGAGGATTATGGTTTCCAGGAAGCAGTTCGTAGAGAAACGAACCTAAGAATTAGTGGAGGTAGCGAAAAATCAAGTTACTATGCTTCTGTGGGTTACCTTAAAGATGAAGGCTACATTATCAATTCTGACTATGAGCGTTTCTCAGGACGTTTAAACCTTACTCACGAGGTAAAAGACTGGTTGTCGGGTTCCATGAATATCGGTTATGGTTATTCTGAAACTAATAATAATGGCCAGTCTTCAGATTCGGGAAGTATTTTCTGGTTTGTAGATAACCTGCCTCCGATTTATGGCTTGTATATTAGAGATGAGAATGATGTGCTTTTAGAGGATCCAATTTATGAAGGTTTCCAGTACGATTATGGAGAACCTAGAAATGGAAACACTGGACGAGGATTTGGTTTGGCAACAAACTCGATTGCTGATGCAATTTTAGGGGTAAGCAATACTTTAAGGCATGACATCAATACCAACTTCTTTTTGAATATGGAGTTTACCGATTACCTTAATTTCGAGACAAGATTCGGTACGCAGTACTATATTGAAAATTTTGATAGCAAAGACGATTCATTCTACGGGCCAAGTGCCGGGCAAAATGGTTCGATCTACAAAGAAAAAGAACAGCTTTTTTCTTATAACCTGTTGAACTTATTGCGATTCGATAAAGATTTTGGAGCGCATAGTATAGAAGCTTTAGTAGCTCATGAGGCTAACTCCTGGGAGCGATCTTTTTTGTGGGCTTCAAAGGCAGATTTAGCGGATCCTGATGGAAGAGAGCTTAATAATGCTGTTGATGTAACTAGCCCTCCTGGGTCTTATACAAATGATTACACTTTAGAAAGTTATTTTGGACAGGTGAGATATGATTTTGATGATACCTACTATTTTTCTGCAACGGTAAGACGTGATGGTAGCTCAAGGTTCCTGGAAGATAAATGGGGTAACTTTGGTTCTGTAGGTGCCGCTTGGGTGCTTACTAATGAGGGTTTTATGGCGGATCAAAATGTATTTTCTTTTCTTAAGCTTAAAGCCAGTTATGGTTTAATTGGTGAGCAAGGTGGGGTAGGATTCTATCCTGGTTATGATTTATATTCGGTAGATCCGTTAGATAATAACATCTCGCTTTCTTTTGACACGAAAGGGAACAGGAATTTAACCTGGGAGACCTCTAAACAATTTCAGGTAGGTACAGAAATGAGCTTTGGTAGATATTTAGATCTTAACCTGGCCTATTATGTGAAAAATACAGATGATTTGTTATTTGAACGACGCGTACCGCCATCTTTAGGTTATGCTATTATTAATGTTAATGACGGTCAACTTAGGAATACAGGTTTGGAATTTGACCTAACGGCTCATTTACTGAAAACCGAGAATGCCTTTATTGATTTTACTCTTAATGGAGAGATTATTACAAACGAACTCACCGAGATGCCGATTGATCCAGCTACAGGAGAACCAAAATTGATTGATGTTCAGGGTCGATTTGGACTTGGAAAAGGACACTCTATCTATGATTTTTACATCAGGGAATATGCTGGCGTAAATGTTGAAACCGGTGCATCGCAATGGAATGTTTATTATAATGATGCTAATGGTGATGGTGCATACCAGGTAGGTGAAGGAGTTTCTTCTTTAACTGAATACCTTAATGAAAACCCTGAGGTAAGCCGTGAGGAACTTGGAGTAGCTACAACAACTGTATATGCGGATGCAACTCAAAAATATGTTGGAAAATCTGCTATCCCGGATGTTCGTGGAGCATTTAACCTTTCTGCTGGTCTGGGCGATTTCACTATTGGGGCTCAGTTCTTGTATAGTATCGGGGGGTATTCTTACGATCCTGCATACGCGAACTTAATGCAAAGTAACGCTAATGTAGGTGGGAATAATTATCACGTAGATATTTTAGATAGATGGCAACAACCAGGGGATATCACAGATGTTCCAAGATTGACAAATGATTTGGATGTGAATGTTGTTTCTACATCTACAAGATTCTTAACTAAAGCGGATTATCTTGCGCTGAACAACGTAAGGTTAGGGTATAGTGTTCCTACTACAGCTGTAGAGTCTTTAGGAATGGATGCCTTGAATATTTACGTATCTGGAGATAACTTGTTTTTAATGTCAGAAAGAGATGGTTTTAATCCGTCTACTAGTGAAGCTGGAACATCTGATCAGTATCGTTATTCTCCATTATCTACTTTCACCGCTGGTGTAAGGGTAAACTTTTAATAAAAAATTATGAAGATGAAATCAAAACTATTAACTATATTTTCAGCCGGCACCTTGCTTTTGGCATCCGGCTGTAGCGAAGATTTTCTTGAAACCGAACCTACTGAGTTTATTTCCTCGGAGCAAATTCAGGAAGCGACAGTGAAAAACCCTGGTTTACAGGAGGCCAATATTGCTGGCTTATATGCCACTATGATAGCAACCGGAACCGGGGGCACAGATTTGCAACATACAGATTATGGTCAGAAGGGCTATGATGTTTTCTCTGATATGCTTTCTACAGATATGGTTCTGGCCGGTGTAACCTATGGGTGGTATTCTGATATTTCCCAAATGACCGCAACTATAGATTTTACCAATATCAACAACTATATGGTTTGGAGATATTACTATAGGTTAATATTCGGAGCTAACAACATCATCGAAAGTTTTGGTGGTAATGATGCCGTGCCGGAATCTGAAGAGGCTAAGGCAATTTTAGGCCAGGCAAAAACAATGCGGGCACACAGTTATTTTTATCTGGCCCAGTTAATGCAGGAGGGTTATGACCCTGCTGAACCTATTCTTCCATTATACACGGAAGTAACAGATGAAGGCGCAGCGCTTAGTCCTGCAAGTGATATTTATGATCAAATTATTAAGGATTTACAAGACGGAATTTCTTTGATGGAAAATTTCACCAGAACCTCTCGTACCGCTGTTAATAAAGATGTAGCGAAAGCGCTTTTGGCTTATACTTATGGTTTCCTTGGTAATAATGACGCGGAAGTAGTAAGATTAACAGGAGAAGTTATTGAAACTGGAGGATATCCCCTTACGGATTCTGAAGCACTGCTTGGAGGTTTTAATTCTCTCGAAGCTAGCCCATCCTGGATGTGGGGTGTAGACTTAACTACGGATAACGGTCTTGACCTGGTATCCTGGTGGGGTCAGGTGGATTTATTTACCTATAGCTACGCCTGGGCGGGAGATCCTAAATCTATAGATTCAGGTCTTTATGCAGCAATTCCGGAAGATGATGTGCGTAAGGAACAGTGGGTAGACGCTTATGGTAGCGGAACTCTTTATCCAATTAACAAATTCTATGCCCCGGAACGAACAGTTGCTGGTCAAAGAATTGTGACTACTGATTATGTTTATATGAGAGTGGACGAAATGTATTTGTTGCATGCTGAGTTTGCTGCTAAATCTGGTGATGAAGCCAGGGCTAAAGAGGTGTTGAAAACATTTTTGGCTGAACGTGTACCTGATCCATCTTATGTAGATGGTCTTTCAGGTCAGGCGCTACAAGATGAGATTTATTTACAAACCCGTATTGAATTCTGGGGAGAAGGTAAATCTTATTTAGCGATGAATCGTAACAGAGCAACAGTAACCAGAGGTGCGAACCACCTTTCGTTCGCTGGCGAATCTTTCTCTTACGATGATGATCGTCTTTCCTTTGAAATTCCTCAAAGTGAAATTCAAAACAATCCTAATATTTCTCAACAATAATTACTTGATTGAAATTGCAAAAAAGGCCTCCATCTGGAGGCTTTTTTTATTTAACGCTTTTGGTAAGTTCATTAATTCAAAAAACCTAAATTTGCGGAAAGTTGTTTTGATGAAAAATCTCATTTTTTTTCTATTCCTTTTTAGCCCTGCAATGATTTTTGCGCAAACCGCTTTAGGAGGAGCTCCAGATACCGAAAGCACAAAAGATACGGTAAAACCACCTATCTCGGCTTACAAAATAATTTCTATAGAGAATGACACTACATTTGTAGATACTACACTTACAATAGAGAAGAATTATAAATTTAATTATTTAAGAAAAGATAACTTTGAATTACTTCCTTTTTCAAATACAGGGCAAACCTACAATAGGTTAGGGATAGGTTTTGAACCTGAAAAATTGTATCCCGAATTTGGGGCTCAGGCAAGACATTATGGATTTTTGGAAGTAGATGATATTTATTACTATCACGTACCTACACCCTTTACTGAAGCCTATTATAAAACTGTTCCGGAGCAGGGGCAACAATTAGATGTGTTGTTTACAATTAATACCTCTGATCGCTTAAATTTTTCCGCTGCCTATAAAGGGGTACGCGCCTTGGGAAGATACCAAAATGTGCTTACCAGTACAGGAATTTTTAGGTTCGGATTAACATATAAAACATTAGACAAAAAATATCATCTTAGAACACATTTTGTTTCTCATAGCCTTTTGAATCAGGAAAATGGAGGTTTTTCAGAATTGGCTCTGCAGCAGTACATAGATAAGGAAGAGGAGTTTGAAGATCGTTCCCTGTTGGAAATGAATTTCGAGAATGCCGAAAGTACACTTTACGGAAAACGTTTTTATCTGGATCACTATTACGATGTTGCTACCCCAGACTCTCTTTCTGCGAACGCTCTTAGGGTTGGGCATATTTTTAAGCATGATTATAAGAAATATGAATTTGTACAAACCCAGGCTGAGAATCTAATTTTCGGTCCTTCCTTTCAGGAGGCTAATTTTAGTGATCGTGTTAGATTAACCGAATTTTATAATCAAGCCTATGTACAATGGTCTAATAAAACCTTGGGAAAGGTAAAGGCAAAGGCCGCAGTCAAAAATTTTGAATATGGATATAACACATTTTATATTCGAGAAAACGATACCATTAACAACAAACTTAGCGGTTCTAATTATTCCATTGGGGGTGAGTATGAGAAAAGTATTAGCGGATTTGATATAAAGGCCGATGCTATGCTTAATCTGGCTGGTGATTTTACCGGGAGTTATTTTGCTGCACATGCCGGTTACAGTCTGGATGATGAGAACCGTTTGGAATTTGGGGTTAATCAAAATAGCCATATGCCTAATTATAACTTCTTGCTTTACCAAAGCAATTATATTAATTACAACTGGCAGAATGAATTTGTCAACGTAAACACTCAAAGTATTTATGGAGAGTTACGTTCACAAAAGTTACTTAATATCGAAGGCAGGTTGACGCAAATTCAGAATTACACTTATTTTACAGAAGGAGAAGATTCGCTGGTCAAACCATTCCAGGCTGGTGACCAGGTGCGTTACTTGAAACTCAAAGCGAGTAAGAGGTTTGATTTTGGGCTTTTTGCAATAGACAACACCCTGATGTATCAAAATGTACTTGATGGAGCTTCCCTATTAAATGTACCTGAATTTGTAACCCGAAACTCTCTTTATTATAAGGACCATTGGTTTGACAAAGCACTTTATCTTCAAACCGGTTTCACTTTTAAGTATTTTACCGAATTTAATGCCAATGCATACGATCCGGTATTAGCTGAATTTTATGTGCAAAATTCAGCGGAATTTGGAAACTATCCAATTGTAAATTTCTTTTTTAATGCAAAAGTTGACCAAACACGAATTTTTTTACAGTTAGATCATCTTAATTCCCTGATTGATGGTAATAACAATTTCGTTGCACCGGGCTATCCTTATTCCGATTTTTTGCTCCGATTTGGCCTGGTTTGGAACTTTTTTCTATAATTTTTTTACCAGGAGCAATTCTCTATTAAACATTTTTTAACCTATTGGTTACTTAATCAGCTCGTTTTTTGCTTTTAAGGCATACTATTTAAAAGAATAATTCACTTCCTGCTGCGGAATTCTGAAAAATCTCTAAAATTTTGTTTTGGCTTGTACATCTCAAAAACAGCAGTATATTTGCATCCGCTTACAGAGACAGGGAAGCTTGTTTTAAAAGAGCCAACGTTCATTGCATACTGGGATTGCGGATATTTTAAGGCCTTAAGGGGTTTTAAAAAGGGGAGTGAAAAAAAATATTATTTTTCACTTGCCAGATTCAAAAGAGGTTGTATATTTGCAGCCGCAAAAACAGCGAGCGCTTTTAAAGAGCAACGCTGCCGTTCTTTTGAGGAAGATGCTTTAAAAAAAGATCTAAATTTTTTCTAAAAAAGATTTGGCGATTAAAGAAAAAGCATTGTATATTTGCAGCCGCTTACACGGCAAGCGAGTTCCCAGAAATACTGAAAAGAAATCCCGGGTGGGTAAGCAAAGAGAGAAGGTTCGAGTCCTTTTATTTCGACTAGAATAGCTCGGTTGATACCGGGGAAGTTCATTGATATATTGAATTGACAGCGCGTAAAATTGCATTAGCAATTTTTACAAATAATTTAGAATTAAGACTAGAAAAGTCATCTTTGAGTACAGACAATTGATTGTTGTAATATTATTTAAGAAACAACGATGAAGAGTTTGATCCTGGCTCAGGATGAACGCTAGCGGCAGGCTTAACACATGCAAGTCGAGGGGTAACAGGGGAGTGCTTGCACTCTGGCTGACGACCGGCGCACGGGTGCGTAACGCGTATACAACCTACCTTTTAGCGGGGAATAGCCCAGGGAAACTTGGATTAATGCCCCATAGTATGG
>NZ_SNWE01000003.1 GCF_004362395.1 Salegentibacter sp. 24
GTTCGGGATCAACACCTGATTTTAATGAAAAAACAAACCGCTTAATTAATTTTTGAAATTTAGAATAATTCTCTTGTTTTATAGGGGCCAAAACACATTCCAAAAGCCGGTTTTTTCTTTTTTTACGAAATCAGCAACACGTTGGATAAATTCGGAATTTTCATTTTCCAAAATAGTCTTATGTAATTCCAGTTATTTGGTTTGAATGTCCATTCTTTAAAATCTTTATACGCAAAATTTACCAAAAATAGTATTCGTTTATTTAGTTTTCATATGGCCCCCAACGTCTTATCGTATGAAAAACCATAATCTTGTCTTTCAAAAATAATATTTTAAATTCCATTATTCCATACTTTTTCCAGCTTTAGAACTCGTTCTGCGTCTTCCCACAGCGAGAATTTGGAAACATAACCCAAAGACTTCTGCGTAAATCTTTTTAAATTTATTTGGTGGAAAATTTAAGAAGGATGGTTAATTTAAAATAAAGCTGTTCGTTTAAATTCACTCAAAAGAATTGCAGCAGCTGTAGCCACGTTCAGACTTTCGGCCTCTTTATATTCCCCAAACCTGGGAATGCTTATTTTCTTATCAATTAGAGCTTCAATTTCCGTAGAGATCCCATTGGCTTCATTTCCAAGGACCAAAATGGCTTCAGACTGGGTTTTACCTTTATAAATATTCTTCCCTTCCATAAAAGCACCATAAATTGGCAGATCAGCCTTTTCCAGGTAAGTCTTCAAATCACGATAAACTATATTTACGCGGGCCAGGGAACCCATAGTGGCCTGGACTACCTTTGGATTAAAACAATCTACCGAATCTCGGGAACACACCAGGTCGGTAATACCAAACCAATCACAAAGCCGAATTATAGTTCCCAGATTTCCGGGATCACGAACCCCATCCAAAGCCAGGCTTAAATGCTTATCCCCCACGCTACCCTCTTTCGGGATTTCAAATAACGCCAAAGCAGCCTGCGGAGTTTTTAAAAAACTTATTTTCTTTAATTCCCGCTCATCAAGCATTTGAACGCTATTGCTATCAAGACCAAAATCCGCTTCTAAAGTAAAGAGACGGTTAAGGGTAAATTTAGAAGAAAGGAGTTCACTGATCGTCTTGAAACCTTCAGCCACAAAGAGACCGTGTTTATAACGGTATTTTTTTTGTGCAAGACTGGTTATTAACTTAATTTGGCTTTTACTAACCATACAAAAAATGTAATTTTGATCCCTTAAAAATGTGTGTTTGAATCGGCATTTCGCAAAAATATCATTATTTTTTTTAAGCCTGCTTTTTTTAATTTCCTGTAATGCCGTTAAACGCGTAGAGGGTGATGATAAACTGCTCACTGACAATGAGATTTTCGTTAATGATGAAAAGATCAATGAAGCCAGCATTTACAATCAACTCTACCAGGAACCCAACACCCGTTTTTTGGGCATTCCACTAAGGCTTCATTTTTACAATCTCGCCCGGCCTGATATCGATTCTATCTTAATTGAAAAATACCTGGAGAATGAAAGCAAGCGAAATACCCTGGTAGATCTTCTTTCCTACAAACAGTTGGAAAAATACCTGCATTCGCGAAAAGCATTTAACAAATGGATTAAAAAAACCGGGGAGGCCCCGGTCATTGTAAGTGAGCAGGAAACCCAGAAATCGGTTAACCGTCTAAATTCCTGGTACTGGAACAATGGGTGGTTCAACGTGGAAACCGATTATGAGATCATTCCCTTGGAAAACAAAAAGAAGCGAGCCAGAGTAAAATATGACGTTGCTACCGGCCCGGCTTATTATTTGGATTCCATCACCGCAAATATTTCCTCAAAGGTTATCGATTCCCTATACGAGCTCCATAAAAAGAAAGCTATTATAAAAAAAGGAATGCAATACCGCACCCTGGACATTAACGAGGAGCGTGACAGGCTTACCTCGCTTTTTAGAAACAACGGGGTTTATAATTTCGACCAGGAATACATCAGTTTTAATGCCGACACCATCAACACCGATCAGAAGGTGAATACCACGGTGGTTATAAAAAATCGCTTTGCATCGGAAGAGGACACAAGCTCCAGGGTGCCATTTAAAATTCACGAAATAAGCAAGGTTAACATTTTTACCGACTACAAATACGCCAACCGTAATCAACCACTAACCGACAGCGTAACTACCCAGGATGGGTACACCCTATATAGTTTTGGAGAACTGGCCTACAAACCTGAGGCCATAACCGATGCTATTTTTATGAGACCTGGCAAAGTATACAGTGATATTTCAAGATCCCGGACCTATAACCGTCTAAATTCCCTGCGGGTTTTTAAATATCCTAACATTCAGTTTACCCCGGATCCCACGGATTCGACCAACACCGATCTGATTACGAATATTTTTCTAACCCCCCAGCCCAAATATTCCCTGGGTTTTGATTTTGACATTTCACAGAGTAACATTCAAAAATTCGGAATTGGTTTTGGAGGTTCCCTTTTAATAAGAAACGTGTTTAGGGGTGCTGAAAACCTTGAGATTTCTGGTCGTGGAAGCATAGGATCTTCTACTGACGCTGCTATAAGTGGATCTGATGACCGGTTTTTTGATATTTCAGAGATTGGGGCCGATCTTAAATTAACTTTCCCCCGGATATTTTTACCCATTGAAACTGAAAAATTAATCCCCAAATACATGCAGCCGTTCACCGCTCTGACCTTAGGGGTAAGCACACAAAATAATATAGGCCTCGATAAACAAAACCTCTCGGCGATTCTCAACTATAGATGGAATCCTTCAAGGCAGCTTTCCAACCGCCTGGACCTTTTAAATATTCAATACGTAAGAAACTTAAATACCGATAATTATTTCAACGTTTACCGAAATTCCTATGACGATCTTAACCAGATTATTCAATCCGGAAGCATAGTTACAGATCCCTCATATTTAAATCCGGAAGGATTATTAAGCATTCCAGCTGGCGCCGAGAATTTCATCCGGGATGTCACCGGTGATTCCGGAACCACTACGGGACTGACTAGTGAACAGGTACAGCTGGTAAATAATATTGGGGAACGCAAAAACAGGTTAACGGAAGACAATCTTATTTTTGCTTCTAACTATACTTACTTGTGGAATACCAAAAGCAATCTTTATGACGAAGAATTTACACGCTTTAGATTCAAAATTGAAACTGCAGGAAATGTACTTTCCGCAGTATCCTCTATAGCAGGTCTTGAAAAGAATCAGGCCGGGAATTACGATATACTAGGCGTAAACTTCTCCCAGTATATAAAGACCGAACTCGATTTTATAAAGCACTGGGACCTGGGCCATAACAACATTTTTGCTTTTCGAGCTTTTGGCGGGGTGGCCATTCCATATGGCAATGCCAACAGTATTCCTTTTGTCAGAAGTTTCTTTGCCGGAGGTCCTAACGATAACCGGGCCTGGCGGGCTTATGACCTGGGCCCGGGAAGCAGCGGGGGGAGAAATGAATTTAATGAAGCCAACATGAAGCTCGCCCTCAATGCAGAATACCGGTACAATTTATTCGGGGCGTTGAATTCAGCGGTTTTTATCGACGTTGGGAATATCTGGAACGTTTTGGATATAGTGGAAGATCCGGCTGCTACCTTCGAGTCACTTTCCGATTTAAAAGACATCGCCGTGGGTACCGGATTCGGGCTGCGATATGATTTTAACTTTTTCGTACTCAGGTTCGATATCGGCTTCAAAACCTACAACCCTGCCCTACCAGAAGGGGATCGCTGGTTTGAAAATTACGATTTTAACCATGCAGTCTATAATGTAGGGATCAATTATCCTTTCTAAGCCAACATATTTTCTTATTTTTGTTTTTCTAATTCAACTAAAATTATGAGTCACAACATTAAACCGGGCGTAGCCACAGGAAAAGAAGTACAGGAAATATTTAATTACGCCAAGGAAAAGGGCTTTGCTCTTCCGGCAGTAAATGTGATAAGTTCCAGCAGTACAAATGCTGTTATGGAAACTGCAGCAGAGCTAAATTCACCCGTAATTATTCAATTCTCAAATGGAGGTGCACAGTTTAACGCTGGAAAAGGACTTTCTAACGATGGTGAAAAAGCTGCTATTGCAGGAGCCGTTGCGGGAGCAAAACACATCCACGAGCTGGCAGAGGCCTATGGAGCAGTAGTTATTTTACATACTGACCATTGCGCTAAGAAATTACTCCCCTGGATTGACGGGTTACTGGATGCCAGTGAAAAACATTTTGAGCAGTTTGGAAAACCATTGTACAGCTCGCATATGATAGATCTTTCCGAAGAACCTTTAGAGGAAAACATCGAAACCTGCAAGAAGTACCTGGAAAGGATGAGTAAAATGGGAATGACCCTTGAAATCGAACTTGGAGTTACTGGAGGGGAAGAAGATGGCGTTGATAATACTGATATCGATTCCTCTAAATTATATACCCAGCCAGAAGAAGTTGCTTATGCCTATGAGGAATTAAGCAAAGTAAGCGACCAATTTACCATCGCCGCAGCTTTTGGTAATGTACACGGAGTGTATAAGCCAGGTAATGTAAAACTAACCCCGGTTATCCTGAAAAACTCACAGGAATATATCACGAAAAAATTTGGTGTGGAACACAATCATATTGATTTTGTATTCCACGGAGGTAGTGGTTCCACCGTTGAAGAAATTCGAGAAGGAATTAGCTACGGGGTAATCAAGATGAATATCGATACCGACCTTCAGTACGCTTATCTTGAAGGAATCCGTGATTATATGGGCAGTAAAAAAGATTTTCTTGCTACTCAAATTGGGAACCCAGAAGGAGATGATGTACCAAATAAGAAATATTACGACCCTAGAAAATGGTTACGTGAGGGAGAACTTACTTTTAAAGCCCGCCTGAAAAAGGCCTTTGAAGATCTAAATAACGTAAACACCCTATAAATTTAATTTTTTAAACAGCTGGAATTTTTCGAATTCCGGCTGTTTTTTTGTTAAGTAATACTTTCAGTTTACTACCAAACTGAAACCTGAAACCTGAAAATAAATGGCTTGGTTTAAAAGAACACAAAAAGGAATTCAAACCCCAACTGAAGACAAAAAAGATGTTCCCAAGGGGCTTTGGTACAAATCGCCAACCGGTAAGATTGTAGATGCGGAACAACTGGAAAGCAATTTTTATGTAAGTCCAGAAGACGGTTACCATGTTAGAATAGGTAGCGCGGAATATTTCAAGATCCTTTTTGATGATAACGAATTCAAAGAACTGGATAAGGATATGACCGCTAAGGATCCTTTGGATTTTAAGGATACTAAAAAATATACCGATCGCTTAAAGGCAGCCCAGGAAAAAACCGGACTAAAAGATGCGGTACGTACCGCTGTTGGAAAATCCAAAGGAAAGGACCTGGTCATTGCCTGTATGGATTTTAGGTTCATCGGCGGTTCCATGGGTTCTGTAGTAGGAGAAAAAATTGCCCGTGCAGCAGCCTATGCGTTAAAAAATCAAATCCCACTGATGGTTATTTCCAAATCCGGGGGAGCGAGAATGCAGGAAGCAGCATTATCCTTAATGCAACTGGCCAAAACCTCTGTTAGATTGGCCCAGCTTGCCGAGGCCCGAATTCCGTACATTTCTTTAGCCACCGACCCCACTACCGGGGGAACCACGGCTTCTTTTGCGATGCTGGGAGATATTAATATTTCCGAGCCCGGGGCTTTAATTGGTTTTGCCGGTCCAAGAGTGGTAAAGGACACCACCGGAAAAGACCTGCCAAAAGATTTCCAAACCTCTGAATTTCTCAAAGAAAAAGGCTTTTTAGATTTCATTACCCAAAGGTCTGAACTTAAAAACAAAGTCAACCTGTATTTGGATCTTATTCAGAATCAACCGGTAAGAGCTTAAATTATTTTTTAAAAAGAACTTCTTTAAGTAGGTAATTATTGAGAAAGTAGTATCTTTGCCGCCTGACAGAAAAACTGTCAATACATAAAAATCATTAAAATTAATATTGGAATGTATTTAGCCAAAGAAAGAAAAGAAGAAATTTTTGAGAAGCACGGGAAAAGCAAAACCGACACCGGTTCTGCTGAAGGACAAATCGCTTTGTTCACTTACCGAATCTCTCACCTTTCTGACCACCTCAAAAAGAATCGCAAAGATTACAACTCAGAGCGTTCTTTGGTAAGACTGGTTGGTAAAAGAAGGAGCTTGCTTGATTACTTGATGAAGAAAGATATCATGAGATATCGTGCAATTGTTAAAGAATTAGGATTAAGAAAATAAATTTCAAAAGGGGGCTTTACGCTCCCTTTTTTTATACAGCAGTAATTTGTAAATTACTGACAGCCTTTAAAAGTCTCACCTTAGTGAGTAAAATTGTCGCTCAAAGAGAGTAGTTTTTCATTGGTCTACACAACACACAACAACACAACTCCCGGCCGTCCGGTATAGGCGGAGACCATTGTATAACAAAAGATCTGGTGAAGTTATTCAGATCATTAGAAGAATTCAAAATTATTATGATTCCACAAACATTTAAAGAGGTTATCGATTTAGGAGATGGCAGAGAAATCTCCATCGAAACCGGAAAATTAGCAAAACAGGCCCACGGGTCAGTTGTTGTTCAAATGGGCAACGCTATGTTGCTTTGTACTGTAGTTTCTTCTTACAAGGAGAGCACGATGGATTTCTTTCCATTAACAGTAGATTACAGAGAAAAATTTGCCGCAGCGGGACGTTACCCAGGAGGTTTCTTTAAAAGAGAAGCCAGACCAAGCGACGGAGAAGTACTAACGATGCGAATTGTAGACCGCGTATTGCGTCCGCTATTCCCATCAGATTACAGAACGGAAACCCAGGTAATGATCCAACTGATGTCTCACGACGAGGAAGTGATGCCTGATGCTTTAGCAGGACTTGCCGCTTCGGCAGCTATCCAGCTTTCAGATATTCCTTTTGAAACTGCTATTTCAGAGGCTCGTGTAGCCAGGGTAAATGGTGAGTTTGTAATTAATCCAAGCCGCAGCCAACTCTTAGAATCCGACATCGATATGATCATCGGTGCATCTTCAGATTCGGTGATGATGGTTGAAGGTGAGATGAAAGAAATTTCAGAAGAGGAAATGGCCCAGGCCATCCAGTTCGCTCACGAACATATTAAAAAACAAATTGACGCGCAATTGCGACTAGCGGAAGCCTTCGGTAAGAAACCGGTAAGGGAATATGCGGTTACTGCAGAAAATGAAGAATTTGAGAAAAGAGTTCATGAGGCAGCTTATAGCAAAATTTACGATATCGCTAAAGGCGGTCACGGAAAGAAAGAACGCAGCGAAGCATTTGCCGCAGTAAAAGAAGAAGTTTTAGCCTTGTTTTCTGAAGAGGAATTAGAAGAAAACGAAAAGCTGATCAAAAAATATTATAGCAAAACCGAAAAGGAAGCGGTAAGAGAACTTACCCTTGCTGAAGGTATACGCTTAGATGGAAGAAAAACCGACGAGATAAGACCTATCTGGTGTGAAACCGATTATTTACCATCGGTACACGGTTCGGCAATCTTTACCCGTGGGGAAACCCAGGCCCTTGCAACGGTAACTTTGGGAACTTCCAGGGAAGCCAACACCATTGATATGCCAACCCACCAGGGCGAAGAAACTTTCTACCTGCATTATAACTTCCCACCATTTTGTACAGGAGAAGCTTACCCGATCAGAGGTACTTCAAGACGTGAAATTGGACACGGGAACCTTGCACAACGTGCCTTAAAAGGCATGATTCCTGAAAACAACCCTTACACGGTAAGAATTGTTTCCGAAGTATTGGAATCCAACGGCTCATCTTCCATGGCAACGGTTTGCGCCGGAACTATGGCGATGATGGATGCCGGGATTAAAATGAAAAAACCGGTTTCGGGAATCGCTATGGGATTAATTTCTGATGGAGAGCGCCACGCTGTACTTTCAGATATTCTTGGAGACGAAGATCACCTTGGTGATATGGACTTTAAAGTAACCGGAACGGCTGACGGGATAACCGCCTGCCAGATGGATATCAAAGTAAAGGGGCTTCCTTACGAGATTTTAGTAAAAGCGCTAAAACAAGCTCGTGCAGGCAGACTTCATATCCTTGAGAAACTAACCGATACTATTGCTGAGCCAAACGAAAATGTAAAAGCTCACGCTCCGAAAATCATTACCCGTAGAATTCCGAATGAATTTATTGGCGCACTTATCGGACCTGGAGGAAAAGTGATTCAGGAACTTCAGAAAACAACAGGAACAGAAATCGTGATCAATGAAGATCCTGTAACCGAAGAAGGTATTGTTGAAATCCTTGGAACCAAACAAGAAGGAATTGATAAGGTTCTTGCCAAAATAGAATCTATCACCTTCAAGCCGGAAAAAGGAAGCGTTTACGAAGTAAAAGTAATCAAAGTACTGGACTTCGGTGCCGTGGTTGAATATCTTGATGCTCCTGGCAACGAGGTGTTGCTTCATATTTCTGAACTCGCCTGGGAACGCACTGACAATGTTACTGACATTGTAAATCTTGGTGATGTAATCGATGTAAAATACTTCGGTGTAGATCCTAAGACCCGTAAGGAAAAAGTTTCCAGAAAAGCATTGCTTGACAAGCCTGAAGGCTATCAGCCTCGCCCGCCAAGAGACAACGATCGTAACGACAGAGGTCGTGATAATCGTGGTTCTCGTGACAATCGTGGCCGTGATGATCGCAGAGGGAGAGACAACAGAGACCGTAAAGACAACGACTAAAAAGTCTTAAGCTTATAAATCAAAATCCCCGGAATTTAATTTTCGGGGATTTTTTTATGACATTATTTTTAAGAAAAAGTATTTTTTACTGGATTCCAGAAGTGATAGTATATGAATTATCTTGTATTACGTTTATACTCTTTCTTGAAATAGCCTTATTCAATATTAACAATTTGGGGTAGATTTCTTACTTAAAAGAAACCCAAAAGGATGAAGAGGTGTAACATGTAATAAAATAATCGTTAGAATTGCAGTAACAGGTATGGCCAGAATCATCCCTATAATTCCCCATACAGCATTCCCAATTACCACGACCAGGATAACAAAAAACGGATGAAGATCCACCTTATCCCCCACTACATAGGGTTGCAATATATAACTTTCCAGAAATTGAGAAACTGTAAAAGTTAATATCACACCGATTAAAACGCTAATTTCACCTGAGGTAAGATAACCAAAGGCCATAGCCAATACCAAACCAATAATATTACCAATATACGGGATAAGGGTAAACAATGCGGCGATAATGCTTACCAGGATAAAATTACTCACTCCTGAAATTCCAAGCCCAATAGAATAAACAACAGCGAGTAAACCTATAAGTATGAGTTTTCCTACCAGGTAATTTTGAACAACCGTTGCAGATTTATGAGTTACCTTTTTTACCTTCTCTCTTTTCTCATCTGGAAATAAGCGTACCAGAAACTCTTTGAACCTTTGACGGTAATTCAGCAAAAAGAATATGTAGATAAAGACCAATAAATACGTTCCAAAAAAACTGATAATCTTACTTAAAAAGCTAACCGCCTGTGTGCCCTGTCCAGAGGCCGGACTAATAAGAGAAGAATTCTTGTTGAGTTCAAGTTTTTCTCTACTAATCGGTGTATTATGGACCACAAAAGTTTTTAATTGTTCAATTTTAGGCTTCATGGTTTCTTTTATTTTCGGCCAGTCATTTACCATACTTTTCATTTGAAGGGAAAATAAAGCCATAAATCCAATCGATAAAATAAACAAGAAAAAGGTATTGATTAAGGAGCTCACAGCTCGCTTTGTTCCATTACGCTCTAATTTTCTGCAAAGCGGAAGAACCACTAATGCCAAAATCACAGCTGTTAGAAAGGGGGCTAGGAAAACTTTAGCTTTAGCAAGTCCTAGAAATAAAAAATAACATCCCAAAATTCCTAATACCGAATAAAATAAGATCTTTTTACCGCCTTTGGTTTCCATCGCAATTTCATTTTAAAATTAGCCAGGTAAAAGTTAGAAAATAAAATAGCTGTCCCACTTAAGTTTCTGTTAATTTCAAAGAGAATCTTCTTCACAAATCTATATAGAAAAGGCCTTTAGCAATTTTTCTCGTCTTAATTATCTTATCGCTCCCCGTTATATTTCATACCAAAAGGTAAGGATTCCCACATTGACCATTTACAAATTAATTAACATCTGTTGAATTCAAATATTGTAATTTCATCTTATATCGTTCAAAGATTAATGAGATTAAACACAGCATTTATGAAAAAAATCGTGTTCATTTTATCATTACTATTTCTTGGGGCTTGTACCTTTCCTCAAGATCCTCAGCACTCATTTAAAGAGGCCAAAAAGGAGGATTTACTTGTCGGCATAACAATTAATCCTCCATTTACCATAAAAGAAAAGGACAGCTTTTTCGGAAAGGAAGTGCGTCTAATTCGCAAGTTTGCTGAAAGCGAAAATCTAAGCATTCAATTCATGGAAGGCTCCGAAAGCGAACTCGTGAAAAAATTAGAAAAATTCAAATTACACCTGGTCATTGGAGGTTTTGAGAAAAAGACCATTTGGAAAAAGAAAGCGGGCCTATCAGCTCCATATGATCAAAAGCACGTGATTATGGTACCCAAAGGAGAGAATAGGCTCTTACAGAAAGTAGAAACTTTTATATTCCACCAAAAAAATAAAGGATGAAAAGCATTGTTGATTTTGAATTACCGGATGATTTAAAGAAAACTTTATCCAAAGCTGTAAATCTGGAATGGGTCACCCTGGGGTATTTAATTTCGGTAATAATATTGATGTACCTGGTGATGGGATCTTCCCAGGCCATGAAATCTGCCTGGCTTGAAGACACATTGAGTTTAGTCCCTTCTATTGCATTTCTAATCTCGGTCAAGATCTTTAGAAAACCACCTAATAAAAACTTCCCCTACGGTTATCACCGGGTCTTTTCTATCTCATTTTTAACCGGTGCGGTGGCCCTTCTTGGGATGGGTCTTTTTTTAGTTTTCGATTCTTCAATGGCACTTATAAAAGCAGAACATCCTACTATTGGAAACAAAATTATTTTTGGTCAGCGGATATGGATGGGATGGATCATGATAGCTGCCCTATTATACAGTGCCATTCCAGCTATGATACTGGGATTTAAGAAATTGCCTTTAGCTAAAAAACTGCACAATAAAATTTTGTTCACTGATGCCAGTGCTCAAAAGGCAGATTATATGACCGCATTTGCAGCTATTCTGGGAATTATTGGTGTCGGCCTGGGATTATGGTGGGCCGATGCCCTGGCAGCACTTTTTATTTCCTTTTCCGTTTTAAAAGACGGGGTCACACACGTAAAAACCAGTGTACTGGATTTAATGGACAGGCATCCTAAAACCCTAAAAAAACAAATAGATGATAAGCTGGTAGAAGAAATAAAAAACATCGTAAAATCATGGGACTGGGTAAAGGATGCCAGGGTCAGATTTAGAGAGAATGGACAAATTTATTTTGGAGAGATCGCTTATATCCCCCAGGGCCCCATAGATCTGGATAAGTTACAACATGGATATGAAATTTTGAGAGAACATCACTGGAAAATACACGATTTTACAATTGGCCCGGTTAAAGAATTACCTAAATGGTAACAGAAAAATGGTACCGGCGAAATCTCTGCTGCTTAACCGAACAGCGCGACAACTTTAAAATCAACGAGGATAGTCAGGATATATAAAGAAAAATCTCCTTTTTCAGAAACAAAATTAATCAAAAAAGGGTAATATGGATGTTATTATTGGAATTATAGGACTTACGCTTCTAGTTCTTGTATTTGGTGATTTCTTTTTTACCACCCTTTCCTTCAATGGTTACGGGCAAATGTCTAAAAAATTAAACCAGTGGGTTGGAGCGCTTATAATTCACAACAACAAGTCTTCCTTACGCTATGTTTATTCCGGTATTTCACACCTTTTAATTAACTCTGCTGTTTGGTTGGGTTTTCTCATTCTTTCTGCCTGGATCATCTTTATGGCCAATGAAGAAATGGTGATAAACAGCTCCACAAGAGAGGCTGCCGATATTTTGGAAAGGCTTTATTTTACCTGTTATGTAATTTCAACAGTTGGCCTGGGAGATTTTATACCAGGTACGCAGCTGAGCCGAATAATTTTTACCATCATCTCTTTTTCTGGTTTTATAATGCTTACCCTGAATATTACCTACCTGTCCTCTGTTATTCAAGCGGTGAAAAAACAAAAGGCATTGGCCCTCCAAATAGACCTCATTGGAAAAACACCTGATGAGATAACTGATACGCTCATCTCAGAAAGAAATATAGATTCGGATCTTATACAAATCAAATCCTTACTTACAGAACATATTATTGATCATTTTTCCTTTCCGGTAATTCATCGCTTTATCAGCAGAAATGACAGCAGATGTCCGGTGGTGCAATGTCTCCGCCTGTATGTAGCCATCGCCGGGTATCAATCTTCCAAAGAACCTGAACAAATCGGCCTTGGTTATAAGAGATTATCCCAAAGCCTTAAGGATTACCTGGAAATGGATCGAAATGTAACTAAAAAAATGGCCTCACCAAATCTTTCCCAATTGCATACTCCAGATTTCCTGTCTCCCGGGGAGACCAGGAAAATCACTATGGCTTTAATGAGCATTGGCAAAAACTGGGAGAATATTTACACCAACAAAAATGAAAGATCATAAGACTTAAAAACAAGACTAATGTTCGACCTCAAAGATATTCCAAAACTCTTCCTGGCATTTTTTATTATTTTGCCCATAATTTCGATTATCCATGAAGCCGGGCATGTATTTTTTGCACGGCTTTTAGGAGCCAGAAATATCCAGATTGTCATTGGATCGGGCAAAATAATAGCAAGAAAATGGATCTTTGAAATCAGGAAGTATTACTTCTGGTACGGATTCTGTTATTTTGATAATATTGATGAAAGTCAGAAATTAAGAAACATAATAATATACCTGGGGGGAACTATTTTTAATACCCTTGCTGCCCTGTTTATGGTCTACCTGGTAAGTTATAATTGGGTGGAACCGGGAATATTCACCTATCAATTCATTTACTTCTCCCTTTATTATGTTTTTTTCGCTTTATTCCCAATGAAATATCCAGATGGAAATTTTAGTGATGGAAAAATTCTCCTGGAATTGTTAAAAAATAATCACGAATTAATCAATCAGAAAAGGTATCAGCTGGCAGCTGAGAAAGACGCCGAAGTTTGGATATTAAAGAATAACCGGGGCGAGGAAATTGAAAAATTCGAATCCTTTGAGCAAGCAATTAATAAATCTGAGGAAATAGCTAAAAAGAACCGACCAAGTCGCCTGGAAATTAACAAAGGAGAGGATGGCACTGAGGTGCAAATTTTTCCCCGTACCCCGTTATAAATTTAAAAGTGGTTTTTAACCAGGATCAAACAGAAACCTTGGCTGCTGTTTTAAAAATACTCAAGAAAAACCAGATAAAATCGGGCAGATGTTTAAGCTCCATTGTAACGAACCCATTCCTATTGAAAAAGATAATGGAAGGGATAAGAAAAAAATTATTTCCTAAATCGCTTATCTTTTTTTAGTCAACAAATAAAGAGACCAAAATGGCATCCAAATCAGGGCCAGGCTAAAGCGGCCATAAAAAAACACCCTGCCTAAAGGTCGATAAAAGAGACGAAATAAAATTAATTAAGTTTTTTTGTAACATTTCGACTACAAGCTACGTATAAACATATACAAGAGATTCATAATTAAAATCCAAGGAGACGATAGATGAGACAACTTAAGATTACGAAGCAGGTTACAAACCGTGAGACTGCTTCGCTGGATAAGTATTTGCAAGAAATTGGTAAGGTTGATTTAATTACTGCCGATGAAGAGGTAGAATTAGCACAACGAATTAAAGCGGGTGATGACCGCGCTTTGGAAAAATTAACCAAGGCTAATTTACGTTTTGTGGTGTCGGTTGCAAAACAATATCAAAATCAGGGGTTAACCCTACCCGACCTTATTAATGAAGGAAATTTAGGATTAATTAAAGCTGCGAAACGTTTTGACGAAACCCGTGGTTTTAAATTCATATCCTATGCTGTATGGTGGATTCGTCAGTCTATTCTTCAGGCCCTGGCAGAACAATCCCGAATTGTTCGTTTACCACTGAACAAAATTGGATCTATTAACAAGATCAACAAAACTTTTGCTTTCCTTGAGCAGTCTCATGAGCGCCCACCAAGTGCTGAAGAAATTGCAAAAGAGCTCGATATGACCATTAACGACGTTAAGGAATCTATGAAGAATTCCGGTCGTCATGTCTCTATGGATGCTCCCCTGGTAGAAGGTGAAGATTCTAACCTTTACGATGTACTTCGTTCCGGTGAATCTCCAAACCCTGATAAAGAACTTTTACACGAGTCTTTAAGAACAGAGATTGAGCGTGCTTTAGAAACCCTAACCCCGCGAGAAGCTGATGTTATTCGTTTGTATTTTGGTTTAGGAGACCAGCACCCAATGACCCTTGAAGAAATTGGAGAGACTTTTGATCTTACAAGAGAAAGAGTCAGACAAATTAAAGAAAAAGCGATCAGAAGGTTGAAACATACCTCTAGAAGTAAGATCCT
Organism: Salegentibacter sp. 24; assembly: GCF_004362395.1. Classification (GTDB taxonomy): domain Bacteria; phylum Bacteroidota; class Bacteroidia; order Flavobacteriales; family Flavobacteriaceae; genus Salegentibacter. The sequence continues at coordinate 14,649 of NZ_SNWE01000003.1, forward strand.
AAAAACATATTTAGGATAAGGTATTGAAGATGACAACAGTTAATGCCGGCGACGGCCGGCTAACATAACTGTTCGTTTTTTGATTGATGAATGACCCCGGCGTGATGAACCGGGGTTTTTTCGTTTCTAAACTTTATTATCCCCGCAATTATGAGATACGCTAATCTTTTGTTAAGCCAGGGCCAGCTTTTTAAATAGCGTCTTTTTTCTGAGTATCTTCTATCATTATTTATAAATGCAGGTAAGATGAAGGAGGAAGGAAAGATTTTAATTGCAGGGGCCTCTGGGGTACTGGGCCTGGAAATAGTGAAATTATTAAAGGCAGAAGGAAAAAACCTGAGAGTCTTAACCCGGACTGATGAAGGGCTTGAAACCCTATCCGGTTACACCGAGGATATTTGGAAAGAAGATGCGGCCAAAGAGACTGCCGGGATTAAAGGGATCACCAAAAATGTTACCACCGTAATCTCAGCCCTTGGTAAAAGCATCAGCCTGTTTGCACCTCCTGAGGCCTCTTTTTATGAAAACGATTACAAGGCCAATAAAAACCTTATTGATGATGCGGTTAGAAATAAGGTGGCTCGGTTTATATATATTTCCATAAAAGGCGCAGATACTTTAAAAGACTATAATGTAGCCAGGGTACATAAACTATGTGAAAATGAACTGCGAAATTCCGGCTTAGATTATACCATCATAAGACCTGTAGGCTTCTACTCTGGTCTAAATGATCTGGCCATTATGGCCAAACGTAAATTCATCCCTCTGATTGGTTCAGGAAAGGCAAAAACCAATAGCATTCATCATAAGGATCTGGCAGTAGTTGTGGTATCCTTCCTGGAAAAAGGCCCGGACATCATAGAGATTGGGGGTCCGAATATTCACACCAGGCTGGAAATGGTCCAAATGATCAAGGAAATTATTGGGGGGAATATCATTAAAATCCCCGAACCCATCGCTAAAGTAAGTGCCAGGCTTGGGCTTACGACAATATTGGGTAAAGGAATTCATGACAAACTGGATTATTTTACTTTTATCACTACAAATGATATGATCGGGGAACCCAGGGGTAGCATATCCTTTCGGGAATATCTTGGTAGTCTGGATCTTAAAAAACTGAGTTAATGTCTTTGAACTACGATGCTATAATAATTGGAAGTGGTTCTAACGGAATTTCTGCAGCAATATATTTGCAGCAGCAAGGCTTAAAAACTGCTATTTTTGAACAGGCTTCCACTCCCGGGGGCTCCACCAGAACCCAGGAATTGACCTTGCCCGGTTTTAAACACGACGTGGGCTCCGCCATATTACCTATGGGGTATGGCTCCCCGTTTTTAAGATCACTACCATTAAAGGAACATGGCCTGGAATGGATCTTTCCGGAAATCCCCTATTCCCATCCATTTGGTGATGGCACGGCCTATGCCTGCTACACGGATATAAATAAAACAGCCGCCCAGTTAGGAATTGATGAAAGTTCCTATCTCAAATTGTTCCAGCCCCTTATAAGTAGCTGGGGAAAAATAGAAAATGACCTGCTCGGACCTTTGAGTATCCCACAGCACCCTTTGGACTTTATCAAATTTGGAATAAAAGCCCTGCCCTCGGCCAGTATGCTAGCCAGACAATATTTCAAAAATGAAAAATCAAGAATATTTTTTTATGGGGCCGCAGCACATTCCACCCTACCCCTGGATAGCATGGCATCAGCCTCCTTTGGGCTAGTCTTAAGTACTATGGCCCATAAATTCAATTGGCCCTTCCCCAAGGGTGGAGCCCAGAACCTCATAAAGAGTATGCTGAGTTACTATAGCTCCCTGGGTGGAGAACTGCATCTTGATAGAAATATCACCCACCTGGAAGAACTTCCAGGGTCAAAAACCTATCTCTTCGATCTCACCCCAAAGCAGTTATTAGAAATAAAAGGAACCGATTTTTCAGATCTGTACCGGGAGAGAATGAGTTCCTTCCAATATGGGGCCGGGGTTTTTAAGGTCGATTGGGCACTTGATAAACCTATTCCTTTTACCAGTGAAAAATGCCGCAAATCCGGAACGGTACACCTAGGCTTTTCAGAAGAAGAAATGGAGAATTCAGAAAAAAGAATTCATCACAAACAAATGACAGACACCCCATACGTACTGGTGGCCCAACATAGTATTTTTGATAATACCAGAGCTCCGGAGGGAAAGCACACCGCCTGGGCCTATTGTCATGTTCCCAATGGAAGTATTGCTGATTTTTCAGATATCATCGAGGCGCAGATAGAACGCGCGGCCCCGGGATTTAAAGCATCTATCCTAAAAAAATCCACTATGAATACCGTAGCACTTGAAGCTTTTAACCCCAATATTATCGGGGGTGATATCAACGGGGGAAAACAGGATATCACCCAGCTCTTTACCAGGCCTATTGCCAAACTATCTCCCTATGCCACCCCGGACCCCAGGGTATACCTTTGTTCCTCTTCGACCCCTCCAGGAGGAGGCGTTCACGGGATGTGCGGTTTTAATGCAGCAAAGGCCGTTATAAAAGATCATTTTTAAATAATGCGCACTAACTCCGGCGCAGTCGCACCGTTTCCGTTATAATTTTATATAAATTTTCACGCTTTTAAATTTCAACAATTCTTAAATCCCCTTATTTTTGGACCTAACAATTCTTAATTCTTTATGCGATACGCAATAAGTTATGTGAGTACCGTGAACCCGGCACTTTCAGAATCCGAAATTCAAGAGGCTTTAGATTTTAGTAAAAACTGGAATAACGATAATAATATCACCGGGATTCTTTTATATTCCCAGGGCAATTTCTTCCAGGTTCTGGAAGGGGAAGAAGAGCTTTTAAAGGAACTATTTGCCAGGATAAAAGCAGACCAGCGGCATCACAATATCATCACCATCTTTCAGAAATCTATTCCCAGCGTTACCTTTGATGGGTACCAAACCGACTTTATATCTCTGGACGATCGGTATAATGAAACAAAATTCGACATTTACCTGACCCAGGTCAGTCTTTTAAATCCAGCCATTCAGGGTTCGGTAAGGTACATCTTAAATAAATTTACAGAAGGCATTAAATAAGTATAATCTTGTTATTTTTGTGTGCTCATCTACAGCTCAACTCTTATGACAACAAAACTTATTGCCCCATCCATACTTGCCGCTGATTTCGGAAACCTTCAGCGCGATATTGAAATGGTGAACAAAAGTGAAGCCGACTGGTTCCATATAGATATCATGGACGGCGTGTTTGTTCCCAACATCTCTTATGGTATGCCGGTTCTGCAAGCAATTACCAAACATGCTGAAAAAACGATCGATGTGCATCTTATGATCGTAGACCCGGACAGGTACATAAAAGAATTTGCCCGCCTTGGCGCAGATAACCTTACGGTTCATTACGAGGCCTGTACTCATCTGCATCGAACCCTGCAGGCAATCAAATCTGAGGGTATGAATGCAGGGGTAGCGATAAATCCTCATACAAGTGTTGATCTTTTGAAAGATGTGATCCAGGATATCGACATAGTATGTATTATGAGCGTAAACCCTGGTTTTGGCGGACAAAGTTTTATCGAAAATACGTATAACAAAATCCAGCGTTTAAAGGAACTCATTGTAACGCATAACGCTTCGACCTTAATTGAAATTGACGGCGGGGTCACCAACGAAAATGCCTCCCAGCTTGTAAAGGCAGGAGCAGATATCCTGGTTGCCGGCAGTTATGTTTTTAAAGCAGAAGACCAACTGGAAACCATAAAAGACTTAAGACAACTTGCAAACTCCTAAATATACCTACGATGTTATCATCATTGGAGGCGGGCCTATCGGTATTGCCTGCGCCCTGGAAGCAGAGAAGAAAGAGCTTTCTTATCTTATCCTGGAAAAAGGCTGCCTGGTAAATTCGTTATACCACTACCCTACCAATATGACCTTCTTTTCTACTTCAGAAAAGCTGGAACTAAACAATATTCCCTTTATCAGTAATAATCCAAAGCCACGAAAGGCCGAAGCCCTGGAATATTACAGAAGGATAGCCACCTCCAATAAGATTAACATCAACTTATTTGAAAAGGTCAGTAAGGTGGAATCCATAGAAGACATGCATCTTGTTACCACCATAAAAGACCAGTACCAGGCCAGAAACGTGGTTATTGCCACCGGCTTCTATGACATCCCCAACTACCTGAATATCCCTGGGGAGGACCTGCCAAAGGTAGCGCACTATTATGACGATCCGCACTACTATGCCACTTTAAAGACCATCGTGGTTGGCGCAAGTAATTCGGCTGTGGATGCGGCACTGGAAATTTACCGCAAAGGAGGCGAGGTCACGATGATCGTTAGAAAAGAGGAAATTGGCAGAAGGGTAAAATACTGGGTACGCCCCGATATCGATAACCGGATTAAAGAAGGCAACATCAAGGCACTTTTCAATGCCACTTTAAAAGAAATCAGGGAGAAAGAGGTTATAATAGAGACCCCAGAAGGAGAAAAAAGCCTGGAAAACGATTTTGTACTGATGTTAACCGGCTATCGTCCAAACTTTGAATTTCTAAAAAACATGGGGATTAAATTATCTGATGATGGCAGGAAAATTCCGCAGTATGATGAAAAAACCATGGAAACCAATGTTAAGGGGATTTACCTGGCCGGGGTCATATGCGGCGGCACCGAAACCCACAAATGGTTTATCGAGAATTCTAGAGTCCACGCAGAATTGATTATGGAGGATTTGGCTAAAAAGAAACAAGCTTAGTTTAAATCCCTGAGAAAATCTTTAAGCAAAACAGCATGATTGTTCGTTTTGTCCTTAGAGCCATATAAAAGCAATAAAGTTTTTCGTTTGTCCAGGTCGTCAAGGTCATTTAAAATCTGATCTTTATTATCTTTCAATTCCTGCTTATATTCTTTTTGAAATTCCTCCCAGGAAATCTTATCCTGGTGGAATTGTTTTCGAAGATCATCACTTGGCGCCCATTGCTTGTACCAGTGATCCAAAAGTGCCTCCTCTTTAGAAATTCCCCGAGGCCACAACTTATCCACCAAAATCCGAAGCTTATCCGAAGCTTCTTTATTCTCATAAATTCTTGCTGTTTCTATATTCATAATACAGAAAATAAATTAAAGATAAAAGAGCGATCCTAGAAATAAGACCGCTCTTTTAGAAAAATTACATATTACCTACTTAGCAATACAACATCCGAGGAATTGAAAATGGCATTTCTGTTTAATAAACGGCCATAGAACTCCAGGTCACTTTGCTGATCTTTAAATGATTTTTCCAACCATTTAGTCGCTTTGTTCACCGGAATTTTATAAACCTTAATTTCCGGGTAGGTCTCCGGAGATTCAGAGGCGTCGATACCAATTTCAATTTGTTTCTTTTGTTTGTTGTAATACACATATTTTGCCAGAAAATTGTGTTTGATCAGGCTGACGAATTCCTCCGGGAGTTCCTGGCAGGTTTCGCATTCTTCAACATATTGTTTGACTAATTGTCGCAGGCTGAGCCTGATTTCATTTGAATTTAAATAAGATGCCATAGGTGTTAATTTTTATAGGTGTTAATTTTATTGGTTTGCTAGGCTAAATTATGAGGAAACTCCAAAGACAAAAACTTTTTATGCGGAGTTTAACGTCACATTGTTAATATATCTAAATAAAGCAACTTTCTAATAAAAATAAAAATACGAAAACCATTTCGTAATAAAGGTTTGGGAAGAAAACAAGAAATTTTCCTTAACTTTCTATTAATACTATTTATTTCATTTGCCAAAAAGCGAGGATTTGGAACTCCCTTTTGTAAGGTTTACCTGCTTACTCCGCCTACCTTTATGCATTCAAATAAAATCAATATGGCCTCTGCATTAAATACTATCCCTTATTCTATCCTTGAACTTGCTACCGTAGCAAAAGACTCCAGTGTTAAAACAACATTTGACCAAAGCCTGGATCTGGCCCAGAAAGCTGAAGAAATGGGATATACCAGGTTTTGGCTGGCCGAGCATCATAATATGGTAAGTATAGCCAGTTCAGCGACCTCGGTCCTTATAGGACATATTGCAGGAGGGACTAAAAAAATTAAGGTAGGTTCAGGCGGCATCATGCTCCCGAACCATTCGCCTCTGATCGTCGCTGAACAATTCGGAACGCTGGGGACTTTATACCCTAATAGAATTGATTTAGGACTGGGAAGAGCACCCGGGACCGACCAGGTAACTGCACAAGCCATTCGTTCGGATCGGATGAAGTCGGTTTTCAAATTCCCGCAGGAAGTAAAAGAAATCCAGAAATATTTCTCCCTTGAAAATGCAAACTCAGAAGTAAGGGCGGCAGTGGCCGAAGGGGTTGAAGTACCTATCTACATTTTAGGATCCAGTACCGACAGTGCCCATCTTGCTGCCGAGCAGGGATTGCCATATGTATTTGCAAGTCATTTTGCACCTGCACAATTACACCAGGCCTTAAGTATTTACCATAATAACTTCAAAGCCTCAAAATTCCTTTCGGAACCCTATACGATTGCGGGTGTCAATATCATCGCCGCCGATACTACTCAAAAGGCTGAAAAAATATCCACCTCCTTAATTAAAATGATGCTGGGGGTGATGAGCGGAAATATTGATTATATGCAACCCCCCGTGGAATTCACCAGTGAACACCGTGAAATTCTGGCACATCCGGGGTTCCAGCGAATGCTTAAATATGCCTTTATTGGTGATCCCAAGACCATAAAACAGAAAACCGAAGTCTTCATAAAAGAAACCGGGGTCAATGAAGTCATGGCCGTATCCCATATCTATGATCACCAGGACAGATTAAGGTCTTTTGAAATATTTTCTGATATTATGAAGGGCGTTATCTAAAAAAGCATTTAGATCCAGTATAAAGCTGGTTCAACTAAATATTTCATAATAAAAAACCAGAAAAGGTAATAGGTGTATACAACTATAACAGAGGCTATTACTACGTATATCAAGAATTAAAAACACCCTTCTTTTCAAAAATATAAGTTTTTAAAAATAATTCAACGCAACCTTTTATATAATACGGCATCTATTATATGAACCTAACTATGAATTATGAAAAAAATAAATTTAATGAGCTATGGGCTCCTGTTGCTAATTTTTGGGATTTTTTCCTGTAGTAATGATGACGACCTGGGGAAAGAGGAATTCATTTCAGCGACGATAAACCAGGAAAGGTGGAACGCAGATCCAGAAATCAGTCTTGATCAGGAGAATGACAGCCTGACCCTACTTGGATTCTCCATATAAATCAAAGTAATGGGAAATATTAAATAAAGACTTTTCTAGTGTAGCGCTGTAGTTAATAATTATATCATTTTCAATTTGGTTTCGCCACCCTTTGGGATCCCAATTATCGGTAAGTTCATGAACCCATACCTGTCCATCCTTTCCTAAAGCCCAGGGTCCGATAAACCCTAACCAAAGTGAAGAATTCAGACGCACCTTCTTATCTAACTGATCGCTTATCCTAAAAGCTTTTAGGAAGAATGTAGCTGAAAATGGCCTTTGTCCGTATTGTATTTCAGGTCTACTAATGGTATTGGAAGTAAACGTAGCGTGTTCTAAGGCAACTCCATATTTATCTTGGGATTCCTTTAAAGAAAACAGTAATTTATTTAAAGGATTATCTTTAAAAACGCTGTGAACTACTTCTATGTTGAAACCCTGAGTATAATCATCATCATCCCCTCCGAAGTAATCATTATCATAGCTGAGCCGGATATAATGGTCGGTTGATAAATTATGGCTTAGTAAACCCGTATTAAATTCCTGGGAATAGATTGAATTAACACTTAAAAAGCAAATAAAAAAACACAAGATTAAAACCGTTCTACAGTTTCTGGAAATCATAAATTTGTAATATAATTTTTCTTAAGACAATTTATTTTATACTCCATCAATGGCTTTGTCCATAGGTTTCCAAATAAGAAAATAACCTCTGTTGTAAATTACAAGGGTATGGAACATTCAAAAATGTAATTGGAACATAAAAATCAGCAAAGGTAACAACATTTATTTTTTTAAATACCACCATACAGGGATTCACCTATAGGTAGAGAAATATGTCTGTTTTCTTAAGTACTCTTCTTTGCAACCTCATAATGAATATAATTCATCTTCATCCATAAAAAGACCAGGCAATCTGTAAAAGGACCAATTAGCCTATTAAAAAAATGATATTTGGCAACCCCCGCAATTCGGGGATAATGCCTTACTGGAATTTGCTTTATTCTTCCCCCCTGTAATAACACCATTGCAGGTAAAAAGCGATGTAAACCATTAAACATAGGAATCCTTTGTGCAGTTTGAGTATGTATCACTTTCAAGGGGCAACAGGTATCATCCATACCATCTTTGGTAAAAATCTGTCTTATAGTATTGGCAATATTACTAGAGAATTTTTTAATTAAACTATCCTGCCTATTACTGCGAAATCCAGTTACCAACTCATGTTCCGAACTCACTGCAAGTAAGTGTTCAAAATCCTCAGGATCGGTTTGTAAATCAGCATCAATATATCCGGTTAAAACTGTGTCGACCTGGTCAAATCCGGCTTTTAGGGCAGTACTCAAACCTCTGTTTTTCTTAAAACTTAGATAACCAAAAAATTCCTGTTTCTCACAAATATCCTCCAGAGCTTGCTGACTGCCATCTGTTGAACCATCATTTATAAATAGAACCTTTGTTTTTTTTGAAGCTTTTTTAATGTAATCTAAAAGTGTTGAAGAAAGTCGATCCAGGTTATCCAATTCATTATAAATCGGCACTATGATGGTGAATTCGTAATCCATAAATTTGAAATAGGACAGTTAATTATAAAATTTACAAATATATTCTTTTTACTAAGGCTTTTTAGGGTAGGTCATTAAGACTTTTTAAATTGCCCAATATTTCAAACAATTTTTAAATGAAGGTTTTAATTACCGGTGCTGCCGGTTTTATCGGTTCACATTTGGCAGAAAAATTAAGCCTATTTGGATATGAAGTATGGGGAATCGATAATTATTCAAGTTATTATAGTCCATCCCTAAAGAAGGCCAATACCAATTTATTAAACCAAAAAGATGTTCAGGTTATAAATGGTGATTTAAGAGACCCTAAGCTTTATCAAAACCTTCCCTTAAATTTTCAATTTATTTTCCATTTAGCCGCTCACCCGGGAAATGACATAAACAGTTCTTACGACGATTACTTTTCAAATAACCTGGATGCTACAAAATTATTAACTGATTTTGCCCAGAAAAACAAAGTTTTAAAGCATTTTTTCTATATCAGCACCTCCTCTGTATATGGTCTCAATGCCACCTATTCAGAAGAACAAGTCCCCCAGCCTATTTCCTGGTATGGTATCAGTAAATTAGCGGCTGAACAATTAGTTTTAAGCAAAGCGCGAAATAATTCTTTTAATGCTTCCTCCTTAAGATTATATTCAGTTTATGGACCACGTGAGAGACCTGATAAATTATTTTCAAAGTTAATTCACTGTTCCATTAATCATCTTCCTTTTACCCTATACCATGGAAGTGAAAAGCACATTAGAAGCTTCACTTATATAGATGATATCACACAAGGTATCTACCAGGCATTAAAAAACTTTTCAAAAGTGAATGGGGAAATTATCAATTTGGGATGTGAGGAAGAATTTTCTACCAGGGAAGGAATTAGTTTAGTTGAAAATATTACAGGAAAAAAAATTGAGTTAATAGACCTACCTGCCCGACCAGGGGATCAATTACATACTCGTGCGATTACAAATAAAGCAGCTCTACTTTTAGACTACAAACCAGTTACTTCTTTAAAGGATGGAGTAAAATACCAATTAGATTGGTATATTTCAGAGAGTAGAGATTCAGAAGCACTTCGTCCCAATGCTATTGAGCAAGGGGATTAATCTCAGAAATTTCTTAATCCAGAAAATAAATGAGTGGTAATTATATAGTCAAAGAATAAAAGGTAATTTACATAGCCATTAAAAGATAATAATTTATTCAGGATTACGATGATCGCTATTGAAACGAATTTTAAAATATTCAAAGATCTTTATATTTAGTTTCAACGATTTTCGTTAAAAAAGAATAATAATCCTTTTTGTCTTGATTCAGTCTTTTTTCTAATTTATATGATTGGCTAATAATAGAAAGCAATTGACTTTTTTCTTTCAGCAAAAATAGTTTGCTATTATCAATCCCTAATTTCTGCCATAACTGCAGTAACTGATTCCAGGCACATATATGCTCCGCCCTTTCTATTCTTCCTATTTTTGTAGAGTTAATTCCTAATTGTTGAGCAAGGTCCTCTTGAGAAAGATTTAATCTTAATCTATTAAGCCTCAATATACAACCAACTTGGATTGCTAATAAATCTAACTCCTCTCTACTATAAACCTTCATATAGTAAAATTTCAAAAAAAGACTCGATTTATTCGATACAAATTTGTATTGTATAAAAATTTAGTTATATTTGTTTAATCATTACATTTCAAAAATGTAAGTTTGCGATTCTTCTTAATATAAAATATTAGAAGCATTCGCTTTGAATCTCGTATCAGAAAACTGGTAATTTTTAGCACACGAGAGGATAGGCAAGGATGCTCACGACCCCGGGCGTGTCATCCGACTTATCTGTGTGCAAGGTATACCAGTACCTCTGATACAATAAGTTGAGTCACGCCCTTTTTGTCCGTATAAAACAGGTGATATCTCTTCGTAATTTTCAAAGTAAACTTCTACAATTTATTAAAAAGTCTCGCAGTAGCACTCAATTATCCAATGAGTATTGACAAGGCTGCTTAATAAAATTCTAACCAAAACCGTTGCGGGACGGGAAAAAATCTAAAAATCTCGTAAAAATATAATACCATCACTCATCCTAAATAGGACGAGATAAAGAGCAATAAAAATTGTCTAAACTTAAACCTGCAAACGGGAGCAGGTGAATAATCCCGTGGGTTCGCTGTTTTTCGCCCTATTATTTAAAAACAGCTTTGGGTGGGAGTTCGCTTTATTCCTATAAAGGAACATAAGTGTTCATCTGGGTAAATAGATTTGGTTAATAGGTGTTGACGAATAGGGTCGTCATTTTAAAAAAATTGTTTATGAAAAGAAAAGTGAATTAGCCTGATTAAAGGCGTTAAGCCATAAAGCCTTCCCCTAAGATTGGTCTCAGCGGGGAAGGCCTAAGCTTAAATAAAACAAAGTTTCATTCAAATACCACACAAAATTATGAAAAATAATTACTCGCGCCTAAAATGGGTGGCGCTAATTATTATTGGAGGAATATTATTCTTCCTGTCAAAGTCTGCGACAGCAGCACCCACTAGCTTCCCTCTTCTGCAACAGCAAGAAGTTTCGGGAATAGTAAAAGATCAAAATGGTATTCCTATTCCTGGCGTGACCGTAAAGGTTAAAAATACAAATCTAGGTACTGTTACTAATTTAGATGGTGAATTCAACATCACTGCACCTGAGAATGGTATTTTAATCTTTACTTACATAGGATATAAAACTGCAGAAATTCCGATTGATAACAATGAAGAAATTAGCATTCAATTAGAAGAAGATATTTCTAGCTTGGGTGAAGTCAAAATCAATGCCGGATATTATAATACTACCGAAAGAGCACGAACAGGAAATATTTCCAGAGTAACCGCAGAGGAAATAGAATTTCAACCGGTGGTGAGCCCTATTGAAGCTCTTGCAGGTAGAATGGCTGGAGTCCAGATTATTCCCGGAGGTAATTTACCTGGTGGAGCTACGACCATTCGTGTAAGAGGAATTAATAGTTTAAGACAAGAAGGGAACCTTCCACTTTATATTATAGATGGGGTCCCGGTGAATTCCGCCCCCATTCAAAGTAACAGCAATTTAGATATTAGTGGAATTGATCCTTTGAACAACATCAATGTTTCTAATATTGAAAGTATTGAGATTTTAAAGGATGCAGATGCAACCGCAATCTATGGTTCAAGAGGAGCTAATGGAGTAGTATTAATAACAACAAAGCAGGGAAAAATTGGAAAAACTGAATTTCAGGCACGCGTTTATTCCGGTGTTTCGGAAGTTCCCAATCGCGTGGACTTATTAAATACCCAGGAATATCTTCAAATTAGACGTGCGGCTTTAGAAAATGATGGCATTGAACCTACAGAAACAAATGCATACGATCTGACTATTTGGGATCAGGACCGCTATACCGATTGGCAAGAAATGTTTTTTGGTGGATCTGCTCCTGTTACCGATATTAATTTACACGCTTCGGGAGGGAATGAACGCACTACTTTCAGATTGAGTGGATCATTTTACAACCAAGGAACAGTTTATTTAGGGGATTATGACTACGAGAAAGTTACAGCAGGAGCACATTTAAGTCACACAACTGAAAATAGAAAATTTCATCTCGACCTATCGGTAAATTATGGTGCAGATCAAAACAAACTTGCAGGTTATTTGAAATTAACCGGTCCTGCTTTTACTTTACCCCCAAATGCACCCCCTGTATTCAATGATGATGGCAGTCTAAATTGGGACTCCTGGAGTGAAGCTGGTATCAATAACCCTTTAACCGGTTTTTTTAATACAGGCGATATTGAGGGTCGTACTCTGAATTCAAATTTGCTTCTTTCTTATGAAGTACTAAATGGCTTAGAATTAAAGTCAAGTTTTGGATACACCACCTACCAGGGCGATGAGCTGATTAGAAGACCTAAAAGATCATTTAATCCATCAAGCTCTGGAAGCTCAAATCACAGATCCACCCATTTAATAACTCAAAGAAAATCCTGGATAATTGAGCCTCAGCTAACCTATAATGCCGAGTTAGGGAAATTAGCTTTAAACGCTATAATCGGGGGGACATTTCAGCGAAGTGAAAATGCTAATTTAAGCCTACAGGGTGAAGGCTATGTCTCCGAATCCCTAATAGGAAATTTAAGCGCGGCAGAGAGAATTATTTCAGGTGACAATTTAAGTACGGATTATAGATACAATGCTATTTTTGGTCGTTTAGGTTTTCAATGGGATGATAAATACTATCTCAATTTTACTGGCAGAAGAGATGGTTCATCCCGTTTTGGCCCAGGAAAACGTTTAGCAAATTTTGGAGCAATTGGTGCAGCCTGGATTTTTACTGAAGAAAAATTTATAAAAAATGCACTCCCGTTTATTTCGTTTGGAAAGTTCAGAGGTAGCTACGGAACTACAGGTAATGATCAAATTGGAGATTATGGATATTTCGATGCTTATATAGCTACTATTGGACCTGGTGGATTGTACCCAAACCAGCTTTCAAACCCGGATTATTCATGGGAAATTAACAGGAAACTGGAAGCAGCGGTCCAGCTTGGTTTTAATGAAGATAAAATAAATTTAGGAATCAGCTGGTACCGAAATCGTTCTTCCAATCAACTTGTAGGGTATACGCTCCCTGCGACCACAGGATTTAGTTCAGTTCAGGCTAATTTGCCTGCAACGGTAGAAAATACAGGATTTGAAATAGAATTTTCTAGTCTTAATATAAAAACTAAAAATTTCCAATGGCAATCTTCTTTTAACCTTACGCTACCTGAAAACAAACTCGTTAGTTATCCGGGAATAGAAGAATCATCATATGCAAATACTTATAGGGTGGGTGAACCCTTAAATATTGCGTTACAATACAGATACGAAGGTATCGATCCTGAAACTGGTTATTACCAGGTTGCGGATATTAATGGTGACGGAAGTTTTGATTATGATGACAGGATAATTCCCTGGGATCGCGGGCGTAAATTATTTGGAGGGATTAGCAATAGTTTTAAATATAAAAATTTTTCATTGCAGTTTTTGTGGCAGTTTGTTGAGCAAGAAGGCATATTAGGACTTTTTAATGGCGGTCTTATCCAAAATCAACGCAGAGATGTATTTCAATCTTTGCAAGACGATAGCGATTTTCAACAAATATCGACTTCATTTGCAGCTTCACAAGCATACAATAATGTGTTAAGTTCTAATTTCCCGGTTGTGAACGCTTCCTTTCTAAGGTTAAAAACAATGAATATTAGCTATTCTCTTCCTAGCTCTTTAGTGGAAAATATTGGTTTGTCTTCTGGGAAATTTTTCATTAATGGACTAAACCTTTTAACCCTGACACCATATGAAGGTATTGATCCTGAAATGCCTGGAATAGGGACCTCTTTTTCTGCATTAAGAACGGTTACCGGAGGAATTCAAGTAAATTTTTAAAATAAAAATCATGCGAAAAAATATATTTCTAAAATTATGCCTGATCCTGTCCATTCTATTGCAATGGTCATGTGAAGATTTTTTAGAGGTGGAAACACCAAATCATAAAATAGTGAGTGAGACTGTATTCAACAGTGATGAAACTGCCATTAGTGCAATGGATGGAATCTACAACCAATTATTCCGAGCATCATCGTTCGGTGGTGTCAGAGAAACTAGTGTGCATATACTAGCGGGTCTTTCATCTGACGAATTAATGGCTATCAGACCAACTAATTTGGAATTATTAGAATTCTATCAAAATGATGTTCAACCAGCTAATACAAGAAACCATTCCTTGTGGTCCAGTGCCTATAATGTCATTTATATGACTAACTCACTAATAGAAGGGATTGAAACATCCGGAAATATAGGTGAAGAGCTTGGCAATAACCTAAAAGGGGAAGCAAAATTTGTCAGGGCCTTTACTTATTTTAATCTGATTAATCTTTACGGGGAGGTACCCCTTGTGTTAACCACTGATTACCGTGAAAATGCCTTGGTCAGCAGAGTAAGTAAAGAAGAAATTTACGATCAGATTTTAGTAGATCTCTATGAAGCCTCAGAACTGCTAAGTGTTAAATATAGGAACGAGGACAGGACCAGGGTGAATAAGTTTGCTTCCTTGGCCTTGCTTGCCAGAGTTAATCTTTACCTGGAAAACTGGCCTGAGGCTGAGAGACTAAGTAGTGAGGTAATCGCACAAAGTAATCAATATGAAATCCTGGAGGATTTGAACCAGGTTTTTCTTGCCAACAGCAAGGAGGCCATCTGGCAAATTTCACCCATTGGAGGCAGTGGTGGGATTCTTTCCTTTACCACCGAAGGGTCCGTATTTATATTTAACCCAAACTTTCCTTCTCTAACAAAAGTGGCTCTTACCACAGATCTTGTCGAGTCCTTTGAAAACGGTGATAAACGAGTTGAAAACTGGATTGGCCAGCACGAACCTACAGGTTATTCATATGCTTTCAAATATAAAGATCGAAACAGTCTATATAATATAACGGAATATTCTATGGTACTTCGACTAGCAGAACAGTATTTAATCAGGGCAGAAGCAAGAGCTATGCAAGGGGATCTATCGATGGCTCTGAAAGATTTAGATAAAATTAGACAAAGAGCAGGGCTATCAGATATTGAAGAGGTAAATCCAAATATTGAATCTGAGGAATTATTAGATCTATTGATGGAAGCAAGAAGAAAGGAGCTATTTACTGAGTGGGGACATCGTTGGATGGATCTAAAACGGACCGGTCGGGCATTATCAGTTCTTAGTACAAAGTCTTCAGGCTTTGAAAATACAGACATACTTTACCCTATTCCAGCAGAAGAAAGAATGAAAAATCCAAATTTAAATCAAAACCCAGGTTATTAGGTTATGAGAACACGAAACATTCAATCGATTATTTCTTTAATTTTATTATTACAAATAAATTTAACGAATGGTCAAAACTTAGCTGAATCGGATATACTTCCATTAGACCCTAGTATTCGGTATGGGGAACTCGATAATGGCTTTAAGTATTATATTAAGCCAACTTATGACAAAGATCCCAAGCTTCACCTCTCTTTAATAGTAAATGCCGGGACAAATCATGAAGATCAGGACCAGGTAGAGCTGAGTCATTTTCTCGAACATATGGCATTTAAATCTAGTAAAAATATTCCCGGGGGAATCCATCAAAAACTTAAAGAAAGTACCGGTTTAGGGTTAAATATGTTCGATGTTAACGCCCATCCAGGTCCTAAATCAACCACATACATATTCAAGTCACCGGTAAATAATATGCCTGCCCTTGATCTCGCATTACTCTGGTTTGAGGATATTGCAAAAGGAAAATTAAAACTTACGGAACAGGAAATAGATCAGGAAAAGGGTCCATTTACGCAGGAATATATAACAAGGGGCGGTGATAATTTCAAGAAAATAATTCAGCAAAATAAAGTTAAATCCAATTTAATCCCAGGAAATAAGGACCAAACCAATTTGCTAAAGGATATTGAAAATATGAATTACAAAGCCTTAAGACGATACTATAAAGACTGGTACCGTCCGGACCTAATGGCGATAAGCATAGTTGGGAATATTAGAAATACGGATAGCCTAGAAAGAGCTATACAGGAGCGTTTTTCAGATATTCCAGTTAAGAAAAAACCTAGGTTGGTTACTGATTACGATTCCCTGTATTATCATCAAGACAATAAATTCGCGAAAGTATTGACCCAAGACACATTGGATTCTGAAATTGAATTTCAACTCTTCTATAAAGACAGGGAAACTTTTTCCAAACTCCAGACTATGGATGGGGCTTACCAAATATTGAAATGGAATCTCCTAACAAATATCCTCAATCAAAGATTAAAAGAAAAGTCCTATACTTATAATTCTTTCTATACCGCAAGGTCCAATTATACTTATAAACTTTCCAATATTCCTATATCCCTGCAAATACTTATAACTAGTGAAGGTAACAAATATAAAGATGCACTCGCGGAAACCGCGGCTGTGTTAAAACAACTTTATAAATATGGAGTTGGTAAAGCTGAATTTAACCAAGCGGTAGAGAAGCAACTTGATGATATTCGGGTAGATTATTCGGAAAATTCTCGATATTGGTCATACCCAATAAAAGCTCATTTTATTTCTGGCGAGGCATTGCCCGCCGATAAGCTTAAATTACTAAAAAACTGGCTTTCAAATTACAACAGGCTTGATTTTAATTCCTTTATCCGAAAAATATCGTTTGACAGACCTGAAAGTATCGGGGTCCTGATTCCTGCTAAGTTTAAGGATCTCAATATAACAGAAAATCTAACTAGAGATGTTCTCAAAGGTTCCTTTACGGACAAAACCAAACCCTATACTCCGCCGAAAACCCCTGAAAGGTTAATGAGTGAGAAGGAAATAAAAAAATTGCAACCATCCGAAAATATCGATTTAGGATTTGGAGAGTCCGGAGCTAAGGAACTAATTCTTGAAAATGGAATTAAAGTAATGCTTTATTCTCATGAACCCGAAGGTGTTAATAAAAATGATATTTTTATTCATGGATTTACACCAATTGGTGCGATTAATTTTCCAAAAGGAGATTATTTTTCTGCCGTTAACTCAGCAGAAATTATACTTAATAGTGGCGTCGGTGAACTAAATAAGTTTGAACTGCAACGCTTTCTCTCCTCTACAAGTCTTAATTGGCATCTTATTGATTTGTATATAAATAATCTTGAATCCGGAATACAAATGCACAGTAGTTCGAGGGATCTGGAAATCATGTTACAAGTGATTCGTCTTCATATGCAAAAAGCAAATGTTTCAGAAATGGCTTTCAAAGACTGGAAAGCGAATGCTATCAAAATGAAATCCAATACGTTATTTGATATTAAAAGCCAGGATTTAAAAATGCTTATTAATGATTATTTTGAAGATTATTCCGAGGTAACTTACGGCACAAGACGATTTAAAGGCATTGAAAAAACGAAGCTGGAAAAAGCTGAAAAAATTTATAATCGGATTTTTAATAATCCCGAGCGTTTTACCTTTGTAATCAATGGAAATTTCTCCATAGATTCCATAATCCCTTTAGTTAATAAATATTTAGGTACGCTACCAGTATCAGATGCAGAATTTAATCAGGACGTTTCAGAAAAGCAATATGATTTAGCCCCTAAAGGTCCTGTTTATAAGGAATTTGCATTTCCTGGAAATTATACTAAGAAGAATAATCTATATATGTCATATATTATTAAAAAAACCAAGGATCCTTCAGATTGGAGAGAAAAAATTAAAGTTAAAGCTCTGGGCGCTGTCACAAATACCAAAATGTGGGGTTTACGTTTTGACAAGGGCTATCCTCTTTATGCCCCAGGAGCAGGTGCTAATTACAATATGGTTAAAAATCGATATGAAATCCAGACCTATTTTAATACCGAACCCGCTGAAATTGAAAATCTCAGAGAGGAATTTAAAAAAATAATGATTCACTTGAAAACTGAAAAGGTACCTAAAAGCATTTTAGAGCAAAGCCTTGAAAGAATGCTAAATATATATAATCCAGAAACCGGGGGCAATACCCACAGGTGGGTGCAGAAAAAGCTCTATAATCATTATCGGTTTAATTTACCATGGGTTGAAAATTCAGAAATTCACCAGTTCATAAAAGAACTTACACCATCCGATATTCAGGAAACTGCAAAAAAATATTTTCAAGACGAAAACTTATTTGAATTCGTAATCAAAGAGAAAAAAGAAGACTTATAAAAAAAAGAACAAGCCGGATTTCTCGGCTTGTTCTCAATATGCATTTTTTTAAATTTTAAAATGCATTTAACACTATTCCAGCACCTGTTTTCCTGTTCATTAGAGCAGGATCATCATATACCGGGTAAGGTGTCCCTCCCGGAGTGCCAGCTGCTGAAGAGATTAACACAAGTATTGAACCTGAGGAATTATTAGACCCGCTAATCCAAAAGAAAAGAACTTTTTACGAAATAGGAAATCCCTGGATGGATCTAAAAAGAAAAGGTCGGGCAATATCAGTACTTAGTACAAATTCTTAAGGCTCTAAAAATACAGACAAACTTTTTCCTATTCCAGCAGAAGTAAGAATCAAAAATCCAAATTTAAATCAAACCCCAGGTTATTAGGTTATGAAAACTCGAAACATTCAAACATTTATTTCTTTAATTTTATTATTACATTTTAATTTAACGAATGGTCAAAACTTAGCTGAATCGGATATACTTCCATTAGACCCAAGTATTCAGTATGGGGAACTCGATAATGGTTTTAAGTATTATATTAAACCTACTTATGACAAAGATCCCAAGCTTCACCTCTCTTTAATAGTAAATGCCGGGACAAATCATGAAGATCAGGACCAGGTAGAACTGAGTCATTTTCTAGAACATATGGCATTCAAATCGAGTCAAAACTTTCCCCACGGTCTCGATCAAATAATCAAAGAAAGCACCAGTTTAGGGTTAAATATATTCGATGTAAACGCCCAAACTACTCCTAAATCAACTATATATTTATTCAAATCACCGGTAAATAATAAGCCCGCGCTTGATCTTGCATTACTTTGGTTTGAGGATATTGCAAAAGGAAAATTAAAACTTACTGATAAGGAAATAGATCAGGAAAAGGGTGCTTTTACACAGGAATATATAACCGGAGGCGGAGATAATTTCGAGAAAAGACTTCAGCAAAATAAACTTATTTCCAAGTTAATCCCAGGAGTTAAGGTTCGAACCAATTTGCTAAAGGATATTGAAAATATGAATTACAAAGCCTTAAGACGATACTATAAAGACTGGTACCGTCCGGACCTAATGGCGATAAGCATAGTTGGGAATATTAGAAATACGGATAGCCTAGAAAGAGCTATACAGGAGCGTTTTTCAGATATTCCAGTTAAGAAAAAACCTAGGTTGGTTACTGATTACGATTCCCTGTATTTTAATCAAGAATATAGATTCGCTAAAGTATTAACTGAAGATTCCTTGGATTCAGAAATTGAATTTCAACTCTTCTATAAAGACAGGGAAACTTTTTCCAAACTCCCAACTATGGATGGGGCTTACCAAATATTGAAATGGAATCTCCTAACTGATATCCTCAATCAAAGATTAAAAGAAAAGTCCTATACTTATAATTCTTTCTATACCGCAAGGTCAAATTATACTTATAAAAATTCCCTAGTGCCTCTATCACTCCGAATAATTATAAAAAGTGAAGGAAATAAATATAAAAAAGCACTCGCGGAAACCGCTGCTGTGTTAAAACAACTTTATAAATATGGGGTTGGTAAAACTGAATTTGACCAGGCGATAGAGAGACAACTCGATAATATTCGGATAGATCATCCGGAAAATACTCGATATTGGTCATCCCCAATCAGAGCTCATCTTATTTCGGGCGAAGCATTGCCCGCCGATAAGCTAAAATTACTAAAAACCTGGCTTTCAAATTACAACAGGCCTGATTTTAATTCCTTTATCCGAAAAATATCGTTTGACAGACCTGAAAGTATCGGGGTCCTGATTCCTGCTAAGTTTAAGGATCTCAATATAACAGAAAATCTAACTAGAGATGTTCTCAAAGGTTCCTTTTCGGACAAAACCAAACCCTATACTCTGCCGAAAATCCCTGAAAGGTTAATGAGTGAGAAGGAAATAAAAAAATTGCAACCATCCGAATATATCGATTTAGGATTTGGAGTGTCCGGTGCAAAGGAGTTAATTCTAGAAAATGGAATTAAAATAATGTTATATTCTCATCAACCCGAAGGCGTTAATGAAAATGATATTTTTATTCATGGATTTACACCAATTGGTGCGATGAATTTTCCAAAAACAGATTATTTTTCTGCCGTTAACTCAGCAGAAATTATACTTAATAGTGGCGTCGGTGAACTAAATAAGTTTGAACTGCAGCGCTTTCTTTCACCAACAAGCCTTAATTGGCATCTTCTTGATTTATATATAAATAACCTTGAATCCGGCATAGAAATGCACAGTAGTCTGAGAGATCTGGAAATCATGTTACAAGTGATTCGTCTTCATATGCAAAAAGCAAATGCTTCTAAAATGGCTTTTACGGACTGGAAAGCGAATGCTATCAAAATGAAATCCAATACGTTATTTGATATTAAAAGCCAGGATTTGAAGATATTTATTAAAGATTATTTTGAGGATCATTCTGGTGTAACTTACGGCACAAGACGATTTGAAGGCATTGAAAAAACTAAACTAGATAGAGCTGAAAAAATCTATAATCAAATTTTTAATAATTCCGAACGTTTTACCTTTATAATCAATGGAAATTTCTCCATAGACTCCATTATCCCTTTAGTTAATAAATATTTAGGTACGCTACCAGTATCAGATGCAGAATTTAATCAGGACGTTTCAGAAGAGAATTATGATTTAGCCCCTAAAGGTCCTGTTTATAAAGAGTTTGCATTTCCTGGAAATTATACTAAGAAGAATAATCTATATATGTCATATATTATTAAAAAAACCACGGATTCTTTGGACTGGAGAGAAAGAATTAAAGTTAAAGCCCTGGGCGCTGTCACAAATACCAAAATGTGGGGTTTACGTTTTGACAAGGGATATCCACTTTACTCCCCGGGAGCAGGTGCTAAATACAATATGGTTAAAAATCGATATGAAATCCATACCTATTTTAATACCGAACCCGCTGAAATTGAAAATCTCAGAAAGGAATTTAAAAAAATAATGATTCACTTGAAAACTGAAAAGATACCTAAAAGCATTTTAGAGCAAAGCCTTGAAAGAATGCTAAATATATATAATCCAGAAACCGGGGGCAATACCCACAGGTGGGTGCAGAAAAAACTCTATAATCATTACCGGTTTAATTTACCCTGGGTTGAAAATTTAGAAATTCACCAGTTCATAAAAGAACTTACACCATCCGATATTCAGGAAACTGCAAAAAAATATTTTCAAGACGAAAACTTATTTGAATTCGTAATCAAAGAGAAAAAAGAAGACTTATAAAAAAGAACAAGCCGGATTTCTCGGCTTGTTCTCAATATGCATTTTTTTAAATTTTAAAATGCATTTTTCACTTTTCCAACACCTATTTTCCTAGTCATAAGAGCAGGATCATCATATACCGGGTAAGGTGTCCCTCCCGGAGTGATACGTGCTTCGCATGGGGTATTGCCTATTTCGCAATTAAGCTCTTCAACAATTTCCACCCCGCTTTCGGTCACTATATAATCCAATTCAGGATCACTGGACTGGTTTATAGTGGCGAAAGCCATTCCTATGGCACAAATAAATGCCATCATCGGTAATAAAAAATTTTTACTTTTCATAATACATAATTTTATGAATTTGTAATTTGCCTACTTTCTTTTACAGGTGTTCAGCTCACATTCCTGTCATTATCGCGATAAAATCTTTTTTCTTTTTTTAGAATATAGATACTGGAGCGTGCCAGTACGAGATTCCCTATATTAAAATATAAGTATTGCTTCCAGGAGAATTGAGCAATGAAGCCGTTACAGCTGCATGGCATTCCATTAGCATTGATCAAACTCCATATACTATAAGTGGCATAAATCATAAAAATTAAAACCGCAAAATATAGTCCTATACGACGGGTCCTCCTTAGCCCAATTAATAGTGCAGTGAGCAATTCAACGATCGGAATTACTATAGCAAATACTTCGGCCATTCTTTTCTCAAACAAAAAAGGTGTGTTTAACCAAAAGTTTACAAAGGACTGATCCGCCAGTTTTGTGATTCCTGAGAAAACCAGAAGCCAGATAAAATAGAACAGCATAATGGAAAGGTATATGCTCCTTCTTTTGTCCTTTCTGGCTGAAATATTTAAATCCCCGTAATACATGCTACCTTGTTTTATTCTTTAAGGTAAAGTTCGGGAAAAGTCTTTTACTATGAAGTTGGGTATTTGACTATGAGGAAGTATTATCGACACTTGGAAGGAGTAATTCCATAAAATTTCTTGAATGTTCGCGAAAAATGCGCATCACTGATAAACCCACATCGCTCTGCAATTATTATCTGGGTTGTATCAGAGGCCTTCAATAAATCTTTGGCCTTTTCCATTCGCTTTTCCAGATGAAACTGTGCCATAGTAGATCCATATAATAATGGAAAACCGCGTTTTAAAAGACTGGGATTAGCATTAACTTTTTTTGCTAAAAACTCAATAGATGGAAATGGTTTATCGAGGTTGTTCATCAGATAATGATATACCCTGTCAATTATTTTCTTATTTTTCCAAATATCGAATTTGTTTGCGACTCTCCTATTAAGCTTTTTATTTCTGGATATATGCAATTCCTTTATCGGAATATTTCGTATTGCAGACATTATATAGATCTTATTCTCTCGTGACAAACAGCTTATTCTTGAATCAAGAGAAACTATTAGTTCATCCTTAAATTTATACTTAAGATCGAGGCTGATTTCTGATTTATCAGAATTGAAAAGCTTTTTTATTTTATTAACGGAAGATCTAGTTAGAAAGCTATTTAAATTATTGAGGCTCTCTGATTTTATATAATTCCCCGAAATACTATTCCAATTGGTAACATTTAAATCCTCGTCAAATAAAAAAAATAGAAGCTCAAAATTTATTGGTGCACTATAGGCTGACAAATTCTTAAAAATATTTTTTAAATGTCCAGCAAGCATATTCAAAAGTGCTGCTATAAGTAAATTTTTATCCTTAAAATTTGTTGTATTAATTCGCTTATCATAATCACCGCATGCCAGTTCGGTTATCAGATTCGCTATTTGATCCAATTGTCTATCTTTTCTTGTATTCATATCAATTACTTTTTGGATATTTTCTCAGATATGCTTTAGCTTTAAGGGGATCCTCAAAAATTGCTGTGGGTACGGTTGGTTCGCTCAAGTGAAGATAAAATCCCGCAGTAAATAAGGAGTGCGGGTAATTTACGAGTAAAGCTACGGCAGTAGTCAATTCTGATCCCTGTTTTGCCAGATAATCCATAGCTGATATATCCGCCTGGACAACTAATCTCAGGTCACATAAAACAGGATAAGCCTTATCGTTTTGAATAGATAACCTGAGTCTGAGGAGTTTTTTTGCAATAGATAAGGTAAGAATATCTATTTTGAAATAATCAAAATACAAAATATCTTGTTCTATATACGTTTCAGCATATTCATTATTTGTTTTCTTGATAATCATTTTTAGTCCCCGTTAAACCACTGTAAGTTAAGTAAATATATTTGACTCTCTGAACTAAATATTTTACTCTCAAGACCATTTTAAGTAATTTTCTTCCAATCAAATTGCCTTTAAGGGTCAATATTTGACTATGAAGAACATTTGAAGTATTTAGCTAATAAAAAATTGCTTTTGCGTGAAAAACTTTAATTAGTTTCAGGTTATAGTTTTTAAATATGGGGCAATGGCAAAGGTTAAACACAATAATTTTTTGGATACGGTCGATGAAGTAATCACTAATGCAACCAGTGCAGGCGTAATTCATCTTCATGCCGAGGGAAGTGAATTAAACGGAAGACGAATCACTATTAACGGCAAATCTTCCTATCATTTCGGAACAACCGGATATCTTGGTCTTGAACAGGATGAAAGGTTAAAAATGGCAGCAATTAATGCCATCCATAAATACGGAACCCAGTTTCCGCTATCTAAAACATATATTTCCCACCCCCTGTATGCTCCACTGGAAGAAAAACTTTTCAAAATGTATAAACATCCGATCCTTATAACAAAAAACAGTACCCTTGGACACCTGGCGGTAATTCCAACCGCGGTCCGGGACAAAGACGCGGTAATATTAGATCATCAGGTGCATTGGAGCGTTCAAAGTGCTACTGAGGTATTAAAATCAAGAGGTATCCCGGTTAGAATGATCAGGCACAGTAATATGGAGATGTTGGAACATTATATCAAATCCTTAAGAAATAAAGTGGATAAAATATGGTATATGGCTGATGGGGTATATTCCATGTATGGAGACTATGCTCCTTTAAAAGAATTAATGGAACTGTCAAAAAAATATCCCCAGCTACAACTCTACATTGATGATGTACACGGGATGAGCTGGAAAGGAGAAAATGGATCGGGTTATGTAATGTCAGAGCTTAAGGAACTTCCCCAGAATATTCTTCTATTCGGAACTTTGAGTAAAACCTTTGGAGCCAGCGGTGCGGTTTTGGTTTGCCCTGATGAAAAGCTCCACAAAAAAATTAAAAATTTCGGTGGACCATTAACTTTCTCTGCACAGCTGGAACCAGCTTCGGTAGCTGCAGCAATTGCTTCCGCTGATATCCATTTATCCCCTGAAATCTACCAGTTGCAATCAGATTTAGGAAATAAAATAAAATACTTTAATGACTTACTAAAGGCCTCTGATCTGCCCCTGGTGCATAGAAATAATTCCCCCGTTTTTTATATAGGCACAGGTCTACCTCTTACCGGATATAATTTTGTGAGCAAAATGATGAATGCTGGTTTTTTTGTTAATCTGGGTTTGTTCCCGGCCGTTCCGGTAAAAAATACCGGGGTAAGAATTACCATTTCCCGGCATAATGAATTACAGGATATAAAAGCCTTGATAGATGCGATGAAGTATCATTTCCCTTCGGCACTGGAGGAAACACTTACAGACCTACCAAGGATTTATCTAGCTTTCGGAATGCAGGAATCCGGTTTACCTGAAGAGAAATATGCAGAAAAAGTTAATAAAAACCTTCGCCTAAAATATACCAAATCTATTAAAGAATTAGATAAAAAATCCTGGGACCAGTGTTTTCTAGGGAAAGGCACATTCGATTGGGAGGCACTTCACTTTTTGGAAAACGTATTTAGCAATAACAAGCTGAAAGAACATAACTGGAATTTCCATTACATCCTAATAATGGATGAAAGGAATTCCATTGTTATGGCTGCGCATTTGAGCAGTGCTTTATTAAAGAATGATATGCTCTCTAATGAAACTACCTCCAAAGCTATTGAAGAAATAAGAAAGCAGGATACTTATTACATGACAGATATCGTGTTGTCCCTTGGATCGGTTTTTTCCGAAGGGGAGCATTTATACATTAATCTGGGCCATCCTCAGTTAGAAAATGCGATGCGTTTATTTTTAGATCAACTCGAAAAAATAAAACAGCAGGAAAAAGCTAAACTTATTATTTTACGGGATTTTAATAAAAACAACAGTTTAAATAGCTTTTTCCATGAGCAAGGTTTCATTGCAATAGATATGCCTGATTCTTGTGAAATTACAAAGCTTAAATGGAGTAATGAAGAGGATTATATAGCCACCCTTAGCAAACGGTCCAGAAAGCATTTCAGGAGAGATGTTAAGGCTTTTGAAAATTATTTTAAAACCAGGATAGTCTCCACTCCCACGACCGAAGAGATTGATAAATATTACGCATTATTTGTACAGGTTTGGAATCATAATTTAGGGATAAACACCTTTAAATTTCCAAGGAAACTTTTTTCTGAAATGGCCAAGAGCCCGAAATGGGACTTTCTGGTATTATATCTTAAAGCAGATCGTAACAACGTATCGGATAAAATCGTAGGCGTGATGTTCTGTACTGGATCCGGGAATACTTTTATCCCCGCGCTTGTAGGCATGGATTATGAATATAATGAGAAGTTTAATATTTATCGCCAGCTTTTATACCAGACCATAAAAACGGCGGGAATTTTAAAATACGAAAAAATCAATTTCGGCCTTAGCGCCAATTTCGAAAAAAAGAAACTAGGAGCCACTTTAACTCCTAAAGTAGCCTATATTCAGGCAGACGACAACTTTAGCCTAGAAGCTTTAGAATGGTTAAGAAAAGACTAGCGCCCCTGTATATTTTGTTTTTTAATATCCTACCATTAAAAAATACATATTGAAAATAGCCCAACAACGGTATTATTTGTTTTCCCTAATAACTAATCTCATGTTCGAGAAGGAATTAACTATGTTCATCGATCAGGTAGACCAGATCATTAACTCCAAGAGTTCAGCACTTACAAAATCGGAGTTAGGGATCCGGTTATGTAATAGTACCCTTTCGGAACTGCAACATAGGGTGGAAAAAGAAGACTTTGAAGATGCGGCTGAAGAGATCAACTTCTTTAGAAATATCAAACCACTTCCGATGAGCTACCTCATCTACTTCTCCGAGGTAAGAACCTGCGAGCTTAGCATACCCAAGGTGGGTACCCAACAGAAAATCCGGTTCCTTGAAAAGGAAGTAAAGAAAATCAACAAGTTTTTTTCTCAAAATAAAGAATTCGTCAGCTATATGGAGCAGTCCCATAATTACCTGGATCCGGAATACTTTACCCGTAACAATCTTAATAATTTCCCCTTTGCTCCCACTATTAATTACTACCAGTACCCCGATTTCTCTACCTCTCATGATATGCTCTGGGCCATGATTCAGGCCTTATATAAGTTCATTCACTACATCCGGGATCAACTACAAAAGTTACAACCGGACAACAAAAATATTTTTCAACAAAGCCAACCCAAACTTTTAGTATGGTCAGGAGCAAAAACCTCCCTGGCAGAACTTATTTATGCTCTTTATCTCACAGGAGATCTTAACCACGGAACCGCTGACCTTAAAACGATTACCTCGGCCTTTGAGGATTTTTTTAATATCCAGATTGAAAATATTTATAAAACCTATTCAGAAATAAAAAATCGTAAAGGTCCACGAACAAAATACCTGCATCACCTTATTACATTACTGGAAGCAAAAATGAATAAGGATGAAGAAGGAGAAAGTGGAGAAGAAGAAAAAGATAGTGATGATGAATAACAGAAAAACTTTTGGATAAATCATAGGCTTCCTTTCTTCTCTTTCACCCTACTCCAAGGGTTAAAGTCAGAAGTAATTTTCCATATCCCATAATTCTTACTTTTTTTGGTATGGGAAGCAGTGGTTAATACTTTCTGTGCAGTAGATCCCTACCATAGTAATGAAGAATTCAACTTATTAAGCAGTCAAGTCTACAACCCCCAGGAATTTAGAGCGGTGAAATTGGAAAATTATATTCTAAAATTTGCCGATAAGAAATCTATTCAATCATTAGCTAGTTTTTTTACTTCCCAATAAGAACGCCTGATTTACTCACCTTCATAGAAGTTTTTTAAGGAAATATCTATGGTCTGGTGGTCTAATCGGATGCCCAACCCATATTCCAATTAAATTTCTCGCCCTTTAAACTCATGTTTTTTGTCCTAACTAGAGTGGAAAATTTACTTTTCGTAGTAGTTCGTACTACGAAAAATGACTTTTTCGAAGATTTTCACTAAAATTCTGGCCCCTGCTCTTCCATTTAAGCCTCAAATTTCACCAATTTAACACAAAATATATTAAATGTTAAATTTTTTCGTAGTACGAAGAAAATAGGGAAAAAAATTCCTCAAAGCGACGCAAATTTGTAGAAAACATATTTTAACCAGGGCTGGGTCGAAAGGCTCCTTCCATAAAAATTTCTAAAGTTATGTCAACAACACCAGTTACCAAAGTCGAACTCCGAATATTCAAAAGAGAATTGTTAGATGATATTAAACAACTTCTCGTTGCACAAGACCCAGGTAGAATTAAAAAGTACCTGAAATCACCCGAAGTAGTAAACCTGTTACAAATAAGCCCGGGAACATTACAACATTTACGAAACAACGGTACGCTACCTTTTATCAAAATCGGAGGTGTCATTTATTATGATCCTGAGGATATCCATAGCGCCATGATCCAAAATCAGGTACATCATTTAAAAGAATAAGTGATGAATTATATCCAACAATTAAATTTAGTATTTAAGGAATTCAGTGAAGATGATCGGTTAAACCCTACCCATATTAGCCTGTATATTTCATTTTTCCAGGTATGGCACGCCAGTGGTTTCGCAGCCGAATTCTTCGTTAAGCGCAGAGAATTGATGCAGATGGCCAAAATCGGATCCAAATCCACTTACCACAGGTGTGTAACCGACCTGGACCGATGGAACTATCTCACCTATTTTCCATGTAATAATCCTTACCAGGGCAGTAAAATAAGGATGATCCATCGGGTTGAAAGAGAAGATCAGCATTATGTACACTATGATACCAGGTTAGAACAACTTGCAGACGGATATTACAACTTAGCAAAGCAAACGGATCGGCCCTACAGGGCATTGGATAAGCAAACGGATCGGGCCTACAGGGCATTGGATAAGCAAACAACTAATATGAAAGTTCCCCAACCCAACGAGCTGCCGGACATTCTGAATTTCTTTAATGATATCAATTTAAGTGCTGATGTTGAAAATACAATTTTCAAATATTCTAAAGAATTGCAGGGCCCCACGAGTGAGGCATTGGATATAAGAGACTGGTTCACCCTTTTCATTCATTGCCTGAAAAAGATAAGCCATTCCGGTTTGAAAAAAGAAGGAAACCACCGCATAAATTCGGTATGAACCACTTTCAACATCTTGATAAAGACATAACGTGTAAACGTACATCTCCCTGAGCAATTAAACAGTTAGAATATTGAGATAACCTGCTCATTTAGTGGTTTATGTATACCATTCCGCAATATATTGCACTAAGTGAGTGCGATATATTTACTTTTTTGCACTGTTATAGTGCATTTCTACCAATATTTTTAAATCCACTAAAATTTTCAAGAGATTTAATAAAATCAAGAAAAAAATTACGGCTTTTAAGAGAGTTTCAGATGTGAGTTATAGATTTCATCGCTTCAAGGGAATCTTATGATTCCTTATTGTGGTTTTGAATACCCTAATTGATAATGCAAACAACTACAATAATAATTCTTTGTTTGTTTATTATTCCACCCGTAAACTAAAAATCCGGTCGAAAAATGAGGTTTTTTTAAGCTTTACCGAATCTAAAATGCCGGTCTTTTCTACTTCAACAAAACCCATAAATTTAAAATACCGTTCGAAACTACGCAATTCGTAACACGCGTAAGAATATTCTTTTCCTTCTAAAAGCTGTGGAAAAGCTTTGAAATATTTTTCAGAATAGAAATTCGCTGTTCTTTTCTTATCTCCATATTTTCTTAGTAAAAAGAGAGT
This sequence comes from Salegentibacter sp. 24, assembly GCF_004362395.1. Taxonomy (GTDB): domain Bacteria; phylum Bacteroidota; class Bacteroidia; order Flavobacteriales; family Flavobacteriaceae; genus Salegentibacter. Next base: position 44,554 of record NZ_SNWE01000003.1, read on the forward strand.
AAATGCAGGATTAACACGACCTATGTTCATAGATTCATACCTGTCAAAATAAGCCCAATTGAATTTATGAAGTAAAATATCCAAGATTTCTGTAAGAATATAATTCCCATCACCAGCATACTTTTCTCCTTTCTTGGTTAAGCTCAGTTTCCCCTTTCTTTTTTTGGTTAAGTTTGATAGTTCCAGTAAAATACGGGTAATACTTATTTCTTCGGCGTCACTTTCTTTATTTAATTTACTTATCCCCTTTTCAATCCATTCGTTTTTTAAGCATCCAAGTTCATAGATTTGCTTTACCAATTTAGGTGGCAAAGCCCCAGTTTTGGTCAGCCGTATTGTTTTCCCCCCTTTCATCTGATCCATGAGAAAACGGACTTGTACGAGCAAGGGAAATTTTACAAGTTCCTTTTCCGAAAGCTGATTTAATACTAAAGGTCCTTTTCCTTCCCGAAAGTCTTGCTCTAGTAAAAACATTTGTTCCGGTGAAAGTCCGTCAAAATCATCCAGATTTCCCTGGTTGTGTGAAAGCACTCTTTTTTGTATTTCTTTATTTAGGTCTTCCAGATTATCAAAGCCTTCCAGGCCGTCGAGATTAATCATGTATTAATATTTTAATTATTGAAGTTCAAAAATAAGTGTTACTATTTTGATATTCAATAATATTAGAGGTCAGTATTAAACTGCAATTTGTTTTTGGTATAATTTCTTCTTTTTCAGCATTCTTGATGTGAGATTATGGAAAATTGTAGTTTTGGGGTGAGAGCGATTGATTCTAAAACAAAACTCATCAAAATACCTATTGATTCCCATCACTTACCACGGTATAAAATATCCGGAAAGCAATACTCTGATAGATATTCTTTAAATATTCAACCGATTTGATCTACATCAACTTTTTAAGTTATCAATAGTTTGAATCATATCTACCACAAACTTATAAATTTAAGCCTTATTCTGAACTTTTAAAGGTTAGTCTGAATAAGGCTTAAATTATGGGGTTTGTCGCATTTTTTTATAGTACCTTTTTTATTCCGTAGTCTTAATATTTCCAGGAAGCTAATATACTTATTGCCAACCTCCGCCCAAGGCTCGATAGAGGTTTATTTTAGCCTGGAGTTGATGGAGCTTGGTTTCCACCAATTCCATCTTGGCATCCAGGGCTTCTTCCTGGGTTAAGAGTACTTCTACATAATCTGCCTCTGCATATTTAAAAAGGGTATTGGCAATAGCAAAGGATTCATTTAAAATAGCTACCTCTTTCTTTTTCGTCTTGAAACTAGCGGAATAGTTATCGAGTTTATTCAGCTTATTCAGTACTTCAGTGTAGGCATTTAAAACAGCCCGTTCGTATTCAAATACAGCCTGGACCTGCAATGCAGAAGCCTGGTTGTACCTTGCCCTGATGGCTTTTTTATTGATCAGGGGTGCCATTATTTCACCTGCAGCATTATAAAGCAGGGATTCCGGGTTGAAAAGTAAACTTGGCTTAAAGGCCTCAAAACCTATACCTGCTGTAATATCCAGGCTTGGATAGAATTCCGCCCGGGCCACCCTGACATCTAATTTGGAGGCTTGCAACTGGTATGCTGCCTGTCGGATATCCGGCCTGTATTCCAGTAAATCTGATGGAATTCCAGTCTCAAGACTATCCAGTTGAATACTCAAAAAGTCTTCTTTGTTTCTCCCGATATCCCCTGAGTATCGTCCTACCAAAAAATTCAATCGGTTGCGGGTTTCCACAATTTGTTGCTTGACCCCGTATTGCAGGTTTTTTGTTTTCAGGAGTTGCGCCTGAAATCGATTCACGGCCAGTTGCGTGGTCCTTGCATATAGCTTCTGTAATTTAACTTTTCGCAAGGCCTCCTCCTGGATGGAAAGGTTGTTTTTAATGATTTCCAACAAAGTATCCAGTGCCTGCAGCTCATAATATTCACTTGCTATTTCCGCTATTAAATTGGTGATCAACAGGTTTTTTCCCTGGTTAGCTGCTAAATACCTCAGCTGGGCAGCATCCTTAGCATTGCGTAGTTTTCGCCAAATGTCTACTTCCCAACTGGCCACGGGCCCTATCTGAAAATCCCCTAAAGGTTCGGGAAATTCCTCTCCTTCTTTGATTTCCAGGTTATGTTCTAGTGACCCCATGCGGGTATATCGTCCTGACTTCTCTACCCCGGCTCCTGCCTCCAGTTTAACCTGAGGTAAATATTCCCCTGATTTCTCAAGCACCTCATTTTGACGCACTTTGAGTTCCTGCAGGACGATATTTAATTCCTGGTTGTTGCTTAGGGCGGTATCGATTAACCCGCTTAGCTTTGGGTCATCGAAATATGCTCTCCAGCTGATCTTCTCCATCCTGCTCCCGGAGAGATCCTGATACTTATAACTTCCGGGTAAAGCTGTATGGGCTTTTTTTAAACCAGGCCCGGGGATGCTACAGCTCCCCATAAGACCTACTAAAACAATTATGAATAAATGTTTAAGGTGATTTATAGTACTATTCATTTTTATTTTTTTTACGATGACGCATTTTAATTAGGGTATTTAAGTTGGCTATTTTTTTAACCAGGGAAGCTTTAGTGGGTTCATTGCTATAGGCCTCGGATAGGGTAATATGGGATTCTCCTTTTATAAGTTCCTTGCCTTCCACTAATTTAGCCAGGCTGTAATAGAGTCCTGGAATGATCAGCACCCCGAAGAGCGTTCCAAAAAGCATTCCTCCCAGCGAGGCGGCACCTATGGTACGGTTACCAATTGCCCCTGCCCCGGTGGCAAGTACCAGGGGAATTAATCCGGCCATAAATGCAAATGAAGTCATAAGGATCGGTCTAAACCTGGCCTTGGCCCCTTCGATAGCCGCTACTAGAATGGTAGCCCCTTCATTCTGCTTTTGTACCGCAAATTCCACGATCAGAACCGCATTTTTTCCTAATAGGCCTACCAGCATGATCATGCCGATTTGTGCATACACATCATTGGCCAGTCCCATCATTTTTAGCATTAAAAAAGTTCCAAAGATCCCTATCGGAAGGGAGAGCAATACTGCCAGGGGCAGAACAAAACTCTCATACTGGGCAGCCAGCACCACGTACACAAAGAATATCACCACTAAAAATATATAAATGGATTCATTACCTCGCTGTGCCTCGTCATAGGATAAACCCTCCCAGGCAATATCAAAGCCCTTAGGCAGGGTTTGACTGGCTACCTCTTTAATGGCTTCAATGGCATCCCCGGTGGTGTATCCGGCTGCAGGCAAGCCCCTTATGGAGGCAGAGTTGTACAGGTTGTACCGGGTGATTTCATTGGGCCCCTGGGTTTTGTTGAAATTCATAAAGGCAGAATAAGGCACCATTTCCCCTTCTTCATTTTTTACAAAATATTCATCTAAATCAGAAATAAACCTGCGGTATTCAGGCGCTGCCTGTACATAGACTTTAAAGAAACGTCCAAACCGAATAAACCCCTGTTCGTAGGTACTCCCTATAAGTATATTTAAATTTTCCATAGCCGCACCGATGGAGACCCCTTTTTGCATAGCGGCTTGATTATCAATCACCAGTTCATATTGGGGGTAGTTGGCTGCATAGAAGGTAAACAGGCCTTTCAGTTCCTCCCTTTCCCGTAATTTATTCAGGAAATTCTGGTTGATTCGATCGAACTCCTGGTAGCCTGTGGCATCGGTTTTATCGAGCATGCGGAATGAGAAACCACCGGAAGAACCAAATCCTGGTACCGCCGGGGGTTCAAAATATTCGACAATGGCACCAAGGTCCCGGGTTTTCTCCTCTAGTTCCTCCATAATCTCATCGACATTTTTCTCCCGCTGCGACCAGGGCTCCAGGTTGATCAAACAAGTTCCTGCATTGGATCCGCGGCCTTCTGTCATAATTTCATAACCAGCCAGGGAGGTTACAGATGCAATTCCATCTACCTCTTCAGCGATTTTCTGAAGCTGGCCAGCTACCTGGTTGGTCTGTTCCAAGGTGGAGCCTGGGGGCGTTTGGATAATAGCATAAATGGTCCCCTGGTCTTCATTAGGTACAAAGCCTGAAGGGAGGATATTGCTGGTATAAATCATCCCGAAAACAAATAATCCCAGGACACCAAAAGTGACGATTCTCCGGGTTACTATCTTGTTAAGTATTGTGACATATCGCCCTGTAAGCTTTGCGAAACCTCGGTTAAAGCCATCTATAAACCGATCGAATAAAGATTTTCTTCTTTTCCCATGCGGGTTTTTAAGAAAAATTGCACAAAGTACCGGGGTCAGCGTTAAGGCTACCAAACCGGATATCACGATGGAACTTGCCATGGTAATGGAAAACTGCCGATAAAAAACCCCTACCGGTCCGCCCATAAAGGCTATCGGAACAAAGACAGAGGTCATCACCAGGGTTATAGCTATAATAGCGCCACTTAATTCTTTCATCGCCATCTGGGTTGCCTTATACGGGCTAAGCCGAGAATCTTCCTCCATTTTCTCATATACGGCTTCCACTACCACAATAGCATCATCAACCACTACTCCAATGGCCAACACAAGGGCGAAAAGGGTAATCAGATTGATAGACATCCCTAGTAATTGTATAAAGAAAAATGCGCCTATAAGCGATACCGGAACTGCCAGGATAGGAATAAGGGTGGCCCGCCAGTTTCCAAGAAAAACAAAGACCACCAGGGAGACCAAAAGAAATGCATCCCGGATGGTATGCATCACCTGTTGGGTGGAAGCGTCTAAAAATTTAGAAACATCATAACTGTACTGGTAGCGTATGCCTTCTGGAAAATCCTTTTCCAGCTCCTTCATTTTTTCCTTTACCGCAGCAATAACCTTACTACCATTGCTGCCCAGGGTCTGTTTAAGCACAATGGAAGATGAAGGTTTTCCGTCCAAATTAGAATAGATATCGAAGAATTCACTCCCCAGGCCTACATCAGCTACATCTGCAAGCTTTACTTGCTGTCCCTCTTCTGTACTCTTAAGAATGATATTTTCGTACTGCTCAGCAGTATTGTATCTCCCGGCATAAGTCAGTACAAATTCCTTGGATTGCGCCTTGATCCCTGAGCTTCTTCCCAGGCGTCCCGGCCTCCCGATGATACTCTGCTCCTCCAGGGCCTTCATTACCTCTTCCGCGGATATTTTATAGGCCCGCATCCGGTCGGGCTTTAGCCAAATACGCATGGCATATTTACGAGCACCAAGAATTTGGGCACGGGCAATACCCTTTATGCGCTGGAGTTCCGGAACCACCTTGGTATAGGCGTAATTGTAAAGAAACTTCTCATCAATGTTACTTCCCTTTTCACTGGCAAGATTTACATACAATAGCATGCTGGGCTGAATAGGTTTAATCTGTACTCCTTCACGCTGTACCAGGGGTGGTAAATTTGGCATGACCTGGTCTACCCTTGTTTTTACTCTTATTACCGCCTGGTTAGGATCGGTGCCGGGTTCAAAGATCACCCGGATGGTACCTTCCCCCGCACTAGTGGCATCCGAGGATATGTAACGCATGCCCTGGACCCCGTTTATGGCCGTTTCCAATGGGATTATGGTGGATTTCACCAATACATCCGCACTGGAACCTGGGTAGGCCACAAATATATTAACTGTTGTTGGGGCGATGGAGGGAAACTGCGATATGGGTAATTGAAAAATCGACATCAGGCCAACAAAAACAATGACAATGGACAGCACTATAGCCAGTACCGGCCTTTTTAGAATATTTTGAAACATAAGGAAATGTTTTATAGGAATTTATTATTCAGCGTGGAGTTCCAAGTTTGCAAAGACAACCTCTGGCTTTTTGAACTCGAACTCAATTTTATCGCCATTTTGCACTTTCCTTAATCCTTCGAGTAAAAATTTATCCTCTGGATTTAAGCCTTCTTTCACCACATATAAATGATCAAGTTCACTGGCGATCTCAATCTCCCTGGAATGAACTTCCCCCTTTTTATCTACTACATAAACATATCTTTTCTCCAGGATCTCAAAAGTTGCTTTCTGCGGTATGAGCAGGGCCTCATGTATTGCCACAGGCCATAAGATATTACCGGTTTGCCCCTGGCGAAGTAACCTGTCCGGATTAGCAAAGCTCGCTCTAAATGCAATGGTTCCCGTAGTGTTGTCAAACTGAGCTTCAATAGCCGTTATGGTCCCCTTTTTATTAAAAACCTGGCCATTGGCCAGTTGGAGCTGGAGCGAATCTACGCTGCCCCTCTGGTGCTGTGCGTAATCAAGATAAGCTGATTCTGGCACATTGAAATAGACCCACATTTTACTGTTATCGGTTAGGGTGGTCAGTTTTTCACCCTCCTCTATCAGGGAGCCTAACCGGATATCCTCAAACCGTCCGATAATACCATTAAAAGGGGCTCTTATTTCGGTAAACTTTAAATGTGCTTTTTTTAGGTCCAATTCCGCTTCTGCATTGTCCAGGTGTGCCCTGGCCAGGGAAAGTTCGTTGCTGGACACCACATTACTATCAGCCAGCGCCCTGGTATTTTGATATTCCACCATGGCCTTCTGCATCTCGGCCTCGGCTTTCTTAACTTCGGCCTTGTATACCGTGGGTTGAATCTGAAATAAAAGCTGGCCCTTTTCTACAAGCTCCCCTTCGTCTACCAGGATTCTCTCCAGGTAGCCATTTTCCATAGATTTTAACTCAATATGCTGAAAGGCCTGTATCTGTGAAACATAAGGGTTGTAATATGAAGTATCTTTTTTAATCGGGTTACTCACTTCCAAAACACCTGTATGGTGACCCTGGTGGCTTTTTTGATGATGATCTGATTGACAACTGGCAAATACTGCCAAAACGGCCACAAACAGGCCGATATAACTAATTACTTTAGAATTCATTGCTAACGTTATTATAAATAAAACTTTAACCTTAAAAAGGCTGTGGAAAGAGCAATTAGACCTTATGTATGTACAGATTGAAACAGGCCTTATTCCAGGTTTATAGAAACAGGAAAAGGACGTATAAGGATCTAAAAGCTATAATAGAACTAAAAAAACCTGTGTAGGTTCTATGATAATGCTGCCATGAAGAATTTCCAGGAGTGAAAAAGAATGTAAAGTTTGATTTTTTTAAAGGAATTACCCCAATGCGGTTGGGAATTTCCAGTAAGGTTTTGAAGCTCCCTAAAAGCTCGGGAAGACTCCCCTTTTAAGAAGTAGCGCTGCGGATCATCATTTTCTTCAATTTCCAATTCCGTACAGCGGTCGGAATAATATAAATCTCCAATAGCATGAAGATCTACAGCATCACTTTGGATGGATTTAACCGAAGAAATGAAAACTTCAGTATTGGAATCCTGAGAGGCCTCCGCAACGGAAATACCTAAAAAGAAGACAAGGATTGTAAATGGTGACCATAGCCATTTAAAGATATCCTTATAATGTAGTTTCTTATTAATGATCTAAATTCATTAGTTAAAGAGTTGCAAATGTATATTAAAAATACCGATAATTACAATCTTTTCCTGATCTATCCCGCTGCCTGTCAGGTTTTACCTGAGATGGAAAACTTACCAAGCTCGTTGGGAAGGATATCAGCTACTAGCAAGCCATTGGCGTTGAAAAAAAATAGGCCTGGTTCCTGGTCAATAAGTATTTCATAATAATGGATAATAGCGCTGTATGATTTTGACCCGGATTTCGAATTGATTTTCTTTAGTTCCACATATTGTTGTCAATAGATAGCTAGTAAACTTAGCAGCAGATTTCAGCCTGTGCTTTGGTTTTAAAAACCTTCTGATTTCCATAACCTGAGAGAATTGTAATTATCATCGTAAATCAAGAGCCCCTCCACCTCTCTGTCTTCTGCTATAGGTTCCATAGCCGTTTTTTGACCTAACACCATACAAGCAGTAGCCATAGCGTCGGCTTTTTCCGCATTCTTGCATTTTATGGAAACCGAAAGTAAACTGTGATCTACAGGAGAACCTGTTTCTGGGTTTATAATATGAGGTCTTCGTTTACCGGAACTGTCCAAATAAAATTTACGATAACTTCCTGAAGTACTTATCGCTGTATTTTTAAGTGTGATGATATGAATAAACCTGTCCTTTTCTTTGCCCATACTGAAGTATGGGTTTTCAATGCCAATTTTCCATAGTTTACCTGTTCCATTATAGCCACGGGTTTTCACTTCTCCTCCCAATTCTACTTTGTAATTTTCCACACCTTTATCATTAAGAAAATCAGCAATCTTATTGATGTAGTATCCTTCTCCTATAGCCCTAAGAAGGCTTTTCATATTCAAATATTTTCACCAATCTAGGTGAAATCATTGAATTTAATCCAAGTTATCCATCAGCCCAAATCGAAACTCTTTAAGTATTTGAACTGCATACTCTAATTCCCAATCTTTATTTTTTACCCATTGTTTTGCAATCGCTGAGCTTTCAGCATTATCAACATTATCATTAATGGTGTTTAGAATTCGATTTTTTATTGCATCAGACACGTTTAAGAATTTACTGGAATTTCTTCCAAGAACTCTTGCAGCTATTTTCAGTTGGTCGAAAATTTCCTCCTCTGTAAATGTATCGTGATGATGCTCCATGATGTTGTCGTAATTTAAATCGAAATAATGCTCTATAATTCTCAAAATATCGTAGAGATCATTGTCACGTTCTTCTGGTCTGTCGCTCCAGGCGATTAGTTTAAGAATCACCATTCCTGGAAGGGACGGAATCTTTAAAGACTTTTCTTCTATGTTTACGCTCTCGGATTCTTTTAGCACTTCGCTAAAACCCAAAACGTGCAAATCAGTATAGCGCTCATTAAACTGTATGGTAAACTTTTCCTCAATTTCACCAAAAGGTAATAAGTCAATGGCAATATTGAATTTGTCATTATATAGCGTCCAAGGTGCTTCTACTTTGTTAAATCCATATTTGAGAAGTGCTTTAACCACAGCTTCAAATTCCTGTATGGAAGATATCATTATTGCAAAATCAATATCTTTAGTTCCTCTACTGGGTTTAATGCCTCCTTTCAATAGTTCTAAGGCTACCGCACTTGCACCAATGAGATAGTATGGTATGTTCAGTTTTACCAATATCTCATCGATAATGTCAAAAACCTCTTTAAAATGAGGGATTGCTAATTGCTTATAGGTTTGGTTTGATTTGCTCATTGAAAATTATATTTGCAGTTTCTTTGCTTCTTTTATCATCTCCGATCATTAGTTCTGCATAGACTAAAGCTATGGGTGCTATGGGTGCTGTATTCTTGTTATATTTAGGGTTCCAAAAGAGGTCGTATACCCATAACTCGCCTTGATCATCTGGTATTAATCTATAGTTGATCATCAAATCCCTTACGGTCTCGGTGGTATATAAAATAAACTTTTCCGGTCGTAAATGATTGGTGAGTATGTCTCCTGCAGGTTCTCCTCCCCATACGGTTTTCTCCTGATTGAACTGTATCTCTTTCCAATATTGATCTTTATTCTGAAATCTAAAACGTTGCTTAAATATTGTAGGTTTTAAAGTTTGTTCAAATTCTGTAACCCATCTATTAAGAAGATCTTCATAATTATTTATCACGTATTCATTCTTATTCAATTTTAAGATGAAATTGGTGTCTAACAGACCATTTATAATTAAGGGAATATTCCCCAAAGCCACATTTGTAATCTCAGCAATATCTCTCTGTGTATGATTTATTAACTGGGGATTTAATAAAAAATGAAATATGACTTTAAGTCCAGTTTTGGTAAATGCCCTATTTCCTTTATCTTTTTTAGCTTTAAGTGTCTTGTTGGTATCTATATATAAGAATACCTCATTATGATTTATATAAACATTTCCATTGCCTTCTAAATAATTCACTTTATGTGCGCGAAGTTCTTCCTTTACTTTTGGAAATAGTTTTTCGGCAACAAGTAGAAAGTTTTGATATTCATTGTTATAATTAATTATATTGAGTATTTGATGATTTTTCACATCTTTTTTTACCTCAACTAACATTAAAATTTTTTGATTATTTATCGTTATATCCAATTCACCATCAACTCCAATATCATTGTTCTCCTCCATAATCTTCCAGTCCCAAATTATTGGAACATCTTTTTCTAAATTATGAATAGCCCTGGTTATAATATCTACTTCATTCATTTTTTAAAGGATCTTTGTTCATTATTATCATTTGTTCATTATTCGTGAACATTAATAAAATATGAACAAATATATAAAAAGTATATGAATTAAGTTTATTCTAGAAGATACAGATTATTGAATTAAAATAATCTTGATGGCATTTTCACATCTTTTTATCCGGTGAACTTGCAACAAAAAACGGGACAACAACAAGTTAAGCCACATTTTTGTCTTGTCCTGAAATGGCTTTACACTAAAAAGCAATTTATTATGGAAACAAAAGAAAAACAGTAAATATGTACATCCATAATCTTGAAGCTTGTTGACGGTAAGGATCACCTTCACCTTCACCTTCACCTTCACAAAAGGCTGATTAAAATATTTATCAACTCCCATCCTAATATTGTGAGCAATTTGAATATTAAAATTCACCCTAGAAGTTCAACTGATAAACCGATGAGCTGCTGGTATAAGAGACCCAGGGATTTATTGTATACCATCAATGTTTTTTTGGCTTTTACAAGGGATTCCTACGGAGATGACCTATGATAATGACTGATATTCAAATTCTTAGAATCTCACCAAAAAAAAGCTGCCCAGGCCCTGTTGCAACTACATGGAGCCTAATCATGGAGACGTTGCTTTTGCATATTGGCCTAGTTTTTTTCTAATTCATCCTTTTTAGTTTGTTTTAAACGTTCATCAAACTTTAAAGGTATTTTCGAAACAACAGTTATCTTTTTAGAATCAGGGTGATTTGGATTTATCAAATAATTAAATTCGGACTTTACAATGCTGCTGGGTACTTTCAAAACAGCAGCTTCATTATCATTTACAAAATCATCACCTATAAATTGGGTTTCAAGGATTGGAGGTTTGGAATCCCAGTCTTCTGGTAAGTCCTTATGTTTTAATTCCAGTATTTCGATATCCTCAGGAATATTAATTTCTACGTAGTAACGAACTGTTGGTAAGTCCTCATTCAGATCTAAATGCACAGACACTTCTAAAGTAGCTAAAGCTCTTGACTCTGATGTATAAACCAGAAATGTATTAAAGCTATTCCACCTGTAACCATCTTTACGAGATGCTTCAATTCCTTTTAGCGTGGTTTCAAGATATTTTTTTCATTCTATCCTATAAACTCTCATTAGGCCAAATTTCCATATTCCAGTCTATTTAAGGCATTTCGAACCTCTTGAATCCCAGTTAAGGAATCGAATAGGCTTATTGGTGTCACCCCCTCCCAATGAAATATTAGGTTTTTGTAACCAACGCTGAAATTTTTCTTTTTCGCCATTGAATACATTCAGTCCATATTCCAACAATTCTGTTAATACTAAAATAGTTTCGCTGTCTCTTCCACTTAATAAATTTTTATCTCTCTTTCTCTTATTGTAAGTAGTTTGGGGCAAATCCAATAAATGAAGTACTTGTTTGATAGTTAAATTAGATTTATCGCTAATAAATTCTATCGCCTCATAAGGTAAACCTTCTCTTATTAGAGCCACTCTTTCCATCATATTACTCCAAACATATGAGTTTTCAGATACTCTAATGGTCCACCTTTGGCTCTTCACTCTTTTATTGGCTCTAGCCCTCTCAATGCATCTTTGTGGATTAAAAGATTTGTTTCTTAATTTTTTATCTTCAATTGCAATAACAATGAGTTTGCTTCTAATTTACAGCAATTTTACTACAAAAACAGACAAGGATTAAAATCAGTGAGTTGCGGAATGCATAATTGTCAACCTAAAATTTACATCCATTTCGATAATAATTAAGCAGGTGTGCCCACCAACTTTACCAAACTGCAAGTGAACTTATATCTATTCCTTCTTACCGATAGAGTCCGAAGGAAATTCAAGAAATGCACATCGGTTACATTTGGAAACAAGTAATTAAATTACAATTCAAATTTTAAAAAGGTCATTCAAAAAATTAAGGATAAAAAACTTATAAAAACATTACTGGATAAAATCCAGGAGCTAAAGAAAAGCTCGGATCTGCGGAAAATTTCCGGGATAGAAAAACTAAAAGACTAATCCACCCGGAAATAAATGCTATAACCAATGTTTATCGCACATTATAACTCTTGTATTTTGTTATATTTTTCTTGCAGCTGGTTCAGTTTTACAAAATATCCTGCAAGTTTTTACGTGCTAATTAAATCTTCAGGTTTTTTCAGCTGTTATCTTTCGCTTAATTTCAGGGTTTTAAAAATCATTAAGAAAGACTTTCTAGTCGATTCTTTTACAAGCATTTAGTACATTATCTTTAAAAGTAAAAGTTTCAAGACTCAATTTATTTGTAACAAATTTTTACTATTTTTGTTACAAATTAAAAATAGTTCCATCCAATGGAGAGCACAGAAACTAAAATAAAAAAGAGTATTATTCAAAAGGAAAGAGGAGAATTACTTTTCCCTGATGACTTTAGAAAATTAGGATCTTCTGAGGCAGTTCGATTGGCATTGCACCGAATCGAAAAAGAGGGCTTTATTCGAAGGGTTGCCCAGGGACTTTATGTACGTCCAAAACTAAACAAATATGTTGGCGAGGTTTTGCCTACAGCTGAAAAAATAGCTCAATCGATAGCCAAAAGAGATAAAATCAGGTTGGTGCCAACTGGAGTATATGCCTTAAGTGCATTAGGTTTGAGTACCCAAGTGCCAATGAAACTTGTTTTTCTTACCGACGGGGCACCCAGAGAAATAAAATTAGGGAAACGAAGTATAAAATTAAAGAAAACCACTCCAAAAAATCTATCTGCCATAGGAAATATAAGTAGATTAGTAATACAAGCCCTAAGGGAAATTGGAAAAGAACAGTTAACCAATGAAGAGGAAGCAAAAATTATAAATCTTTTAAAAAAAGAAAATAAAAAAGAACTTCTTCATGACCTTGAACTGGCACCAGTATGGATTCAGAAAATTATGGAAAAAGCTCTAAATAAAAAATGAAATTTTATAACATCCCAAAAGAGGATAAAATTGCTATTTATCAAAACGTGGAAGGTAAAACGGGAATCCCACATTATGCAGTTGAAAAAGATTGGTGGGTTGTTCAAACTTTGAAAATTATCTTCGAAATGGAATTGGCAGAACATTTAGTTTTTAAGGGTGGAACATCACTGAGCAAAGCATGGAAAGTTATCGAACGCTTCAGTGAAGATATTGATCTTGCTGTTGACCGTAAGTTCTTTGGATACTCAGGGGAATTATCAAAAAAGGAGCGAACGAAACTTAGAAAAGAAACAAGCGCCTACATTTCAGAAATTTTTTATCTAAAATTACAGGCATGTTTTAAGCAAAAAGGTTTTAAGAATGTTGAATTTAATATCATTCCTGCAGAATCAAGTGATCAGGATCCTCGTATTATCGAAATTTATTATCCATATATAACTGAATCACCTGGATATATCCATCCTAGAATTCAAGTTGAAATAGGGTGCCGATCATTGAGAGAACCATTTAGTGTCCAAAAGGTAGCTTCCTTTGTTGATGAACAAAACCCCGACTCGGATTATTTCGAACAACATATTGAGATACCGTCGGTCCTTCCAGAAAGAACATTTTTAGAAAAACTTTTTTTGCTTCACGAAGAGTTTCAGCGTCCAAAGAGTAAAATAAGGGTGAATCGTTTAAGTCGACATCTTTACGATATATTTCGACTTGCCAAAACCAAACACGCTACCGATGCCGTTCAGAATAAGGAATTATATGAAATTATTGTAGCCCATAGATATACCTTCACTAAAGTAGGTGGTGTCAATTATAATTTGCATCATCCCAAATTTATTCGACCAATTCCTCCAAATGAATTTATAAAATCCTGGGAAATAGATTATAAAACAATGCAAGAACAAATGATTTATGGAGATTCACCAAAATTCGAAGATTTAATAGAAGAGGTTGAGAGATTTATACAACAATTAAATAGCTTAGAATGGATAATGACCAATACTTACCCTAAACCTAAAAATTGATTACTTTATTTCAAAGCTGTATCAGCTTCTTTTTGAGTGGATTCAATTAAAAATATTAAAATCAACTAGAAAATTTATTAGGTATTTTTGATTTCTGTCTGCAGCTATTTTCCCTCCATTTCTTTTAGGCATAAAAATAACTGCTATATCCAAAGTTGTAAATGCTTTTTCTTCAAAATGGTAGAAATATTCTCTGATCTCGGGTACAACTGCTTCAAATGATTCCTTTTTCATTATACCTAACCTTACTAATATCGATTTCTTTTGAATTGTAAAAATTACGATCCTAAAGAAGAAAAATAATAAAGTAAGATATGTTCCAGAATGCTTAAGATCTAGGCGAAAAGAAATGCTATAACCAATGATTTCGCTCAATGCAACTCTTGTCTTCAGTTATATGGTTCTTGCAGCCGGTTCAGAAAGGTTTTCAAGAAATTCAAGAAAGTTGGTTTCCTGTACATCGAGCTTCTTTCTGATCCTATAACGGGCGGTTTCCACTCCTCGTACAGAAATGTTCAATAATGGGGCTATTTCTTTGTTGGTTAGGTTCATCTTTACAAATGCACAAAGTCGGAGTTCTCGCTTAGTCAATTTTGGATCTATCTCCTTGAGGCGTTTGAAAAAATCCTTATGCACTTTTTCAAAATGAACATCAAAAACGTTCATGTACTCCTCTCCAATGCGGTGCTGGTTGAGTTTATAAAGAATGTCCTGCAGATTTTTACGTGCTGTTTGTGTCTTCAGGCTTTTTCGAAAGTTCTGGAGACCCTGGTAAGTTTCAGAAAATATATCCTTTTTTTGTACCAGCATCATGGTGTAATTGGCCAGTTCCTTACTTTTTCGAATATTATCCTCTTCCAGAATTTGTTTATCCTTCCGTATATTCTCTTTTTCCTGCTTTAATTTGAGCTGCTCTATTTCCAGTTGCAGCAGCTTTTGATTTTTCTCGGAGGCAAGTTTTGCCTTCAACCTTACCTGGTGAATTTTTCTTCGTATTAAATACGCAAGGAGCAGGCAAATTGCCATAAAGACCAGGACATAAAAAAGGATCGCAAGGTTAGTTTGGTACCATACTTTAGGAACAGTGAAATAATAAGCGACAATACCACCCGCCATTCCCGAGAGATCCCTGCTGCGTACCTTAAATATATATTCGCCTGGTCTCAGGTGTGTGTATTCCTTATACGGGGTATCTTTCCAGGCAGACCACTTCTTATCTATTCCCTCTAAAATATATTGATATTGTATGGTTGAAGCAGGAGACATTCCGGGAGCTGAGAACTCAAACCTGAGGATATCCGATTGTTTTGGCAACTCAATTTCATCAGTTGTATTTAACGGGAGAAAAACCTTGTTTTCCCCTTCTACAATAGAAATGCTACTGAGCCTGGTAGGAACTACTTGGCTGGGTAAAGCCGAGGCAATATCAAATAAATACAAGCCTGTGGTGGCTCCAATTAAAACCCGCTCATTAGCAAGGGGATAAATACTTTCCATTCCCCTGTTAAGATTCCCCTTTAAATTAAGAAAAAGGTTCTTGTGAATTTTCGGCTGGGTATCCTTTGGATTAAAATAACCAATTTCATCATCCTGGACAAACCATGCTCTTTCCTGCTCCATAAAGAGCTTACGTGTATTATAAGCAGTATCCAGGATAGCATTCAGCGGCGGGTAAGGCTCAAACCTATTCGCCTTTTTCTCAAACTCGTAAACACCGGTATTTGTGGTAAAAACAATATCATTTTTCCATTTGGTTACATTGACATTGAAGGGAGAATTAAGACCATTTTGATCGGTGAAGTGATCAACGGCATATACCCGGCTATAATCCTCGGTGAATTTTACTTTGTAGACCCCCTTATAGCCATGGCAAACCCAGTAGGTGTTTTTTTCCTCGGCTTTAAGAATATCTCTGGTAGACTCGTCAAAACCACTAATTTTGTTCCCAAGATTCCACGTACTTCCACTTTGGTTAAGAAGATAAAGTCCATTATAATTACAGGCAAGGTAGGTGTTGTCAAATTCCGGAATCGGTAAAACTTTCCAGAAGCCATCAACGTTCCCGATTTTATGCGCTAATCCATCATCCAATTCAAATAATCCCTTATCGTGGCCAATGAGAATGGAACCTTCCTCTTTTTGTACTGACCATGCCTGGCCCTCCAGGTTAGGAACTTTAGTAAAGGTAAATTTATAGTCGTTCTCACCGCTTAAGGCAAGATCACTATAATACACCCCTTTGTTGGTCGCTAGATATATTTGCTTTCCATCCAGGAGAATATCATAGATGGATGCCTCACTGAATAAGTGTGAGACCGGACTTGTGAACTCTATAAAATCCAGGCCGTTATTTAAAAGGGCCCAAACATTTTCACCTTCCCTGAACAAATTCAGCACAGAGGAGTTGGAAAGCTCAGCGAACAAGGGGGAATTCCTAATTACCTTTCCATCTCCCGTTACCATAATAATTCTGGAACTTAAGGTGCCCAGCAGGTAATTATCCCCGAGCTTCGTGGAGGATATGACCTGATCCGCATTGTCGCTGCCCATAACCTTTCTCCAAAGTTCTAATTTCTTAGTCCCGGGGTGGCCACGATACAGGTTGCCGTTCTTTGCTGCAAGGATAACTTCCCCTGGCAGTTTACCTGGCAGGAAGCCGATGATCTCATTATTGTCAATTTCTTCCTGGTCAAAGACCTTGGAAAGCCGCATGGAAGCCGGATCAAAACTGTAGATGCCGTGATTTGCATCCTGTACAAAAAAAGTATTATTTGCAAACCCGGAAAAAGTAAAAGACTGGTTGGAAGATATCAGTGTCGCCGTGGTGCCGGAGATGGTTATTAGCTGTCCGAAAGACCGGTAGATTATGTGATCCTTAAATTGATGTACCTGCCAGAGGTTTTCGAGTTTTTCCTCATTAAGCTCCAGCTTTTCCAACAGGGATGTATACCTGTATTTACCTAGTGAATCTTTCGTTATAATTCCCAGTTCATTAAATCCTCCGGCATATACTACCCCATCTTTAGAGGTGGTAAGACTGCGGACAGAGGAATTATTGGGCAAGGTAATTTTATCCCATCTTTCACCATCAAATATCAGAACTCCATCATTGTTTCCAAAATAATTGATACCATCATTATCCTGAGTCATGGTCCAGAACTGCACATCGGCCTGGAAATCGGCTCTCGAATAATGAGTGATCCTGGGCAGCTTATGAAAATCATCCAGTTTAGTCTGAGAATATCCTAAACAAACATTTAAAAAAATGAATACTATGACTAGATGTAACAGAAATTTCAATGTGAATGATAGTGTTTGGATTACAAAGATAGGAAATTTTTAAGAAATTGTTAATTTTTTGTTCCGGCACAAATAACCTGATTTACAGGATAATATGGGCATTAGCGTAGCTCTGGCGTAGTACCTTTAAGAAATTGACGTATTTCAAATGTAGCACTTATTTTCAAGGTGCTGTTATCATATTCTAATTTAGAAGCCTGTTGAATTAACCTGAAAACGTTTTCGCGTTGTTCATTTTGATAAATCGTTAATTCGGCAGTGATTTTATCTATTGTATTAATTAAGAACATTGTAAATCATTAAATCTGATGAAAATTAAAAATTATTTATGGGTGCTATCTCTACTGGTTTTTGGTTCAACCTGGGCCCAGGATGGTCAAATATCCGGGACAGTTTTTGATGCCAACACCAATTTACCCTTGCCCGGTGCAAACGTGCTAGTAGAGAATTCTAACAGGGGAACACAAACAGATTTTGACGGTAATTTTACCTTACCAGCCTCAGCTGGGGAAACTCTTGTGGTTTCCTTCTTAGGGTATCTCCCCAAGGAAATTTTACTGGAAGGACAGAACAATATTCAAATTGCGCTGGCTGAAGATAAACAGGCCCTGGGAGAAGTTGTGGTGGTCGGATATGGTAGCCAGCAAAAAAGAGACATAACCGGTTCCGTATCCACGGTAGATGAAGAAGCCTTTGATGACCGCCCCAATACACAGGTGGGAGCTCTAATCCAGGGTAAAGCTGCCGGAGTCCAGGTCGTTTCTGGCTCAGGTAAACCATCTTCGGGTTTCAGTATCCGAATACGAGGAACCAACTCGATCAATGCCAGTAGCGAACCTCTATATGTAGTGGATGGTGTGCCCACTACAGATACCCGTTCCCTTAACCCGGCAGACATCGAAAATATTTCCATTTTAAAGGATGCCGCTTCCGCTGCCATATACGGGGCACAGGGTGCCAACGGGGTTGTACTGATCACTACCAAAAAAGGAAGTACCGGAAAACCAAGGCTTAGTTTTGATACCTATGTCGGGGTATCACAGGTATGGAATACCCTACCGGTTTTAAACAGTGAGCAGTATCGGGATCTTATGACAGAACTCGGACGTAACACCGACTGGAGCCAGTACACGGAAAATACCGATTGGCAGAATGTAATTTTTGAAGATGGTTTGTCTACAAATTATCAGTTATCCATGTCAGGTAAAAATGAAGGAACTTCCTATTATCTATCCGGTGGATATACCAAGCAGGAAGGTGCTGTGAGAAGTGCGGAAATGGAACGCTATAATTTTAAAATCAACTTTTCTCAGGAGGTAACCGACTGGCTGGAAATGGGAACCAATATTGCCTATACCCATTATTCCGATGTCGATGTAACCGATAACACCAGTGTTAACAGTGGAGGGGTATTACTGGGTGTGCTTTCTACACCACCTAATATTGGGATCTATAATCCCGATGGAACCTTTACCAGTAATCCTTTCCAGGATTGGGAAAACCCGGTAGCCTCCACTGACGGAGCACAACGAGGCTACGTGAATCAGAGGTTATTGGGAAATGTATATGCTGAAATTAAATTCTTTGAAGATCTTACCTTTAAATCAAATATAGGAACTGATTATAGCAGTGCGCATTATGACTATTTCCTGGATCCTTTCAGAACAAGTTATGGACGGGCCATGAAAGGTATTGGACGCTATAACACTAACCTGATGAATTACTATATTTTCGACAATACCTTAAATTATACAGCCAGGTTCGGAAATCATAATATTGAAGCCCTGGTAGGGTCCGTATATCAGAAATACAAGTGGGAAAACAGTAACCTGGAAAGAAGAAATTTCGCAAGCGACCAGATTACCACGCCCAACGCAGGATCTGAATTAATAGCCGCTTCAGCTGACAAAGCGGAAAAAGCAAATGCTTCATTTCTGGCAAGATTAAACTATAATTTTAATGATAAATACCTGCTAACGGCCAATTTCAGAGCGGACGGTTCCAGTAACTTCGGACCCGGTGAAAGATGGGGGTATTTTCCTTCCTTCTCTGCAGGGTGGAGAATCTCTAATGAAGCTTTCCTGGAAAACAGCAAAACCATATCTGATCTTAAACTAAGAGCTGGATGGGGAATTGTTGGAAACGATCAAATCGGTAATTATGCCTATTTTGGAAGAGTGGGCAGCGGAGGGAATTATCCCATCGGCGGTATTGTGATGCCTGGCACCTACCCGGCTTCTATTGAAAACGGCAACCTTAAATGGGAAGAATCCGAACAGGTAAATGTGGGTCTTGATATATCATTTCTGAAAAACAGAATTAGTTTTACTGCAGATGCATACCTGAAAAATACCAGGGACCTGCTTCTTAATGCACCCCTGCCAAGATCTACCGGTTTTGATAATGCTATTCAGAATATAGGTCAATTAAGAAACAAAGGTTTGGAATTTCAAGTCAATAGTTTCAATACCCAGGGTGCCTTTGAATGGCAAACCAACCTGAATATATCATTCAACCGAAATGAAGTAGTGGATATCGTAGGCCAGGAAATCCTTTTAGACAATATTGCCGGGCGAGGCGAAGTAAGCCTGGTTCGTGAGGGTGAGTCCCTGGGCTCTTTCTACGGTTACATCTGGGGAGGAGTAGATCCCGAAACCGGGGATGCCTACTACATCAATAATGAAGGAGAACCTACCTTCTCCCCTTCAGCTGAAGATCGTACCATTATAGGAAATGCCAATCCAGATTTCATCTATGGTATGACCAA
This sequence comes from Salegentibacter sp. 24, assembly GCF_004362395.1. Taxonomy (GTDB): domain Bacteria; phylum Bacteroidota; class Bacteroidia; order Flavobacteriales; family Flavobacteriaceae; genus Salegentibacter. Next base: position 64,727 of record NZ_SNWE01000003.1, read on the forward strand.
CACCTTTTCTTACAAAAATTTTGGACTTTCTATTTTCCTCCAGGGATCCCAGGGGAACGAAATCTTTAACGCCACCAGGATTGAAACTGAAGGGATGACCGATTCTAAAAATCAATCGGCTGTAGTTTTGGACAGGTGGAGAGAACCTGGAGATATCACGGATATTCCACGGGCCGTGGCCGGTAGTACCGATAATTCCAGATTGTCTACCAGATTTGTTGAAGACGGCTCATACCTGAGGATGAAAGCGCTTACCTTGAGCTACAATCTTCCTGAATCCCTTATAAAAAGGGCGAATATGCAACATATAAAATTGTATGCTACAGGAGAAAACCTCTTTACCATCACAGATTATTCTGGTTTTGATCCTGAAGTCAACGCATTTGGAGGTAGTAATACCACTATGGGCGTGGATTACGGTACGTATCCCCAGACCAGAAACCTAATACTTGGACTAAACCTATCTTTTTAAAAAATAAATTGTCATGAAAATTATAAACTTCAAAAAATACCTCTTTGGGCTGCTTATAGTTGCAAGCTTTACAGCCTGTGACGATGAGCTGGATCTTGAGCCAATTTCTCAGGAGACCGTAGACAATGCCTATGCTACCGGTACACAGCTTCAGGCTGCACTCACCGGGGTGTATGAATCTTTCCAGTCCAACGATTATTATGTTTGGGACAGGATCCTCTTTGAGGATGTAAGATCAGATAACGCCTATGCTGGAGGCGATAATCCTGAAATATTTCAGATAGATGCTATTGATATCTCTACCACCAACTCCAGGGTTTTCAATGCCTGGTCCGCCATTTACAACGCTATTTCCAAGGCTAATTTAGTCATTGAAAGGGCGCCTCTGATCGAGCAAGACATTACCCCGGATCAACGGGAAGACATTATTGGCCAGGCGCTTTTCCTAAGGGCCTTTCACTACTATAATCTTGTAAAGTTATGGGGTGGGGTTCCGCTGATCACGGAACCTATAAAATCTGTGGATCCATCAGAGGTAAGACTTCCGCGCAGTTCGAAAGAAGAAGTTTATGCGCAGATCATTACGGATCTTGAAATGGCCGCGGAAATGTTGCCGGATACCTATGGTGATGATGCCAGTGTAAATAAGGCCCGTGCCACAAGGGGAGCAGCAAATGCCCTGCTGGCAAAGGTATATGCCCAGAAGCCAAGCCCGGAATATAGCGCAGTTTTAGACTACGCCAATGCCGTGATCACGAGTTCGGCAAACTATGAGCTACTGGAAAATTATGATTTTCTTTTTGATGGTAATCACTACAACAACAGCGAATCTATTCTGGAAGTACAATACCTTGGAGGGGATGAAGGCACCTGGGGGCCGCAAATGCACCTTCCTCCTTCCATAAGCGGAGACACCTGGAGAAAATTCGTTACTCCATCGGTTGACCTTGTGGCTGCTTTTGATTCTGAAAATGACCAGATAAGAAAAGATGCTACTATTCTTTTCGAAGCTGTGCCATGGATAGATGAATACTGGGGTAATAGCCCAAATAGTATGGTTCCATTCGCCTACAAATGGAGAAATGCCAGTGGTTGGGCCAGCGCAGATAATATTTACTTATTGCGCCTTGCCGATATTATGCTGATCAAGGCCGAAGCCCTTAATGAATTAGGAAGGCCTGGGGAAGCCGCAGAAGTGGTAAACATTATTCGGGAAAGGGTGGAACTTCCCCCTCTTAGTGACGCCGAGACTGCTTCAACCGACACTATGCGTGATGCCATTTTAAAGGAAAAAAGGTTGGAGCTAAGCCTGGAAGCTGAAAGATGGAGCGACCTGGTAAGATATAGCGTAGCGGTAGAAGTTATGAATAGTGTAGACGATGTGGACCTAAGAGCTAATCAGCCGGTGGATTATAATATGACCCAGGACGAAGTACTACTTCCAATTCCGCAGAATGAGATCAACCGGAATCCGGAATTAACCCAGAATCCCGGGTATTAAAAGATGAATATTATGCAACTTTATTTAAAGAAATACGTACTGGCAGCAGGCCTGGGAATTTTATCCTTTTCCTGTGCCACAGAGGATGAACCAACTTACGCCCCACCAGAACAACCAGCTCCAGTTGGAGAGGTTGTAGGCCAGGCCAGGGTATGGACCACTACCGGCACAGGTTCAAAACTGCTTAGCCGACAGGATGATCTGGATATTTATGATAATATAGAAAGTGACCATCCTACAACAAACCTGGATGTTTCACAGCAGTATCAGGAAATTGAAGGTTTTGGCGCGGCCCTTACAGGCTCATCGGCCTATGTGATCAACAGGATGGATGCAAATCAGAAAAATGCCTTGCTTTCCGATCTTTTTGATCCTGAAAACGGGATAGGCCTTAGTTATTTGAGACTGACCATGGGCGCATCAGATTTCTCATTAAGCGATTTCACATATGATGATGTTCCCCAGGGTCAACAGGACCCGGATCTCAGTGAATTTTCTATTGCTGAAGATGAAAAACATGTGATTCCGGTGTTAAAGGATATTATGGCAATTTCTCCTGAGCTTGGTATAATGGCCAGCCCCTGGAGCGCCCCGGCCTGGATGAAAACCAGCCAGTCCCTTTATGGAGGCAGCCTTCAGGAAAAATGGTATGACACGTATGCTGATTACTTTGTAAAATATATAAAGGCTTACCAGGCACAGGGCATCGAAATTGATGCCATAACGCCTCAGAATGAACCGCTGCATGAGGCCGGGTATCCCAGCATGAGAATGGAGGCCGATGCCCAGGCAAATTTTATAAAAAACAGCCTTGGACCAGTTTTTCAGCAGCAGGGCCTCAGCACAAAAATCATCGCTTACGACCATAATTTTGATGAACCAGGATACCCTTTAAGGATACTGGCCGATGAGCAGGCTTATAAGTATGTTGATGGTATTGCTTTTCACGCCTATGCCGGTAATGTTTCGGCTATGGGAGCAGTACACGAAGCCTTCCCTGAAAAAGGCTTGTATTTCACTGAAATCTCAGGAGGAGAATGGGCTACGGACTTTTCAGAAAATCTTAGCTGGAATATGAGAAATATCCTTATAGGGACTACGAAAAACTGGTCAAAAACAGCACTTTTCTGGAACCTTGCACTCAATGAAAACTTTGGTCCTACCAACAATGGTTGCCAAGATTGTCGTGGTGTTGTGACTATATCAGGTTCGGGAGAAATAGATAAAAATGTGGAATACTATTCCCTTGCACATTTTTCAAAATTCGTTAGACCAGGAGCATACCGTATTTCTTCAACAGAATTTGAGAGTAATACAGGATTACAGAATGTTGCTTTTCAAAATACGGATGGCAGCCTGGTTTTGGTGGTGCTGAATGATTCGGGTTCAGCGAAAAGCTTTACCGTAATAAACGGGGAAGAAAGCTATACCAGTAACTTGGAGGCCAAGGCGGTACAGACAATTATTTGGGAATAAAAACACTAATACTATAAAGATGAAAAATTTAAAGCGATTATTTGGTGCCTTTCTGGCGCTCGTTCTTATGGTCTCCTGTGAAGAGGAAGACAACCTTGATCCGATCGGCCAATGGGAATTGGAGGCACCTGCATTATTAACAACCTCACAAAACATAACCTTAGACGAAGACCTGCCAGTGCAGCCTATTAGCTTCAATTGGGATCCGGCAATTTCCAGCGAAAGATACCAAGTACGTTATACGGTGGTCATCGATACTGCCGGTAGCGAAAATTATACCACTCCCCTATTGAGTAAAACTTCGGCCAATGGTGGTAAGGATACTCAGGTAAGTTTTACGGCTTCTGAAATTGATCTTGCCCTTTCCTATGCTGGTTACCAAGCCGATTCAGATGCTGAATTGGAAGTTGCAGTATTGGCCAAAAGTATAGATAAAATGGCTACAGATTCACAGCAGATTACCGTACATCGTTTCGAATCCGAGTATAAGCCGCAACAGCTTTATCTAAGTGGCACAGCGACTGAAGGCGGCAGTGATATAACCCAGGCTATTCCATTGCGCGCTTTGGAAAATGCTGATGGAAATCTAACATACAATTTTGAAACCTATACACATCTGGAAGCCGGAGAAAGCTTTATGTTATACAGTAACCAGCAAATTCCTGCACATACTTATGGGGGCAGTGAAGGAGAACTGGTAAAGAATGGGGAGCCTATCAAGGTGGAAGAAACTGGGGAATATCGCCTGAGCGCAGATTTGGAGAACAACACTTACAGCCTTATGAAAATTGATTACCTCAGCATCGTGGGAGATGTTATTCCCAACGGCTGGGGAGGAGACGAAGAATTGGAATACCATGGCAACGGGGTTTGGCAAGGCCAAATGTATCTTCAAACTCCCGAAGCTGGTCAGGGAGGTTTTCTTTTCAGGTTAAATGGAGACTGGGGGTATCTCTTCAAGCGAATTACCGGTACTCAAAACCAATTATATATGGAATCCCAGGCCGGGACAGCAGGGATAACTATCGAAGATATTCCGCTGGCCTTGGCAGGGAATTATAACATTACCGTGGATCTTACAGGAGATACCTATACCTATAGCCTGGAAGCGGATCAAACCAGTAATCCGCCCTCTGAAACTCCTGAAGCATTATTTCTGCTATCCGGTGGGGAAACCGTAGCTACTTTCCAAAAGGAGGGAGATGTATTCAGCCTGGCTTCCTTTGTACCTTTACAGGCAGAAGTCGCTTATCAGCTCAATAGTAAAGAGGATGGTAGTGGCACTGCTTACACTCTTGGGGCGCCCATAGGAGAAACTTCAAGTCCTGATGCTGATGCTGTGGTAGGCAATATTACCATCCTCGAAGGAGAAGGTGATGTCCTAGTAGCTAAGGACCAGGCTTACCAGCTTATTTTTAACTTTTCTACCGGTATGGCAAACTGGAAGTATTATAATATCAAACTGTTTCACTGGGATGACGCCAGTGGAGATTGGGACGGTCGGGATGAATTCCTTATGACCTATGAACACCCGCTTCAATTCACCCTTACCCAGGAACTGCAAGCAGGATATGCGATGAAATTTAATTCCCCATGGGAGGTGGAATTTGGCGCTGATGATCCCTCCGCGATGTCCGGAACTATGACAAACGGTGGGGGAGCCAATTTTCAAAATATCTCCACCCCTGGCACCTATAAAGTGCATATTGAAGTCTCAGATGATTATGAGACGGGAACCTATGAATTTATAGCCGAGTAATAAACCCTTTTAAAATTAATAACCTATCCTGAAAATTTCAGGATAGGTTTTACACCCCTGATTTTATGAAAATTCAAATCACTAAACTAAACAGGTTTTTGTTTTCAATGTTATTGGTTTCGGGCCTACTTGCCTGTAACCAAAAGGAAGCCGAAGCCGATAAAGCGAGCCTATGGCTTACTACTTTGGATAAAGAGTCACTTCTGGAGAAAAAAGAAGTACTCATTAAAGACAAGAACGATAATACCCAAGAGAAAGGTCCTACAATAACCATAGATACCTCCCAAACTTTTCAGGAAATGGATGGGTTTGGATATACTTTAACGGGGGGGAGTGCCTTGCATCTTAACAAGATGAGCGATTCTGCCAGGTCAGCGATTTTACAGGAACTTTTCGGTACAGGAAAGGATGAACTGGGAGTAAGTTATTTAAGACTGAGTATCGGCGCTTCCGATCTTGATAAGGAACCATTCTCTTACAATGATCTACCTAAAGGGGAAACCGATGTGAATCTAGAAAACTTTAGTCTAGCCAATGATACCCTTAACCTCATTCCTGTAGTAAAGGAAATACTTAAAATTGCCCCCGAAATCAAGATTCTGGGTTCCCCCTGGTCCCCACCTGTGTGGATGAAAGACAACAAGGGTACCCGTGGGGGCAGTCTGATGAAAGAATATTATCCTGTTTATGCAAATTACTTTGTTAAGTATATAGAAGCAATGAAAGAGCAAGGCATTATCATTGATGCTATCACGATACAAAACGAGCCCTTGCATCCTGGAAATAATCCAAGTATGCTGATGTTGGCTGAAAACCAGGCAGCTTTTATTAAAGATCATCTCGGCCCTTTGTTTGCAGAGCATAATATCGATACTAAAATTATTCTTTACGATCATAATGCAGACAGGCCAGATTACCCCATCAGTATTTTGAACGACCCCGAAGTCGCTAAGTATGTGGATGGTTCAGCATTTCATTTGTATGGTGGAGAAATAGAAGCATTGTCTGAAGTGCATAAGGCTCATCCTGACAAGAATTTGTATTTTACCGAACAGTGGGTCGGTGCCCCGGGAGATTTTGCTCAGGAAATGTCATGGCATACAAAAAACCTTATCATTGGAGCACCGCGCAATTGGAGTAAAAATGTTCTGGAGTGGAACCTAGCGGCCGATGAAAACCAGGAACCCCATACCGATAGAGGCGGCTGTGACAGATGTCTGGGAGCTATTACCATTGATGGGAATAAGGTAATAAGGGAACCGGCATATTATATTATTGGGCAGGCTTCGAAATTCGTACGCCCAGGTTCAGTTCGTGTTGCCTCCAATGAACCGGAACATATTGCGAACGTAGCCTATCTTACTCCTGACGGAGAAATAGCTATTATTCTGCAAAACACCTCAGAAAAAGATCAATCTGTGAATGTTGAATTAGGTAATAATGTAGCAAGTGTTCAGCTACCAGCCGGAGCTGTGGGAACCCTGGTAATGTAAACTAAGAAAAATGAAAAGATTGGGGAGAGCTGCAGGATTATTTTTCTGGTATTGGAAGGGAAATTAGTAACAATCGGAAAATGAGATCGCTTCCAGGAAATCAAGAAATCCTTGGCAAGGATGACACTGGAAGAGAAAGTTGATCAAATAACTCAGGTGACCCTCGTTGTAATTGGTAAAGGGAAGGACCGCTATTCAAGCTAATAGTCCTTTAATTTAGATGAAGCACTGTAAAAGGACGTAGGAGAATATAAGGTAGGTTCTTTCCTAAATACAGCGAACAAGCATTCCTGCCCCTGGAAAAGTGGTATTCCCTAACCAATGAGATCCAGGGAATCAACGCTGAACAGACCCGCCTTGAAATCCCAATTATTTATCGAGTGGACCAAACCCTTTGGGTTACCTATTCGGTTGGAGCAACCATTTTCCCCTCGCAAAAAGAGCCAGGCGTAATCCTGAACGGGCATAGCGGAGAGCTGAAATTACGCCGTTTAAAACAAGGGCCAGCGGGGTGACTTTGAACTTTTCACCGATACTTATTTACTCTTTATAAATATATTTGAGCAAAGCTAAATTCAGTATACTTATTTTTCACGGGTTTAGTGAAGTGCATAAATCTGTACTTAATTTAGTTCTGGGTCCTTCTTTGACCATTAAGATGATTTCTTCATGGCCTGCACTTTCTACAAATTTAAATAATCAAAGTTATTTGGAAATGGGTATATGCCAGTTTTGGTAAGTAACTGAAAATGTTGGTTTATTTTCCCTGGAGATAATTTAGATTAGAAACAGTGGGTAAAACCAGATCCACCTTATGAGAGTGAAGATTAAGTAATATTAATTTTGAGAAAAAATTATATCTCAATTACTACATGCTTAAAATTGCTTTTATCCCATTAATTTATATGTGATAGAGACTATTATATTGCGGACATAACGAGTTAGCGACAGCCGGATTAAAAAACGTGTTAATTTAGTAAAAATAACACGTGTAATCTAATTTCTTCTTTATATTTGTAGTTATAACATTTAATGGAAAAGTGATGAATACAAAACTCACATTGACAATAGAACAAGAAATTATTAAAAAAGCAAAAGAGTACGCTAAAGATAAAAATCGTAGTCTTTCAGATATTATTGAAAACTATTTAAAAGTTCTGACGAAAGAAGAACAAAAACAAAAGAACAAAAAATTGAATCCTGTGGTAAAATCCTTAAAAGGTTCTTTTAAAATGCCAAAAAATATGGATTACAAAAAAGAACTTAGAAACCGTTTAGAGAAAAAATATCTTTAATGGAAAATATTCTTATTGATACAGATGTCATTTTAGACTTCTTCTTTGACAGAGAACCGTTTGCGGAGTTTGCAACAGATATTTTAAACTTGTGCGAAGAAAATAAATTAAAAGGATTTACCACTCCTGTAATTATTTGCAACGTTTATTACCTGCTCAGAAAAACAGCAAAACATGAGATCGTCATTGAAAAGATTAAACAGCTATTGACTATTATTGATGTTTTAAACATAAATAAAGAAGTAGTCCTGGATTCCTTAAACTCCGACTTTAAAGATTTTGAAGACGCACTACAAAATTTTTCAGCGGTTAAAAATGGGAAAATTAGCATTGTTCTTACAAGAAATATAAAAGACTATAAAAAGAGTGAATTAGCAGTAATGACTCCTGAAACATATTTAAGAGGTACCACCAGTCGCTAACAGCGCATAACTCAAATAGCGGGTAGTTTAGTAAAAATTGTTATTTTAGAAATCAATTAAAAATCAATAAGCCGACAACTCCGGGTCCATTTTTCCCGTGACTTATGTTATGCGCGGCCGTTAGCCAAATGAAAAATTTAGAAAAAATTAAGTTTATTTCACGTAATTAATTAATTTTTTTTATACGTAAAATAAATGTGATGGATAAAAAATTGACATTAAGTTTAAACGAGAATATTATAGAAACTGCTAAACGCTATGCAAAATCTAATAATATTAGTCTATCAAAATTAATAGGATCCTATTTGGGTACCCTGACTAAAAAAGAACAGAAAAAAGAAAATGAAGTAACACCACTGGTAAAAAGTCTTAGTGGAGTTATTTCAATTGATGATGATTTTGATGTGAAAGATGAATACACTCAATATTTAATTGAAAAGTATAAATGAAAAGGATATTGATTGATTCCAATATCGTAATTGACTTACTTTCCCAAAGAAAGCTATTTTATGATGATGCTGCTACGCTATTTTCATTAGCAGATAAAAAACGACTAAAACTGGCCATTTCGTCCTTAACTTTTGCAAATACTAATTATATACTCACAAAATTAAAATCAGCTAAAGAAGCACGAGAAATTTTGAGAAAATTTAAAGTGCTGGTTGAATTATTGAGTTTAGATGATAAGATTACGGAATTAGCATTAAGCGATGAAAATTTTCCCGATTTTAAGGATGGATTGCAATACTATTCGACAATAGAAAATGAAATTGATATCATAATTACTCGCAATAAAAAGGATTTTAAAAATTCAAAATTACCCGTTTTGACAGCAAAAGAGTATTTAGCAACAATTTAATTTTGCCAGTGGTTAATTCGATCACACGGATTCGCCGTTAATGGAAAGAGTGCTCCTCTAAGCCCAATAGCTTGGAAAAACTTCCCTTTTACCCACCACAGGAACTGGCTATCATATGTGGGATCACAAAAAATGTCAGCAGTTATGCAGCCCGGCATAATTTCGCAAATTCTCTTAAACGGAGAAATGGTACCGATTAATTAGCTAATGTTTAGGACATCATAATCTAACCGTGATCTCGGCATACTGAAAAGAATGAAATATTCAGGTTCTGGCTTAAGCCCTTGATGTCCTATTGTAATTATTTTAATTTGGGGTTGAAGCCTGATTATTTCCTTAAATAATTATCGGGAAGTAGATCAAAATCTACATGAACCAATTTCTCTAAAAAAGCCGGGAGGAAGTTGAGGCGCAGTATAAAACAGGAAATCCTTTTAGATTCCACCGTCCTCCAGTTAACTTACCACTCGTGCCACATAAATCTTTAATTCTCTTTTTCTTCGCAAATCTATATACAATCATGAATAAACACCGTGTTCAATTCTGCGTAATTCATCCATAACTAAATCAACACCTATACTTGTTTCAATTAAATCGAGTGGCTTCGAATTTGCCAGGGCTTTATTTGGACGATCTAACCAAACAATAAATTTCTCTTTTTCATTAAAAACATTTATTCCTTTATGAAAAAGACGTGTTAATTCTATTAATCTTTCCGATGAATTAATAGCTATGGTTTTATCTGGAGCATAACGTTTTAGGGTTCTTTCAGAAACGTGAATCAATTTAGAAACCTGCTTTGTTGTTAAACTGGAATGCTTGATAAAAGAAGTTACTGAATTTCGGTATAAACCTTCTTTTAAAATCTTTAGGTATACAAAATCTGAATTTCCCTTAGTTAAAGAAACCGATTTGAGATCTAACCATTTGGCTACAGTTTCTCTTTCCTCTTTAAGATCAATTGTCTCTCCCATGTCTTGCGTCATTTATCACAAATAAAGTGACAAAGGTCGTAATTTACCACTTTAGAATTAAATTTTAAACGCATACCATTTTGGTTATCACTTCATGGGGAGACCGGAATATTTTGGTAGCCTTTCAACAGTAGTGGTGTAAATTCTTCCCTGGATATCATGTAGCTCATTGGCTACTATTTTTTTTGCGGTTTCAAAATTCCCTGCATCGCTACCGGAAAAAAATCTTCAAATAGTCCCTGTTTTTTCGCTCGATTTGTTCGAAAGAATGCTAAAAATATAGAAGTCAAAAATTTAGGTTTATGGGATAATTTTATATTAAAATAGCCCCTTATGTTTAGCAAAAAATAGGTTCCTTTTTCACCCGCTGATGACAAAACTGACGTTTTCGGGTTATTTCATCCTGTTCACTTTTCAAGTTATGAACAGTGTCCCATTCAAAATTCATAAAATTTGATCTCAAATAAGATCGTTTTAACACAATTTAATCCTAATAATATATTATCCACAAATACCTGATTTTCAGTATTTTAACTCGATAAATTTCTAATTTTCTCATAACGAAAACGAATCAATAATTTAAAACTTTTCAGTTATGAAAAAATCAATCTTCCTGGCATCCTGCCTATCGCTTTTTTCCACCTCACTTTTTGCCCAGATCGGTGGAATCGAAGATTCCGTTATGGAAATCTCCGATACCATTAGGATCATATTTCCTATAGTGCTTGGAATCATCTTCCTTGTCGGCTTTCTATTTAATGTAGGTCATTTCTTTGGTGAGAATGCTGACATGAAAAAAGGAATTGTCCGTGTGCTGCTCTTCGTCCTTATTGCAGGAACGGTGGTGGGCATCTTTTCCTATTTAATCTCCATGGTTGTATAAGACGCTGAAAATTAAACTAAAAAACATTGTCCTATGAAAAAATACGAACCATATAAGAATATTAGGAAGAAGGCCATAATCTTTGGCCTACCTCTTCCCCTCTTTGCCCTTATGGTGATCTGCATTATAGCATCGCTTTTTGTGATCATCTTTTCCTTCAGCCTGGCAGTAATCATAGGTGCATTACTTTTTAATGCAATCCTGTATATCCTCCTGAATCGTATCAACCGGCTCCTTGAGTTATTCCAGATGTTAGGAATCTTCCCGCAGATGATCAGTAACAAAAGAAATTCAAATATACGTTATGAAAAAAATTAACCTCTCTTCCCACTGGCCTATTTCAGATATCCAGGATAATATACTTTTTGCAGGTAATGGCAATGTAGTTCTGTGCTACCGGCTCCATTTGCCTGAGATTTATTCCCTTTCTGAAAAAGATTTTGAAGCGCTGCACGGGGTCTGGTTTCAGGCCCTGAAATCCCTCCCTGTTGGAACAGTGGTCCATAAACAGGACCTTTATGTAAAAAAAGGTTTTGATCCTGAGGGCCTGGCCAATAACACCTTTTTGGGAAAAGCTACCCATGATTATTTTAAAGATCGGGAATATATGGAACATTGCTGCTTCCTGTTCTTTAGCCTGACAAAAAACAAGGCCATAAATAATCCAAAATATGTAAATCCTTTTCGAAAAATCTCCAGGGGCACCTTTTCCGAGCTTGATGAGAATCTAAAAAGTTTTATCAGTTTGGTAAGCGACTGTGTTTCCTATATCCAGAACAGTCGAAGGATTTCAATTACACCATTACAGCCCAAAGAAATTGAAAACCTGACCCATAATTACTTCAATGGTTTTAATGAAGGCTTTGATACCGATATTTTATTGGATAAAAAAAACTTCACCATTGGAGAACATAATTTTGATGCCCTGGCTATCAACAGCGAACTGTGCTTTGGCGAAAGTGTACAAAGTAGCAAAACCAATGAGAAATTCACTTCGGACGATTTTGTATTTCACCAGGGGTTTATTGATGGCCTAGGGCTTACGCTTAAGGACAACCATATTGTTAACCAGATCCTGTATTTAGACAACAAACATAAATGGCGCAGGTTACTCGAGAAAAAGGTCGAGGAACTGGGCAAAAGTTCCAATTTTGGTACTCAGAACAAAGTTGTCCTGGGAAAGATAAAGGATATCTTGGAGAAGATCAATGCCGATGACAATGCCCGTATCATCAGGGGACATCTCAATATCATCTACTGGGACCGCGATTCCAGAAATCTGGAACGCATCGGTTCTAAAATAAAAACCCAGTTCAAAGACCTGGATATTGTTCCATACTATCCAAGGGGTGAGGAGCGAAATAATTATATTCTCAATAGTTATTGCTGCTTTTCCACTAATTTCTCTGATGAGGATCTATATGTGACCGACTTAAAACACGCGCTCTGTCTTTTTATCAATAATACTAATTACAAGTCGGATCCTACAGGGGTCATTTTTAATGACAGGGAACATAACATCCCGGTGCTAAAGGATGTTTGGGATGAAAGGAAGAAACGAATAAAAGCGCGGAATTTTGCCATCTTCGCCCCCACCGGCGAGGGAAAATCCTTTCTGGCCAATAATATCCTTCGCCAGTATTTTGAGGATGGGGTACGGCTGGTCATTATAGACCTTGGAGGCTCTTATGCTAAATTTGCAAAATTATACCCCAACCAATATACTGTCCTTCGCTATGAGCAGGGAAAGAATTTAGGTATCAATCCCTTTTATATCAGCAGTAAAAAAGACCTGAGCCCGGAGCGCCTGGAAGAGCTCTGCGTTTTCTTATTTGAACTCCTGGCTACGGATCTAAAGGTAACCAAAGCCCAAACCGTCTCCATCAAAAAGATCCTGCATTATTATTACAAAATCATTTCTGAAAACCACTCCCTGGAGGGTTTCTATAAATTCATCGAGCAGCGACAAAAAGACCTGCTTGAAAACCTTAAAATCCATCCCGATTACTTCGATATCAAGGCCTTTTTGCACGTGCTTTCGGAGTATATCGGCGATGGTCTATATAGTTTTCTCTTTGAGACAGATAAAGACCAAACCTATAAGATCGAAGACAAGCGCCTGATTGTATTTGAACTGGATGAAGTAAAGGACAATAAAGAGATCCTTTCGGTTATGCTCAAGCTTATTAAGTCGGCAATTCAAAGAACGATTTGGAAAAACCCGGCAGAAAAAGGCATTATTCTTTTCGATGAGTTTGCCAAGCAATTGAAGTTTGAAAACGTCCTGGAGAGCGTGGAATTCTATTACCAGGCTATTCGTAAACAAAACGGGGCTATAGGGATTATCCTCCAATCAATTAACCAGCTCCCGGAGAATTCAACCTCTGCAAGTATCCTGGAAAATACCCAGGTGATCTATAGCCTGAATAACGAGAAGGGCTATGATGAGCTGGTAAAACGGCTGCATCTGTCCAGTCACGATCTCAATCAGCTTAAATCCATCAAAAACAATCTTGCCGGTTCGAGGAAGTACACCGAGCTGTTTATCAAGATCGGGAAGGAAAGTAACATTTTCCGTTTGGAAGTACCCCCGGAAGCCTATGCGGCCTTCCTCACCGATGGCGCTGAAAACGCGGCGATCATGTCCATTTACAATAGGACCGGGAATATGGAAGAGGCTATTAAAGAATTTTTAACTGCTAAAATATCAGACGATGAAAAATAATATCTCCAACCAAAGCAAATCAATCCTCCTGGGAATGATCATAGCCTTATTTTCTTCAGGCCAAATTGCGGCCCAGGGGATGCCGGTGTATGATAACACCAATTTTATAAGCCTTGTTAAATCCCTTGTTGAATCAGCAAAGCAAACTGCCAACCTGGTCAAGACCGTCAATTTTCTCAAAGCCCAGAAGGAGAATATCGAAAAGGTCAATTCCGTGGTAAAGGATTTGAAAGCCGTACGAGAGATTGGCAGGAACAATCAGCGGCTGATATCGATGATGCAAAATGAGCTTCGGGATATTTTGAATTCTCCCTATATAAGACCGGAGGAAGTTTCCAGGGTAACCGACTCCTTTAATGCAGTCGTGGAAAACTCCCTGGCAACCATGAACTTTATCGATGAGATCCTCACCAGTGATCACCTGAAAATGAGTGATGCCCAGCGGGCCGAAGTACTTAAACAAAAGGAACTCGAATCCAAAGAAATGCTTACTGATATACGCTTAAAGACCAAACGCTATCGTGAGATCATTTCTTTCAGGAAAATGCAGGATATGATCAATAACCGGGAAAAAGCCTATTAGTTATGAACGCCGTGATCCTTTTAGCCGTGGGCCTCGAATATATTGACAGTGTCTTTCAGACCATACAGGACAGCGAATTTTCCCAGTATACTATTGCCGGGATGAAAACTTTAGCGGTCCTCTTCTTCCTGGTGAACATCCTTAAAAAGTACAACGAGGGTGTAACCCGCGGGGATGATTATACCTGGGGGCTTTCTCCTGAAGACCTGGTTAAAAATTTTACCGTGGTCCTCCTGGTAATTTTCTCTACCCAAATACTGGGATTTTTTGATGGAGTTTTAGTCGCGATTGAAAATCAGTACCGCGATACCGCCCCTGCGCTGCTGCCCTTGCAAATGCAGGAGATTCCCATAGAGGAAGATGTCTCGCCTATGGATGCCATGCGTAAGGCTATGGCCTTGCTTTATGAAGCGCTGGTGACGCCTTTGTATGGGTTTAAAACCTTTGCTTTTCTGATAAGCTTGTTTTTATGGATCATGGACCTGTTTATCTACCCGCTTTTCCTTGCTGAACGTTATTTCCTGTTAGGGATCATGCAGGCCTTCTTTCCGCTAGTGCTTAGCCTGGCTGTTATTGAAAAGTTTCGATCCATGGCCTATAGTTTTTTCAGGTTGTATGCGGCAGTCTATATGCTGGTCCCAGCTTTTTTCCTGGTCAATGTTTTTATCAACACGCTTTACACGGAGATCACTGAGAATTTCTGGCTCAACCTTTTCGGCACAGATTACGGTAGTAGTTTTTTCAGGCCGGTGGTAGAGCTGGGGTCGATAGGCTTTATAGTCTTTTTAAAGTTCAAATTATACCGCCGAACTATCACCTTTACCTTAAGATTATTCACCACTTAATATCCATATAATGAAAACACCATATCAAAATATTTATACCGTTTTAAAGCTTAACCGCCTGATCGTTTTGGCGGTAGTTATTTGCGGGCTGCTTTCCAGTGCTTTTTCCTTGTGGGTGGCCTTTTCAACGGGCAGAAAAGCCTTAAACGCTGCTTTTGCCATCAGTACCGATGGCAGTATTATCCCATTGAAGCTCGTAACTCAAAAAGAAAATTTCCGGGTGGAGGCCCTGGCTCACTTAGACCTGTTTCATACCTATTTCTATAATATTGACCCCAGCAATTATGAGTCAAATCTTGAAAAAGCCCTTTGGCTGGGCAATAGTTCTGTATCCAACCTATATCGCCAGAAAAAGGCGGAAGGGGTTTATAACCGCTTACTGCAATATTCCCTGGTGCAGAAAGTATTAAAAATCGATTCTGATCTTGATAAAAAAGAGGATCGCTACCATTTTAGAAGCAGGGTTATTTTTGAGATCAAGCGCGGATCTATTGTAGATACCTACGAGCTGATATCCACTGGTAAATTACTGATTATTGACCGTCATTTTCCTAATAATCCGCATGGACTGCTCATCACGGATTATTTTGAAAACAGCTTACGTAAAATAACTCCACAACCATAAAATTTAAATCCAATGAAAATAGAAAAAAGTAAAATCGTATTTGTAAGTATCCTTGTGGTGATCGTTGTATTTCTGGTTTGTTATACTATCATCATTACCCGGGAGGATAAGGATGAAAATAACAAGCTCCAGCAAATCACTGTTCCCGCACTGGAAGAAGAAACCCAGGAAGTATACGATTCCAAACTGGAGGCGATTAACGATATAAAGGAGGAGCGGGAAAAAAATGTACCGAGTATATACCAGGAAGAGCTCATAGATTCTTTGGGTTATTACGATCCGGAATTAAACGAAAAGGAAAAACAACGCTTTATAGACAGTATTTACACCCTTGGAGAAAAAAGGTCTGTCAAATTAAGCGCAAAAGACATAAAAAAAACCTCTGAAGTTCAGCTTGTTAAAGAATCGGATCCTGTGGAAATTCAAACAGCACAAAGGATCGATGCCAAGGAAATGGGATTGGAACACCAGTTATTCTTTGCCTCAGCACCTCCGCCCCGAGCTGGCTCCGAAACACGGGAAACAGATGCAGAGATTCTTGTGGTTGTAGATGGTACACAAGTAGTCAAAGCCAACTCAAGATTGCGAATGCGTCTTGCAGCAGCTGCCACTATAAATAACAAACACATCCCAAAGAACACGCCCATTTTCGGTTTTATAAGTTTTCAGCCTAACCGGGTTTTAATCGAGATTGAACACGTAAATCACCAGCCCACCGATCTGAAAGCTTTCGATCTGCAGGATGGCAGCCAGGGAATATACGTGGAAAACAATTTCCGGGCGGAGGCTTCCACAGAGGTTCTGGATGATCTATTAGGCGAAATCAATATTCCAAGTGTACCACAAATAAGTGGCATTGGTAAAGTCCTTCGGCGAAACAATCGAGCTGTAAAAGTTACTGTACTCAATAATTATAAACTCCTTTTAAGACCAGGTCAATAAGCCCTGGTATTTCTAAAACCTAATCCTATGAAAAATTATATCCTTATTTCAGCATTTATTTTCACAGGCAGTTTGAGCTTTGGGCAAAACCCGGAAAAGCTTGACACCATTTATGCCAATGATCAAAAAAACGTCGCTTTATTCTTCCCGGGGGCCATTGGACAGGGAATAACCGGGACTAAGAATTTTGTATTCACCTATAACAGGGAAAAACAACAGTACTTCGGGCTTTTACAAGCCAAGCCTGGAAAGGCAAGTAACCTTTTGGTCATTGATACCCAGGGATTTGTTTACTCCTATATTCTCCAATACAAAAAAGAGCTTTCCAGGTTGAATTACTTTATTTCTCAATCCCAAAGCATAGGTAAGGAAAAGCCCGAGCCCGATTCAATTCAAAAACCCAAAGCACAAAAAATAAGATTGAACAACAAAGCCTATTACCAGAGATTCAGTTCTTATTTACTTCGTAAAAAACAAGGGGTTAGCAGGATAAAAAACCGGAATCAGGGCATTGTTTTAAGTGTAGAGAATATTGTTTTTAATAAGGATCTATTGTATTTCGTAATTCATATTGAAAATAAATCGGGCCTTGATTATGATATAAATTTTCTAAACTTAAAGATTCAGACTAGGCAGCGGGGAAAGAAAAAGTCGGCACAGGACCTTTTAAAGGAACCTGTATTTCAATATAAAGTTCCGGCTAAAATAAGATCCGGTAAAAAAGTGGAAATGGTTTATGCCTATCCGAAATTTTCGCTTTCTAAAGAACGAAGGGTCCTATTAGTTCTCAACGAGAGCAACGGGGGACGACGAGTAAGCCTAAAATTAACCCATAGGGATATTAATAACCCAAACTAATGCTGTTTATTAAAGTTGCAAAGGAGGTATCAGGTTAAGCCTGAAACCTATTGATTACACTTTAAATTAAGACAACTGGTTTTTAAACTGGTTTTTATTTCAATAATGATCATGTAAGGATCCTTTGCTAACTGGTAAAATTTAAAGGTTACCTAAACTAATATATGATTTTCAAATCCCGACAGACTTGAGAGCACACCCTCCTTCACATCGTTAAAAATGAATAATAATATAGATTTGAAATACCTCCATTTAAGGTATTTTCTTCCGTAGGAAAGAAATACAAAAAATAACTCTGATTGCACATCTACATATCTTAATATTTTCTTAATTTTAACATCCCAAATCAACCATCTTTTAGACTAAATCCTTTTAACCCTTACTTAACCCTACAATATGAAATCTCTTTCTTATAAAAAAGAATTATTAGTATTACCAAAGCATTATCTATAAGTGCATTTCCAATAATTAGTATTATGCATTTGAAATCCATTAGTGATAGGTAGTATGTACAACGATAAATATCAATACAGGATTCTCTTAATCGAAGATAACGATGGAGATTACCTGTTGGTTTCCGAGATTTTGAAGGAAATCTTTTCAGCTCATGTTTTAACAAGGTTAGCAAGCTATGCATCGGTTAAAGAACTCCAAAATAGCCTCCAGTTTGATGTGGTGCTGTTGGATCTAAGTTTACCGGATAAGCAGGGTACTGAGTTATTACGCCTTATACTGGAGCAATTCCCACTTACCCCAATAATAGCCCTAACCGGTTATGCACAGCTAGAATTTGCCAAAGAGTCTCTTGCACTGGGAATAGCGGATTATTTAATAAAAGAAAATACTACTGCTGTCCTTTTATTCAAAAGTATCATATACTGCCTCGAGAGATTTAAGAATATAGCTGCTCTTGCCAGGTCTGAACTGTTATACAGTGACCTTTTCAATTTCAATCCGCAACCCACCTGGGTTTATGATCTGCAAACCTTAAAATTCCTGGATGTAAACTGTATGGCTGTCACTAATTATGGCTACTCTAAAGAGGAATTCCTTAATATGACGCTCAAGGATATCCGGCCGGCGAAGGATTATAAACGCTTAGAGGTTTTTGTAAAACTATTAAAGTATAACGGAGAGGGTATAAACGATCGAATTTTCACCCATATCAAAAAGAATAAGGAGAAAATAAGGGTTAAAATTGAGAGTAAGATCATAGATTATAAAGGCAAAAAAGCAGTTATTGTGGTGGCAAATGATATTACTTCCCACTTAAATCATCTGGAGATCATTGAAAAACAAAATGAGGAATTACGACATACCGCTTGGTTACAATCCCACGTTGTCAGGGCTCCTGTTGCTAAAATTCTTGCCATAACCAACCAGTTAACAGAGGATCATCTTTCCATCCAGGACCAAAAGTTTTTGTTAGGTGCCCTTACTACCACCACTGAAGAATTGGATAATAATATTCGAAAAGTAGTTGAAAGAACAGAAAAGATATTTGAGGAAGATGCCTCTTCAAGTATTCTCGGTCTCAACTGATGAGTTTCTAAAAAAACCAATATATTCCAGAAATAGGGATAGATTGAGAAATTCAAACTTCAATAAGAAAAATATCGATTACCTCGCCTGCACCCTATAAAATGCTTCATGTAATATTATGTGGTTAAATTGATAATCTTAAATTGAACCCACTATGAGATACTGGAAAAATCTGTATAATACTTTATCAAAAGAACAAAAGTTATTGTTCCTAAAGGAATTACTAACCGAAAATGAATCCGTTCGATCCCAATTTATTTCTCGTTATAAACGGGAATCCTCTGATGATTTCCTATGGACCAAAGCCTTGCTCTTACAATTTTTTGACAAGGAAAAAACCCAAATCCTAAAACAGCTGGAGCACCTTGATTTCGTGGATTTTGATTGGGATAATTATATTCCTCGCCACAGTGGTTATATTCCCGATTATGAAGCTTGTGAATATATGGGCGAGGATATGGTTATTAAAGTTTTAAAGATACCGGGGGAACAAATTTTAAATTATATACGACAGGGGAAAATTATTGAGGGCGCAACACTTTTAGCTGCAGTTTACCAGGCCTGTACCGAAGTATATTATGAGGAGAATTATGCCTTTGAGGATCCTGAAGAGGAATTTCTGCAATTATTCCAGCCGACATATGATAAGGCATTGAGAGAGATCAAATCGGTAATTATCAGTGATGA
Source organism: Salegentibacter sp. 24 (assembly GCF_004362395.1). Lineage (GTDB taxonomy): Bacteria > Bacteroidota > Bacteroidia > Flavobacteriales > Flavobacteriaceae > Salegentibacter. The sequence continues at coordinate 84,668 of NZ_SNWE01000003.1, forward strand.
GCAGATCCTTGTTTTTTTTGAGACCCTTTTTACGCAGTATGAAGGTTTCGGAGAGGATTTAAAATATTTTGAATCCTTATTAATGTCCTTAATTCAGGATGAAAAAATAGCTTTTAAAATGCAGAAGCTATTAGAGAAATATAAGATTGATGAAGAAATTCTCCCTAAACTTACCCTTCAGCTTTATGAGCTGATGGGAGAACAAAACAAGTGGATCGATCATGCTAATAAATATTTTCGGCAGAATGAGGAACTGGCAGAAAAATTAATGAACTATTATCTTGAAATAGATAGAAAGCAATTTCTGGAAACCGCAACGGAGATCTTTTCTATCTATCCTCATACTTTTGATAGGTATCTTCTTGAGAACCTTAACTTAGAATCGGAATTACCTCTTTTTAAAATGGTATTGCGAAGGATTACACTTTATGAAAGAGATATTCAATATTATTACAGATTAAGGGATTTATTTTCTCCAGAAGAAAAAGAACTATTCTACAAAGAAATATGGGATAATGTCTTTTTGGTAAATATTTTTGAAACCGAAAAACGCTATGACCTGATTCTCCAATTGGTATATTCCAATAGTGATTCCTGGGATTTTAATGAACTGATCCTTCCCATTATACCTGTATACCCACAGCAATGTTTTGAAATTTTAGAAAATAAAATATATAAAACCCTGGACAACCAAAGAGGTCGAAGTGCATACCAAAGGATCACGGAGATGATGAAATTACTTATGAAGATAGAGGGAAAATTATTGCAAACCAATCAAATCATCCACAGTGCCTATCATCATACACCTGCGCTACCCGCCTTGAAGGATGAAATAAGAAAAGCCGGTTTAATCTAGGGGAGTCCGCAACCGAATTAAAGATAGGTATAGCTGATTATAAACAGCGCCCACAAACCAGGTAAATAAGCTATATCCACCGTAAAATAACCTTGCTGTCTGACTAATTCTTTAGCTCCCCAGTCAAAAAAATTAAAGCTATCCTATAAGGAGTTGAGTTCTCGATAATGGGTTAAAACTGAAATCTTTGATAGGCTTTTTTTCCTTTTTCTTTGAGCTATTGCAATTATAACTAGAAAGGTGTATTGAAAGTTAGCCAATTAATCTATATAACCTCATCCCTTCTATTCAAAAATAGATCTTGCCTCTTGATATACCCGTTTAAAATTAGCTTCTAAATCCTCCTGGGAATATGGTGAGCCTTCTTCTAATTCCGGAAACTGACGCCTGATTTTATGCAGTCTAAACTGCAGTTTTTTATCCTTACCATCGGCATAGGTGATAAATTCGCCTTGCTTCAATCGAAAAAAAGCATTGGCGCGTATTTTTGGCATTTCCTTTTCACCGGTGGTTACCCTTGTATCAAAATTAAGGCTATAACTACGGTTTACACTGGTTGTTGGTTTTTTTACAATTTCAAAAAAGCGCTCATAATACCTGGCGGTATCCGGATCATTTACTTTTCCAAAAAACTGATAGGATAAATTACTTAATATGGCCCTGCTTGCCCTATCTCCGTACATCATATCGTTCTGGATCTTATCCTGCATCACATAAATCGTAGCAATATTATAACTGCGCAGGGTTGCCGGAATCCGGTGCATATTGAGCAAACGAAGCGTAGGGGCCTCTTCCATAAGCAAGAAGCTATCTTTAGAATTGCGGACACTCATTTGTTTGGTAATAGTGTGAATGATCGTGGCAATAACCGGTGAGAAGGAGGAATCATATTTTGGATTGTTCACTACCGAAATCACGGCAGGGTTCTCCTTACTATTGATATTCAACGACACTTCATCTGCCGATAATGCCATAAATATTCGCTGGGTGCTGATTCGCTTAAGTGCATTGGCCAGGGTACTTTTCACCCCTGCGGTTTGTCGCTCTGAATCTTTACCACTGATAAAAGCATCGGCCATAGCACGCGAGGTGATATTGGTTTCCAGAAATTTTATAAGACTGGGGGTATCCAGGTACTGGTAAATTGCAATCAGGTGCGGAAGACTGCAAAATTCAGGATAAGAAACTTTTAATTTCCAGATAAGTCCGCCTATCAAACCTTCCGCTGCATCATTAAAAAATTTTGTGGTGCCCGAGGTACCGGATTCTCTTTGCTCCAGAAGGTTTTCAACCAGTACCCTTGCTACCTCGTTTACGCTCTCTTCACTGTCCAAATAGCGAGGAGCAATTGGATTGACCCGGTGCATGATCTTATCAAAGGAAACCACCTTAAAGGGAATTTCACCCTTGTTAAAAAGCGGGTAAGCCATTTCTGTGAGTTCAAAATCCTTGTAATCATGAATAACCCCACAAAAGCCTTTTGCCTTAAAATGCTTTAAAAAACCATATACAACACTTTCTGTTTTTCCACTTCCCGCTGAACCGATAATAGAGGCTCCACGCCTGATATTATCCACTTTAAAAGTTCCGGTACTGGTAGCGAACCTGACGCTATATTGCGGGTGGCTATTTTTGTTTTTCTCCGGATTATGTAAAAACACATAGCCTGTAATATTGATAAGCATTAATGGGCATCCGGGAATCAATAACACTACTGCCATTTGGTTAGTTTGTGATAAAAAGAATAGTATAATTCCCAGAAGAATGAGGTTGATGATAAATGCATAGGATACTAATTTGTAGCATGTGTAAAACACCATACTGGTTATCCCGATAATTAAAAACAGCGGTGTGAGGGTTTCCAAAGACATATTTCAATTATTTAGATTTCAATTGCACTTGATTTGACAGCTAAATCGACTCCTTTTCTAAGCTTATTGAAAAGTTTTAGGGCGAGCTGCGCCTTGCTTGTTGGGATGCCTGGCACTATAAAAACCCCAGACTTCTTTAACATTTTAAAAGCAAGCGCCTTTTCACTGGAGGGAAGCTTCCTTAACGAAGAAAAATAGTTTTTAGGATTTTTGATAAAATCCAGTCGGGCTTTATAACTTTCTGTGAAGTTTCGCTGATAGCCGAAAGTCCTGTCAAAGGTTTTTTCAGCATTTCTAAAAAACATATCCCTGTCAAACCCGCGTCGTACTACTCTCCCATGTAGTATCACTGTGGACGCTTTAAACTTACTACCCGGGGAAAGGCTAAACCTATTGGAGGCATCTTTCCGGCTAACGATGATGTGGATATGGCTTTGGGGACCTTCCTTTTTCATTCCCTGTACGATCCGTTCCCCGTTTTGTTTGTGTGGCGCCTGTATTTCCAATTTGGCAATTTGATGTTCCTTTTCTAATATATTTCCCGGGAGCTCACCCCGGCTTATTTTCATGATCTCTTTTTTAAGTTGTTGGATTTTAGCAGCAATTGGGCGGTTTTCCTGAACCTGTTTGTCATTACCTTTAAAACTTCGTACATGCTCAATTTTAGCGTAGTATTTTATATCATCAAGGCTTACCGGCCTTCCATTTAATTCCCGGTTAAAGGAAGCGATATAATCCTTCATCAGTTCCCTGGTGTATCGTTTTAAATCCGCACTGCTATCCTGTAACTGGCTAAGTTCAGCTTTGGAAGGGTTGACCGTAATCGAGTAGAACCGGGGTTCGTTTTTTTTTAGTTTGGCAGTGTTGCTGTCGATTTCACCGGATACCTGCTTGGCAGAAATATTATCATGATACTGGTTAAAGAAATTTTCTTTTTTCTTTTGCTGCAAGCCCTGGTTTTCCTTTTCCAGGTATTCCACAAATGCAGCGGAACTTTTGGAATTGTTTTTCCCTAATTTTTGAGGTGTGATGGTAATATACATAGCTTCAAATTTTACAGATCCTGTGAAACATTGCTCTTCTCCCTGAGACCAATCTCCTTTTCTTCTTTGGTAGTTTTCTTTTCCAGGATAAGAGGTTTATTTTCCAGGGTTTCCACCTCGAATAAACACTGCATCATGGCAAGAGTTGGTTTGGTCTGGGTCTTTTCCATTTCCCGAATTATGGCAATTAGGGAATTGATCCTTTTTTCTAAAGATTGTTGAATGGTCCTTCCTGTCGGCCCTAATCTTTCATGAGGTGATATCTCATTGTAGCGAAAGAAATCAAGCATAGCGGAGATGGCCTCTGAATGTGATTTGAAGTGAAGCTGGGAAAATTTCTGAAACCGTTTTGCTGTTTCCCCTTTGATTTTAATGCTGGTGAAGGACTCCATAGTCTTGACTTTTTTAAAGGCTTTTAATTCAAATTGTGACTGCAAAATTTGATTCTTTTTGAATTGGGAGTACTCCCAGAGTTAAAAACAAAGAAGGAATTAGAAATACAGCTTTGTCGCATTCTTACTGAAATTCCCTCTGCCCGGCTGGACGAACAAAATTTGCATACAATCTGGTTAAAACCAATTGCGTTTTTTTAGGAAAAATTTCCTGAATAATGTTGTTATGATGTGCAGGGTAATCGGCGAAAGTCAAAAAAAAGGATCCCCTTACTAAAATCTAATTGCTGAAGATCAGCGTATTAAAGATACTAATTTTTTTGAATTTCAAAGTGTATAAAATTAATTTTTAGGAAATAATTCATTTGTTATTAAAAAAGATTATATTTAAGTATAGGTTTTAAGTAACCTTAAAAAAGGGAAAATTCAGGTAACAGCGGATTTTCCCTTTTTGCACCTTAATATTCGGTGATTTAAGGTTGACAGACTCCTAAATGATTTTCAAGTTTGAAATTTCCAATGCTAATAATGTCATTTTCGACAGCCATAGCGTGGGGAAAATTCCTGGTTTTTTAATTAAGAATGGTTTACAAACCCCTTTAGGGTCTTAATTAAATTAAACCTACTAATTTTTTAATCTATAAGAAGCTTAGTAAAATAAACCCTTATGAATACCGGTAAAATTCTTATTTCATCAATAATTGGAACCTCTGCCATGACTATTTTCAGTTACCTGGTATCCAATTCAAAAAACAAAAATTTTCGGGAGCCGGAGGTTTTAGGTAAACTTATTAAAGCTTTGCCACTAAATATTTCAAAAGACACCGCTCACTTGGCAGGATGGGGTATGCATTATACTATTGGATTCGCATTTGTAGCTAGCTATAATGAAATATGGAAGCAAACGAAAGTAAAGCCTTCCTTAACTTCCGGGATTTTGATGGGTACTGCAAGCGGAGTATTAGGTACCCTGGGCTGGAAGCTGATGTTTAAAGTTCACCCCAATCCACCTGCTAAAAATCTAAAACCATTTTTTGGACATCTCCTTCTCGCCCATATTGTATTTGGCATTTTTAGTGCCCTTTCCTATAGATCAACTTATGCTAATAGAAATCAATTACAATGAATCCCGCTCCTGCACCTGGCTCCAAACATCATTTTTATTCAGGTCTTAGCGGCCTGCAGTTGGATATTCCCAAATACTTATTTCCGCCCCCTTATGAAAACGCAAGTAGGTTGACCTATTATGCTTCCATATTTAATAGCATTGAAATCAATAGTTCCTTTTATAAAATTCCCCGAGCTTCAACAGTAGCTAAATGGGCTGATTCTGTGCCGGAACACTTTAGATTTACTTTTAAATTATGGAAAGGAATTACACATAGCAAAGGTTTAAATTTTAATGAAGCGGATATTGCTGACTTTCTTAAATCTGTCAATTCCGTAAAGCAAAAGAAAGGATGTTTGCTGATTCAGTTTCCTCCCAGTCTGGGAAAGGAATATCTTGTTCCATTAGACAATCTTTTAAATTGTCTTAGTGCAACAGATGCTATCCAAGGCTGGAAGCTCGCCGTGGAATTTCGAAATAAATCCTGGTACCATCAGGATGTTTATGACCTGCTGCACCTCTATAACGCGACAACAGTTATACAGGACAAACCAAAGGCCGCGACACCTTTGCTACATCATAAATCAAATTTTATTTATAACAGGTTTCATGGACCCGGTGGAAATTACCGGGGTAGTTATTCAGAAGAGTTTTTAAAAGAATACTCCGGGCTTGTAAATGAATGGATGGATCAGGGCAGAATGGTATATGTCTATTTTAACAATACTATGGGTGACGCCTTTACTAATTTAAAAAGCCTGAACGACTTGATGCAGCCTTAGACCATAAGCAAGCAATAAAATCTTAGACAAAAGCAATGCAATATGTAAGGCCTTCAAATAACAACCGCAAAATTGCCCGAAAAACTATTACCATTTCTTAAGGCAGATAAATTGGCAAGGGTACCTTGCACAGTAAGATGTAAATCGAGTTAAGCCCTTGAAAAAAACATGCAAGTTATAGGTAAATTAACTTTTCTTCTTTTCCATTTTATCCGTTTTCATTGTTTTCATCTACTTTTGAAAGGGCATCAATGGCTGGTCCTTCAATGACTTCACCAGATGGTTTAAACCGACTTCCGTGGCAGGGGCAATCCCAGCTCTTTTCCAAATCATTCCAGTGAATTATGCAGCCAAGGTGGGTGCAATAGGCCGAAACGACATGGTATTTCATATTTTCATCTCTTGAAATAGCAAGCTTTTTACCTTCGATTTCCATTATTTTACCCTCGCCCTTTTTTAGTTTTTGTAATTCTTTGGTCGAGCTTCCAAGGATATGGTCTTTAAAAAACTCTTTAGCCACATTGAGGTTTTCCCTGGTAAAAGCCCTGGCCGATTTCACGGGATTTACCCGCAATGGATTAAAAACATCTTCATATTGGTTTTTGTTTCCGGTAATTAAATCGGTAATAATCTTACCAGCCAGGGTCCCGTATACCAGCCCATCGGTGGAAAAGCCTGTGGCGATATATTCATTTGCACCAGGACTTTTTCTACCTATAAAGGGAAGGAGGTCTGCAGGTTTATAATTCTGGCCTCCCCAGTAATGAGTAACCTCCTTTACAGGAAATTTTTCCTTTAAATAGGCTTCCAGGGATTCCAGCAGATCCTTATTATGTTGAGATTGTCCAACTTTAAAAGATTTGCCTACTGCCACTATGTAATGGTGGCCATTGCGCTTATAAGCGCGAAAGGAAAACTTTTCATCTTTTTTATATTCCCAAAATATACCGGAAGGATAGTTATCCTTAGCTAATTTTGCGGCAATAGCATATTCCCGGTACGGGCCAAGAGTAGTATCGAATTTCAGGTCTATCCCCTTTGGAGTATGAGTTGCGTGGACTAAGTAACCACTGGAAACACTGCCCGATTTAGTACTTATAATATAACCTCCTTTTTCTTGCTTATCAATCTTTTCTACTTTAGAGTCCTGAAAGATTTGGCACTCCCTGGAAACTATTTTATTTGCCAGATTGTGGACATACAGAAAAGGATTGAACTGTGCCTGATGGGGATATTTAATGACTTTTTTTGCTTTAAAAGGGAAATCAGAAGGAGATACTTCAAGGTTTGGTACCCCGAGTCTGGATGATATCCCTAATTCTTCCTCAATTTTATCAGCCTTATCATTAGAAAAAAGATACATTGGTTGAACGGTATAATCACAATCAATATCTTCTTGTCTTAATATCCTCTCTATCGTTTGAAACCCAAAATCCCGGGCTTTTAAGACTTTTTGAATTATCTCCTTATCATATTTCGAATCCAGGGAAGATAAAAGTTGGTCTATTATAGTATATAGATTTCCGGTGCTATGTCCAGTTGTACCCATTCCAATTTTCCCGGCATCGAGAACAGCTACCTTCAAACCGGCCTTTTTAAGAAAATAGGCAGTAGTAATACCGGTAATACCTGCGCCAATTATACTAACATCTACATGAAGGCTTTCTCTTAAAACTGGAAATTTACTGAAAGTTTCGAAGGAATTCCAAATAGGCTTTGCTACCATAATTTAATATTTAAAATGTAAAATTTACAGTTTCATTCTGCTGGTCAACTTAAACTCTCAATAATCTTAATTCCAGAGGGTACATTCAGGATCAAAAAAAGCTTAATTCCCCCTCCTATTCGAAAAGCGATGCTTAGAAATAATACCATAGAAGGATTCTGATGTTAAGATGTAAACTGATGTCTCGTTTAAATAAAATATCAATGTATTCCTAAAGCCCCCCTTTATCCAAATAACAGTATACAGCAAATAAAAAGGCGCAAGACAAGGCATATAAACAGTTTCTCTATATTTGTATTAGGGTTCTCTCCGTCAACTTCATTCACCTATTATGAATCATAAGTACTGCTACTTTTCTTATAAGCCCATCTTCTCTTAATATTTCATCAACTTCCGGTACGCGATTGAACCATTCTTTTTTGAACCTATTCGACTTTTATTCTAAAGGAGAAGTTAATTTAAGGATGAAAAGAGTTTTCTTATACTAAAATTTGGCAAAACATATGTTAATAAACTTAATCTCGGCTATTTAGCCTGACGATAGATCTCATGCCGTTAAATACAATATTTGAATCTTTAAATGTTAAATAAAAAGTAGGATTCGAGAAGTTTATCATAAAAATCATATCATGGGTGATCTAACTTATATCTTTTTGAACCTATGATCAGTTTTAAAGATGAAAAACTGGCTTAAGTTTTTTTATAATAAGGAGTAAAAAATCATCCTGGAATCATTCCTATGGAATTTGCTAATTTTATCAGAAGCAATACCAATTGAACCTAGGCGACACCTTAGTGAATGATCCTTAAAATTAAACCTCCTCAGTGAGCAAGTTATAACTGGAAATTTGACGATGACGAATTTTCCAATGCAATATCTTATAGTCCTTATTTTACAAGGTTTAAAGGATTTAGGCAGTACAAATGTAGCATAAAGAGAAAGTCGGTTTACGCTTTATTTCATTATACCCCTAAAACAATAGAAGCATCAATTCCCATTTTCAGACTAATTTCCCTGGCAACTTTTAAAGTTGGTTCGCTTTTACCATTTAAATATTCGCTAATTCGTGAAGTGCTTACTCCTAAAAGTTCTGAAAGTCGTTTCTGGTTTAAGCCCATTTCAGCCATACGCAATTTTATTACTTCAGCGAGATTAGGTTTTGTTATAGGATAAAATCGTTCTTCATAATCGGTTACTAAATCAGACAACAAGTTTAATTCTATATAGTCATTAGCTTCAGTATTTTCTATATTGCCTGGATTTTCCAAAAGTATTTCAATACGATTAAGTATAGCTTTATATTCTTTTTCTGTCTTTATCATATCAAATATTTTTAATGTCTTTTAACTGATCCTTGTTCGTACCGATAAAACGTATGTAAACCTTTTGAGCATTGAAAGAGATTATAGCAACAAGCCGATAATCATTTCCTTTAATATTGAAGACATAACGGTGATTACCTGCATAATCTACGCAATTAAAAGTTCTTTTTATTTCGTTCAGGTTTTTCCACTCATTAGCAGTAACGGTATGATACCAAAAATTTAAAGGAGTTTCAGCATCGGCGTGTTTATCTGAAAAATCCTTAATTCGTTTATAAGTAACAATACGCATTCAGTCTAAAATTTGTTACAAACATATTACTAAATTTTGTATTATGTAATTTTATATTGAAAAACAAAATATTTTTCTATAACCTTTTTGAAGTTTGTTTATATTTTTCCTTCTTTAATCCCATTAACATTTTATCAAAATCAGATTCTATTTTTTGTTTTTTTAAAATTTAAACTATTTTGAGAAGGCTTTATTCTCTTCTTGTTTTTTAGACCTTTTACCCAAAACCTCCAGGACTTTATATTTATTAAACTCGAGGAACTTGTTTTCGCTTAACGCCAATTGTTCCATCGTGAAGGTATTTTCACGTTCAATCAAATCCTCTATATCATCAAAATAAATTGTTACCGTGCGTTCCTGTTGTTTGATTTCTTTTCTTCTAATTATTTTTTTGCAATGGCCGTATCAGAATTTAAGACTCTGCACTCCGCAAAATATAGGTTATTTGTTAGTAAATTCTAAGTTCGCTCGTACTAATAGAACCTACACGCTCCAAAAACGCTCTAAAATAATCTTTGCCAAAAACTGTTTTCCCTTGCTTAAAACGTCATCGTCTTTTACCCTCTGAGGCAATTGTTCGGAATTTCCGAACAATTGAATCGATCCAGGCGTAAAATATAGCTAAAATGGCACACTCATCCAGACTATGCTCAAAACGGGAGATGGAGAGCTGGGAAGCCAGGTCTCTCTCTAAAATATCGCTATACAATGGGTCGTGCTGTAGGTAATGGACATCATTGGAATCCTAATAAGCCTTCATCTACATAAATACCCGTTGCTTTAAAAGTTTTTCTATCGTATGGGTCACTAAGATGGGATTGGATATAAGAACAAAATTAGCCCTCCCCCTTACTATCATAGAATGAAGATAAGCAGCTTGCTCCACAACTTGCATTAGGTTATGTTTATTTTGCAAATTATTCCTTTTACTTGCAATACTATGATCACTGTTGCAATTTTTTGTGTTATTTTGCAATAACCAAATGCATTATTGCAGATTTAAGTAAAAACGATGCGAAATTTTAAATCGGGGACCAAAATCAATCAAGGTTATTATAGAAGTTTTCAACCCTATCCTATCAATAAACAGTGGGAATTTCAAGATATGGAACTTCTTGATCTTCTATCCAAGGCAGATCGCCATTTGGGACGTCTTGATATGTATTCTGAGCATATTCCCGATATCGATCTTTTCATCAGTATGCATGTAGTTAAAGAAGCTACACAAAGTAGCCGCATAGAAGGTACTCAAACCAATATAGAAGAAGCACTACTCGAAAAACAAAATGTAAATCCAGAGAAAAAAGATGATTGGGAGGAGGTGCAGAATTATATCGCTGCAATGAATCAGGCTATAGCAATGCTTGAGGATATTCCATTTTCATCTCGTTTAATAAAAGAAACGCATAAAGTATTACTTCCGGGTGTAAGAGGAGATCATAAAATGCCGGGAGTTTTTCGCACCAGCCAGAATTGGATAGGAGGAGCTTCGATAAGCGACGCAGTTTTTGTGCCACCTACACATAATTCTATAGCAGAACTTATGAGCGATCTGGAACATTTTGCACACAATGATTCTATATATTTTCCAGATTTACTTAAAATAGCATTAATTCATTATCAGTTTGAAACGATACACCCGTTTTTAGATGGTAATGGAAGAGTAGGTCGCTTATTAATCACCTTGTACCTGGTTGATAAAGAAATACTCAAACGTCCTATTCTCTACCTTTCTGATTTTTTTGAAAGAAATAAAGCACTTTACTACGATAATTTAACCAGAGTGCGCACACATAATGACCTTAAACAGTGGTTTAAGTTTTTTCTAGTAGGAATTATTGAGACAGCTAAAATTGGGGTAAGCACCTTTGATGCAATCCTAAAACTTAAAAAAGAGACTGAACTCAAAATACAGACCTTAGGCTCCAAGGCAAATAATGCCCAGAAGGTAATTAATTATCTATTTAAACGCCCAATGATTGATGTTACACAAATCATGAAAGTTACAGATGTATCAAAACGAACGGCCTATAATTTGCTTTCAGATTTAGAGCGCCTGGAAATACTAAAAGAGATTACTGGAGGAAAACGTGACAAATTATATGTATTTGATGATTACCTTAAATTATTTAAATGATATCTGATAAATAAATTATCTAGAGAGACCTTACTACAATGACTTAAGGTTGATCTGATGTTTCAGCATCATTGCAAATGAGTAATTTTCAATTATATAAAGAATTGACTGATACTTATGTAAGGATCCCATTTCTCCCATAACTAACCTTGCGCATGGAACCTGTGCTGTTTTTATAGTGTACGGGAAATTAAACCTAAAGTAAAAACAACATAGGGCGCAATTACTTATTCGATTTTTTTAACCAGTAAGAGATAGGCTTATTAAACACCGCTATAAAAAAAATAATCAATAAAAGAAATCTAAGTTCGATTTCATTTGCAAATACAAAATTCCAATTTTTATTAGATAAGCTGGAAGGTATGTTAATGATGTAAATTCCTTTAATGAAGATTTTTCACCACGATAGAAAACTGTATAATTAGCAATCGATTTTCCATTAATTCCAATGAATTTTCCGTGTAAAATACCCGTTTTTAAACCTCATAATTATCCCAGTTCATGACTTCGTTTCTATTGGCAGGCTTCATGGCTGCTTTTAATAAGTCCTCGTCGTACTTCATACCATGCTTTTCGAGAACATCGGCAGGCACCCCATCCCATACATTTGGTGTATTGCCACGATAATCAAGGTATTTAAGGCCCGGTTCGCTGGTAAAATAACCGGTAACCACCAAATCCTTTATTCGGTTAAAAAAAACAGGCCCTGACGAATTTTTTTCAAAATCCTGGGGATAGGCTATTTGATCAACGATTTCCAACTGATTGTCCTTGGATATCTCAACAAAAGGCGCCCCGAAACGTTTGTTACTCTCCCGGTTAATCCACATAAGTCCACCACGCATAGGGATTTGGTGTTCGGGTATATCTTTTACTATAAATTCTATAAAATCCGGTACACCAGCTGCTGTGGCGCAGACCGATTCCTTATCTTCAGGAAGAATTATATCTGCCAGGCTTGCAATTGTGGCCATTTCTTCTTCGGAAAAAAACGTTTTAGAAAATAACCGCTCATCACGTGCTTCTTCTGCAGGAGTTCTGCCGTAACCTTCCGTTTCTTCTATGATATCCCCTTCTTCAATAGGTGATTCCTTATCAGTGATACAACTACTCAGAAAAAGGCTGGAAGCCATACCTCCCATAACCAATGTTTTTAATGATTCCCTTCTATCCATAAAAGCTAGTTTTAAATATTACCTTTTTTAAGTTCTTGAGTTAAATAATCAGTCGCGCGCCAGGCCAGTGCTAAAATTGTCCAGGTTGGATTTTTATCAGCCTGGGATACAAACGGCCCTCCATCCATCACAAATAGATTGGGTATGTCGTGGGCCTGGTTAAACCGGTTCACCACAGAGGAATTAGGATTATCTCCCATCCTGGTGGTCCCCACTTCATGAATAATTTTCCCTGGGTTTTCGAGTCCGTAATTGGTTTCCTTTCCTGGTTTATCTCCTATTGGCACAGCGCCCATATTATGAATCACTTCTTCGAAGGTGTCCTGCATATGTTTGGCCTGTTTTACCTCCTCATCTGACCAGCTATAGTTAAATCTTAATACGGGAATTCCGTATTTATCGAACGTACTGGGATCAATCTCACAATAATTTTCCTTTCGAGGAATACTTTCTCCCCGGCCGGCCATGCCAAAGGTGGCGCCATAAAACTTTTTTACGTCTTTTTTAAGCCCTGTACCATAGGCATTTCGAGACGTATCACCAGCAAGCTCTTTTAATGCCTGGGTATTAAACCCAAATCCATAAGAAGGCATACTCATCCCTCCCCAGTATTCAATATGATAACCACGGGTGAATCCCAAGTGTTTACTATCGTTTAGCCACCACGGGGTATACATGTGCATCCCACCGACTCCGTCTTCATTATAGCGCTTCCTGTCTACCAGTTCCGGAATAAAGCCTCCCCGAGAGGAACCGGTACTGTCATGCAGGTATTTTCCTACTACCCCACTTGAATTTGCCAAACCATTAGGGTGCTGAGCAGATTTTGAATTAAGTAATATCCTGGCTGAACTACAGGCACTTGCTGCAAGAATGACCACTTTTGCTTTGATCTCGTAATCTCTTAGATCGTCTTTATCTATATAGGAAACCCCGGTCACTTCTCCTTCTCCATTGGTTAAGACCTCTCTTACCATGGCGTTTACATAAAGATCTACATTCCCGGTCTCTACTGCTGGTTTGACCAGTACGGAGGAGGAGGAAAAATCGGCATAGGCCATACAGGATCTAGAGCACTGATTACAAAAAAAGCAGGCACCTCTTTTTTTATTAATAGGCCTGGTAAGAATTGACAACCGAGATGGGATCATAGGAACCCCGGCTTTATTGGCTCCCTTTTTTATGTACAATTCGTGAAGCCTGGGTTTGGGAGGTGGCAGAAAGAAACCATCTGGTTCATTGGGTAGGTTTTCTTTGGTGCCAAACACTCCAATTAATTTATCTACTTTATCATAATATGGTTTTACGTCCTCATATCCTATGGGCCAGTTATCCCCTTTCCCGTCAAAATCTTTTCGTTTGAAATCGAGTGGGCCAAATCGAAGGGAAATACGGCCCCAGTGGTTCGTTCTCCCACCCAGCATTCTGGAACGAAACCAGGCAAATTTCGTGTTTTCATGTTGAGTATAGGGTTCGCCTTCCAATTCCCAGCCCCCATAGGCCATATCGAAATCACCGAAAGGTCGCGTTGTTCCCGCGCCTCTACGAGGAGATTCCCAAGGCCATCGAAGTTGCGTGCGCTGTTCTTCATTTGCAGGGTCAAAATCAGGCCCCGCCTCGAGCAAAGCTACTTTAAAACCTTGTTCGGCCAGTAATTTCGCCGCCATCCCTCCACCGGCGCCGGAGCCCACGATACATACATCGTATTTTGTTGATTGCTTCTTTATTTGAAATGACATGCTAACTTTTTATTATTTTTTTATTTTTTTATGTTCGGGAGTAAAATTTCCAATTTACTGGAAAGCAACCGCATACGCATCAAGCATCGCATTTGAAAAACTTTTTGGTATTCTTTGGTTCTTTACCTTTTTAATTTTATTGGCACAGAATTTCTATTATCTAAGTGGCAGTACTATAAAACCTCTCTTTAATTTTTTTGTCTTTAAAAAAGGTTTTAGAAATTATGGGATAGCTATATTCCCCTTGGTTATTTCAAAACCTCTACAAGGCTTAACTCGGTATTTGCTTCTTAAAGCTACTTATAAAAATATTGAGTGCCATCTGAGACAAAAATCAATTCCAGGATTTCCTGGACAATATTAAAATCAATAATTATACTATTTCGAAGTGAAGCAATAAAAAATGGAGGCAGAATTAAAGGATTATTCAACCGTAAATAGATTTTTAATCCGCCCCCACTTTTCCCAAACTAAACTTAACACACTTACTAAACTATCTTCCTTATAATATTCAATTCATAAAATTCTAAACACTTTTCGACCCAAATACTTTTCTAGAATCATTCCCACTTAAAAAGCGGAAACGTATTTATCATTTCCGCTTTTGGGGATTTTAGATTAATATCCAGGGTTCTGTGTGAGTAGGGAATTCCTTTGCATTTCTAATTCTGGAATTGGTAAAAGCAGATCTGACTCTTCAATAGTAGCTTCAAAATTATTTGACGCTCCTATTACATCCACAAAATTGATCTCTCCATCGCTTGAAACTGGAAATTTTCCTGTTCTGATAATATCAAACCAGATGGTAAATTCGAAAACTAATTCCCTTACACGTTCCTTCAGAACTTCTTCTGTAAAATCTTCCACCGATAGGGCGGAAAGCGATGTTCTGATCTGCTCAGGATCCATTTTCCAATAAGCTCTTTCTCTTACTTTTGCAAGATATTCCACAGCCTGAGAATTCACTCCTTCTGATTTAGCAATAGCTTCAGCTGCCATTAATAATACATTGGAATAAGTATATATTTGTGTAGCGTTATCAGAAAGGGCAGTTTCATAAAGCGCTTCCTCATCTTTCCACATATGGGGCGAAGTATCGAACTCAATCTCTTCCCCATTGGGTAGAACATCGGTGGAATGGAAATACTGTTTTTCCTGAATTCTCAAATCCTGTTCAACATCGTAAGCATTTAAAAGATCTGCAGTAGGACCATAAGCATTATTGGTTATGGCATAGGCTACTTCGGGTGAAATGGATACCGGATAACTCCATGCGGGATACGTACTATTGGCAATGCCAATTTGGTATTCATAGTAATAAATGAATTCATTTGCTGGAAGTCTGGCTTCCCTTATTTGATTATATGCAGATCCGTTTTCTGCTAATTCTCCATCCGTATAGTTGTGTTGAGTTAGGCTATATACACCGGAATTTATTACTTCTTTGGCTACTGCTGCAGCTTCAGCATAAAAATCTCCGTCCCCGGCTCTCCCGCTTCTGGTTAAATAAACATCAGTTAAAATCGTCTGTGCCACTTCTTTAGTGATCCTACCATTATTCCCCGGCATATTACCACTATTCAAACCTCCGTTATTAATAGCAAGGTTCAAATCCTCAACAATCAGGTTATATACGGCACCAGTACTACTTCTTTCCTTCTCCAGATCGCCTATACTTTCATAGGGTGTTGTAATTAAGGGTACACCGCCGAATAACCGAACTAAATAAAAATAGTTCAGTGCCCGGAAAAAATGAGCTTCTGCAATATACTGAAGTCGTTCCTGCTCGGCTAGTCCTTCGATTTGCGGTATATACTTAATCGCAGTATTTGCTCTGGAAATTCCCAAATACATATCGGACCACATCCCATTGAAATATGAAGAAAGATTGTCTGGTGTATAGTCTAAATTTTGAGCATAGCCTACGTGAACTTCCTGGCCTTTATAATCATTATCCACATACCCCGATATCCAAGGGCCAAACATAATTCTTGCGCCCGCATAAATATCTCCAGGATATAATTCCATCGCTCCTGTTCTGTATAAAGCATTTACCGCATCCCTGGCATGCTCTGGTTCGGTAAAATATTGATCCAAAGCGATTTCATCTACTGGCTCCTCTTCTAAAAAGTCTTCGCATCCGCTAACGAAAAGCCCAGTAATAATTAAGAAAATTAAATTATAGTTTTTCATTTTTTACAATTTTTTATTTAAAACTTCACGTTAAATCCTAATGTAAAGGTTCTAGGGCGTGGATACTGGAAGAAAAATATATTTTGTCCCCATTGGTTTCCTTCCCAGGAAGAAGCTTCCGGATCATAACCTTTGAAATCATCCGAATGTATGACAAACGCATTTTGCACATTTGTATACACTCTTAAAGACTTTATTCCCCATCTCTCAAGCATATAAGGATCGAAATTATAGCCCAGTGCAATAAGATTACCTCTTATAAAAGAACCATCAGCAACCCAATGGCTATCTACCTCACTGTTTTGTCCAGAATAAGGTCCGTTTCTTATCTGTTGAATCATTGTATTCTGGTTCTCAGGAGTCCAGGATTCATAAAGTTGACTGGCCAGACCATTGGCTAAACCAGTACGATCTTCTGCCGAGTGAAACATTTGTTGCAAAATATCTACTCCGGCAACAAAGTTCACGTCCACAGTGAGATCGAAATTCTTGTATCGAAAATTATTAATAAATCCTCCAGCCCAGTCCGGAATACCGTTTCCGATTATTTTTCTATTCTCACTACGCTTTGCCTCACCAGGTACTGCTCCAACCTCTGCGGCCTCTGCGGCCTCATCAGTTCCCCAGGTCCCCAGTCTTTCATAACCCCAAAAACTACTTAAGGATTCTCCAACTCTTAAAATGGTTTGGCTACCTGAAACCCAATAAGGGCCGGGAAAAATATCTTCGTCATTTAGGCCCAGGCTTTCTATCTCATTTTTGTTATAACTAAAATTCAAATTACTATCCCAACTAAAATCTTCAGTGGTTACAGGATAGGTTTGCAGAAGAACCTCAAAACCTCTATTCGATACGGAGCCAATATTATCTCTTACTGCTGAAAATCCAGTAGATGCAGGAATAGGGCGATCCAATAACAGATCTTCAGTTAGCTTATAGTAATAATCTAAATTAACCACTAACCCACGATCAAACATTTCAAAATCAAGACCCACATCAAATTGCTTGGTTTTCTCCCATTCTAAATCTGGATTAGGAAGCCTGTTTACATAACTTATTGGGGCTCTTGAACCATTGATTAGCGTGGTACCAGTAGAAAGGGTTCCCAACGACTGGTAGGTTGGTATTTCTGTATTTCCTGTGATCCCATAACTCGCTCTAAGTTTCAGTAAATCAAAAGTATCCTCTAAATTTTGCATAAAAGGTTCTTTCGATAGTACGTAACCTACCCCAACGGATGGGAAAAAACCATATTTATTATTGGCTCCAAATCTTGATGAGCCGTCCATTCTACCTGTCAGTGTCAAAAGGTATTTTTGAAGATAATTGTAACTTCCTCTAAAAAAGTAGGAGTTCATGCTCCACTCATCATAACCCGAGTTTGGTGCCCCAGGTTCACTTGCGGCTTGAATTCTATTATACCCGAAAGTATCATCAGAAAATCCAGTTGCACTAACATCAAAATATTCGGAAGTTCTTTTTTGCCAACTCAAACCGGCTACCGCATTAATGCGATGATCCCCAATCTCAGTATTATAGGTCAGGTAATTTTCTTGCTGCCAGTATAAACTCTCAATATTGGATAAAGAAGCAAAACCGTTGGGCGACGAAATATTTACCAGATCGGTAGGACTGTAATTTTCCTCATTAATAATATTCCTATCAAATCCAAATTGAGTTCTTAGGTCCAGGTTAGGAAGGATATGAAATTCAGTAAATAAGTTCCCGAAAATTTTAGTTCGTTCCCGAATACGCTCTTGTGTGGTTAACACATGAACCGGGTTAGCCATTGTTTCTAAACCATAAGGATCACTAACCATACCTGTATTACTCCAGGTTCCATCAGGAAATTTTACTGGAAAAATCGGAGGCATCTCAATCATAGTTCTTCTGGGAACATTTCCCCCGCCTCCTTCTTCAGTTTCATTTTCGCTTACACTGTGGACTAGTAAATTAAGTCCTACAGAAAGCCATTCCTTTGGATCAGCATCATAAGCTACCCTACCGCTAATCCTTTCCAAATAACTATTAAGCATAATACCTTCCATATCCGCATAATTAAGGAATGCACCGAATGATGATTTCTCAGCTTTAGATCTAAAGGAAACTTGATGATTATGAGATATCGCGGTTCTAGTTGCTTCTTCTTGCCAGTCTGTATCATACAAAGGATCTCCATTCTCATCAAAAAGTCTAGGATCATCAGTAGAGAAGGCAGGAATATCTGAATTTGAGTATTGAGGATGATTTTCAAATCCACGTTCCAGGACTTCCATAAACTCCGCGGAATTTAATACATCTATTTTCTCTGGGAGCACCCCTACACTAACAAATCCTTCATATCCAATAGTTGTCCCCATTGATTTGGCTCCCCTTGCGGTACTAATGAGAACTACACCATTTGCACCTCTAGCTCCATAAATTGCTGTTGAAGAGGCATCTTTAAGCACTTCCATGCTCGTAATATTATTAGGGTTCAAATATTGAATACTTTCCATAACCACTCCATCAACAACATAGAGGGGGTCTGAAGAACTGTTTATTGTTCCTATCCCCCTTATCAATACCCGGGGACTTGAGGAAGGAGCTCCTGAATTAAGAGAAACTTTAACCCCGGCAACTTGACCTTGCAAGCCTTGCAAAGGATTGGTAACAGGACCTCGAGTAAGCTCCTCTCCATCAACTATACTTATAGCACCAGTAAGATCTGATTTCTGCTGGGTTCCGTAGCCAACAAGAACAACTTCCTCCAGAGATTCTGAACTCTGTTCCATAACTACATTTACTGTTTGGTCCTCTCCAATTTGCTTTTCCACTGTCTCCATACCTACGTAGGAAAATACGAGAACCGCATCTGCTGAACTTACATTTAGAGAGAAATTTCCGTCAAAATCGGTTTGCACACCATTATTGGTACCTTTTTCTCTTACAGTAACTCCTGGTAGAGGGATGTTGTTTACATCTGTCACCGTACCTGTTATTTCAGTCTGCTCTACTATATTCGCAGTTGTAGCATTTCCTGTTTGGAAACCAAGGACAATAAAAAAAACCATCAAGAAATCTTTTAACTTTTTTTGATGGTAACCGAAGGGGCTGGACCACCTCCGCGTAGCTGATTTAAATAATAATAGTTTTTTCATTTAGTTAATTTTTTGTTAGTATTAACAGAGAACTAAACTACTATATCGTTTTAGTTTTAAAAAATTATTTAAGGATAAAATTTATTTTTAATTATCAATAAGGCATTTTTTTGGATATAAAACTGCCAATAAACCATTTTAAAATACTGAAAATTACATAGTTCCCATTATTAAAAGAATTCCATCATGGTTGCCTCAAAAAGTTATGACATGTTTAGGCAGGATGCTTAAAAAAAGATTTTTAAGGGTTGATTTCAGAAATTTGAAAAAGCTGGTTAAGCTATTAAACAATAATGATATCAGGAATGTGGCTTTGGATAAGTCACCCATAGCGTACGTGGACTGGTACAATTATGATATTTCCTTTTGGTCGACAGAATGCAGTGGCGGTTTTCCTGTCATCAATAAAATTTAAGAAAAAACCTTCCTGAACCATTCCACTTAAAAATGGTTTGGAATAAAAACTTAATTCCGGTTTTTTAGGATGAAATAAGTAAAAAAAACATAGATGCTACAGATGATCAATAAACTAAAACTTAAGGCTATTCCACCTGCTTTATTTAATAATCCCATTATAGGAGGTATAACTGCTCCACCAACCACGGCCATGATCATCAAACCTGAAATCTCGTTGGCCCTGTTTGGCAGTTTATTAATTGTTAGGGAAAAAATTAATGGAAATAGGTTTCCTGAACTCAAGCCAACCAGAAAAATGCAGCTGTTAGCTATGAAACTAGTGGGAGAAATGATTAATAAAATAAGAAAAAATACTGTTAATAGGGCTGACCAGAATAGAAATCGATAATTATTAAGTCTGGCTAATAATATTGCTCCAAATAAACGGCTTATCATCAAGGCAGTAAAATATATACTTATTCCCAGAGATGCATCCTCTAAGGAGATATCGTAGCGCTGGACCAACAAATTCTGGATATTAGTATTCATCCCCACATCTAATCCTACGATTAAAAATATAGCCAGCACCATACTTGCTACAAAGGGATTTTTAAGCAAACTTAAGGACGATTTGAAAGAAGCCCTAATTGTGGAATTATTTTCCTCTATAGGGGTGACTGCCAACCATAATCCCGTTAATAAGGAGGTTAGTCCATAAATAACAAATACCAGTTTCCAATTCCCAAAACCAGTTACTAAATAGGTTACAATGATTGGCCCCAGTAAAGAACTTATCGCTTTGATAAACTGAGATAGACTCATAAAACTGGAGAATTTTTCTTTTCCGACCACATCCTGCAGTAAAGGGTTAGAAGCTACCTGGATAATGGTATTACCAATTCCAAGAAAGACAAAACATCCCAAAAGTGATAAGTAGGTATAAACTATAAAGGGAATAAACATCCCCACTGCAGTAAAGCCTATACCCACCAGAAGTATTTTTCGTTTACCATAATTGTTCTGCAAAATTGCTACCGGTATAGAGAGTATAAAGAACCAGATGAAAACCATCGATGGAATTAGTTGCGCCATTTCAGGAGAAAGATTAAAATCCCGTTGTGCATAACCGGTACTTACCCCTACGATATCAACAAAGCCCATGACAATATAGGAAAGCAATACGGGAAGAAGGTAGTTTAATCTTAGTCGGTTTCTTTGCATTACATTAATTTTAAGGTGGATTTAATTGTGGCGTAGTACAAATTGTCCGCTAATAAAGCACTACCCGTTATGGCTGCCTTCTCTCCTAAATCGGAAACTTTCACCTTCATCTGGGGAAGTTGTTTGATCAATTCATCTCCGAAATAAGGAAAAGCCTTGGTAATATTCCCTCCTAACACCAGAATTTCTGCATCAAAATCAGCCAGATATGATTTGAGAAAATCTCCTAATTCTTCCCCGAAAATTGTCATAGTTTTTTTAGCAGCCTGATCTTCTTCTACTAATTCACAGATCGCCCGGACATCCTTAACATTTTTACCACTTAAGGATTTATACCTGTTTAAAATGCCCCGCGAAGAAAAAACGTCATCGGCCATTTCATTTTTATAATACTGATTGTATAGAAAGCCTCCATCGGGCACCCTTTTATCCTTAATTATCGGTTTTCCATCTATAAGAAAACTGGCACCCAATCCCGTACCTAAGGTTACTGCCACAACCCTACTATATGATTTAGCTCCTCCTACCCTGGCCTCTGCAATTGAAAAAGCAGTTGCATCATTGATAAAACGAATATTGGCTGGGGCAAAACCGAGTCTTTCGGCTAATTCCAAACGAATATTAACCCGGTAGAGTGAACTTAATTTATCTACATTTTTTATAAAGCTAATTCCGTTATAGTAATCAAATGGACCAGGCATGGCTATTCCGATCCCAGTAACTTCCACATCCATGGTATTGCGACAGTCCTCAAGGGCATTAATCCAGCCATTGATGATCTCATTTTTGGTCCCGTGAGAATCAATTTTTCGGTATACAAAGCTTTCCTTATGAATTTTATTTTGAATGTGGTTATAAATACTTGCTGTAATATGACTGCCACCAATGTCCACTCCTATGCTGTACATTATCCTTTAAATTTTTTTTGAATTCATTTCTTAAACCGGAAGAAACCTTTCATCGTTTTCTAGCGTTCTCGCTTATAAAGCTTTGCAAATTGCCTAATGCTCAGGACCTTTAATTATTATCGAAAACAAGGTTCATTTACCACCTGGAATAATAGTCCGAATGTTAGAACTATGAAATTATCCAGGTGGTATTCAGGAATTTATTTTATAAAGGCCTTAACCAGTTTAACCGGCATATCATCTATATTTTCAATGGTAAAACTCTTTACACTTGCCGGTATAACGAAAGTCTCTGCATAGTGGAAAACCGATGAAACCCCTGAAATTTTCACTTTAACCTTACCGCCTTCAACCAAACTAAAAATTTGCATCCGGTTATTTGATTTTATAGAGACCTCTTTTTTAATAGTATACCGATGAATATCATAGAGATGTTCCTTATGAGTAGGTAAATGTTCCAACTCCCAGTCATTATTTGCTTCAATAAGCCTTGGAGAAGAGATCAATTCATCCTTGACTGTGTTACCAGATCGGTCAAAATTTAAATTTTGCATCCCCCTTTCTATATTAATGGGCCGGGGTTTTCCATCCAGGTCTAACCTCAACCAATCATACATTTTAAAGGTATAAATGTAGGGCGTGGAACTAATTTCAAGGACAAGGTTGTTTTTTCCAGACCCATGAATAGTTCCGGGCGGAATTAAATAGAGCTCATGTTTATTGGCTTCAAACGTCTGAATATAATCGCTGATTTCCAATTCCTTATTATTCTCCAGACTGTATTGGAGTGCTGTTTTAAAGGAAGCAGGTGTTACGCCCTGTTGAAAGCCTAAATAAACCTTAGCATTTTCCTTTTTATCAAGAATATAATAGGTCTCCTCCTGGGTGATGTTTTCACCAAAATTTTTCTTTATATAATCCTTTTGGGGATGACATTGGATTGATAGATTGCCTCCATCAAAAGTATCCAGGAAATCGAATCGTATAGGGAACTCATATTTATAGGTGTCAAAATCACTACCTAAAATCTCCCTACCAGCATGGTACATTAAAAAGTCAAATGAAAATTCCAGCAAAAGGGCGGAGCTTTCAAAAAGGACTCCGTTTTCCGGTACAATTAATTCAAAGGACCAGGCATAATTCACCACATCTTCCGACAGCCCCTTTATATGTTCTTTAATCCAGTGTCCTCCCCATGCGCCCGGTTCAAACCAGGGTCTGACCCGGATGGGACTTTGAACATAATCCTTAATTGCCTTGCGCCAGTGATCTCCCTTTAACCAGGTGATTTCTGATGTTCTTTGGCCATCAACGAGAAAATCAATATTATCCTTAATTGAGTTTTTATGTCTGTTCAGTACAGGCCAGTCAATAAAATAAAACCTTTTGTACATCTCCTTGGCAGGAAATGATTTTGAGGCACCAAGATTTGAAATTGATTCGGCGCGGCTGCGGAACTGGATTTCATTTTTACTGACTTCCATAAAAACACTTGGTCCTTTAACCGGTACTAATTCCGCTCCGATTCCATAAAAAATAATGGGAGCTTTTCTTTCTATTTTACTTAAAGCAGCTAATTTTTTAGGATCGAAGAAGTCGATGAGCTCCAGATCTGAAACTCTTCCGAATATAGGATCATTCCCACCAAGGTAGGGTTCTATCATTTGCTCAATATCCTTTTCACTTTTCATAGCATCTTCCACATTTATCCAATGTGGATAAAGGTCGATTTCGTGAAAGGCCTGAGTAAGTTCCTTCCTTACTGACTCAAAAATAATTCCCACATATCCGTCAATTTTAATCACTGAGCTCTGGGAAAGGCCATTAGCAAGGGATTGATAACCCCGGGATATCAAATCAGGGCCTATATCAAAGGAAGGATAAATATTATATTGGTTAGCAATACTTTTTCTTTCTACCGGCAATTCCAATTGTCCGGTTTTTCTAATTTCTCTTGTTTCAGTCATTTTTTCTTATTGATTTTCAAAAATAGCAGCTCTTCCATAGGCTTCGATTAAGGCTCCCTGATGCAGTAGCCAGTAATATCTTCCCTTATCATTTCCTGACCAGTCTTCGTAAAAAAGGATAAAAATTAACTTCGAAAATTTTATTTTTCCTACCTAGAATATTAAGTTCGTATGTTTATACATATATAAACTGAGCAAAATTTTACACACTCAGCTATTTGCTCTATGGAATTGATTCCACTGGTTAATAAATAATTATCATTCCAATTCCGTAAACAAATTCTTATTAGGAGTGTCTCCTAGGGTCATTTCTAAAACGGCTCCCTCTTTTAAGGTGGAGAAATTAATCTCTCGTTCTCTATAAGGTTCTCCATTTAGGGACATTGACTGCAGGTAATAATTTCCTGGTTTATTGTTTTCTGTGCTTATGATAATTGTATTACCATATCCATTTTCAATCTCTATTTTATCGTAAAGGGGACTTCCTATTTGAAAAGATGGGTTTATCTCGGTTAAGCCTTTCACATCAAATAAACCCATGGAAGACATGACATACCAGGCTCCTAATTGCCCCTGGTCTTCATCCTGACCGTAACCGTAACCGTGAATTCCTCCTGTTCCGTAAAAATCATTACATATTTTTCGGACCCACTTTTGTGTAAGCCATGGATGGTCGGTAAAATTAAACAACCAGGAAATATGTAAATTAGGCTGGTTACCTTGATTATAAAGATATTTCAGACCTGCAAAAGCATCTATTTCTTCCCCACCGAACTTGGTTTTTTCCGAAACAGTGAAAATAGAATCCAATCTTTTTACGAATTTATCCTCGCCCATGGTCTGAACAAGCTCCCGGGGGGTATGTGGAACATAAAAGGTATACTGCCAGGCATTTCCTTCCTGAAATCCAACCCAGGGCTCAAAGGGATCAAAATCTTCCAGGAATTCACCTGAGGCAAGTTTCGGTCTGACAAAATCCATCTCCTTATCATAAATATTTCGCCAGTTGTCTGAAAGTTCCATCAGCTGCTTATATTTTTCCTCTTTTCCCAAAGCTTTAGCAAACTGTGCAACGGCATAACTACTATAACTATATTCCAAAGCATGGGAAACCGAAAATGCAGAGCCTTCGGGAGAGGTATCCCAACCGGGAACATAGTCTATATAGCCTTTATTGATAAATTGCCCGAGATCGGTCTTACCTGCTCCTTCATTTCTATTGATATGTTTGACCTCATTTTCATAGGCCGCCTTAAATGCCAGTTCAACATCATAATCCCTGATCCCTGCCTGGTAAGCCGATGCGATGATCAGGCCAACGAAATTAGTTCCAACACCAGAGACGAATTTTGAGTTAGCCAGTCCATCTCCTAACCACCCGGAATTTTGATATACCCTTAAATGGGTCTGAACAAAATCATTATAATATTCTGGCCAAACCAGGGCCCATAATTGTGTGAGATTCCAATAAGCTCCCCACACAGAGTCCGTGTTATAAAAATTAAATTCAGGTTCCCCATTTTGATCTAATGGAATCTGACCTATGCTGCCATCGTTTTCAGGAAAAGTTCCTCCCACATCACTTGCTAAGCCTCTTCCTAACAAGGCATGATATAAACCCGTATAAAATTTAGTTTTATTAACCTCTGAGCTATCGGTAATTTTTATTTTACTTAATTCTCTAGTCCAGCTTTCTTCTGCTTGCTTCTTTGCCATTTCGAAGCTTAAGTCCTCCCCTTCCTTAGCATAATTTTCCCTCGCGTTTTCTATCGAGGTATAAGAAAATCCTGTTTTAACCTCTATGGATTCCTCCGCAGCTGTGGCATACTTCAAATATAATCCCGCCCCTATTCCTTGAATTGAATCTTTATCAAATTTTTTATCACCAAGGAAGGTGCCTACTGACTGGGGGTCCTTACTTACAGCTCCAGAAAAATACATCCGAATTTCACCCTCAGGCTGGTACTTCTTCACATATTCCGGATAGGTAATAACCCAACCTTCAATAGTATTTGTCTTTTGATTGAACCAAACTGACGCATCTTTAACTTTACCGCTTTCCCCTAGCTGGTTTCCAATGTCGAATATCAAATAAGAATTCTCATGCTCAGGAAAAGTATATTTATGAAAGCCCACTCTTTCCGTGGCAGTAAGCTCTGCCTTTATATCATAATCTATTAATCTGACTTTATAATACCCTGGTCTGGCCACTTCATCTTCCTTTATGAACCTTGACCTATAACCCTGGTCTGGATTCTCTAAAGTCCCTGGAGTGGTTTGTAAATCTCCGTTTATGGCGGTAAAGAGAAACCCTCCAATTTGAAATTCATGAAGATTTGCGAAACCTTCAATACTTTGGTGCCTTTCATCATAGCCCACAGCCTCCCAGCCCTGTTCATTTCCATAACTGCCATTTGTGGAGGGACCTAATTTGGCCATTCCAAATGGAACTGCCGCTGGAGTATAAAAAAACCAGCGACTATGAGCGGTACCAATATTAGGATCTACATAGGATAAAATATTACCCTCAGGCTTGTCATCTGTTGTTTTATCAGTTTTTAAATTATTATCCTCACAACTGGTAAAAGCTAGAAGAAATGAGACAATTAATAAATTAAGCTTATTCATAATTTTCATGGTTATAGAAACAGGCTGGTAAAAAATTTAATTTATCGAAAAACGAATATTTATTTTATAATATAAAACAACATCAATATTAGCATATTTATGTGCATATGTACAAACATATAAAATACAAATGATATTTTCTTAATTTATATCGCATTTTTTTATCTAGTGCTAAACAAATCGACTTAATTTTTGCGAATTACGGGCCGTTTCACCAATAGTTAGAACAATAATACTTTAACAGGTTGAAATAATTATCGAGTGCTTTCTATGGTATAGAGAAAACTATCAGCCTTATAATATCCGATATTATATTCAATGGGACGTTCCCCTTGATCAAAAACGAATCTTCTTCTTAAAAGGACCGGGGAACCCTCGGGTATTTCTAACCTGTTGGCGATAAAGTCATCTGCTGCAGTAGCACTGATTTCTTCCTTGGAAATAGCAGCAATTACAGATTTTTCCTTCTCCAACATTTCATATAATGGACGAGTAAAATCTTCGTCTCCTGTGAGTTCCACCCTGGGATGAAAATAGGAGGTAAAATATACAAAAGGCTCATTTGGTTTCCCTCGCACCCGTTCCATTTTAAGCACCTTCACCCCTTTTTTAATCTCAAAAAATTTAGCCAGATCATCATCAACCGCTACCCAGCTTAAATGAAGTTCAAAGTTTTTGATGGGAATGCCCCGTAATTTCATTTCCTGAGAAAAACTAAGCCAGTTATTGGATTTCGAACTTACCGGTTTAGGTGCTACTTTGGTTCCGGCACGTTTTTTTCTTATTAACAAGCCTTCAAAAACCAGTTTTTTTATTGCCTGCCTCACTGTTGATCTTGAAATTGCCAATTTCTTAGCTAATTCAACTTCACTGGGAAGAATTTTTCCATTTCGATATTCTTCTTCCTGAATCATTTCCCGTAACAAGCCTTCCACCTGGGCATGAAGTGGGACGGGGCTTTTATGATCAATAGATAATTTCATAGGCTAAGGTTGATTAATATACAATACTACCAATTTTCTGCTTAGAGGGGAATTTTTATGTTAAAAAATATAAAGGCATTTAAAAATCTCATTCTTAATCCTTAAAAAAACTCCTGCGCTACTTTTTGATCCAGTTAGAATTAATTTTTTTAAATAGGATAAATGTTCACCCAGGTTTGTTATTTATGAATTTTAATATTTTAAATATTTTCTGGATATTAGCAAAAATAACCCTGGGTAAAAGA
Organism: Salegentibacter sp. 24; assembly: GCF_004362395.1. GTDB lineage: Bacteria > Bacteroidota > Bacteroidia > Flavobacteriales > Flavobacteriaceae > Salegentibacter. The sequence continues at coordinate 112,793 of NZ_SNWE01000003.1, forward strand.
GCACTTATACCTAATTTTAATGAATTAAACCTTGCGTTAGAATATCCTAAAATTAATAGAAATTGAAGAAACCGATAAAACTTAAAATTACCCTAAAAGACCTTCCGCATAAATGTTATCGTAAATTACTGGTGCCCGAAGAAATCAATATGCGTCAGTTGCATTTTGTAATTCAGGAATCTTTTGGCTGGCTTAATGCCCACCTGTTTGAATTTAGTGATGCCAAGGCACAACAAAGTATTAGTGTAGGAATGCCTGATGATTTTGAAATGGAATGGATCGGTCCGGAAAAGCAAATTGCTCATAAGGTCCAACTAAAAGAAGCTTTCCTGGAAGGCTTGGAAGGAAAAGATTTTTGGTATAACTATGATTTTGGAGATGATTGGTGGCACCAGATTTCATTTTTAAAAACTACTAAGAAAGAAATAGAGGACTTTCAGGGAATACCGGTGTGTCTGGAGGCTGAAGGAAAATGCCCTCCGGAAGACGTCGGCGGCCCCTATGGCTATGCAGAATTTCTCAAAACCATAAGAAACAAAAAACATCCCGAATATAAAGAAACCAGGAGTTGGTATGGATTGGAAAAGAACGAAGAATTTAATGAAAACCTGGTAAATCTGAAAGATATCAATTATCGATTACAGGATTTTTACCATTCGGAAGAATGGAAAGATGACTCTTATGAACTATTCTAAGGCTTAAATGATATAATGAGAAAATATAAATTAATACTTAAACATTAATTATTTTCAGAAACCAGGGAGAATAACTCTTTTAAGGAATGTATTTTATTGCCCGTAGAAAACGTCACCTCATTTTTTTCGAACCAAGTTCTTCAAAATTTGAAATTGTCGGCAACTCACCCGTTTACTTAGCTAATGACTAACAAAATAAAAGGATCAGCATCCTGGAAGCTCTTAGCCAAACTAGCTAATTGATTTATCAGGAAGTTGCCGAAGTACTTATTTCTTTCTAAGGATACTTTTTCCCAGAATTTGTATTAAAAAACAGGATGCGAGCCATCTTCTTTATTTCTAAACTGCTATAACCCATGGGTTATTAAAAATCTAGAGATAAGATTCACTCTTAATATTAATATTTTCACCTGCTCTATTTAATACATAACTAAATCCAGGATGGATGCAATAGGCCCCCACTTCTCCCTGCTTATTTAGAGCCAGTAATGCTACCTGAAAATCCTTATATCTATTATTGCTCCTGATAATTCTTTTAATGGCAATTTCACAGGCTTCCTGTGGTGATTTTCCCTGTCTCATCAATTCTACTACCAAAAAACTACTGACATTCTTCATAATTTCTTCCCCCATACCTGTAGCTACAGCACCACCAATTTCATTATCTAAAAATAAACCTGCACCGATAATTGGAGAATCTCCTACCCTTCCCTGCATCTTGTAGGCTAAACCTGAAGTAGTACAGGCCCCGGCAATATCGCTGGCTTTATCTATGGCCAGCATGCCAATAGTATCGTGATTTTCAATATTGATTATAGGTTTATATTCTTTCTCTTTCAACCATTTTTTCCAGTGCTTTTTAGAATTCTCAGTCAGGAGATTTGTAGGTTCAAACCCGTTTTGAATGGCGAAGTTATAAGCCCCTTCTCCCACCAGCATCACATGAGGTGTTTCTTCCATAACTTTTCGGGCAACTGCCACGGGGTGCTCTATGTTTTTTAGATAAGCCACACTGCCACAATTTCCGTCCGGAGCCATGATACAGGCATCTAAAGTGACCTCCCCTTCCCTATCCGGAGCACCTCCCTTTCCTACAGTAGTATTTTCCAGGTTTGATTCTTCAATCATCACTCCTTGTTGCACCGCGTCCAGGGCAGGGATGCCTTCAGAAAGCAATTCCCCGGATTTTTTCCCAGCCTGGTGAAAATTCCAGGTGGTTATGGAAACCGGAAACTGGCCTGGTTTGCTTTGCGCACTGGCAAGATCAAAGGACAAATTACTGCCAACCAGGGGCAGACCTACTCCAGCAACCCCTATATTTCTTATAAAATTTCTTCTTTTCATAATTATTTAGCTTTACGTTTATTTCCTTAACAAGGTTTGTTTTCTTAGCTACCGCTGCCAGGTATAGGGTTCTAAATTCTCTTATTATTAGCAATTTCCACAAAAACCATAAATAAATATTCTTTCCTGGTTCAAAATCATTTTAGTTTTCCTACTATTTGTTTCCCGTGATAAGCAGGGCCATCTAAAAAAGCATGTAACCTGGGAAGATTATCAGCTGTAATTCTTCCTGCCGCTATGATCTCGATGCTTTCCGGTGCTGTCTGAATCATCCTCTTTAAAACATCCCTTCCTTCAAATGCTGTCTTAGCTCCGCCGGAAGTAAGTATACCCGATATTCCTTTAATTCCCGATAGCTCTTTTAGCGATTTTAAAAGATCAGGTGTCTGGTCAATTGCCTTGTGCACCGTAAAGCTCATGGGAGAGGCTAGCCGGGATAAGCTGGTAATGACCTCTATATCTAAGCACTTATCTTCTTTTAATGCCCCAAAAACCACACCTTGTATTCCCATAGCTTTACAGGTTAACATCGCAGCTTCTATTTCATTTAATTCCTGTTTGGAATATAAAAAATTACCGCAGCGGGGTCGGATCATTACTCGCAGGGGAATATTAATATTTTTCAATACCGCTTTGATCAATTTCTCAGAAGGGGTTAACCCATCGAGCTGCAAATCCGCGCAAAGTTCAAGGCGATCTGCCCCTTTTTTTTCCGCAGCAATTGCCTGTTCCAAAGTTTCCACACAGGCTTCCTTGAGATAGGCCATAGATGGTAGCATCCCCTTATTCATTTAAAATTTTTAAAGTCACATACTTTATCTTTTCCCTGTTATAGGTATAAGTAATGTGTATTTCTCCGCTTTTACCCTGAATAATTGCAGGATAACTGAACTCCCCGTTTTGTTCTTCTTCCAACCTTAAAACAATCTCCCAATTCTTTGCGTCTTTTGATTTTGCAAGATAAAGTTTATTCCTTCCATCCGACCAGTCCTCTCCAGAGGCCAGTGGATTATAAACCATTAAAAACAATCCGTTATCCAAAGCTACTGCATCAATTCCTGAGTTGGGGTTGGGTAATTCAGATTTCTTATATGTTGACCAGCTCTGCCCCTGATCCTTACTTGAACTCTCCAGGATTACGTTCTTATTACTTCGGAAAAATGCCTTTAAAGCACCACTTTTTAACTTCACAATTGTAGGTTGTATCACTTTATATTCCGAGTCATAATTTACAGGAATTTTTCTCCAGGTTTCGCCGCTATCATCTGATATTTCCATATGTGACCGCCAGATTTTACCACCCTGAAGCTCGATACTAGAGGGACTTACAATTCGCCCATTGTCCAGGGTAATTGGTTTGTTTTTTATAGGACCTAAAATCCCTTCGGGGAGCATTATGGCTCTAGACCATGTATTTCCATGGTCAACTGAGGTTTTATAGGCGCCCCACCAGGTAGAAGGCGATGGGCCAATTTTATAAAACAGGAACAATTTTTTACCATTATTAAATAATACCGGATTCCAGGTTGGGTAACGCAAGCTGTCATTAACCACCCCATCGGCTACTTTTCTTGGAGCTGACCAGCTGTTGTTTTTTCTCAGGCTAATATAAATACTCACATCAGGATGACGCTCGTGTGTACCGCCAAACCAGCCGGCAATTAAACTTCCATCCTGCATTTGCTCAATAGTAGAAGCATGAACACTTGGAATTCCTGTATGTGAATAAATAAATTCATCATTAACTATCTCGACTTTTCTGTTATTTTGAGCTAGTGAAACCACGTGGTATAAAAGTATAAAACCTAAAAAAAACCTTTTTCTATTTTTCATGACCAAATTAAAAAAAAGGAGGATGGTGGTCCTCCTTCGGCTATCAAACATTATTCACAATATGGTGAATTCAAATAAAATTTTCAAAAAACCAATATAACATCACAAGGTCATGCTAAGCTTATATCTAATAGATTTCCAGGTTAGCGATGACAGGATTTGCCCTGGCATCAATAAAATTAATTTTTATTGCTGTTGTTTTTACTGAAAGGATTTCCAGAATTCGCTTATATCCTATTGTAGTGCCTTTGGCAACCTGTTTCCACTGCCCATCTACTTGTGCTTCCACATTAAACTCTTTAATTCGTTGCCCTAGGGCGATATATTCCTGTAGCAAAATATAATTCACTTCCTGCTTTGTTTCAAACTCCACTACCACAGAAGATTTAATAATATCATCATTGGTTGACCAATAGGTTTTTGCATTCTTATCGATTAAATGCTCAGCAGAAAAATTTTCCTGTCCACCCCGGTATGAACTTGCGGAAATTTGTGAATTTAAAGCTAAATCATCGGCAAATACACTATCGATAATCCTACGCATTCCCAGTAGTGATGCTACATCATTCTGATGGAATAGCCCCCTTTTATCAGGAGGAACATTAAGCAACAAGGTGGAACCGCGCCCAACAGACTGCAAATAAACCCGGAATAACTCCTCTGGACTTTTAACCAACGAATCTTCTTCTTCGTGGTAAAACCAGCCAGGACGAATAGAAGTATTCACCTCAGCGGGAATCCAGGCTGTTCCATCTTTTGATCCGGTCTGTAAAAGATCTCCAATTCCTGCTTTACCCGCGAAAAGGGTATCAGCAGTAATCATATTCCAGTTGGTCTTTCCCCCAATTCCCTTTTCATTTCCTACCCAACGTAGATCGGGCCCGGCATCACTGAAAAACAATACGGAAGGCTGCATTTTTTCAACCATAGCCAAAGTGGTAGGCCAGTTGTAATAATTTTGCTTGTCTATGCGCCGTTCTTCCTTCGCCCCTCCATAATAACCATCTCCCCCATTGGCCCCGTCAAACCACATCTCAAAAATATCTCCGTAGTTGGTAAATATTTCTTTTAACTGATTTCTGTAATACCTCACATAGGATTCCTCCCCATAATCTGCACGGTTTCTATCCCATGGGGAAAGGTAAACTCCAAATTTCAAACCGTGGGCCCTGGCAGATTCTGCAACTTCCTTTACTAAGTCTCCTTTGCCGTTCTTATAAGGGGAGTTAGCAATATCATGTTCGGTATAATCAGAAGGATATAAGGTAAAACCATCGTGATGTTTTGCGGTCAGTATAACGCCTTTAAAACCAGCTTTTTTTAAAGTTCCCATCCACTGATCCACATCTAAATCGGTAGGATTGAAAATTTCAGCAGATTCATCTCCATACCCCCATTCCTTCCCGGTAAAAGTATTGGTGGTAAAATGGATAAAAGCATTCATTTCCATTTCGTGCCAGGCTAGTTGTTCCGGACTAGGGGTGGGTTCAATGGCCTGGGGTGCTTCAATTTGTTTGTTTTCCTGACAGCACAAAACCATGCTTAGTATACAAATACCTAACAGGGGCTGTATTAATTTGCGGTTCATTCTTTTCTAGTTTTCTATGGAAAATGCGATTGCTGGAGTATTTTCGCTCAGGCGAATTTCTTTTGGCAGCATAATTTCAAGCTTATCTTCTTTTAATTTAAAATCGATCATTTCCCCGGTTTGTAGCAATGTGATTTTCGCGTTTTCGGAAGGTAAATTCTTAGACCAACTAATTGATTCCGGAAGCTCTTTTCCTTTTTCAAAAATGGCTATAGCATAAAGCTTTTTTTCATTTTCAGTGAAATAAATATTTCCATCCTGATAGTTATCTATAGCATGGGTATTGTAAATAGCTTCGCCATTTTCATCCAACCAGCTTCCTATCTCCTTCAATTTATCAACCACTTCTAAAGGAAGCGTACCGTCCGGTTTAGGACCTACCCCTAAAAGAAGATTTCCTCCCTTTGCAACTACCTCAATAAGGTTGTGAATAACCTGATTTGGCGATTTTAAAGGGTCGTTCGGTACATATCCCCAGTTATTTCCCAGTGGCAAACAACTTTCCCAGGGATTGTCAAGCCTGGCTTCAGGAATTTTACGTTCCGGAGTTTGATAATTTTCATAAGGACCATGAACGGTCCGGTCCGCAAAGATGATTCCCGGTTGGGCTTCTCTTGCCATGGCTGCAATTTTAGGCATATCTATATCCTGGCTGGCTTCAGGGATGGGGGCGCCCCAGGCCCGTACTTCGTCATTCACGGTTTCTTTGGGTCGTACCCATCCCCCATCTAACCATAAGATATCAATACTACCATAATCGTGCATCAACTCACTGATCTGGTTAAAGGAAAACTCTTTGAATTTATTCCAGCGCCAGCTGTATTTTTCAATATCGTAATTGGCATTCCTATTGGGAGTGGCATATTTGTCCCACCAGAAATATTGCGAATGCCAGTCCGGTTTTGAGAAATACGCCCCAATCATAAAATCTTTCTTTCGAAAAGCTTCAAAAATATACTTGGCTACATTGGCCTTTGGATTATTCTGGAAGGGGCCATTGGTGATTTTAAAATCGGTTTGCTGTGTATCAAACATATTAAATCCGTCATGGTGCTTGGTGGTAAAAACCATATATTTCATTCCTGCAGCCTGAGCAGCATCTGCCCAGCTATCAGGATCAAAATTCACAGGATTAAAAATTTTATCCAAATTCCAGTACCATCTTTTATAATCATTATAAGCAATAGTACTATCGCGCTCTATCCAATCCTCGGAACATAGGTTCCAGGACTCCATAATTCCGGGAACCGAATACAATCCCCAGTGAATGAGCATTCCAAACTTCTGATTCTCCCATTTTGAAAGTTTTTCCTTCACTAAAGGATCGGTGGGTGCCACATAGTCTTCAGATCTTTGATGCACCCCGTGCTCATCCTGTGCCTGGATAAACTGAAAGAAAAGCATCAGTGTAAAGACTAAAACAACTTTTATATTTTTAATTTTCAGCATCCTGTAAATTATTTATTGGTTAAGAGTAATATTTTCTAATAATTCAAATGTAGTTTCGAGCCTAATATCTTCGGAAGAAGCTCCGATCATCACTCTAAATTCCCCCGCTTCCGCTACTTGCTCCATCTGTTGGTTAAAAAGGGATAATTCTTTGGGGCGGATATTAAAATTCAGGGTTTTAGTTTCGCCTGCTTTGATAGAAACCCGCTTAAAGCCTCTTAATTGTTTGACGGGAGTAAGCACGCTGCTTACCATATCCCTTAAATAGACCTGTACCACCTCGTCTCCATCAACATCGCTGATATTTTTAACTTTTAGCCTTAGCCTTACAATAGTATTCTTTCCCTGCCCTTCCATGGCTAGGCTTAAATCCGAATACTCAAATTTGGAATAACTCAGTCCGTAACCAAAGGGATACAAAGGTTTGGCATCCATTTCTACATAATCCCTTCTCTTTGGAAACCAGTAGTTATAATATACGGGTAATTGACCTACAGATTTGGGAACCGAAACCGGTAACCTTCCTGCAGGATTAAAATCCCCGAACAATACATCGGCAATAGCATTTCCACCTTCCTGTCCAGGATACCATGCATCCAGAATTGCCGGTACATTTTCTGAAGGCCAGTTCAATAGCAAAGGTCTGCCCTTTATTAAAACTAATACCGTTGGGGTTCCTGTAGATGCCACTGCCTTTAATAACTCCAGTTGCTTCCCCATTAAATTCAGGCTAGCGCGATCGTATCCTTCCCCGCTTTCCATATCGCTTAAAATTTCATCTTCTGAAGAAGAAACCTTGGCGGCTCCAGTTTGCTGGTATTTTGTTTTGAAATCTCGAGCACTTGAACCTCCTAAAACAACAATAGCAACTTCAGCATTTTTGGCGGCCTGGACAGCTGCAGGTATATCCGTTTTGGTGGTATCACGTACTGCGGTTCCCTTTATATACTGGATATTTGCTTTTGGCAGCTTGTTTTTAATTCCTTCCAGCACGGTAACAACATTAGCTTCTGCCTGAGGGGCCGTATAGTCACCTAGCTGATTGTATTGCATAGCTGCATTAGAACCAATCACAGCAATATTTTTTATATTTTTGTTTAACGGCAGGAGGTTATTTTCATTTTTCAAAAGGGTCATTGAGGCTAAGGCCACTTCTTTTGCCAGTTGTATATGATCCGCATTTCTAACAATTTTATCAGCTTCTTCCACCTTGACGTAAGGGTTTTCAAATAGGCCCAATTTGAATTTCACCCTGAGAACTCTTTTTACTGCTTCATTAATTCTATCTTCAGAAACCTTACCGGCCTTCAAAGCATTCAATAAAGCATCATCAAAACCATTCCCACCCAGATCTGCATCTACTCCTGCATTCATCGCAACTGCTGCGGCATCTTCTTTTGTACCAACGATATGATGGCTTCCCAGAAGTCCTTCGATACTAGCAAGATCTGAAATCACAAAACCTTTAAATCCCCAGTCTCCTTTTAAGGTTTTTGTAAGCAATTCTTTGTGGGCTGTACTGGGGATCCCGTCAATGGAGCTATAAGCAGTCATTACCGATAAGATTCTACTATCGACCGCTTGCTTTACCGGGTATAAAAAATTCTGGAATAAATCTCGTTGCCCTATATGTACAGCACCCCCGTTATGTCCGCCTTCTGAAACACCGTATGCCGCAAAATGCTTTAAGGTTGCTGCCACATGTTTTCCGTTTTTTAGCTCTTCCGGGCTATTACCCTGAAATCCTGAAACTACGGATTTCCCCATTTCCGAAACCAGGTAAGGATCCTCGCCAAAGGTCTCTTCTACCCGGGACCATCTCGGATCTCGCGCAAGATCGACAATCGGACCATAACCCACATTGGCGCCCTGGGCCCTTATTTCTTCGGCTATAGCTTCAGCCATTCTTTTAATAAGTTTTGGATTCCATGTACTTGCCTGTCCGATTCCGGTAGGAAAAACAGTAGTTCCAATGGCCATATGCCCGTGCATGGCTTCTTCTTCCAGTAGAAGAGGGATTCCCAAACGGCTGTTTTCTATGGCGTATTTTTGAATAGCATTGGTGATTTTAGCGGCTTCTCTTGGATGCAGCCCAGTCTCCAGGGTTTTCTGCGTCCAGGGGTCTGCCCTGAGCAGCCCCCACAACCCACCAATATTACGGGTTTCAATCTCTTTTTTGTAAAGTTCACTAAGGCCTAACTTGCCATCCCCTTTTGTATACATTTTCCAGCCAAGAGCAGTAGTAAGCTGGCCTACCTTCTCCTCTAAGGTCATTAAGGAAACCAGGTTATCTACCCGTTTTTCTACACTTAGGGATGTATCCTGATAAGCAGCCTTTTCTAGTTGCTGAGATAGTAACACATTGGTAACAAGTAAAAACCCAAAACAAATATTTTTCATCAATTTAATTTTAAAAAGAAAACCGGCTGGCTTGCACCAACCAGTTTTCATCAACTAACACATGGAATTTTTGTTATTGCCGTTGTACTTTCTAAGCTTATTAATTCCAGATAAAATCTCCATTTTCAACAGACCAGTCATTTCCAAAAAAGCCGGCAGCTCGCACCCCTTTCAAACCTTCTGTACCCAGGGTATCATCAAAAATTATCAGATCCGGAAAAAAGCTGCCATTTTCTAAATACTCATTGGCATAACCAGCATGCATCCCTTTTATCCCGGTAGCCGAGACCACACCAATACTAGCCCTTTCACTATCCATTCTAGGATAAATAAAATAGGTGCCTAAATGATCCCCCAGCAACTCCTTTTCACCGATTTTTATCTTGTTATCCGAAACCTGTACAGGCGCATTCTTCAAGAGTTTTAACCAAGCTGCATTATTGGATTTGTTTCCATAGATGACCACATTTCGATCCTTAAAATCCGCAGCTTTAAAATCAGTATCTTTAATTATATCCAGGCTTCCGTTGGCCCTGTAATAAAATTTTTCCGCATCAAACTTTGCCCTGTTGTAATACCACTGGTTCTCTGCCCTGGAACCACCGGTAGCATAGACCAGGACAACATTATTTCTGAAGGCATCTTTAAAACCTCCATTTCTCAATGGATTTTTTTCAAAAACTGAAGGCCTTTGTGAAACCTGCCATTTCCCCTGTTGTTTCTTTAAATATATGGTATCCACTTCTGGAATCAATAGGGACTGATCATCTATTTGAATATCCGCTAACTTTATTGAATCGATTGCTTTAGTGGCTATGGCCAGGGATAAAACATTTGTGGTCCTTAGTTTGAAACCGCTTTGCGTTTTTTCAAAATCAAAATTGCTGATTTCAAATGGAATTTCCTGTTGAAGAATCGCTATAAAATGGGAACCGGCAGAAACCCCCGGGGAAGCTGTTGTAAAATTGATTTTATCAATCTGGTGATCTGCTTTTATTTTCCTTCTATTAAAGAAATAAAATATAGGTGGCCAGTCAACACTCTCGTCCCCGAACCAATGTTTCCCTCCAGGGTATTCGTAATAAGCAAAATCATTATGGAACTCTCCCAGACGCGCCCTCATTTGACGAGCAAAAAAGGTGGGCACAACCCTATCGGAATCCCCGTGAAGTATATAAACTCCAAAATGTAGGTAATTGTTCTCTAATTTTAGCGTACGACTGGGATTACCTGCTCTTCGGATAATTTGGTCAAGCCTAATTTCCTTTGCATCACTAAGGTCTTGAGTTGTTTTCTTTACGAATTCTGTTTTGCTCATGCCATAATCTTGTTGAATCTGATCTTCAGATAAGCGCCTGATAAAACTATTTCTGTACTCCAATAAATCCGGATATCCAGCAGCAGGTGCAATGGCCGCGAATTTATCAGGGTAAGTAGCTCCTAAATACCAGGTCCCATGGCCTCCCATAGAATGCCCCGTGAGATAGGTACGTTGGGGATCAGTTTTTAATAATTCTTCTGAATGTTTTAAGACTTCAAGGGCATCCAGTCTTCCCCAGTCCTCCCAGGCAAAACCAAAAGGTCTTCTATTGGTGGGAGCCACGATATGCCCCCACTCTTTTTGTTTATATGCGTTGGCTTGATTTACTGCTTCCACTGAAGCACCATGTACGGAAAGAAATAATGCCTGATTATCCCGGTCTCTATTTAAAGAAGGAGCCAGGCTATAATATTGAACGCTTCTATCTATATCACTTACAAAGGTATTCTTGTGATGTTTGTATTTTGATTTAACCGCAAGGTCGATTGTGGTGGTATCAATGATATGATTTCTTTTGTCTTTAAGGTAAAGAATAGCTTGCACCTTTTCTGAGGCTTTTAAATTTTTTGGAACTGGAATAGAGAAGGGTACTTTTTTTACATGTTCCGGTGCTATGGCTGGTAGAATCGTTTCTGCCGATGTGCCTCCTATTTCAATCCGGATTTTAGCATCTTTAAGCCAGTTATCCTCTGAATTAATTATCCTTATTGCCCCCCAGAGAGGTGTGTCATTTTCTATTAATAAATCAGGCAGGGTAAGGTCCCTTGTAGTGAATTCAACCGGCTTGTGAGGAGCTAACAATCGAGCACGTATATGTGAGAATCTACCGCCGGAGAGTAAGAACTGGTTTTTCCCTTTTTTGAGCTTTACAGGGATTAGGCTCCATCCAAAATCATAATGATCCCCAGCATGGGGTAGGCCGTTAATAAGCACGGAGGAATGACCTGAGGCCTCAAAAAGAACCGTTTTTTCTGATGCAGATTCATATTCCAGATAAAGGTACCCCGTATTTTGAAGATTTGGATCCTTAAATTCACTGCTCTTGTTCACACGAATTGGTTTCCAACTCACTGTTTCCCCAAGAAAACCGTCATATTCTTTTTTGTCTTTAGTAATTTTTAGGCCATTAGCAACAGCATTACTAAATATGAGATCATGCGTTACTGCAGCCTTGCTAAAGGGAATTCCCGAGGTGCTTAGAATTAAACCTTTTTTAAATAGATGAACCACTTCTCCTTCACTTATTTCGTCTACTTTCTCTTTCCCGAAATACGCTACAATATTACCTTCTCTCTGCTGAGCATTAATGAAATCAACTAAAAGAAAAAAAAGCGTAAATAGTGTAATTCTAAGTAAATGCATAATAGATAATTTTTGAAGAAGAAATGGTTCGATAATTTCTATGGTCTGTTATTGCGCCTCATCCCACCAGATTCTGGTTGTTAAATTATCAGGCCCCTGAGAAGATACTGCCGCATTATAATTTTCAGCATTGGTTAACTGTTCTGACTGCAGATATGTTAATCTTCTGGGTATAGTCCCTCCGGTAACATTCCCCGGATAATCAACCGGATCCAAAACAGGATATCCAGTTCTTCTCCAGTTGGCATAGGCTTCATATTCATTTAGAAAAACTGCTGCCCAGTACTGTGTATTTATTTGCTCAAGGGCATTACTTGGATCATAAGGATTGGCTTCAAGGTAATTGGAAATTTCCTCCTCTGAAATCACTGCCTCAGGAGAATAAAGTTCTAAATAGTTCATCGCGGCTCTCACTCCCGCCTTGTAATGAGACTCCACATCTCCATCACCAGACCCCCATCGATATGCCGCTTCTGCCAGCATAAATTCAACTTCGGCATAGGTTTGAAAAAAATTCGGTGCTGCCTCACTGGTAAGATATAACCTGTTAGGTTCTGAAAAATCCTGTGTATTTGTTTTTCCTGTCTGCTCTTGCAGTAAAAAGCTATCCAGTCCATTGGGCAAACCAACCTGGGCCTCAGGATCGGTGCGTTCTTCAACCGTTCTTAAAATAGGGTTGCCGTTGGCATCGGTTTCTCCGGTGTTTTCCGGAAGACTCGCATAAATGGTTAACCTGGGATCACCTTGTAAAAACTCAATAAATGTATTACTAATCCGGGGCGTGCCATCAGCGGTAAAGGTTTCTCCATTTCCGTTTTGGACAATACCATTTCCTTCTTCGTGCACCACATAGGCAATATCGTCATTTGATTCCATAACTCCGCCGGCTATTGCTTTTTCAGCCCATTTCTGAGCCGCGGCCTCATCTACTTTAGTCATTCTTAATCCTAATCGCAGCATTAAGGAATAGGCCCATTTTTGCCACTTTGAGGTATCTCCATTAAAAATGATATCCGTTGAGCCCAAGGTACTTGTGGATCCCTCGAGTAGCTCAGCGGATTCTTCCAATTCTTTTAACATATCTGCATAAATATTTTCCTGTAAATCATAAGCAGGTCTCATATTCCCAGTGATATAAGCATTTCCAGCCTCTGAATAAGGAATGTCCCCATAGAGATCTGTCATCCGATGATATGCAAATACTCTTAAAACTCTTACCATCGCATAATCAGCTGAAAGGGTATCCCCTTCTGTTTCCAGCTGATATTTCATATCTTCAATAACCTTGATGGTTTGGGGATACTGGGCGGTCCAAAAAGCTTCTGCGTACCCCGCGCTGTAGGTATATTTATCCCCGTTCCAATAGCCCTGGGTATTGGCAAGATGCTGAATCATCGTGGAGGCATATATTAGATTCGCTCTCCAGCTTTCATATCGTTGGCCGGAAGCGTATAAAACCGCAGTTGGGAATTTATAGTTCAAATCAATTTGCGTCGCTGTTGTGGGGTCGACATTTATATCTTCAAAATCATCATCACAAGAAGATAAAAAGAGAGATAACCCCAAAAACATAGATATATATAACTTGGTTTTCATAGTATTTGTTTAAAATTTTACGTTGATGTTCAATCCATAACTTCTGCTGGTAGGTAAGCCAAATCTTTCTAGTCCTACCCCACCAGAGGAATTATTAAAAGCGGATTCAGGATCGATATTCTCTGTTTCCCTTTTGATAAAGAAAAGATTTCGCCCGATTAAGGAAATATTTGCACTACTTATAAAAGTATCCTCCAACAGCTGGCTGGGAAAATTGTAACCCAGACTAATTTCTCTGAACTTGATAAAATCAGCATCCTGAATATTTGCTTCTGCTATCTGATATAATTTCTGATAATATATACTTGTATTTTCCGGAGCTATAGTTGTTGAAAAAGCATTTCCATCAACATCCACTCCGCTTATATCAAGTCCGTTTTCGCGTCCTACTAAAGTATTTTTACTGGCCCCATAATAATTGGCAAAGGCACTGGTTCCCGAAAGTATTTCTGCACCGAATTTGGCGTCGATAAGAAAAGACAGGTTGATATTTTTATAATTAAAATTATTACTGATCCCCATAGTCCAGGGAGCAACCCCGTTGCCCAAAAATTCACTCGGTCCAACAGTGGGTGTACCGTTGCTATCATACTGAATATTGCCCTGATCATCTCTTATAAAGGTTGTTCCATATATAGCACCAAATGGCCTTCCTACAATGGCACCAGATTGTGCATTGACTCCGGAATTACCAATGAACAAGGGATTCCCATCTAAATCAGTGGCTTTGACCTGGTTATCATTATAAGCCAGGTTATAAGAAATATTCCATCCAAAATTTTCTAAATCTATTGGAGCACCTGTCAGTAATAATTCCACTCCCTGGTTGGTCATTTCACCAACATTGATATAAGCCTGGTTGTATCCTGAAGAATTTGAGATACTAATGGGCACGATATCATCTGTAGTTTTATTCGAATAATAGGTTAGATCCACACCCAGACGACTTTCAAGCATCATAAGGTTTACACCGAATTCATATTCCGTTTTGGAAAAAGGTTTTAAATCCTGGTTAGGCAAATAGGAATTTGTAATATTCCCTAAAGGCACATTATTCCCCTGCCCTGAGTAAGTATCGAAAATACCATAGGCTAAAGAAAGTTGATAGGCCTCTGGGACCCCTCCCCCAATATCAGAATAACCAGCTCTGAATTTACCAAAAGTAACCCATTCAGGCATATCAAATGCATCAGAGAAAACAAAGCTTGTACTGGCAGAAGGGTAGAAATAAGAATTAGGACTTGTCTTTCCGGCCAGGGACAAGGTGGAAAACCAATCCTTTCTTCCTGTTACATTCAAAAACAGGTAATCTTTATAAGAAAGTTCGGTGGTAAAGTAGAGAGAATTAATTTTTATCTGGGCAAAGTCATAAGTATAGTTCTTTGTGGTGACATTCGAAATATCCTCTAACCCGGGCAATACAAATTCCGACCCGTTTAATACTGTTTGTTCATTTTTCTTATCATTGCTATTGGCTCCCAAAATTACAGAAGCTCCGAAATCATCAAAGCTCTTCTCAAGGCCTAACATGATATCGGCATCTACAGTTTTCACATTAAAGGCTGTTTCGGTCATGGATCCAAGGGGTTTATATGCAGTTCCAAAAGGTTCTACTGCGGTTATCCTGGCGGTATACTGATCGATACCTGCTCTACCCAAAACATACATCCAGTCTGTAATATCGTATCTTAAATTTGCAGACCCGATAAACCTGTTTTTTTTGCTTTCATTATTAAATGCATAGGCAGACCAGTAAGGGTTTTGGTGGTATGTACTACTGGATATTCTAAGTTCTGTACCCTCTTCATTATATCCAGGGCGATAATCCAGGACATTGATATTGGGTGGAGATAAGACCACTGCAAAATTTGCATTACCGGGAGAATCTGCCAGACGAGGCCTGTTTTTTACATCTTCCAGTATATATTTTGTATTAATGTCCAAACTGAGTTTGTCTGCTAATTGCATTCCCGCATTAAGGGAGAAAGATTTTCTGTTTAAACCTGAATTTGGTGTCACATCCTCATTGGTCAAATCCGTTGCTGAAAATCTTATATTATAGTTATCACCTGCCTTGGCAAAAGCCACCGTATTTGTTAGGGTAACACCCGATCTATAAAACCTGTCAATATTATTTCCCTGATCGGAATAAGGTCTTTCAATCCCGTCAAACTGAACAACGCTGGAACCATCCAGCCTGCTTCCCCAGGCCTGCATTCCAGCATCCAAAGCTTCTTGCTGAGAAGTTGGAGCCTGCCCTAAGGTGCCCTGGCCATATTGATTCTGAAAATCGTAGATATCAGACATTACGGTCTCCATAAGTACCGAACCAGCGTATTCCACACCAATTCCTTTCTGGCCCTTTCCGGATTTAGTATTGATTATAATAACTCCATTGGATGCTCTAGACCCATAAAGGGCAGCCGCGGCACCTCCTTTTAAAACATTGATGGTTTCAATATCATCAGGGTTGATACTTGAAATTCCATCTCCGAAATCCGATCCTCCCCACTGGCTGGCAGAGCCCAAATTGGTATTATCAATTGGAATTCCATCTACGATATACAAAGGTTGATTCCCCCCGCTAATACTACTAGCACCTCTTATAATTACATTACTTGTTCCTGCGGGTCCAGTTGCTGAACCGGTAATATTAAGACCAGCGACCTTGCCCTGTAAGGCGTTAATCGCATTGACCTGTTTTACCTCAGCCAATTCTTCCCCGTCTACCTGCGTAACGGAATATCCCAAAGCTTTTTCAGATCGCTTAATTCCCAAAGCAGTCACTACTACTTCATCAAGTGCCTCTGAATCTGCTTCCAACTGTATGTTCATCATGTTTGAATCAGCGGGAACCTCTAGCGTTTTGAATCCCACCATGGAAAACACCAGGGTGGCACCATTATCCACCTGTAGTTCAAAATTTCCATCGAAGTCAGTAGAAGTACCATTATTGGTACCTTTTTCCAACACCGTTACCCCGGGCAAAGGTATTTCGGATTCCGCTTCTTTCACCGTACCATTAACTGTTAGCTCCTGGGCCTGGACAAAACTTATAAATCCAAGCGAAAAAAGGAACATGCAAATAAACTTTCTTACCATGTTTATCATCTATTAGAGTTTGTATTAATTTTAAGCATTTCTAAATTTTAACTTAAATGTTATGAATTAGTTAAGCTTTTAAAAATAAAATCGACGGACAACAAGTTTTAACCTCTGAACAACTTAGTTATAGGAATAAGGTTTGAATCCAAAACATATAAATTAAATTGTTTTAAGTTTTTCTAAGAAGCAAAATAATTTAGGAAGATGCTATTGAAATATAATTTTTTTAGGTAAGTTTTCGGTGGAAAATGGGATAAACAGCTGCTCTAATTCTATATTATCCACCTCTACTTTTGGATTTCTTTCTGAACTCTGATCTTTGGAAATAATTATAAGATCATGCGGATAGAATTTCTGATTCAGATTGAGTTTTATTTTATCAAAAGTTGGAGTAACCAAAGTATATAAAGGGCTGGCAGGAGTGACCGGGTAAATTCCCATCATAGAATAGATTACCCAGGCACTCATCGTACCAGTATCATCGTTTCCGGGAATACCATCAGGGGAATTTTTATAATAGGTATCAATCAATTCCCTTATTTTTTCCGAAGCTTTATACTGCTTACCAGGAATAAAATTGTACAGATATCCATAGGCGAAATCCGGTTCATTAGCCATATCAAACTGCCCTTCAGCAAAAAGCTTATCCAACCTCTTCTCAAATTTTTTATTCCCACCCATTAATTTTTTAAGTCCTGCTATATCATGAGGGACCATAAAAAGGTATTGCCAGGCATTACCTTCAATATAACCCGGATTCTTTGTGAAATTAGCCCCGGCTAAAGGATCAAATTCCGCATACCAGGATCCATCCCTATGCCTGGGCTGGAGAAACCTGGTTTCTGGATTGTATAATTTTTTATAGGAAAGCGATCGTTTGGTGAATTCCTTAAATACTTTCTTCTTTCCTAATTCCTCTGCCAATTGTGCAATGGCATAATCAGCTATATTATATTCCTGTGTAGTGGACACCGGACCTTCAATATCACTGTCGACCCCTATAAAACCCTTTTCTATATATTCCCTTAATCCAGGACGTAAAGGATTGCCTGTAGTGTCTGTTGCGCTTTTCAACATCGCTTCAAATGCCTTTTCCACATCAAAATCAGTAAGACCACGCAGGTAAGTATCAGCCAGGACCACTGCCGCGGGATCCCCAACCATGGTAAATGTCTCTGTAGCATTTAACTCCCATTTTGGCAACCAGCCGTTCTCATCATACATTTCCAGCATTGATTTCACCATATCTAATTGCTCCTCAGGATAAAGTAAGCCCATCAACTGGTGATAATTCCTGTAGGTGTCCCAAAGCGAAAAAGTAGTATACCGAGTCCCTTTTGTTTTGCCAATTTTTCCTGTGGCAATTTCCGGATATTCCCCATTAACATCATTGAGAATATTAGGATGAATTTGCGTATGATATAAAGCGGTATAGAATATCGTCTTTTCCTCTTCAGTGCCCCCTTCAACCTCTACCACCTGTAATTTGTTTTTCCACTGCTGCCTTGTTTGGGCATATACTTCATCAAAGCTTAAGGCTCCTACCTCTTTTTCTAAATTTTCTCTTGCATTTTCTATACTTACATAAGATACCCCGATCTTAAGTTCTACTTGCTCCGGCTCTTTAAAATCATAGGTCATATAGGCTCCGATACTGTCCCCCACCACTTCCCTGGTAAAGCCTTTCTTGATCCGTGTTTTACCGTTATAGCTCATCCATTGTGCCTCTGTACCTTCATAATTATAAGGGGTTTTCCAGATTCCAAAATCATCGGCCGGCCTGGAGAATTTTGCAACAAAATAAACAGGATAAGCTGCCTGCGCGTTATTATAACAAAAACTTCCTACCATGCGCATCCCTTCAATTTCGCTAGGGGAAACAATATGAACCATAGCGCCCTGCTCGTTAGTAAGGCCCAGTCCCAGATTCAGTAAGATATTGGATTTCCCCTGGGGAAAGCTATACCTTGTTACCCCGGTCCTGGTACTGGCGGTGGCTTCCACCTGGACCTTATATTTATCCAGTTTTGTGGAGTAGTACCCTGCTTTTGCTACCTCCTCTGAATAAAGGCTACCATATTTTATATGACTGGTTTCCAGTGCTCCGGTGGTGGGCATCGTCAGGATCACCCCCAGGTCCGGACAGCCAACCCCGCTCATATTTACGTGGCTGAACCCGGTCAAAAATTTATTTTCATACACATAAGGATTGGACAACCATTGGCTATCCTTTTCTAAGGGATTCAGGTCAAGTCTTCCGGCAACATTAAAAGGCGACACACTTGCCATTGCTCTGGGGGCAATAGCACCAGGGTTTGTCGCTCCATAATTTGATGTTCCAATAAACGGATTAACATAGGTTACAGGATGAGCATCCTGTGCAGTAATTTGTAAGGAAATAAAAGTTAACCATCCTGCAAGAACTACTCTGAATACTGACATCATATGCTTTATTTTACCAGAATTTCATCTAAAAACAACCAGGATCCCCCTCCTTTTGGATTATTCTCCAATGGCTCGACACTTAGCCGAACAAATTCTATATTATCTTTACTTTCGAATCCAATTTTGAAATTTTTAATTTTGGCAACCGGGTTATTTTTGAATTCACGCTTTAGTTCACCGACTTTTTCAAAGGTTTTTCCATCCTTAGAAACTTCCACTTTAATTTCCTGCGGAAAATAGATCCCTGTTCCCTGTTCTTCTAAACTACCAACGATTACCTGGCTGACCCTGGTGGGTTGCTCCAGGTTGATAGTAAGAATTGCCGGCTGGTTAATCCATCCCTGCCAGCGGCCGTCCTTAAAATATTTACTCCCCCTTAATACATCCACCAGGCCTGTTTCTCCCCCGCCTTTATAATTGTTATGGTATGAATTTTTATATGTGACAGGTTTTGCCACTGCTTTATGGAATTGAAAATCTTTATCCATAACAGGCCCCATCCGCTGCTGGTTTTTATAAACAGCGGCCTTTAGATTTAATGAGGAATCTATTTGAATCGGGCTCTCATAAATCCTGGACTCCGGGCTTAATTCAGCCCCGTCCTGTGCATATCTTATTTCTACCCCGGGAAATTCAGCTTTGAGCCTCAGGCTTATTTCTTTCGTATCCAGATTGATATCAGCCTCCGGCACAACGGCATAGGCACTTTTGGCGTAATTGATACCCATTAGATCAAAACGTTCCATCATTTTCTGAATTCTAACCGAAAAATCCTCCCATCCTAATTTGGCTTCCGGGGTCCAAAGCACTTCCGACAGGGCAGCAAGTCTTGGAAAAAGCATATATTCAGAATGTTCCGGGGTTGAGACATATTCGGACCATAAATTCGCCTGTCCTCCAAGGACATGTTTTCGCTGGCTAAGGCTCATAGAATCCAGGACTGGGCTAAATTCATAGACACGATGAAGCGGAACAAAGGCATTAAAAGCTACCGGCTCATAATCCGGGCTTCCCTGGTAATAATCAAAATACATATGGCTGGTAGGGGTCATAATCACATCATGCCCTTGTTGTGTTGCTTCCCAACCACCCTGAAATCCACGCCAGCTCATCACCGTGGCTTCTTCCGCGAGACCACCTTCCATAATTTCGTCCCACCCGATCAACACCCTTCCATTTTGGTCCAAAAACTTTTCGATGCGCTTTATAAAATAGCTTTGTAGTTCCTCTTCATTGGCAAGTCCCTGCTCCCTTATCCTGGCCTGACAATCTGGGCAGGTTTTCCAATTGGTTTTGGTAGCTTCATCCCCACCTATATGGATATATTTTCCGGGGAATAATTCCATGACCTGGGTAAGTACGGCTTTTAAAAAGGTAAAAGTAGATTCTTTTCCTGCACAGTAAATACTGGTAATGGGCCAAACTCCACCAGAAGGCACCGCGATGGGCTCCCCGGTACAGGAAAGCCAGGGATAGGCTGCAATGGCGCTCATCACATGGGCGGGCATCTCTATTTCAGGGATGATACGAATTCCTTTCTCGCGGGCATAGGCCACAATTTCTTTAATATCCTCCTGGGAATAAAAACCGCCATAGGTTCCTTCTTCTTCGGGACTATTTTCGCCTCTGGCATTCCAGTGCTTATCTTCCTGATTTACCCTAAAACCGCCGACCTGGGTTAATTTTGGATAGTCTTTAATTTCAATTCTCCATCCCTGGTCATCTACCAGGTGAAGATGCAAAGTGTTTAATTTTAAAAAAGCCATCCGGTCGATATGCTTTTTGATATACGCTTTATCAAAGAAATGACGAGCAACATCCAGCATATTTCCGCGGTAGGGATATTGTGGAGCATCTGAAATTTCCACATTTGGAATTAGCCAGTTTATGTTTGAAATTTTTGAAGTATCCTCTATTTCTTTTGGCAGTAATTGCCTGATAGTTTCCAACCCATACACATAGCCCAGCCTGGAATTTGCCTCCAGCACGACCCTGTTGGTAGTTACTGAAAGCTTGTAGGCCTCTTCTGTCAATGCTGTTTTTTTCTTTAGCTGGATAAAATTGTCCCCTGAAGCTTCCCGGGCAAGGGCCATTTTAAAGCCCGCTGATCTTTCCAATAAGTCATTTAAAATTCCAGCAAGGGGTTGCAAACTGTCCCCTGGAATTACTAGCCTGGTGTCTTTATTTATCCTGAAGCTTCCCTTGTTTAATTCCAATGATTGCGGTAAGGGAATTAAAACCAGGTCTTCTTTAGAAAAAGAAGTCTCACTCCTCTTGTCACAACCCATCAACAATACCATAAAAAAACACAGCAGGGATTTTATTAATCTCATTTGACTATTTCTTGTTGACATCATTTTTAAATCCTCATTACTCATATCACCACTGATTTTGGAGTTATTAGGCCTCTTTTCTTATAGATAAAAAAGATGGAATATAATCACTCGCGTTTGCCCGTAAATAACTACATGATTCTACCAGAAACCAAAGTTTTATCCCATGAGGGATTTCCCCATTTCCGGCTTCCAAGTGCAAAGTACACCCGGGGGTGCACATCAAAGATTCCAGGGAATTAATAACTACCAGGCTTATGAACTTTACTTAGCATGCTTTACCGATTCGATAACTTCCAGTTTTTCTGGTGTAAAAGCCCCGCCATCAAAAAAGGCAGCACCCTTTGCTCCATTGTCCCGGGCATAATTGATGGCCTGTTTTAGCTCCTTTGGATTTAATGCGGGCAGGTATATTCCAGTATGTAATTCGGTATTTGTACCTTCTAAATCCTTTACTCCCTGGCCGGTGGCGTAGCCAATCCAATCAACTTCTTCATTATAGAAATTATAATAAATCATCGGCAGGACCATATCGACATCCCATTTATCCCAGCGCTGGCGGACCATATGGTCAGCCATTTCGGGGTAAGGAAAAACCGCAGCAGTTAAGTATTTCCCATTATCGTGGGCAATTTTATAAGCCTCATCAACGATGGCCTTTACTTTATTTAAACGGAATTGTTTCCATTCCATATCGATGGCAGGGTTTTCAAAATCCATTGGATTTTTATGATGTTGTTTTTCAAATTCCGCTACGCAGACCTCGCAATAACAAAAATCATATCGAGGAAGTTCCTCGTTTTGCTCTAAATCATATTTTGGTAGCAAGCCAATGGGAAGAAAAATATCTGAATATCTGATATAATCCAAATGGACACTTTCAACATCCTCCACTTTAGCCAGGCCTTCGACAAGGCTTAAAATGTGATCTTTAGAAGCTTCCCGGGTAGGGCAAAGCCATTTATAATAATCCACATAAGGCGGCTGGTCGTAAGTAGATTTTCCATCCCTGCTCACCGCGTACCATTCCGGGTGTTTTTCTGCTACCTTATCTCCAGGACGATTTACGGTAAACATCCAGGCGTGAACTTCCAAACCTTCATTTTTAGCCAGGGGTGCAAGTTCTGCCAGTAATTCGGCATCAGCTTCGGTATTGATCAGCACAGCATCAATTCCGTGCTGCTTATATTTCTTAAATTCTTCGGTATATTCCTGGTCGGATTTTTCCGGGCTGGCGGTGATCCAGACCCAGTATTTAAAATCGGAATTTTCTGTTTTGTTTTTTTCTTTTACTGCCTTTTCATCCTGTGCAGAAGAATTTAAACACGAGCTAGCAGCAAAAACCACTAATAAATAATACAAATATTTCATCCTGATAATTATTAAAGCTATTAATTACTTTTTTTTATAAATTTTCCATCTTCAGTTATAAATAAAATCTCGCTGGTAAAAGGACTTTTTACCCAAATATTCCAACCGGTCTGATGCAGCTCCAGGCGGGGCTGGATTATTTCGTTTTCAACCTGCAATTGCTCTTCTCCCAGCAGGGAAAGATCACTGGCCCATCTCCCGTGATTTTCTCTATAGGCTTTTTGAGCGCGATACAAACGATATAATTCCCATTTGATTTTTTGGTCCCGGGGAATATCAAAATTCTCCTGGGCTCCCGGTGATTTTTCTGAAAAATAAACATAGCCCCAGTGTTCCGGTTCATGCATATTTATCACCCCCTGGGGTGACCATACCCAGTTATATTCAGCTTTATAATCCCCCTGGGCATCCTTTGCCCTGGAGTAGGTCCCATTATCCAGATCAAAATCCCAATTCACCCTAGAGAAATTAATGCGCCAGAACTCTTCTTTAGGGATTTCACTGTGCGTATTGGCCTCTTTTAAAACCTCCCAGGGAATGGCTATCTCCACACTCCAGTACTGGTCCTTATCCGAGGGATCATTCAAGGTTCCCTGTATATACACTTCGGATTTTAAACCTTGAATATCCCAGCTATCAACAACTGGTGCCGGTTCACGATAGGGTTTGACTATAAATAAATCCCAGATCGTGTTTAAGGCATTCATTTCAAATTCATAGTAATTATGGGTATCTCCGTCAGGATCGATAAAAATTTCAAAATCATTGTTATAGAAGATCACGGTATCACGTTTTTTTAATGTAGCCCAAATATGTGGCTCTTCCATTTTGGCATAAAAATATAAGTAGTTCTCATCCCAAAGCATTTTCATATTGGTCCTGTAACGCGGCGTTTTTTCTCCTTCAATATCTATAAAATTCTGACTCTCAGGCGCCTTTTTCCAGGTGGTTTCCCCAGCTTTTCCATCGATTAATATTTTCTCAGAAGTTTTATAAGCTACATATGTCCTGGGCTCCATTTTAACTTGGGCAGCGGCCGGGAACTGAAAAAAGAAATTGATTAACCCTAAAACTAATAAAAACTTTCTCATCATAAACTATTGTTTTTAACGAAATCTATAATCTCACTGAGTTTTCCAAATGCCAGGGCCGTGACAGTATCCGCGGCGCCGTAATAAAGCGCTAATTTATCGTCTTTTTCCGAATGTAACGCGGCGCATGGAAAAATCACATTTGGAACATCACCTGTCAGTTCATACAATTGCGCGGGAGCCATCAGATATGGCTGGGAACGGAATTTTACGTTCTCGGGTTCATTTTCATCCAATATGGCTGCACCGATGGAATATCTGAACCCATTACAGGTATTGATTACCCCGTGATAAAATAGCAACCAGCCTTCCCTGGTTAAAATCGGGACAGGGCCGGCACCTATTTTGGTACATTGCCAGGCACTTTTTTCAAAGGGACTTACCTTCATCACACAGCGGTGCTCCCCCCAGTATTTCATATCAGGACTATAACTTATATAAATATCACCAAAAGGGGTATGTCCGTTATCACTGGGTCGGCTAAGCATGGCATACTTCCCGTTTATTTTCTTTGGAAATAACACCCCGTTGCGGTTAAAAGGTAAAAACGCATTTTCACACTGGAAAAATTCTTTAAAATCAAAAGTATAACCGATACCAATGGTAGGCCCGTGGTACCCGTTACACCAGGTAATCCAGTATCGGTCTTCAATAAAAACCACCCGGGGATCATACTTGTAATCTGAATCGATCATATCGGTGTTCCCTGCTTTAAAAGCTATAGGCTCATGGTTTATATCCCAATCGATTCCGTTTTTACTAAAGCCGGCAAAAATATTCATTTGTACAGCTTTATTATCGCATCTAAATACTCCTGCATAACCATTCTCAAAGGGTACCACGGCACTATTAAAAATACTGTTTGACAAGGGAATGGCATAACGATCAATAATGGGGTTCTGATCATATCGCCAAAGGACGTCTTTGCAATTATCAGGTTTATTCTGCCAGGGTATATTCTTCATCATCTTTATGTTTTAATTTTTTCACTTTATCTAACCATGTAAATTTTAAAATCAGGGAGGTCAAAAGGAAAATTGCTAATGACATCCAGGTTTTATTATAATCTCTCACCACCAAAAAGATGGGTAGTAAAATCATGCTTGACTGCCATATAATGCCAATCAAACAATTAAACATATCCAGCCAGAATTGATTATTCTTCTCTATTTTTTCATTCACAAACTCCTCTCTGACAGGTTTCCACCATCCCCATGGATGAACATTTTTATAAAATGCCTTCAGGGTGGGCATATTGGTTGGCCTGGTAAAAAAAGTCCCCAGTAAAGATCCTAATAAAGAAAAGACTAAAATAATAGGAAACAGGTATATTGCGGGAATGACCGAAAGCTCATGCAATAAAGTGCCTGCTTCAAGATTTGCTTTATTCTGGTCCAGGACAAATTGGAAAGTCGCAATAATTAATCCGGCCAACATACCCCAAAAATAGCCCCAGCCATTAAATCGCCACCAGACCCACTTAAGAAAATTAGCAGCAACATAGCCTCCATAGAGCGCACTGGTAATCCAGATGGTAATAGCGTTAATGGAATCTGCAAAAAATCCCATGATCACCCCTAGGATCACAACTCCAAATGAGGCCACATAACTCGCCCTGATATAATGTTTGTCCGAGGCTACCGGCTTGAAATATTTCTTATAAATATCATTTACAATATAGGCCGGACCAGCATTGACAAAGGCTGAAAAAGTAGACATAAAAGCAGCTAACAACCCAGCCAACAACAATCCTTTAATACCGACTGGTACATGAAAATTAATCACTTTAGGCAAGATAACTTCCAGGTCATTACCTGAAATTGCACCGCTTTGGGCCATTTGTGGAGCTATGAAAACCAATCCTATAACCACAATACCCGCAATTAACAGGTATCGTGGAATAAAGAGTACCAGGTTGGTAAAACCACTCATGTAGGCGGCTTCTTTGGTAGTTCTGGTAGAGAGAATTCGCTGCATATCGTATCCTGGAGTTGGGCCTGCAACACTTGCAAAAAAGCCTTTAAATAAAGTCATTCCTATAAAGGCACCAAACATTTTATAGCCCTGGGTATCGATCAGACGATTGAATTCCTGGTAGTCGCCCGACCAAAACCCCCTTAGTTCATTATCGAAGATAACATTTTTCCATTGCTCAGGGATTAAGGCATGTATTTCAAGGTCGGTAAAGGCGAAAAAAGTATAACCGGCCACTAAAATTCCGGCTAGTACCATAATCAGGTATTGCAAGACTTCGGTAGTCACTACAGAAAACATCCCCCCTTTAATGGTGTAAATGGTAGTAAAAAATATGATCAGTAATGCATAGGATTGCTCGGAAGTAAATAAGGTATAATCAGCAAGTGCCAAAGTTAAATCCCAGGGTAAAACTACCGTCATAAACTTCCCGGCACCTTCGAAAAAATAAGCGATAAACCCAATGGAAGCCATCACAGCAAATATCGCTACTATTAAATGAGACGCCCTGCCTGCTTTATCATCTCCAAACCGGGTAAGAATCCATTCTGAACCTGTCATTACCTTAGATCTACGTATCCAGACCGCAAGGAACATCATCACGAAGACCTGGTTCCAGATGGGCCACATCCACATGAACATAAAGCTTTTGACACCATAGAGGAATAAGATCCCTACCATCCAGGCAGTCCCCGATACATCAAACATCCCTGAACCATTACTTAAACCCAGGTAATACCATTTTATAGTTTTACCCCCTAAAAAGTAAGAGTCCAACCCCTTACTTGCTTTTTTGGATACCCATACCCCAACCCCGAGAGTCAGGAGGATATAAAGGACGATAATTATAACATCAATTATATGCATTGCTTCTATTTCTGTTTAGCTAATCCCCAGTTTTTATTCGGTTCATTACCCATGACAAACTCGAGTTTGCCTCCAGCCAGGATTTGTTTATGGGAAATAGAAGTTTGGTTAAAATTTTCGCCGTTAAGCTTAGCGGATTGAATATAGAAATTATCAGGAGATACATTTTCTGCTTCAATGATAAATTGTTTACCATTCTCCAGGTTTATAGTTGATTTTTCAAAAATGGGCGATCCAATTTCATAGGTAGCACTTGCAGGATTAAAGGGGTATAATCCCATGGAGCTAAAGACATACCAGGCCGACATTTGTCCCGCGTCTTCATTCCCGCTTAAACCATTTGGTGTGGTATTGTATTGTGTTTTGAGAATTTTATTAACATAATACTGGGTTCGCCAGGGTTGACCTGCCTTATTAAATAAATAGGCGATATGGTGGCTAGGTTCATTCCCATGGGCGTACTGACCTATTAATCCCGAAATATCCGCAGAAGTATGATCCCCGGTAATTTCTGAACTCTCATTAAAAAGCTGCTCTAGTTTTTCTGCAAATGGCTCTTGCCCTCCGTGTAGCGCTATTAACTCCTGGGGCTGATGTAATACGAACCAGCTATGTTGCCAGGCATTGCCTTCGGTGTAGTCGGTATTCACTCTGTGCTGGGAATATTTAGGATCAAACGGGCTATGCCACTTCCCATCCTCTGACTTACCCCGCATAAAACCGGTCTTTGGATCAAAAAGTTCCTTGTATGCCTTTGATCGGTTTAAAAAATATTGGTAATCTTCCTCTTTGCCCAGGGCTTTGGCCATTTGAGCAACACACCAGTCGTCATAAGCATATTCAAGGGTTTTGGTTACCGATTCATTTCCCAGGTTATATGGAATATAACCATATTCTTTATACTCTTTTAGGCTTCGCTGGTCCTGCATCATGGTATGTTTCATCGCCTGGTATGCCTGTTCAGCATCAAAGCCCTCAATTCCTTTAAAATAAGCTTCCACAATTACGGGGATGGAATGATAGCCCGTCATGGTATTGGTTTCGTTGGCATAAAGGGTCCATACCGGAAGTGACTTTTCGCTTTTGTAATAGGCCAGCATAGAATTGATAATATCATCAACTTTATCCGGGTTCGTTAAGGTAAGAAGCGGTTGTTGAGCCCTAAAGGTATCCCACAGGGAAAGCGTAGAATAAGCCGTGTAATTTGCTGCTACAATACTATCATTCCCCTTTCTGAATTCTCCGTTGCTATCACTAAAAGTTACTGGAGCGAGTTTTGTATGGTAAAGGGCAGTATAGAAAATGGTTTTTAAAGAATCCTGGGGAGTTTCCACTTCTATTGTTGATAATTCTTCTTCCCAGTTTTGGATAGCCTTTTCTTTAACCCTATTGAAATTGAAAGCTTCCTTATCCAAATTTTCCCGGGCATTTTCAATACTAACCGAGGAAACTGCAATTTTCATTTGAATTTCAGAACCGGAGTCCTTTTCGAAGTAGAATTGTGCCGATGTTTTTTCACCGGAAACCTCCTGGCCCTGCACGGGTTCATAGTTTTGAAAAAAACGGTGGTCAGCAATCGGTTTTGAAAATGCTGCTACAAAAAAAACCTTTTGATTATTTGCCCAACCGGTACTATGTCTAAAGCCACTAATGCTATTTTCATTTTCGATTTTTATAGCCGTTTGGGTAGGTCTATCCCAGTTAATGGCAAAACCCAGATCCAAAACCACGGATTGCTCGCTGTTTTCTTCAAACTGGTAGTTGTGGTATGCGGTCCTGTCAAGGGTAGTAAGTTCAACTTTCACCTGAGGTTTATCCAGAAAAACACTGTAAAAACCAGGAACTGCGATTTCAGAATCGTGTTGAAATTCCGAAGCATATGGAATATCCTTTTGTGAGTTTATTTTTTTACTAAGATCAATTTCCCCGCTCACGGGCATAAAAAGTAAATCAACAAGATCTCCAATACCGGTTCCGCTTAAATGTAATTGACTAAAGCCGGCAATGGTATCGCTTGAAATATGATAACCCGAACACCAATCCCAGCCACTGCGACCGTTATCTGGACTGGCTTGCAACATCCCAAAAGGTTGACTAGCTCCTGGAAAAGTATGGCCATGCCCCCCGCTGCCTATAAAAGGATCAACAAATTGCGTTAGATTTTCTTTTTGAAGCCTATCTGGTGTTTCCTGTTTTTCTTTACAAGCAATAAAAATTGATAGTAAAAAAAGTACCCTTAAATTTCCTGGAGTACAAAGCAGTTCTTTTAACATCATCTAAACATTTATTTAACTTGTATGCTAAATATTTATATATTCAGCCTTGCAAAAAATAATTTTAGACCAACAACAATTCAGGACGGCTGAACAACTATAAACCAGCAAAAGATGCAAGCCAGAAAACAGTTTTTAGAAAATTTTTCTGTCCAAAACCTAACGGGTTTTAATATAAGTGCCCGGCATCATGTGATTTTTTGGTTAGCCTATTTTCTTTTCAATACACTTCGCTGGGGTAGCTACTATGATGATTTTCTGTTATCGCTTAAAGGTAATGTAATCGGCTTTCCCATTCACATGCTTTTATGCTATTTCACGATCTATTTTTTAATACCAAAATTTATTTTTAAAAGACATTTTGTACAGTTTTCCATCATTTTGATAACCAGCATTTTTATGATGGTTATGATGAAATTTTATCTGACATTATTCCTTATTAGCAATAACGTATGGCCGGAAGGCCCTGAAGCTACCTCCGAATTCACCTTCAACTATGCTCTAAATATGATGTTAGGGGAATTCTATGTTATTTCCTTTGTAACGGCTATAAAAATCACTTTGGACTGGCTCAGTGCAAGCAAACGGGCGGCTCAGCTCGAAAAGGAACAATTACAAACCGAATTACGATTTTTACGTTCTCAAATTTCACCTCACTTCTTTTTTAATACCCTAAATAATATATACGCTCTAAGCCTCGAGCAATCTAAAAAAACCTCGGAAACGGTTTTAAAATTATCTGAATTGATGCGTTATCTTCTATATGAAACCAAAAAAAATAAGCAACCCCTGGAAATGGAAATTCTTTGCATTCAGAATTACCTGGACCTGGAGCGCATCAGGTATGGTAAACAGCTAAAATTAGATATGGAGGTCGAAGGAAATACCCGGGATAAAACAATTCCACCAATGCTACTGATACCTTTTATTGAGAATGCCTTTAAACACGGGGCTAGCAAGAATATAGGAGAGGTGTCGATTTTTATTAGATTGCACGTATTGGAAGACGAAATTTACTTCACAATAAGCAATACGTTACCCAATGAAAGTTTACATGGGAAAGCTGAAAAAGAAAGCGGTGGTATAGGTATAGAAAACGTCAGAAAACGCCTTGAGCTGGGCTATGCAGAAAATGATTATAAGCTTGACATATACCAGGAAAACGGACATTTTATAGTAAAATTAAAATTGAAATCTAAATGAATTTACAATGCGTGATAATTGACGATGAACCCCTAGCAGTAAATGTTATAAAGAACCATATTTCAAAAATCAAGGATTTAACCATTGCTGGTAGTTTTAATAATGCCGTGGAAGCTCTTGAATTTATAAGAACCAATCCTATCGACCTACTATTCCTCGACATTAATATGCCTGTTTTAAACGGTATTGATTTTTTAAGTGCGCTGGAAGAAAAAACTGCTGTAATAATAACTACCGCCCACGTTGAATACGCTGTGAAAGGTTATGAACTGGATATTTCTGATTATTTATTAAAACCTATCTCTTTTCCACGTTTTCTTAAAGCGATAGAAAAGATCAAACGCCAGAGAAATGAGGTCACCAATAAAGAACATCTTTTCGTGAAAATAGAACAGAAGAAAATTAAGAAAATATATTTTAATGAAATTCTGCTGGTGGAAAGCTTAAAGGACTATATAAAAATTATAACTCGATCCGGAAAATACATCGTACACCAAACTTTAACCAATTTCACTAACAGTTTGCCCGCAAATAAATTCTTAAGGATTCACCGATCATACACTATTTCTGTGGATAAGGTTGACGCCATCATAGGCAATAGCGTTGAAATAAATGGCTCTCTTTACGTAATTGGGCGTAGTTATTTAAATGAAGTAAAAGCCAGAATACTGGATCTGGAGAAATAATTTTCCAAAAATCAATTTAAGTAAATTCCCGGCCCTCACTACTTATCATTTTTCATTAAGCGATAAATTAAAAACAGCCATAAATTTATCGGATTATATAATGAAATAGGAGATTTTTTAATCGTAAAAATTGGGTTTTAACTGTATTAATTTTTATAATCGTAAAGACAGGCTGCTATTAAGATTTCATCTTCTTTATATTTATAAACCAATCGATGTTCCGATGTAATTCTCCTAGACCAATAGCCCTGTAAATCACCTTTCAAGGCCTCGGGTTTTCCTATACCATCAAAGGGCGTCCGCATAACATTTTTAATCAGTTCATTAATGCGTTTCACAATCTTTTTGTCGACTTTTTGCCAATACAAATAATCATTCCAAGAAGAAGTGGACCAGGTTAATTTCATTTATTTAATAAATCATTTTCAATACCTTTACCCGCTTCAAGTTCTCTGATTGAGTTTAATAAAACATCCCTGTTTTCACCGGTTAACAGGTAACTGGTTTCCTTTAATGAATTGTATTCGTCCAATGATATCAGTACAAGGTCCTTACCGTTTTTACGCTTGATAACAATATGGCTAACATCATTGATCACTTTATCGAACCAATGCTTTAAATTTGAGCGAAAGTCTGTATAATTTACTATTTCCATAGTGCAAAGATGCTTAAAAGTACTTAATAAAGTACTTTCTTGAAATTATATTATAGAGAAACTTGGTATACTGCGGTTTAACTTTTCAATTTTAAATTGGACCTGCAAGAATGGACATTGCTTGCGAATATAAGGCATGAATAAACCAATCGATGTTCCAATGTAATTCCCCTAGACCAATAGCCCTGTAAATCATCTTTTAAGGCCTCGGGTTTTTCTATACCATCAAAGGGCGTCCGCATAACCTTTTTAATCAGTTACAAAGAATTAAGCCTAAGTGTAGTGTTTAAACAAAAATTGTGGTTAATCTATATAATTAGAAATTCTAATTTTTTATTGCTTTAAACTTAGCACCAAACATATTTATTTTTGCATTGCATCTTTACTCTAACAAAGCTTCATTAAAAATCAACTCCCTAAAAGTTGAATCAATATGGAATAATGGAAATTAAAATATTATTTACCAGAGACAAGATTATTGTTTTTCATAGGACCCGTCTTGGGCAACAAGTCGGTTTCAACTGCATAAGGAGAAATCCGGGTCAATAAGAAATTGATTATATTAGCTTTATGAAAATAAAGGATAGTATAAAAGCTAAATTGTATGACTTTACCACACTATGTAAATTATATAATGTGAAGCATCTTTATGCCTTCGGATCTGCCACCACAGAAAGATTTGACGAAACTTCAAGTGATATAGATCTATTGATCGAAATAGAAGAAAATGATCCATTAGAAAGAGGAGAAAAACTTTTAGCTATTTGGGATAAATTAGAAGAATTCTTCCAAAGAAAAGTTGATTTAATGACTGAGTCTTCTCTTAAAAATCCTGTTCTCAGAAAAAATATTGAGGCTACTAAAATTCTTATCTATGACGGAAAAAGGCAAGAAGTATCTCTCTGACATACTAATGGCTATTGATTTGATAGAAAATTTTATAGTTGACACACCAGATTTCATCTCCTACCAAGAGGACTTAAAAACACAAAGCGCCATAGAGAGGCAATTAGCAATAATTGGTGAAGCTCTAAATAAATTAAAACAATCGGAATCCGATCTGTCTATCCTTCACGATAAACAAATAATTGGGTTTAGAAACCGACTTGTTCACGCGTATGACAGTATTGATAATACTATTGTGTGGGTAATTGTAAAAAGACATTTACAGGAACTCAAACTTGAAATAAAGAAATTAGCATTGGCCAATAACTTATAAAAAAAGATTTTTAATCCTTGGTTCTATGTAAAGTTTGGAATTCAGGTTTTTTTTGAAGGAGATTCTATGAATGTACTATATGGCAATAATTTTAAAATAGAACCTTACAAAGGTGATTTTTAGTGGCAGAAAATAATGGCGGTAGGGAAAATGGCAATAATAGAAATGATACAAATTCTCAGTGGAACCCGAAGATCGTTGGGAACCTTTATAGAACGATTGTAGATGCTTTGGAAGCTGCGGCCGATCTTGCTGCAAAGCGGGGTAAGCTTTAGATGGAGACTTAAAAATAACCAGAAAGATACTCTCTCATCACCCTGATAATATAATACCTGGATTTCAGGCAGAGGCGTGGAAGTCCGATGCCCATTTGTTACTTGCAAATAGGCAATGGTTCTTCAGGAGGTTATAGGCTTCATTGTTTTAATATCAGACTTCTTCATTTTTTAATCGGGATCATTAAAAAATGGCCAACTTTCCATAGATAGAAAACCAGGAAATGAATTTTCAAAAAACCCTCCAACACTTTTAAAATTTGGAATATACACTGAGGATTAATCCTAGTCAATATTTAGCAGCGTTTTTGAAAATAGGTGGTACTGTTATAATTATTTCTATTTATTTATTCCACCACTATCTTTCTTCTTTTATTGGAATAGGCATAATAAAATATATAGACATAACATAGCATTACTAAAATAAAGGCCACTTGAAAATTATAGGAGTCTGTTAAAAAACCATAGGCCGGTGGTATAATAGCACCCCCAACGATCATGGTACATAATACTCCTGATCCCTGGGCTTTATCATCTCCTAACCCGTCTAAGGCAAGGCTGAAAATTGTGGGAAACATTATAGAATTAAACAATCCAACCGCAATTATGGTCCACATCGCTGTAAGGCCAACAGAAAAAGCGGAAATAACAATCATTCCAATGGCACCCAATGCAAAGAAGCTTAGCACTTTGGCAGGATTAAAAATTGTGGTCAAATACGATCCTATAAACCTACCGATCATAGCGCCTGTCCAGTAAAAAGTGACAAAAACACCAACCAGGGCCATATCACTGGAAGCCGAGATCCCGGTGCTCAAAATTAAGTCGGCGATGCTTCGCATAAAAGAAGTTTGTCGTACGGTTTCAGCAAGGTCAAGGCTTAAAAAATAGTTCACCATATAGCTTCCAAGGGCTACCTCGGCCCCTACGTAACAAAACAAACCGATAGCTCCCAGGATTAAGTTGCGATTCTTTAAAACTCCACGATAATCATTGGAAGCTTCTTTATCCCCCACCTTAGGAAGATTTACAAAGAAGAAAACTACGGCAATCACCGCTATAAAACCGGCAATCCCCAGAAATGGGGTTTGTACTGCTGAAGCTTCCGCTATATAATAGCTTTTTTGAGCCGCCTCATCAAGGGCCGCGATCTCAGCTGTAGATTTCACTTTATCCTGAAGGATAAATAATGCTCCAAGGGCAGGAGCAATGGCCGTCCCCAGGGAATTAAAAGCCTGTGATAAGTTCAGCCTACTGGAGGCGGTTCTTTCAGAACCTAAAATGGTCACATACGGATTTGCCGCTACCTGCAGGATCGTTATACCAGCGGCCAGGGTAAAGTACCCAAACATAAAAATCCCAAAAATACGATAGGAGGCAGCTGGATAAAACAACAAGCAGCCAAGGGCCATGGTTGCCAGGCCTAGAATTATTCCTTTTTTATAACCTATTTTGGATAAAATAAACCCGGCGGGAATGGATAGTAGAAAATAAGCACCAAAAAATGCGAACTCAACCATTCCGGCCTGAAAATAAGAGAGGGTAAAAACCTCTCGTAATCGAGGTATAAGTGAATCTACCAGTACGGTGATAAAACCCCATAGAAAAAAGAGGATTGTTACAAATATAAAGGCGGTGCGATAAGATTTCTTTTGATTCATCAGTTAGACTTTTTACTATATATATCTTTATTGGGTTCACTGCTCATATAGAACTTCAGTTGTCCTCCACTCATAATATCATTATGTGTGATAAAAGGCGATTCCAACACCTTTCCATTGAGTTCAACCTTAGTAACAAAAACATTCTCGGCAGACTGGTTTTCTGCAATTATTGTAAATTTTTCTCCATTATCCAGTTTTATCTCCGCCCTTTTTACAGCAGGACTACCTAATGCGTAGGCTGTAGAACCAGGTGCTACCGGGTAAAAGCCAAAACTGCTGAAAATATACCAGGCACTCATTTGACCAAAATCATCATTCCCCCCTAGACCATCGGCACCTGTTTGGTATTGGTCCTTTAGAACCATCCTTATCTTATCCTGGGATTTCCAGGGAGCATCCGTCCAGTTGTATAAATAAGCCACATGGTGTGAGGGTTCATTCCCGTGAACATAATTTCCAATGATTCCTTCCCGGGAAATATCCTCGGTATCTGCGAAATACCTATCGGGTAGCTCCATAGTGAACAAAGAATCAAGGTGCTGGGTAAACTGCGCTTTTCCCCCCATCATTTCAATCATTTCTGCCGGTTGGTGGGGAACATATAAACTGTAATTCCAAGCATTCCCTTCAATAAAACCCTGTCCATGGGTGTTTAGGGGATCAAACTCCTTTTTAAAACTACCATCATCCAACCTGGGTCGCATAAAACCGGATTCAGAATCATAGACATTCTTATAGTTTTCCGATCTTTGGATGAATTCATCATAAATTTTATCTTTTCCCAATTTTTTAGCAGCCTGTGCTATAGCCCAGTCATCATAAGCGTACTCCAGGGTTTTAGAAACGGAAGCCCCGTTTTTATCCTCAGGAACATATCCCTTGGCCATATAGTATTCCAGCCCATCATAATAGCCGGTTTTTGCAGTTTGTACCATGGCTTCCATGGCATGCTCCTGATCAAAACCCGCTACCCCCTTCACCATGGCGTCGGAGATTACCGAGGCGCTGTGGTAACCGATCATACACCAGTTTTCGTTGGCATAATGGGACCATACCGGCAGCATTTTATGAACGCTCTGATCGTAATGTGCTAACATGGAACTTACCATATCACTATTGCGCTGTGGTTGTAAAATATTAAAAAGAGGATGCAAAGCGCGATAGGTATCCCAAAGCGAAAAACTTGTGTAGTTGGTAAAATCCTCCGCCTGGTGGATATTCATATCCAGTCCCCGGTATTTGCCATCAACATCCATATATTCGGTAGGGCCTAAGAAAGCATGGTACATAGCGGTATAAAAATTCGTTTTTTCCGCATCATTTTCCACTTCAACCAGAACTTTATTGAGCTCCCTGTTCCACTCTTTATAAGCGTCTTCTCTTACTTTTTCAAAATTCCAATGTGGAATTTCCTCCTTCATATTTTTAAGTGCTCCTTCAGAGCTAACCGGAGAAATTGCCAGTTTAATCTGAAGTTCTTCGCCAGGCTCCATATCAAAATCAAAATACATCCTGATCTTTTCGCCCGCTACCTCAGGGAAATTCTCGTCCTGATCAAATTTTCTCCAAAACCCATTATAGGGTTGGTTATCGTAACGTGCACGCCCATAATTTTTAATGGGCTTATCAAAGCTCATGGCAAAGAAAACTTTTCGGGTTCTTGCCCAACCGTTTGTTTGTCTAAAGCCGGTAATTAGGGTATCATTTTCAACCCTTAGAAAAGTCCAAACATTTTTATCATCGTAATTATAAATACCTGACATCAAATCCAGAATAACATGCGTGGTTGCCTTTTCGGGAAAAGTATATCGGTGCATTCCCACCCGGGTAGTCGCTGTCATTTCAGCCTCAATACCATAATCTTCCAATAATACCTTGTAGTACCCCGGTTCGGCTTGTTCGTTTTGATGGGAAAAACGGGAACGATAGCCACTATCAGGATTATCCTCGGTGCCAGGATTTAATTTCAGATCACCAGTGGTTGGCATAACTAAAAAGTCGCCCAGGTCAGAATGCCCGGTGCCACTGAAATGGGTATGACTAAAGCCTACAATCGTATTATCATCATGTTGGTAGCCGGCACAATATTTATAAACATCAGGATTGTATTTTCCATCAACCGCGTAAGGGATGGTATCGGTATCAGGACTTAACTGCACACTGCCAAAGGGCACTGTAGCCCCTGGGTAAGTATGTCCCATTTTCGCAGTTCCTATCATCGGGTCTACAAATTTGGCCAGGTCCTTATGGCCTTCTACGGAATCATTTGCCTGGACTTCTTTTTCTTGCTGCTTATCACAGGAAAAAAATAGCAGGAGCATTAAAAACGCTCCTGCAGGAATTCTAAAATTATATTTGATTTTCATCTATTCTATGTTAAGGGACGCGCTTGAATGCTTTGTATATCATATTTCATTAGAAAGCGAATACGGAAAATCAGATTTCTTGGTTCCCCGGTTTTTATTGGGCTCATCTCCCATTTCAAATTCGATAACCGCGCCTTTCATCAGTTCTTTATGGCTCAAATAATTCTTGGTGTAAGTTTCCCCATTAATTTCCATGCTTTGAATATACTTATTAGCATCACTATTTTCGGGAGCTTTAATAATTACCTCATTTCCGTTTTGAAGTTTCATGGTTACTTTCTTGAAAAGCGGCGTTCCAATTACATACTGGTCAGTAGCTGGAGCTACGGGGTAAAAGCCCAAGGCTGAAAATACGTACCATGCGGAAGTCTGTCCGTTATCTTCATCCCCACAATATCCATCCGGGGTAGGTTGGTACATCCTGTCCATGGTCTCTCTGACCCAGTATTGGGTTTTCCAGGGCTGGCCTGCGTAGTTATACAAGTAGATCATATGTTGAATAGGCTGATTTCCGTGGGCATACTGACCCATATCTGCAATTTGCATCTCCCGGATCTCGTGAATTACACCGCCATAATAACTTTCATCAAAAACCGGGGGCAACTCAAAAACCTTATCCAACTGGGCTACAAATTCCTCTTTGCCTCCCATAAGGTCAATTAACCCCTGGGGATCGTGAAATACGGACCAGGAATAGTGCCAGCTGTTTCCTTCCGTAAAGGCATCTCCCCATTTAAATGGATTGAAATCCTCCACAAATTCACCATTTTTATTCTTCCCGCGCATCAGTTTGGTTTCAGGATCGTATAAATTCTTGTAATTAAGACTGCGCTTTTTATATAATTCGATCTCCTCCCTAGGACGATTTAATTTTTTTGCCAGTTGATATATGGCAAAATCATCATAGGCATACTCAAGGGTTCTGGCAGCATTCTCATTAATACCGACATCATATGGTACGTAACCAAGATCCTTATAGTACTCAGCACCGGCACGTCCTACAGCAGTCATAGGACCTGCGTTATTAGCACCTTTGAGAAGTGCCTCGTATAATAAATCTATATCATAATCAAATTTCCCGTCTGTTTTCAAGTAAGCGTCTGCAACCACAGAAGCAGAATTATTGCCAACCATAATATTTCTAAGGCCCGGGCTTGCCCATTCCGGTAGCCAGCCACTCTCTTTATAAGCATTGGCTAATCCTGCCTGCATCTTGGCATTGAGTTCAGGATACATTAAATTCAAAAATGGGAATAAAGATCGGAAAGTATCCCAGAAGCCCGTGTCAGTAAACATGTAGCCCGGAAGAACTTCCCCGTTATAGGGGCTATAATGAACAACTTCCCCTTGTGCATTGTATTCATAGAATTTTCTTGGAAACAGCAAAGACCTGTATAAGGTGGAATAAAAAGTCGCCACTTCATCGGGTGTACCACCCTCTACTTTAATTCTGGAAAGTTCGGTATTCCATTCTTCTCTACCTTTTTCGCGTACGGTTTCAAAATCGTCATTTCCAATTTCTTTCAGGTTTAATTCTGCCTGTTCAAAGCTTATGAAAGAGGAAGCTACCCTGGCGTTAACCTCTTCTCCCTTTTCTGTCTTAAAGCTTATCACTGCACCTACGTGCTCATCTTCCATTTCTAAATTATCAGACAGTTCTTTTCCGCTAAAGGTGCTGGAGGCAGTAAAATCTTTATCGAATTCCAGAATAAAATAATTTTTAAAATTATCAGGAACCCCACCACTGTTTTTGGTAGTATACCCAATAACTTTATTTTCCTCCGGAATTATTTTAATATAAGAACCATTATCCAGTGCATCTATCACCACATGGGAACTATCAGATTCCGGGAAGGTAAAACGAAAACGAGCAGCCCTTGAAGTAGGAGTTATTTCCGTAGTCACATCGTGATCCGCAAGATAAACGCTGTAATAATGTGGCATTACTTTCTCAGATTTATGCGAGAACCAACTGGCACGCTCATCCTGATCAAAACGGATTTTTCCGGTTACTGGCATAATAGCAAATTGCCCATAATCGTTCATCCAGGGCGAAGGTTGGTGAGTTTGTTTAAAGCCACGCAGTTTATCAGCAGTATACTGGTATGCCCAGCCATGCCCCATAACCCCAGTTTGAGGGGTCCAGAAATTCATTCCCCAGGGTCTGGCAATTGCAGGGTAAACATTCCCATTGGAAAGACTTGGTTTTGAATCTGTTCCCATAAGGGGATTAACCCATTCAACAGGATCTTCCACCTGGTCCACCAGGTAATCCTGTGCCTGTATATAGGTGGCAAAAAAACAAAATGCCAGGATAAAAAATTTAGTTCTCATAATTGCGATGTTTATTTATTAATTGGATTTGCTTCCACTCCTTGGTGAGTGATAACTACTGGTTTGATATGACCGTTCTCATCAAAATACATTCTATCGATGCTAGTCACTCTTGAATTTCTATCTGTTTCCCCTTTTGGTCGTCGGTGATATACGATGTAATAGGCATCCTCACCTGGTGCTTTAATCACCGAATGGTGTCCTGCCCCGGTGGCAATTTCAGGATCTTGTTGCAATATCTTGCCAATTCTTTTAAAAGGCCCGGTAGGAGAATCGGCAATAGCATAAGCTACACTATAATCAGGTCCGGTCCAACCGCCTTCTGACCACATAAAATAGTACTTACCATTTCGCTTAAACATAAAAGGACCTTCCACATAGCCTTCAGGAGTGACTTCTTTAAAAACTTCTCCATTCTCAAAGGGTACAAATCCGGTGAAATCATCATTGAGCTTTGCTACATTACAATGCTGCCAACCACCATAGAACATATAATATTGTCCCTTATCTTCATAGACAAACTGGTCAATTGGCTGGGCACCATTGTGAAATTTACCGATAAGTGGTTTTCCCAGGTGATCCTTATAAGGCCCTTGGGGACTAGAAGCTTTGGCCACCCCTATACCCCCTAATTCTTCATCACTTTGAATGTCGTTGGCACCGAAAAACAAGAAATAATCATCGCCTTTTTTTATAACTGCCGGGGCCCACATAGCGCGCTTCGCCCATTTTACTTCAGCGGTATCGATTATTCTTTTATGTTTTTCCCAATGCACCAGGTCCTTGGATGAAAAAGCATCCAGGAATACCTGCTCATCATATGGAGCCGAATAGGTAGGAAAGATCCAGTATTGGTCGTCAAAAACAATTCCTTCCGGATCGGCATACCAACCCGGGAATACCGGGTTATTATTTTTGGTTGTCTCCTGTGCTTTTAGCTCCCCAAGCATGATGAAAAAAGAGGTCACCCCTACAATCATCAATTTTTTAGATATACTTTTCATAATTTAATTATATGTTTAATAATTACTTTAATTCTTAATTTGGTTTTGGTTTTGGTTTATAAGGCCATAGCTCAAATCCTAACAAAGCTTTTTATTGATACTCATAATCCACACCTTAACACCCAACCATTAGCTCTTAAGAGCAAAACACCAATATCACGCTAATAAATTTGCCTTTAGGCTTATTACAGCCTTAAGTTATTTATACTTTTTCCTTTGTCTTTACTTCTCTTCCTGTCCTGTTTAACGCAACAGCATAGGCCCCGAGCATAGTAGCCTTGTTTGTTCCCAAACGTGAAATCCCTACTGGGATCCTTTTATTTTGAATGAATTCTATCTTTCTGTTTGAAAATGGCACCTTAAGTTTTTCTGTGGCGGTATTGTAGAAAGCTCGCTTGGATTTTTCCTCCTCAAAGGAAAAAGCCTCTGGAACTATTCTGCTGAATTCTTCATTTTTACGATTTTTGATTTTACCGCCCAAATGTTTTAAAATCTGTGGGAGTAATAGTTTTGAAGATCCTGCAATTCCTCCTCCTATTACCACGGCTCCATCGACAATGGTAATAACATTAGCCAAAGCCTCCGCCGCAACTTCTGCCACCTGATCATAAGCTTTTACGGCTGCTTTCCGGTCGCCTTCTTTCTCCCCTATTGCAATTTGAAAAATATCTTTAGGATTCAAATCAATTTCCTTACCAGAAAATTTTTGATAATAAAACTGAATTCCCCTGACACTTACGCTTTCTTCAGCTATTATACCAGGCTCAAGTATATTGCGCATTAACCAAATTTCTCCTCCCGCGGAATTATCTCCCCCGCAAATCTGTTTATTTATAACCACACCACCTCCAAAGCCGGTACCTAAAGTGATTCCTATAAGGTTTTTAAATTCTCTTTTAATTTCTAAATCTTTAAATCCCTTATTGACTTCTGGAAGAAAACCTCCAATAGCTTCTCCGTAGGCAAAAAGGTCCCCGTCATTATTGATATAGGTCGGTAATTTAAAATAATCCTCCAGCATCGGACCCAATGCCACCCCTCCCTGGAAAGAGGGAAAGTTCGGTGGATTGATTATAATTCCATTCTGATATTCAGCCGGACCTGGAAAGGCAAAACTAATGGCCACAGCCTTAGCCGGTAGTAGGATTTCTATTATTTTTTTAAAACCCTCGATAATTGATTGTAAACACTTTTCTAAATCCTTAGAATGAGAGGGTAAAGTGATAAAGGGAGTAATAGGTTCCCCCCCTTTTATAGCTGAAAAAACCAAATTTGTTCCTCCTGCATCGAGTGTTAAAACAATTCTTTCGTCTTGAAATATTTTCATCTGTAGTTAAGCGGTAGATTTTCGGATTTATTAAATGATTTAAGCCAGTAAATGAGGTTTTTCCTGGTAGGTTTTCCATAAAAATTCCCCAAAGAGAGTATTTGCCCATGCGAACCAGGCCCTGGTAAAATCTGTCGGATCGTCTTTATGGAAAGTTTCATGCATAAAGCCTGTATTACCGTGGGTATTTTTAAGGGTATCTACACACCATTTGATCTCCTTTTCATCATTACTTGTTAGTCCTTTCATAGTGATGGACATTGGCCAAATCATATCCAGAGCCACGTGTGGTCCTCCTATTCCTTCACCAGCCGTTCCCTTAAAAAAGAAAGGATTGTCTTTTGACCAGACATAATTTCGGGTATTTTGGTAAATTTCATCGGTAGCATCCACCGCCCCTAAATATGGCAAAGCTAATAAGCTAGGGACATTGGCGTCATCCATCAACAACTTATTTCCAAATCCATCTACTTCAAAGGCGTAAATTTTACCATATTTTTTATGATCCACTATAGCATGTTCTTCCAAAGCAGTTTTAACTTCTTTCCTTAAACTTAATAATTCTTCAGACAGGGAGGAATCTTGCTGTATGTCTCGCATCATTTCAGCTGCCTGCTCCAGGCTAACTATGGCAAAGAAATTTGAAGGTATCAAAAAAGAAAAAACGGTAGCATCATCACTAGGCCTGAAAGCCGAACAAATCAGTCCTACGGGGTTAACCGGGTAACCATAACCCTGTAAAGCTCTGGTATCGGTAGCCTTTGTGGTTTCTCTTTGGAAAGAATATTCACCTCTGTCATTTTTTTTCTGCTGATCCCTGAATACATGTAATATGGACTGGATTGCTTTTTTCCATTCCTGGTCAAAAGGGGCGGTATCCCCGGTCGATTTCCAATAGTGATAACCTAACCTGATAGGATAGCATAAAGAATCAATCTCCCATTTTCGTTCGTGAACTCCAGGTTTCATATCTGTTTGATCTGAAAACCATTCCCCTTTTTTATTAGGATCATCATAAAATGCATTGGCATATGGATCCTTAAGAATATATTTTGTCTGGCGGTTAATAACCCCTGCAATCAGGTTTTTTAATTTTTCATCCTTATCTACGAAAGCCATGTAAGGCCATACCTGAGCGGAACTGTCCCTGAGTCCCTGGTCCTCATAGGCTAAAGGTTGTTTTGGAAAAACAGACGCTAAGGTGTTCTGTGCAGAATACTTTAAAAACATACCCGGATAATCATATAAATCAGATTCTGAAATTAAAATCTCATAATCCGAATCCGTTTCTAGTAGTACCGGTAGTGTACTCATATTGCTTTCCGGGGATAATTCACCTGGTGATACATGGCTGTATGGATGCTCATAGGAAGTTTTAAAGGATGGAGTTTGTTGAAGATGCATCTGGTAAGCATCAGGAATGTTTAGATGAAAATCTTCGTTTAAAACTTCAATTTCTCCGGGTTTTTCTGTTATAAACCGATAAGCAACCCCCTCATTATAAGCCCGGAATTCGATAGCGTAATCTCCTTCGAACTCCAATATCAAGTTATTGTAATGATTATTAATTTTTGAATATTTTA
The DNA here is from genome assembly GCF_004362395.1 of Salegentibacter sp. 24. Classification (GTDB taxonomy): domain Bacteria; phylum Bacteroidota; class Bacteroidia; order Flavobacteriales; family Flavobacteriaceae; genus Salegentibacter. The sequence continues at coordinate 156,156 of NZ_SNWE01000003.1, forward strand.
GAGGCACCTCAGGGCTATGGGTCTCTTCTACTGAATTAGTTTGCTGTCCAATTAATTCAGGTTTTTCACCTAACATTTCATCTTTGAGTTTCATCCCTAAAGAATTATTCTTAAGTAAAATATTGTTTTGAGCTGAGATGGTATAATATACTTTATCATCCAGGCTCACTGATAATTTCAATTCTTTATCTGGTGATTGTAACTCAAAATCCTGTGCCTTAGAATTAGTGCTCAACAGCACCAGGAAAAACCCCAAAAATGCAATTTTCTTTAGTTTTAATATCTCCATAACAAAAAGTTTAAATGCTAACTTAATTAGGTCAGTTTAAGGTTTACTAAATTTTATTTTAAATGCTAATATTTTGATTGCAAAGCCAGGCTTTGATAAGAAGCATGGTTTATTTAACTGCTTTTTTATCAAATAGAAAGCCTCCTTATATTACACCCTTTATTTGCCTTGACCATTTTCTAATATTATTCTGGCTTCTTTCAGCTTTAGGATCTACATTTTTTGGTTACTCCCCATTTTACTTTTCACAAAATCCAGCAATAAAGGAAATGCTGGGTGAGTCATGCCATGACCATATCCATCCATTTCATAAATTTTGATATCTTTTTGACCGTTTATTTTCATCATCCGGTAGAAGTAGGCGTTTTCTTCATACCTGCCGAGCATTTCTAACTCCCTGTCACCGGTAATCAATAGAATCGGTGGGGCATCCCCTCTGACATGGTATAATGGAGCCCAAGGGTCTATAATAGGTTGCTCGCCGGGAATACCCTGCTCTTTTCTAATGGTAAAGTGAGTGATGGTATGATCACTAAAAGGAATTAGACCTGCTATCTGGTTAGCATCTAAATCGTATTCTTTTAAAAAGGATTTATTCAAAACGCTCATCAGTGCCAGGTACCCCCCGGCCGAATGTCCGGAAACAAATATTTGACTGGGATCTCCATTGTACTTAGAAATGTTCCGTAGGACCCAGGCAATCGCCCCGGCAGCATCCCGGACACTGGTCTTTGCTTTTACCTTTGGTGACAACCTGTATCCAACACCGACAATACAATATCCTTTCCGGGTAAGCTGTTCTGGTATTTCTTTCTCTCCCCCTGTAAGTCCCCCTCCGTGAAACCAAATTATGACAGGAACTTTTTTATCTGTATCAGGATAACTAATGTCCAAAAGAGCCATCTCTTTCTGATATTCAGAGCTTGGGTCCTTCAATATTTCGTGGTATGGAATATTACTTTTTTGTTTGTAATTTAATTCCTGGGCGTGGATTAATACAGGTAGCAGAAGTAATAAAAAACGAAAGAGAAAGTTCATAGGATTGATATATGATAAATAGTAAAATTTAAAAAAATAGCTCACTACAAATTCAGGTCGTGGCAATACGCAGCCTCTGGATCCTTTTAAAAACTGGCTAAATTTATTAGGGTTTAACTATCAGTCTATTGAAAAAAATGAATTATTCAGTCACAAGCTCTACTTCTCCCCCCGTCTCAAATAAATTATGAGGAATGAAATAACCTTCCAGGTCCTGCTGGTCTACCATTATATTTTTCAATTTTCTTCCTGAATTTGGTCTCTTTATGGTCAAAGTTTTATTGCCAGGTAAATTCCATGTAACTTTTTCAAAAATGGGTACGGTAACTAAATATTCCGGATCTGCAGGTGACAAGGGATAAAGGCCCGAAGCCGCAAAAACATACCAGGCAGACATCTCTCCGGCATCATCCATTCCTGGAAGAGCTAGCCCTTCTTCGCCTACCCCATAGAAATTTTCAAGAATATTGTCAATTATCTTCTGAGACTTTTCAGGTTTATCTACAAAATAATAAGAAAAGGCAGCCTCATGATCGGGCTGGTTGCCGTGGGAATATTGTCCAATAAAACTAGCCACATTTCGCGCAATATAATCAGGGTTCCATGGCACTGAAAAAAGGGAATCCAATTTCATCTCAAATTCATTTTTACCCCCGTATAATTCAACCAGTTCAGGCATATCGTGCGGTGCATAAAAGGAAACCTGCCATGCATTTGCCTCCCGGTACATATATTCGTAATAGGGATGTTCCGGATTAAATGGACTGATCCAGTCACCATTCTCCAGTCTGCCCCGCATAAAATTAGTAGAAGTATCAAATACATTTATGTAATTTTCAGAGCGATCGATAAGGTCCTCATATTTCTGATTATCTCCAAGTGCTTTTGCGAGCTGTGCCACGGAATAATCGTCATAAGCATATTCCAGGGTTTTAGAAACACCGGCCTTCGCTTTAGTTTCTACACCAGGATTCTCCACATCTGGGTCTGAAATATATCCCTTTTCAATATATTCCTTAATATGCGGACGTGGACCACCTTCTTTATAAGCATTATTTAGTAGCAATTGGTAAGCCTTCTCAATATTAAAATCTTTATTACCTCTCAAATAAGTTCCGGCAATAAAGGGGGCTGCGTGATCACCATGGAAGAAAGTAGGAATAAAACCTGTGTTTTCACCTTTATTAATCAGAGATTTAATTATATCGGTGGTTACCTCGGGAGAAACTATACTTAAAAGCACTAATTTATTCCTATAAGTATCCCAGAAAGAGGGATTTGTATAATACTCAAAATCCTTTTTTACAACCTCCCCCTTTACATTTTTAAATTCCCCATTGACGTCACTTCTAAGGGCAGGCCAGAGAAAAGAACGATAAAACGAAGAATAAAACAGTTCGTTTTGCTGCTCATTACCTCCTGTAACTTCAATTGTTGACAGTAAATTTTCCCACTTCATATCGGCTTTTTTCTTTATATCTTCAAAACCAGACTTCCCGATTTCTAGTTTTAGATTTTCAGCAGCATTTTCAATACTCACATAGGATATTCCAATTTTAAGATTTACTGGTTGTTCTCCATCCTGCAGGTGAAGCATAGCGTACCCGTCCTTTTCACCACTACCGATAACATCGAGTTCCTCAATTTTAACGTTGGTCTGGGCATAGAAATGAACTTTATCCCCTCCAACTCTTTGAAAGCCCGATACCACAGAGTCATTATTCTTTTTTATTTCCCATTGGGAAACCCCATTATTTGCTTTGTCAAGGTCAAAAAGAATCTTTCTTCCAGAATTGTTTTCAAAGCTATATTGATGAAACCCACTTCGCAAGGTAGAGGTAAGCCTTACCCTGACATCATAATCATCTAAATAGACTTCATAATACCCAGGGGAGGCAAACTCTTTCTCATGGCTAAAAGTAGATTTAAATGGAGCTTTTGAATTTCCTGAAACCGGAAGAATCGGGATATTACACAAATTCCAGTGACCTTTATTGGTATGGGCAAAACCAAGTATTTCGGTGTCTTCATACTGGTAACCAGCTCCTGTTCCATACTCGGTTATCGGACTTAGCTGAACCATGGCATTAGGCAAAGATGATCCCGGAAAAACCAATCCCGCCCAAACCCGCCAGTTTTCAGGAGGAGTATAACCTATAAAATCAGGATCAGTTAAAGGAGCTGTTCCTATGAAAGGATTAACCAGAGAAGTGTAGGCTTTTTCTTTGATCTTAGCTGAGCTTTCAGGTTCATCCTGTTTGGAATTATTACACGAAAAAAGAATCACAGAAAAAACACAGGCTACTATAGTTTTTCTCATAAATATTTATTTAATGGGTTGGTTGGTTTAACTTTATATATAATCTTTGGCTTCTTTAAGATCCATTTAGTAATGCATTTGCCTCCATTAGCATAACTCCACTTAACTGGGTAGATAAATCAACCCTTCCACTTGGTTGGTCACTCCAGTTGGGCCCAAACAGCCCCTGGTCACTACGCCCGTTGGAATACAGGGTTTCAGCATTGAATTGTATAAATTCTTTGTATTGCTCTTGCTTCTCTACTGCTAATTCGGGATTTAAAGCCAGTTGGGTTAAATACCTCACCAGGATTCCTTTAAATAAGCCTCCATCGCCCTGTCCTTCATTTTTTAAAATTCCACCCGTAGTCAACTCCCCTGAGGAGATCACTGAATTTGCAGATTTCATAGCGTCTTGTAAATAGACCGAATTGCCGGTTGTTTGGTGCAACAAATTGGCTGCCCCAATATAAGTTCCTACATTATAGGTAAAAATCCAATCCCGGTTAATCACCGCCTGTCCATCCTGGAAATTTATATTATCCCAGACTAAGCCTGTATCCGGGTCTACCAAAGTATTTTTCAACCAGTGATAAATATCTTTTGCCCATTGAAGATCTTCCGGGTCCTGGTCGATTTGATAGAGATAAAGTGCAAATATTGCGGCGGGTCCATTAGAACAGGCATTTTTACTATTGGGCGTATCGGTTTTCCAGGCAATCCCACCCCCGTGGACATCACTCCAAGCCTTTTTTACTTCCACCCAAAGCAAGTCGGCCACTTCTTTATAACTTTCATCTCCGGTCTCCTCATAGGCTCGCAAACTTGCAATCCCTAGCCATTCCATATCATCTATAAAGTCATTTTTATACCGGTTCCCATTTCGTGTTTTAATTCCTTCTAATAATGCCTTCATTCTCGGGAGATAGGCATCATTTCCGGATCTTTTATACCCATCGACAAGAACGTCCAACATATGAGCATTCCACCAATAATTAAAATTTTGATTTCCTAAATTATCCTGGCCAAAGGTTCCTGCTGAGCTCAGATAGGTGTCGTAGGTAATCTGTTGAAATTTTTGGGATACTTCCCCCCAATCACTAACCTCTTCTTCAAAGTCCTCTTCATCTTCATCAGGTTCAGAGGGGGTTTCATTTTCCTTTTCTTCAACCTCGGGTAGATTCTCTCCATCGGTTGAACAAGAATTCAGAAAAAACAATGTTAAAAAAAGGACTCCTAGTCTTACTATTTTCATATTTCCCGTATTATTTCAATTGAAACGTCTTTTATATTAATGTTAATAAAATCACAACTAATATACTAAAACGATTTAGTTATACAAGCCAAAAAAAGCAAATCTTCCATAATAATCTTAATTTATCTATGCTGACTTGAAACTCTAGGTATAAATTCGGTATTTAAGGTAATATTTTTCGGTTCTGAATCTTTAGCAGGCTTCTTGAGAAGCTGTAACATCACGTTCATCAAATTAACGGCAATCTCCTTTTTTGGTTGTGAAATTGCAGAAATGGATGGAGTATGGATTTTAAAGAATTCATGATCATCAAAGGTTAAAATGCCCAGCTTCCCTAAAAGTTCAGGAAAGCTTTCATGTAAAACTTCCAAACCACTCTGGGTTAGATAATTGGTGGAAAACAAGATAGCATCCAGATCATTTGCTTCCAGGAATTTTTTAATTTTAAGTTTCTTTTGGTCCTGACCATTTTCATGGAATGCTATTCTTAAAATATTGCTGTTCAAATCCTTCTCTTCAACGGCAATCTGATAACCTCGCATCCTATTTACCATTTGGTTTTGCTGGGTATCGATGGTAATAAAACCAATTTTTTTATAACCATTTTCGATAAGATGTTTTGTTCCCTGGTAGGAGGCATGTTCATTATCAATCACTACATAATTAGTATCTAAACTGGGAAAATATCTATCGAACAATACTACAGGTATCCCCTCTTCTATAAGTGACCTTATATCGTTTTCAATTCCAGGACTCGGTATAATTATGTACCCGTCGATCTGTCTATGCTTAAAAATATTTATAAGGTCTCTAGCCTTTTCATCATTGTTTTCATTACTACAAAAAATGACCTTATACCCTTTTTTATAAGCTAAATCCTCAATAATTCGAGCAATGCTGGCAAAAAACTGGTTAGAAATGTCCTCCACCATAAAAACTATAATTTTGGATTTTCCGGTGCGAAGACTTTTTGCCAGCTGATTGGGTTGGTAGTCAATTTCCTTTACATATGCCAAAACTTTCGCTATCATTTCGTCGGAAATTTTTTTCTCCTTGGCCTGGCCATTAAGCACGAATGATACAGTTGTTACGGAAATATTTAATTTTTCTGCAATCTTCTTTAAAGTGTACTTTTTACTTTTTTTTATCATCTTAACATTCACTAATCAGAAAAATTCACTTCCCTACTTTAGATCTCTAAAATTTTAAAATGAATTTAAAAAACATATATCGGTCAAAATTAGAAAAATCATTAGTAAAAATTAGGCATTTTTAATCTTTTTTTAATGGATTGATATGAAAGGCGTTGAATTTTGCTGTTTTATTTTCTTTTCCTTTAACAGTTAAGCCTATTCGAACCGCCCTATCCCATGGGGGAAGGTAATATCCATTGACAAAATTATTTTTTACATCCAATGGTTGCCAATCACTGCCTTCTTCCCTCCAGGAAAACGAATATTTTTCCCCATCATTTACCAATAGCTTTAGTTCAATAGCTCCCTTTGTCTGGGTTATATTCTTACTGACAAGTTTTTCTCTCTTAGCATCTTTAACTTTCCATACGAAGACTTCCTGATCCGAGACACTTATACCCAGGGCATTATGCACATCGCCAATTGCACTTAATCCTGCTTCAATATTTCCCGTGGGAATGTTAAGCTTTGTGGTGGCCTTATAATCCGGGCTTAATGTCCGCCTGGCCAATACAGCTCCAATATTGTCCTCATTGGCCTGAATTATTAAAGCATCGTCCTGGAGTTTAAATTCCGGCTTAATTCCTACCGGCCACTGCCAGTATGGAGAAAGATCAGCAGTAGAAAAATCCGCATGATACTCCGGTATTTCGGATCTTTCAGGCATTTTAAAATCAGCAGCTTCATCCTTAAATTCCGGCCATCCTGTTTTCTTATTCCAGACTACCTCGCTTATTAGTCCCTGTCGGCCGGTATAAACTGTACCATTCTTATTATAAGCATGGTATAAAAAGAAATACCTGCCATTATTATCCTGTACCATAGATCCATGACCGGCACATTTCCAGTTCTCAGTTTCCTTCTTTAATGGATTTTTCTCGTATTTTTCCCAAGGACCGCGTAAATTTTTCGCCCTGGCAACACCTATCCCATAGGTGCATCCCCGGCCACAACAGCTATCTCCAGAATAAAAAGTATAATAATACCCGTTCTTTTTCAATAAATAGGCTCCCTCCACCAGGTTTCCTTCCCAGGTATCGGGTTCATTTCTAAAAAGCTCAAAGCGTTCTCCAATTAATGCCGTTCTATCCTCATTCATCCGCTGTCCCCACATTGGAGTTGGTTCGCCCCTGCTATTGCCATCTTCCTTCCAGATTAGAAATAAGTTTCCTTCTTCATCTCTTATTTGGAACCCATCTATGGCTCCTGCTTCCTGACAAACTATTGGCCCGTGATCCTTATAAGGCCCTGTAGCCTTATCTGCACTGGCCACCCCTACACATAGAGGACCATCCTTCTTTTTGGCTGTATAATAGATGTAAAATTTTCCATTATCATAAGCAATTTCTGGAGCCCAGAAATGAGCTTCTGCCCAATCCGGACGTTTATCCGGGAAAACATGTCCTTTAATTTTCCAGTCCTGAAGATTATCAGAATGCAAAATAGGAAATAAGGGCGCCCATTCTGAAGAGGTAGCAGTAGCCCAATAATCATTGCCCTTTCTAACTACTGAAGGATCTGCATAATCCCCGGGTAATACAGGATTTGTAATGCTTGTTTTTTCCGTGGAGGTGATCTCTTCCTTACTGGATTTATCACCGTTTTTACAGGAACTAAGAATTAGAAAAAAACAGCTAATAATTAAAATGGGGTTAGTAAAATATTTCATACAAACAGGTTTATATTTAACTTTTTTGAACTTATGCGTCTTTTTGATATTTTGAGTTTACAAGGTGCTAAAAGTGAATAGGCACAATTTAACCGGCTAATTATGGATAAAACTATCCGAAATAATCGGTAGTATGATACACGCATCTTAAACTGATTTTTTAATTTATTTCTATTGCAACCAAACATTTTGAGTAAAGGCTCCATTTACCGCTGCGTCCCATACCTCTACTCTTACCCATTTGCGATTTTTAAGCCTGGTGTTGAAGGTGAATTCCTTGTTCCCAAATGCCTGGGTTGCCTCCATATTTATTCTTTCACGAAAAACCTCTTCCCCGTCCCCTGAAATTATCTCTACAAAGCTTAAGGGGAAGGTCCAGTCTATTTTTAAATTAATTTCTGCGTCCCCGTTGTCATTTAAAACTATCGTTTCTCCCGGTCCCTTTCCATTGACTTGGAAAACCGGCAATAAAACTTCTCCGGTTGACACAAAGAATTTACCAGCTTCCATGGCATCCAATACAGGTTGCCATCCCTGCTCAAAAGAAGGCAGCTCATCAAGTTGCAAATAATTGATGTTCATATTGCCATATAATTCATAATCTGGTTCAATCTTAAAAAGATCTGCCTCAGCGATCACATATTTTTTATTTCCATCATTGGACATATCGTCCAATACATCCAGCACTCTGGATCCCAGTCTGTCTTTCGATAAATCAGCAGGCATAGCTTTCCAGGCCGCCCCGAGGAATCTATCAGATTTAAAAAAATCTTCCTCCATATACTGATCAGGAAAGCCTGTAGAGCCTTTTATTCTGGCATGGGCAGTCCAAGCTAATCCATTCTCGATTTCTAACAATTTTAGCATCTCCTGCTTGTTTCCCACACGATAAACCGTTCCATATTCTGGATGCTCTTCAACAAAAGCCTGACCTGGTTCCCTGGACATTATCCAATAAACCGGTTTCGGAAAAAGGTTCATCCAATGTCCCCCAAAATGGCTATTTGGTTCTTCCCCAGGAAGCATGAGAAAATCACCACTAGATAACCTGGCACACTCTTCAAACATCTTTTTAAATTCCAAAAGTCTTCTTGGACCTTTATCTCTGGGGTTTCCTGCTAAATGGAATTCCCCCAAATGCATAATGTTGACCCCTGTATTTCGTAAAGCTTTCACGTGACCGGGAATTTCCGGAAGCGGTTTATGAGTCAGGACGTCCATTACATGTTCAGTATGAAAATGGCTGGCCATGGTATAGGAATCCTGTAATGGTTTATAGGAATCTCCATGAGTAAACCGTTTAACCTTTTCTAAAATCTTCCCGTCTTTTTGATCGTCCATAAGGAAGAAGAAATTCAAACTTTGTTTACTGCCCGGGGGAGCATTAAACCATGGTACATGGCGACGATCACCCAAAAGCTCATGCCTGATGCCAATACCCGATTCTGAAATCATATCCCGGTAATTAGCACCATGCCATACATATTTGAGGTTATAAGCATTATCGAGAGGGTAAAAGTATTGATGAGGAGGTGGAAATACCGCAATGCTGCCATTGTCTGTTTCCCCTATAATTGCGCGGTACTTCACGGCCAGGTTCTCGCTTTCAGAGGCAGGATCTACAGAAGCTCTCTGTAAATAATCATCCGTGTCGGACCAAAAGATCCTTTCCCAGTCAGGACTTACAAGGCCGGCATCATAGATTATAGCTAATGAATCTTTTTCAGATGACATTACAGCCGCCATATTTACCAGTGGACTCCCATTAAATAATGTGATTTCCAAATTTCCCTGAAAGCTTCCTGCAGTTACTTCAGAAATTATCACTTTCGTTCTGGAACCATGGGTTTCCACATTAACCTGGTCTCTGTCGAGTTCAACCCGATATGACCTATGAGGTTTATATGCTGTTTCATCAAAAAATATATTCCACCCCCCCCTTTTTTCCAAATCCCTTTCTCCCACTGTTAGAATAAAGGCAGGATCGACACCGGTTATAATTTCTTTAAATATTCCTTCTTTACCAAGTTGGATACTTTTAAATAAAGGTTTTTCCTGGTTAAGGTTTATATCAAGTCTGCCATTTTGCTTCTCGCCTGTTGGCCAGGTTATATTTAAAACCTCATTAACCACGCTGGCGGCAACTTGGTCTTCCCCATTGAACTTATTTAAATCCACATTTGTCTGTGCATTCATAGTCAGGATAGAGACCAGTAGGACTAAACACCAGGATGCTTGTCCTTTCCTTAAGGAATGCAAGGAGAGTGATGGAAGAAAAACATTTTTTACAATAGACATGACTTTGAATTTTCGGTTATAAATATTCCCCCCCCTTGCAATCATTCTTTTTTAATACATCAATCTAAACAGCAACAGGGATACTACAGTTTTTGTCAAATTTGCAGGTATCATCCTACAATTTTAAGTCGAAAACTTTCCCATTAATAGCTTTAAAAAACAAAGCATCTTTCTAGTTCATTGAATTATAAATTCTCAACTGCCTTAGGGTCTCTTATAATGATATTCTAAAAATTACGGAAGTTTCTTAGCTTCCGGATACTGATTTAAAATCGATTCCATTTCAGAGACAATACCAGGCTTCTCAGCGGCAATATTCCTGGTCTCCTTCGGATCAACTTTATAGTCATACAATTCATAAAGATTCTTTTTACTCTCATCCTGCATATGGGTCCACCTGATCATTCTGTATCTATCATTACGTATAGCCTCTCCTAGATATCCACCCATTGGAAAGGCATGATAGACATGATCCTTTATTTGCTGGGAACCATCTTTTAACACGGGAGTGAGGTCAATCCCATCTATTGGTTGGGGACCACCAGGGGAATTAAGACCTGCAAGCTTTGCCAGGGTCGGATAAATATCTACCGATTCAGCAAATTGATTAGTTTTGGTTCCCGGGGTAGTAACTCCAGGTACTTTAAAAATTAAAGGAATACGATTTGCTTGTTCAAAATTGGTATGTTTAGTCCAAATTGCGTGATCTCCTAAATGCCACCCATGATCACCCCAAACTACTACTATAGTATTTTCATCCAGTTTTAATCGTTCTAATTCATCTATCACTTTTCCAAACTGAGTGTCCATATAACTTATACTGGCATAGTATCCATGGATCAGTTTTCGTTTTAGATCATCGTCATATACATCCTGGTGCTGAGGAACAGGAAAAAACTGGGACATTTCATGTCCTCTCTTCCGGGTAAACTTTGGGGATCCTTCGGGGGCCTTCTCATACTGGGGCATCGGTAATTCATAGGGATCATAGAAATCCCAGTATTTCTTCGGGATACTAAAAGGAAGGTGAGGCCTGGCAAAACCTATAGCCATAAAAAATGGGGTATTCCTGTCATCGCTGAGTTCTCTGAGGCGATCTATGGCATGGCTGGCTACACGGGCGTCAGCATAAGCTTCATCAAGAACATCAGGAGATTCCCAGGCCGCTCCGCGTGGCAATTTATGATTGGGTGGTGAATCTTTAATATACATTGCTGTATTCTCAAAATATGCCTCTTCCCTGGTAAGCTGCCTATTTGTACTATTAGGATCAACATACTCAATAACCTTTTCCTTATAATGAGGAATAGTCCAGGAGGCCTGGTCATTGGTATTTCCGTGACCAATATGAAAAACCTTCCCCATGGATTCTGTATGATAGCCGGCTTTCTTAAAGTACTGCGGCAGGGTAACGGCTTCCGGTATAAGCTCACGAAATTCCTTTCCAAAATTATATATCCCGGTACTTGTGGAACGTGATCCTATTAATAGGTTATATCTTGATGGAGCACAAACGGCCTGGTTTGCATAAGCCCTGTTAAATACCATCGCCTCATTAGCAAACTGATCAATATTGGGACTTCTTACAACAGTATCGCCATAAGCTCCCAGGTTTGGTTTAAGGTCATCGATCATAATTAAAACCACATTAGGCCTAGATGCTTTCTCTTGGGCTACGCTACAAGAAATCGACAAGCAAACCGTAACCAGGAAAATTATTCTGTCAAAATGCATATTCAATGTATTCTATCGCTTTTTATATTCTAATCTAAAAATTTCATTACCAGGCCGCGGTAATTTACTATTGGCTTGCAAAAGTTTATTCCCAGTGGTCTTCCAATAACTTAATAAAATAGCCTCCCACTACACTTCTGGCTTTAAAACCTCTTACTTCTCCGGTATGGGTCCAGTGCCAGTCGCTCATAGGAACTCTATCCGGAGTTTCCGTTGCAAACTTGTAGACAGGATTGGCAAAAAATTGAAAGTCTTCCATATTATCGGTCAGCGTAGCAGTCCATAAAATCCAATCTGATTTCGAATATTCACTTCGATTATCCAGGGGTAAACCATATTGGTTTTGCTTAGTTTTATAATAGGCCAATTCCTTTTCAATAACTTCATCCGGAAAAACATCCAGGTCCATTACTTTATCCCAAACAAGGTTATATTTTTGACTCCAGGTATTTTTATCATTAAAGGTAAGGGCATAATGATCCCCAGCATCTGCTAATTCCATCCATTCTCTTGCCATTGTTTTAGCCATTTTTGTGTACTTCCCGGCAACATCCTCTTTCTCCAGTTCATCCGCCAGATATCCATAACTTGCAATAGCCATAATGGCTTTAATAGAAAGATTGGCATTCCTTGCCAGGTGACCAGAAAAATCATCTGTTGATAATTGGTTTTCGGGATCAAGTCCTTTTTCAGCTAAATAATTTGCCCAGGTAGTTAAGGTCTCCCAGTGTTCCCTGGCATATTCAGCATTACCTTCCGATTTCGCTATGGCCGCCGTTAGAATAATCATATTCCCGGCTTCTTCTACCGGCATATCCTCTCCATAAGTTTGCCCTGTCGCAATTGGATATGTACCTAAGTCGTGGGCTGGAAAGGGTTTCTTCCATTTCCCGCTTTCACTATAATAGAATATACCATTTAACATTCCTTTCAATAAATCAGGATTATAAATAAGGAATAAAGGAGCTGAGGGATAGGTGACATCCACGGTATTAACAGATCCGTTACTGTTATTTTCTTTGGATAAGAATAGAAGATCCCCCTTTGGACTCTCTAATAATTTATGTGCGGCAATACTTTGACGGTAAGCAATCTCCAGTAAATGTGCATAATTTTCTCCACCGGATTCCAGACCATCTTCATAGAGTTCTTCATCAAAATCACGGCATTCTTCAATTATATCCTCATAGTTGCTGTAAGCCTTTTCCAGTTCAATTTCCAATGAGCTATTCCCATCCTTATTCCAGTATGGCCTTAATTGTTCCCCAAAATAATTTATGGAATAAATATCATCGTATCCTAAAAGGATTAAATGCTCTTTTTCAGAATGGATGGTTTCTTTGGGAAAAACCGTTGCTAACATTAATTTTTCTCCGCTTGGCTCAGATTCACCGGTTTCCCCCTCAAAAAAGTTATTCTTCGCCTGGGCTGCAGGGATTACCATCTGCCTGGCATTAGAATCTTTTGGGGCAGCAACATACATATAACCCCAGTCGATCCTCAAATCATCTCCTCTTTTCTCAAGGATAGGTTGAGATTTAGTGCCAGCCTTTAAATATGTCAAGCTAGGGGTAATTGATTTTTCAGTCATCACTTCCTGAGAATTTTCGTTTACAGCTATTGATGAAGAGGCTCCAAAATATACCTGAACAGCGTGAGGTTTATCATCATTAGGTCTGACCTTTGTGGAAATATAAGATACCGGTCTTGAAAATATATCAAGATTGTCCATTAATAAAGGGGAAGTAAAGGTGAGCTCCACATCAACTCCTCCACAGGTAAGGCTATATATTGTCTGAGTGGCATTAAATTCCACAGAATTTTGCTCCGCCACCAGGGTTTTATGCTGATCTACTATTTCTTCGGCCAACCCAAAATCCAACCATTGTCCTCCGGCAGTATTTTTAATATGAATGGCTATAATATTGTTCTCTGCTTTAATTTTATTAATCACAGATTCGGAAATTTCATGATATTCAAAATTACTGGTCCATCCGTCTCGCTTAAATATTGGGTCTCCGTTTAAAAATACTTCAATATTGTCATCGTGGTGTAATTTCAAGAAAAGCTTTTCTAGATCCGTATTTTCTAAATCAAACTCTCTTCTTACCCATAAATCTTCACTTTCCCAGGCAGTTGCTGCGTTAGCATTTTCATCCCCATATGGAGCCTGTGCCCTTTCCCAGGAAGAATCATCAAAAGAAACTTCCTCCCAACCAGGCCCTGGATTTTGCTGCGTGATCATAGCGGAGAAATTATCATCTTTGGATGAAGATAATATCCATTTAAACGATTTAGTTTCCTTGCCCAAAAAACGATAGTTTTTGCCATCAACATTAATATATCCAATAAGCGAATGGTCGGTTCCTGTCCAATGCTTAGTAGGCTGGGCATTAATTTCATCTGTAAAGGACCATATACTTAAATAGGGGTCATGGGTAACTAAAGGATAGGCAGGGGCCTGTCTTTGTTGGGCATTTAAAAAAAAGGAAAAGATTAAAAAACTGAAAAGAATATAATTTTTCATCGTAAGACTTATTGTTATCATTTTTATTATTGGTTCCTATTAATTTGTTTATCAGAAGGTCGGTACATTTAGTTTAAAAACTTGTTAGGTTACAATCTTCTAATCACTATAAAGACATGTTCAAATCAATTAAGTTAAATCTTCGAAAGAGGGGTACATTATGCTAATCTCTTTTATTCACCAGATTTTTTATTCAAAATCCAATAAATTTAGTTTCTATAATTGATAAACGCAAATCATAGTAAATGTTTCAGTATAAGATTATAAACATCCGTCGCCTCAATAGTTGGATCCATCGTCATTTTTTGATTTTGACTGATAAACATAGGCCAGTTTTCTTTCTCCAGGTTTACCCTTCCATGCGATCCTTTCACTAAATGCGCATTTAAAGGAATTACGTCCATTAAATATCGAAAGCCTAATTTCTTTTGAAGTAGTTTAAAAGCGATCTTTCCCTTAAGGAACCTGATACTGGGATCTGCGAAAACCTCCACCGGATCATAGCCTGGTTTGCGATGAATATCTACTGTGCGGGCATAATCTGGTGCTTTTTTATCATCTAACCAAAAATAATAGGTAAACCAGGAATTTTGATCCGCCATCACAACCAGATCACCCGCCCGACTATGATTGAGATGATGTTCCTTTTTACCTTCCTCACCCAAAACTAAATCGATTCCCGGAGTATTGTTTAGAAGCTCGAATATGGCAGGGATATCTTCGGGATTTCTCACATACACATGGGCCAACTGGTGATCTGCCACAGCGAAGGCTCTGCTAGCCCACGTATCAAGTGTTTCATGCCCCAGTTCATCCTTTACCGTTAAATATCCACTGCTTCGCAACAGCCTGTTAATATGAACTGGATTGTTTACATCTGTAATCCCATATTCTGAAACTATAATAACTTCGGCTCCCTGATTTTCGTAATACGTGATAAGATCCTCGCAGACGCTATCAATCTCCTGTAAATCTTTTCCAATCTTCGAAAAATTAATTCCTTCCCTTTGCAGATTGTAATCCAGGTGAGGCAGGTAAATTAAGGTAAGGGTAGGATCATGCCATTTATCTACCATCATAGAGGCATTAGCGATCCATCGGGTAGACTCAATATTGGCATTGGGACCCCAAAAGGAAAATAGTGGGAATTGTCCAAGTTCATCTTGTAATCTATGACGCAAATCCATTGGTTGACTATGGATATCGGGTATTTTTAAACCATTGGCAGGATATAGCGGACGGGGAGTTACGGCATAATCTACGGTAGAATTCATATTAAACCACCAAAACATATTCGCACATGTAAAGTCAGGATCCTGCTTTTTTAATTCTTCCCATATTTTAGGGGCCTGAACCAGCTTGTTTGACTGCCTCCAAAATTTTATTTCATATTCATCTCTAAAGCACCATCCATTGCCCACAATTCCATGTTCAGCTGGATATTTTCCCGTAAAATAAGTCGCCTGCGAAGAACAGGTAACTGCCGGTAGAATCGGTTTAATATTTAGTTGTTTCCCCTTATCAGACCATTTTTTAAGAAAAGGAGTGTGTTCCCCAATTAATTTCTCAGATAAAGCTACAACATTAAGAACTACTGTTTTTTTCATACGCTCAAAAATTATTCTTTACCCATTGAAGTTCCCTTACAATAGAATCTACTATTTCCAACTGAATATCATCAGGTAAAACATCCCAGGTATATGTTTCTACTTCCAGATGATCGGTAAGCTGTTCCTCTTTTAAGTATTCCAGTACCTGAACAATATCCTCCTGGGTAGACTCCAGCTTTCCATATGAATTTAGGAAAACTGGCACGTGAAAATGAGTTCGCCACTCCTTTGCTCTTGGATTGTTCAGTTGTTCCAAGGCCTGAGGTAAATCAGGATAATGTGTCAGAGCATTCTTGAAATCACGTTCTACAACCTGGTGAAGGTAAGTTGATTCAACAAATGGTGTTAGGGCGTCCAGAACCCATTTCCGCGCTTCTATTTCTTCGGGCAATTGCACTTTTAAGGAAGCGCTTAGTTGGATTTTCCCAACCTTGATACCCTGCTTTTTTAGTTTTTGAAATACTTCCTTCGGTTTTTCATATACAATGGCAAAATGACAAACATCATAACATAATCGAATATGATTTTTCAGACAGTTATTTGCCTGATCAGGTGATAAATTTAGTCGTTGTTTTAAATAGTCAGTACTCAGGGGAATGAGCCACTCATTATACCAGTTAATCACCTCTTCTGTATTTTCCAGCAGTCCATCTGGTTCAGGTTCAATATCAAGGTGCAGGGTTTGACCGCTTTTTTGGTACCTGTGATACAAGTTTTCTGCAATTTTCACAATCTGCAGCGTAGCATTTTTTAAAACTTCATCCTTATTCTTCTCAGAAGCAGGCCAATATTTGTATGAAAGCGGGGAGGTGGAAATTCCTCCTGTAATTCCCTTAGGTAGTAATGCTGCTAATATCTCAAATAATCGAATGGTATAATTAAAACGTTTGTTGGTTGTCCAATCAGGCTGATGTACTTGATCCTTAACTACCTGATGATGAAAATCTCCAAAGGGAAAACCATTTAAGGTGAATACATAACAATTGTTTTTCTCCAACCAGCTTTTAAAATCTGACAGATTTTCCTCCTTCAAAAGAGACCTACTCGCCCTATCGGAAAGACGTAGACCAATACCAAAAGGAGCATCCGAAGACACTTCTTTTTTTATAGAAGGTATATATTTTTTTAGATTCTCAAAGTGATCCCCCCAGGTTTCCCCTGGATGAATATTCGTGCAATAAGTAAGATGGTACCCGCTTTGCAACATACATCATGTATTTAATTCGAATTTTCCTTCTTCAAAGTCCCTAAGGTGCTCTGCAGCTAATAATATAAGATCTGTATCCATTTGATGAACCTCAACCCCTTTTCCAATATCGGATAACAACATAATGGTTAGCTCCCCTCCTAAATGCTCACGAAATTCTTCCAATCCGTCACTAAGAAGATGCTTCTGTGAAAGTTCTGGAATATGAACTACAAAACCTAATTGCTGAAATAAAGATATAATGCGGTGCAGAGCGCTATAGGAAATCATTTTTTTAAGATAGGAGTAAGTAGCATCTAGAGCAATTCCAATGGCAACTGCTTCCCCGTGACGCAGCCTGTAATCGGTAAGCTGCTCTAGTTTGTGTGCTGCCCAGTGTCCAAAATCAAGTGGTCGGGAGGAACCCATTTCAAAGGGATCCCCCCCGGAAATATGATCCATGTGCATCTTGGCGCAGCGATAGATCAATTCCTCCATTGGTGGTATTTCTCTTTCTCTTAGTCCCTCTACACTAGCCTCCATCCATTGAAAAAAAGAAGCGTCTTTTATCAGTGCTACTTTTACAGCTTCTGAAATACCACTTCGCCAATCCCGGTCCTCCAGGGTTGGTAAAAAGGTATTGTCGTTAATAACTGCAAAGGGCGGAGCAAAAGTGCCTAAAAAATTTTTTTTCCCATAGACATTAATACTGTTTTTTACACCTATCCCGGAATCGTTCTGAGCTAAAACAGTAGTAGGAATACGGATATGCCTAATCCCCCTATGGGCGATTGCCGAGGCAAAACCAGCCATATCAAGAACTGCTCCTCCTCCGATAGCCACTATGAATGAATGCCGATCAATTCCATTTGCGTTACAAGCCTCTAAAATTTGGTCTACATACTTTTTAGTGTTTTTTACCTCCTCCCCTCCTGGAACCACCAAAGGATCAGCGCATAATACTAAACAAGCCTTATGAGCCTGTGCATAAGCCCTAATTTCATTAAGAAGGTCAGGATGCTTGGCAACCACTCCATTGTCTACCACAAAATACACTTTGGATTGTTGATGCTGACCTATTACTTCTGCAAATAAGGGATTCTCCTTCTTGAAAACATTTTCAGAAAAATGGACAGTATATTTAAATGGAACAGAAAATGTCTGTTGGATTGATCTTTTCATTTTAAAATTTTAATAATGATCACCCGTATTTAGGTGACAGAAAATTTTTTTGCAATTCCCACCGATACTGGCAGCAAAAGGAGTACTAGAATTCCAAAAATCCAACCGGCGAACGCGGCTGAAAGAGCCGCATTGAGAACCACAAGAGAAAGTATTCCGGCTTTAACGGCCTTCTTTATCAATTGAGGCTCCTGTAGCTTTAAAGCACTAATTACGGGAGGAAAGATTAGAAAAGAGAATAAAAGTACAAATGGAATTCCATGCCACCAATCTATATTGGAAAATATAGAAAGAAATACTAAGGCGAAAATTATTATACTATACATCACAATTCCACCAATTATAACTTTTTTGTTACCTCCAAAAACCTCTCCCCTGCTGATCATAGTAATGGCCGCAATATAAATAATAGGAATGATAGCTACGAACCAGAAATCCTGAAGGGCCTCCGGCAGGACGCTTATGCCTAGTAATAAATTTCCACCTCTACATAATCCCATATTAAGCGGCCCAAAAATCAATTGGTGTTTTCCCCAGGCATCATATAAAACAGCTAAAGTGGCGACAATAACAGCAATAATTCCACTAATAAGTGAAACCTGCCACGCAGCCGCAATACCAGTAATCAATAAGGTTCCGGCTAGCAAACTAGCACTTGCAATACTGGCTTTACCACTTGGAATAGGTCTTTCAGGACGTTCTCTTCGATCTAATTCTGCATCGAAAACATCATTAAAAACAATTCCTCCGCCGTACAGACCGATAGTTGATAGGATAAGCCATAATAAAGAATCAAAAAGTGTACTATCAATAAAATCTGCTGAAAATAAATGCAAAGCCGCACCCGAGATCGCGAAACCAGCTAATATATCGGCAATTGCAGTTATTATATTGGCAGGACGCATCAATCGTAGATGAGCAAGGATGGTTTTCATTAAATACTTTTATACAATTTCTAATTCTCCACAATATCCGAAGAAGCACTTCCTTCAACTCTTGGAGACTGTCCTCCCCTTAACACCGTATTGCCAGCAAGTTTGCTGCGCTGGTCAATGGGCTGAGCCTCCAGCCAATCCTTTTCTTTCATCTGGCCACTCTGTCCATATGCCGATAAGGCATTTTGATAACAGGCAAGATGAATATGTTCATCTTTTATCCCCTTCTCTTTCATTAATCTAGCCGTCTTAGGCACTGCCAAAGGGTCACTTATTCCCCAATCAGCTGCACTATCCACAATAATTCTTTCAGCTCCATACTGGCGAATAATCTCTACCATTCTTTCACTTC
The DNA here is from genome assembly GCF_004362395.1 of Salegentibacter sp. 24. GTDB lineage: Bacteria > Bacteroidota > Bacteroidia > Flavobacteriales > Flavobacteriaceae > Salegentibacter. The sequence continues at coordinate 175,723 of NZ_SNWE01000003.1, forward strand.
CCATTTTAGTATGTGGGTAAATAGTGAATGCTGCCCAATAACCTCTATCCAAGACTTCCTTTACAGTTTCCTCATTGTTATGGTCTACTACGACCATTGATGGATCCAATCCGTGTTCTTCAGAGACATCCATACTTTTAATAGTTCCTCTTTTTTTATCACGATGAGGGGTGTGGATCATCACGGGAAGATTGACCTCTTTAGCCAGGTCCAGTTGTAAACGGTAATATTTATCTTCTGCTTTTGTCTGGTCATCATATCCGATCTCTCCTACGGCTACCACACCTTCTTTGCCTACATATAAAGGCAAAAGCTCCATGACCTCTTCAGCTAAGGCCTCATTATTGGCTTCCTTGGAATTTAAACCAATAGTACAATAATGCTTTATACCAAATTGACTTGCCCTAAAGCGTTCCCAACCTACAAGACTGTTGAAATAATCCTGAAAACTTCCAACCTTGGTTCGAGGTTGGCCAAGCCAAAAGGCAGGTTCAATGATAGCCACTATACCAGCCTTCTGCATTGCTTCATAATCGTCTGTTGTACGTGAACTTACGTGTATATGAGGATCTATAAACATATAATTATTTTATGATTTAATTTTATTTTCCTGCTGCTGACCTATCATTGTCCAGGTTATACGGCCTGCATCAATGTCCTTTCTAATTTCAGGATATTGAGCCAGTAACTTATCAGCTTTTTTGTTATTACTTGACGCACAAGCCAGCAGAGCTGCTTTCTTTTCCAGTGAGGCACCTGTGTTTACGGTTTTTTCTATATCACTAAAACTATTGTCGTCCATAAATGGTGCAACAAAACGCCATAATTCCGGGGAAACCCAGCGATGGGCAGCCCATCGTTCATGGGCAAAATCTATTAACATCCTGGACAGATCTGAATTGGCACGCTCATCAGCATTATAAATTCTATACAAAGGTCGTTGCATAAATACCGCTTTTAACACCATCTGATTCCAGGCAGCCTGTGGAAGAAATTCCGTAGGAAAAGGATTATTTAGTGCAATAGCATCAAAAACAGTGGTAATATTAGTACGTATTCCTTCTATTGCCAGCTTAACCAGAAAATTAGGATAAGGAAGTATCGGGAGCGTACCATAAAGGCTTACCTGTTCTTCCATGGTAGCCGTTTCAAAAAGTTTGATTAAACCATTTTCGTAGGCTTCCCTTTTATGGTTGGCCAGTATAAGTAAGAAATAAGAGCGAACCCAATGCAGCTGATCCCAGTTTTCTGGATAAAATCCACTACGGAGGTTATTAGCCTGTTTCAATTCCTGCCCACTTAGAAGCAGCGGTTTTTTCCTAATCGATCGTGATGCGGTGGAAAAAGCAATGTAAAATGAACTTAAATTCAAATTACCTTCGATCTTTTCTTTTTTCTGACTAATCCATTTCAGCTCATCTTCTTCAAGATGATTAGTGATTACCGAATCAAAAAAAATAATCATTTGCAAATTATCTACCTGATAGGTCATCTGAACTTGATTTTTTCAAACTTACTTATAATTACCTTAATCAGAAAAAACATTCATAAATTCCCGGCGACTGCCAGAGATTAAAATGTTCCCTCTTTGGCTACCCGGTCACTACTTAATTTTTTCTCCTATTCTCCTAATTTTGCCCTGCAAAAGGTTTAACATCATCTTTCCTGGATCGCTTTTTTCGAAAACCCGTAAGGGCAGCAAGGGTCATAATAACGGAAATTATCAGCAGACCAAATGATTCCCGTGCCTTTTCCATATCAAGGGTTTTCATGGAAAGATCCTTTTGTTGCCATTCCTGCAACACCCATTCACTTACAGAAGAAGGGAAGAAGTATACTCCTAATACAAAGCTAACTAATGCGACCAGGGCCGTAAGCCACGTAAAATATTTTCTCATAGCTGTCAATACGCACAAGATGGCGGCAATGGCGTAAGCAGCCACCCAAATTACTGCATCTGGATCATTGCCCTGCCAATATGCAAAAAGGATAAACAGCAGGCTCCAAATACTGAAAAAGAATTGCGATAGGCGCATTGTATTAACTTTAGGGATACTTTTTCAAGTAATTATTGAAAATTATTTCTTTACCTTAATCTGCCTTTCTTAAAAGTTAACCCAAAAAACTAGTCGGCTTCATTATTTAATGAATTTATGTATGCAGCTATTTTTAAACCATCTTCTTTAGATACTTGAGGCATAGGAGGCATGGCAACGGGATAATCAGGCCAGTTTGCTGGCTGTGGATTATGAATAAGCTCTAAGATTTTTTCATTGCTGTAATTCCTCTTTGCAACCTCCCGGTATGCTGGTCCTACTTGTTTTTTATCTACTGCGTGACATGCAAAACAATTATTTTTTTGAAGTAAAGCCTGAACAGTCTCGTAATCCGGCACCTCTTGCTCCTGGGAAGCTACAGTGGGCTTATTAGACTTAGAACTTTCTTTTTCGTTACTAGCAGAAGGTTCTTTTTTAACTGCCGGTGAACTGGAAACGCTATAATCTGCGGGATCTAATTGTTCTCCCTTGGGTATTGCATTTAGCGTATAATAAGCAGTTGGATGTACCAGTGAATGTGATCTTTCATCAGCTCTCACCCCGAAAAGAGATAGTTGGTGAACAAAACTTTTTCGTAAACTATCCACAGCTATTCTTACTTTCATGCCATCTTCGGAGACTTTTACCCCTTTAATTTCATGACTTTTAAGTTTAACCGGCGGACTTCCATACACTGGAAAATACTTGTATATAAAACTATCCACGGAATAAGAGGAAAGATCTGTAGCAGATTTCCGGTCTACAGGTTTAGTAAACTCAATTTCAAAACCATCAGGCATAGCTCGAACAGCCTTCATTTCAAAGGGCACTCGCTTATTCCACACCAGGCGTTGTAAACCCTGATTGGCTTCTCCCGCTGAACCCCAGCCTCGATTGGTTTCACCTACGAAAAGTGAACCATCTTTAGCCCAAGCCAGTCGCAGTACTCCTGATTGAAATCCACTTCTAAAACCTAAGGCTGCTCCCTGGTGTACTCCGTTTACTTCTTCCATGAACACTCTCATAATCATGCTCATTCCCTGATCACCCACTAATAATTGTCCTTCAAAAGGGCCAAAACTACCTTCAGGTATTTTTACGATCTCGGAATTAGAAATTCCAAGAATTCCATGGGGCAACCAGACTGCAGGAGTCTGCAATTGAGGAAAATCATCCTTTAATTCATATAAACTAACAAAATCCTCATTCTGATCATTTTCCGGTTTTATATACCTTCCATTTTCATCCTTGTTAAACTTGGGATCAACCTTGGCATAAATTTGTTCTGTAGTGATATCAACAGGAGAAGATGGTTTGTCTGACCAACGCAGACCAGCCGGATGCCCGGTAAAAGAGCCTTTATTTACCTTCCATATTCCTCCTGAACCCATCCAGTCTCCCTGGTTTTCAGCGTAGAAAAACTCCCCGTCAATCATTCCCAGTCCTGCCGGAGATCGCATTCCTGTGGCCCATGGCTCCATTGTACCATCTTCCGAGATCTTCATAGTCCAACCCCGCCATGGAACCCTGCTCTCACCTCGCCACCATTGTTCACTTCCAAATGCTACATTTCCAGTCACAAAAAACGAGCCGTCAGGTGCTATTTTAGGACCAAAACTATATTCATGATAGTGTCCTGATAGAGGCCAGGAATATACTGTCTTATATAAATCTGCCTTTCCATCCTGATCGGTATCCTCCAGCTTTGTCAATTCTCCCCTTTGTGCTGCATAAAAAGCTCCATCCTTGTAAGCCAGGCCTAAGGGTTCATGTAAACCGGAAGCAAAATGTCGAAAGAAAGGATTAGAACTAGTTGGATTTTCTATTACGTAAACTTCTCCTCTTCTTGTGGCTACCCCTAAATTTCCATTGGGCAGCACACACAATCCCCCTACTTCAAGTAATATTCCCTCAGGGGTTCGGATATTCCGGATATTAAAAAAATCTTCCTCCATTGGGGATTCCTGTGCATTGAGTGTTGTACAAAAACCTGTGCACAGAACAGCAAAAACATGAAGATATAATTTTTGTAAAAATAGATTGCTCTTGTTTGGTATCATTTTAAGCTATATTATAATATTAATAAAGAAGAGTATAAGTAATATTGGAATTCAAAGGTATCAGCAGCTCCTGTCCTTTGTCACTAGAGCGAACCACAGGTTTTTCTCTTCCAGTATCATCCAATCTGATATAATATTCTTTATCTCCGATTAGAAACAACTCATCAGAAAGCTTTTCAATTTTATCTGCATTGGCAAGTCTAACGTGCAGGTTATTCACAGGAGTATCCACCGAAATTTTTCTTTGGATTCCCTGTCCCTCGTTAATGACCTTTAACTCATCCTTTATATCCGCACCATAAATACTATAATGAAAGGAAGGTATATCTTTTTGATCAAGTTTGTATCCAAGTGCTCTGTAATTCCTTCCAGTTGTATCGGCCGCCCATTTCTGCTCCTTAGAAGAAAGTTTTCCCACAGAAATTCCTAAATCACCTAAAGGCAAAACACTCCCTAAGGGAACAGATGTTCCATTTCCACGGCTGTACCACATAGGGGTGGCATCTAAAAACTTCCCTCTCCAGATTTGTGCTAATGTACCACTGTTTAAGTCATAGGTATAATGCAGCTGCAGGGGATGCCCTACCGAAACAGCATGAGTTAGAAGCTTGCCTTGAGATTCTTCCCCTCCGGGTATATTCATAAAACTGCGCAAAACTTTAGAATCTTCTGCCTCGACTAAAATAGGATCAACGGGCTTATCAAAATCTCCGCTTTGATCACTAATTAGGTATTCTCGTAGCCCTTCACCGGAAATCTTAAGTCCCAGACCAGGATCTACCCAATCTTGAAATTTAGAGTATATCACTTCAAAAGGAAGCTCTCCCGCTGGAAGATTTATCGTAGTTTTTCCTCCTCCACTTCTAAAGGAAAGCAATTCTTTTTCATTCACTCTGATCAGTCCAGTTCCCCCGGGGGTTTCCAGGTCAAAAGTATATTCTCCTGCTTGCGGAACATTGAGCTCTCCTGTATAGCGAACTAAAAACTGGTCAGCGCCCGTATTTAAATCTGAGGTAAGCATGGCTGATTTCCCCTCCGCTTCAGGAGGAAGATTTTCATAATCAGGTTCTTTATCATACCTCCCTTTATAGATTTTATAATTAAGATTCGTCAGTTCAGGACGAGGTTTCTCAAACCTGGTTATTTTCATATTTCGAAACGCAACAGCTCCATGGTCTCCCTGGATACGAATCGGACCGACGGGTTTTTCGCCTGCAACTGAACTACCACGCGTGGGGCCTAAGAGTTCCAAATCTTCATGGATTGTCACTCCGTTCAATTTTACATAGATGAATTTGGCATTTTCAATTTTCTCCCCCTGAGCGTTAAATTTTGGAGCCTTAAAGGACACCTCCAGATGCTGCCATAAGCCAGGAGCCTTGCTCACATTCTGGCGCGGTGAATATCCCTGGTAACCTTTTTCCCCTTCAGGTTTTTGATCATCCCAACGTTGATAAACCCCTCCGTTTTCTCCAGAAGTAATAGCATTTACTCCCCAACTATCCTTTAACTGAAGTTCATACTGACCTTGAAAATAAATTCCAGAATTTGAGCCTTTTGCCATTAGATAATCGAGCTCTAAATCGATATTTCCGTACTCATCCTCAGTGTAAAGATCCTGTCCATTATTTCTATCTGGATCATTTACAAGAATGCCGGTTCCCCTTACAACTTTAAGTTCATTTGATTCATCTAAATCAGTAAAGACATTACCTGCAGTGCGCCAGCTGTCACCTGGATTTTTAAAAGATGAAAGATCATTGAAATCAAATTCCTGTTGCTGGCCAAAGGAAGTTTGTACAAAGAGAACAAGCGTCAGTAGAAGGATAATTCTTTCACTTCTAAAATGGTGATGAAAATACTTAAAATTCATTTTTTTGTTTTAATTAATCAATAGAATTTTCTGTGTTCTAAAAGGATGTGATTTATTCCATTAAAACACAAAACTAAATCGTTCTAGTTAGGAAAAGGTAAATATTACTATTATTTTTCATTTGGCAAAATTTATGAAAAATTTTTTATATTATTTAAAATTCATTTTCTTTAGCAGACCCTTAAAACCCATTGATTTTCAATTATTTATTTTCTAGTTCATAGAGATTTTTGTAATCGATTTTCATAAATATCCTTCCTACAAATGATTTATTGAGTAGCATTATGCTGAGAATCTGCAAAATTTCCTAGATTTCCCACTCCACCTTTAAGGTGTTTGCTATGATTGTGAGAAGAAAGTAAGCGATAATTGAACAGTAAATTTGAATCTTAACAGCATTCCTGGTATTTCCTTAAAAAGATTTAATTTTTAAAAGCTGTTTCATCCACTTAAAAACAACTCCACCTCCCATCGCTTTTAATACAGAAATGTTATTTCACTCGTGCTGATTTACTATTTTAACCCATAAAATTATTTAATTACTAATGCGAATCGAGGGTTGAAAAAATAGTAAAAAAGTAAGTCTAATTTGTTGAAAACAACGCATTATACTTGCTCAAGTCGCTTTCAAATCGAAAATTATTTCAATGAACGTTTATCATTTATATAATCATACTTCCCAATGATTCACATACCTCTTAACCGGACACTAATGATTTTATTTTAACATATTTCGCTGTTATTAAAAGGGTTAAACCTTATTCCCCGAAATAGGGAATTCAAGTAGAAATAAAATAATTCATGGCTAATGCAGCACTAATAATAATTAACCCAAAAAACTCCCGAGTCTTTTCAATATAAGGCTTGGTTGCCTGCATACTGTGTACGATACTTTCTTGCTTATATTTGGTAATCCATTCAAGAACTCCATTTTCTGAAAAAAATAATATCACTGCATAAACCAGGTAAAGTCCAATTGCTAAAAGATATACCAGCGGAAAATATTGCCCAAACGTCGCCAGCCCACAACCTACAGATGCTATCATATAAATAGACACCCAAAGCCACGAATCTTTATCGTTTAAATTAACATATGCAAATCCTGCAAAGGCGAGACAGAAAAAAACGTTTAAAATAGAAAACAGCATAGAATTGGTTTATTTAAATTTCTCAATAATTTAAAAACAGTGATAGCTAACTTATTCTCCATGTGAACGGGTGATTTCTTTTGAGCTACCTGCACTCATTTCATCTTCTTTTAAAGTTGCTAAATAACTTACAAGGTCACGGATTTCCTTAGCGGTAAGCAAGTGTTTCATATTTGGCATACTCGAGGTAGCATTATTCCTCTGCAATACATTCTTTTTCTGGATGATCGTATCTGGCTGATTGCCCATTTTTATTGCAAGACTGCTATCGTTCTCAGATTGAAGTACTCCTGTAAGTTTTTGTCCATTATCAAGTTCAACTGATACAATCCCAAATCCTGGAGCCAGATCCTTACTTGGAACTATCAAAGCCTCCAGTATTTGCTCTCGGGATAATCTTCCAGCCACCCCATTTATACGCGGCCCTGCATTTCCTCCGTAATCATCAAAAGAGTGGCATTTCATACATTGAGCAGTTGGGTGCTCCAGGAAAATTTTTCTTCCTTCCTGCTCGTTCCCTCCAAACAAACTTCCCTGATAAGCCGCCAATGCAGATTCGGATCCCTTACCAAGGCTTATTTTTTCATAACGTGATTTTAAGGTTCGAGATTGCGTGCTGTCAATAGCCTCCGCTAATTCCAGATGAATTCCTGGCACCAGTTTTCCATGGTCCATTTTGTCCAGAAGATCCTCAAAAATTTCCTGAGAAAATTGTACAGGTATACTTCCAAGCGTGAGAACTGCTGCCTGTTTTTCTTCCAAACTCCGCTTATCAATTACTTCTGCTAATAATCGGGCAGTTAATTCTTTTGAAACATCTTGAGTTGCCAACAATTCCAGCCCTTTTATCCTTACCGATTTTTCTTTGTCAGAAATGGCCTGCTGGATAGCTTTATCCATTTGTTTATAATTCATCCCTGCTAAAGCAGTCAATGCTGAAACACGCACCTCCGGTTCGCTGTCCTTTTGTAACATTCCAAAAAGTTTGGATGATCCATTCTCGATTTGAAGCTTAGCAATAGCCATAATGGCATTGATTCGCACGGATTTTTCTCTCTCGCCAAGTAATTGGATTAAGGGTACAGCAGCTTCTTCCCTGACAAGAGTGGGATCGCGCTCTATCACCCCTCTATATCGGCCGTCCACCCGATCCAGAACAGAAGGATTAGGCCAGGTACTCAATGCTTTCAAAGCTTCAATCCGCATAGCTAAGGGAGCACTTTTTTTCTGCGCAAATCGGATAAGATTCTGCATCGCCTTTGGGCTGCCAACTCTTAAATTTGCATTAATCGAACGTCTTATCAAGGGTTCATTGGTGAATTCTGTTGTTATAAGTACATTTCCAAGTGCGGGCAATGCTTGCTCTATAGAATAATCGTCATTAATGGCACGTGCCGCCTCTGTTACAATATATTCATCCCCATCATCCAAAAATTCTGTAATCTGCGGGTGCCTAAGCCTGCGCAATGCAAGAACTGCTCCCATTCTAACAGCCGGTGAGGAGTGATCGGACAAATCTATAATAGGTGTAGCATTACCTATCCTGGCTAAAGCTAGGCTCGCAGCATGTCGGATATATTCATCTTTGTCATTATTGGCTTCCAGTAGACTAATTATAGGCTGAATAGCAGGATCATATGCAATTCTTCCCAATGCCTCGGCAGCAAAGAACCGAGCTCTGCTATGACTATCCTTTAGAAGTGGCATCAACTGGTTTCCAGCTTCCTTATATCGTATATCTCCAATCCATTTAGCTGCTTGAGCTCTTATCTCAGGATCACTATCCTTCAATAACGGTATTAATAATTGTGCATATTTTTTTTCCTTTCGGGCTAGTTGACTGATTCCCCATATGCCATGAATACGGGCTAATTGATGGTCCTGCTGTTTGATACTTTTTTTGAATTCTTCCACCCCTTTAGCTCCTCGCTTAACCAATTCAAATTGTGCTTTTTGCCTGACCCTCATATCAGGATTTTTTAAATATCCTCCTAGCTCACTTTCATTTACCAACGAGAAATCTGCAGAAAGTAATTTTTCCGTGAGTTGTCGTTGTGGACTTGATGCTTCTTTATCAATATCAAGCTTCCAGATTCTACCTTTATTTTTGGTATCCCATCCTTCCAGCCAGTCGGCTACATAAAGGGCTCCGTCTGGACCAAAATCCATACCAGTTGGCAATATTCCCTTAACCAGCATTTCTGTCTCGCCCAATTCAAAAGAGGCCCCGCTTGGATTTAACTTAAAGGCGTGCACCCCAGATTGAGCGGGGTTACCGACAAATTCGGAAACAAAAAAGGTCTTTTTATATTTTTCACCCAATGCTGTCCCGGGATTGTATACCATCCCGGCAGGGCCACTTATATAATTTGCAATGGCGGGAGTAATGTAAGCTGCCTGGCCCTCAAAACGTGGCAAAAAGAGCTTCTCATCCATCCATACTTTGTAGCTATTGTTATCTGGATCCCTATATTTTCCAAACTGCCAGTTTATCCTCCAGCCTGAATCTGATCCATTAACTAAGTACACAAGCCTTTCTTTTTCACCAGGATGATCACCGTCATTATCTACACTGAAAAGATTTCCATACTCATCAAAAACAAATTCATGTGTGTTTCTCACTCCCATAGCGAATACTTCAAAATCACTCCCATCAGGATTAGCTCTGACTATAACCCCTCTGTTGGGATATTTCCACTCCTTGCCGTCCGGTCCTTGCCCGTTAAATCCTATATCCCCTATTCCCCAGTAAATTCTACCAGCCGGGCCCATCTCTAATCCAGACATCCCATGTCCTCCGAAGCCTATATGGACCCCGTATCCATGGGATATGGAAGTTTTCTCATCAGCTAGACCATCCCCATTGGAATCTTTTATTCTCCATAGATCAGGTGCCACTCCAACAAAAAGATCATCCCCCTGGATTAAAACAGCCCCTGCAACATCATTGACCTCATCATTGAAATCTTCTACAACAAGCTGGGAAAAATCTGCCACGCCATCTCCGGATACATCTTCCAGTCGATACACATGTTCCTTCTCCATGGTCAAATCTTTCCAATCATGAGATCCATCGCCGTTAAGATCAGCCAGCCATTCATTTTCAGCACTGTTTTCAGGAGACAATGTTCTGTGCAAAAAATCACGTTTGTCCTCGACCGTTTGCAACTTAATTGAGGCCGTTTCCCACTCCTGATGTCCTCGTATATCAAATTCCGAATTTTTCTGTCTATTTGTTCTTGTATAACCTTAAATCCGCAGGTTAGCATTAAAAAAGAAAAGGAAAAGCCACTAAAACCAAAGGTTAAAAGGCTTTTCCAATTCAAATATTTTCACCAATTTGGGTGAAAACATCGTTGCGGATGAAAATTACAACTTCATTAGAAAACATACAATCATTTGGCGGGCTTAATTTTGTTTCAGCCGAATTTGACCAATTAAACCTTCCAGAAATGATTGCCCGGCACCTTGGGCAGCGCCCTTCACAAGCCAAGTTTAGCTATTCTGATATGGTCAGAAATATGTGGTCGGTTCTTTTTTCCGGAGGTGACTGCGCAGAAGATTTGCAAACCAACTTAAAAAATGAGTTCCTGCATATCCAGGACCTCAATGTATGTTCTCCGGATACTGTTTTGCGCCTTCAGAAATCCTTGGCTCTGGGCAAGGAAATCCATATAGGCAAGTCGGGGTCTGTGAATGAATTCAGCAAACATCCCAAGCTCAATGCTCTAAACCTGGATCTGTTGCTGCAATCAAAAACATTGTGCCCAAACCAGTCTTATGATCTTGACTTTGACCACCAGTTTATCCCTTGTGAGAAATACGATTCCAAAAAGGGCTATAAAATGAAGCAGGGCTATTTCCCGGGCGTGGCAAGCATCGGCAAACATATCGTGTATGTTGAGAACAGGAACGGCAACTCTAATGTAAAGTTCAAACAGGCGGAAACACTGCAGGACACCTATGATCTGCTAAAAAGCCAAAACATTCAAATTGACAGGAGCCGTATGGACTGTGGCTCTTTTACAAAGGAAATCATTAAAACGGTCCAGGCCAACAGCGAAAGGTTTTACATCAGGGCTCAGCGCTGTGGTGAACTGTCCAACAAAATAAAGAACGTACAACAATGGCAAACGGTAAAAATAGGGCTGTTCGATGTGGAGGTCTGCAGTATCGAGTATACACCTTTTGGGGGCAAGAAAACATATCGGTACGTGATAAGCAGAGAAAAGAACCATACCGGCCAGACCGATGCTTTTTTTGGCGATGCCTTTACCTACAGGGCAATAGCCACTAATGACCTGGCTTCCACCGATAAAGAGATCATAGAATACTACAATCAAAGAGGGACCTCCGAAAGGATATTTGATCAAATGAACAATGATTTTGGATGGAAGAACCTGCCCTTTTCTTTTTTAGAGGAGAATACGGTGTATATGATCCTGACGGCCATGTGCAGGAATTTCTATTTGATGCTCTTAGAGAAATTATCCAAAAAAATACCTTTTGTGAAGCCTTACTTCAGGCTCAAAAAGTTCATCTTCCGCTTTGTAACCGTGCCTTTCAAATGGATCAGACGAGCAAGACAGAGGATCCTCAAATTATTCACCAAAAAACCCTACCACCTACTGGTTTAAAGGTTCTAACTACCAGCAAATATTAACCTTTATGGGGAAGGTATGCCCATGTATCAGCGCTAATAGCCCTAAAACCGTTATTCGTTGCCAATCTCACTCACGGAAAAACAGTGGGGTTAAAAAAAAACAAAATAAGGATATGAGTACACCCAAATAACAGAATTTGTAAAAATATAACCCAAAACAGAAGACAAAAAACCTTAAATTCACCCTACAAAATAGATTTTAAAATCACTAATTAACTACCTGCGGATTTAAGGTATAATACAAATTCCCCTGATCATCTATATCTATAGCAATAGGATCAGCTACCAGAGAATCTACTCCCCATATCTTGAGGCTGAGTCCGTTGGCAATTTCAGGATTAATTAATTCCTCGATATCTTTAGCCAAGGCTGTTGCAACCTCCGAATCCATTTGCTCTATTCTTGTATCAACCGGATCATTTTTACAGCTAAATAGAAAAAGAGCACATAAAAAAGAGCACAACCAAAGAAAAGAAGTGTTATTAACAAAAAAACAATTACCATTTTTCTTCATGAAATTTATATTTAATGATGAGATTTTATATCGAACACATTTTTTAACACCTCTCCCGGAGGAAGATTATTTGATTAATAGTACAGTTTTTATAATAAGTCGTCATTTAAGAATATCCAGCTAAATATGAATAGGTTGCCACTAGCGTCCAATTATGAAACCCCTGCTCTATTGTCAAGGATTTAGTAAAAAAAACGCTCACTATGCGGTTCATAAGATGATCCCCAGATTTTAATATTGTCAAATTTTCCGGTATCGTCAAAAGAACCAAATCCGATATACCCAAAATCATAATGCATATCCTTGGCCTCCATAACAGGGGTAGTCATATCATTGATAAATACTCTTATACAACCTGTTTCAATATTTCTTTCCAATCGAATTTTGTGCCACCGTTCGGTAGTTCCCCAGTCTACTCCTTCGGTTGTCCTAGAGGCAATATTTGTTCTAGGAGCGTCATTGACCAGGAAAATATTATGTGCATTCTGATCAGCGCTGGTAGCCATATGGATATAGTAGAATTTGGAAGGATCCTTTAATCCAAAAAACAGGCATAAATCTCTGTGCCCATATTCTTTCCCGGTTTGCTGCACATCGGCTTCCAAAATAAAACTGCCAAATTTCATGTTCTTTATATAAGCAATATTTAATGGAGAGCGCACCGGAGGTTGGTATCGACTTTTTCCATAAAGCACAAGGGCTTCCCCTTGGTTCCCCTTACCAATTTGCCATGCTGAGGAGTCTGTTATTTCAAAATGATTAAGATTCACATCACCCTCAAAGTCCTGCTCGTAGAGCAGTTCATAATTAGAAGGAATCTGCTGTGCCCGCATAAAAGTTGTTGCGAAAAAGATTGATATTGCGGTTTGAAATAAAACAATTCTTGTTAGAGCAAACATTCATCTGAATTTTAGGTGTTCTTATTTTAACATCTCACCAATATCAAAAACTATTTAGTTATGGGAATATAATCTACTACAAACACATCTTCCACAATTTTCATTTCTCCCAAAAATTCTCCAAATTTTTGATGTTCGGGATGGGGTAAATAGGTATCTCTTGCATCGGCATCTTCAAAAGTGAACTGATAAACATGCGTGAACCCATTATTTTTATTTTCCGGGCTGTCATTGATTCCATGTTCAAAAGCAACAATACCAGGGATTTTATTTTGCAGATTGCTTATAGCACTGGTTACTTTCTCAATTTGATCTGGCGTAGCTGTAGATTTATATTTGAAAATTACTATATGTCTCATTTGCTTTTCATTTGAATTCTGACATCCCGAAAAAATCAGGTTTAGGGTTAAAAGAACTAGTATCGTTCTAGCATTTAATATTCTTTTCATGTACAATAAATTAATTATTGGAAAAAGTGAGAACTCGTTAGCAAAACTAAATTTCAAAATAACAAAGCATGAACTAGCCTTAATGGGTCAAATTTATTAGAGTTTTAAAACGTTCCAATTTTACTGGAACACTCGTGATCTCTGCTCTAATCGAAAAAGAAATGCAGCGGCTATTTTTGCAAAACAACGAGCATAAAATAATGCATTTTTATTATGGCTATTTTTCATATTGTTTTAGATTAATAAGTATTGGTTTACTATGATGGGGTTAAAAAGTTTTACAAGTGAGTTCTAAGGAATCCTGGAGCATTAATTTTTAAACATCGATTTATAAAATTTCAAGCCCTCCCGGGCCGCCTCGTCCGAACTCGCTGCCAATGGTCTCCAAATGCAAGTTGCCTTGGCAATTTATTCTGAAACTGCACAAAAGGTTTCAATAACAATAGCACACTCATAACCTCAAAAAAAGCATCATAAATAATTATAAATACTTTTAAACTGTTGTGAAAATGGTAGGTGTTGTATAGATACAAAAAATACAACATTAAACTAATAAAATCCTTCAAAAATTCATAGGTCAAACCGTAAAACAATTCGAGAAATTAATTGCTAATTAATAACGCCCCCCCTTCCGGCAAAAGCTTTATTTTTAGTTTAGCATTACTGCTTACTTGCACCTTTTTTTCACCAGCGGTGAGATCTTCTTTATCATAGATCATCTGTACCTTTTCATTTTTTAACATGGGAAGATCCAAATTGAGTTCTTTCCCAATTTTCTCACCATTGACTGCAGCCACATACCATTTTGAACCTTTTCTTCTGGCAATAACACAATGTTTACCGGGGACACCTTCAATAAAAACGGTTTCGTCCCAGGTGGTAGGAACTTCTCTTAGAAAATCGAGGACATATTCCGGTTGTTCATCTAAATTATTAGGTGTCAGTCCAAAATGTTGAACAGGTGAAAAATATAATACTGATGTAGCCAGTTCAAAAGCATCAGTAGTGGAACGAATAGTTCCTTCGTTTTGCTTTCTGGACAACCTGTTGTTTAAAAAAACCGGTGCAAAATCCATTGTTCCTACGGCATTCCTGGTAAAAGGCAAGATCGTGGCATTTAGTGCATGCTTATCCAGAGCTTCCTGCCTGAAAACAAGATTTTCAGATGCCAGCACAGCTTCTGAAGTTATAAAATTCGGAAACATTCGCTGCCAGCCTCTGGGCAGTGTGCAGCCATGGAAAGTAACACCAAGGCCATAATTATTTGCATCGGTAAGTATATCTTCATACAGTCTCATGGTATGTTGTTTATCACCCCCAAAAAAATCTACTTTGATTCCTTTTACACCTATTTTTTGCATCCACTTCATTTCCTTATTTCTTGAAGGGGAAGAGTTCATGCGGTCCTGCGGGGTTTGTGGTGCGTTATTCCAATAGCCGTTTGAATTATACCAAAGAATTACATCTACATTTTTAGAATTGGCATATTGCACAAGATCTTCCATTCTCTGGTGACCTATGTTATTATCCCACCAATTGTCGATTAGTACATATTCAAAGTCCAGGTCAGCTGCCATATCAATATACCGTACCTGATCGTCATAATTAATACTTTTATCCTGCCATACGATCCAGCTCCATGCAGCCCGTCCTGTTTTGTATTCCTGTGAGGCTTTATATAAAGGTTTGACTAAATCAAAGGCTACAGTAGATTCTACAATCGGTTTTAGGGATTCTCCAAGAGTAAGTGTTCTCCAGGGAGTCTGAGCCGGTAATGCCATTGAAGGATAGGTTTCGCCTATCCCATTGTTTTCCCCTTCCTGAGGAAATTCCAGTGTATAGATTCCCTGAGCATTACCTTCTCCCAATCTTGAACCAACATACTGCCCGTGCACGCCCGTTTCTGATATGAGAACCCAACCATTTTTTCCAAGTTTAAATAAGGCAGGAAAAGTGAATCCAACACCATATTTGGAAGCAGTACCCACGGGCATATCTTTTAAATACTCCTCTTCGTAACTGGGTTTAGTATTTTCCCAACCGATCATGGGCAAGGCTTGTGAAGTAATATAGGCTGTAGCATAATCGGGAAGGTTAAATGCAGTTGTTTCTTCCTTAATACGTATTTTGGTTTGATTCTTACCTCCTATGATTTTGTAAGAAAAAGCAAGGTCGCGATCACTTACTCTAAATATAACTTTAAGGGTATCACTGTTCTCATTTATGAAAGTACTGACTAATTCATTTGCACGATAATCAACCTTACTAACTTTAGCCCTATTCAGCTCATAAGTTTCGGATACTTCTTTTTTCTGATTTTCAATAAACTTCAGGTTCTGCGCAAACTGTCCTATCGAAGTCTTCATCCCCAATGAAGAATTCTCCAGAAAAACTACTTCATTCAATTTCACATCAAAATTCGGAGCGCCAGCTTCGTTAATTTTTACATTAAGCTTTATTTTTTTATTGGGACTTTCAATCGTACCCACTATTTGAGCATAACAAAGATTATATACAGAAGAAAAGATGAGACAAAATGTTACTAAACAATGTTTGAAATGCATATGATATCTTTTTTATTATAAAGCCTTAAATCCGCAGGTTAGCATTAAAAAAGAAAAGGAAAAGCCACTAAAACCAAAGGTTAAAAGGCTTTTCCAATTCAAATATTTTCACCAATTTGGGTGAAAACATCGTTGCGGATGAAAATTACAACTTCATTAGAAAACATACAATCATTTGGCGGGCTTAATTTTGTTTCAGCCGAATTTGACCAATTAAACCTTCCAGAAATGATTGCCCGGCACCTTGGGCAGCGCCCTTCACAAGCCAAGTTTAGCTATTCTGATATGGTCAGAAATATGTGGTCGGTTCTTTTTTCCGGAGGTGACTGCGCAGAAGATTTGCAAACCAACTTAAAAAATGAGTTCCTGCATATCCAGGACCTCAATGTATGTTCTCCGGATACTGTTTTGCGCCTTCAGAAATCCTTGGCTCTGGGCAAGGAAATCCATATAGGCAAGTCGGGGTCTGTGAATGAATTCAGCAAACATCCCAAGCTCAATGCTCTAAACCTGGATCTGTTGCTGCAATCAAAAACATTGTGCCCAAACCAGTCTTATGATCTTGACTTTGACCACCAGTTTATCCCTTGTGAGAAATACGATTCCAAAAAGGGCTATAAAATGAAGCAGGGCTATTTCCCGGGCGTGGCAAGCATCGGCAAACATATCGTGTATGTTGAGAACAGGAACGGCAACTCTAATGTAAAGTTCAAACAGGCGGAAACACTGCAGGACACCTATGATCTGCTAAAAAGCCAAAACATTCAAATTGACAGGAGCCGTATGGACTGTGGCTCTTTTACAAAGGAAATCATTAAAACGGTCCAGGCCAACAGCGAAAGGTTTTACATCAGGGCTCAGCGCTGTGGTGAACTGTCCAACAAAATAAAGAACGTACAACAATGGCAAACGGTAAAAATAGGGCTGTTCGATGTGGAGGTCTGCAGTATCGAGTATACACCTTTTGGGGGCAAGAAAACATATCGGTACGTGATAAGCAGAGAAAAGAACCATACCGGCCAGACCGATGCTTTTTTTGGCGATGCCTTTACCTACAGGGCAATAGCCACTAATGACCTGGCTTCCACCGATAAAGAGATCATAGAATACTACAATCAAAGAGGGACCTCCGAAAGGATATTTGATCAAATGAACAATGATTTTGGATGGAAGAACCTGCCCTTTTCTTTTTTAGAGGAGAATACGGTGTATATGATCCTGACGGCCATGTGCAGGAATTTCTATTTGATGCTCTTAGAGAAATTATCCAAAAAAATACCTTTTGTGAAGCCTTACTTCAGGCTCAAAAAGTTCATCTTCCGCTTTGTAACCGTGCCTTTCAAATGGATCAGACGAGCAAGACAGAGGATCCTCAAATTATTCACCAAAAAACCCTACCACCTACTGGTTTAAAGGTTCTAACTACCAGCAAATATTAACCTTTATGGGGAAGGTATGCCCATGTATCAGCGCTAATAGCCCTAAAACCGTTATTCGTTGCCAATCTCACTCACGGAAAAACAGTGGGGTTAAAAAAAAACAAAATAAGGATATGAGTACACCCAAATAACAGAATTTGTAAAAATATAACCCAAAACAGAAGACAAAAAACCTTAAATTCACCCTACAAAATAGATTTTAAAATCACTAATTAACTACCTGCGGATTTAAGGTAAAGTAAAAATCAAGGCTTTATTTTCGCTTAAGTACTTTGAGACTGGCTTTCAAAATAGCATCAGCATTTAAACCATACTTTTCGAATAATTTTTCAGGCGTTCCGCTTTCCCCGAAAGTATCCTTTGTGGCCACAAATTCCTGCGGTGCTGGATGATTCTCTGCCAGGGTACGGGCAACACTCTCCCCAACTCCGCCAAGGAATTATGTTCTTCAGCAGTTACCACGCATCCGGTCTTCTTCACCAAATTAATAATGGCCTGCTCATCTAAAGGTTTAATAGTTTGAATATTGATCATTCCGATAACCCCCTTATTGTTAAGATTTAAATTCACTAGGAGTTTTACCGTATTTTTCCTTAAAAACTTTTCTAAAGTATTTTATATTATTAAAACCAACTTCGTAAGATGCCTGAGAAACTGAGAAATTTTCATTTTTAATTAACCCTGCTGCTCTTTCCACCTTCAAATTTCTTATATATTCATTGATACTTAAGCCCGTAATTGCTTTAAGTTTTCTATATAAAGAGGTTCTGCTCATTCCTATATCCTTGGAAATCAAATCAACATTATCTGTCCCTTTTCCTATATGCTTTGTCACAATTAAGTCAAGCTCAGAAAGAAACTCTTTTTCTTTATTTAATAAGCTGGAAACTTTCTCCTTAGGCTCAATATCCTCCTTGGTTCCATTTTTAAAATAATGATGTAAACGCACTCTGCTGGATAGTAAATTCTTCACCCTGGTTTTCAATAATTTGGAATTAAAGGGCTTCACAATATAAGCATCAGCACCCTGCTCATACCCCAGGTTTATACTTTCTAGGTTTGCTTTTGCGGTAAGAAGAATTATAGGAATATGGCTTGTAGAAACCTGTTGTTTTAATTCAGAACATAAATCTATTCCATTTTTTTCCGGCATCATAACATCTGAAATAATAATATCCGGTACATAGTTCGAAGCTTTGACAATACCTTCCTGACCATTTCTAGAATATAGCACATCGTACTCCTCCTGAAAGATTCCGCTTAGAAAACTTAAAATTTCCTCATTATCATCTATAATAAGAATAAGTTGTTTGTTATCTCGTGAACTGAAACTAGCTATTTGTTTAGAAGATTTACTTCGATCAAAGAAGACTGAATCATTTTCTCCAACCACCTCTTCCACTTCAACAGGTGTTTTTTTATTTCCTTTAATTTGATCCGAAGGAATCCTCAAGGTGAAAATTGTTTTTTCTCCCGGGGTACTTTCTACTTTAATATCCCCTCCATGCAATTCAGCAAAACGTCTCGATAACCCTAATCCAATGCCTGTCCCAGTTTTCTTCCTATTGGAATTAGAACGGTAATACCAATCAAAAATATGTAATAATTCATCCTTATTAATTCCTGTACCCGTGTCTTTCACTGAAATTTCAAACTCATGTTCATAACAGCTCAACATAACTTTTACTTCTCCTCCCTTTCTACAGTATTTTATCGCATTGGACAGCAGATTATTCACAATAACTTCAATTTTCTCTTTGTCTATAAGAAATATTTTTTTGTCAGCTGGTAACGAATACTCTAGTGATATATTTTTTTCACTGGCAAGGGGGAGGTAGTTTGTCACCCACTTTTTCAAATTACCTGAAAGATTATGCTCTCTTTTATTCAATTGGCTCAAACCTTCTTCTGCTTTTCTAAATTCTAACAATCTGTTGATTGAGCGATGCAGCTTTTTGGCATTTCTTTGAATAAATAAAAGATCATTTTTTAGTTTTTTATTCTGGTTTTCAGATAGCATATTTTCTACAGGAGCCAGAATCAAAGTTAGAGGAGTTTTAAGTTCGTGAGAAAATGCAGTAAAAAATCGAAAACGCTCTTCGTTCAAATCATGTTCTAACTGACGCTGTTTCTTTTCAAGCAAAAGAGAGTTCTTAAGATGCAACCTTTCCGAGTAATAATTAAAAGTGATCCAAATCAGAAAGCCTATAAGGATAAAATATAACAAATAAGCGGGAAAGGTTCTCCAAAAAGGATGCGCAACTACAATTTTAAGTTCCTTAATATTCTGGGCACCTAAACCAGAATTAGCCATCACTTTCAGGGTATATTCTCCAGGAGGCACACTGGTAAAATTGGCCACTCCTGCTTCCTGTTCTTCGATCCAATATTCATTATAATTTTCGAGTTTATAAGCATATTTCAGATTATGAGCTGCGGGGTACTTCAATGCTGCAAATTCGACTGAAAATGAATTTTGATTATGCTTCAACTTAATTTCATCCTGATAGAGCATAGTTTTGCTTAGGATAGCATTTCTCTCCTTCTCATGGATCTTGATGGGTTTGTTAAGAACTTTTAAACCCTTAAATAGTATAGGGTATTCATTTTCTAAGGTGCTGAAATGATTTGGATTTAAAATATTCAAGCCATTATTACCTCCAAAATAGAGGTGCCCGGAAGAAACTCGTAAAGCTGCACCTATATTGAATTCTCCTGCCTGGATGTTATTTAGGGAAGAAATGTCTAGCACTTCATTTGTGCGGAGATTAAAACGATTAATTCCATTATAAGTACCCATCCAAATATACGATGAATCTTCCTGAACAAGACTATTTACGGTATTATTACTTAGCCCATCTCTTTCAGTAAAACTTAATACTTGCTCTGATTTTGGATTAAACTGAAGTAACCCCCCATATCTTGTTCCTGCAAAAATTTCTCCATCGAGTGCCAGAACCGAAAAAAGTATATCACTATTAATCCCTTTTGTATTCTCCTTGTTATAATTACTAAACTCACCACTGTCTGGATTAAAACTTATCAGTCCCGATCCAAATGTAGCAAGCCATAAATTTCCACACTGATCATCGTCTATAGATCGTATATCAATCTTTCCCAGGGTTGCGATATAATTGAACCTGTCTTTACTTTCAATATATTTATATAATCCCCCTCGGTTTGTCCCAACCCATATCGTGCCATTAGCTGATTCGTAAATCACTCTTACATCACTACCCTCTGAAACAGCACCTTGAAGATAATGTTTGGATTTACCCGTGCCGGTATCTAACTTATTTAAACCTCCTTGATAAGTTCCTACCCAAACTCTCTTCTTACTGTCCTCAAGAATAGAGAGAATATAATTATTACTTAAGCTATGCTTTATTCCTTCAACATGACTGTAATTATCAATATTACCGGTACGGGGATCGTATAAATCAAGACCTCCTCCATCCGTGCCAATCCAAATTTTATCGTTGTTACTCTTTGCCAACGCCCCTATTCGGTTGTGGCTAATGGATTTTTCGTCTTTATTATGTCTTAAAAGTCTAACGGGTTCTCCCTTTGGATTGACATAGTTAATTCCGGTAGGGGTCCCAATCCACATATTTTGATCCCTATCCATAGTAATGACGGAAACCGTACGGTTAAAAACGCTGCTTCCATCACTTCTGGGAGTATACCACTGGAGCTCGAGACGAGGATCGTCATCAAGCAAAGAAAATTTACTAATTATATTAAGCCCTCCGTTTCTTGTCCCAATCCACATATTACCGCATTGATCTTCCTCAAAACACAGGACATCATCATCACTTAAACCAGTTTTTACAGAGGTGGTAGCACCGAGACGAATAGTATCATTCTGACTTGTGATAACCTGAAGCCCATCTCGGGTACCTATCCATAAATTACCTTCATTATCCTCATATAAACTATTTATAACAGCCGGTTTCTCTGAATTATTTTTGGTAAAAAGATGGGTAACCTTTCCGTCTTTAAGATTGATTTTATTTAGCCCATTATTATATGTGCCAATCCATAATAAGCTATCATGTTGCAGTTGTATAGAAGAAATTTCATTTGAGGTAAGATTAATATTATGTAAAAATTTTTCCTGTGGAAATTTAAAGTTCCAATTATCACTGGCAAATTGAATTCCCCCTCGATAAGTTCCAATGATCATTTTACCATCTGGGCCAACCCCAATAGAACTTACACTGTTGTTGAGCAGTCCATCCTCAGTATTTATCATTCGAAAATCATCTTTGACAAGGTTGTAAATCGCTAGTCCACCGTCAGTGGCTATCAACAGCTCATCACTATTCATAATTTTCAATTGCTGAATATAATTATTTGCCAACCCATTATCTGGTGATTCAAAATCCTTTTTAAAATGGAGGAACTCACTTCCATCATAACGATTTAGGCCATCAATTGTAGCTATCCATATAAAACCCAGGGAATCCTGTTTGATATCATTAATAAAATTATGCGATAAACCTGTAGAAACATCCAAGAGATGAAAATGCAAGTTATCCGCTAATAATCTATTTTCGGCTTTTTGATCTTGTCCAACCAAGAAGAAAACTCTAAAAATAAATAGAAAAACAAATAAATAATGAATCTTCATTTAGAGGTATTAAAATTTTGAAATAATAGAAAATATACCGCTAATAAATGGAATAATAAGCAATTGACCGATTTACCCCCTATCATTTAACATTTTACCCCCTAACATTTTCTTAACAAATCACGAAAATTGTGCAATGACTTTTACGAAACTTATTTCACGAAATCGATTTCTAAAAATCAAATTGACATTAATTACTAAACTGACTAATTAAAAGCTAAAGAGTATGTTGAAAATTTTATTAAAATCGGAAAAATCCCAGAAATTTCTTTCTGCGTTTTTCTTAATGTTCACTACATTCCTTTTTGCACAGCAACAGGAAATTACTGGTGTGGTATCTGATGATTCAGGTTTACCTCTGCCAGGTGCAACAGTCCTTGTGAAAAACACATCCAATGGAACTACCACCGATATGGATGGGAATTTCTCACTGTTAGTGGAGAACCCAGAAGATAAGGTACTGGTGGTTTCCTTTATTAGTTATGTGACTCAGGAAATCCCAATTAATAACCAAAGCTCTTTTCAGATTAGCCTTCAACCTAACCAGGAGGCATTAAATGAAATTGTTGTGGTCGGATATGGAGGAAAAAAACGCGCCACCTTAACTGGTTCTATTTCCGAAGTAGAAGGAGAAGCTTTGGCAAAAAGTCCACAACCCAACTTATCCAACTCCTTTGCTGGAAGAATGTCTGGGGTTATTACCACTAATCGTGCGGGAGAACCCGGTTATGATGATTCATCCATCCTAATTAGAGGGCTTGCCACCACGGGGAACAATGATGTTCTTGTGGTTGTTGATGGTGTACCCGGTCAAGTGGGAGGTCTATCACGATTATCTCCTGAGAATATTGAGAGTGTGACAGTTCTTAAAGATGCCTCGGCAGCCATTTACGGTAGTCGGGCTGCCAATGGTGTTATTCTAATTACAACCAAGAGGGGAAGAAACAATTCCAAGCCTCTAATTTCATACAAATTTGACATAGGTTTATCTTCTCCAACCCGACTCCCGGATATGGCAAATGCTGCGACTTACGCTCAAATAAGAAATGAAATCGCGTATTACAACAATCCTGATGGAGGTTTAAACCAAATTTATGATGATAGTGAAATTGAATTATTTAGAAGTGGATCAGATCCTCTAAACTACCCTAATACCAATTGGGCTGAAATAACGCTTCAGGATGTCGCAGTGCAAACTCAGCATAACCTGAATATTAGAGGGGGCGGTGAAAACACGAACTATTTTTTCTCTATAGGAAAGACCTCTCAAGAAGGCTTATATGAGAATGGTGCTACTCAGTACGATCAATATAATCTTCGTTCCAATATAGATGTAGACATAAGTGACCGATTTAATGTTGGACTATCTCTTTCTGGAAGAAAAGAAGATCGGCAATTCCCGACAGAAGGTGCAGGATTTATATTTAGGTCTATTTATCGGGCTTATCCAACTATCCCAGCTTTCTACCCTAATGGAAATCCATCAACAGGGATTGAAAACGCCAATCCGGCTGTCTTAGCTACTGATATGGGGGGAATTAATGAAAATCCACGTTATGTATTCAATGGTATTTTGAGCGCAGAATATGAACTCCCCTTCCTAGAAGGTCTTTCCGTTGATGGTTTCTTTTCCGTGGATGAACTTTCAAGTCGTATACGAAATTTCAGAACACCTTATATACTTTACAACTATAATCGAGCTAATGACGTTTACGAACAGATTACAGTTGGAGGTGGCCCCGATCAGCAGGCTTCCCTGGACGAAGAACATTATAATGAATCTCAAACTGTGGCAAACATTAAATTGAACTATCAAAATGAATTTAATGGGCATAGTATCGATGCCTTCATAGGCTACGAACAAAGTGAAACCAAGTCGCATACCATGGGCGCCAGTAGAATTCATTTTCCCACCACCCAAACACCAGAGCTTTCACAAGGAGGCCCTGCAGCAACGGACAGAGACAATTATGGTTATAGCTTTAATTTTACCCGACAGAGCTTTTTAAGTCGAATTGCTTACGATTTTCAGGAAAAATACCTGGCTGAACTACAGATGAGAGTTGATGGTTCCTCAAATTTCCCTGAAGGCAATAGATTTGGTTATTTCCCATCCATTTCTGCAGGATATAGAATTACAGAGGAAGAATGGTTTAATATAGATTTCTTTGATGACCTGAAATTTCGTGCTTCTTATGGACGCTTAGGAAATGATAATATAGGCCAGTTTCAATACTATGACAACTACTCTTTCAACAATAGCTATGTAATAGGAAACCAAGTAGTTACAGGAATTGACCTTACCAGATTGGCTAACCCTAACATTACGTGGGAAGTTGCCAAGAAAACTGATATTGCAATAAATGCCAGCTGGTTGGACCATTTTAATACTGAATTGATTTATTTCAAACAAGATAGAACGGATATTTTAATCAATAGAAATGCTTCAATTCCAGGTGTTACCGGAATTGTAAACCCATATGATGCCCAAACACTTGTACCCGCTGAAAATATCGGAGCTGTAAATAGTCATGGGTTTGAAGCAAGCCTTGGATATCAGCATAAAAGCGAAGGTGCTTTTGATTTCAACTTATCCGGTAATTTCACTTATGCAGAAAATGAAATTCAATTCATTGATGAAGCATCAGGAATACCGGATTATCAAAAACAAACCGGAAGACCTTTGAATACTTACTTATTATATAGAACGCTTGGTATTTTCCAAAGTGAAGAAGAAATTGAAAATACCCCCTCCGTTCCAGGAGCCAGACCAGGAGATCTTATTTTTGAAGATTTAAATGGTGACGGAGAAATAACGGCAGACGATCAGTATAGGACTAAATACGGGAATATACCTAGAATAACTTTTGGATTTACTTTTAGTGCAAATTATAAGAAAATTGACTTATCAGCCGTATTGGCTGGGCAGGGCCAGGTTAGACAATACGTACTTCCAGAGTCTGGAACAGTAGGTAATTTTTACAGCAGTTGGGCAGATAACCGCTGGAGTCCAAATAATCCGGAAGGAACTTATCCAAGGGTAAGTGAAAGGTCCTCTTCTGCCATAAGTGGTGGATTATACAGAAATGATTTTTGGTTAGATAATAATGCCTTTGTTAGATTAAAAAATATCCAATTAGGATATACTTTTCCAGAAGATTGGATGGAAAGATTCTCTTTATCAAATGCCCGAGTTTATGCCAGTGCTTTTAACCTTCTAACCTTTACAGAAGTAGAAGATTATGACCCCGAAGGCTTCAGTGAAAGTGGACAGTTCTATCCGCAACAAAGAATTATAAACCTTGGATTAAATGTTCAATTCTAAAAATATACTATGAAAAAAATATTCAACATTAAATTAATATATGCTGCCTTTTTAGGGAGTATATTATTAACGGGATGCGAAAAGGATTTTCTTGAAATCACACCAACAGATCGCGTTTCAGATGCCGCAATCCTCACAGATTCTACTCTTTTTGAAGCATTTGTAATCAACAGATATCTCGGAATTCGTCTTACCAATAAAGAAGGTGATGGAAGTTTACCCGGATTTGGCCGGGGATTCGAATATGCCTTATGGAGCTCCCTTACCGATGAATCTATCTATAACAACGATGATAATACCTGGGTAATTCAGCAGGGACAGCTGTCACCTGAAAACACCGGAATAGCCGGCACCTTTTGGGGACGAAGCTACAGAAGCATTAGAGAGGTAAATTACGCTTTAACCAATATCGATGATATACAAATGAGTGAATCCCACAAAGATCTTCTGAAAGCGGAATTACATTTCATACGCGCCTATCGCTACCATGACCTTATAAGAAATTATGGCCGTGTAGTTTTAGTTGGAGACAGAGTAGCTGAACTTGGTAATGATTTTTCAGACCCTGAATTATTTGAGAGGAGCTCCATACAGGAAGGAATAGATTATGCCGTGAGTGAATTAAACCTCGCCATAGAAGGCTTACCTCTTCAAAACAGTGGAGACTGGCAGGAAGGTCGTGCCACTAAAGGCGCTGCAATGGGTTTAAAATCAAGATTACTGCTCTATGCCGCCAGCCCTCTTTATTCAGAAGGTTCTTCTGATACTCAAAAGTGGTCTCAAGCCGCTCAGGCTGCAAAAGAAGTTATGGATCTGGGAATTTACAGCTTATATCCTGATTACAGTGAACTTTTCTTAACTCCCGGCTCTAATAGCGAAATTATTTTTGCCAGATATTATAACCTCAACCAGTTGCACACTCACCTTGAGATCGCTAATGGACCCAATGGTTATGGTGGATGGGGTGGAAATGTACCATTACAGAACCTTGTTGATGATTATGAAATGGTAGATGGTAGTGAATTCAACTGGAGTGATCCAGAAGAAGCTGCAGAACCTTATGAAAACCGTGATCCACGATTTTATGAGACCATATTATACAACGGTGCAGAGTATAGAGGAAGAAAAGTTGAGACTTTTGTCCCAGGAGGTTTGGATAGTCAGGATGGACCGGCCAACTGGAACACCAGTAAAAGTGGGTATTATCTTAGAAAATTTATTGATGAGGATTTGCCTATTCAGAATCCTTGGGGAGCTGCCGGAATACAGAATTGGATTTATATAAGATATGCTGAAATATTATTGAATTACGCTGAAGCTCAGAATGAAGCCACTGGTCCTGATGAATCGGTTTATGCAGCAGTTAACAAAATAAGGGAAAGAGCGGGGATGCCTCCTCTTTCGGAAGGTCTCTCACAGTCGGAAATGAGAGAAAGGATACGTCATGAAAGGAGAATTGAATTAGCCTTTGAAGAACATCGCTTTTATGACGTTAGACGTTGGTTGATCGCTGATGAAACTGCAAATGAACCTGCCCAGGGTATTACAATCACTAAAAATGATGACGGTACGCTCTCGTATGAGGTTAAAACCGCTCTGGAAGGGCGTAGTTTTGAAGAAAAGCATTACTGGTTACCGATTCCTCGTTCCGAAATTTTAGCTTCAGATAACCAGTTAGAACAAAACCCTGGTTATAACTAAAGTTTAGGTTTTATTTCAATAGTGTGTGTGTTTTTAAACTGTACCCGGTTCTTTATATCCGGGTGCAGTCTAAAAACTAATTTACAGGCAAACTTCTTTTCATAGAAGTTTTGATTACTAATCTAGTATCACTCTTATTCTTTCGAATGAAAATTAAAAAACATTTATTTTTACAAGGACTTCTATTCAATTTTTCTATTGTTTCTCTTTTTGCAAGTTGTATTTCCTGCCAGGAAAACAGTGACAATTTGGATCAGCCAGAAAACAACCCTACGGTTGAAACTACAGCAAGGCAATTAGTAATAAAGGATAATATCACCTATCAAACCATAGATAACTTTGGAGCCAGTGATGCCTGGTCTACTCAATTTGTGGGAAAATGGCCGCAGGCTAAGAAGGATGCCATGGCCGATCTTTTATTCAGTAAGGAGCGTGATGAACAGGGCAACCCAAAGGGTATCGGCTTATCTTTATGGAGGTATAATCTGGGAGCGGGAAGTGCTGCCCAGGGATCTTCCAGTGGCATTTCTGACCCCTGGAGAAGAGGTGAATCCTTCATAGTTCCTGAAACCGGAAAATATGACTGGAATAAAATGACTGGTCAGGTTTGGTTCGCAAACGCAGCGAAAACCCGAAATGTTGAAAAGTTATTGGTGTTCACTAACAGTCCTCCGGTAACAATTACTAGAAATAATAAAGCCTTTACCAGTGACCCTAACCTTTCAAATCTTGCCCCAGAAAACTATGATGATTTTGCAACATATCTAGCTGATGTTATTGAAGCAATGGCAGAAAAGGGATTAGAGGTTGATTACATAAGTCCGGTGAATGAACCTCAATGGGACTGGACAGGAGGTCAGGAAGGAACTCCTTTCTGGAATAACGAAATTGCCGGAATTGTAAAAAATTTAAATCAGGAACTAATCCAGAGGAACCTTACCACTTCTATAGATCTTTCCGAGGCCGGACAGATAAATTATTTATACGAAGAAGGAAATAAACCTGGAAGGTCAAAGCAGATCAATGAGTTTTTTAATTCCTCATCTGATAATTATATAGGCGATCTTCAACTGGTAGGAAATGCTATTACTGGACACAGCTATTTTACTACCTCCCCATATTCGGCTATGGTTTCTACCCGACAAAAATTAAATTCAGAAATTGAAAGCATTCCGGGTTTAAAATACTGGATGTCTGAATACTGCATCCTTGGAGACAATGCTGGAGAAATTGAAGGTAGTGGTAGAGATTTAGGAATAAATCCCGCTTTATATATTGCCCGGGTAATCCATAGTGACTTAACCGTTTCCAATGCTTCCGCCTGGCATTGGTGGCTTGCTATTTCCCCGTATGATTATAAGGACGGCCTGATCTATGTTGATAAAAATGAAGAGGACGGAAACTTCTACGAAAGTAAAATGCTTTGGGCACTGGGTAATTTCAGCCGGTTTATTCGACCGGGATTCCAAAGAATTGATATAAGCTCCTCCAATTCAAATAAAGACTTTCTATTTTCAGCCTATAAAAATCCTGAAACAGGGGAGAAAGTTGTGGTAGTAATCAATTCGAAGCATGAAGACCTTCCTATTAATTTAGAAGACCAGACTGAAGATTTTGGCGATCTAAAAGCTTACGTCACCTCTGCAACTAAAGATCTTCAAGAAACAGATCTTATGGAGGAAGGTTCGATTAGCATTCCAAAAAGATCGATTACTACCTTGATATACAAATAAATAAGCCATGAAAAGAATAAGTTTTAAAAATTTATCGCCCCTATTTTTCTTACTTTTTATCAGTTCAGCCCTATTTGCTCAGCAAAAAGGAAAATCTTTGTTTAATGATGGCTGGTCTTTTCACAAAGGGGACAGCATTGTCCTGGACAGCCCCGAATGGAAAAATGTAGACCTTCCTCATGACTGGAGTATCCAGGAAACCTTCAATTCCAAATGGGCTAGTGGGACAGGCTTTCTTCCCGGAGGTATAGGCTGGTATAAAAAGGAATTTGATCTGGAAAATTATAATGATAGCATCCAATATGCTATTTACTTTGATGGGGTTTATAAAAACTCAGAGGTTTGGATCAACGGTCATTACTTAGGGAAACGACCCAATGGCTTTATTCCTTTTCAATATGACCTTACCCCCTATTTAAATGCTGAAGAAAATGTTATCCTGGTAAAGGCCGACCATACGGATTATGCCGACTCCAGATATTATACTGGTTCAGGGATATACAGAAACGTATATTTTTTAACTCAGGACCCGATTCACTTTGCACAATGGGGAGTCTTCTTCCAAACACCCAAGGTAAATGAGGAACTGGCACAATCTATAGTTTCTGTTGAAGTTAAAAATAAAACCTCTAAAAAAGTTAAGTCCACTATAGAAATACTTTTAAAAAACATCTCTGGTTCTGTTGTCGCTAAGGAGCAAAGAAATTTGATGCTAAGACCAGGAAAGGAGAACTATATGGAATTTGATTTAGAGATATCAAATCCTGAGCTCTGGTCTCCAAACTCGCCAAATCTCTATGATATGGAAGTAAGGATCACTAAAGAGGGGCAACTAGCAGATTACTGGAAAGAAAAAGTCGGCTTCAGGGATTTCCGCTTCGATGCTGACAAGGGATTCTTTTTAAATGGGGAGAATATGCTTATCAAAGGTGTATGTATTCACCATGATGCCGGTGCTTTGGGAGCTGCAGTTCCTAAGGAGGTTTGGCGCGAGAGATTAGAAACTCTAAAAGAACTGGGTGCAAACGCCATAAGAATGAGCCATTATCCACATCAGGATTATATTTATGATTTGGCAGATGAAATGGGATTTCTTGTTCAGGATGAAGCATTTGACGAATGGGAATTTGGAAAAAACAAATGGATTACCGGTTGGAATGTTGGAACTCCCGGAAACGACGGTTCACATAAAGAATTTTCCAAATGGGGAGTGCGCGATGTTCAGGATATGATTCGAAGAAACCGGAATCATGCTTCTATTATTATGTGGAGTATTGGCAACGAGATTGATTATCCTAACGATCCATATAGTCATCCAGTTTTAGATGAAGGTCGTAATCCACAGATCTACGGAAAAGGATATCAACCAGATAATCCACCAGTTTCCCATTTAGGAAAGTTAGCTAATGAGCTTGCCATGAGCGCAAAAGTTTATGATACTACCAGACCAATAACAGCTGCCCTTGCCGGTGTTACCATGTCTAATTATACAATCTATCCTGAAGTACTGGATATTGTAGGTTATAATTACCAGGAATTTAGATATGAAGAGGATCATAAGGCTTATCCTGACAGGGTCATTTATGGAAGTGAAAATGGAGATGCCCTGGAGGCTTGGTATGCCGTTACTGAAAATGATTTTATCTCCTCCCAGTTTTTATGGACTGCCTTCGATTTTATGGGGGAGGCAAGGGAATGGCCTAACAGAAGCAGTGGCGCTGGGATAATTGATCTAGCCGGAAAACCTAAACCGGATTTTTATTTCAGAAAAAGTCTTTGGAGCGAAGACCCAATGGTTTATCTAGGAATAACCGACAGCCAGGAAAATGTTCTTAGAAGACGCAATATTCAGGAATCATGGACAGGAAGTAAGGGAGAAACCAAATGGATAACGGTATATTCCAATACTGAAGAGGTGGAATTATTTCTTAACGATACATCCCTGGGAAAGAAAAGAGCTAATTACTCGAATGAAGATATGATTTCCTGGGAGGTGCCTTTTGAAGAGGGCGAACTTAAAGTTGTAGGTTTTAATAACGGAACAGAGGTAGCGCAATATAGTATTGAAACTTCCGGTAATGCTTCTCAATTAGAGATAACTACCTCGAAAGAATCCTTCTCTAAGAAAGATGAAATTATCATCCTTGACCTTTTACTAGTAGACAAAAACGCTAACCAGGTTACTGATCAAGACCAGGTGATCGAGTTTGAGGTGGAAGGCCCTGCAAAATTATTAGCATTGGAAAGTGGTGACCGTGACAGTCATGAAAATCTTCAGGCAAACAAACGAAAAACTTATAAAGGTAAGCTCAGGGCTTATTTTCAAATTACAAAAGTTTCGGATGAAGATTTAAATATCAGCATCAATACTGAAAACCTCGAAAAAGAAGAAGTAAGAATTAAGAAAAAATAAGCTAATAAATTTAATTATTCAACCTATAGATTCAGAAATAAGAATGAAAAATAGTTTTTTGATTGTACTTTGTTTGTTAGGTGGCATGCTTACCGGCAATGCTCAACAAGCTCGAAATGAATGGGAGAATCCTAAAATTCTCGATAGAAATAAAGAGGATGCCCGTTCCCAGTTTATATTGTACAAGAATGCTGAAGCCGCATTAAAGGCTAATAAAACAGCATCGCAATATTATAAAAGTTTGAATGGTAAATGGAAGTTCGATATCGTAAAACATCCTTCTCAGCGCCCGGAAAATTTCTTTAAACCAGAACTTGACGATAGTAACTGGAATGAGATTGAAGTTCCCTCGAACTGGGAACTTCAGGGGTATGATATTCCAATTTACACCAATGTAACTTACCCCCACCCTAAGAATCCTCCTTTTATTGATGGAGATTATAACCCCGTGGGAAGTTACCGGACCCAATTCAATTTACCTCAAAATTGGGATGATAAGGAGATTATTCTTCATTTTGGATCTATTTCTGGCTATGCCCAAATTTATGTAAACGGAAAGGAAGTGGGCATGACTAAAGCTTCTAAAACACCGGCCGAATTTGATATCACACCTTTTTTAAAAGAGGGAGAAAATTTACTGGCTGTACAGGTGTTTAGATGGCATGATGGAAGCTATTTGGAAGACCAGGATTTCTGGCGCTTAAGTGGAATTGAACGGGATGTATACCTTCAAGCATTGCCAAAGACCACTATTTGGGATTATCGGGTATCGAGCAGTCTTGGTCAGGAATATGAAGACGGAATTTTTAATGTAAATTTAGACCTTCGCAGATTTGAAGACAGTAACATCAAAAAGCCCTCTTTAAAGGTAGAACTACTTAGCCCCAAGGGCGAAAAGATCTTTTCCGAAGAAAGAAAGAAACTTTCTTCATTGGAAAATGTGCAGTTTTCAAGGCTTCTACCAAATGTTGAAAAATGGAGTGGAGAATTTCCTAACCTATATACCTATGTAATCACTCTTTCTGACAAAAAAGGAAAAACTCTAGGCGTTGTTTCAGGAAAGACTGGCTTTAGGAAAGTGGAAATTAAAGATGCACAGTTAATGGTCAATGGCGAGCCAATTACTGTCAAAGGTGTAAACCTTCATGAACACCATGGTACTTTGGGACATGTACCTGATGTTGAAACCATGGTTAAAGATATTAAGCTGATGAAGCGAAATAATATTAACGCCATCAGGATGAGCCATTATCCCCACGGAATTGAATTATACAAGCTCGCCGATAAATACGGGATGTATGTTGTCGATGAGGCCAATATTGAAACACATGGAATGGGTGCCGAACTACAGGGAAGGTTTGATAAGGAAGAACATCCTGCTTATCTGGAAGAATGGGCTCCAGCTCATATGGACAGAATAAAGAGAATGTTTGAAAGAAGTAAGAATTTCACTTCGGTCATCATATGGTCTATGGGGAACGAAAGCGGAAATGGACCGGTATTTTATGAGGCATATGACTGGCTAAAAGCACACGATAAAACCCGTCCTGTACAATTTGAGCAGGCTGGAGAAAACCGAAACACCGACATTGTTGCGCCCATGTATCCTAGCATGGAATACTTGACAGAATATGCCAGTGATGAAACCGTTGAGCGTCCTTTTATAATGTGTGAATATTCCCATGCCATGGGTAACAGTAATGGGAATTTCCAGGAATACTGGGACATTATCAATAACAGTGATCATATGCAGGGTGGTTTTATATGGGACTGGGTAGACCAAGGGCTTAAGGCCTATACTGATGATGGCGAAATGTACTGGGCTTATGGGGGTGACCTTGGAGGCGAAAATCTTCAGAATGACAAAAACTTTAATGCAAATGGTCTGGTAAATGCAGCTAGAAAGCCCCATCCAGCTTTATATGAAGTAAAGAAAGTCTATCAAAACATTAAGTTTGAACTCAAGGATAAGGCTACCCTTACGCTTACCAACAAGTTTAACTTTACTAATCTGGACCACTATGAATTTGAATGGCAATTATTAGCAAATGGTCAGGTTGTAGAAGAAGAAGATTTTGAAATGAGCCTTGCTCCAAATGAACAAATAGACATCAACCTGGATCTTCCACAGTTAGAAGCGGGGAAAGAATATTTTTTAAATGTTTTTGCCTATACTGATGAAGCCTCAGAACTGGTACCTGAACAACATGAGATCGCCAGGGGGCAGTTCAAACTTGGAGAAAATGATTATTTTAATTCATCCGCTGAGCCAGTCAGTGAAAAGTTAAAGCATTCAATAACGAATAATTTACTCAGTTTCCACACCGATAAAATTACGGGAGAATTCAATCTTGAGACAGGGAAATTTCAGAAGTATAATTTTAAGAATACCTCATCGAAAGTAATATCGCAATTTCCCGAACCTTATTTCTGGCGTGCTCCAACCGATAACGACTTTGGTAATGGAATGCCTACCAAGCTTATCTTTTGGAAGAAGGCCACCAGTTATGCAAAAGTAGAAAAAGTTGAACTGGGAAAAATCACAGACAAGGGCTTACCTATTACTGTCAGTTATAAGCTTTCGGATAGCGTTTCCTTCCCTTATCAAGTTTCCTATTTGATTAAAAATAATGGCAGTATAGACGTTACAGCCAGTATTGATCTACAGGAAAAAAAGCTTCCGGAAATCCCAAGGTTTGGAATGAGGATGGTGCTTCCCGGAGATTATGAAAATTTAAGTTATTATGGAAGAGGTCCCTGGGAAAATTATAATGATAGGAATTCAGCATCCTTTATGGGCAGATATAAAGATAAGGTTGCCGATCAGTTCACCTGGACCTACATTAGACCTCAGGAAGCGGGTTACAAGACAGATGTACGATGGTTAAAACTTACCGATCAAGACGGCCACGGTATAAAAATTGAAGGCGCCCAACCTTTAGGATTTAGCGCCCTGAACATTCCAACAGAACAGTTGGATCCAGGTAAAGAAAAAGCACAGCGACATCCCACTGATTTAAAGCCACTCGACAAGGTTTTCCTTCATGTAGACCTCAAACAAAGAGGGCTTGGAGGAGATAATAGCTGGGGTGCCCTACCGCATAAGCAATACAGGTTACTCGATAACACTTATAGGTACTCCTACAATATATCACTGATGGAATAATATTGCCTGAAACTAAACTTTAAAGTTAATTTCCTATAGAAAACTTTCTGTTAAATACCAGGACAATAATTAAAACCCTCTTATATTTAAGGGGGTTTTGTTTAGATAATTAAAAACCGATTTCACCGGATGCAAAAATTCTCAAAATTATTCTTCATACTAGGTTTTTCTATTCTTTGTGTCAATTGTAAAAAACAAACACTTTTTCAGGAGCAGTCTTCTTTGGCAACAGGTGTAAAATTTGTAAACCAATTAAATGAGAATGAACAAAACAATGTGCTCACCTATGAATATTTCTATAATGGCGGCGGTCTGGCCATTGGAGATTTGAATAACGATGGTTATAGTGATATCTACTTTTCAGGAAATACAGTTAAAAATGAACTCTACCTCAATGAGGGAAATTGGAATTTCAACGAGGTCACAAAAAAAACCGGTGTAGGCGGAAAAAAGGGATGGAAAACAGGGGTTACTATGGCCGATGTAAATGGAGATGGACGTTTGGACATCTATGTATCATATTCAGGAAATGCACCCGCGGAAGGATTTGACAAACCAGTGATTCGAAATTATCCGGGGAGAGCTAATCAATTATTTATAAATCAGGGAAATGATTCTGACGGTATTCCAAGCTTTACTGAAAAAGCAAAGGAATATGGACTTGATGCTATTGGTACCTTTTCCACCCAGGCCTACTTCTTTGATTATGATCTTGATGGAGACCTTGATATGTTTCTTTTAAATCATGCCAACAAATTCTATTCGGCCTTCTTCAATACTAAAAGGCTTCGAAGTTTGAGGCATCCTTTTTTTGGAAATAAGCTCTTTCAGAATAACAATAATAAGTTCGTAGAGGTAACTGAAGGATCAGGAATTCACGGTAGCGGTATTAACTTCGGGTTGAGTGCTGCTATAAGTGACCTAAACAAAGATGGGTATCCTGATATATATGTCACCAACGATTACCAGGAACAGGATTTCTGTTATCTGAATAATGGAGATGGCAGTTTCAGGGAAGTGTC
This sequence comes from Salegentibacter sp. 24, assembly GCF_004362395.1. Classification (GTDB taxonomy): domain Bacteria; phylum Bacteroidota; class Bacteroidia; order Flavobacteriales; family Flavobacteriaceae; genus Salegentibacter. The sequence continues at coordinate 211,361 of NZ_SNWE01000003.1, forward strand.
ACATACAGCATTTGGTCATTTGTCGAAGTTTGGAATGGGATCTGATATTGCAGATATTAACAATGATGCCCTCCCCGATATTTTTGTAGCCGATATGCTTCCGGAGGATAATTACCGACAGAAAGTTTTACAGGGACCTGATGAGTACAGCAGGTTTAAAACGGCAGTAGACAGTGGTTATCATTACCAGTATATGAGGAATACACTACAAATAAACCAGGGTTTATCTCCCGACAGTCTCATGAAATTCAGCGAGATAGGACAGTTTTCGGGGGTTTCAAATACTGACTGGAGTTGGGCTCCTTTGATTGCGGATTATGATAATGATGGTTTAAAAGACATATTTGTCACCAATGGTTTTCTAAGGGATTACAGCAATCTTGATTTCAGAAATTATACAGCAAATGAAACTATAAGAAATGCAAAATCGAAAAATCAGGAAGTTTCGTTACTGCCCCTGATCAGTAAAATCCCATCTACCAAAATCGCCAATTATTATTTCGAAAATAAGGGTGATAACAGGTTTATCAACAGTGCCGATAAATTCGGGCTTGGAAAAAGAACTGTTTCCAATGCAGCAGCATACGGCGACCTGGATAATGACGGTGATCTGGATCTGGTAGTGAATAACAATAATGAACCAGCACTAATCTATAAGAATAACCAGGATAAAATGTTTAAGAACAACTACCTTAAAATAAAACTGGAAGGTAGTAATGGTAATTCTTTTGGAATAGGCTCTAAAATTATAATTGACCTTCCCGGCAAAAAAAGCCTGTATCAGGAAGCTTTCTTTGGAAGGGGCTACCAGTCTTCAATGGAGCCAATCCTCACCATCGGGCTCGGAAAGCTAGAGTCTGTATCCAGTATCAAAGTTGTATGGCCTAGCGGGAAGTTGTCAGTAATCTCAGCTCCTAAAATCAATAAACTTCTGGTGATCAAGGAGTCCTCTGCAATTAAAAAAAACAACTTTCTTCCATTAAAACCTAAAAAGAACCTTTTAAAAGATGTAACGCAGCAGGCAAATCTTGATTTTGTTCATTCCGAAAATGATTTTATCGATTTTTATCATTCTGGATTACTGCCTTATCAGTTATCCAAGTCTGGAGGTAAAGCAGCAGTAGGAGATGTGAACGGTGACGGGAATGATGATGTCTTCTTTGGTAACGCCAGTGGCAATCCCGGTCAGTTATACTTTGGAGAGGATGATGGTAAATTAAGAAAGAATACGGCATTGCAGCCTTGGAAAGAAAATAAAACTCATATGAACCAGGAAGATATCTCTCCATTATTTTTTGATGCGGATGGGGATAATGACCTGGATCTTTACTTGGTAAGCGGAGGCACCGAACACGGCCATGGAACTGATTACTTCCAGGATCGTATTTATCTTAATGACGGAAATGGAAATTTTACGACTGCCTTAAATGCACTGCCCGATATGAGATTCAGTGGAAGTGTTGTTAAATCTGCCGATTTTGATAAAGACGGGGACCTTGACTTGTTTATTGGCGGCCGAATGAATGCTAAGAATTATCCTCTGCCATCCCGAAGTGTGGTTCTGCGCAATAACACTTCAAAAGGCCGGGTGCACTTTACTTCTGCTGATGTTTTGAGCCTGGAAAAACCGGGAATGGTCACCGATGCCGTCTGGAAGGATATCGATAAGGATTCATGGCCCGACCTCATTCTCACGGGAGAATGGATGCCGATAACAATATTTAAAAATGAGCAGGGTAAACTAATTAACAAAACCTTTGAATACGGACTGAAAGAGACCGATGGTTGGTGGTTTAGCCTAAAATCTGGAGATTTTGATAACGATGGTGATATAGATTTTCTGTGTGGCAACTGGGGATTGAATTCACAATTCAGAGCTTCCAATGAAGAACCTATGAAATTTCATATCCAGGATATCGATAATAATGGACGAATAGACCCGCTTCTTTCCTATTATATTGATGGAAAAAGTTATCCTTTTCCGAGCAGGGATGAACTTCTTGGCCAGGTGCCCTCCTTAAAAAAACTTTTTGTAAGGTATGAAACTTATGCAAATACTACCATGTCCCAATTATTAGATAAAGCAGGTATAGCGCCTCAAAAGGTCTTATCTATAAAAACGCTTGAATCATCCTTTCTGGAAAATAAGGAAAATGGGAAATTCGAAATTAACCCATTGCCTTTGGAGGCTCAGCAATCAGTTATCCAGGATTTCGAATATGAAGATTTTAATAATGATGGCTCCCGGGAAATCCTGGCGGCCGGAAACTTATTTCCCCTCAGAGTGAGCATTGGAAAAATAGATGCTTCATTTGGCTCCCTGATGGATTACGAAGATGGTGCATTAAAAATAAACCAAAAAGATGGCAAAAAGCTTTGGCTGGAAGGTGATATTAGAGATTTACAGATCCTTAATTTCAACTCCGGAAAAAAGAGATTACTTGTTGTACGAAACAACGACAGGGCAAGCCTACATGAAATTCAGAGAAATAAATAATGAATTGTTTTGCTGAAGCCCTTTTATACTTTAAAAAAAATCATGCTTTGAAAAATTTTCTACTCATAGTATTCTTTATGAGCCTATACTCATGCTCCGGATTAAAAATAGATACCTCAGATATTGGGCCTGGTTGGGCAAAAAATTCGGTGAATACGGTGATTTTTAGGAAAAATGCGGTTACATCCAACAATAAATATCAATTTACTTCCTATTATGACAATGATAGCAACCTAGTCCTTGCCAAAAGAAATTTAAGCGATAATACCTGGCAAGTTCATAAGACCAGGTATACAGGAAATAGCCGGGATGCACACAACGCTATAAGCATCGTGTTGGATGGGGAAGGTTATCTCCATGTAAGTTGGGATCATCATAATACGGGTCTGCGCTATGCAATTAGCAGGACTCCTTTCGGACTCGAATTAGGAGATGAACTTAAAATGACCGAAAAGCAGGAAAAAAAAGTTTCTTATCCGCAATTTTATAACCTGCAGGGAGGAGATATATTATTTATGTACCGCTCGGGCCAGTCTGGAAGGGGAAGCCTTGTATTGAATCGATTCAACAATAATACCAGGGAGTGGGTTCAACTTCATAAAAATCTCATTGATGGCGAGGATAGACGTAATGCTTACTGGCAGGCTGCTGTAGATAAAGATGGGCACATACATCTTTCTTGGGTGTGGCGAGAATCCTGGGATGTCGCTACAAATCATGATCTTGCCTACGCTGTTTCTAAAGATAAGGGGCAAACATGGGAAAGATCTGATGGCAGGGAATACGAACTTCCCATTACCGCTACTACGGCAGAGTATGCATGGAAAATCCCTCAAAATAGCAATCTGATCAATCAGACCTCAATGACAGTAGACAACCAGGGCACCCCATATATTGCCAGTTACTGGAGTGATAAGGGAAAAACACAATATCGTGTCATATACCTTAAAGAAGGAAAATGGAAAATGGAAAATACAGCTTTTAGAAAAACCAGTTTCGATCTTAGTGGAGGTGGAACCAAAAAAATTCCAATTTCCAGACCTGAAATCATGGTGAATTCCGGAAATATTTATCTGCTTTTTCGCGATGCTGAAAGAAATAACAGGATATCTCTTGCACACAAAAACATCAGTAAAGGAAAAAACTGGAAAATAAATGACATAACATCATACTCTGTAGGTAAATGGGAGCCCAATTACGATCATCAGTTATTCGATTTTGAGAAAGAACTTCACATATTTGTCCAAGAAGTCAGCCAGATGGATAGTGAAGGCCTATCGGAACAAAAACCAACAACCGTCAAAATTTTGGAGGTTAAAAGTCTTCCTAAGCAATAACAAAATTCAGAAATAGTGAATCCTAAGTTTGAATATTTACTTTTCAGCATTCTAATATGTTTTTCTTGGATTTTAAATGCCCAGGAAAATCTTATAATCAATACCGATAATAGGAAAGGTATTTCTCTTAATGGCACCTGGCATTATATAGTGGATCCATATGAAACTGGCTTTTTCAATTATCGCTGGAAAGAAAGAAATGAAGATGATCCGGAAGCATACTGGAACAGACCTATTGTAAAAAAAATATCAGATAGAAAAGAACATGGCTATGCTGATCCTTACACGATCCAGGTACCCGGGGACTGGAATTCCCAGGATGATATATTCAAATATTATGAAGGTACCGTTTGGTACCAGCGGGAATTTGATGCTCCCCGGGTAGAAAAAGATGAAACCGTCTATCTCTACTTTGGAGCAGCCAACTATGAAGCCCATATTTACCTGAATGGAAAGAAATTGGGGAGGCATAAAGGAGGCTTTACTCCTTTCAATTTTAAAATCCCTTCGGACCTTTTACAGGAAAAAGATAATTTCCTGGTGGTCAAAGTAGATAATAAAAGACACGCTGACGAAATCCCAACAGTAAATACCGACTGGTGGAATTTTGGTGGAATTACAAGAGATGTAAAACTACTTATCCTTCCGGATGCATTTATTAGGCAATATTCCCTTCAATTGGAACAAAAACAGGATATAATAGCTGCAAAAGAAAAAAAAATGTTTAGCCTGGAAGGTAGTATCATTTTAAATAAACCGTTAAATTCTTCCGAAGTAGTTTTGGAAATTCCCGAACTCAATGTCAGTAAAAAATTTCCCATTAAAGGAGATAGTCTCCACTTTAATCTAAAGGCTAAAAATATAGAGTTATGGTCTCCTGAAAACCCTAAACTTTATGAAGTTGTTTTTAAATTGAAAGGTGAGAAACTAAGAGATAAAATCGGATTCCGGAAAATTGAAACCTCAGGCAAGGATATCCTCTTAAATGGCGAAAAGCTTTTTCTACGTGGGATCAGCATTCATGAGGAAATTCCACTAGAAGTAAGAAGAGCAAAAAATAGAGCAGATGCCCAACAGCTTTTGGGATGGGCTAAAGATTTAAATGCGAATATGGTTAGACTTGCTCATTACCCGCATAATGAACATATGACCAAATTGGCAGATTCCATTGGCATGTTAGTTTGGTCGGAAATTCCTGTTTACTGGACCATAGATTTTGAGAACCCGGAGGTGTATAAAAAAGCTAAAAAACAACTTAAAGAAATGATCATAAGAGACCGAAATAAAGCATCTGTAATTATTTGGTCTGTCGGAAATGAAACGCCGGTGAGTGAAGTACGTACAAAATTTATGAGGAATCTAATTAAATCCGCCAAATCGACGGACAATTCCCGTTTAGTTTCCGCCGCTTTAGAGGTAGGCTATAACCGTAATAAAAACTATGTTGACGATCCTTTGGGTGAATACACTGATATTGTTTCTGTAAATGAATACTTGGGTTGGTATGGGGATCTGCCTCATGCTAAAGAAAATTCTAATTGGGCATTAGCTTATAATAAACCATTGTTCTTTAGTGAAACCGGTGCGGGCGCAAAAGGAGGTTTTCATGGTAAAAAAGAGCAGCGATGGACGGAAGAATTTCAAGCATGGTATTTTGAAGAAACCATAGATATGATGGAAGGTATGCCTGATAATTACACCGGTATGTCTCCATGGATCCTTGTGGATTTTAGGTCTCCGAGAAGAAACCATCCAGTATATCAGGAAGGCTGGAACCGTAAAGGTCTAATTGATAATAATGGTAACAAAAAGGAAGCATTCTACGTCCTGCAGGAATATTATAAAAAAATGAAGAAAAAATATGACTGAATATTATAAACAAAACCTAATCTAACGAGCTAAATATTAAGCTGAAATTTTTAAGTAAAAAGCCTGCTTTTTAAAGCTCGCTATAGTCACAAACAGGGGGTGATATTTCCAAAACCTGATTTCTAATCCATAAGTAGGATATGACTATCCCTGGTATAAAGAATGACATCTGTAATAGTTAAATTTATATTTTATGAAACCTAAACTTTTAAAGAAAACTTGCTTGTTTTTGTTTTTTCTTATTTTATCAATACCGATGAAAGCTCAAGATAATGCACTGAAGAAAAGAAATCCTGAAGAAGTAAGAAAATATTACGTGTCTTCCCTTTTAAAAATAGCCAATCCTGTACTTCAAGCTTTAAGTCAAAGCGCACTGAGGGAAAAAATGCCCGTGGAAAAATCTCCAGACGCCTGGGATGATCGCACCCATGTCACCTACCTGGAAGCCTTCGGCCGGTTACTTTCAGGGATGGCCCCTTGGCTGGAATTAGGACCAGACGATACCTCTGAAGGAAAATTAAGGGAAAAATATATCGTCCTGGCCAGAAAAGGAATTCATAATGCAACGGATCCGGAATCTGCTGACTTCATGAATTTCACACAAGATAGGCAGCCTTTGGTGGATGCCGCTTTTCTTGCACAGGCTTTACTGAGAGCTCCAAATCAACTCTGGGAACCGCTTTCTAAAACCACTAAAGAGAATGTGATAAAAGCATTAAAATCAACCCGACAGATTAAACCCTACTACAGCAATTGGTTACTATTTTCAGCAATGGTAGAGGCTGCTATCCTGAAATTTGATACCGGTGCTGATATGTTTCGTCTGGAAATGTCCCTCAACAAACACATGGAATGGTATCTGGGAGATGGCATATATGGCGATGGGCCAAATTTCCACTGGGATTACTACAATAGTTTTGTGATCCAACCCATGATGCTGGATATTCTCAAAACCATGACCGAAGCTGGTATTGATAAAAAAAGAGATTTTAAAGTGGTGCTGGGAAGAGCAAAAAGATATGCTGAAATTCAAGAGAGACTTATTTCTCCCGAAGGAACCTACCCCCCTATTGGAAGATCGCTGGCATATAGGTTTGGTGCCTTTCAGTTACTCTCTCAAATTGCACTTTGGCAAGAACTTCCAGAGGAAATTGAACCTGCTCAGGTACGTTCCGCTTTGTATACAGTGATTAAAAACCAATTGGAGGCAGAAGGAACTTTTGACCAAGACGGATGGTTACAAATAGGATTTTATGGCCACCAACCAAATATAGGAGAAGGTTATATTTCTACAGGTAGCCTTTATCTTTGTTCGGAAGCATTTCTTGTTTTGGGGCTGAAACCTGACACGCCATTCTGGGCTAATCCGCCTGCACCTTGGACTCAAAAAAAAATATGGAGTGGGAATCCTATTCCGATAGATCATGCCCATTAATTAATAACATAAAGATTTAATTATGAAAAGCATTAATAAATCGTTTAAGAGATTAAGTATCTTACTACTTACTGGCTTTTTGGTCTCCTGCGGTTCTTCAAATTCTATTAATGAAATCACCAATAAATACCCGGAGCTTCCAGATTCCAAGGATGAAGTGGTGAATATTATCAACAAAGTAAATCGCCATTGGCAGGAGAATCATCCTGACCCAGGTTGGGCTTTTTGGCATAACGCTGCCTATCATACCGGTAATATTGAAGCCTTTAAAGTAACGGGAGAAGAGGAATATCTGAAGTATTCCAAAAAATGGGCGCAACAAAATCAGTGGATGGGTGCTAATTCCCAGGATAAATCGGAATGGAAATATGATTATGGAGAAACCGATGAGCATGTGCTTTTTGGAGACTGGCAAATAGCTTTCCAAACCTATATCGATTTATATAATCTGGAAGGACAAAAAGATCCCTCAAGAATAGCCCGGGCCAAAGAAGTAATGGAATACCAGATGAGCACTCCGGAGAATGATTACTGGTGGTGGGCCGACGGGCTTTATATGGTGATGCCTGTAATGACAAAATTATATAAGGTAACAGGTAATGAGCAATATCTGGACAAGTTATATGAATATTTTCAATATGCCAATGGTATTATGTATGACGAAGATGCCCAGCTTTATTATCGGGATGCGAAATATATATACCCCAAGCATAAGACCATAAATGAAAAGAAAGACTTTTGGGCACGTGGAGACGGATGGGTTTTTGCCGGATTGGCAAAAGTACTACAGGACCTACCATCAAACGCGCAGCATAGAGAATTTTACGTAGATCGTTTTAAAAAAATGGCTGAAGCTCTTGCTGCTGCCCAACAGGAAGAGGGATACTGGACCCGGAGCATCCTTGATCCCGAACACGCCCCCGGACCGGAAACTAGTGGAACAGCCTTTTTTACTTATGGGTTTCTATGGGGGATCAACAACGGTATTCTGAATAAAGAAAAGTACCTCCCGGTAGTTGAAAATTCCTGGAATTATTTGACACAGGTGGCTCTCCAGGAAAATGGTGCTGTGGGGTATGTACAGCCCATTGGGGAAAAAGCAATACCAGGTCAGATAGTCGATAAAAATTCGACTTCCGATTTTGGGGTTGGTGCCTTTCTTTTGGCAGCATCAGAGATGTATAGGTTTATTAATAAATATTAAATACCATGAAAGTTAAGATCACCTCATTACTTATTGTATTTCTTTGTCTTCTAGCTTGTAAAAAAAATAAGGAAAAATCAGATTCTAAAACGGAATCCTATGAAAACAAGGAGACCAGCATTATTAAAAATCCTATACACGATGGATATTACGCAGACCCCTCTATTATAAAAGAAGACGATACTTATTATATCTACGCGACTATTGATCCATGGGGGGGAAACAAACTAGCCGTGCTGGAAACCCGGGATTTTAAAAATTTCAAAACGCATAAGCTCAACTGGCCTACAAAAGAAGCCTGTACCTCTCCTACTTCCAAAGAAGCAATGGTTTGGGCACCCGGAGTAACTCGGGCTAAAAATGGAAAGTATTACATGTATATATCCGTTGGAAGTGAAATTTGGGTCGGAGTAAGTGAAAAACCTCTCGGACCTTGGAAAAATGCGAAGAAGGACGGGAGTCCCCTGATAAAAAGTACACTTTATCCAGATTACCATATGATAGACGCGCATTGTTTTATAGACAGTGACGGCCAGGCCTATTTATATTGGGGTTCCGGGTGGAATTGGGAAAATGGCCGTTGTTATGGGGTAAAGCTGAAAGACGATATGGTTAGTTTTGAGGGAGAAATTAAAAACATTACTCCACCTAATTATTTTGAAGCTCCATATATGATCAAAAAAGAAAATAAATATTACCTGATGTATTCCGACGGTAAGGCTATAGATTCTACTTATAAGATTAGGTACGCCGTTGGTGACAATCCCTTCGGACCATTTGAAGAAGGAAGCAACAGTCCCATCGCAACAAGCAATGCTGAAAAAGGAATCTATGGGCCAGGTCATCATTCGGCATTCAAAGAAAATCAACAGTATTACATTTTATATCACCAGATATTTCCCCAGGAAAAAGATTACGTGCTACGACAACTGCGAATAGATAGTTTAAATTTCACTAAAGAGGGCCAGATAAAAGATATCAATTTTAGAGGTATAAAAACTTTTATTGAGTAATTTGAAATGATAATAACAAAAACCATTTAGTTTTGAAATCCAAAATTTCACTTCTTCTGCTTAGTCTTTCCCTAAGCCTATCATCCTGTAAGCTTATCAAAGAAAAGAAAGAAGATTCAAACGAGCCGCGGGAATGGATAAGTCTTTTTAACGGGAAAAACCTGGAGAACTGGACTGTAAAAGTCCATGGACACGAAACTGGAGATAATTATGCCAAAACCTTTCGGGTAGTAGATAGTGTAATTCAGGTGAATTATGATGATTATACTGAATTCAACGAACGTTACGCCCATCTATTCTACAAAGAACCTTTTTCCTCCTATCATCTAAAATTTAAATACCGTTTTACCCCGCAGTGGATGGAAGATGCTCCTTCATATACTTATCGCAATAGTGGTGTAATGTTCCATTCCCAGCCTCCGGAAACTATTCTAAAAGATCAGGATTGGCCAATTTCGGTGGAATTCCAAATGCTCGCCCAGAAAGATGAGAACGAAGCCAGGCCTACGGGAAATATGTGCTCGCCCGGCACAGAAGTGTACTATCAAAGTGAAATGGACCCAAGGCACTGTATAAACTCATCCTCTAAAACCTATAACTGGAATCAGTGGGTGAATGCTGAGTTAATCGTTTACAGCGATTCCCTGGTGATCCATAAAATTAACGGAAAGAAAGTGCTGGAATATACCAAACCACAAATTGGTGGAGGAGTCGCAAATGGATACGACCCTAAAATAAAAATTGATGGAAAACCATTAACCAGTGGTTATATAGGCCTACAGGCCGAAGGTCAGGGCGTGGAGTTTAGTGATATTATGATAAAAAATCTGGATTAGCCCATCTTTTATTTTACTTCAAGCAAATACCTTCCGCTCCAAACAAATTTAAAAGATTGGTTAAATAAGTGAATTGTAAAAATTTAATGTTTTAAACTAAAATTACAATGATTAAAAACAAATGCATTTTAGCACTGGTTTTGGTTATATCCGTCATTTGCTCGGGTCACTCCCAGGAAGATAAAAATGACATACAAAGCAATACTCCGTTGGATTCGATTCGGCTAAGTGATCCTTTTATCCTGGCAGATGAAAACTTCTCAACTTATTATATGACGGGTACCGGAGGAAAGCTATGGAAAAGTAAAGATTTGAAGTACTGGACTGGACCCTTTGACATCGTACAGCATGACCCTGATTCATGGATGGGAAAAAATCCTATGATATGGGCCGCAGAAATACACAAGTACAAAGACAACTATTATTATTTTGCCACCTTTACGAACAGAAACAAAAAAATAGATACGGTTAATGGAAATGTTATCGAAAGGCGGGCGAGCCATGTGCTTGTTAGTGACAGGCCTGAGGGTCCTTATGTCCCCATGGAAGACCCTACATATCTGCCTCCGGACAAACCTACATTAGACGGAACTTTGTGGGTAAATAAGCAAGGTACACCTTATATGATTTATTGTCATGAATGGTTACAAAATCTGAATGGAACTATGGAAAAAATAGAATTAAAACCAGATTTAAGCGGCTCTGTGGGAAAAGGAAAAATTCTTTTTAAGGCTAGCGATTCCCCATGGAGCAAAGAGTATAGTGAAACTGGTGAGATTGTTCCAAATAAGGTAACTGATGGACCCTGGTTATTTCGGACACAAACCGGAAAACTTGGAATGTTATGGACAAGCTGGGTATTCGATAATTACGTTCAGGGTGTGGCTTATTCGAAAAGTGGCACCCTTGACGGCCCCTGGATACAAGAAGAAGACCCGATTACACCACCCAATTATGGGCACGGAATGCTTTTCCGTACCTTTAATGGAAAGCTTCTAATGTCACTTCACAGTCATCGAGCAGATGAAAATGGAAATTTTATTCGTATCCCACAACTATTGGAGGTCGATGATTCTGGAGATAAAATTATTGTAGGAAAAGCTTTCTATTAAAGGTTAACAGTTTAGCCGCTATTTAATTATCGAATTTTTTTTAACTTCCATCTGGGGTTGTAGAGGTCATTTCATTGTCGCCCTTTTCCTGTCCAAAATAAGGCATTCCGTTTTCAGTCCATTTAAGTACTCTGGCACGCGTATGACGATTGGGATCGTATAGAGGTTCTCCTTCAATATTCTTATAATCCCGGGCGTGATATATCATGACGTCTGTTTGGCCATCGTCTGTCTTGGTAAAACTATTATGGCCTGGTCCATAACGATCTAGTTCCGGATTGCTATAAAATACAGGTTCAGGTAATTTATTCCATGAATCAGGATCGAGAAGATCGGCTTCTTTATCCGCCCAAAGTAAACCTATTGCATAATTGGAATCGGTGGCGCTAGCCGAGAATGTTACAAATACTTTTCCGTTACGAATAAGTACAGCAGGTCCCTCATTTACCCTGTGGCCCTGTATTTCCCATTCATAGATAGGCTGTGAAATTACAACCTGCTTATCAGCAAGGCTTGTAGGACTAGTCATTTCAGCAATATAAAGACCCGTGTTTATAATCGTATCTGAAGCTCTATCTGTCCAGATCATATAGCGCTGGCCATCAAGCTCAAAGGTAGTTGCATCCAAAGAAAAGTCATCTCTATTACTAACAATCTGTCCTTCTTCTTTCCATTCTCCTTTAGTAGGATCTTCTGAAGAATTAGATAAGGCATACATTCTTATATTCCATTTTTCTTCGGCTGAACCTGCTGCAAAATAAACATACCATTTCCCATCTATCCGATGCAGTTCAGGAGCCCAAATATGATTCCCCATGGGTCCCTTCTCATGTTTACGCCATATCACCACTGGTGTCGCTTCTTTTATCCCATTAATGGTCTTTGCTTTACGAATCTCGATACGGTCATATTGTGGTACTGTAGCAATAAAATAATAATTTCCATCATCAGCCTTGGTGACAAAGGGATCAGCTCTCTGCACGGCTATCGGATTATCAAATTCAATCTCTTTAATTTCCTGGGCACTAAGGTTGAACCCTAAGAAAATCATCGTCAATCCAAAAAAAAGTTTTAAAATTTTATTTATCATCAATCTATTAGCGTTTTAAATCTTGAATATTAAATTGGGTCAATGCCCTTCAGGCTAGGCTGGACCTGTATAATTTCTCCATTATCACCAAATTTGAGTTTATCAATGCTCACTTCCCTGTGAAACCCGGCAGCTTCACCCATTGCTTTCCCTTTTGGACGGGTAAACCGATGATAGATAATGTACCAATCATCAGTTCTTGGGATATTCAGTACCGAATTATGCCCGGTAGCGTATATCTCCTGTGCCTCATCTTTTTGAATTACCAAATTATCTTCCGGGATATTCAGTGGCCCCAGGGGTGATGCTGCTGTGGCATACCTCACCCTGTAATTAGGGCTCCTGGTATCATTTTCAGACCACAAAAAGTAATAAGTACCATTCCTGAAAAATACTTCGACCCCTTCCCTAAAAGTTGCATCAGGAGTCATTACCTTAATGCTTCCTTCTTTCAGAGAGATCATATCTTCATTGAGTTCGGCTACAGCCATATAACCGTTCCCCCAGTAAAGGTAACTTTTTCCGGTCTGAGGGTCGGTAAAAACATCAGGATCAATTTCCTGACCGCCCTCCACTCCTTCTGGTTTAAAATCAATTAAGGGCTTTCCCGAGTCCTCAAATGGGCCGGTTGGATGATCAGAAACAGCTACTCCAATCTTTTGGGCTGCGGTAAAATAATAGAAGTATTTATACACTCCATTTATTTCTTTTTCAGCAATCGTAGGTGCCCAGGCATTTCTGCTGGTCCAGCTTACATCTTTTTCCAGATCCAGGATCACTCCTTCATCCTTCCAGTTTACGAGATCCTCAGATGAAAATGTTTTAAAATAAGTCCCGGACCAGCCAGTAAATCCATCACTAGTAGGATATAGATAATACTTGCCCGTTTTGTTTGAATAGAGGATTTCAGGATCGGCGTAATACCCTTCAAGCACAGGATTATTAGCAAGCTCTACATTTACAGAATAAATTTTTTCTTTTCCCTCAGGGAGTGTTACTGTATATTTTACGGGCCCCTCTTGAAAGTTCTGAGGTCCTTTAGGAAGAATTGTACTCCCAGGAAACAGTTCGAAGTCAGGATTAAAAGCTGTTAGATCTGTGCCCTCTTTGACCGGGAGATAAATTTTTTGTTCTTCATCTTTCACTATATTATTCGACTTTATTTCTTGCGCATTCGCAGATAGAATTCCAGGAAGATCATCAGAAGGAAAAGCATCCAAAAGTCGCTGCGTTTCTTCCTTGGTAATTGGAATTACGGAGCCATGACGTGGATGAAAGTTCATAGATATTTGTTGATCTACTACTTCAAAATTCTTAAGATCGGTACTTTCCGTGAATTGATAAGAACCCTCCATATATACGTCGTACATCAGTATATATTTATCAGAACCAACCAGCTTAAAAACACCAGATCCTTCAACGGCTTCGTCCGTTTGATCTACATAACCTGCTAAAGGTTCATAACCCGAGGTAAGACTATCAGAAACGGCCACTTTTATCCCTTTATCCTCCTCCCCTTCAGTTTTATAAAACAGATGGAATTTCCCATCCTTTTTTATAATATCACCATCTATGGAAGCCATTTTATTTGGATTATAAAATAATTGTTCAGGGGCTGCTTCAAAAGCCGTAAAATCTTCATTGGCGTAGGCATAATATATTTTGTCATAGCTTCCTGGTTGAAGCATCGAAAAGTAAACCAGATATTTATCTTTTTGATCATCATAGATAACTTGCGGAGCCCAAACTCGGTTTACATCAGCAAAATTCTCGGGAAATGTGCTCGGAATATCAATAACGGTAGATTCCCATTTCACCAGATCCTTTGATTTAAGCAGAACCATCGCCGTATTGTTCCATCCCATTTCAGGAACATACAAATCTGTTAAAACCATATAAAAACTTCCATCTTCTCCACGCAATATATGAGGATCCCGAACTCCACCAGAAGTACTTATAGCCTCTGACTTCAAAATAGGCTCATTATTATTGAGGGCATAAAAATTATAGCCATCAGGACTTAATGCATAATGAACCGCCTCTTCTCCAGGTCCATTTCCGGTAAAATAAGCGAATAAATAATTGGAAAATTCTTTTTCAGGCTCCGAAGAAGCGCAGGAGAACATCATAAAAACCAAACTGAAGAATCCTAACCTTTTTAATTTAAACCAATTATTATTTTGCATCTTAATTAAATTATAAATTTTGTCCAATTTAAAGATTTATTTTTAATTGTATAATTTACATTTAATTTTTTTTATTCGTAGTCGTACTAGGGCTAAAATCTTCCCATATTAAGTTCACTTTAATTAATTTTAGGAGCACCCCATCTCTTTAAATTTTCTCACAGCTTTACTTTATGAAAACATTGATACGAATCATACATATAATAAAGAATAGTATCATTTTATTAAAACAGGGAATATCATACTTCTATTTTATTCAAAATTTTGTTCTAAGATAATTGCCCCCAAGATCTAGTAAATCCAAGGAATAGTTCATATCAACTATTTTCAGAGTCACAAAATTCCTTCTTTATAAAAAGATAAGTTTTGCTATCATCGAACTCTTTACTATAATGATAAAAAAAATCCACTATATTATATAAGCGCAGGAAATAGAATATGACGGATTAAGAATTACAAGACTTTCAAAATTTCTGTTGCTAGATCGCCAAAAAGTTGGAAAAATACACGGCATTGAGAAGCTTAACTCATTGGCCACAGCACCCTTAAAATTCTAAATGCTCGTAATATAGCCACCACTCACCGATCTAAATTTCTACATTTGTTTTTGCGCCCAGATATTATTTACAGAGGCTAGAAAAACGAAAGAATTCAGGTAGCTTCTAAAAGATAAAAATTTCAAAATATTAAACCTACGGGTTTACATATACCTCATCTGGAAATTCTATCCCTGAGGTATGGTGGAGTTCTACACGTGAATTATCTAAGGTTTTAATTGTTACATCTTCGAGATTCCAATTTCGACTATATGAAATCTGACCAGCTGTTTCAGCCTCAATACTTACACTGTTTAGAAAAAAATTATTAATATAGGATTCTTCCAATCCATTGACATTTATTGCTCTTTCCGCTCCTTTCACCTTTATATCTGAAAGATAAATGTTCTTAAAAGTGGGGATTCCTTTCGACCTGGGTTCTAATTTCTTTAGAAGAATTCGCCATCGATGGAACAGAATCTATATCATATTCCTTAGGAGATTTCGTATAGCTGTAGCTTGGATTCCAGATCATGGAAACTTCTATAAAAGTTTTAACACTATCCATTTCAATATCCTGCAAGTATATTTCCTCCAAGGTACCTCCCCTAGTCATAGCGGATTTATATTCAATCAGTTTGAAGTTCCTTTGTCTTTGACATTAGAAACAAACACATGTCGGATATCACCCAAAGTCTCACTTTCTATTGTAAATAGACCGGCGACTTTACAAGCAATGCTATTGATGGAATAGTATTGCTTGTAAAGTCGCCGGTATTGTAAAGAGAGAAAAATATCAAAATAAATTAATAAATTGTAAAAAACGCCAAAACTGACAGCCCAGGCCAACTCGCTCACCCCAAATATTCCAGAATTCAGAGAAGCTGCTAACACTGAATTGTCATAGACCTTTTTTTAAATTAAAACTCTTTTTTGGAAACTCAAGTTATAGTTCAATTTTTCATTGCTGGAATCGCTATATCCTACTGAAAAGCTTCAGCAATTCCTAATCAGTATATTTTCCATTTTAAAGTAACAAATATCCTTTCGCTGAGAGAAAACCATCAAAATATTATCTGATAGAAATTCCAAAAAGAATTCATCAAAACCCTGCTAACGAATTGCCCTTAAATAATGAGGAATCAGGAATTTTTCTTTAAGACCCACAATAAAAAAAACCTTCCCGGTACGGAAAGGCTTTTAATAAACAATGATATTTTAATTCTCTTATTAGTAACCAGGATTTTGATCTTCTGGCCCGATATTATTGTTTGAGCTAATTTCGGTTTCCGGAATAGGAAATACTTCGTGGATACCTTCTTGAAATCCAAAAGGAGCTAAGAACTCTGCAGCTCTACCCCACCGTACGAGGTCTGGAAAACGCACTTGTTCTCCAGCTAATTCTACCTTTCGCTCGTGAACAATAGCTTCAAATACTTCTTCCTTTGCCATTCCTGTTTCAAGTAAAGGCATATCTACCCGATCTCTTACTTCATTAATATAGCCAATTGCAGCATTCTGATCTCCCAGCTGGTTAGCAGCTTCGGCCATCATTAAAAGCACATCTGCATATCTTATAATTCTCATATTAATACCAGAGGTAAGATCCTCATTGGGTTCTTTGTAATAGTTCTGATATTTTCTCCATCCTGCAGGACGGTCCAGACTAATTTCTTCTATTAGGCCACCTGCATATTCATCCCCCACTTCATAAAAGGATTTTTCATACCGTGGATCTCCATCTTCAAATTCATTTCTCAAATCATCTGATGGATATACATTAAACCAATCAAACATTCCGTAATCCTGTCCACGCAGAGATACCTCATTAGGCCCGGCTCCGGTTACGCTGGACCACCAAAATTCACTATTTCCCATATCATCATCAAATGATACTTCAAATATCGATTCAGGACCATGTTCAGTCTCTTCTTTAAAATTATCGAAATAATCATCTTCCAAAGAATACAAGCCGTAGATGTTTTCAAAAGCATTTAATGCTTCTTCATAATTTTCTCTGTATAAGTGAACTTTACCTAGCAAGGCATAAGCAGCACCACGGGTTGCACGACCTGCTTGTTCGGTCGCCTTTGGTAAAAGAACAGTGGAAGCATCTTCTAAATCCTGGATTATTTGCGCATAAACATCTTCTGCAGGGGCTCTTGGGAAACCGTCTCCATCTTCAGGAATTTCGGTTATCAATGGTACATCTCCAAATCTGGTTACCAGATGAAAATAATACAGAGCTCGTAAAAATTTTGCTTCCCCTACGTACTTATCTTTCATTTCCTGAGAAACAACTGAAGTTGGTATTTCACTAATCTTCTCCTGATTTCCAATTACGAAGTTCGCTTTGTTTATTCCTCTATAGAAACTATCCCAGTAATTGGTTATTAAACTTGAACTAGCATCAAAGGAGAAGTTCAAAAAGATTCGTTTGTCTGCCTCCAATTGGGGATTGCCCAGGTTTTCATGAGCCATATTATCAAACATATAGAATAAATTTCGGCTATAGGTACCAATTGTTTGAAGGTTGGCATATACGGCATTTACCGAAGAACGAAGTTGCGCTTCATTTTCAAAAAAGGTTTCTGGAGACAACTCCGTTGGATTTGTAAGCTCCAAGTCGTCTTCACAAGAGCTCAGCAAAGCAAAGCTCATTAATAAAACGATATATATTTTTTTTCTTATCATAAGTTTTTCTTTTAAAATGCTAATTGTAATCCCACAAGTACGGACTGTGGTTGCGGGTAATTCCCTCTATCAATTCCTACCTCAAATCTCTGAGTATCCTCATTACCGCTTAAAGCTGGCACTCCAATTTCGGGATCAAGACCAGAATAATCGGTGATGGTTACCAAATTCTGACCACTTAAATATATTCTAAACTTAGAGAGGTAATCATTGAACATATTTTTAGGAAAAGTATATCCTACTACTAAGTTTCTTAGTCTTGTAAATGAACCGTCTTCCACAAACCTGTCAGATGCTGCTGTATTTTGGGTTGCCCCAATTGCTCTGGGAATATAATTTGAAGTCCCAGGACCAGTCCATCGATCCAATACGTCTGTGCCGGCATTAAATAACCGTGTCATTCCCTGTAGATCATAAATATTGGTATTGTAAATGTCATTCCCTTGAGAACCATTTATGAATAAAGAGAAATCAAAATCCTTATAATTGGCACTTAGGTTTAAACCATAAGTAAAGTCCGGATATGGATTTCCTATTTTTGTTTTATCCGCAGAACTTATCATTCCATCCCCGTTTCTATCTACAAACCTGATATCCCCAGGTTGCACTGTAGTTTGTTCCGGATTGGCTGTTAAGACTTCATCCACTTCTTCCTGGGTTTGGTATATCCCATTGGTCTCCAGTCCATAGAAGTAAAATAATGGCTCACCTACTGAAATTCTGGAAATATTTTCATTCTCAAAGCTTCCTCCTTCTATAAAGTCCACACCTCCCAAAGATTGTACTTCATTTGTACTTGAACCTAAATTAAAATTAGCTGACCAGGTGAATTCTCCTTCATAATCGTTGTATCCAAGGCTTACCTCAAAACCATTAGTTTCCACAGAACCTATATTTTGAGTAATATATGGGTCATTAAATCCTGAAGAAAGCGCTAAAGGCCTGTTTATCAAAAGGTCATCACTCGTATTTTTATAGTATTCTAGTGATGCGGTAAATTGATTGTCCAATAATCCAAGATCTACACCAATATTTCGCATTGTTGTTTCCTCCCATTTTAAATTCGGATTTGCTAAACCACTGGCAGTAGTTCCTGTTGCTGGTGCCCCAGCAATAGGGTATATAAAGTTTGTAACCAATGTGGAGCTGTATCTATAGTTTCCTATATTATCATTACCTGTGACTCCCCAGCTCCCACGAAGTTTAAAATTACTGAAGGCCGTATCTTCCATAAAAGATTCCTTGGCTATATTCCATCCGGCCGAAAGTGAAGGGAACCATCCCCATCTATTATTTTCACCAAACCTGGATGAGGCATCTCTTCTAAGAGAAGCCGAGAATAAATACTTACGATCAAAATTATAGTTAACCTGACCCAAGTATCCAATTCTATTATACTCTGCAGATGCTGATCCCAAATTAGCCCCTACTAATGAAAGTTGATTTACTTCATTAGAAATTGGGTTTTGGCTATAGGCATTAATATTCTCGTTTTTAATCCCTTGTTGCTCTGAAAGCAAAAGAAATTCAAGATTATGTACATCGTTAAAGGTATCCTTGTAACGAAGGCTATTTGTAAAAGTTAATGATTGATAAATACCCGTATTTTTTGTTATTTGAGCAAAGTCAAAAGAATTAGTATTGGTTTCATCATCACTAAAAGAAGGAATAAAAATCGTGTTTTTATAATTACTATAATCTAGACCTACCTGAGTTTTAAATGTCAGCTTGTCCCAAAAACTATATTCTGCATACAGACTTCCAATGATATTTACAGATCGATTTTCAGCCTGCCCTAAGGTTTGTACCCTCACCGGGTTTTCAGCATCCTGACCATCTAAAGCACTGCTGGGTCCTTGGAACCCGCCAGGATTTCCGGCATTATAAATTGGCAAATAAGGAGCTGATTTAATCGCGTGCTCTATAATGGTTCTACCACCACTAGTACGTTCAGGGTTTTGAGAATCAAAAGACAATCCCAGGGTTTCTCCAATTTTTAAATTTCCAAAAGTAAAATTACTGTTAGCCCTAAAATTAAACCTTTCGTATTTCGTTTCGATAATAGCTCCTTCCTGCCCTAGATATCCTCCAGAAAATCTAAAATTGCTATTCTCGCTTCCACCTGCAAGACTTAGATTATAACTCTGCATTACTCCAGTTCTAAAAATAGCATCCTGCCAGTCTGTATCATTATCTATAAAATCAGCATATTGATCTTCGGATAGTCTAGGTGGTGTGGGTCCTATTTCCTGCGCATACTGTATATATTGATCTGCATTGAGTACATCATACCTGTTACTAACAAAATTTACACCCGAATATGAATCAAAATTTAACTGGGCTTTTCCGGTAGCACTACCTGTTTTTGTAGTGATGACAACCACCCCATTTGATCCCTTTGAACCATAGACCGCTGTGGTAGCAGCATCCTTTAAAACTTGAATTGATTTAATATCATTAGGATTTAAATTCCCCATTCCACCAGAGATAACTCCGTCAATAACATATAATGGTTCGTTATTATTGGGCGTCCCTAGCCCTCTGATTCTAACTACTGGAGCACTTCCCGGAGCACCACTATTAACCACATTAACCCCGGCAGCCCGTCCTTGTAGCGCCTGATCTGCGGTTGCAACTGGTACACTTGCAATCTCCTCTGAACTAATTGAAGAAATAGCACCGGTAACTTCCGCCCTACTTTGTGTACTGTATCCCACTACAACCACATCGTCCAGTGATTCGGCATCAGCCTCCAATACCATATCGATAGTATTTCTACCGTTAATCTGAACCTCTTCTGTACTGTAACTTACATAACTAAATACCAAAGTTGCTTGTGGATCAACTCCCCTTAATGTATAGTTACCATCAAAATCAGTTGTTGTACCTGTACTGGTACCTTTGACCGAAATGTTTACTCCGGGCAATGGCCCGCTTGCATCGCTTACTGTTCCGTTAACAGTAATTCCCTCTTGTCCTAAAGCTCCTAAACTAATGGAAAGAAATAGTAGAAGGAAAAAGATCTTAGAATTTTTAATTCCCATAAATAATTTTGATTTGAAATGAATATTTGATCTTTTCTCATTCATAAAAATTCAAAAAACAGGTTCCGAACAATAATAAATTATCAAGGTCGAAATCGATTTCGAAGAATGAGTATTTTAATCTTATGGTCAAATATACCATATAACTTCAAAAAACAAAATCAAAGATTGTTAAATTATAAACCCTTGTATTTATTGGGATTATTAGTACCACTTATTGATTACGAAACCTGTTATGATACTAAATCGATTAACCCGAAAAATTCATGGGATATAAAGAAGAATTGGGCGTAAAGTGTTATATTTAAAGAGCTTGACGGTCTCTTTACTAACACTAAAACAGC
>NZ_SNWE01000004.1 GCF_004362395.1 Salegentibacter sp. 24
AAACTGAAGCTCATTGTTGTAGGTGCTGCTGCTGTTCTACTTGTATTAGCCGGTTTCCTTTTTTCCAGAATGGGAGGAGAATTTGTGCCTCAACTGGATGAAGGGGATATTGCAATGCAGGCTTTAATCAGACCAGGAAGTTCATTAACAGAGTCTATTGAAGTTTCCAAAAAAATAGAAAATATCCTTCTAGAAAATTTTCCTGAAATTAAAACAGCAACAGCAAGAATTGGAGTAGCGGACATCCCAACAGATCCAATGCCGATGGATATCGCAGATATGTACCTGATTCTTGAAAAAGATAAGGATAATTGGACAACCGCTGAAACTAAAGAAGGACTTATAGCGCAAATCAAGGAAAAACTCAATAAAGAACTTACTGGGGTAAACCTTGTGTTTACGCAACCTGTAGAATTAAGGTTCAACGAATTATTAGAGGGGGTTAGAGAAGATATTGCGGTTAAACTATATGGAGAGGACCTGGGGGTGTTGTCGGAAAAGGTACAGGAAATGGCTAATATTATCCAGACCGTACCTGGAGCAGGAGATGTTAATCCTGAACGAACATCTGGGCTGCCACAAATGACCGTGAAATTTAACCGTGATAAAATTGCTCAATATGGCCTGGATATCCAAAAAGCAAATGATTATATAAGTACTGCTTTTGCGGGAGGAACCGCAGGAGTCATTTTTGAAGGAGAAAAGCGATTCGATTTAGTAGTAAGATTTGATGAAGAACATAGAAAGAATATTGATGACTTGCGTGGAATGTATATCGATCTTCCCGACGGAACTCAGGTACCGATAAAAGAAATAGCAGATATCGAATATGTTCCGGGCCCTATGCAAATTTCGAGAGATGATACCTACAGAAGAACCTATGTGGGTGTAAATGCCCGGGGAAGGGATGTAGAGTCAGTCGTTAATGATATTCAGCAAAGATTAGATGAAGAATTAGAATTACCTCCCGGGTATTATATAACTTATGGGGGGGAATTCGAAAATCTTCAGAGTGCTAAGGACCGCTTGATAATTGTTGTACCCATTGCCCTTTTCTTGATATTTGTTCTTCTATATTTTGCCCTAAAATCGTTTTCCCAATCTGTCATGATCTATATAGCCATACCCCTCGCTGCCATTGGAGGTGTTTTTGCCCTTTGGTTGCGGGGAATGCCATTCAGTATTTCTGCTGGGGTAGGTTTTATTGTATTATTCGGGGTTGCAGTTTTAAACGGGCTGGTACTAATAAATAGATTCAATTCTTTAAAAGAAGAAGGAGTAACCAGTATAAAAGATAGAATTTTTACAGGAACCAAAGAACGAATACGACCTATTATGTTAACAGCAACAACAGATATTTTCGGTTTTTTACCAATGGCATTTTCCACATCAGCCGGTGCAGAAGTTCAACAACCACTTGCTACGGTGGTTATAGGTGGGATGCTTACAGCTACACTGCTTACGCTGGTTGTATTACCAGTACTATATACCCTTGTAGAAAGAAAACGAGAGAAAAAAGAACAGAATAAACTAGGTTCTTCCAATTCGCGATCTTTAGCTACGATTTTGATAATTGGCTTAGTTTTAGGCGGAACCTTTTCTGTAAATGCACAATCTGATGCAATGTCATCTGAATATTCACAACAGGATTCTTTACAAACAATTAGTTTGGAGGATGCAAAAGAAATGGCAATCAAAAATTTTCCACAGCTCCAAGCTGCCCAGCTCGAAATTGAAAGTGAGGAAGTATTGCGCAAAACCGCCTTTGATTTTGGAAACACCCAAATCTTTACAGGAAAAGAAGAAGTAGGAAATGGCTCTGATGGGATCTATACCCAAATTGGCGTCCAACAACAAGGCATCGATATTTTCGGAATAGTGCCCCGGTTAAAACTACAGAAAGAAAGGGTGGCACTTGCTGAAAATGCCTTAGAGCTATCTACTATTGAAATTGAACGTGAAGTAAGCAGGGCCTGGACATCTGTTTATACAAGTAAAAAGAGGTATCAGGTATATAAGAAAATGGATTCTATTTTCGAAGATATTGAAAGGGCGGCTAGAATCAGGTATGAGACAGAAGCTACCTCTAAACTGGAATATCTTGCCACCTCAAATCAGGGGAATGAGGTGAAAATACAGTTAGAACAAGCTTATCGAGATTATCTGAAATCAATACAGCGCTTAAACCTATGGTTTGTTAGTGACACAATTTACGATGTACCAGATTTGCCTGCTGAAGCATTGGATGAACCTTTAAACTTTCTGGTAGAGTCTCTTGAAAATCATCCCTTACTACAGGTTTCAGAACAAAGAATTGACGTGGCAAAAGCGGTTACCAGAGAACGAAAATCTGAATTTTTGCCCAAATTTCAGGGTCAATACGGTAGGCAGGAAATAGCCGGGCAATCGGGTTTCTTTCAATATCAAATAGGAATTCAAATTCCACTGTTTTTTGGGCCGGAATTAGGCCGTACCCAGGAAGCACAAGTGAATCGAAAGATTGCAGAGCAAAACTTTTACCAGGATAAACTCGAACTGGAAATCGCCTATAAAAATATGCGGGAAGACTACATCAAATGGAGAAACTCATGGAATTATTATAGGGATGAAGCGCTTCCTTTAGCACAGGAACAACAGGATGGGTCGGTATTAGCATTTAAGGAAGGTGCTATAGATTACGTAACCTTCCTTCAAAATATAAGAGATGCCATTAGAATCGAAGTAAATGCCTGGAGTGCTTTTAACGATTATCTCGACAGCCGTTACCAACTGGAATATTACCTTAAGAATTCAAATTAAAAATTAAAATAAGAAAATCGATATGAATACAAGATCAATAAATATTTTAATGCTTGCCTTAACGCTCAGCATATTCTTTGGATGTAAAGAAAATCCTGAGGAAGGGGATGACGCTTCCAGTGAAACTGCAACTACTAATACCGAAGAAGGTGAAAATCACGGTGAGGAAGGAGATGAAGAACACGGTGAAGAAGAAGGCGGGATGCGTTCAGTACATCTTTCAGAGATGAAATTCAATAGTTTGGGCATCAAAGTAGATACCTTACCTAAAAAAGCTTTGTCCGGTATTGTGGAAGCCAATGGCCAGTTAGAAGTGCCGCCACAATATGAAGCTACCGTTACGGCAATTTTAGGCGGTAATATAACTTCTATAAAGGTTATTGAGGGGGATAAGGTAAATAAAGGTCAGGTGTTGGCTTATCTTTCTCACCCAAATTTAACCAGAATGCAGTCTGATTATATTAATGCATATAGTAGGATGCAATTTTTGGAAAAGGAATTTGAAAGACAGAAACGTTTATATGAAGCAGAGGTAGGATCTGGAAAAACTTTTCAACAGACCCAATCCGATTACCAGTCTGTACAAGGTGAAGTACGGGGGTACGAATCACAATTACGCCAGTTAAACCTAAATGCTTCCCAGGTTAGAGACGGTGAATTATATGAATATATTCCGGTAGTAAGCCCAATTGGAGGTTATATAGAAAAAGTACTGGTGCAGATAGGACAGTATGTGGAGCCGCAAACCAGCATGTTTATGGTAGTTGATAATGAACATGTTCATGCCGATCTAATGGTTTTTGAAAAAGATATTTATAAGGTGAAAGAAGGCCAAAAGATTGCGTTTACACTGGAATCGGTTCCAGGCAGTAATTTAACCGGGGAAATTTATTCAGTGGGGAAACAATTTGAACAAAACCCCAAAGCGGTACATGTGCATGCAGAAATCGATAATAAAGAAGATTTTCTAATTCCGGGGATGTATATAAACGGAAAAATCAGGACGGGTGAAGAAGCTGTTCCTGCCTTACCGGAAGAAGCAATAATTGAAGAAGAAGGAAATCCCTACATCTTTACGGCCCAAAAACACCAGGAAGATGGTGAAACCGAGTGGGAATTGAAACCGGTGCAGGTAAGAACGGGAATAACTGAAGATGGTTGGGTTGAAATTAAACTGCTGGAGCCTCTGCCTGAAGGTACTTTGGTTGCTTATAATAATGCCTATTATCTGGTCTCTGAAATGCAGAAAAGCCAGACTTCCCATGGTCATTAAATTAAAAAAAATAGATGGATGGACTCTCTGTTAAATGTTTGTCTTGATTAAAATTCCAGAGGGTTCATCCTTAATACTAAATTAAAACCACAGTAATGAAAGAAATAAAAGCATTTAT
This sequence comes from Salegentibacter sp. 24, assembly GCF_004362395.1. Classification (GTDB taxonomy): domain Bacteria; phylum Bacteroidota; class Bacteroidia; order Flavobacteriales; family Flavobacteriaceae; genus Salegentibacter. Next base: position 4,191 of record NZ_SNWE01000004.1, read on the forward strand.
AAAGCCAAAACGGGTTCAAATAGTGATAGAATCCCTTAGCGAAAGCGGATTCAAAAGTATGACGCTGTCTCAGGGGGAAGGTACCGGAGCATTTAAAGCAAAAGGCGCATCACCTTCTTTAGATTTCCGTGTAACCGACAGCCCGGTGGTAAAGTTAGAACTGGTATGTCAAAATGAAGAAGCACAATCGGCTATCAATATCATCCTGGAAAACGGGAAAACACCGGATCCAGGTGATGGCATCATTTATTTGTCTGACATTGAAGATGCTTTCAAGATAAAAACCGGGGAATCCTTAAAGCGTTAAATTTTCTAAACCCTTTTACGCCCAATGGAAAAAATAGTAAAAAAGTTAGAAAGCAAAGGCATCCGCCCTACGGCAATGCGCCTGATGACCTATAAACGGTTGGCACAATTGAATGTGGCCATTAGTTTAGGCGACCTTGGGAAAGATTTCGAAAGCTCGGAAAGGAGTACGCTTTTCCGTACTATGAAGACATTTGAAGAAAAAGGAATTGTGCATCAAATTGAGGATGGCACCGGCATCATTAAATATGCCCTGTGTGAAGACAATTGTGAATGCGAGGTGGGTAACGACCTTCACTTACATTTTCATTGCAATAGTTGCGGGGAAACCGTGTGCCTTACAGAACATAAAATCCCTCAGATAAATCTGCCCGAAGGTTACGTGGCAGAGGATATTAATCTGGTGGCTAAGGGAGTCTGTGAGAAATGTAGCAATGACTTGGATTAAGTTTTTTGATTTAAAAAATTGGAACAATGATGAAAATTTATAAAAAAGAAAACAAGGTATATATGGTAGCTCAAAATAGATTGGATGCTACCGATTATGACAATTTGATATCTCAATTAAAAAACCATATACAGGCAAACCATAAAGTATACTGGTATATTGAAATGGAAAATTTTGAGGGGTGGACTGCAAGTGCGTATTGGAAGGGCATTGAACTGAAACTTCCGAATGAAGAACGCGTTAAAAAGGTTGCATTGGTGGGAATTACAAAATGGCAGGAACAGTTTACCGAAGTTTTGATACCCTTTACAAAGGCACATATTAAATTCTTTAGCCTTGAAGAAAAACATTTGGCCAAGGAATGGATGGAGAAAGGAAATCATTAAAAAAGTTAAATAAATTTAAACAGAAAGATTATGATGGACAACTGGAATTTTGGGGGAATGCACTGGATATGGTGGGGGCTTTGGATAATCCTCATCTTTTGGATATTCTTAATTCCTTATCCCACCCCGGGACAAAATAGACGGAAGGATAAGGCTATGGAAGCCCTGAGAGAACGATACGCCCGGGGCGAGATAAGCGATGAGGAATTTGAACAAAAGAAGAAAGTCCTTCAGGATAAGAAGAAGTAGTTATAAGGCACAGGCATCGAAAGCGATGGCACCTATGGCTTATAAAAGAAGGTAAAAATGAAAAAACGCAAAGTATTTGTTTTTATATTCATTGGATTAGCCCTTGGCTTATTTATAATACAGCCCCTGGTTATTTCACTCCACATGTATGACATGCAGGGAGGTAATGGCGAATGGTGGAAATCTCTGCTTGCTTCATATCAGCAGGAAGTTAGTTCATGGGATTTGGATCAAGCCATCATCAAATTGCTATTTGGACTGCTGGGCATTGCCTTGTCGCTTATGTTTATGGTCAGGCAAAGAATATTTCAATTGACCGGAAGAAGAGATAAGCTGGAGGAGATCAGGGAGCTGATTGCGGCAGGAGAAAACCAGCAAGTAGAATTTAAATCTACCTTGAGATGGGATTTGAGGCAGTTTAAACCGAATAAGGCTTTGGAGGACGTAATAGCAAAAACAATTGCCGGGTTTATGAACACCCAAGAAGGGCATTTAATTATCGGAATTGATGATGAAGGTAGTATTCTGGGGCTGGAACAGGATTGCGGTACTTTAAAAAAACCTGGCAAGGACGGGTTTGAGCAATATATAATGCAATTGGTGTCCCTCAAGTTCGGCACTCATTTTTGCCCTTTGGTTAAAGTGGCCTTTTACCAATTCGAAGAAAAGGATATCTGTTATGTAAGGGTTCACAAATCACAAAAACCTGTGTATTTGAATTTGGGCGATCGTTCGCATTTCTTTATCAGAACCGGGAACGGAACCCGCGAGTTGGATATGCCTGAGGCTCTGGAGTATTTGGAGATACACTTAAATTAATATAAACCCTATAAAATTGAAAAAATGATATAGGTATTGGACATAGAAAAAGAAAACTTGATTGCTGCTAAAATCAATGGTAGAATCACGAAGAAGGATATAAAAAACCCATCCGCTAATCCACAATATCATCGAAAAAAGTCATAAAATTTGTAGGCGAAAAAAATAGCAGGAATGGGTCGTTAAAGCTACTCATTTCTTTACCGGTTCAGAAGTCAAATATTTTGACCTTCAGGATAAGGAACAAGCAAAAAACTGGATACAAATAACTAAGGATATGAAAAAACTAAAAATCAAAATTCCCGTAATCCTTCCACAGGTACCTAATGAAAAAGACGCTTGTGTGGAAAGGCTAATTAAGGAACTGGAAGCCGAAAATGGCCTTGAAAAAGTCCACATAGCGGATGATCAGGAAGATACGGTGCCACAATTGTGCTTTCATTACGATCCGGATATAATTTCTATTGACCGCATTCAATCATTGGCAGAAAGAACCGGGGCTGAAATTACCGCGAAATATGGACATTTGCTTATAGAGGTTGAGGGGATTAGACATACCCGGCATGCAAGGACTATAGAAAAGAGTCTGTTGAATATCAATGGTGTTTTGGAAGCTTCCGCCAATGCCGGAGGAATGATCCGTTTAGAATATGATAAACGGGAAACAAGTTTTGATGAGATAACTACAAAGCTCGAAAAAGAAAACCTACAAGTTAAAAAAAGCTCCTCTGCTGAGAATAAGGGCTTTAAATCTGCCGAAAAGAATCCTCAAAATTTAAATAAAGAAAAGGTAAGGGATATAGAAGAACAAAAGCATAAAGATACTGATCTCCAGAATCATAGAGAAGCGGATAGCCACGGGGCCGGGGAAGAACATTCCCACGCCCACGGAGGTATTTTTGGGAAAAACACCGAACTTATTTTTGCTATTATTTGTGGTGCTCTTTTGGGTATTGGTTTTGGTTTGTCCTACGTAACATCAATACCGGAATGGGTCAGCTTATCCCTATACATAGGTGCCTACTTTTTTGGAGGTTACTTTACAGCAAAAGAAGCCATACAGACCGTAGCCAAAGGTGGATTTGAAATTGATTTTCTCATGTTGGTCGCAGCTATAGGAGCAGCTATTCTTGGGGAATGGGCTGAAGGAGCTTTGTTATTATTTCTCTTTAGCCTGGGGCATGCCTTGGAGCATTATGCAATGAACAAAGCACGAAAATCTATAGCTGCACTGGCAGAACTGGCGCCAAAAACAGCTTTGGTTAAGAAAAATGGTAAAACGGAAGAAGTTGGTATCGAAAAACTCAATATTGGGGATATCATTGTGGTGAAACCAAATAGTAAAATATCTGCAGATGGCGTAGTGGTAGATGGGCAGAGTAGTGTTAACCAGGCTCCAATAACCGGGGAGAGTGTACCGGTAGATAAAGTTCCCGTAGAAGATGTTGAGAAGGATTACTCAGAGGTAGATGATATTAAAGATGAAAACCGCGTTTTTGCCGGAACGATCAATGGGAACAATACTTTGGAGATTAAAGTTATCAAAGCAGCCAAAGATTCAACGCTTTCCCGATTGGTGAAACTGGTTAACGAAGCTCAGACTCAAAAATCGCCTACCCAGTTGCTCACCGATAAATTTGAAAAATATTTTGTGCCGTCCGTCCTTATTTTGGTCGGGATTCTTTTGTTTGCTTTTTTAGTTATTGACGAACCCTTTAGCGCCAGCTTTTACAGGGCGATGGCCGTATTAGTAGCTGCAAGTCCCTGTGCGTTGGCAATCTCGACCCCAAGTGCTGTATTAAGTGGAGTGGCCAGAGCTGCCCGTGGCGGGGTATTAATTAAAGGAGGGCGCCCTCTGGAGGACCTGGGGGTTATTACCGCCCTAGCCTTTGATAAAACCGGAACTCTAACGGAAGGAAAGCCAAAACTTACCCAAGTGGTGCCACTTGGGGATATTTCAGACAATGAACTTCTCAAAATAGCAGTAGCCGTGGAAGGTCTTAGTGATCACCCCCTGGCCAAAGCTGTAGTTCGTGATGGAAAAGAGCGTCTGGAAGGCGAGGAAATCCCAAATGCCTCTAATTTAGAGGCAGTTCTGGGTAAAGGGATTAAAGCATCATTTGGCAATGATAAAATCTATATAGGTAACCTCGACCTGTACGAAGGGCTTGATGAGAGTACACCTTCCGAAAAAATAGCTACGAAAGTGCGTGGTCTTGAAGGTGGTGGAAATACAACAATGCTTATACGAAAAAATGAAGAATATATAGGCATCATTGCATTAATGGATACCCCTCGTGAAGCCGCCAAGGGAACCCTTAAAAAATTAAAAGAAATAGGAATTAAACGAATGATCATGCTTACTGGTGATAACCAGAAGGTAGCAGACGCAGTAGCAGAAGAAATAGGATTGACCGATGCCTGGGGTAGTTTATTACCGGAAGAAAAAGTGGATGCTATAAAAGAATTAAAAGAAAAGGAATCCAAGGTGGCAATGGTGGGCGATGGCGTTAATGATGCCCCTGCCATGGCAAACAGCACTGTAGGAATAGCTATGGGTGCTGCGGGAAGTGATGTAGCCCTGGAAACGGCGGATATTGCGCTAATGGCCGATAAGTTGGAAACCCTGCCCTTTGCCATAGGTTTAAGCAGGAAGGCAAAGGCGATTATCAGGCAAAACCTTTGGGTTAGCCTTGGTATTGTGGCCCTGCTTATACCTTCAACCATATTCGGCTTGGCAAATATTGGAGTGGCGGTAGTAATCCATGAAGGTTCGACGCTTCTGGTGGTTTTTAATGCGTTAAGGCTTTTGGCTTATAAAAAAGATTAGATCCGGACTTAGACTGTTTTTCGAAAGAATATAAAATGACAAAAACGGAAAAAAAATTATCGTCAAAAGGGATACGTCCCACTGAAATGAGGTTGAAAATTTACAAATACCTCAAAAGGAAAACTTATGCAGTAAGTTTAAATGAAATGCAAAAAGTCTTTATCAATAAAAATATCAAAACAGCCAATAAGACCACTTTCTACAGGGCGATAAAGCTCTTTGAGAAAAAAAGCATGGTGCACCAAATTGACGATGGAACTGCTTTTGCAAAATATGCGATTTCCGATGAAAACGCCAAAGGTAAACACAGTACAGATTTACATATGCACTTTCATTGTACCAATTGTAAGAAAACAATCTGTTTACCAAATAAAATATCGGAAGAGAGTTTGCCAAACCAGTATGAGGTGAACGATGTGAACCTAGTTTTAAAAGGGATATGTAAAAACTGTAGTAAAAAATAATAGGTGGGAGTGCCTTAAGCCTGAATCCCAGCCCCCAATGGTCAAGCTTAAGGTTTTTTCCACCGTAACTAACTTAAAAAAATGTGAATATGGAAAAATTTGATGTAACTATAATAGGATCTGGCCCGGGCGGGTATGTAAGTGCGATCCGTTGCGCCCAATTAGGATTAAAAGTAGCCATTATTGAAAGGTACAACACGCTTGGCGGCACCTGCCTTAACGTGGGCTGTATCCCGTCAAAAGCCTGGTTGGAAGCCTCTGAGCATTATTACAAACTCAAGCATCAATTCGAAAATTTTGGGATTGATGTTAAAGAGGCCAATGTCGATATCCTGAAAATGAACCAAAGGGTTCAGGATGTGGTACAGGAAATCATCAATGGTGTTGATTATCTGATGAAAAAGAACAAGGTTGCCGTCTATCAAGGCCACGGCACCATCAAGGACAAAAACACGATTGAGATTAAGGGCGGGGACAAAACGGAAACCATAACAACCGATAAAATCATCATTGCCACAGGGTCCAAACCCGCTTCACTGCCCAATATTAAAATAGACAAAAAGCGTATCATCTCTTCCACCGAAGCCCTTGCCCTACAGGAAATCCCCAAGCACTTAATGGTCGTTGGGGGTGGCGTTATCGGTGTTGAGATAGGTTCCGTATTCGCCCGCCTGGGTTCAAAGGTTTCCATAGTAGAATATTTTGATAGCCTTATCGCCACTATGGACGGCGCACTGGGACATCAATTGCACCGTTCCCTTAGAAAACAGGGAATTGATTTTTATTTGGAACATAAGGTGACAAACGCAACGGCAACTGAGGATAAAGTAGAATTGAAAGCGGAAAATCTTTCCGATAAAGAAGAAATGAGTTTAGATGGCGATTACTGTCTTATGGCCATTGGCCGAAAACCATACACCGCCAGTTTAGGGCTTGAAAATATAGGAGTGGAAACCAATGAGAAAGGACAGATAACGGTAGATAAAAACCTTGAAACCAATGTCAAGGGTGTGTATGCCATTGGGGATGTAATCCGGGGGGCAATGCTTGCCCATAAAGCCAGTGAAGAAGGCGTTTTTGTAGCCGAAAGCATAGCAGGTCAAAAGCCACATATCAATTATTCCCTTATCCCAAATATCGTGTACACCCAGCCTGAGGTCGCCGGTGTAGGCTTGACGGAAGAAGAACTGAAGAAGACCAATAGAAGTATAAAAACGGGCTCTTTTCCCTATAAGGCAAACGCACGGGCGAAGATAAGTATGGATACGGATGGTTTTATCAAGGTAATCGCAGATAAGGAAACCGATGAGATATTGGGCGTGCATATGATAGGCCCTCGCATAGCAGACAGTTATACCGAAGCGGTGGTAGCGATGGAATTTAGGGCGGCTGCCGAGGATATTGCAAGAATGTCACACGGTCACCCCACATTTTCCGAGACCTTTAAGGAGGCCTGTCTGGCAGCTACCGAAGACAGGGCGTTGCATATTTAAAGTTGACCTAACAGTAAGTTCTTAAAAATTAAGACGCTACTGAGCTTTTTGAAATATTAAGGTTTAAGTAATGAACTCAAAAAACAGATAAGATAAAATGGGGCAATCAGTTCGAAATCAATCCACTATTGGGTATATCAGGGAAACGGCAACAAAGTTCCTCGACAGGGAAACAGCTGGGGGGATTTTTTTAATAATTGCTACTATAGTTGCCCTTCTTTTAGCTAATTCAAAGTGGGCAGGTGCCTATCATCATTTTCTTGGCGATGAATTGCTTTTTGAATTTTCCGAGCATCTTAGTTTTGGGCTAACAATTGAAGAATGGATCAATGATGGCCTAATGGCAATTTTCTTTTTGGTTGCCGGCCTTGAATTGAAGAGGGAGGTTATGGTGGGGGAATTATCTTCAATTAAAAAAGCCTCAGCCCCATTGTTGGCAGCTTTAGGTGGCATGGCAGTTCCGGCCCTCATTTTTATTAGCCTAAATTTAGGCACTGAAAATATAAAGGGTTGGGGCATCCCTATGGCTACCGATATCGCATATTCACTAGGGATTATTGGCCTACTGGGAAAAAATGTCCCCAGGCAGTTAAAAACATTTTTAATAGCCCTCGCTATTGCTGACGATATAGGTGCCATATTGGTGATAGCATTGTTTTATAGCAACGAGTTGAGCTGGATATACCTTGGATCGGGCATGGGGGCATTTGGGTTATTATTATTAATGAATTGGACTGGGATCAAAAATTTGATTTGGTATATTATTATTGGGATCATCTTATGGTATTGCTTCCTTAATTCGGGGATCCATCCAACTATTGCGGGAGTACTTTTTGCCATTACCATTCCAATAGTGCCCAAATTAGACAGTAAAATATTAAAAGAAAGGACCGCCACAAACGTTACTAATCTTGAGAAAACAGAGCTGGAAAAATTAAATCCTCTTCAGGATAAAAAACAACAAATAATTTTAAAAGCTATTAAAACAGATACTGAGAATTCAAGGCCTCCTTTGCTCAAACTGGAAAATTCCCTTGTTGATTTCAATGCTTTCTTTATCATTCCAATTTTTGCAGTCGCGAATGCGGGAGTAAAGCTCGATGTAAATTTAATTGAGGTTGTTTCCGGTTCTTTAGGGCTGGGGATCCTTTTGGGATTAGCTATTGGGAAAGTAACAGGGATTGGTATTTTTACATTGATCGGGCAAAAACTTGGAGTTTCCGAATTACATATTACACTAAACTGGAAACATATAATTGGAATTGGTATGATCGCGGGAATTGGCTTTACCATGTCCCTTTTTATTACCAATCTCGCATTTAATGATCAGGAATTGATTAAAATTTCGAAAATAAGCATTTTGATAGCTTCATTACTTGCAGCTATTGGCGGTGCGGTAATTCTCTTATTAACTTCCAATAAAGGAAGGAAAAATATAGTTAAGTGATATGGGAGAAATGAACAAAAGTACTTTTATAGTAAGTCAAATGGACTGTCCTTCAGAAGAACAGATGATCCGGATGAAATTGGAATCTTATGCTCAAGTGAAATATTTGGATTTTGATATACCCAATCGAAAACTTGAAGTATATCACCTTGAAGGGAATGAGGAAATCAAAGCCTCGATTTCAGAATTAAAATTAGGTGATAAATTTATGGGGACCGAAGAAGCCGAGCCTCCCGTAATAGAAGACCAATCCAAACAGAAAACAATCCTTTGGTGGGTCCTGGGGATAAATTTCGGCTTTTTCATTATCGAAATGACCACGGGGTGGATTTCTTCTTCTATGGGCCTAATTGCAGATTCTTTGGATATGCTGGCAGATTCGATAGTATATGCGCTAAGTTTATTTGCAGTAGGTGGTGCCATTTCCAGAAAAAAGAAGGTGGCAAAATTCAGCGGCTACTTTCAAATTGCATTGGCAACACTTGGTTTTGCAGAGGTATTAAGAAGGTTTTTTACAAGTAGTGAAACACCAATGTTCGAATGGATGATCATAGTTTCCATTTTAGCCTTACTGGGGAACCTTATTTCGCTCTGGTTGATAAATAAGGCCAAAAGTAAGGAGGCGCATATGCAGGCCAGTGCTATTTTTACGTCCAATGATATCATCGTAAACGGCGGGGTGATACTGGCCGGGGTGCTGGTCTATTTTCTGGATAGCAAATGGCCCGATTTGGTAATTGGCGGCATCGTTTTCACGTTTGTAATGCGGGGCGCCATAAGAATTTTAAAATTATCTAAATAATGCAAATATATGTTGCACAAGACGTTGGGCAAGAATAAGGAAATTATGAATAAAAGTAGTGTAGCATTATTAATTTTACTGTTGTTGGTAATAGACCAGGCCATAAAGATTTATGTGAAGACCCATTTTTATTATGGCGAGGAATATTTTGTGTTTGGCCTGGATTGGTTTCGCTTACATTTTTTGGAGAATGCCGGCATGGCCTGGGGCTTTAAATTTGGCGAAGGTTATCTGGCCAAATTTGTTTTAATACTATTTCGCTTCGTAGCCGTTATTTGGGGGACCTTTTATATCAAAAAGATGATACGTGAAGGATATGCAAAAGTCTTTATAATCTGTGCCGCATTTATATACGCAGGTGCATTGGGCAATTTGATTGACGGTGCATTTTACGGACTGATTTTTGAAAAAAGTGATCCCGCACTTCGCAATATTGCAGAAATATTCTCCTCAGGCGGTGGTTATGCCGGATTTTTAAATGGCAATGTGGTGGATATGTGGTACTTCCCTATTATTGATACAAGGCTTCCGGAATGGCTGCCATTATGGGGAGGTAATGAATTTACTTTTTTCGACCCTGTATTCAATACCGCAGATGTTTGGATTAGCACGGGAGTGATTTTACTCCTGATCTTTCAAAGCCAACAAAAAAAAGACCAGAAAATATCGGATAAGAAAAAGTTGAAATATACTGAAAGTAACAGGACAATTATAAAAATCGATTAGTTATGAACGCTTGGCTTTGGGTAGTAGTATTGGGATTGGCAGCTTGGGCTGCCCATTGGGGTGCTGATCAACTCCTTACCCCTTTAAAGATGCTGCGCAAACAATGGGGGCTTACTGCTTCTGCAGGGGCAGCTTTCCTGGCTATTGTAACAGCGAGCCCTGAAGTGGCGATAAATATTACGAGCGCCGCCCGTGGGGTATCTGATATCGGGTTGGGGAATTTGCTTGGTTCCAATATCATTTCCATTCCGCTCATGGTAACCATTGCATACTTTGCTTCCAGAAGAAAGTTTAAAAACAATAAGGAGCATCAAAAACATTTGGATGCCAACCTGCTGGCCCTGAACAAACGTTCCGTCTCGGTATTATCTATCCCCTATCTGGTAATTATCGGGTTGGTGGCTATATTAACGCTTCCCAAAGCCTGGCGTGGATTACAACCCATTGATGGGTGGATCATGCTGGCTGCCTATGCGGCTTTTTTAACGCATGCCATTATAAAAGGCAGGGAAAAGGGTCAGAAGGTAGAATGGGATAAAAAGAAAATATGGCTTTCGGTTGCAGGGGCCCTGGCCATAGCCGTGGGGGCTTTTTTTATTGTAAAAGCTACCGAAAATATTGTTTCGGCACTGAATATTTCCGAAATTGTTGGAGGGTTGTTTATCACCGGAATTATGACTACCGCCCCTGAAATATTCAAAACATGGAGTGTGGTAAAGGGAGGTGAAGTGACTGCGGGTACCACCAGTGTGATTGCAGATAATGCCGTTACCATGACAGTGGCATTTTTCCCCCTGGCACTGGTAACGACCCCAATCGAAGATTTCCAGTTGTTTTGGGTCAACCTGGCTTTTGTAGGACTGATGCCGCTTTTATATTCAGTATTTGTCCATCAAAGCAAGGAACTTCACGGGTTCAGCAGATGGCAGATATTCGTTTTCGATGCAGCGTATATTGTATATCTTTTAACTATGGTGTTTTTTGTTCTAAAACTATTTTAAAAAATGAAGGAGGATTTATTTAAGGATTACCAGGAGAGGCTTAATGTGCTGGATGAAAATATTAGAGCAGTAGCATTAAAATATGCAAGGGATTTCTATTTGAACAAAAATTGTTCAAAAGAAGAGGCTATTGAGCGTGGCATCGTAAAGGCAGAGATGGAAAAAAGGAATTTAGATAGAAATGGATAATATATTACTAATAGTATTATGGCAGAATTAAAAAAATCTCTGGGTACTCTTCGCCTTACTTTTTATGGTGTAGGTACCATTGTTGGTGCTGGAATATATACTGTAATTGGTGCAGCCGCTGGACAGGCGGGAACAGACCTTTGGTTGAGTTTTATTTTTGCCGCCATTGCGGCCAGTGTCTCGGCAATGTCGTATGCAGAGCTGTCCTCTACCTATCCTAATGCCGGTGCAGAATTCATTTTTGTACGGAAAGCTTTTCCAAAAATCGACATTCCATCTTTTCTAACAGGTTGGACGATTGCATTTCACAGTTCGGCCACCATCGCCGCGGTGCTACTTGCTTTTTCAGGGTATTTCAATACGTTTTTTAACATCCCTTCCTTACTGGTTAGCTATGCTGTGCTACTGATTCTTGCATTTATAAGCATTACGGGCATCAAAAAATCATCTACCGCCAATATCATTATGGTCAGTATTCAGCTATTGGGATTGTTTATTCTTATTGCGGTCGGACTTTTGGAAACAGGACCACCAAAATCAGAATTTTTTAAAGTGGAGTCCTTTTCCGGCACCCTGGCAGCGACTGCTACCTTATTTTTTGTTTATACCGGCTTTGAGCATATGGCAGCATTGGGTTCCGAGGTAAAAAATCCGGGCAAGACGATTCCGAGGGCATTTTTATTGACAATGGTGTTTACCACAATTATATACCTACTAATATCTTTTACGGTACTCAATATAAGTGACCCCGCAGAAATAGCAAAGGTAAATTCCCCATTGTCGCTGGCCGCTTCAAATTTAAATTCCTGGTTGCCCGTAGCCCTGGCAGTTGCGGCACTTTTTGCTACGGCTAATGCGGCTTTTAGTGGCATTATTTCCATTAGCAGGTTGCTTTTCGGTATGGCAAGCGTGGGCGAGCTTCCAAAATTTATGACCAAGACCAATGCACAGAAAGTACCCTGGGTAACTACACTGGTGGTTATGGCTGCGGTAGCGGCATTTTTGTTATTGGGAGATATTAAAATTGTCGCAGGAATGTCCTCTTTAGGGGCGTTACTCGTTTTTGTAGCTGTGAATATTGCACTCATCGTTTTGCGTTATAAAGCACCTGACAAAGAAAGACCTTTTAAAGTTCCCCTTTCCATAGGGAAAGTACCTATCCTACCCATTTTGGCCATAATTATTAGCCTGTCTCTGGTAGTTCAGTTTAACTGGCAGGTGTATGTTGCTTTTGTGGGAGCAATTATAGTGGGCATCGTGCTGGATTATTTTTTGGACAAAAAGTCAAAGAATGAGATGGATCCCGAAAAAGAAAAAGAACTGTTCAACCATTAAAATGAAGCTATGGAATGGACCTTTGAAGAATTTAAAACCAGTTTGGATGGCCTCCATCCTGCAGTGAAGCAAAAAGCCCTGGAAATTGCTAAAAGTCTGGTTATAGAAAAGAATTATACTAAGGGAAATGCCATAAAAGAAGGAATTATGAAAGCTGAAGAATGGTTTTACGATTTAGGCGGTTAATAATTAATAAAAATAGATATGTTACAAATTATAGAGATTTCAGGAGATAATATTATTGCAACCAGAGCATCGGGAGATTTATCCGAAATGGATATTGAGAAGGTACATCCCATTATTCATGCTATTTTGGACAAAGGATTAAACGTACGCTGGTATTTTGAAATGGAGAATTTTACCGGCTGGGATTTTCCAGGCCTGTGGGAAGATCTAAAAATGGATACTGCCCACGCAAAAGATTATGAAAAAATCGCCATGGTAGGTGATAAAAAATGGCAGGACTGGATTACAAAGTTCATGAAACCTTTTACCAATGCTGAAGTAAAATATTTTGACTTAGAGGAAAAGGAGATTGCCAAAAAGTGGATTAAACAATAAAGCTTTTATTTAAACAATTAATTGAAAAACTGAATGTATAATTAAAATTAAAAAACCATGAAAATAATAGTTCCGATTGATTTTAGTCAAAGTTCCAAAATTGGAGTTGAGTATGCCATAAAGGTGGCCGAATCTTTAAATTCAGAAATTATCTTTGTTCATGCCTATTCTGAAGGTTATCAATATGCCGGATACGGGGCTATAGTTTATCCGGTTCCCGACAACTTTAGTTCTTATCAGAAATTGTACAAAGAAAAAATGCTGGAATTTCTCGAAAATTTTCCACGTCTGGCGACAATAAAATATAAGAGTATGGTAGCCCCAGGAAGACCTTCAGATATAATTTATCAATTAGCAACAGAAGAAAAAGCAGGTTTGATAATTATGGGGACAGAAGGTGCAGGTGAGGTAGAAGGTTACCTTGCAGGAACTACCAGTGAAAAAGTGAGCAAGGATGTACCCTGCCCTGTGCTGGTTGTACCTGAAGATTTAGAAACTTTTGGTTTAAAAAGAATTTGTCTGGCGCTGGATTCAGATAATCTGAAACCTGATAGGGAACTAAAGGTTCTGGCTGATCTATTAAAGGCATTTAACGCGCGCCTTTTTATATTTCATTTTGCTAAAAGTAAAGATGAAGTTATTAAAGAACAGGAGATAAAAAACTATTATGAGGAGTTTTTTAATCTACAGAATATTTCTGTTCACCTTTTTTCCGAAGGGAAAACTGAAGATAAAATAACCGGTTTTTTGAAAGATAATGCCATAGATATTTTGGCGCTACTTTACAGGAAACATGCCTTTATAGAAAAACTAACTGAACTGGGGCTGAGACGGAAAATGATTTTCAAATCAGAAGTTCCTGTACTTATTTTAAAATGATAGTAGGATTGAAAACAAATCTGCATTTTTAAGTTTATGAAGTCACTATTTTTTAGAAATTAACTGAATTCCTGAGCTTCATACCTTCAGTAAGACCACAGAATTATTTGTGAAATATTCCTATGGTATCCTAGGTGCCCTAAATTAAGGCAATTGTAAGACTACAGTACAATGAATTTTTATCTAATTAGAGGGAATAAACCCTTTTTAAAGCGATAAGTTTGCAATTTACCCAAAAGAAAGTGTAGAAGAAAAATGTCAAAATATAGGAGAAATAGAAGAAAGAAGAAGGGTCAAAAATCTTCCCGGAATAAAATAACTAAAAAAGAAAAGCTTTTTGGAATTTTTTCATTAATCCTTTTGGTCATTGCATCATTTTTATTGTATTTTTTTGTCTTAAAAGACTTTATTCATAAGCCCTGATTATTTAAAAATGTTTACCTACCAACTTTTTCTTAATCTAATGATTCTATGGAATTCATTATTTTTCTTTTTAAAAGTTGAAGTTTTAAGAGGCGTAGAAAATTGACCTTTTGTAAACAAAATACTTCAATTAAAAACCGATTCCCTGTAATATAAGGAATCGGGAGTTCTCTGGTATTTCAATTCAAGTACTTCTAAAGGAGGGGCGACCAGAATTATACTCATATTATTGAGAACCTTCATAATACTCCTAATAGGTAGGCTGTCTCATAGGAGTAAATACAAAGCTTCCAAGTTAGAAACTTTAAACGTACAAACGAGGTTTTCGCCGTTGGTAAATCTTTTAAGAAGCTTAATACTATATATTCCTACAACTTTAAAAATATATTCTTAAGATAATAACTTTCAATATTTAGATTATTAAAAAATAAATTTTAGATTTGTCTAAATAATATTTTAGGTAATGAAAATAGAATGGTTAAGTCTAATTATTTTTATCGCTTTTTTTACATCCTGTGAAAAATTAGCTGATGAATATGGTCCTGTTCCTCCAAAGGAAAATGAACTTCTTGATGGCCCTGTAGAAGGATTATCAGTTGAAGAGCAGATTCAGTTCTTGAATGGGGATATAGCGTTCAATGATGAAGTATTTACCGCAGAAACTGGACTCGGCCCCGTTTTCGTAGGTACTAGCTGTGTTAGTTGTCATTCTGGGGATGGTAAAGGTCACCCGTTTAATCAATTTATAAGATTCGGTCAAAGTGATACTTTAGGAAATCCTTTTGCAGACTTTGGGGATGGTAAAAATCAATTACAGAATAAAGCAATTCAGGGGTTTCAGCCTGAAAAGCTACCTCCAGGAGCACCCTTCACAACCTTGGTTGCGCCTGCGGTCACAGGATTAGGTTTTTTGGATGCTGTTCCAGATGAAAGTATACTTTCTCTAGCCGATCCTTATGATGAGAATGGCGACGGAATAAGTGGTAGAGCTCATTTCGCATATCCTCCTGAATATGTTCAAATTCGGCCAAATAGTATTTCACGTGGAGGTAAATATATTTTTAGGTTTGGTAAAAAGGCAATTAGTTATGACTTATTGCATCAAACAGTAGGTGCGTATAATCAAGATATAGGTATTACATCATTATTTGAACCTATAGATCCTTATAGCGGGCTGGAAGAGGACCCGGAAATCAGTACTCAGGTAGTTAACGAGGTGGTTTTTTATTTAAAAACCTTAAAAGCTCCGATACCTCGAAATCAAAATGATCCTGATGTTGTATCTGGCAAACAAATTTTTTCCCGAATTCAATGTGCTGCCTGCCATACCCCAAGCATGAAAACGGGATATTCGCCTATCGAAGCACTATCTAATAAAGGATTTCATCCCTATACAGATTTACTACTTCATGATATGGGTCCTGGTCTGGACGATGGATATACCGAAGGTTTTGCTGAAACATCCGAATGGAGAACCCCTCCGCTATGGGGAATTGGCCTTTCTGAAAACTCACAAGGAGGAGGTTTGTTTCTTTTACATGATGGCAGGGCAAGAAGTATTGAGGAAGCCATTTTGATGCATGGCGGTGAAGCCAAAAATTCAAGGGATGAGTTCAATGCCCTATCGAATCAGGAAAAAAAGCAACTACTTGAATTTATAAATTCATTATGATGAAAAGAAAAAAATTTATCCAAACCCTTTCCTCTGTTGCAATAACAATACCAAGTTTAGGTTTTTTACATTCATGCAGTGGAATTTACTATGCTACAGCAAAGGAAGAGGTAGATAAGTTAACCATAGCGAAGCATGAGTTTATTCTTGAAAAAAATAACAAGGTGTCTAAAAGAGAGTTTGTCCTTATACAAAATAACAAATACAGATTCCCTATTTGTCTATATAAAGTTGGTGAAGACTATATAGCTTCCTTACTAAAATGCACTCATCGAGGGTGCGAGCTTAATGTTGGTGGGGGTATCTATAGTTGTCCTTGCCATGGAAGCCAATTTTCCAATGAAGGAACCGTATTACAAGGACCTGCTGAACAAAAACTAAAAACATTTCCAACGAAAACAGACGATGAAAACATCTATATTTTATTCTCCTAATTATTTGATCATTACCTTAATATTGTTCACCCTCAGTGGAAATTTAATAGCCCAAAACGAGGATGATATACTTAAAAGAACGAAGTCAGATACAACAGATACTCAACTTAACATGGATGCGGTATACAATCGACCAGCTCTAACAATAAATAAAGCTCCGGTATCTATTGGGGGATATCTTGAAGCCAATTCGATATATGCAGTGGAAGATGGATTGACAGAAGGATTATCTTTTCAAGCACGACGTTTAACATTATTTCTGTCTGCCTCAATTAACAAAAGAATTAAATTTTTAACGGAAGTAGAGTTTGAAGAGGGAGGTAAAGAGATTGCCATAGAATTTGCTGCTATGGATATCTCCTTTGATCCTCTTCTCAATTTACGAGGTGGAATAATCTTGAATCCAATCGGTGCTTTTAATCAAAATCACGATGGTCCTAAATGGGAGTTTGTAGAAAGACCTGATGTGGCAGTAAAATTACTACCCGCCACTTTTTCTAATGCAGGTTTTGGAATGTATGGTAAAACAAATACTGGAGATTGGATTATCGGATATGAAGCATACCTCTCAAATGGATTTGACAATAGTATAATTAATAATTCAAAAGATCGAACCTCTCTTTCATCCGTTAAAGAAAATGAAGAGCGTTTTGAAGAAAATTTCAGCGGTGACCCTTTAATTACTACAAAACTCGCTATAGGAAATAGAAATATAGGTGAGGTTGGTTTTTCTTATATGGGCGGTACATACAATCGTGTAATGGAAGATGGACTACAGATAGATGAAAAGAATAGGAGGGTGGATGTCTTCGCTATTGATCTTAGCACTACTATTGAATCAACCGGCACTTATATTGTTGGAGAAGGCGCTTATGTGTGGGTGGATGTGCCAAAAACATTTACGCAACAGTTTGGAAATAAACAAGCAGGATTTTTTCTGGATGTAGTTCAACCAGTGTTGCAAAAGAAAATGTTCGGTTGGGAAAATGCATCCTTAAACGTCTCCGCTCGGACAGATTATGTTGATTTTAATATTGGTAACTTCACTCAAACTAATACAAATATAGGGGATGATTTAATTGCGGTTACTCCTTCCATAAGTTTTAGACCGTCACCTGCAACGGTTTTAAGGTTGAATTATCGTTATCAGTGGCAGAATGACATTTTAAATAATCCAGCCACAAAAACGGCCACCTGGTACCTAGGTTTTAGCACCTATTTTTAAGAATGATATGCTTTTTTAACTAATGGAGTGGGCTGCTCGGGGTAGCATGATTAGTTTATCTTTCGGATAATTACAATATTACGAAGCAGAAGGCTTAAAATTTCTCAGTTTTTTAGAGAAGTTGGAGAAAATGTTCCAGGCGCAAAGCTTAGTCAATAAAATGCTTAACATGAGTCTGCAGCCATATTTTAAAAGAAAATTCAATTTAAATGTATCTTTTTAGAAAATTAAAGGTCTCCGTAGTAAACAATAAAATTTATAAGTATGAATGATTGTAAATGTACTAATTGTGATTGCACTAAATGTAATTGCATAAATTGTTTAGATAACAATTGCCCTTGTACAAAATGTGAATGTGGTAAATGCGATTGTTGCTGAATTGAATAAAGGTTGGTTTAAAAGCTAACCTTTATTTATTTTTGAACTATGGAGACTCAAAAAGTTTGGCACAATTTCAATGAAGAGTTATTCTTCTTTATTCTCAAAAAAGTAAAAAATGAAAGTGCTACAAATGATATTTTTCAAAATACATTTTTAAAAATCCATAAAAAATTACATCAACTTGAGAATGATGAAAAAGTAAGAGCCTGGATTTTTCAAATTGCTCGAAACGAGATAGCAAACTACTTCAATAAAGAATCTGTTTATTTACCGAGTGTTAATTTACAGAATGAAACTGCTTTAGAAAAATATCAGTCAATATGCTGTTTTGATAAATTCGTATATGAACTACCAGATATTTATAAAAAGATAATTGAATTGATTTATATCAAAGGACTAAAACAAAAGGAAGCGGCTGAAATCTTAGAAATAAGTCTTACAAATGTCAAGGCTAGAACACGAAGAGCTAAAGATATTTTAAAACAAAAATTCAATGAATGTTGTAAATACGAGTTTGATAAAGATGGCAAATTAATTGGAGAATCCAATTGCTCTATTTGTAAATCATAATTAAAAATACATCCGCCCACAAATCCATCGCAGATAACAGGTATTGTTAAATAATAGGATTTTAGCATTTCATAATGAAACGATTAAAAACTGAGAAAGGGATAGAATGGTAACTTTAGTTGTTTCCCAATATCATATTTTTTATGCCAATCCTTTTTGAGTAAAAAATTGCTTTTAATCATTATATTAAATCAAAAAATAATCTACCAATTATCTTCAAGAGGGCTGTGATCACTCCACTCCACTCCATTGAAAAAAATCAAATTTTCTTGGTGTAATTAAAAGAGGCTTCTATATTTGCATTTATTTTTAATAAATCTAAATAAGAATAATGAAACACATTACTTTTCTCGCCTTAATGGCCTTAAGCCTCTCTGCTTTCTCCCAATCAGGATTAAAAGGGGAAATAAAAAATGAAACAAATGAACCTATTGCCGGTGCCTCTATTTATATCGAGGAATTACAAAAAGGAACTACTACAAATTTTGACGGGTTTTATAAACTCCAGGAGGTTCCCCCTGGAAACTGGAAGGTAACGGTCAAAATGTTGGGTTATCAAACTATAGAGCAAATTATAGAAATTGGACGAGATTCCTTAACAACCTATAGTGTGAACCTTCAGGATACGTATGGAAGTTTGGATGAAGTGGTGATTTCTGCAAGCAGGAACCCGGAATATCTTTCAGAAATTCCAGCTTCTGTTACTGTGGTGAACTCAGAAAAGCTGCGGGAATTTACTAAAATCTCCTCCAATATTAACGAGATTCTAGCATATACAGTGCCCGGTCTTGCTGTAAGCACAGGAACATTTTCCAATTGGGGACAAACATTAAGAGGTAGGTCATTACTCGTTATGGTAGATGGAATCCCTCAATCCACCCCGCTACGTAATGGACAATTGGGAATTAAAAGTATTAATCCTAACGATATAAGCAGAGTTGAAGTAATCAAAGGAGCTACTTCAATATTTGGAAATGGTGGTAGTGGAGGCTTTATCAATTATATCACCAAAAATCCAACCACTTCAGAAAAATTGAGCGGCACTACTGATATTTGGGGAACCTCCCAACTTTCCAATAGCCAAGATGCCTTGGGATATGGGGTATATCAATCCTTTTCCGGACAATTTAATAAGTTTAGTTACTATATAAGCGGAAGTATAGAACATACCGGGAATAAATACGATGCTGAAGGGATTCCCTTACTTCCTACTTATGGATTAGATAATACCGATATTTACAGCACGTATGGAAAACTGGAATATCTCCTTTCTTCTAATCAAAAAATAACCATTAACGGGAATCTTTATAAATCACTTCAGGATTCTCCTTTTATTCCGGTTTTTGCAAATATTCAGGTGTTTAATGACCAAGGGGATTACTCTTTAGAACCGGGTTATGGTATCGAAGGATCAATTCCTGGACAGGAACCAACTGGTTCCGAATTGATAAATGGGAGGTTAAAATACAATTTAAATAATATTTTCTCCGGTACCACAGATTTTGAAACCGATCTATATTATTCCAAAGCCAAAAGTATTTTCTTTTATTCTGATAAATTCGAAGACGGAGGGCAATCCGTGATCAATTCAGAAAAGTATGGCTTAAGACCTAATTTTAATACTCAGTTCAATTTGTATGGCGATATGAATATATCTCTGATCTATGGACTGGATCTTTTAAGGGATAAGACTAATCAGGGGCTGTTAGATGGAAGGCTTTGGGTGCCGAATATCGAACTGATGAGCGTAGCACCGTATTTACAAACCACTTTAAAACTAGATAAAAAATGGGCCTTTAAAGCTGGATTACGATACGATGATTTAAAAATGGATATTGCCAATTATAATACACTTCCCTATTCACCTAAAGGAGATGGTAACTTTAATCCTTCGGTCTCCGTTCAGGGCGGAGAGTTGGCGTTCGATAATCTGGCATTTAATATGGGAGTCCGGTATATTGAACATCAGGAATTCATTCCCTACATTAGTTATTCCCAGGGTTTCTCCATAGCTGATTTAGGTTCTATTTTAAGATCTGCAAGAGCTGAAAGTATAGACAACATTCAACTGGAGCCCGCAGTTACCAATAACTATGAATTCGGGTTTATTTCAAAATTTAATAATTTTCGTTTAGAGGCTGTAGGATACTACAGTACCTCTAATTTAGGTACTGGTGTTGTATTTAGTGATGAACTAAACTCGTTTATACCTTCTGAACAACCTCAGAAAATATTCGGTGGAGAGGTAGCAATAGATTATGCTCTCCCAAGCAATAAACTACTTATTGGGACTTCTTATTCGTATGTGGAAGGGCTTAAAAACCCAAACGATGATGAAAATAATTTAAGTTATGTTGGTGGTGATGTCATTTCTGCTCCAAAATTAACGGCTTATGTTACCTGGAAGCCAACAGAACAGTTTAATACTTCATTGAATGTTATGAGTTTAGGAGATCGAAACAGGTTTTCTCCTTTTCAGGATGGGGAAGGAAATTATGCTTTTAGGCATACGGAATTTCCTGTAAATGGATATACCCTGGTAAATCTAACGGCCACCTACCAAATTAAGAGTAATATTGATGTTTTCTTGGGTATCAATAACCTTCTTAATGAGTATTATTTACCGGCAAGATCTCAATGGGCGGCGCCATTAAGGTCTTTTACTACAGCTGGGGAGGGAGCGAATGCCCGTCTTGGTGTAACTTATAATTTTTAAAAGGGGTGGTAGTCGTTATTAAGAATTGATATTCAGAAGTAACGACTACCATTTTACACTAAAATTTATTGCTTGAAAGCATTTTCAAACATAGTTAAGAAAGTACATCTTTTTTTAGGAATAACATGTGGGGTTTTGGCATCCATTTCAGGTCTTACTGGTTCCATGTATGTATGGCAGCCGGAAATAACGTCGGCCTTAAATCAACGCTTACTACAAAGGGAATCTACTAATACTCTTTCGGAAAAGACATTATTAAAAACTTCCTCAGAACTTTATAGGAGTCAGAAAGATACTATAGCAAAGATATTCCTACCTTATCGAGAGCAGGAGACGGTTTCCATTATTTATAAGAATGGTCAAACCCTTTATTATCACCCGGAGACGGGAGTACCTTTAGGAAAAAAATCAGCTTCCATAAAATTGTTTGAAGATTTGTTGAAGATCCATCGAAGCCTTGGAATTCCTAAGATTGGCAAATACATTGTAGGTAGTAGTGCTATTATATTTTTCTTGTTTCTTCTTACCTCCGGTTTATTTCTATGGTGGAAAAAGTATAAATCAAATTTTAAAAAGGGAATTAAAATTAAATGGAAACGAAATAGAAAAAGATTTAACTACGATGTACATAAGTCACTTGGAATATTTTTTTCCCTTCCTTTGGCTGTAATGGCCTTTTCTGGTGGATATTTTACTTATAACAGCTACTATAAGGATGGTTTGAAGTTAATAGATGGTTTTATAGGCAATAAACAACCTGAAAAAAAGATTGAAGCAGGTACCGGGATCGATATACTGCACTTATTGGAGACTCCAGACAACCAATATGCACTCCGGGCAATTTATTTTCCTCAAGATGGAAATGAAGTGTATCAATTTAGATATATCAAAAACCGATTTATAAACCCCGGTCTAAGAAAAACCAGGGAATTAAAATTAGATAATAATAGTAATACCATTTATTCCTCATCCTTTAACGACGACCCGGTTAGCGAACAGATAGCAGCACAATTTTATCCGATTCATATTGGAGAAATGGCAGGCATGCTGGGGAGAATTTTAGTTTTTATCTCCGGGTTTGTCCCCCTAATATTATTTATTACCGGTCTCAGATTTTATTATTTTAGAACGGTAAGATAACGTCGAACAGGTGTTTAGTTTCAATTTTTTTAAACTTTTAATCTTAAAAATTCCCCGATAGCTTCGCCACGGTACTGCTAGCCGGACAGGCGGATATAGTTGGTTTTAAATTTTTTTTTCCTCTGTCGAACAGCTCAATTAGAATCTTATATGATGAAAAAAATAAGTTTCATTTAACCATGTATTAACAATCCATCGAAACCATATGTTATATTTTTAATGAGTTTAAATTTTGAAAATCAATCACTTATGAAAAAAGCTTTACTGTTTCTCCTTCTTTCAACGAGTATAATCATGGCACAAAAGAAGGATAGCCTTATTTCAGAAAATATTACGGGACATATTTATAAACCTAAGATGGTTGGGGCCACCGAAGAGAGGATATCGCAACTTCAATTACCGCAGGGGTTTAAAATAGAAAAATTCGCAGATAATCTGGGAGAACCCAGAATGATGGCTGTAAGCCCCCAGGGAAATATATATGTTTCTCGAAGGGAGGGAGACGTAGTGATGCTTAAGGATACTAATGATGACGGGAAACCTGACCATCAACAAACGGTAGTAACTAAAGAAGGAGCGCATGGGGTAGCTTTTCATGAAGATATGTTTTACCTTGTTACGGTAAATGATGTTTTCAGGGCACAGTTAAAAGAAGATGGTACTATTGGAGAACTGGAAAAGATTATAGGGAACCTACCAGATGGTGGTCAGCACCCCAACCGCACGATTGGTTTTGGCCCAGATGGGATGCTATATATATCGATTGGAAGCACCTGCAACGCCTGTGATGAAACACGGGAAGAAAATGCCACTATAGTACGGACTAATGCTGATGGGAGCAATAGAACCATATTTGCATCGGGACTGCGAAATACCATTGGTTTTGACTGGCATCCTGAGACGGGGGAACTTTTTGGGATGGATAGCGGAATTGACTGGCTGGGAGATGATGAACAAAAAGAAGAATTAAATCGTATCACTGAGGGAGCTGATTATGGGTGGCCGTATATCTACGACGATGGTAAATATAATAAGGCAGATGAACCGCCAAAAATGACCTGGAAAGAATACGCGCAGAAAGCTACAGAACCGGAGATGTTATTTACAGCCCATAGCGCTCCAATGAATTTAAAGTTTTACAGAGGGAAAATGTTTCCCTCGGAATATAAAAATACTGCCCTGGTAACTTTTCGGGGATCCTGGAATAGACGGCCAGCTTCCGGACACAAAATAATGAAAGTAACTTTCGAAAATGGGAAGCCTGTAAAGGCTGAAGATTTTGTAAAAGGTTTTTTAATGGAGGAAGGTACTTCCCGATTCGCCAGGTTAGCCGGTTTGGTAGAATTGCCCGATGGATCGCTTTTAGTTAGTGATGATACCAATGGCGTAATTTACCGAGTATCGTATAACTAATAATCGATTTACTGAACTCTGAAATAGTAAAGCCAGCCTGTCCAGCCGGCAGGTAGATTTAGGTTAATGATTTAAATTAACTTTCAGAAATGATAACAAATAGCCATATAAAGTAAATGATTAGTAATCCGTTAGTTTTTATAGTTTCCAAACATATTTTCCTTTTATGTGTATCAGATTGTTACCAGAAAAGAATATTCTACTTCTAAAATTTAAAAAAATATGGCGGACTCGATGTGGAGTCCGCCATTAATTAGTGTTCATTATTACTACGTTTTTAGTGGCTAATAAATCTGGATGATATTTAATTTCCACTCATTAGTCAAATTATCATCTTCTTCATCTGAACTGTTCCTTTCACTTTTACAATTCCGGGTTTTAAGCTGGTAGAAGTTCCTTCAGCTATTGTAAAAGTTTCTTTCCCGGTTTGAATTGGCTTAATTACCATCCTGTTCAACGAGAGTACCTTTTATAACAATTTCGGCTTTTTTAGCAGAAAAATCATTCTTATTCACTTCTTCCTGGATCTGCCTAAGGCTCAAATCATTATTTTTTGCCAAATCTAAATAAGCTTTACCGTCATTAAGACTCACTTTTACACTTTCCAGACCTTCCATATTTTTAAGTCCGCGTTCCAGACCATAGGCACAGGGGGCACAGTCCATTCCAAACGCTTCCTGATCTACTTTCTGAATCTGAGCATTGGAACTAAAACTTCCAAATACAATAACTATTATTACACTCCCATCCGGAAGTTTTTCAATTAAGTAGGATTTTTACTAACTGGAACCATCACAAAAGTACCCTTACCCACTAAAGCAGGAACTCTAATTGGTAAGAAAAATACAGCTAAGAATTTGAAAATTTCAGGTTCCTTCTCAAGGCAATACTTCTTTGTGTTTAGCTGTGTGAGGGCAGTTTCATCTTCGGGGTTTCTATGGCTCAAGGCCTGAATAAGATATTTCAACCTCCAGTAAAAATCGCCCTTTGGAATTGTCTCAAAGTTAATAATCATTCTTCTTTGTGTCAAGTCCCTTGTCATGGATGTTTCATCTGTTAATTTTTTAAAGTTTGTTTATACTATAACCAATAACTTAAATTAAGAAATACCCGATAGTTTTCTTTAACAACCCCAGGGATTAAATCTTGTACCACCGGATTAAGGCACCGAAAGGAATCCCATTATCCTTTTGGAGCTAAACGAAAAAAAAAATCTGTATTAGTGATTATAAATTTTTTTATAAAATCACAGAACTGTATATTTGCCCTTATTTAGATTTAGTATGAATAAATATAGGGTATTCTTCTTCTTTGTCATTTTCATTTCAATAAATACGTTTTCGCAAAATACGGCTAATGACACAGATTTGCGCACTTTGGTGACTCTCCTGGATTACATTTCCAAGGATTATCCAGTAGCGGTGGAGAATGGCGAAATAATCAATGAGTTTGAATTCGCCGAAATGAGCGAGTTTGCAAAAAAATCCATTGCACTTCAGCAGGATCTATTGCCGACAATTAATAATACCAGGTTTGAAAAGCTTGATGAACCCCTGCGGGAATTGCAACAAGCTGTTGCGGACAAAAAAAATCCAGAAGCGATTTCTACAATTGCTTTAAATATCAAAAACAAAATTCTCGATCTTGGAATTTTAAAAATTACACCTAATCGTTATCCCTCGTTAAAGAATGGAGCCACCCTGTACCAGAATAATTGCGTATCCTGCCACGGAGGCAAAGGATATGGGAACGGAGCTTTAGCCGGAAATTTAAATCCTGCACCGACCAATTTCCACGAAGCCCAGTTGTCCCCACTTCAGGCTTACAATGTCATCAAATTGGGGATTGAGGGCACGGGGATGGCTTCTTACAACCGTCTTACAGAAGAAGAGCTTTGGGACTTATCTTTTTACGTGCTGTCACTAAAGCACAATGAAGAAATTTCAAGAGCTCCATTGCCTTCCAATTTGCATCTTGACAGCATCAGCAAATGGAACGATGAAGAATTGCAACATTTTTTGAATAAATCTTTCAGCAATATAACAGTTGGCCAGGTGCGGAATTATGAACCTGAAAGGCCTGAACCTCTAAATGTTGCTATGACCAACCTTGATCTTTCATATCAGGAATTTCAAAAAGGCAATAATAAAATTGCCGAAAAATATGCCTTGACATCCTACCTTGAAGGCGTTGAGCTGGTGGAGAATATATTGGGTGCATCTGCGCCTTCATTAGTGAGGGGTATTGAGCGGGATATGATTGCTTACCGAAAAGCACTTCAAAACAACAACAAAATAGGTGCGGAAAATTATTATAATGCCCTTAAAGAAAAAATAACCTCTGCCAAAACTGTTTTAGCAGAAAAGGATTATTCCTTTGCATTTATATATGGTGCTGCATTATCAATCCTTATCAGGGAGGCCTTGGAAGCGTTGCTTATTATCCTCATTATTCTCCGTGTTCTAAGACCTATGAAAATCAAACGCGCAGTGATAGCCGTCCATTCCGGATGGATTTTCGCAGTACTAACTGGTGTGGTGAGTTGGTTTTTTGTAGATAAACTTATCAATTTAAGCGGTGCGTCAAGAGAATTGATGGAAGGTGTTGGAGCTATTCTGGCTGTACTGGTATTGCTCTTTGCAGGTATTTGGCTTCATTCCCATTCTGAGATATCGAAGTGGAAACACTTCATAAAAAATAAAATAAACCGCATTTCTGAAACCGGAAATATGATAGGTTTGTTGATTTTCTCGTTCATCGTGGTGTTTAGGGAAGCTTTTGAAGTGGTTCTGTTTCTTTCATCACTGAAACTGAGCAATCCCGATGTCGCAAATTCTGCTATTAACTGGGCCTTATTGACTTCCGTTATTATAATAGCCATTATAACAATCGTGTTTCTGAAATTTACTAAAGAACTACCTGTAGGAAAATTCTTCAAATTGGCTTCCTATATGGTAGCAGCCCTGGCAATTGTTTTAACAGGCAAAGGAATTATGGCCTTTCAGGAAGCAGGTTACATCCCCATTTCACCCATAGATTTTGCTCCCCGTATAGAACTATTGGGGATTTACCCGAATTTACAGTCTATCCTGGCGCAGCTCCTCGTACTTGGTATTATAGTTTTTTTCCAATGGAGGAATCTGAATCAAAAAGCAGACAAGTCCTCACAAGAATTGGTTACAGAAGAGTAAATGGAAAAAATCAATAAATACCAAACAGGTGTCATTTTATTGGCAGTTGTACTGGGATTATTATTGGGGAATTTGGCTATTTTGGAGAGATATGCATCGAGCTTTATTGTACTCTTGCTTATGGTAATGCTTTACGGCTTATTCTTAAGTATAAACATCGGCGAGCTTAAAAGTGCTTTCTTCAATCTCAAATTTTCAGTTAGCAGCCTTGTTATTAATTTTATCTGGACTCCCCTGTTTGCTTATTTGCTGGGATACTTGTTTCTGGATAACGAGCTGGCCATCTAGATAGGGTTTGTGATGCTTATGGTAACTCCCTGTACAGATTGGTACCTGGTGTTTACCGGTGTTGCAAAAGGAAATGTGCCGCTATCTACTTCTATTCTTCCAATCAACCTGATATTGCAGATTCTTTTACTTCCAATATTTTTGTTACTATTCTTTGGAAGATCAGGAAATGTTGAATTCAGGTCACTGGTTGAAAGTATTCTTCTGGTGCTCCTGATTCCTTTTTTATTAGTATTAGTTACCAAAAAAATAGTTAGCCGAAGCAATACTTCAGGGACGTCTTTTACCGGCTTTTTTGTAAAATCCCAGGTGTTGTTTTTATCATTGGCAGTAGTCGCAATGTTTGCTTCAGAAGGAAGAAATCTACTGGAAAATCCTGATGTTATTTACAAATTGCTATTTCCCGTGATTATATTTTTTATCATTACTTTTTTACTGGCACAGCTGGTCAGCAGGTTTTTTAAATTCAGTTATCAAAACAGGGTAAGCCTCACATTGACAACAATGGCAAGAAATTCACCTATTTCATTGGCCATTGCAGTTTCCGCATTTGCTTATGAACCATTGGTTGCATTGTCATTAGTTATAGGTCCTTTAATTGAATTGCCAATTTTGGCTTTAACCTCGCAACTGTTGTTGAAAATAAGAAAGAAAGTAATTTAGCGGGATTTGGATTATACCCATTTAAGGATAACCATATTCTATACACATGAAGTATTACAAACCATTCGAGATTCAATGAACAATATGTGCGAAAGATTATCGTAAGGCAGCTATTCTGTTGCTACTGGTAGAGTTATGTACATGCCGGTCCTCCATCGGCAGGTCACTTTACTAAGCTGGTGCACAATGGGATTGAATTTGGTATGCTACAGGCTATCGACGAAGATACAGATTTGCTTTCACAGTTCCGCGAAAAGCTTGATATACAAGGTATACTGGATACCTGGAATCATGTCCCGGTGATCAGATCGTGGTTAATCGAACTTTTAGGAAGGTTTTACAGGGGAACGGGAAGGTTGTGCGTCAATACAAGGCTTATGGTAGTTTGAAAAGCACTGGCACCCAGGGCAGGCATTTGACTGGAATTTCCCGTAGGAAAAGTTTCGGTTAATTTAATTAAACTTCTTAAGGCCTCTCCTTTATCATCCTTTTGAAAGAGTTGATATTTTGTAAATACTTTTAAATCTCCAAATCCCGACTGGGAATCCAAGCCATCGGGCGAAATTGAGACATAGGGTATTACCGCATCTACCTGCCATTTACTGGTAATGTTATAAGGAACAATAAGTACCTGCGCGTAAGCCTTGGCATTTTCCTTAGAAGTTATATTGCCAAAAGTACGCACTCCACGTCCCTGCACACCTAATATGATAGGTGTATCCGTAAAAATAGGCGGGCCCTGAGCATTCATATTAAAACCCAATATGAATATTAAGCAGGTAATAATAATATTCTTCCCGGAAATCTTCACCATTCCAGAAAGTAGTTTATTATCATCATAAAAAAGACCAAAAAAGTGGTTAGCCATAATATCGATTTGTTTTTTGTTGAATTTTCAGGATTTTGACTACATCCACATTCGTTTTCATCTTTGTTATTTTCTAAAGTCGAGAATTTGGTATCCTTATACACCCTATAATGAGCGACACCTAAGAATAAGAAAGACATGCTATACATATACGGTCTTACTGGATGTAACCATTCAAAACCAGAGGAAATACCGGTGACTCCCGCTACTCCAGTTAATATAGCAGGGGTCCAGCAACATAAAAATGGAACCCCTGCACTAAGAAAACTTGCGCCCAATAAGCTGTATTTTTTAATCTTCATTTAATTAAAGGATTTCAGTAAGCTCAATTTCCCACTTAGTGGTTAGCTCCCCGTCTTCTTCATCCTGAACTATCCCTTTAACTGTAAGGACTCCGGGTTTTAACCTGGAACGTAAGTTGGTAGAAGTTGCTTCAGCTATCTTAAAAGTTTCTTTCCCGGTTTGTATTGCATAAGTGCCATCCTGCTCAACGAAGTTGCCCTTTATAACTATTTCGGCATTCTTAGCTGAAAAACCATTCACTTTCACTTCTTCCTGAATTTGTTTCAAGCTTAAATTATTGTTTGCAGTCAGATCTAAATAAGCTTTGCCTTCATTCAGACTTACTTGTACCTTTTCTATACCATCCATTTTTTTGAGTCCGCGTTCAAGGCCATAGGCACAAGGTGCGCAATCCATTCCAAAAACTTCCTGATCTACTTTGGTGATTTGGGCGTTGGAACTTATGATTCCAAACACTGTCACTACGATAATTAATGCTATTCTTTTCATTTTACTCTTTTTTTATGTTTAAAATTCTTCTTTAATATCTGTTATAACCAATAACTTATGTTCAGTGAGACCCTATATTTTTCACGGGGCGTATTCGGAATAAGATCCTGGTATACCGGGAACAATGCCCCGAAGGAAATTCCCCAGGGACCGGTAAGTCCTAAAATTGAAGGACCAACCAATACTTTTTTACTCCGTTCATCTGTAGAAAAAAATTGTCCGTTAACTTTATTATCTCCGGGAAATTCGGCCAGTGATTCTACAAATATCCGCCAGTCGGGTTTAGGATAATCCCCCATAAAAACATCGGGACGATAACCTATCACCATGCTTGCATAGGGTAAATCGCCTAATTGCTCGTTGTCCTTTTCAAAATAATATTGGTAACCGCCACCTAACCAGGCGTACCAGGTACGTGAGGCATATCCCGTAGAAATGGCCCCATGGATAGAGTTCCCTACATTCACCTGTCCGCGAACATCCTCAGTAGGGGCAGATACACCTAAAATTGCTGTGGATTCAAACCTCTTTCCTACCCCAAAAGCATTTGAAAAAAAACGATACCACAAAGCAGCCTCGATATCTCCATTGGAAGGCATCATGCTATTTCCACGGGTTCGTGGAGCATTTTCCAGACGCTCAATCACAGTAGGAGTGGTAAGGGTAACCTGTAAATCTTCCGTAATGCCATAGAAAAATGTATACCGAAGCATATAAGAGGCCTCGTCTTCGGTCGCTATACTCATTCCGGAAGCGTTCATGTTTATACCGCCTTTTGCCAGGGTGGGGGTTTGTAATCCATAAATTGGGCCATGCCCCTGGGCTTCTACTTTATACAGTGTCGATAACCCTATGAATAGGATCAAAAAATAATTTTTCATGTTTTGTAAATTTAAACTTCTAAAAATCTTTGAATGGGCAATAGTAAATAAGCAGCAAACAATCCAAGGACATAAAGGCCAAAGGAAAACCAAAGAATGGCTTTGCTCCATCTTGTTGCTGTATCACATGCGGTCTCATTTCCGTTTTCATCGATCTCGCAGGTTTGGTTTCTTTTTCTTCCGTAGAACAACCAGAAATTAAAGCCTATCATAATCCCGGCAATCAGGAAGGTCCAGTCTTTATATTTGCTCATGGTAATGAGCCAGGGCAGGTCAGAAGCCAATCCCGCAACCACAGCTCCCATTCCCAGGGCAACCAGTAGCGAAGGCAGGGCGCAACACAGTAAGGTGGAAACCGAGGTAAAAAGGGATCCTATACTTACGAAGTCTTCTTTTATTTTAGCAAACATCTTTATTGTTTTTATACAGGTATCTCTATCCGTTTACAGAAGCCCCCTTTTCGGTTACAACTTCCACTTCAAACCCACGGTCTTTGATAAGGGAGAGTATCTTTTCTTCTGAAATCTGCTTTGGATCATATTCAATTATCGAGGAGCTTTTATCAAAGCTTGTCTCACTTTTTATAATGCCTTTTTGTTCCTTCAGCATCGTATCGATACCATTAGCACAACCGGACTGGCAATGCATGCCTTTAATTTTTAAGTGTAAGATTTTTTCCGTCATCTCCTTTTGGATTTTAAATTCAATTTGATTTTCATTTTTCTGATCCATAGCGCTAGCGGTATTTCCAGAAAACGCAAGGGTCGTTCCGGTTAACAATACCGCGAATAATTCTTTATGTAAACCTATCATCTTATAATTGATTTTTAAAAATTAACTATGTCAAAATTAGGGGCAGCAGGGGGGTGGTAACCAAATTAGATTTTATTTTTTTCTTTAAAAAAATCCTACTGCTTAATCTTCTAAAAATCTGAAATATTCTTTTTTCATTTTTTCTTTCGGATAGTATAATGAATGGTCTGGGCAATTATCAGCCCCTCGCGCACTATGTAGGAATCTGCTCCGTCATCTATTTGTGAACTGTCTGAATATGCAGTCCATTCCAGAAAAGCTATTTCATCTTCAAAAAGAAAATTGATATAGTTAAACTCCGCTTCGGGGAAATCCTTTATCAGCATTTTATTTAATTCCCTTAGTCCTTCATGTCCTTTATCAATACCATGCGTAGTAAGAAGGATCAAATTTTTGGAAAAGTTTCTATGCAGGTCCTCTTCTATAGATCCCTTTTTAGAAAGTTCCAGATGATCTTTTAATACTTCTTCTGTAGTTCTCATAGGCTAAAAATTTTATATTTAAAATAGGCTTTAAAAAATTGTTTGCAGCACATTCTATTTTTTGGGATCATCCCTTATTGACACCATTTTTCTTGTTGAGGCCCAAATACTGGTCACTGCTGCCAGTATGATTATATTTTTCATTACATATTGACCTTTCATAGTTAATACAAATGGGAAATGGGAGAACATTTGTTCGGGAAAAATGAAGAAGGTTGAAAAAGTTCCTAACATATGCAGGAAAAATAAGCCTAAAGCCCATTTCAAAAACTTCCCCAATTACAAGGATATGCCAATAAGGCTTTGAAAAATAGCCAATATAGGCATACAACTTCCTTGTGGAAGGAAATGGCCGCTCAGGGTACAAATGGTTGAGGAAGCCAAATCTTCTGCCGGGCTCAGACCAATAAAAAATTTAACCATCCCAAACCAGATGAAAATTATGCCAATGCTCCACCTTAAAAAAGTTATGGCCTTACCAGAATCTAAATGGATGTTATAGCTTATCATTTTATTGATAATTTCATTTCTGTCTGCAAAAGTTTTGCGGCTACAATCGTAAATACTGCCTGTACAACCGCAAAAATAATTAACGCCTGATCTAATCCTAATTTCAATAATTCCCCAAACAATAAGCTCCCAAGGCCAAAGCCGGTAAACAATGCAAAAACATTCAGTCCCATGGCCTGGCCTCCCTTTGTTTTACCACCCAATTCGGTTACTATACCTGCAAATAGAGGTTGAGTGAGGTCGTATCCCAAAGAGATCAAGGTGACTGCAAGGGCCGCGACAAGAACGGGTATTTCCAGGGCGAGACTGGCTGTTGCTATGGCCGCTGTTGCCAAGCCTGTTAAAATAATAGGATATCGCCCCCTGCGATCGGCTGCGCGCCCTATAAGGGAACCAAAGAAAAATCCTGGCAGGCCATAACCCAGAATGGCCAAACCAATTTCTATTGGCCCCAGATCATACTTTTGTACAAAATAGACCCCTAACCAGGTATAAATACCTGAATGGAAGATCCCATTCCAGAATACAAATAAATAGGTCCTTAACCCGCGTGGGAAAGCAAGTAGCCTGTAAAACCCACCTACCATTTTTTTGAATGAAGTACGATTGGATTTATGAGGTTCCTGTTTCCAGCCCATTCGGGCTACTTGTATCCACAAAGCCAAAGCGGCCAAGAGGGCAGTTGCCAAAAATAACATACGCCAGCCTGTATAAGGTTCCAACATTACCCCGGCGGTAGAACCTAAAGCCATTCCCCCTTCCATAGCGGCAAATAAAAGTCCCAGGGGTCTCCCTCTCTCTGAAGGTTTGAACATATCTCCTACAAGGGCCAGGGACATTGGCACCACACCGCTTGCCCCTAAACCCGTTAGCAATCGTAACAGGATGAGTTGTGAAGCAGATTGCACCAGGGCGGTTATCGCTGTTAATACAATAAAAGCCAGTAGGGATATTTGAAGTATGCGTTTTCTTCCAAATTTATCGGATATGAAACCATAAAACAGGACTGAAACTCCGTAAGCCAGCATATAAGCTGGTACTATAAGACCAATCCGCTGTTCTGATACATTAAAAATAGTTGCCAGTTTAGGAATAAGTGGCGCTATCATATACGCCTGAAAAAATATTAAGCCCGCTGCCATGGCCAGGGGAGCAAAAATGGTTTTTAAGGGTTTATTTGAATTGGGATTTTCCATTACTCTGTATTATTTTTACTGGGAATTTTAAAGCTGTTATATTTATTTGGCTTCTTGAATAAACTGCCATCTCACAGTTATAAAGATGTCAAACATAAAATCTAACCTGGGGTGGTATCCTAATGTTAGCTTTCTTTATTAAAAAAAAGGAGCAACTTTTTAGCCGCTCCTTTTAAAATTTTTTTACATTTTTTTTAAGCTGCCATTTCTTTACAGCTTTCGGCACAGGTTCGACATTTTTCTGCGCATTGCTGGCAAACTTCACTGTCAAACTTTGCACATTCATCAGCACAGGCTTTACATAAGTCGGCACAAATGGCACATAGGCGTTTTGAATAATCAGACTGGCTTGCAAGTAGTTGAACACAGGCTGTGCATAAAGCAATACAATCCAGACAAAATTTGTGGCATTCTTTCATGTCTGGTTCCCCCAAATGTTGGTCAAGGCAAATTCTCGCCGCAGTAATGCAGGCGTTGCAATCATCGATACATTTTTGCATTTCTGAACTTAATGGTTTCATAATTTAAATGGTTTTAGTTACTTCCTGATTTGCTCGGAAATCAGAAATAAAAGATTAAGAGCCGAACCTCTTTTCAAATATCGACTCATAGCCCGGGGGGTAGGCAAGCCGATTAATAAAGATTTAACATTTTAATTTGATTAAAAAAAAAGGCAGCCAAAAATGGCTGCCATAAAAAGTTTCAGATTTTAATTTCAGTACGATGGTTTTGCTAACTGGCTTTTCCTATTCCTGCTTCGATAAGTTTTTCTTTGCTTATACCATTGTTTGTACAGCACTCAAGCAATTTTCCATCAACCGCCACCGCGGGAATTCTCTTTACACCGTACTCCTGCACTTTGTCTATACAGGTCTTATCCTCACATTGTTCCACCAGGTTATAGGTGGTAATCTCGCAACTATCGCAGGACAACTCTTTCACCATTTTTACAACCGGATCACAAACCGGACAATTTGCCGTAAATATTTCTATTTGTCTTTTCATTTTTTTTTGAATTTAAATTAACAATCAGTTTTATCCTTCTTATTAAAGAACAATCCAAAGATAAGAGCGGAACCGGGGTGGTCTCCAAATAAAAAAACCTGCTTTTTTACGACAGATTTTTATTAGTATTAAAATTAAATGGAAAATTTTTGAATGTTTTACTCTGATCTATTTTCGGAAATGTAAGATTCCAGCCTTCGTTTAAGTTCATCAATCTCCTTCATTTTATCGGTAAGGCTGTTAAGCTCAAGGTCGGGAAATTGTTTGCGAATAAATTCAATTCGCTCTTCATTACCGCAATTACCGGGACAGGCTTCCACAGTTTCTGAAATTGTGATCGCCAGCGCTTTGCGGTACACTTCATCTAAAAGAAGAAAATGCGCCTTATCAAGTCCTTTTTGCGCCGCTTTGAACTGGATCAGAATCTTTTCTGGATCTTTATTTTCATCCAGCATTTTTATAAGTCCGTTAAGCTGGCCGCTGATGCTCTGCAAGCGAGTTTTTATATCTTTACTTAGATCTCTAGGAATCATACTTTTAATTTTCAGCAAGATACATCTGGAGTGGGGGAGGTCACCAAAAGTATTTTAAATTTTTAGCAGCAATTTGTTCCTTCCTGAATGGGTGGACAGGCAACATTACCATAAGAACAATAAACACAGCAATCACCTTCTTTTGGTTTTAATAAATGCTTGCAATTATCACATTGGTAAAAAAACTGACAGGCTGTTGTGGGCATTTCCTCTTCTTTTGTGTGTCCGCAACCAGGACATGTAATGGTAGAAACTAGTTCTATTTCCATAATCTATTTATTTTTAAAGCATATGAGGGATATCTGATGACAAAGTTGGATACGTAAAGATCATCGTCCTTAACTCATTGATTTTCATTTTGGTCTTTATCGCCATGGCAAATAAATTGATGGTTTCCTCCGTGTTAGGTCCTATTAAATGTGCGCCAAGAATAGTCTGATTCTCTTTATCAATGATAGTTTTGTAGGCATATTCCTTAACATTCAGTCTTTTTGCATTGAACCAGCTTTCCGCATGGTTATAATTGACCTGATATTCTATCTGTTTTGATTTGGCTTCTGCTTCGGTTAATCCTACTGATGCCAGGGTAGGCAAAGTAAAAACTACGGAAGGCATTGGTGGATAATTAACTTTTTTCTTGTTCCCTTTGATGATATTTGATGCCACAACATGCCCTTCCATTACTGCAACAGGGGTAAGGGGTAATCCTCTTGAATCTGCCGAATCTCCCGCTGCATAAATATTGGCGTTAGAGGTACTTTGAAGGTATTCATTTACCGCAATTCCTTTTTTTGAAAAAGATATCCCTGCTTTTTCCAAATCTAAATCAAATATGGCGGGAGGACGACCGGCCGAGTTAAAGACAGAGTCAGTCTTATAAGTGGCCTCTTTTCCATTTGATTTTCCTGTAACTACATAATGATCTTCTTTCTTTTCAATTTTAGAGACTTCAGTTTCCAAAACAAGTTTAATTCCCAGGTTTCGGGTTGCATTCACAAGATGTTGTACAATGTCATGATCAAAGTTTTCTAATGGGTGATCACCACGATGCAATATGGTAACATCGGCACCAGCCCGTGCAGCGATATGAGCAAATTCAAAGGCAATGTAGCCACCTCCAATAAATAAAAGCGATTCAGGTAGTTTTTTCAGGTTAAGGAAATCTGTACTTGAAAGAGCCAAATTTCCACCCTCAAAATCCAGTACCCGGGGTTTTGCTCCGGTTGCGATCACAAATTTATCGGCTTCAATAACTTCATCACCTAACTCTAAGGTGTTATCAGATAAAAATTTAGCTGAAGTATGATAGGTGTCTATGTCTTTATTCTTATATCCTTTTTCAATTTTAGGAGGCATGGCATCCACAAAAGATTGTTTAAATGCCATAATATCTTCCCAATTGACTTTAGGCACTGTATCTATTCCATTTCCTTTAAGCCTTTCTGCAAAATCACGTACTTCCGTTGCGCCTATAATCACCTTTTTGGGATCACAGCCTCTTAGGGCACAGGTTCCACCATAGGGAAGTTCATCGGTAATGCCTACCTTAAGGCCTTTGGAGGCACATTTATTGGCAGCGGTCATACCTGACATACCAGAACCTATTACAAATACATCGTACTTTTTCATAATTTAAATTTTAGATTGGTTAGTTTTTAATTTATATAAATCTCGTTTTCTTTCCTAAAAACCAAAGAAGGTTTAGAATAACTTTATGATATACATACAAATAGAATTAACAACATTTAAACCCGCTAGAATTGGAAAAAAAATCTTCTACTTTTGAAATTTTTCCTAATGGATTTTTTTCTAACCATTTGTTTGCGGCATCCTCTGAACCAAAAAAGAAGGAGTGCCGGCAGAAACTTGATTTGATATCACAACTATCGGCCTTTTCGACCCATGAAATAAAGAGGGGAACAGGCCTGGTCCATTCTAGAAGATTATCTGAAATAGACAATTTTACAGGAATGTCGGTTATAGGATCTATTGATATTATTTCCCATCTATGCATTAGATACCGGGGTAATAAAATACTATCCATTGCACACCAGGCATACAAAGTTTTATTGTCAAAGTTTAGTTGATGTACAGTTTTATTTAAAGAAAGTCCTAAATAACCCACAATTTCACCTTCTTTATTGACCTCTCCGTATTGCTGTATTATTTGATGTGCTTTATCTATAGGGACATCCATCACTTCAGAAAAGCGACCTCGAGGCAGGGGTCTTCCCTTAAGTAATTCCCAATACACTTTATCACTATTGGGAAGGTTCATTTCCTTGAGCATCTTTTCAAAACCATTCACAAATTGATGACCGTCAAATATTATTTCCTGTTTCTTCATATGCTTTTAATAATTACAATTAATAAAATTTTAGAAATCGATAATTTATAATCCCGACTTCATCAATAACCTGAGATGTTTTTTCAAATTGTAAATTTCTTATATAATTAGTTCCGTACTGGGTAAAGAAATCTTCCGTAGCAAGGATATACTCTTTGAGTGCCAAATCATTTTTCAATAATCTATGGGCTATAATTACTTCCTTACCATAGAGTTTGCAAAAATCATTGATCATAACAGATCCCAATTCTCCATAATGGAGAATGAACTTTAAACTAAGCTCTCCTAAAAGCGTACATGCCCCACACGAACAATCTGTTTCAATTATTTGCTTTAATTGATGGTGAAACGCTCGATGCATTAAAAAACATTGTTCTATAATTTCATCTACAGTATAATCTTTTTTGAAACTATAAAACAGTATGGCATCACCTTCTATTTCTGAAACCTGAAGCCCTAATTTGTTGTTTTTAAGTATTGCCTCCAGCAAGAGTGCGATAGTAATCTGACTGTATTGTAGATCTGCCTCGTTAATATATTTAGTAAAGCCAGTAATATCCGGGATTAGCAATAATCCCGGCATGATCCCTTTCTTCAATTGAATACATCGTGAAACTCCCATACTATTAGCTGGCACAACAGCTTAATTTAGAAACATCCTTTCCAAAAGTAATAGCTGCCAGTTTTATCCCTTCTCCTAAGGTTAAATAAGGATAAAAGCTTTCTGCCAAATCTTTTACGGTTATACCAAACTTTATGGCCATACTTAATTGTTGTATCAATTCACCTCCTTCGGGTGCGATTACTCTGGCGCCAATTAATTTATCGGTTTCAGTATTACGTATGAGTTTAATAAACCCTCTGGTATCCTGTGCGGCCAAAGCCCTGGGAACATGGCTAAGGTCTAATTTAGACACTTCGAAGGGAAGGCCGGCTTCTTCGGCTACTATTTCGTCCATACCTGCCCCAGCAACTTGAGGGTCCGTAAATACTACCCAAGGCAATGAAGAATAATCGATACCGGTTTTTGAAAGTGAGAACGCATTGCTTACAGCAGTACTTCCTTCAGTGGCTGCAGTATAAACAAAAGGAGGGGTCTGGGTAACATCCCCGGCAGCAAAAATATTGGATATATTGGTTTCCATCTTTTCGTTCACCAAAACATGTCCCACCGCTGAAAGGTTCATTTTGATCTTATCCAGTCCTAGTTTAGAAGTATTAGGTTTTGTTCCTGTGGCAACCACTATTTTGCCTTTTTCAATAATTTGTGTGGTAGTACCGTCGGGACAGTTACAATGAATAATAGTATCCGCTCCCTGTTTTTCAAATTTAAAGGCTCGAAAATTAGGCAGGATTTCTATTCCTTCCTTCTTCATTTGTGCTTCGAGCACATCTGTTATGTCCTTGGTCTGGCTTCTTAAAGGCCTGTCGGTGAATTCTATGATACGCACTTTTACGCCCAATCTATTGTATGCCATGGCAATTTCTAACCCGATATAGCCCGCACCCATAATGGTCAGGCTTTGCGGTTTTTCTTCTAAATCGAATAAGGATACATTGGTTAGATAGCCAACCTCATTTAATCCTTCAATATTAGGGATGTAGGTGGTAGCTCCGGTCGCAATAAGAATGTTTGTGGCTGTGTAAGTATCTTTCCCATCAACAATAATGGTACCTTTATCCACAAACTCAGCCCATCCTGTTAACATGGCCAGGTTCTTAAAATCTTTTACCACATCCATATATTTCTGTTGCTGCAGGGCCGCTACCAGGTCTTTTTTATCTTTAATAACCTGGCTAAAATCTATATCTACACCTTTAGGCCTGATCCCTTGAAAATTAGAATGGGTTGCGTGATATGCCGTTTCGGCAGCTCTTATTAAGTTTTTTGAAGGAACACAGCCTACATTAACACAAGTGCCGCCAAAATTCAAGCCCGCGTTTACCATAAGGGTTTTAAGACCTAAACTTTCAGCTTTTATGGCTGCTGAAAATGCGGCTGACCCTCCACCAACAATGATAAGGTCAAAATTATTTTTATCTGAAACCTGTTGGCCGTTACTAGCTTTATATTGGCCAGACATTTCTATGTTATCAATAATATCTTGCTGAGATGTGGTGCTGGAATCAAAGATGAATTTTCCTTCGCCTTTAGGATAAGATACATCTAATGCTATAACTCCTTCTAATTGCTTTACTTTTTTTTCGATGCCTGTAGCACAACCGGTACAGGTCATACCCTGAATGGGCAAAGTGATCTCTTTCTGCATATTTATTTTATTTTTATATTGAGGGTAATTACTACCCAATTTATTTTTGATTATGATTTATCTTTTAAAAATGGAATTAGCCATTTGGTATGGTTAATCCCCAGCCAGTGGTGTACCAACAATCCTAAAATGGTACCGTGGACAATATGGGCCGCAAGGGTGATCAAAAATAATTGAGGCCACATATATTTGATGCCAAAAAGCCCAACCATCGGTCCCATAGGAGGGCCGGTCATCATGCCTAACTCCATAATCAGCATCCAGCCTATTGCCCATAAAACCGTTTTATTATATGAGATAAAGTTTCCAAATACCAGGGTAAATATCAATCCAAAACTTGCACCGTTCATAAAATGGATCAATTGACCTATCCAGTAATACGAATTAAAGTCGGAACTACCCGTTACCATCTTCCCGAACATTTCCGGAGTATCTCCCGGTAACCAGCTGGCTATCACCCCCATCTGACGAAGCCAGTCCAGACCTATAGTAGCTATTGCCCCTGCTAAGAGGCCCACGACAATTCGTTTATATAGATCAGGGAAATTTTTCTTGCTGTAAAAAATAATCCATGTTAAGATGAGCATAGAAGGGATATATACAAATAGCATATATGGCTCACCAAATTCATGGGCTGTTTTAATGACTTTCGGTCCCATTGTGATTCCCTTGAAATATTGGGCATAGCCAAAAGAAAGCACAATTAAGTTTATAGGCACAAATCCTCCTGTAAACAAGGCTAATAAGGATAAAAAAGATTTTTTATTCAACATAGCTTATAGATTTATTTTGTTACTTCTGCAATAATATTACTAACTAACCCATCAAGTTCACCTGCAACAGCTTCAGTTCCTTTATATTGTTTTAAAATTGTAGAAGGCATAAAATAACGATTCACCACTCCATTTTAATTTTGTTTTTTTTGAATATGTAAAAAGGTAAATTGTTCCTTAATTATATAAGTAACTTCTTAAGTATATGAGTAAATAAAAAATTATGACTCGTTTTGGGTAGTCTCTATTACCTTTTCAACTTTATAGCCTTTCTTTTCTATAATCTTTTTTAAGGTCTCGATATTTGTTTTAGAGTTTTCGAATTTAATAATGGCAATATCCCCGGGATATTCAACCGAATGTTCCACAACACCTTCTACTTCTTTAAGCGCATTGTAAATAGCATTAGAACAACCCGCGCAGGTAATTCCGTCAATTTTAAACTTAACTGTGTTTGTTGTTTGCTGGTTGATACTTGCTTCCATTATTGTTTGGCTTTTTGATGTAGGGCAACATTGTTGCGCTTTAACCTGGAATGAGGTTAATGATAAAACTAGAACTGTTATTACTAATAGATTTTTCATAATATTTTGTTTGAATTTACTTATGTACCACTTTATATCCGGTAGAATTAATCGCTTTTTCAATATCTTCTTTAGAAGTTTTTGTATTATCAAATTTAACCTCGGTGTTTTTATTTTCATAAGAAGGGATTACATCTAAAATCCCATCCAATTGATTTACTGCGTGTTTTACGCTTTCTTCACAACCAGCACAAGTCATTCCCTCAACATCAAACTTTATAGTTTGAATATCTGACTGGCTCACCACTACAATATCTTTTTTATTATCAGGATAAAAGATTTCAGAATAGTAAGGAAAAGCCAACATTAACACGGAGAAAATAGTAACTATACCCAGAAAAGCTTTGGATTTAAAGAAAGAAGGCTTTTCGTCTTCATCACAGGCACAGTCTATCTCCTCCTGGGTTTTTGGTTTTAATTTTTGATACCAGGCAAAAGCCAGTACTAAGATGGTAATACCAATAAGATATGGTCTGAAGGGTTCCATCCAGGAAAAAGAGGAGGCGATGCCGGCGCTGCCTGAAATCAAGGCCAATATCGGTGTGATACAGCAAAGTGAGGCCGCCGCCGCTGTAAGCAATCCAGCTCCTAAAAGTCCGCTGGATTCATTTTTTTTAGGTGATTTAGAATTCGTTTTCATTATTTAAGCTATTTTATTTTTGTGATTTATTTATTAAACTATTTAAACGGCTATTTTAGATTGTTTTATTCCTTGAAATATATAAGAAAGGATTTTTTCCCCTCCATCGTTTAAAGAATAAAATAGGGTTTGACCTTCCCGTCGTGACGAAATGATACCGGCATCTTTGATTTTCCGGATATGCTGGGAAACTGCCGGCACGCTCATTTCCAAAATATCAGCGATATCACAAGGACAAAGTTCATTTTCCATATCTAACAGGAAAAGGATTTTTAAACGTACCTCATTTCCCGCAAGCGTTAAAATTTTACTCATTGTTTGAAAGCTGGAAGAAGATTTGTCAATAGTGTTCTTACAGCGTAATATTTGCTTATGATCAGCTTCATTTCTGGTACAGGTTATTTCTAAACTCATAAATAGTATTTTTAATTACGAAACAAATGTATCATTAATATATTATTTAAGCAAAAACTTAAATATAAAAATTAGCAAATTCTCTAGCCTCCCTTTTGGTTTAATTTGAATGTTAGATGAGACTGCTTAATTTTCCAACCGAAAAGGTCCTATACTGCTGAATTATCTCCTTTCATCAATTTTACTCACTATACCGGAAATCCCCTCATAAATCACCGCCACTGCCACACCATAAACCAAATGTGCAAGAAAACCGCGTATATGGGTAGATGTAGGATATTTTTTGTTTGGAGCACTAAAACCTAGTGCAGGGGTAATCCCTTCATCTACAATTAGAGAAAGGGAAGCACCCGTAATCAAGCCATTAGAAGTAGTCGAGAAGGAATTGGTGTATTTTAAAATAGGATATAGACCTGCCCATCCCATACCCAGACCAAAATGGAAAACCTGTCCCATCATTTTTTCCTGATCCTCATTTAATTCAAATCCCAAATTTTTAAGAGTTTTTTTTGCCGCGATTTTAAAGGGAGGACCTGGCCTTACCTCTTCTTCTTTCTCTTGATCTTTTTGAGGTCCTAACTCAAACAGCTTCATGGACACTTTCTCCATCACTTTAGTGGCTAAATACCCACTTCCCATACTGCCTGCGAATGCAAATAAAATATTAGATATTTTCATAGCTCTAATTTTTATTATTAGAACTTCAAATTATATATAATTATTTACGCAATTAGTTAAATAGGTTTTAAAGTATTGGTAAGAAAGTTTAAATTTCAATTAGTTCTCATGGATATTCTGAAGATTTCCCTACTTATTTCATGATTAAGTTTTTAGGTTTTACTGTAGGGACAACGGGATATTGTCATAATATATACAATGAGAGGAGGCTTGAAATGGGTAAGAGCAAAATGAGTACAATCAATATAATAAGAAATAAGTTGGTGGCCCGGGCATTTGCGGTGATTGCGCGAGGGACACCTTATGTGAATACAATGGGCTACTTTTCCTAATTCACCGCTCCAGTTATTCTTCATATGTACTGCAAGAAGGTTCAATCCAAGTGAACATTTTTAGCGGTTAGAAACTTATTTTCCAAATTCTGCATAGAATTCCTTCATACCTCATTTTATGCCTTAGCGTTGAAGGTAGCTTCTCTTCATCTTCAGGCCTTCGACTTCCTGGCCGTCCACATAGCACATTAACTTTTTTTGGTGGCGAAATAACAACATCCATTCCTGCGGGCGGCATAAAGCCGCTTCGCTTTTTATACGCCCTATGCAGGTCTGGATATTGTAAAATTATTTGCATCAAAAAAAGGTAATGTAAAGGCTCTATGGGAAGTAAGTCGAAAACAAAAAAAGATGAAATCAAATCCACCACAAAATATCGCAACGGCACAAAAGAATCAAAAAAAGGAAAATGCTCTGGATATAAAAAGTATGTCGATCAAAAAGGCTTTGTGGATAAAAAGCAGAACTATAGAAGAAAATTATGAAAGGAAATTTGGATTTATCATAGGATACTCTATAGGAAGTAAATCAAATAAAAATCTCATGAAATCATTTCAAAACAACATACCCGGAAGCGAAGTAAAAAAAATCAAAAACAGGAAAACGCCCCGGATATAATAAGTAAATCAATTATTAATTTTTAAATCTTTTAATTATGAGTACGCTTAGAAACAAAGTTCAGTTAATCGGAAATGTGGGACAAACCCCGGAAATCAGAAATCTTGAAAGTGGTAAAAAAGTAGCCAGCTTTTCAATTGCAACCAATGAATTCTATAAAAATTCAAAAGGAGAAAAAGTACAGGATACGCAATGGCACAATGTTGTGACATGGGGAAAACAGGCGGAGCTTATCGAGAAATATGTTGATAAAGGTAAAGAAGTGGCCATCCGTGGCAAACTAACTTCCAGGTCCTATGAAACCCAAAGCGGGGAGAAACGATATGTTACCGAAATTTTGGTGAATGAAATCCTATTCCTTGGAAACAAGGAAAACGCAGACCAGTAATTTTTAAAACTAAGAGGGCGCCTATCTCCAAAGTTGCGCCCTCTTTTAATTATTAATCTAAGAAAATCAATAATTATGAAAACCAAAGTTAGTGAAATAAAAATAGCCTATCGCAGCAGGGTAAAACTTAGTGAAGCACCAAAAATAAAATCTTCCGCTACCGCTGCCGATGTCCTTTATTCCAATTGGGATAAAGATGAAATAGAAGTGAGCGAGAGTTTTAAACTCCTTCTGCTCAACAACAATAACCGTGTAAAAGGGATTTTTGAAGTGTCCAGAGGCGGGATTACCTATACCCTTGTGGATCTGCGCCTTATTTTCGGAGTTATCCTAAAGAGCCTTAGTACAGCGGTTATCCTTTGCCATAATCACCCCTCGGGAACGCTACTACCAAGTAACCCCGACAAAGACCTTACCCGTAAAATTAAAAATGCCGCTGGGTTATTTGATATCAAAGTGTTGGATCATTTGATTTTAACGCCCGGTGGAGATTACTATAGTTTTGCCGATAATGGCATGCTTTAAAACCCGAAAGTCATGGTTTATCTGAATTTTAACGATTTGAACAAAAAACCCCAAAAACGGCTAATCAAAATTTCCCGGGAAGAAGTAACCCCAAAAATACGGGAAATCGATCCAAAGGTATGCAAGGGAACACCAATCCGATTTTAAGAAAATAATCGAGGAGG
This sequence comes from Salegentibacter sp. 24, assembly GCF_004362395.1. Taxonomy (GTDB): domain Bacteria; phylum Bacteroidota; class Bacteroidia; order Flavobacteriales; family Flavobacteriaceae; genus Salegentibacter. Next base: position 49,055 of record NZ_SNWE01000004.1, read on the forward strand.
AAGGCTTAAAAAACTTATATTCCTATACCTATATTTTTAATATCTGAATAGGTTAATCATTCAAGAAGCTCCCAAGTATTTTATTCTAAAATGTATTCGGCAGTTTTTTATATAAACCAATTCCTTGAAAACAAAAAGGGAAAATTCGCTGTTACCTGAATTTCCCCTTTCTTTTTAGGTCATTGAAACCTATTCAATAAAGATAAAAAAATTCCTGAATTTGCTCACCCTGTTGAATAGGAAATATTTGTTTATTACAACCTGGTACTAAAAAAATCCTTATATTTATTTCGCTGACTTTCAGCATTCAAATTTACGCAGGCGTATCCATTTTTGACTTTCGCCGATAAACCTGCAATCAAATAATTAACAACGGAAATTTTTTCCTGAAAAATGGCAAGGGGCTTTTGACTGTCTATCAAGACAGGCAATAGGCCAAATTGTACGGAATTTTTGTCCCGCGCTGCGGGACGAAAAGGAGTAGCAAGAGGGTAACACGCGATGCGATGTTTAGGACTGCTTTTTATTTGCAAAATACTGATATTTAGTAATTTGGAAAAATATAAAATTCCTCACTTCCTACAATTTGCGACAAATGCTCTGCAAGCGCCCATTTTTAGGGAAGGATTTGCGACAAATCGGCGAATTATGGATTCATTTATCGGTATTAGGTTTAAAAAAGAAACGGCAAAGCGTTTTCAGGAATTTTCAAGAACACACTTCAAATCACACACCGAGGCATTGGAAACAATGCTCGACTTTTTCTTCTACAATGAGATCTCCCCAAAAGAAAAACTAGGTCCTACCGGGAGGACCATAGAAGCGAAACTTTTAAAAAGGATCAATGCCGTTATCGCCATAATGCGGGACGTGGAAAAGACACAAACTAAACCCACTGTGGCAATGATTCAATCGCTCTTTGAAATAGAAGAACCCAAAAAGAAACCCTTGATGGTGGAAAAGAAATATGCCGAAGAACAACCTAAAGTAAGCCTGCCTGCCGGTGAGGCAGGATTTCAGGAAAAGCAAAACCATCATAACGAACACTAAATTTTTGAGCTATGTACATCACGATCACACCTCAAAAACTGGGAGGCAATTATTCACAAAGTTCAGGCGATTTTGTTTGCTACCTGGAAAAAGAAAATGAAGGCCTAAAGTCTTCTGAAATGGAACATTTTTTCAATCAATATGATGATGAAATATCGGCAGAGAAAGTTGTAAAAGAAATTGATGACAACACCGCTAAACTCAAAAAAACCGAACCCAAATTCTATTCTATTACGGTTAGCCCTTCCAAATATGAATTGAACCGGTTACAGAACAGTAGCGAAGATTTAAAAAGATACACCCGTGAACTGATGAAGGATTATGTGGCATCCTTTAACCGTGAAATCAATGGGCGACCTATTCGTATTGAAGATATTAAGTATTATGCAAAAATAGAACACCAACGCCGCTTTAAAGGAACAGATTGGCAGATTAAAGAAAACCAGCCTTATGCCACTCAAATCCTTCAGCTCAAAAATGAGATTCGACAGTTGAAAGCAAAGGATAGGGAAGGAGAAATTAAATCCCTGCAACGAAAGATCTCCAAATTAGAAAGGGAAGCGCCCCATCAGCAGGATGGGAAGCGAATCGTTCAGGGAATGCCAAAAGCAGGAAACCAAAGCCATATTCATATCATCGTAAGCCGAAAGGATGCTTCTAATACGTTTAGTCTTTCCCCGGGGAGCAAACATAAGGCATCGGAAGTGGAGATGCACGGAAAGAAAGTAAAACGGGGCTTTGACCGTGACCAGTTTTTTGAACGTGCGGAAAAGACTTTTGACAAAACTTTTGGCTATCAACGGAACTTCGTTGAGACCTACAAAGCTCGAAAGGATTTCATCAAGAATCCGAAAGTCTATTTTGCATCATTGATGAAACTGCCCACCAATGAAAAGGCCATTGCCTTTAAAATGATGAGGGAAAGCGGGGTTCCAATGCTGCCCAGTATTCCGGTTTCTCAGGCGCAATTGGCAATGAAAGCTTTTAACCGCCTACGCCGGGGCGTGGAAGTAGCCATCAAATCAAGTTCCATAGGTATTTAATTTAATTCTAATAGTATGTATGTAGATCATCTCTTTACCGTTCTTTCCATCGTTGGGCTGACCAGTGCGTTGTTTTATGGTGGGTATAAGATTTCCAACTATGCATTTTGGGTAAACAACCTGTTGTTGTTTGCATTGTCTTATTTTTTACAAGCTTCCAATAATTTGGTTTTGTTAAATTTCGTCTGTCCGCTTTTGCTAATCAACACGGCATTGTATGTTTTTCTGCATAAAAAGGAAAATTCAAAAAATAGTGACTATAGGTACCAGGTCGATTTTAAGACTACCAAAGGAAATTTTAAGCTTGACAATATCAAACGTGGCACATCCGTCATCGGTTCTGCAGGAAGCGGAAAAACCGAAAGTGTGGTGTATGGATTCCTAAAGCATTTCCGAAAAGCAGGTTTTTGTGGTATCATCCACGACTATAAAGATTTTGAATTGACGGAAATAGCCTATCCACTTTTTAAAAATGGCGATATCCCATTTAAGGTGATTTCCTTTGATAAAATTATCCATCGGATCAATCCTATTGCGCCCCGATATTTGGAGAACGAGGAAAGTGTCAACGAGGTTTCCCGGGTACTCATCGAGAACTTATTAGAGCAACGGGAATCGGGAACCAGGGGAACAACTAAATTTTTCAATGATGCTGCGGAAGGCTTGATCGGTGGACTCATTTGGAAACTGAAAACGACCTATCCTCAATTCTGTACACTTCCGCATTTAATTGCTATTTATCAGTACCTGGACACCGATAGCCTGATTCAGTTTTTGGAAACCAACACGACTTCAAGGGCTATGGCAGATGCGTTTATTAGTGGTAAGGATTCGGAACGCCAAACCGCTGGTGTAAAAAGTACTCTGGCCAATGCACTGAAACGCATCAGTACCCAACGGATTTTTATGGTATTGTCTGCTGATGAAGTACCGCTCAATATCAATAGTGAAGAAAATCCTGCGGTGATTTCAGTCGTAAATAATCCAAAATTTGAAAGTTCGTATTCTCCGGTGATTGCTACCATTGTCCATACCATTACCAAACAAATGAGTGTGCGGAATTCCAAACCCTCATTCCTGTTAATGGAAGAAGCACCGACTATCCGATTATTGAATATGCACCGTATTCCGGCAACATTGCGGAGCTATAATATTTCTACGGTCTATGTGATGCAGGATAAGATCCAGAACGATATGATGTACGGAGATAAGGCAAGCAAGGCGATATTGAGCAATCTTTCCTATCAGTTTTTTGGAAAGGTCAACGACCCGGACACCGCAAAATATTATGAACGTTTTTTTGAAATCATTAAAGACCCGACTAAAAGTATAAGCCGTGGCCATAACCTCGATTTTGATACCCGTATAACCACAGGGGAAAAGGAAATTCCAAAAATCAGGGCGGATGTTTTCTTTCGGTTGAAACAGGGCGAGTTTATTACGTATGCGGATGGAACAGATAAAAAAGTGCAGTTTAAATTAGCCAAGATTAAAAGGGGATTACCTGAAGAATCAAAGCAGTTTTCTCAGGCTGATTTGGAAACTAATTTTGAAAGAGTTTATGAGGAGGTTAAAAATTTGTTTGTTTAAGATTTTAAAAATGTTAATTTATTGACGATATTTATTTTATTTAATGAAATTTTATCCTCCAAAAATATCTTCAAAATTTTTCTGTATCATTAATAGGGATGAGCCAATATTGGCGGCCCTAATTCTAAGCTATATTGACCAATCGGATGGATATATCCCAACTTTTGAATTCCCTTATGTCTCATCAGAAGACTTTGAAAATGAACCAGCTGAGATGCGAGATGAGCATCAACTTAGCAGGTCAAGGGCAAGAAAGTTTAATGTCAAAGTCGGTAATGCTTTAGGTCGTTTAGGTGGATGCGAATACCTTATTATTGCTGGTCTTACTGACAAACAATTAAGCTATTTAAAATTCCGGAATAATTACAATTCAATTTATATTGATAATGAAAATGATGTAAATACACTTTTAAACGGTATTGTGCCAAAGGTGGGAGCGTTACATTGTAAAGAGACTAAGGTTCTTGAATATTTACACTATGCGCTCAGAAAAAATCTATACATATCTATTGATAACAACGCAAATGACATATCCGAATCTGCCGAGGATTCTTCGGGATTAGTCGTTATAGAGTGTAACAATAAGGTATCAAGTGTATTTGGAATATTATATGCCCATTCCATCGATACAGATGTAGAATTAATAACGACTAAAGGTTTGAGTAGCTATGATATCAAAGAATTAATTGAAAAATGGAAGAACGATGAGCCAAATGGCTACAATAATCTTAGTGCGTCTATTTTTCCCTATATAGAGCATATTCAATTTGAAGGTAGAGAATTTGTTACTTTTTTCACTGATGGAGTTCCTTACTCGCTGATTTTAAAAAATATTGTTCCTATTTCACACGTACACTTGCGAATAAATCCAGATTTTTTCATTTTTAATAGTATTCATTTTGAATCTTACTCTGAAACCTATTCGGCGGTTGTTTTTTCTCCTAAAGAATTTGAGAATGAAGAAACGGAATTTGTAATAGACAAGCTGTTGAAAAATAATCTACTAGTAAAACCACTTGTAGATAATGAAGCCACTTATTTTAATTTAGATAACCATATCCAACATTATCCGTTTAGTCTCTTACATTTGTGTAGTCACGGTGGTGAAGTAGAAGGAACTAGAATTACAGAAAAATTTATAGATAGTACTGGTGATGAACATATCGTAGAGTACGATGAGGTTTTTAGTTTTGGATTGAATCCTAATCGAGATTCACATCCTGTTGCAACAAAGATATTACCTCGCAAATTCGATGGTCTCACTTGGGGTAGTAAGGAATTTAAGGGAACCTCTTTTCCGAATTATGTCTTTTCAGAAATGTTCCAAGCACTTGGCGAGAAAAAAAATCAAAAGAGTTCAAGAGAGGTTAATGTTCCAGGGTCTTGCCACATAAAATGCGTGGATTCCGTTTATCAAGCAATGTTTAATTATCTGGCAGCAATGCATTCCCCTGTGATTTTCAACAACACCTGTTGGTCTTGGTCCGATGTTGCGGACTCATTTTTAGGTGTCGGTGCGAGAGGATATATCGGGACGCTCTGGAATATTGATAATTCAATAGCAACAAAATCAGCTGAGGTTTTTTACGATAACATTTTTGAAAATACAGTTTTGTCATCATTGAATAAAGCTCTTGAGATTCCAAAAAGTACCAAGGATGATAACATCTATATTTTTTGGGGACTGCATTTCACCAGTATTAGAGCGGGAGTTTCCGCAGAGGCTAGTAGTTTAGTTGTCTTTAGTAAAATAATGGATTCTTTGGAAATGTGGAAGACTAAACTCGAAGAAACAAAAATCCCCGAGCATAAAAAAACAATATCTGGAATAATCGATTGGCTATCGAGAGTGCTCGCACGTAATTTTAAAAAAGAGGTTATGAAATATTTATACAAAAATTAAACTCAATCAGGCTTGATCTGAAAAAAATATGATACAATCAATTGAAGAAGGCAGAAAAGAAGACGGTAACAGGTCTATTGCCGATAAAATCAAAAAACGATTACATAATTTAGATAAAACAGTAGAAAATAACCAAGGACGATGGGCGTGGGAACTATTACAAAATGCCAAGGACAGTATTGCTAACTATCCAGACAGGAAAATATCTGTGCAAATTGAGTTGGATGATAACGAAGTGATTTTTAGACATAATGGTATTCATTTTACTGAAAAGGACATCAGAGGTCTTATCAATCAAATCTCATCCAAAGAAGTTGAAGAAGGTGAAGAAACTAAAAGAACAGGGCGTTTTGGCACAGGCTTCTTAACTACGCATTTATTATCTAAAGTAATAGACATATCTGGAATTGTTGAAACTAATGATTTTGAGTTGTTTCGCTTTCAGTTTCCTCTCGATAGGGAAGGAAGTTCAATATCTCAGTTGGTTCCTAAAATTGAAAATGCTTGGCAAGAGTTTCACAATTCAACTACTCAAATTCAAGATAATTACGAATTGAATAACTATAATACGTCATTCAAGTACCACTTAAATACCGATGAGCAAAAGAAGATTGCGCGAGCTGGAATGGAAGAGTTTATGCAACTTATTCCTTTTGTTCTAACCTTTATCCCAAATATTGATAAAGTTGAGATTATCGATAATGTTGAAAATGGAACCTTGTCGTTTAGTAATCCGGAATCAAATAATGATAAATCTGTTTTTACGATTGAAAAGGATTGCAATGGAACAATTTCTCAAATCTATATTTTAAATACTTCAAGTGAGAAAGTAACTATAGCTGCAGAAGTTGAAAAACAGGATGATGCTTTTATCATAAAAAGCCACAAGAACGTTCCTAAATTATTTTGTGACTTTCCACTAATAGGCACAGAGTCTTTTCATTTTCCTGTCATTGTAAATAGTTTTTACTTTAATCCTCAAATAGAAAGAGATGGAATATGGCTTAAAGGAAACGAAGATCCAGAAGTAATGGAAAACCAGTCATTGCTAGAAGAAGCGTTTGAGCTTTATAAAATATTAATGGATAAGGTGTCATCTCAAAATTTCAACCATCTTTTTAATATGGCAAATTCTAAAATGCCAGAAACCAACGAAAAGTATTTTGATGAATATTGGTATTCAAAAAATATTCAAGATCCATTAAGAACATTTTTGTTGCAAAAACCGATCATAGAACTCGAAAGCAATTCTAAAGAAAAAAAGCTTCCTAAAGATGTGTGGTTTCCTTCAAGAAGCTACACCAAAGAAGTGCAGAAAAAATTATGGAAATATACATATGATTTATATAATGAAGCTGTGTGCAAAGAAAGTCATATACAATATTGGGTAGAAGTATATTGGTCGGATTGGCATAAAATTGACTATGAAGAACTAGCAAAAGATCTTGAGAAGCAAGAAAGTATTCAAAAATTGAGTAAAACCCTTGAGACGGATGAAACAGAAACTTTTATATGGTATAATGAAGTATGTAAATTTTTACTTGAGGTAGAAACTAATATCATTTACTTTCAAAATAGAAAAATACTACCCAACAAAAAAGGGATTTTTAGGCTAAAAAAAGATGTATTTATTGATAAGATTAAGGATGATGAGTTGATTTCAATTTTAACCCTTTTAGGTAGTGATTGGGATAATCTTCTTTTACATTCCAAAGTCGGGTTTGGCAGTTATCAAGTCAAAGAAAAGAAAGATATAGCAAATGAGATTTCTGATTGTTTAAAAAATCCATTACTTACAGATGGAAATGTTATTTCAGCTATTAGTTTATTGTCGGGATGGTTTGAAATCAATCACAAAGAGGCTAAAGAAATTATGCCAGAATTGTATCGAAAAAAGGCTCAACTTTTTATGAATACTATCTCGGATAAAGAGAGTCTTTATAAAGTAATGCGAAGTAAAACGAATTTAGAGCAATTATCCAAAGTAGCTAAGGCCTTGGAAGATGACCCTAATTTACTCAAAACATTTAATCAAGCTGAGCAATTATCAATGCTTTTAAGAGATTATAATGTAAATACCCTTGAACAATTAAAAACAGTTTTGGAAAGTTCTAATACACGTCATCAAAAGGCAGAAATCACTCAAGAAGATTTAGCTGGCCTTGGCGTAACCTCAATGGATGAATTGGAAGAAGCTTTAAAGGATAAAGATTTGGCAGCTCTATTTAATCATACTTCTAGACCAAATGCTAATATGTTTTTATATGCTCAACACTTGATCGAACGCTCGAAGCAGAATATCATAGAGTATTTGAAGAGCCACAAAGATTATGATTGTACAGATATTGACGAATTAGCAACTACAGTTTTAGGTGGTGTAAAGAAAATGGGTATAGATATTCATATTGTAATAAGACCCTCAGATAATGGACAAGTAATACTCTTTTATTCTTCAGAGAAAGATACCTTAGATTACACTAATGCAGAGCTGTGGATTGACAATGGTAAGGATAACCCTAGACATTTAACTTTGGGTACAATTCTTAAAACTACGGGTATTAATAAAATCCCAGTTTGAATATGGATTGGATTGAAGATATAAAAAAAATGGTTGGCCAACCAGAGAGCCAAACCTTAGAATACAAGGCAGTTTTGCCGCCCTCTAGAAATGTAGCGCAAATATTATGTTCTTTTTCTAATACAAACGGTGGATTTCTCATTTTAGGTGTTACGGATGATTCAAAGATTAATGGTTTGAGCGAGGATTTTCACGCCAATACAATTACTCATAAGGCTTTAGATTTATTAACCCCTAAACCGAAAATTGAATACCAATACGTAAGCATTCAAGAAAAAAAGCTATATGCTATAAAAGTAGATAAATCTGATTCAATTGTTTCCGTTGAGGGCAAAGTATACATCCGTAAAGGAGATAGAACACAGCTTGCAGACCCTATCACCGTAAATTTTAATACAGGTGGTTACGAAAGAATAAAGCAAATCAATTCTAATTTAGAAGAGTTGAAGAATGATGCCACCTATGCTAAAATTAGTTTTATAGAGCATTATCAGAGTATTTTAAAGATTGTAGATGACTTAGGGGATATTTTATATCCTGAAAGTCCTGAAAATGCAACAACCAATCAAGAGGGTAAAATTCTCAGCAGGATTTTGTTTTCTTCTGTGGTAGACAACTTTGAGACCTATCTTTCAGACTTATTATATGAAATTTTTCTAGCCTATCCTGAAACCTTGAAATCACAACAAACTGTTACAATTGAAGAAGTGCTCAATTGTTCTGACTTACAAGACTTTGTGAAGTTTTGGGCAAAACAAAAAATAGGGAAACTTCAAAAAGGTAGTGTCCGAGGATTCATAAAAGATACCAAACAGATAAGAGACTTACAAGTATTGGATAAAGATGAGCAAAACGAAATTGAAAAAATATTGCAAATCAGACATCTATACGCCCACCGTAATGGGATAGTTGACGAGAAATTCCTTCAGTTTTTTTCAGACGAATTTACAATTGGTTCTGAACACCAAATGCCTATTAAGAAAATATTCAAGAAATTAGATTACCTGACAGATGTAGTAAATAGAATAGACCTTAGCGCTATAGATAAGTACAACCTATCGCAAAATAATTAAAAAAGCCCTCTATCCCTTGAAACATTATGCGTAACCTTCCATTGGCCATCTTCCTTGACTAATTTAAAAATACCGGGTTTCGGGTCGTAGGATGTTGAATATTTAACCCAGGTTACCTCACCTTCTCTTTGTTCATCCACGACCTTAAAGTCGGATTCTGAATTTTTATCTTCAGTAAACATTTTTTGTATACTGGAAAGATTTGCATATCCAGAGGCTGTTGTATATTTCTTTAATGTTGCCTTATCACCGTGATAAAAACTTTCAGCTACGATTTTGGCGGTTTCCGAAGGTGATAAATCTTGTTTTTCGGCACAAGAGAGAAATAATACTACTAAAGAAAAAACTGCTATTTTTTTCATAACAAGGTTAATTCGGATTATTAACAACCCGATGCGATACTTTCAATTCTATATTCCATTCGCTACCCTCTCGTTCAGCTCCAAAACAGCCTTACGATCATTCGATAATGAAAATTTAGGCAAAACATACACTAATCTTACGGTTTCGTTTTTAGCAATTCTGGAAGGCACATTATGTCGGAACAGTGGTTATTGATACAATCCCGGTAATGATTTCTTTTTCCATTTATGTCTTGTTTCTATGGAGAAGTTCACCCCGGATTCTGTTACAAAATACGGCGATACAGTTACAGTAATAATTATTGGCATACCGACTTTTGTATTTCAAATTTAAAACAAATACGAAATGAAAAATGTATTGATTACAGGAGCCAACAAAGGAATTGGTTTTGAAATGACGAGACAATTAGCCCAAAATGGACATTATGTTTTTATGGGCAGCCGCAATTTGAAAAATGGATTGGAGGCCGTAAAAATGTTGAATGCAGAGGGCTTTGAAAATATTGAAGCCATACAATTGGATGTAACAAATCAAGAATCTGTAAATGCTGCTCGAATTGAAATTGGTAGCAAAACAGATGTGCTGGATATTTTAATCAACAATGCGGGTATCAACGGAATTGAATTTAATGGAGACACACCGTTAATGCACAGCGCTCTTGAAACGGGCATCGATAAATTTAAAGAAGTATATGAGGTAAATGTGTATGGCGTAATCCGCACCACACAAGCGTTTATAGGTTTATTAAAACAATCGTCCGAACCTCGTATCGTAAATGTAAGTTCAAGTCAGGGATCACTAAACTTGCACAGCGATCCAACCTATAAATACTATAAAATGAAAGGGGTCGTTTATCAATCTTCAAAGTCGGCACTGAATATGTATACCATTGCTTTGGCCTTTGAACTGCGCAATACCAACTTTAAAGTAAACGCCGTTAGTCCGCCATCTACCGCCACCGATTTCAACCATCATCTGGGAAAAGCTAGTGTGGAAGTAGGTGCTGAACATATTCTTAGGTTTACGCTTCTTGACAACGATGGACCAACTGGTAAATTTTTCTGTTTGGACAATAATACTGAAACAGGTGAAATTCCGTGGTAAATAAACAACCGGATTTTTATAAATTTATCCAATGAAAAAGGATGCCATACCTTACAAATACAATTCATTGTCAGACGTGCATAGGATGCTCGGGTTGCCAAAACCTTTGCATCCTTTGATAAGTTTGGTCAATAACAACCAAAACCAATTAGATACAAGTCTTTTGCCCAATACGCGTATCTCTGCTTTTTATAAAATCTCTTTCAAGAAAAACCTGAAAGGAAAATTAAAATACGGCCAGCAATATTATGATTTTGACGAAGGCGGATTGTTTTTTGTTTCGCCCAATCAGGTCACGGCTAATAGCGATAATAATGGCGACCATTCGGGTTATACCCTAATTATTCACCCTGATTTTTTACTGACCTATCCGCTGGCAGTAAAAATAAAACAATACGGATTTTTTTCTTACACCGCCAACGAAGCATTGCATCTATCTGCAAAAGAAAAAGAAATTATCATTTCTATTTTTAAAAATATAGAGGAAGAATTGCAAAGCCGGTTGGACGATTTCAGCCAAGATGTAATCATTTCACAAATTGAATCGTTATTGAATTACGGCAATCGTTTTTACAAACGACAATTCCTTACCCGAAAAGCGGTCAATGCTAACTTGTTACAAAAGATGGAAGCCCTGCTTGATAATTATTTCAAAAACGAAAAGGCTTTAACGAACGGCATTCCTACAGTTCAATATCTGGCAGATGAACTGCATATTTCGCCCAGTTATTTAAGTGATATGCTCCGCAATTTAACTGGACAAAATGCACAGCAGCATATACAGGCCAGACTTATTGAAAAAGCGAAAGAAAGACTTTCCACCACTCATTTATCAGTAAGTGAAATTGCTTATGAACTCGGTTTTGAGCATTCACAGTCTTTCAGTAGATTGTTCAAAAGCAAGACAAACCAAAGTCCAATGGAGTTTAGGGCAAAGTTCAACTGATGATTTATGCTACCACCTATCCGCTATATAAGTTAAAACTAATTCGGATTATTAATAACCCGATGCGATACTTTCAATTCTATATTCCGTTCGCCACCCTTCTCGTTCAGCTCCAAAACTGCCCTTCGTTCGTTAGATAACGAAAATTTGGGCAAAACATACACCAATCTTACCGTTTCGCCTTTAGCAATTCTGGAAGGCACATTATATCGGAACAAAGGTTCTTGATACAATTTCTGTGTATCCGTCCGAGCAACTACGCCTTATATCTGTTTTTAGCCCATTTGCTGGGCTAGATTAATCATCTTATTATTTTGTTGTAAAAGTAATGTCTTTGCCTTCAGCCCTTGCTTGGTGTACCATTTGTTGCATATCTTCAGGAAGGGAGTCAACAGGAACGATAAGATCATCAACCACAACCATATTATTAAAAGGATTGTCTTCTTCCATCCTGGAAGTAGAGAATTCTGGGCTAAAATGCCACATATCAAACATTTCTTTTATGATTCTGGCTTTATTGGATACTGTTGCAGGCTTGGTACCAAAATAATCGTGGATTTCTTTGGAAGGAATATAGGGTTCAAAAGATTTATCGAACAGGAAGTTGATAGAACCTATAGCATGTATTACTGCGGCAGCCCATATTTCCATTTTCCCTCTTTTAAATGGGACTTCCCTTTTTCTGCCCATTTTTTTGACGAGCTTTTCGCAGAGTTCAAAATATTCCCCATCAAGTTTCTGGGCGCAAAAGGTCCCGGTAAGCTCTAGAAGTTGTTTTTGTCTTTCTTTAACCTGGTCTTTGGTCATTGTTTTATCTTTTATGGTTTGTCTGCACGGTACCCGGGCAATAGTTCCCCTAGTTTTTGGATGTTATGATCGGGTAATCTTCTCAGGGTATTTTCTAACCACTCCTGGGGATTCACCCCCTGCATTTTACAACTCCCGAAGAAGGAATATAACATAGCAGCATCTTGTGCAGCCTTGTGAGAGCCTGCGAACAGGAAGTTTTTTCGGCCAAGGGCTAACGGACGGATAGCATTCTCAATGAGGTTGTTATCCAATTCGATCCTACCATCCTCAAAGATCACTTCGAACTTAGGATATTGATTTAAGAAGTAGGTCATGGCTTTTCCGATGGCGCTTTTAGGCAAGACCTTAAACTGTTCTTTTTGGATCCAGGTTTTGATCTGTTGCAGTAGCGGCAGCACCTTTTGTAATCTTAGTTCTTTTCGGATATCCGCATCACCAGCTGCTTCCTCTTTGATCGCCCGTTCCTCCCTATAAATTTCACTGAATAGGGCCAATGCTTTTTCGGCCCTTGCTTTATCCTGGTCCCGGGCATCCACAAATTTTCGTCTGGCATGCACCAGACAGCCCGCCATAGTAATATCCGGGGCTAACCCGATTTTATCATACACGCTGTACCCATCACATTGGACGTACCCCTTATAACCGGCAAGGAGTTCCTTGGGGCCATGTTGCCCGCGTCCTTTGCGGTAATTAAAGAGCACCAATTTTTGCAAGGGGTCGTGATAGACCCATTGATACCCTTGATGTGTGCTGCCTTTTTTATCACTATCGAGCACCTTGATCGGCGACTCGTCCGCCTGGATGTACCCGCGTTCAAGGATTTTTTGCTTCAAGGTGTTGTAAAGGGGTTTCAACAGCTGGCAACAACTTCCCATCCAGTCACTCAAGGTACTGGAGGCCGGTTCCCAGCCAAACTCCCGTTTAAAACGCTGGATCTGGCGATAGAATGGCAAGTGGTCAATATACTTGCTCACCAGGATATAGGCCAGTAAACAGGCCTCGGCAATGGATTTTTCGATAGGGCGCGTGGGAAGTGGTGCGATTAACACTCCTTGTCCGTCTTTCCTGGCATATTTAGGACGGATGGTCCGTCTTTTCACCAGGCTGGCCGGGGTATATTCCAGGGTTTCACTGACCTCCTGACCAATCTTTTTGAGCGTACTTACATCTTCCTCTGGTTCAAGAATGACTTCCCGCACCGGAAGGTGTTCCGGCAAGCTTCCACGGCCCGGGTGTTTTTGTTTTTCCCGGCTATAGGTGATGGTTTCCTTGGGGCTGGCTATTTGTCCTGTTTTATCTGAATCTTCAGAAAAAAGCGATAGTTGCTGCTCGAGAATTTCAGGAATAAAACGTTCCGATTTAAAGCCCTGGATCAGCTTATAGAGCTGCCCGAGTTGTACCTCCATAGCGGAGATCTTCTCCTTGAAGGCTTCATTGGAGGCCCGAAGCCTCTCGTTTTCTCTTTGTAGCTCCTGATGCGTCATCGGGCAGCTAAAATACTGCCCTTGTTAAAAATATACCAATATTTAACCGGCTTTTTTATAGCGTTTTCTTCGGCTAATATTGGTGATGGCTACCCCGTCGATGAGCATCACCAGTTGGGTGTAATCCAATTGGAGCCCTCCCACGGATGGATCGTAACCGGGCAACTCAAAAGTGCCACGCTCCAGGCGTTTATAGTACAGCACAAAGCCCCCGGACTGCCAGTGCAATAACTTGACCTTATTGCGCGCTTTATTGATAAAGATATAGACCGAACCATCCTGGGGGCTATGGCCCAGTTCTCCAAGGACCAAACCACATAGCCCGTCAAAACTTTTGCGCATATCGGTACCGGGAAGGTATAACCGATAATTCAGGCAACTGCTCAAGGCAAACATTACAAGGGAATTTCAATTTCTACACCATTACCTAAACGGATGTGCATACTCCTGGAGGATGTTGGAGCGGTAGAAGGAGTGGCCGATAAAGAAACAAAATTGCTTTTTTCGGGTTTCAATACAGGCTTTCTGGGAAATTTCTTAATCCAATAACAAAGTTTTCCTTTGCTAATTCCATGGGCACGGGCAAAAGCCGTTTGGCTTTGTCCTGATTCATAATAACTGGTGACCAGTTCAAACATTTCTGAGGTAGAAGATCGAGTCATTTTTAAGTATATTTAGACTGCTAAATTATAACCTACACGGTTCTCATAAAAGATGCACTTAGACGGACGTTTACATTTCTGTAATGATTTCTTTTTGCCCTTCTGTCTCGTTTCAATGGAGAGGTTCAGGAAATTCAAATCATAATCCAAGCTGGAATTGTTCGTTATTTGGATTACAAAATAAAGCTCATCTTTATCAAAAACAATATTTTCAACACTCAAAGCAACTCCTTCCTTTCGCTTTTTAAGCCGACCAATTCGCTGCTTTCTATCCAGAAGATAGGAGCAGAATCTATCATAATACCTATGCTTGTTTGCAATACTGGATTTAGAATTGGCAACTTCTAATGAATCATTCGCTATCGGTCTTTCATTCCCGATGCTACTTGACATCGGGATAAAATAATTGAGCTTCGTGAGCTGCTCCCTGTATTTTATAATATACGAGAAGACCGAACCATTCCTATTGACGACCAACAGATTACTTTCCTTTCCGGGCTCTGCCTGAAGCAAGCCAAAATATTGTCCTTTCTCACGATTATAGGTAAAGACAAAGTTTTCAGATCCTGTTATTCCCTGACGGATCGGTTCGGGGAAGAACAATGCTACATTTTTTTGATCGTTTGCATAAATGGTATCCAAGCGAAAAGATGGTTGTGCTGTCGTTAGAATTGAAACAAACAGCAATAGTGAGATAAAAATTAAATGCTTCATAAGAATAGGTTTAAATGTTGTTTAGAGTCTATTATTTAGGTTTCAGGATGAGCTTGTAATTGTTAAGCACAGTTACCTTTACGTTTCGGTTATTGCGCTGGAATATTTTTTTGAAACCACTGACCTGTGGTACCCCGGCAATATTGATGTCATCCACCATATCCCCGATGACCTCGGTGGAAACCTGGGCGCGGAAGTTGTTTTCCACATAAATCCCCTCACTGCCATCCTGAAGGTCAAAGGCTTTTAATTTGGTTGGATGATTCTTGATGTTTTCGATTTCTATCAAAACCCGGTTGGGCTGAAAATTGATAAAGCCGTAAATAGGCGTATTTTTTGGAATGTGTTTGTTGTTAATGGTAGCGGCTTTGGTCAGGCGCATCCGCAAACGGGAATTGGCTTTGACCACTTGGTCGCCATCCACCACGGCATAAATGAAGTCATCGGTAGTACTAGAAATCGAATTATCGCTTTCTTTTGGATCTGAAGCAAAGAATAATTGGTGTTCCAGTCCCATTTCTTTAGCAGCAATTTTTTGTTCTGCATTTATCTCCGTAGAATCAATTACCCTTTCAACTCTGGTTTCAGCTTCTCTATTGCCAATATGCGGATCATCCCTTTCGGAATATTTAATCCTACCTGCGGCGTAGATACTGTCCACTATACGTTCTTTTTCCTTTTCCGGAAGGTCTTCATCATAAAAACCAAGGGAATCGATCAGTTTTTCGTCATAGATGCTGGGCGCATTGGTTTCACGTACTTCTTTTAGATCATTGATGGCATCCAGTTTGGAATCATATTCCTTTTGGTCTTCTTCTAGTGCGGGAACGGACGTTTCTTTGAGGTTCGTATCCTCACTTTCATCATCGCCCATTACCATCATAGAATAGGAGATCAGGAAAAGTACCATTACGGCGAGTACTGACGCAAAGACTATTTTATTTTTTTCAAGCTTCATATTTATTGTCTTTTAAAGGCCCATTATGGGTTTTCAATACTTAATTTTTTAAGGGATTTTTCGAAATAATTCGTGATGAGCAATCCGTGTGGATTGTTGGGGAAGTTCCGGTCTACGGTCATCAGGTTTCCGGTGGAGATCAATTGATAGGTGTCGATGATTGATCCGCGGTTGATTTCAAATATGGTTACTGTCCTGAAGGTATACACCCCGTTTTTTTCTTCGATCTGCGAATCGATGCTCATTACTTTTTGAACTAGGGAATATTGCAGCAGTCGATTATAAACACCATCTGCCTTTTTTTGACGATATAAATTATCGACTGAGCTATTGCCCAGCCACAGTGCCTTTTCTAAGTTCTTATCATAATTGCTTGCATCAATATTGTAGAAATAATTATGGAAGAGTTGTAAATGTGCCAAGGCCTCCACTTTAAAATTCTCTTTTTGGGTAACAAACTTTAAAGGGATAATACTGCCATCGGTGTTAATGGCAAAAGCGTTATTCAGGGCTTTTTTGTTGATGTTGAATACCATCCAAATGGCAAAACAGCTGGAGAGTAAACAGCAGATCACAACGGCCAAAACAATGAACCGATTTGTTTTAAGGACGGCGTAAATATTCTTGTAAGGTGTTTTCATCATAGCGGTTTTAGGCGGTAAATAATCGTAAAGTGAAAGAGGTGGCGCGTCGGTACAGTTTGAACTTCAGAAAAACAATAAATCCTATGGTGCCAAGCTGTACCACCGGGGCAAAAAATCCGCTTCCCGTATCGGTACCGAATAGATCTGTCCAAAAGTTGGTATTGATCTCCGTAAAGAGTGCATTAACAAAAACATTGACCAGGAAGAAGGCCGGCACCAACATATACACAGCAGCATACAGTTTGAAAAAAGTATAGGCCAGGGAACGGAATTTTTCAAATACGGCCAGGCTAATTACCAGCGGAAAAAACGCCTGCATTATACCGAGAAGGAAAAAACGTTCCGCTAAAAACAATGGATAGATAAATAAATCAAGAATCCACAAAATGACCCCTCCAATAAAGGCAAGTATCTTAAATCCATAAAGCGGGGTGACCAAAGCTTCATAAAGCAATGTCATTGCATTTTTAGCAGCATCTATAAGGTTGACTTCTTCTTCGATAGGAATATCCTGCATCTGCAAGGGGAGCAAAGCAGGAGCGGTGTCCCGATATTGACTTTCAATGGAAACCAGAATACTGTCAAAAAATCCTAATACCTGTGTGGAGAATATAACGAGGACAACCACCGCAAAATTTTTAGCGAGTTCCCCCGGGCTTAATCCCCAAGTATATCCGTCTTTATTAGCCACTCCCTCATTATATTTTTTTAGAATATTAATTAGGAAGAAAAGCACCGCAAGGGTTTTCATTCCGCCAATGGTATACTGAGAGAAATCGCTGTCTTGAATGGTCTGGAAAACAGTATCCACATATTCAAGACCAAAACTTAAACTTATTATAGTTCCCATCATTTCATTTAAGTTTTGTTAAATCCCACTTAGTGGACGGTTATTGATCTTATCCTGCATTTTTCGAAAGGAAATAATGTCCCGGTAACGTTTGGTTCTTACCCTGATAGCGGAGACCATTTCCTTCGATTCCATTTCTTTCTGCTTTAATATAGTAGCACGTTCGGCATCGCTCATTTTTAGGTAATCGCTGGATAAGATTTGATCAATAAAATCCATTGTTTCCAAAGAATTTTGAACAATGTTTTCAAACGATACTGTGACGCGGGAAATTTCTTCCGGCTTGATATACGGGGAGTTTAAAATATCCTGCAAATCATTTTGCATTACGTTAATGAGACGTTGATTGTTTTGCCCAATCTCTTGTACAGCTCTAAGTTGCCGTACTACACTGGAAACTTTTTCAATCCTATCTTTTGCATCTTTCAGGAATTTCACGGACTTGATAAGTTGAGCAGTCTGCTTCCCGGATTCTACTAGTTGTTTTACCAGACTTACAAAATTGGTATTGTCATAAACGGGCATTCCCTGGGCCGTAGCACGGCTGTGCACTATAAAAATCAGAGCTATTGCAACGATTAAAATTTTTGTCTTCATAGTATTATGTTTTAGCGATGAATTCCTTGATAGCTTTTTCCATATCCTGGCTCTTTTTATAAAGGGACATTATGGACTCATTTTCTTGTCCATCGGTGAGGTATGCGGCATATACTTCTTTGGGAACTTCCAAGCGGAAAATGTTGCTTTCCTTTCCAATTTTGATAAACATTTCGGTATACTTTCTTGGACCGGAAAGGTTGTTCTTTATAGACTTTAATTGATTGAGATCGTGGCTAGACAGGCTAAGTCGTTCCGCCAGATCGTTATAGCCTTTTTCATTGTTCAGACTATAAATGACCTGGGTATTCTCCAAAATGCTTGCGGAAGTGGAATTGTTTGGAAGTTGATTGATGGATTGTAAAATGATGCCGATTGCACCATTTTGTTTCCGAATGGCTTGGTAGTAAAATTCCACACTTTCCAGTACGTTTTCAAACTTCAGTTGCTTGGCAAACTCATCAAAAAGAATAATCCCTTTTTCAGCACGGTTCTTCCAAATTGTGCGTTGAATGGCCGATTTAATCAGCTTGAGCATTACGGAGAGGATTTCTTTATTGTCCTTGACTTCGTCCAGTTCAAATACAATAAGACGCTTATCTTCTATTTTATAGGTCTGGTCTTCACTGACTTCAAAAAGGAAACTATATAGACCATCGCCGACGTATTCAGACATTACGTGTAAAAAGCTGGTAACGTTGAAATAGTCGGGATGGATTTTAAGTTGCTTTAAGAGGTTTTTTTGATTGTTCTCAATAAAATTGTAAAAACCATTCAGCGAGTGATTTTCAGAAATACTATGGTAATAATGACGTAGAATCTTTTTTACGGCAACCGATTGTGCCTTGGTTACTTTTAAATCAGAAGCAAAGAGTTCAAACAGAAATACCGATAAATCCTCCAAGCGTTCTGGGCTCAGGTCATTGGTATCGCTGATGTAAAAGGGATTGATGCCCAAGTTTTTTCCGCTTTCGTAGCGGAGTACAGTATACTTCTCAGGATAAAGCTTGGCAAATTTGGTATAGGAACCACCCAAATCGATAATAACCAGGCGAACTCCGCTTTCAAAATATTGACGCAGTATATTGTTGGCCAAAAAAGATTTCCCCTCACCGGTTGGAGCAAAAATAGCAAAGTTTCGTGCTTTGATGCGTTTTTTGTGCTCGTCCCAAACATCTTTAAGCACAGGTATATTATGTTCCCGGTCATTGAATATAATTCCGGTAGGGTCTGATTTGTAATTGCTGTTATTGATCAACAGGCAAAGTGCGTGTTTTAAATCCGTTACATACAAATCATTATTGGAGAAATTAGAAGAAAAACCGCAGTAGCTGTTCAGGATATAATTCTTCCGCTCTTCGCCTCGTGGATAGTAGGGAATAATATCCAGTTCCTTAAATTCCGTTTTTATTTTGGAAGCAATTCTATCAAGGCTCCGGGCCTCCCGATCCCAGAAAATGATGTTTAAGTGTCCGCGTATAATCCGGGCATTGTCATCGGCATTGATTTGATCCAGGATGTGCTGGATTTTTCCAAGAACCACTTTGTTTTGCGAGCCGAAATTGGAACTTTTGTTAAGCTCTTCGATTTTCTTATCAAGTAGCTTGCGCCATTTATGTTTGTCGTCCAGGTATAAGATTTGATTGACAATATGATTCTCGTTTAGCGTAAGCCCTAAGCCATCAATAAACCCTTGATGAAATACAAAATCGTCTGAAGTGAATTTATCATTGGTTTTGCTAGTCTGTACACTTTCGCCAAAGCACAGTTCGCTGTTGATAGCCAGGGCATTAAAATAATTTTCGCCGATGTTGACGTTTTTCTTATCCAGAATGATATCGGTATCAAAGCCTTCATTAAATCCATTGAAATATTCTTTGGTTATCGCTTGAATTTCCTTTGCGTTAAGCGGAAAAAATTTCATTTTCCGACTGTTGTTGATAAAGGAAACGGAATCACTTACGGCACTTATAAAATGCTGAACATTGTCATCTAATTCCTGAATTATCGTTTTTGAGACCTTGCGGAAAGGGTTGACATATTTAGAGTTGTTCAGCGCTTTATTTTTGGTTAGGGTAAAGAAGAGATAACAGTTGTGGTTGATATATTTTCGGCCTTTAAAATGATCACTAGTAGCTTTTTCCAAAAATGTGGTATAGGGAAGCTCTTCAGCGGTATAATGTTTTTTGAGATAGACATCTTGCTTGTGAACCACTGTACCAACAGGCAATGATTTTAATGCCTGAAACCAAGCCCCGTGCATATCCTCAAAATCCTTTTCAGACAAGGAATAGATTTCTGGTAGGTTTCCTTTATAGCATACCACAACATTGCCATTATTGGCAAATAGGATATTGTCTTGGATATCCGCAATGGGCTGATAAGTAGAAAGATTAATTGTGTTCATAATCGAGACCGGAATTTCGTTTGTTACTGATGCTTTTTGGGAAGGTTCGCGCTAGCTGGAAGACCTGGGGATTGTTTGTGATTTGGGTCAGGGCGATATACAAGGCTGCGTTAAAAACCAATACGCCGATGATCATTCCAAAACTGAACGAGAAAATAATAATGAGTAAAGAAGCTATGATGGATATTATCATCACCGCAAAGAGGGAGAGGGGCAGTCCAAAAATAACTGCCCTTTTCCTGATGTTTTTATAGACCTCGAACTTCTTCATAACAGATTCATTAACTGCCAAATGTCGCTTAGCGACTTAGACTACGATTCCAATGAGGTAGGTGAAAATGCCCACTACGGCACCGGCAATAAGGACAAAGACGAGCACACGGGTGATCCCTTTTTTGAGGTCAGCATTTTCCCCGAAGAAATGGCCGGCGTTAAAAAGAAAGCCGATCAAGAAAATGACCCCTAGGATGATGGGGAAAATGGTTCTAATGGTATTGGATACATCATCAACAGAATCTTCAATACCTCCAATTTGTCCGAAAAGAGAAGTGGATAGCAGCGAAAGAAAGCTTGTCAGGTAAATTGATTTTTTCATAACGGAACGGTTTAAATTTGTGATTCGTTTTCGTTATGAAAAAAGTAATAATTTACTTATTTAAATATTTGTAAATCAATTATTTGTTGATAAAATATCATTTATAATCAATTGATTTTTAATAGTGTTATTTCATATCAAATTTTATGAAATCTGGAAAGTAGGTTGTTGATAACTTGAAATGTAGAAAGGAAAAAGATGCTCAAAAACGTCAGTTTTGTGATTTTGCTTCTAGAAATGTGTGTGATTTTGGATAAGAACCGGCAACAAGAAAACGTATTCTTATTGATATTGGCCACGTCGGAAAAGACAACGGTGCATCTGAATAAATTGCATTAAAAAATATGGGATATTTGATATCGCCTTTGAAACTTTATAGCTCAAATAAAGTTAGAAAACGATATATATTTACTTAACTTGCAATAGACATACTCTTATTTACTTATCTAAGAGAAAAACTGAATAATGATTTGTTTTTTTACACTCTGTAATCATTCTCTAATTTATCCGTTTCAATTTACTCTATGTTTATTTTTTTCTAGGCTGGTATACTGTAAAATATAGCTGTTGCCATTTTTATATAGATTAGTTACTTAAAAACTCAGAATTTATTTTTGTATACTTTAATATTTTATAATAAAGGAAAGGATAATCCGATTTCAACTTCCCTATAAAATACTTTTGAAATAATTAGACTTATATTTATAGTAGGACTGCTTTTCCTTTTAACCGTAGATCAGTTTTCCTTACGTAAGCGTACTATTAGAGTTAATGTTCTAAAGGGAATTTAATCTATATAAATTTTCCAAAAAATCATTTGTATATAGGTGAAGTAAAAGTAAGTATCCCATTGCAATTTATCTAGCATCGCCTTTTTAAAGCGTATGTTATTTGTCATCGGCATCGTTTACGCTTATTAACTGATGAATCTGGGTTATCAGTTATTATCCTTATAAATGGAAAATAGGGTGCTTTTTGAACAAAGATCCCTTAGCTATAACCATTATATGATTTGGATCAAAACTGTATAGAAGGTAGCCAATCTGTTTTTTATTAATGAAACTATTAGCAACATGTTATATTATGAAGGATTGAAAATCAATAATTGGAAACATTTTAATGGTATTGTGGGGTTTATGCCTGAATGAATTTTTTCTTTTATTTTTTGAAATTTTAATAAAAGGGCGGTTCCCTTATTCTAACTACTCAACAGCAAAGACTTCTACACTATGTTTCCTTCCTTCCAGTATTTGTGACCCTAACGGAGTAACCTTAAAATTTTGGGAAATTTCCTTGTTTTGGTTTACCTGCTCGGAGATGAGTATTTTTCTATTAAAAATTTTACAGAGCCCCTGTATTCTGGAGCATACATTCATGGTGTCACCGTGAAAGGCAATTTCCCTTTTAAGATCACCAATTTCAATAGCTGTAACGATCCCTTCGTGGATGCCGGCACGAAAAACAGGTATTGATCCATAATGGGAATTAAACTGCTTTTCCTTTTTTTTTAACCTTTGATTTAAGGCAAACAAGAATTTAATGGAATTTAATGTATTGAAATGTTCTAATTTCCAGGTAATTACAATCTCATCACCAATATATTGATAGATGTGGGCTTTAAATTTTTTAGCTACCTGATTGACCTCCATGATGCTTTCCTGTATAAAACTACTATACTTGAGATGCCCCAGTTCTTCCGCCAAATGGGTAGAACCTTTGAGATCCAAAAATATAAAAAGTCTGTTTTCTTCCCGGGGGAATCGGTATTTGCCAAGGATCAAGGGCATGGTAAAACCTGGACTGTTTTTACTTACCATTTCATTTATAAAGCTCACAATAAAAATCATAAACAAAGTGTAGGTGAGGATAATGATATCAAAATTCCTTGTATTTGAAGGTGTGGCCATATATCCACTTATAAATAAGTAACTATAATCATTCAATAAATTTTTTATAATATTCAAAATAAGCCATAGAGCAACAAAATAAAAAATAGTCCTGACCAGACTGTCGAAGACTAAGGAGCTACTTTTAAATCGCAATATTTTCAATAGTCCTTCCATTAAAGAAAGTACTGTCCCTGTTAAGAGCCCAAAGGCCATAAAAAAAAGAAAGAGGTTAGGAAATTTAATATTCCAACTAATGCTCAATGGTATATTAACCATGTGGGCCGTATAATAGAGGATAACTGAAAGTACGCCATAAGCTATCAACCAAAAAACTACCTGCCTTAAAAACAACCTCAAAAGTGGGTATCGGTAGACAAGACTTAGTATGAACATTTTTTTATAATTACTCTATTAAAATGAAAATGGGACCCATTAATTTCTTGCGAATTTTATAGGTTGTTCGTTACAAACAAATACTTCGATTCTGCAATCTTATAATTCGCATAAGCATTAGCGTATTCAGTTTCTGCCGATTCTTCTTGTTGCTGCGCGTCTAATAGATCCGTAAGGTTGTTCAGTCCGCTGTTGTAATTATCCCGTTGAACCTTTAGGTTCTCATTGGCATACTCCAGATTGTCCTTAGCATAATTAATTTGCTTATAAGCATCCATCAGGTCGTACCAGGACTTCATAATCCCTATTTTAAGTTCGTCTTTGCGATCGTCGAAATTATTCTGTACAATTTTTTCCTGCAGCGCTTTTTGCTTCACTTTATGGCGACCGGCTCCCCACCAATCGGAGATGGGAATGCTTACCATCCCAAAGGCCACCGGCATAAACTGACTGTCAATCGCATCGTTGAACGTTCCGAAATAACCTGCATTTACTCCAACAGAAACCTGTGGTAATAAGTCGGCTTTTGTGATTTTCGTTTGCAATTGCGATGCGCTTATCGATTTTTCAAGCAGCTTGTAATTATTGTTGTTTTGAAAATCGAGATCGGGGTTAGGGTATTTAAGTCGGGGTGGGGTGACTTGCTTTAACGTATCGGCAACGACGGTGGTTGTATCGTAAATTTTCCCTACATAAAGCCCTAAATCAAGTAATGCCAGTTTACGCTGATTGCCGAGTTTGCTTTGTTGTAAAAGTACTCTACTGCGGTTGGTCCTTACCCGAAGTAATTGATTTTTAGCGATAAGTCCGGCTGAAAGCAAATCTTGTTGTTGCTTCAGTAATTCGTCCAGGTACATTTTGCTGGCGCGTATGGCTTTAAGTTGTTCTTGTACTTGTACCAGTTGCCAGTATTTTTGTTCGGTATTTAGAATTACCGAATCTGTTGCCTGCTCGGCTTGTATGGTTCGGGTTTCTGCCTGAAGACTTGCCAGGGCACTGGCGCTTCTTATTTTTCCTCCGGCGTAAACAACTTCGGTTGCTGTGGCTCCGGCCTGATAAAAATTATCGATTCCATCGGGCAGTATTTCTGGGATGGGCGGGACAAAGTCCTTAAACCCATATAAGCCGATTCCGGTTGCACTAATTTGCGGAAAATAATTGGCAATAGCTTCTTGTTTGGCGGCTTCAGCTTGTTCTATTCTTATTTTTCCGTTTTTGATATCGTTGCTGTACGATAATGCGGCTTCCTTAACTTCTTCTAAATTTAGTTTTTCTTGTGCAAGTAAACTTCCGCAGGACAAAAAACTTAGCATACACCAAATAACAAGGGGTGTACTGTTCTTTATTAGCATCTTTTTCATACTATTTCTAGGCGTTTGCATTATTTTCTTTTGTTTCTTCTTTTTCCTCTTCGTCTTTTTCGTTCCTAAAAAACAACCAGTATAATACGGGTAAAACATATAGGGTAAGTATCATAGACATCATTAAACCAAAGGCGATAACGGTTCCTAATGGTCCCCATAAACTTGATCTACTAATAATCATTGGCGTTACTCCAACGGCAGCGGCAGAGGAGGTAAGGAAAATAGGACGCATTCTTCGTTTGGCGGCGTGTGCGGCAGCTCGGTAAACTGAATGGTCGTGATGAACTCTTAATTCATTGGCAAAATCGATCAAAATAATACCGTTTCTTACCACGATCCCGCAAAGTGCCAATATCCCTAAGAAGGAAGTAAATCCAAAAGGATATTGCATTAACATTAGTCCTAGGGCTGCACCAAATATACTAAGTGGCATTGTGATGAAACTTAATAGGGCTTGTTTAAATTTCCTAAAATGCCAAAGCAGGATAAGGAAAATAATAAGGACACTTATGGATAATGAGATTCCCATAGGTACCAGGTTTTCCTGACTCATTTCGTGTTCACCTCCATAGCCTACAGTGATACTGTCTGGAAGCTCCATTTCTTCGATTTTGGGACGAAGCTTGCCTAATATCACATTGGCTACGGCTCCTTTTTCAATATCTACACGTACGGTTAAGCAGCGCATTCCGTTACGTCTTACAATTTGTTCTTGTTCCCAACCCGGGATTATCTTGGCTACCTGACGTAGTGGTACTGTTTTACCGGTATTAGGTGAGATAATGGATAATTCCCTTAGGCTGGAAACTGATTGATCTTTATGATCTTCAGCCTTTACTTTTACGTTAATGGCATAATCGCCGTCCCAAATCTGTGTGGCATTTAATCCTTCCATATTCATCGCTATGGTGTTGGCGATATTTTCACGGGTAAGGCCTATGCGTGATGCTTCGGCTTCATTAACATCAATGGCAACGGTTTGCTGCATTTCCCCATAATTGGTTCTGGACCAAATGGTTTCTGGGGTTTCTCTTGCCAGGTCAATGATTTTATCTCCGTAGCTTTTTAAGGTGTCGATATTATCACCAAAAAGGCGCACTTCTACCTGTGCGGGTTTGGCAATCATATTTAGCTGTTTCATCCTTAAATACGCGTTGGTAAACATTTCAGCGTATTTTTTATCATATTCTTTCAGCACTTCTTCCGTAGCATCGTCTGAGGTAGTGGTGACCAAAATTTGGGCATAGTTCTTAGCGGGAAGGTTGGGCGCGTAAACCATATGGAAACGCGGTGAACTTTCGCCTATAAAACTGGTATAGTCGTGAATACGCTCGTCTTTTTCTAAAATCTTCTCAAACTCTTTTACTACTTTTTCGGTTTCTTCGAGACTGCTGTTTTTAGAAAGATAAACTTCTACTGCAAATTGGTTCCTTTCAATTACCGGAAACAATTCCTGCGATAGGTTAGAGAAAAAGAATACTCCCACAACTATGGAAAGTACACCAATACCTACTGTAATTCTATAATGCTTCATTGCGCTTTCAACACTCTTATTGAAGAAGTGCTGTAACTTTTCTAGCATCGATTTTTTCTTCTCTTTGTCTTCTTCCTTTTTGTTATGGTGCAATCCTTTTTTAATGAATATGGTATTGAAGAAGGGCACTAATAATACAGAAATGGCGAGTGAAAGGAATAATGCCAGCATTATAGTATAGGGGAAGGTACTTAAAAAGTCTTTCGCGGTTCCTGTCATAAAAAATACTAAAGGCAGGAAGGTGGCCGATATGGCAAGGGTTGCTGTAAATACCGATGGGAAAAGTTCTTTGGCACTGTTAAGGGCGGCTTTCCAAACCGATTGTCCTTCATCTAGTTTCTCTACGTGGTTATCTATGACCACAATGGGATCATCTACCACAATTCCCAATACGATAATTAGGGCGGCTAAGGTTACGGTATTTAGCTCCATTCCCAGCATAAACATTAACGCAAGGGTGGCGAGAATGGTAATAGGAATGGTGGCTGCGGCAACTGAAGCTACACGAAAGGGTAGGAGCAGTAGCGTTACAATAATTACCCCGGCTAGGGCAAAGCCGAATTCTTTAAGGAAGTGGCTTATGGAATGATGAACTACTTCGGGCTGGTTGGCAATTTTTCTTAACTGAATATCCTGCGGAAGTTGTTCTTTAAAGGTGTCGAGTTTTTCATCAATTCGGTCTCCAAATTGTACAATATTGTTACCGGAAGCCATTTCGAGCGTAATGATCATCGCTTTGGTTCCATTGGCGGTAATAAAGGAGTCTGGATCTTCGTATTCTTTTTTTACTTTGGCAATATCTTTTATACGGATCACACGTCCGTCCCGATCGGTGCTTACAATGTGGTTGGAAATATCGGTCACATTTTTAAGAAACACCTCCATATTTATAGGACGGTCAAAAGTGGGCGACTCTAAAGTGCCGTTGGGCCGTATGGTTCCCTGCGATTGCAAGCTTTGCATTAAAGTGCCTGGGCTAATTCCGTATTGTGCCAGTTTATTTTGATCTACGTAAACCGAAATTTGCTCGGTAAGTCCGCCGGAGTGGCTAATTTTTGCCATCCCTTTCACCTGCCGAAGTTGATCTTCTATTTCTTCTACGTGTTTTTGCAGGTCTTTGTAAGGTCTGGTTTTAGATTCTACGGCCAGGATCATCGCGGCAGTACTTCCAAAATCACTGTTCACTATAATTCCCTTAACGCCGGGAGGGACACTACGTTGCTGAAAGATTAATAGGTCGTTTTTAAGCTTGTTCCAAAATTGTTCAGTTTCATTGTGGCCTACACGGTTGGCTACTTCCACATAAATGTACATTTCGCCATCACGGGTATAAGAGTAGGTTTTTTCTTTGTCTACTTCATTATAGCTGAACAGGAATTTTTCGACTTTAGCGGTAAGTTGTTCTTCTACTTCTTGTGAATTGGCACCGGGATAAAACCCCATTACCAATCCTTGCCGAATCGTAAATTCAGGAAATTCGTTACGGGGCATATTGAAAAGCCCTAACAAGCCAATCACCACAAAAACAGAAGCTAATGCCAGTGGAAAAGCTTTGTTTTTCATTGCCCATTCTATCATCGAACCTTGTTTTTTCATAAAATAAGGACTTATTGTTTGTTTATAATTGTAACCGGAGTGTCTTGAGTGAGCTTATGGTAGCCTGAAGTGATAAGTTGATCTCCTTTTTGTAAACCTTCAGTGATGGCGATGCCATTGTTGTATAGTTTTCCGGTTTTTACAATGCGTCTTTCTGCTTTGTTTTCGTTTACTACATAGACAAAATTTTCATTCTTTTCGGTTACCGATACGGTTTCTACAGGAACAATGAAAGTGTTAGAGGCTTCTTCTGAAGTATTTTCTTTTTCGGGAAGTGTAACGGTACAGGCCATCCCGGGCTTTATTTTTTTGTCTTTATTGTTAATGGTAATTTTTGCGGTATAGCTAGGGGTGTTACTGTCTGATTGTACGGATATTTCGGTAATTTCACCTTCATATTCGGTATCTAAGACTTCTATTTTTACAATGGCTTTATCTCCGGTTTGATATTGGTTTACCTGATCGTCTGGAATTGGAATGATGGCTTTAAGCTTATCGATATCAAAAAAATCGACGATGGGTTGGCCGGGTGATGCCAGATCTCCGGTTTCCATCATTTTTTCACCAATATAACCAGTAAAAGGAGCGGTAATACGGGTGAATTTCACGTTTTGGTAGCTGGCTTGCGCGGCTGCTTCGGCCTGTTTGTAATTGGAGCGTGCTTCTACCATTTTTACTTCAGCAATACTTCCTTTTTTATAGACTTCTTCTACACGATTGTAATTGTCTTTTGCCATTTCAGCTTGCGCTCTTCTTGCTTCATACTGTTTTTGATAGGCTGTACCATCTATTTTGGCAATTAGGCTTCCTTTTTGTACAAAATCGCCCATACCTACCGGAAATTGTTCAATGGTCCCGGATACCTGAAAACTTAGTTTTACGCTTTTATCGGCAGCAATTCTACCAGTGGCAGAAAAAAGGGCTCCACTACTTTCTAAAGAAGTGTTGCCTACCATTACGGTTTTAACCTCGATGGGTTGAATTTCCCTTTCTTTTTCTTCTTTTTTACAACTTTGAAGCGTTAACGTTGCCAAACAAAACAAAAGGATGAAATGAAACTTGCGCATATGTTATAATTTTAATTTGTGAGGATTTTAGTTATTGATCGTATTTTAAACCTTTAATAAGAATATTGACAAGCCAATCGAGCCTTACTGACATATTTTCTATGGAACCGTAAAGGAGCATTTCTTTTTCTAAACCGCTATAGGCGGTTACCATAGTCATTGCTAAAAATTGCATATTTTCCTGACTAATGGGGGCGATTTCTTTTTTATGGATTGCCCACGTGAGTATTTCTTGGAAAATACTATTCTCTATATGTCTTAACTTCATAAATAGGGAATGAGCAATGTTGAAGTTTTGCTTAATGTCTTCTAGCAAAAAAGTATACTCTTTGGTTTTATTTATGAGACTTTTGAGTTTAATCTCATTATATAACCGTAGGTTTTCTTCAATAGTGTTAGATTTTTTAATTTTCGCTTTGGCAGGTTCTATTATAGAAAAGTACTCCATTTCGGCCACCTGCTCAAAAACTTCATGTTTGTTTTTAAAGTAATAGTAGAGTGTGCTTCTACCTTTATTTGCGGCTTTGGCAATATTATCCATTGTGACTTTATCAAACCCCAATTTTTTAAATACCGCCACGGAAGAATTAATAATGTGATCTTTAACTAAATCGTCTTTCATTGGACAAATATAATTAAAATGTTTAATTATAGACAAAAACCAAAATAATATCGAAATAAAAAATATGAATAATATGATTATCTAAAGTGACAACCAATCCACATAACCTCTTTATTTCCCTTACTGAATTTGAGACGAGAATGAATGAAAAATCCATATTAGAAAGGTTCAATGAAAAAGCACACCAAATTTTAAAGCAGCCGGGGTGTTTAACATAGAAAGATGCGATAATTAATTTATTATAAATTTGGATAAAGCCATAGAGCGTGAAATATTTTCGCATCTGGTTCACGAAGAAATTATTCCAAATTTGACAGATGTCAAAAATTTATTACCTGGCTAGTATAAATGTCTTAACATCGGGGTATACCGCTATTCATGTTAGGGAAGATAAAATAATAATAAAATACTATTAGATTGCTGGAGAAGTGGAAATATCAAAGGATAGCAAAATATTTGATTGAAAAAATAAAACAGAATTATCCAAAAAAAACTTATCAAAGCCACTTGCTACATCCCTCAAAAAGGTTTTTTTAAGCATCTGAGCTTTGTGCTTAAAAAACTGGATAAAGAACTTAATGGAATAATGATGGAACTTAGAATTGTTTAATAAAAAAAATCTCTAGAATATTTTTTAAGATTAAAAAAGAAAAGATAAACGTACAAATAATTCTTTATGAAAATTCCTATGGGGATGCCTGTAGGGATATTCATTACCAATAGCTTATCTAATATTTTGAAGACACTAATATGACAAATCTTTTTTTGAGAGCTCTCTAAAAGAAATCCTATATAAAAGGAATATATTTTCTATACTTCTCTAGAAAATTAAATTGTTGTTTCTATTGGGTTGGAAAGAGTTACGGACAAAGAATACACCTTGGTCAAGATGAAATTGAAACCAGATTTCCGAGAATTAAGGATTCGACAGTTGTTAACGAATAAAGCCTTGGAAAAACTCAAGAAATGAATTTGCACAGCTTGATTTTGTATACCAATCATCCATTGTTTCTGGTTTTAAATATGTATTGCAAGTATGGTTTCCGGTTTGAGAAACCTTAAATTCTATTGGCAAAGAGAGCGACCAAAAAATGGTAAAGAATTTTTTTCATCCTGAAACCAGTAATTTCTAAGATTTTATACTACACTTTTGTCTTTACTTCTTTATCAAACGCGACTAACTTAAACAGCTGCTGCATTTGGCTGCTTACGCTGTTTCAGTAGCGTTCATCTTCTCATCATCATTAAGGTTGGTGATGATAGTTTAAATCGCCCCCATCCCTATAAATTCTTGGGATTTTCTAATGTTCTCAATGAATTACCATAATCCATATTAGGGTTTTAGATCGTTTTTATTCAATGTTTTCATAACAATCTGCTTCGGTAAAAAATTCCAACAAAAATAACTACTGCTAAAAGTAATTTTATTACGGTTGTCGAACTTCATGCGCTTATCAAACATTAATAATTGTAAATCCCTCTCTTTAAATAATTGCTTTGGAGCAGCATCATTTAGCCAAGTATTGGTCATTAAAAGAGCAAAAGGTTTTTTGAAGTAAAGGGCGCGTTCAAAAATTAAACGTTTGTTGGTAAAGGGTGGATTAGAGATAAGGATATCCCAATTCTTAGGTTCGTAGGTATAAAAATTTTCTCCATTTGAAATATGGGAATATACCACTGGACTTTGAAGAGAAATAAGTTTGACAAACCAACTATCTTTAGTATCAAAAGGACACCAAATGATTTTGCCTTTAGGGATATATTCTAAAATTGGAAGTACTCCATACGCAGGGGTATGGCATTCATCGTTTTTACCATTGGAATACAATATTTTTTTCGAATCTATCATACTCTTTTGTCGTTGCTTTTTTTATCAAAAGCAATTAAATTAAATAGTTCTCGCATCCGGCTTCGCACTCGATTTCCGTAACGTTCTTCAAGTTCATCAGCGTTTAGGTTGGTGGTAGCGTGAGTCTTGACTTTATGTTTGGTTTGCAAGTATAAATCATAACGAGATAAAAGCACTTCTCCCATAACATTCAAATCTTTTCCGTAAAACCTACCGGCGGGTTCTACGCCCAGATCGTCAAAGCAGAAGAATTTAGTATTGCCATATTCTTCAATAGTTTTGAAACCTAAATGATTAAAACTGAAACTTACATTACGGCAAGGGATCATTTCATAGGGGCGTTGAAAAGGAACTAAATGTCGAAGCAACTTCATTAAACTGGTTTTGCCACAACCTACCGGACCGGAAAGGAGGATTCCTTTTTCTAAATCGATATCAAATTTGCTGCAAGACTCACGGTCTCTGATAAAATATGAGCATAATTTCAAAAGTATCTTTTTATCCTCTTCATAAATCCTGAATCTTTTACCGAAAAGTAGTTTACCTTTTGCATCCAGGTAAATCAAGATTTTCAGAAAATCGTATGTTACGTTTTTACCGTCAAATTCACCTAGCGAATATTCCACGCCACCTTCGGTTATTTTAGAGGGGTTGTCCATAGTCTTTGGTTTTAGTGGTACGCAAGTTATCCTCTTTATGATACGCTTGCTTTTTGTTTGGCCTGTTTTCCTGGTCAAACAATTCGGTTCTATCCATCCAGTTCACGGCTAAGGCTTTCCAGTCACGTATGGCTTTTCCATCGCTCGTTTTCCAATCTTTGTTTTCGTAATGATCGAAAAATTTTTCTCCTTCATTTGCATCAAAATTTTTTTCAATAAAAAAATCTAAAACAGCCTGCCTGGCCTTTGGCTGTTTATTATTGTTTTCTTGTTTGTTATTGTTTATAGTAGATACCAATGCTTGTCCACTGGTGGGACGGTGCTGGTTCACTACCGGTTCACGTATGGGATGGTACTGTTCCGCAAGTTGTTCTAATTTGGGATCGTAGTGTCCCAGATCTGGTTCATCACTTGTCCCGATAATGGACATCTTAATTTTACTTCCTTTATAAGGATTATTTGATGGAAAATAGGTGAGGTAATTCCACGAGTTAAGGTCAGTTACGCAACGATGATAAGTAGATTTAGAACCAATCTTGGCCGCGCGCATCAAATCTCTACGGTTCACAAAAAACTCATCAGCAAAACGGCTACTGTTCCATTCTTGAAACAGTGCCATATAAAGGCTGATGTGGGTAGGATTTAAACGGTCATCGAAATAGAACGCTGAAAAAGCCGAATTCAATAGCTTAATGTAGTTCATCTCTTAAGAACTTAAATCGTGCTGAACACGATTTTCTTCCATTACGTTTTGGATCTCTTCAGCATCATAATAAATAATACCACCTACTTTTGTGTAGGGAAGGGTACCATTAATCCGTAAATTTTGAAGTGTTCCAGGACTTATTTGAAGTAAGTCCATCACCTCAGAAGATTTAAGATACTTTTTGATTTTTCCGGAAGATTGTTTGGCTAGAAGGTTTTTGATATCATCCAGTAATTCCATTTTGAATTCTTGAAGATCGTCGGTGGTAATAATACTTGTTGGCATAATAGAACGATTTATGGAAAAGCTTTAATAAATTTAAATAGTTAGCTTTTACCTGATTTAACTTTCGTTCTACGAATTTGGAGAGTTTTATTGGGTTTTCTTCACAAGTCGAACCCAAGTTGTGTAAAGATTTAACATTCTGTTATTTAGTGGTTTTTGAATTGGTTTAATAAATAAAAGGCTTTTCTTATTATATAGAATTTGCTAAAATCTACTTTAAAGCAAACACCCAAGTTGAAACCAACTTGGGTGTTTGCTTTATAAATAATCTCTTTGAATTTAATTATCTGCTTCTTTAATTTTTTTCAGGAGGCTTGTTTTCAATAAATCTAAAAATCTAGCGTAATCTTCTTTACGTCCTCTGATTTCCAAAAAGCTTCGATAGTAATTTCCCAAGTTAATGTCAAATATTTTTTCAAAAGCGGTCGCTAAATCCTTAATGTCTCCTTTTACAGTTCCAGATGCTATTAATGAGTAAATAAGTTCAATTAAATCAATTTTATTTGAAGTCCACGTAAGACTCAAACTTTCTAATAATTTTTCATTGTTTGAAATTTTTCTTGTTGATTTTTTCAAGTCATTTAATTCATTGGTGTAATGGTTTAACAATAAATCATATGCCAAAATCTTTGCAACAGCATTATCGTGGCTAGTAGAGAATTCGGCATCGGTATAAAAATGAGATGTATCTGAAAGTAAACCTATGTTATCATTACCGCGTAAAAAATAAAACTCATCTAGAAAGGTGGCATTCTGTCTGTAATATTTAATAAACTCACTATTGTAGTAATAATATTCTTGTAGTTTTTTTATTTCTGCATCTAAGTAATTACGCTTTGACTTATCGGTGCCCCTTGGTTTCTGAAGTAGATATTTATATAATTTGGCATAAAATTTAAGTTGCCCATAGATAAATGGTTTTTGCTTTTTGAAAAACAGAATTTCATTTTCTTTATTGATAAAATTCTTTTCTCGTAAAACAATCCTTAATTTTTGTAAATATTTTCGAGATATTTGAATGCCTTTTTCGACATTTGAAAATTCATTTAGGTTTTTGTCATTAACGTCCTCAAGAGCCAACCTACATTCATCTAGTATATGTTGTATTTCATTTGTCACTAATGAAGGTTTCAATTAATTGGCCTGTTGATTTATTTCCGTTGTTCGTTACAGATACTATTCCCAATTGGAGATGAGTACTGATGTTTATCTTTAACTATTTGGAGCTACGTTTATTTCCACAATAATTATTATAATACTGAAGAAATTTTTAAAAAAATAGATGTCTATATTTTTACGAAAAGTATATGCTAATGAACTCGAAATAAGTAGTCTAATTATTTAAGTTTAAGTCGTTTCCATATAATTTCAACTTTAGCACCACTGGGACGGTAAAACAGCTCAGTCATAGTATCGCCATTGACTACCAAATTTAATTCATCTGTGGTTCTAACATTCCCCACCCAATTAGGAAAGCTTGAACCTTCAACTTGATTACCTGAGAAATTTCCCTCTTCATCTACAGTATAACTTCCAAAGAGAGCTAAGCTCCCATTCAAAAGGTTCCGATTTTCCTCATCAGTACCCTCTCCACGAATTTCAGATTCAAATGGAGGAATTCTGGAGTCAATTATAAATTCTAAAAACTGCATCTCTTTGGTAAACGTTAATCTGCCCGCTGGTTTCGGTCCATAGGGGAAGGTCTTGATATTATTTTTTTCGACTACTATTTTAACCGGTTTCCAAGTTCCTAGAACATTATTCTTTGGAGTATCACTATGTTTACAAGCGAAAAACAGGACTTCCAGACTCAATAAAACAACAAGTAATATTTTCTTCATAAAATCAGATTAAAAAATTAGTTTATTGGCGAAACGATGGAAAATGAAAAATTGAAATTGATTTTTTTAACTAGATATTGTGGAATCAAACTTTTCTGAATCCCTAAGAATACAAAGCTTCCATTTTTTTGAAGTAGTTATAAAAATGAAATGCTTTAATCAATTTTTCTGAAATAGTGATTCTTTAATAAGCCTAAAAAATTGATTTTATTATTTCCTTAGATTCACAGGCCATTTTGAAATCGGTTATTTTGCTAAAATTATAATCTCAAATGGTGAATATTACACTATAAGGGAATGTTATAAGTCAATCTTGTTTTGCAATTTTTACTCACTTTCCATCCTTTTTACCAATTTTTAAACTCTAAATGCGGAGGGTTAAATGAAATTTTCCTATTGTCCATTGCTTATTGTTTAGGTACTTGTTTTTAGTTAAACCTATTAAATTAATTGTAGCAACCGACAATGTTTCCTTTGCCTCTAAGCTTAAGTGTTGGTTTATTTTGAGCTGAGCCAATTCAGACGGTTTGTTAGTGCTGCTTTTACATTTGTATTGGCGACATTGCCTATCGTAAGACGAAGTGGAGGGAGGTGCTTATTTGTAATATCGATAATAGCCTGCGAAACATCATTTACATCATCTAACTCTCCAAAGCTGTCTTCTTCAATCAATTTTAATAGCTCGTGTACTGGTGTGTTTTCATATGCTTTCATAGATCTTCCTGTCTTTATACTTGTTCCGAAACTAGTTCC
The DNA here is from genome assembly GCF_004362395.1 of Salegentibacter sp. 24. GTDB lineage: Bacteria > Bacteroidota > Bacteroidia > Flavobacteriales > Flavobacteriaceae > Salegentibacter. Next base: position 84,984 of record NZ_SNWE01000004.1, read on the forward strand.
TGTCGGTCCTGGTTGGGCAATGGTGCAATAAATATTGAAGGGCTCCAGGTCTTTAGCTATCGATTCTACAAAACCTTCTATTCCCCATTTAGAAGCGTGATATAAACTAAAACCAGGATAAGCATATTGTCCACCTTCAGACGAAACTTGTATAATATGACCTCCTTTCTGAATTCTCAAATGCGGAATCACTGCTTTAATAAATCGAATAGAACCTAAAAGATTGACTTCGATCTGATGTGAAATCATCTCGTCACTTAATTCTTCTACTGCTCCAAATAATCCATAGCCAGCATTACTAACTACTACATCTATTTTTCCGAATTCATTAAAGGCTGAATCTACAACAGATTGGATCTCAATTTTATCTGTCAACTCTAAATGTGCCACTTTAAGTTGCTCAGGATATTTTTTCTTAAGATCATTCAATGTTTCTGTATTTCGCGAGGTTGCAAAAACAGAATCTCCCTGGGATAATAATTTTTCAGTCATTACCCGTCCAATCCCACTTGAAGTTCCGGTGATTAACCATTTTTTGTGCATAATATAATATTTTTGAAAATTAATTATAGGGCAAATTAAAGCCAAAAACACTAGTGGAGCTTAATGAAGATCAAACCGATATTTACAAAAATCAAACCTTCCTAAAATCAGAAGGAGTTATTCCTTCTGATTTTTTAAAAAAATTCGAAAAATGAGTAACTTCTTTAAAATTTAGCAGGTAAGCTATTTCGGAAATAGTAGCAGAAGAGTGCTTCAACAAGATTTTGGCTTCTCTTAATATACGATCCCGAATCAGTTCCGAAGTAGAACTACCCATTGTTTTCTTTAATATTCTGTTTAAATAATTAACGTGCAGGGATAAGTTACTGGCAAAATCTGAGGGTGAGGACAGGGTTAATTTTTGATCCATTGCTTCAATTGGGAATTGGTGCTCTAGCAATTCTAAAAATGCTTCGGTAATACGTGTTGACGATTCACCATTGGTTTTATAATTGTTGGTTTGTGGAGCAAGTTTGGTCCCCAAGTGCACTATTTCAAAAATTAGGTTGCGCAATTGGTCAAATTTGTGTAAATAATTGGAATTGAATGTTTCTTCCATTTTTTTAAAACAATTCTCCACTTTCAGAAATTGATCCTCTTCTAATTCCAATATGTGTTTACCATTAGCCTGAAAAACTGCATAATCATCAATAGCACCAAATTGATGAAAAAATTCGGGTGTAAATAGGCAATAAACTCCACTATGTTTCCCTTCAAGCGGTATCCAGTTGTATGGGATTGAAGGATTTGAAAATACTAGGGCTTGTTTTTTAATGGAATATGTTTTATCTGAATAATGTACTTTGTACTTTCCTTTTAAAAGGCTTACTTTATAATAACTCCTTCGAATGAAAGGTATGGGTTCTATAACACAATTGTCTAAATCTTCAATAAATGATATATTGAAATGGCCCAATTCGTTAGTGGGTGTGATATCGTGTCTGAGATAGAAATCCCGAATGGTTTCGTTTTGGAGAATTTTACTGCTCATAGCAATGTGTTTTGATTCAGATAAATGTAAATTTATAAAAATCAAACTTAATTTTGATTTAGTTTAACTATTTGAAAATTTAGTATTACAATTAATTCTAGAGGGGATAGTATATAAGCATAGAATTATTATATCGAATTTTTTCGGGTAAAAGTTATGCGACAAGGAAAAAGTATGATATTAAAAACTCGATAGAAAAGTCATTCTTTTCATCTAAAATTGAAGATTAAGGATTTAGAAAAATAAAAAATGCTCGTAATTTAATTATTGTTTTCAAAAATTAAGAACAGTATCTAGGGCATTATCTGCATCTTTGTGAATAAAATTGGCTTGATAATTTATCGTAGTGGTAACCGAAGAATGACGATAAAGTTTCTGAAGCATCTGAATTGGAATTTTATCACCGGAAATATTACCAAAACTATGTCGAGCTATATGCATACTCATTTTTTTGTTAATGCCTAGTTTGGTGGCAACTTTTTTCAAATGTCTATTAAGATTTCGAGTTACAGTTTGTGTTCTTATAGAAACCTTTTGAGTGTCATTCAAATCCGTGCCTTTTAAATAATCGAAAATTAAATCATTATTTAATGGACTTTTTTGGCGATATTTTTTAAAAATTGAAATAGCCTTATCAGGTGTTTTTAGCGTTACGAGTTTACTGTTTTTATTCATCCGGTATCTTAATCTACCATCATAAAAATCAGACCATTTTAGTTTTAAAACATCACCTACTCTTATACCTGCAAAATAAAAACTAATGAGCCATACATCAACTGCTTTTTGCTGAGCCTCTGTCAAATCTGTACTGCTCTCTAACTTCATAATTTCTTTGCGGTTCAGTCCAATTTTTTGAGATTCGGGAATACGAATCTGAATTTTCCCTTTACCAAATGGATATCTGCCTCGGTCAACTAGAGATTCAGATATGGCGAGGTTGTAAATAGTTCTTATTAAGATCAGATAATTTACAACTGTTCTTGGCGAGCGTTTTTTATTGTGGAGTAAATATGTTTCAAATTTCCTGAGAAGGGGAACATTAAGTTCATTAAATGATAACTCATTTTTTCTGAGAAAACTCTTAATTTTTTTAAGGCGACCAAGTTCAGTATCATATTGATGATGTTTTTCTCTATCCCTTAGATTTTTCAGGTGCATTTCCGCTACTACAAAAAAGTCAACTTTTTTATTCTGTCTAATATTTTTCTTAATTGTAGTTACGGTCTGGTAATCAGAATTATTTTCAGCTTCTAGGACTTTTTTATTTGCTTCGGTAATTTTAGTAAGTAAAAAGTTATTAATGATATTCGCATTAGGATGAGATTTCCTAACGCATCTATTTTTTTCATCCCAATATTTTTCTTCAATATATTGTCCAGTTCCTAAGTAAGAGCTTTTTCTATCTTTTGTAATCCTTACAGCGATTGGATATTGGCCTTCAGGATTCTTTTTTTTTCGGAGTACTGCTTTAACGGTTGCCATAATAAATGTTTTAGATTATAAAGATAATAAAAACAGGTACAACATAGGTACAACATTTTGTGTATTTAATTGATATTATTTGAATACAAATGCTATTAAAATTCAATTAAAATATTGAAAATCAGTATTTTTATATACTGTTGGTGTTGTGTGGTAAAACACTCATAACCCGAAGGTCACTGGTTCGAGTCCAGTTCCCGCTACTAGCAAAGACAAGGCTTCACAGAAATGTGAAGCCTTTTTTTATTTCCTATAGTACAGAATAAGTACAGAATAACTCCTTTTTCATAAGTGAATTTTTAATTGGTATTAATTGCTTTCATTTAATATTGATTCCAATGGATTTTAAACTTAGGCCTACCCTAAGATTCTTTTCCTGGATAAAAACCTTAGAGATGCTCGAAAAGTATAACGAACATCCAAGAACTGAAATTAACCAAAGTATTTTACCCGATATAATCGATATTAAGACTAGCCCTTATTTAAAGGAGGTAGCTGATCTTTATAGGTTCACTATATATAATGATCTTTTAAACTAATGTTTAACCTCAATTATTCAAATTGACTTATTGTTGGAAAATAAGTCCAAACAAATAATATAGAAATAGGGTTAGAAGTAAAATGAATTCGTAATCAATCACGGAAACAGCCGATAATGCAATTCTAACCAAGAAAGAATCGGAGCTGTGTTCAGATAAAGGATTGGAGGGAGCCAGTTCTAAATAGGGAATAACTCTTGCAAAAGTCTTAAAGGAATCGTAATATTAGACAATTGTATTTTAGGCAATGACCTCACCCTACTATATTCATTGTCAATTAATAAACAAAAAGCAAATTCCAGTTTTTGATTTTTGAAATAATGAATCCTGAAAAATATGACTTTGCATACACAGCATCTTCTCTGAGATTAAATGAGATGGTGTTAGTGGCTACTGATATTTTGGAGGAGACCGAAACCGACTATGTAAATGTTTTAGGAGCTGGTAAAACAGCTACAGGAAAGCGTATTTATCGAGAGGTAATAAAACGCTTGGGCTATCTGAATAATTCCCAGCTTTTATTATTAGTTAACGGAAGTCTGGAAGTTCAAAAGCAAATAGCGTTTTATGCCGCTTGTAAAACATATCTTTTTATTAGAGACTTTACAGTGGAGGTATTAAGGGAAAAATATTTGGTTTTTGATTATGAGATTAGCGAAGGAGATTATATTTCTTTCCTAAGAAGAAAACAGGAGTTGCATGAGGAGATAGATAAACTTTCTGAAAGTAGCTTGAAGAAAATCAAACAGGTGACATTCAGAATTCTGGAACAATCAGGTTTAATTAATAATACAAAACAGAAATTAATACAACCCCAAATATTGCAAACAGAATTAATTCAGGCTATTCGCAAGGATAATCCAGAATGGCTTAAAATATTCCTGATTAGCGATTTAGATATAGAAAATTATATTAACCAATAATGTCGAACTTAACCGAAAATTTTGATCATCTATACCGGGTGATCTCTTCCTCTAATTTTTTAAAAAAACAGAGTCTTGGCGGAGAAATTCCTTTCTTTATCTCAGCATATGACGCCCAGGATCAAAACGAAGTAGAAGAAGCCATAAGATTATTGAAGAATAAATTAAATAATGCCGGTGTAACGGTTCTGGAATTGAATCTTTACGATATTGCCTGTGAAATTCTAGAGAATAAAGGAGGTATTGAAAAGATGTTTAGGGTGGAACAACGCAAATCCAAGGACAAATTTTTGAGAGCTTTACAGTCTTCACTTAATATTCACCAGGTGCTAATGCCTAAGATTAGTGAAATGATAAGAGAATCGGAGGCTAAGGTTTATTTCCTGACTGGAATAGGGGCTTGCTACCCTTTTATTCGATCCCATAATGTTCTTAATAATCTGCAGAATGTGGCTAAGGACTGTCCTACAGTTGCTTTTTTTCCTGGAGAATATAATGGGCATTCCTTAAACCTTTTCGGTTTGCTAAAAGATGACAACTACTATCGAGCTTTTAATATCAATACAATCAAAGCCTAACCATGACAATAAAAGAATACTTTGCTAAGCCTGTAGACAGACCAATTGAAACGGTGATTAAAGCTGATGACAGAGATAATATTTCAACAGAAGTTGCAGAATATGTAATTACCGATGAAATCTCCAAGAAAATCCGGGAGCTTTTCCAGGCTTATAATAACTACAATGGTGTAAACGGGGTCTGGATCTCTGGTTTTTTTGGATCGGGTAAGTCCCATTTACTTAAAATTCTTTCTTATGTATTAGAAAATAAGGAAGTGGAAGGTTATAAATGTGGAGAGTTATTTGCTGAAAAGATCGAAAACGACGAAATGCTAAAAGGTGATGTATTATCCGCTACTCGGATACCTTCTGAAGCAATTCTGTTCAACATAGACCAACAAGCTCAAATTACATCAAAGGCGGATGAAAATGCCATTCTTTCGGTTTTCTATAAAGTGTTTTTTGATCATCTAGGTTATTACGGATTCCAGCCTCATGTGGCTGAATTTGAAATGTGGTTGGATAAACAAAAAAAATATACCGATTTTAAATCCAGATTTGAGAAGTTACATGGTAAATCCTGGGAAGAAGCTCGTACTGATTATTTTGACCCAATGGTAACCGATGATCTTGAAGAAGTGTTAGGTGAAATCTTTGGTAAAGACGCTTCAAAATATGAAGATATCCTGGATGAAATGGAAGATAAGCAAAAGCAGTCTATCGAGGATTTTAGTTATCGGGTGAATGAATACATTAATACTAAGCCTTCTGGTTTTAAATTAAACTTTTTTGTCGATGAGGTAGGTCAATATATCAGTGACAACACTAAATTGATGCTAAACCTTCAGACTATTGCGGAATCATTAGCTACCAAGACAAAAGGGAGGTCGTGGATTTTAGTTACCTCTCAGGAAGATATGGAAAAGGTAATTGGAGATATGACTAAAGCTCAGGAGAATGACTTCTCTCGGATTCAAGCAAGGTTCAAGCTTAAAGTACCACTTACTTCAGCCAACGTAGATGAGGTAATTGAAAAGCGTTTATTAAAGAAAAAGGATGATGCTAAAGATCAACTTATCGCATTATATAAGAAAGAGAATGCTCATTTAGATACTTTACTATCATTCTCTGAATCTGGAGTTCAGTTTAAAGGATTTAAAGGAGAAGGAGATTTTGCTAATAAGTATCCATTTATTCCCTATCAATTTGATTTGTTTCAACAATGTAGACGTGCCCTGTCTTCTCACAATGCATTTCAGGGTAGGCATTCTTCTGTCGGAGAACGCTCTATGCTAGGAGTTTTTCAACAAGTGATCCAACAAATCGAAAATGGAGATGATCGTACCCTGGTGAGCTTTGACAAAATGTACAGCGGGATCAAGAATGAGCTAAGAGGTGAAATGCAAAGCTCTATTAATCTTGCGGAAAAAAACCTCGAAAATCCATTTGCGATTAAGGTTTTAAAAGCACTCTTCCTGGTGAAGTACTTCAATAACTTCAAAACTACCAAGAGAAATTTATCGGTGCTAATGCTGGACAATATGGATGTTGATCTAAAAGAGCATGAGAAGGATATAGAAATAGCTTTAAATCAACTCGAAAATCAAAGTTATATCCAAAGAAACGGAGATGTTTATGAGTTTCTAACCGATGATGAAAAGGATGTTGAACAGGAGATAAAGAATACAGAGGTAGATGATTCGCAGGTAACTCAGCTGCTTAGAGAAATCTTATTTGATGAGATCATCAGGGATAACAGGATAAAATACCTGGAGAACAAACAGGATTATGACTTTACCAGTAAAATAGATGGTTCAATTCTAGGGCGTGAAAAGGAACTGGAAATAGAATTAATCACAGAAAACTATCCGGAATATACAAACACGACCTATCTGCAATCCCAAACTATGGGAAGTACCGGGATGAAAATGGTTTTGGCTTCAGATTCTAATTTTATCAAGGACTTGAAAATGTATCTGAAGACCGATAAGTATGTGAAGCAAAATCGATCCACTTCTAATCGACCAGAAGTGAGCAGGATTCTGGCTGAGAAAAGTCAGTTAAATGTTCGCAGGAAATCTAATTTGAAAGAACTTGCCGATAAACTTTTGTCAGAATCTACAGTGTACCTGAATGGGAATAAGCACGAAATGAGTGTGACATCTGATGGGAAAACTAGAGTAGTAAAAGCTTTTCAGGATTTGGTGAAGAATGTGTACTCTAACCTGAAAATGCTTGGGAATATTCAGTTTAGTGAGGAGACCATCAGAAGCGTGGTAAAGAACCCGCAAGATGACCTTTTTGGTGCAGATGATTCTACAATGTCTGAAGCCGAAAATCAAATTTTTAGTCTGATAAACAGGAGGAAAAAACGTTCAGAACGTACGGCACTATCAGATTTGAAGGATGAATTCACCAAGAAACCTTATGGCTGGTATCCTAATGCCATCTGGACGGTAGTTGCAAAACTTTATCGCAGAGGAAAAATTGAATTAAAGCAGGATTCTAATATTCTGGAGGATCAGGACGTAGTTAATGCTCTAATCAATAGTTCTTACCATAGTAATACCTTATTAGAGCCCCTGGAAGAGGTAGACCCAAAACAGGTAAAAGCTTTAAAGCAAGCCTATCACGATGCTTTTGATGAAACTTGTTCAGTTAATGAAGCCAAGGAAGTTGCCAAGGCTTTTAAGGAGAAGCTACAGGCAATGTTAACGGAAGTTAGCCAGCTTCAGGTGCAGGAAAGACAGTATCCTTTTTTAGCCAGTCTAAATTCCTTTTCAGAGAAATTGAAAGTTTGGGTTCGTAAGGATTATAATTATTTTTTGAATGATTTAAACCAAATTGAAGATGAGCTTTTAGATACTAAAGAAGATCTTTTAGTGCCTATAAAAAGGTTTATGAATGGAGATCAAAAAAAGATCTATGATGATATAAGACAACTGGTAAAAGGAGATACTTCCAATTTTCTATATGTAGAGGGTGAAGAATTGGACTATTTAAATAATCTGATAGATAATAATTCTAAACCTTATCAGGGAAATGTAATCAAGGAAGGTAAAGAAGTTAAGGATCGGTTGCTGGAAAAGCTTAAGGAAACTTTTAATACTGAAAGAACAAAGGCTAACAGTAAAATTGATCGGTTGATTTCTGATTTTAAATCGAAAGACGAATTCTCTCAGCTCAATGATGAAGAAAAAAATCAGGTATTAGCGCCTTTCAAAAATGCTAAGGAAAATATCAATAGGGAAAGATATATTTCTCAGATAAGGCAAATTAAAGATCGGGCGGAAAATTATCATTTTGAGCAACAGCTTAACCAAATGTTGAAACTTGTTGCTGATGATGATTCAGATAGCGGAGGTGCAGGGGAGCCACCAGCGCAATATATTAAGCGATCTAACATTAGAGTACAATTTGAAAAATCGGAGCTTAAAACCGAAGAAGATGTTGATGATTATGTGGAAACCCTTCGTAAATGCTTAAAAGAGCATATTAAAGACAATAAAAGAATTTCGCTTTAATGAATACCAACCGACTCAAAAGATTTGCTCAGGAAGCCAGAAGAAAGTTATTACAACAAGTAGGTTCCAGAATGGAATTGGTATTGACTACCGATTCTGCTGAATTAAGGGAAAAAGCTGTGGCCTTAAGCAGCCTGAAAGATGCTATTAAAGATTCTTCTAAAGAACAGGTGATAGATAAGGTGGCCTATACCTGGTTTAACAGGTTAATGGCGCTGAGGTTTATGGATGTAAACGAATACCAGCCTACAGGGGTGAAAATAGTAACTCCAAAGGATGGATATACACTACCTGAAATTCTGGAAGATGCCAGGCAGGGACAAATTCCCGATGAGCTTCCTGTAAACAAAGAGCGAATTTATGACCTTCTTGATGGGAAAATACCCAGCTCCAATGCTCAAAATGAGGTGTATAAGGAATTATTGATTGGTGCTTGCAACCAGTTACATTCCATCTTTCCATTTTTATTTGAAAAGATTGATGATTATACAGAGCTTCTTTTACCTGATGATCTCACCAGTGAATTTTCCATGACAAATGAATTTATGGAAGGAATGCTCCAGGAAGATTGTCAGGAGGTTGAGGTTATTGGCTGGTTATATCAGTTTTATATTTCGGAAAAGAAGGATGAGGTATTTGCTTCCAAGTCTAAGGTTAAGAAAGAAGATATTCCAGCGGCGACTCAGTTATTTACTCCAAGATGGATCGTTAAATATATGGTGCAGAATACCGTTGGCAAGCTGTGGTTGCAAAACAATCCAAATTCCAGGCTAAGGGAGCATATGGAGTATTTTATTGAATCTCCATCGGTTGAAGCTAAAGATTACCTGAAGATAGATTCTGTTGAAGAAATTACGCTTTTAGACCAAGCATGTGGGAGTGGTCATATTCTGGTTTATGGTTTTGAATTGCTGTCTAAAATTTATGAAGAAGAAGGATATAATCCAAGTGAAATTCCCCAATTTATTATAGAGAAAAACCTGTTTGGCTTTGAGATAGATGAACGTGCTGCCCAACTTGCAGGTTTTGCTTTAATGATGAAAGCAAGATCTTATCATAGAAGGGTATTTAGAAAAGACCTAAAACCAAATATTCTTCAATTTGAAGATGTAAGTTTTACCACGGAGGAATTGCTTAAGGTGCTTCCGAAGGTTTACACGAATAAATCCAAAGAGTTCCAGCGCGACCTTCAATTGATAGAAAACGCCACAAACTTTGGATCTCTTATCCAGCCTGAAAGTTCCCTTAAGTTTCTTAAAAATGGCCTAGAGGAGATTGAGAAGCAATTGAGGAAAAATCCAGATCTTTTTCTACAGGATCTATTGGTTAGATTGAAAAGTGGAGTTACCCAGTTGATCAATCTAGCCAGGAAATATCATTGCGTGGTTGATAACCCTCCTTATATGGGTAGTGGAGCAATGAATCCAATGCTTTCTTCTTTTGTTAGAAATACATACCCAGCGAGTAAAGCAGATCTAATGGCTTGCTTTATGGAAGCTGGTTTAGCTGCCTTGAAACCAAATGGTTTTTTAGGAATGATAAATCAACATTCCTGGATGTTTTTAAGTAGCTATGAAAAACTCAGAAGAAACTTAATAGATGATTTTTCCTTTGATACATTACTTCATTTGGGACCTCGAACTTTTCCTGAAATTGGTGGGGAAGTTGTGCAAAATGCTTCTTTTGTTTTAACAAATGAAAAAAATCAGTTAGAAGGAGTTTATTTCGATTTATTGAATGGTAAAACTACTAATGAGAAGAGAGAAATACTTTTGAAGTGTTTAGAGAAATTGGATCATACTAACCGATACAAGCATAACAAAAAGGATTTTAAAGTTATTAATGGTCACCCAATATCGTTTTGGATAAGCGACTCTTTGGTAAACATTTTTAAGGAAAATAAAAAACTCAAAGATTTTGCACACCCTTCAAAGGGAATGATGACGGGCAATGGTAATCGATTTATTCGTTTTTCTTGGGAGGTAGAAGAGAATAATTTTATAAGAGGAATAGGATCTCATGCAGAATCTCGTGAGTCTTCAGGAAAATGGTATCCTTATTTTAAAGGAGGAGGATACAGGAAATGGTACGGAAATCGTGAAAACGTAGTTAATTTTCAATATGATGGAAGGGAACTAAAAAGTTCTGATTACGGAGAAAGAAGTCCTCAATTCTATTTTTTAAATCAATTAAATTGGTCTAAGGTTTCAGGTGCTTTTTCTTTACGTATAGGTGAAATAGGGGGATTATATGATGATGCGGCTTGTCAATGTCCTGTGATTAATGAAAATGATATATTTTACCTTTTAGGTTACTTAAATACAAAGGTATCGGGTAAATTATTGGGCTGTATCAGTAACACCCTTAATTTTTCCCCTGGAGAAATAGCAAAAATACCTATTTCCTACGATAGAAAAATATTTCCTCATATTTCAAAAATTGCTAAGGATAACGTTCAGATAAGTAAATTGGATTGGGACCTCAAAGAAACTTCATGGGATTTTAAGAAAAATGAACTAGTTCTTGCAAACGTGCAAGACATAGAAGAATCTTATGATCTCTTTAAACAATTCTGGAAAAATAATTTTTTTGAACAGCACCAAAATGAAGAAGAATTAAATCGGCAGTTTATTGACCTTTATGGTCTTCAAGAAGAAGTAACATCAGATGTGCCAATTGGAGACATTACGATTTTAAAAGATGAGGCAGACTTTATAAATGGAGAATTATTGTTCGATCAAAAGGAAGTTTTTTCCCAGTTTATAAGTTATGCTGTCGGATGCATGTTTGGCCGGTATTCATTGGATAAAGAAGGTTTAATTTTAGCCAACCAGGGAGAAACCCTGGAGGAATATTTAGAAAAAGTTGGCAAAGGAGAAGCGGAGGTTCAATTCCTGCCCGATGATGATAATATTATTCCTGTTCTGGATGATGAGTGGTTTGAAGATGATATTGTAGGGCGTTTTTATGAGTTTTTAAAAGCTTCATTTGGGAAAGAAAACTTTGATAAGAACCTGGCCTTTGTGGAAGAGTGTATTGGTAAAGATATACGTAAATACTTCGTAAGAGATTTTTATAAAGATCATATTAAACGCTATAAAAAACGACCTATTTACTGGATGTTCTCTTCTCCAAAAGGGTCTTTCAATGTGCTAATTTATATGCACCGTTATACACCGGATACCCTCAATAATATCCTTAATGCATACTTGCTGGAATACCGGGAAAAATTAAAAGCCCGAATTGAACACCTGGATCACGTAATTGAGACCGGTAGCTCCGTTGAGCAAACTAAAGCAGCCAAAGAAAAAGACAGGTTAAGAAGTGTTCTGTTAGAATTACAGGAATATGAACGAGAGATTTTGTATCCATTAGCCACAGAGCGTATCTCTATAAACCTGGATGACGGGGTGCTTGTAAATTATAACAAGTTTGGGAAAGCCATTCAGGAAGTAAAAGGCTTAAACGATAAGAAGGCCAAGGAGAAGGTAAAGAAGTTTGATTGGATAGAAACAGAAGCGATAATTTAAAGAAGAGCATGAATTATATTAAACCAGAGATTATTAGTCTGAAGAACAGCCAGGAATTCAATGAAAAATGGCTGCAAGCCAGGATCGAAGAAGACCCTTCTATGTTAGGGCTTGGAGACCTTGAATTTCGTGATACAGAAAAAATCATGGTTGGTGGTGGTAGATTAGACACTATCTTATATGATCCTGAAGATAAGAAGCGATATGAAGTGGAGATTCAGCTGGGCAAGACTGATGAAACTCATGTAATCAGGACTATTGAATACTGGGATTTAGAGCGTAAAAAGAACCCACAATATAACCACTGTGCTGTGATTATCGCTGAAGATATAACAAGTAGATTTCTAAATGTAATTTCTCTATTTAATGGTTTTATACCTTTAATTGCTATTCAGGTAAAAGCAGTAAAATTTCAGGACAATATCTCGTTATTTTTCACCAAAGTACTGGATGAGGTAACTTTTGATTTGTTAGATGAAGACACAATTTCAGAACCAACCGATAAAAATTACTGGGAGAAAAAAGCTTCAAAATCTTCGGTAAAATTAACTCAAAAAATTCTGGCGGAATTGGGAGATATAACCGATGAATATAAGCTTAAATACAATAAGCATTATATTGGGATTGAGCGTAATAATATGGCTAATAACTTTGTCACTTTTGTTCCCAGGAAGACCATGGTTATCATGAATATTAAACACGAGCGGGTCGAGGAAATAGATGAACTTTTAGAAAGTTCAGATCTTGATATTTTATCCTATGATAAGCAGTGGAAACAATATAGGGTAAGACTAAGTGATAAGGATTTAGCATCGAATATAGAGATGCTGAAAGACTTAGTAGAAAAAGCAAAACACGAATATCATAGTTAATAAGAAAGCTACAGAAATAATTAATGAAGAAGGATTGATTGAGGTGGAGATGAAACAGTAAAATTAAAATGGCATTAGAAGTCCGACACAACAGAGCAGAACATTCACATGAAAATTATCAGTTTCGAAGAATTGCGAAGAACTTAATACAGCTTTTTGACCATAAAGGTTGGGATGGTTTGTTAATCGGAAATCCAGATTCAGATGATTTTAGTCGGTTTAGGGCTGATGCTATTTTACTCTATAATCATGGTTTAATTATAATTGATTTAAAAGATTACGATGGCAAAATTCAAATTCCAAAAAAGGATGATGATTTTGCAATTACTAAATGGTATTCTGAAACTGAAAAGGATAAGCAAAGAATAGAAATAAAGGGTGGTAACAGCTTCATTAATCCCTTTATGCAGTTAAAATCCTATAGGCAGGTAATGTATGAGGTTATTAATACTAGTACTGTACTTAAAGCAAATTTAAATCCGTCCCGGGTCTGTGCTATAAATCTGTTTTCAGGCCCAATAGAATTAAATCGAAGAGCGCCTAGAAGTGTTCCTTATTATCAAATTGTTGATGAAGAGGGCTTAGCTAATTTTCTTTATGATTATAATAGCGTCAACACGTTTGCCGAAGATTCGGCTAAAGCATTAAAAGGGATTTTTCCGGCTTCGAAATGGGAGGAAGTAATTGAAATACCAGAAGAAAAGCCCAAAGAACCTGAAGTAAAACAAATTGACCTTGACATTGAGAGTGAAATTACCGAATTCTTGGAAAAGGATGAAAGTGGGATTCTTGTACTAGAATCCATGGAATATAAGAAACGTGACGAATGGGTCAATTATATTTTAAGAGAAGCTAGCAATCACGGTATTCCCCAAACCGAAGTATGGTCACATTCATCCAGGATTAAAAGAAAAATTAAGCAACGCTCCGGAATCCAATCGCATAGTATATACACAAGCATTTACGGAGGGAAACAAAAAAAATCAAAGGAGGATGATCAGGAAGAGGAAAATGAAGAAGGGCTAGATGAACGTGAGATAATTGGGTTGAAGTCTGATGACATTCTTGATGATAAAGGTATGATAATTCTTCATGAAGGGCATTTAGTTACTAGGAGCTTAAACCAAAGTCCCTTATTAAGATTCGGTTCAGGAAGATTATTGGAAGATTTCTTAAGCTTTATGAGACTTGATGAAACCAATAGAAAGTTAATATGTATCGGTGATCCATTCTCACTTTCCTACGGGAATGAAAATGAATCAGCTCTAGCCCAAGAAACACTTAAAGAATTATACAGTGGTTTTATAGATGTTTATCGGAACCTTCCTAGTGAAAAGATTTCAGGACCTATTGTTGATTTTAGAATGCATTTGGCGAATTCTATAGATGCAAGTTGTTTTAACAACTTAATTTACCCTTTTGATCAAATGAATTTTACCGAAAAGGATAGGCTTCAAACTTTGGAGGTTTTGAAAGCATGGTTTTCGGAACCTGTAACTTCAGAACCGGATAATTCGATGCTGGTATTTTCCAATAAAGATGCACAAAAAATTAATCTTTTTATAAAACAGCATTATTTAAAGAATTCTGCAAACCTTTCTCCAGGCGATTTGTTGTTGATGAATAATAACATCAAAACTCCAGACGAGACTGGTCTCGGAATCCCAACCTCGATAACCAATGGTATGTATCTTTTGGTGAAGGAAGTCCTGGAAGATCATATCGAGACAGTCAATTCAAAATCGTTTAAACATCCTGTAGAATTAAAATTTCAGAAGCTTAAAATTCGTTGTTTGAGTTTAGATAATAGGCCTGAGGCCATTGTTTGGTTATCCTCCAATTATTTTAATGGGGAAGATAAACTCAGTAAGGAAGAAGAGATTGCATTCCGAGTTTATGTGAATCAGAAAATAGCGGAATATTTAAAAAAACATCCTTTTGAAGATTCCGAAGAATATAGAAAGCTTCAACAGGATAATAAGTTTTTAGATCATCATAAGAAAATTTTTGAGTGGAAGAAAGCTTTAGATAATGGTGAGAAAGTAAAAACAAAATTGGAGAAGGAAAAAAGGAAGGCTAATAAAATTGAAAAGACTTATCGAAGAGAATATCGAGAATTTGTTCAACGTAAAATATATGCTGAAGATCCATTTTTAAATTCCATTCTAGCTAAATATGGCTGGTGTATTACTGTTCATAAGGCCGTAGGTAGCCGTTTCGAAAATATATGTATTAACGGTTCCCAAGGGGAAAATAGAGGCTATACAAATGAAGCCTATTTTCGCTGGTTATATTCTGCTGCTACGATATCCCATTCCAAAATTTATCTGTTAAATCCTGTAGAAATAGATCCTCTTATGGATTGTCGGTTTGTTGACATAGATGAAGTTGGATGGTCTAATAAAAATCAAAAAGAACTGGAGTTTCCGAATTATACGATCCCTCGGAGTTTAGATGAGAAAATTGAGGATGAAATTAATCATAATGTAAAATCCGCTATTTCAATCTTTTCATCTCACTTGGGACACTCAGGTATTTTACTTGAAAAAACAGCATTTAATAATCAATATTTAGCGAAGGCATTTTACTCTATTCCCGATGATGATAAAAAACAGCTGGTGATTGCCTTCAATAGTAATGCTAAATCTAAGGTTACTTCTATTCGAACAGAAAGGAATGGAGAGATTTTAAATGGTGAATTTGAGAAAGGGCTTGAAAAACTTAGAGAAGTTTCGGGTGACGACAGCCAATCGAAATCTAAAAATATCCCTCAGGATTTTCGATTTGAAATATATTATAAATGGATCGAGCAAAGTAAAACTAAAGGGGGGAATCTCTTCTTAATTGAATCTCATGAATATGATGATGTTTTTATTTATAATAGAGATAATGAAAAGGTAGAATTCAAAGCATATTTTAATGATCGGGGCTTTATAAGCGTTATTACGGTTTTGCGAAAGTCCAATGAAGAGCTAAGTCAGGAACTTGAAAATATCCTTTTAAATGGAAGATAAACGCAATCTAGATACTCGGGCTAAGGCCTTAATTGATTCTCAACCTGAGGAAGCTCTGAAAATCTATAGGCAGATATGGGACAACTATCCAGAACAATTCAATGCTTATAATGGAATGTTTGCCTTAAAGGCTGGGAGGAAAATACCAAATGTAGATATTGATTTTCCAAGCAAGATAGCTTGTAAGTTTCCAGATTCAGATATGGTCAATGGAATATTTGGCTGGTTAATTTTTGACAGGTTTATAAAAGGGAAATCGGAAGCTGAGATATTATCTTACGAAACTTCAATAACCGAACAATTAAATAAAATATCACAGAAAAATCTAAGGGAAGATAATAGTTATCCATGCCCTTTTTCTATTATAGCATTTAAACTCGCAGATGCATTTTCTCATAACATGTTTAATGCTCCTAAAGTGAATAGGATCTTAGATGTAATTAATGCTCAGTACTTATCAATAATTCCTAATACCATAACTACAGAAAAGTTTGGAGAAAAAGAACAGGCATCCGATCTGGAAAAGTATTTCGCCCTAAAAACCAAAGCTCTATTAAAACAAAATCAATTTGAAGACTGTATATCATTATCTCAGCAGGCCTTAGAGGAGCTAGATCGATTTCATTACGATAATGATCTTTGGTTCAAAATGAGAATTGCTCTATGTGAAGAAAAATTAGGCAACTATGAAGCAAGTGAACACTTGTTCAAGAAATTACTTTCTTCAAAAGCTGGAAGTAGTAAGTGGTTCCTCTATCGAGATATTGCCGAACTATATTTTGAACAGGAAAATTATGGTAAGGCCTGGAAATTCGCAGTAGATGCGGCCTTTTATGGTAACGAACCTAAGTTTCTAATTGGACTTTATCTTCTTCAAGCACAAATTCTATATAAACTAGATAGACCTGAAGATGGTAAATTGCTAGCCGAATTAATTGCTGGAATCCTCCAGGAAGAAGGTTGGAGAAACAAGCAGGAATATAATAAGCTATTTGATTTCTACAGTATTGATCAGAATGATGTTGAGCCTTTGAAAAAAATCTACAGAAAAGCTGAAGATTTTTGGATTTCTGAGCGATATAAAGGAAAACCTGTTTCTGAGGGTGAAATAGTCTGGATTCATCAAAGAGGAAAATTTGGGAAGATTCAATCATTGGGAAGTAATGAAGTAATAAATTTTAATAAAAAGGATTTTAGAAGAAGGCAACGGAATCTTCACGATTTAAATGGAGCCAGGGTCTCCTACATAGAAATGCCATCTTTTGATGATTCTCCAATTGCTGAGAATATTTCCATATTAGATAATCCAACTAAGAAAGGAAGGGAAAAACAGGAAAATGTAGGAAAAGAATTAAAAGGCAAAGTGAAGAATGTCGTTCCTTTCGGTGTTTTTGTAAAATTTAAAGATTTAGGGGATGGTTTACTTCACAAATCTAAATTACCAAACCATCTGAAAAATGATTTTGAACAAGCTTTTACAGAAGATCAAGAAATAGAAGTAAAGATTATAAAGGTAACCGATAAGGGTATCCAATTAGAATTGATAGAATGAGTATAGAAAATATTTTAGGTTCCTTAAAGAAACTCTTTGTTGATCATAGAGTAATATTTTGGTATGATGGCAAAAAAGAATTTGTAGATGAGTTTTCAGATATTAATATTACCAATATAAATAAGTTAGAGGTAGCTGGAAATGAATTTGAAGTCAAGTATAAAATTTTGAAGAGTTCCCAAACCGACAAGTTTCTTCTTTACCTGCCATATGAAAAACCTGCTAATGAAGATAATTGGTTATTAGACTTGGAATTAGCTAATCATGTATTTCATACGGATAAAGAAGCGATGTTTCTTCAAGAGCTTGGACTGGATTATCACTTCAAGGATTTAGTAGCCGAGCATATAGAATTCTTTAGGTCAAAAGAAAGAAAGCAAAAGTTAAAAGCTCTATTGGTTAAGGGAGATGAACATCATGCTATAAGATGCAAGATGCTAACAGTTGTTTTTGGTACTGAAACTACCAACCTAGATCAGTTTGTTCAGTCGTATGCGTTACTGGCGGTTTCAAAAACTACTAATTTTGATAAGTCTTTAGATCGTTTCAGTTTGAGTAGATTCTTTTGGAATGAGATAGGGAAAGTGTATAACTACCATTCTGATAAGCCATCAATCTATGATTTTTTACTTGATCTCTTTGAACACAATTTTGTCCTGGGTAAAAATAAAAATCTAAGTAATGAGTCCAGACTAGTATTAAGTACCTGGAAGAATACACTTCCGTTTCGAGATTACTTTGGAGAGATATCAGAAAAGATTGCAGAAGATTTACAAATCGAGGAAAAGTTAATTCATGCTCAATTAGATGAACTTATCTCTGATGATATTTTCAGATTAACTGATCAAAAGATTATTCATGAATTAGTCTCCCAGATAAATTCTAATAATCTAAATTATGATAAGCTTGCAATTTTTATAAAAAGACGTGAAAATAAATTTTGGTATAAAGAATATTCTGATTTCTATAATACAATAGAATCTGGGGCCCGGCTTATTGATCTGGTAAATAAATACAATACTTTCGACTCCAGTAGTTTTGAAGCAGCGGTAAAAGAATATACGATTAGTCTTTATGAGGTCGATCTTGCCTACAGAAAGTTTATATGGAATTATCGTCAAACAAAGAATAATAGTGTTCTAAATGAACTATCTCATCAGGTTGAAAAAAACTATAGTAATTCATGGCTACTTCCTTATAATAATGACTGGCAGAAAGTGATCGACAAAATGGATATGTGGCCTGTTGACAGAAAAGAAAGTCAGCACAAGTTTTTTAATAATCATGTAAAGCCTTTTTTGGATAGGGGGCAAAAACTATTTGTTATTATTTCGGATGCTTTTCGATATGAATGCGGAGTGGAATTAAATGAAATATTAAAGTCTGAAAATAGGTTTGACTCTTCTTTAAACCATTTAATTAGTAGCGTGCCTTCTTATACTCAATTAGGGATGGGAGCTTTACTTCCACATGAAAAGATTGAAATTAAGGAGAATAGTGACAGTGTTTTAGTAGATGGATTGGCTGCAAATGGGATTCAGGGTAGAAAAAAGATACTTGAAGTTAATTCTGGTGTAAGGGCGACTGCAATTAAGGCAGATGAACTGATGCGGATGAGTGTCAAATCTGGGGGGGAAGGCCGTGAATTTGCTAAGCAGTATGATTTGATATACATATACCACAATCGAATAGATAAAACAGGTGATGATAAGGCTAGCGAGGAAAGAGTTTTCGATGCTGTTGAGGAAGAGTTGAGTTACATTGTTGATCTGTTAAGAAAAATTGCAGGTCTTAATGGGAATAATATTCTAATTACTTCTGATCATGGATTTATTTACCAGAATCAGAAATTAGAAGAAAGTGATTTTAGTATTTCAGACCATCAGGGAGAAATATGGAAGGAAAACAGAAGATTTGTAATTGGTACAAACCTTAAAGGGGACACTTCAACAAAAGTGTTTACCCATGATCAATTAGGATTGCAGAATTCAAATTTAGAGGTGCTGATTCCTAAGTCTATTAATAGGTTACGGGTTAAAGGTGCAGGAAGTAGATTTGTTCATGGAGGAACAACACCTCAGGAGGTCATCATCCCCTTGATTAAGGTTTCTAAGAAACGTCAGGACACAGTTTGGAAAGTAGAAATTGATATTATTAAATCAACCGACAGGATTACTACTAACATATTGCCAGTATCTTTTATTCAACAAAGCTTGGTAGGTGAAAACGTCCTAGCAAGAAAAATTAGAGCTGGAATTTATGCTGAAGATGAAGAGCTTTTAAGTGATCAGTTTACTTTTCAATTCGATATAGAAGAAGGCAGTGAGAGGCAAAGGGAAGTTAAACATCAGTTTCACTTAAGCAAAAAAGCCAGCGGAAAATATAAAAATCAGAGGGTAAGATTAATCCTTGAGGAGCCGTTGGAAAATACTAATAAATGGAGAAATTATAAAGATTTCTATTACACACTAAATATTACTTTTTCAAGCGATTTCGATTAAATCAAAATAAAATGGTAGAACTGGATCAAAAGCTAAATCAAAGTTTCGGTGGTAAAGTAGTTCGTAAGGATCTTACCAAACTTGTAAAAGGAAATGCAATTGTTCCAACCTATGTTCTTGAGTATTTATTAGGTCAATATTGTGCAACAGATGATGAAGAAACGATTAATCAAGGAGTTGAGACCGTCAAGAATATTATTTCCAAACATTTTGTACATCGTGATGAAGCTCAGATAATTAAATCTACAATAAGAGAAAAAGGATCTCATAGGATTATCGATAAAGTTTCTGTAAAGCTTAACGATAGGCGGGACCGGTATGAAGCAAGTTTTGCAAATCTTGGCTTGAAACAAATACCAATTTCTGACGAGATCATAAAGGAACATCAGAAACTTCTTTCTAGCGGTGTATGGTGTATTCTAACATTGGCTTATTTTCCATCTGATGAACGAGATCATATTCCCTGGCTTATCGAATCCTTGAAGCCAATACAAATCTCTAATGTTGATGTAAGCGAGTTTAAAGTAGAAAGAGCTAAATTTTCTAAGGAAGAATGGATTGATGTTCTAATGCAATCCATTGGATTGAACCCAGATGAATTTACCTTAAGAACAAAACTTCTCCAACTAATTAGATTAATACCATTCGTCGAAAATAATTTTAACTTAATAGAATTAGGTCCGAAAGGAACTGGAAAATCCCATATCTATTCGGAGCTATCACCTCATGGAATTCTTATATCTGGAGGAGAAGTATCCAAAGCGAAATTATTCGTGAACAACAGTACTGGAGATATAGGTCTTGTTGGTTATTGGGATGTGGTGGCCTATGATGAATTTGCAGGTAAAACTAAGCGAGCAGATACAGGACTAGTTGACATCATGAAAAACTATATGGCAAATAAGTCATTCTCTAGAGGTACAGAAGTATACGGTGCCTCAGCTTCCATGGTTTTCGTAGGTAATACAGATCATTCAGTTCCCTATATGCTTAAGCACAGTGATCTTTTTGATGCATTGCCGAGGGATTATTATGATTCAGCTTTTTTAGATCGTTTACATGCCTATATACCTGGTTGGGAGATTCAGAAGCTGAGAAACGAAATGTTCACTTCTAATTACGGTTTTATAGTTGATTACCTGGCCGAAGTTTTACGAGATTTAAGAAAGGAGGATAGGACTCATGACTATACCCAATTTTTTGATTTATCCGATTCGATTACAACCCGTGATAAAAATAGCATTTCAAAAACTTTCTCTGGTTTAGCAAAGGTTGTTTATCCCGATGGGGAATTAAAAGAAGAAAACGCAAAGGAGTTATTAGACCTTGCAATTGAAAACCGAAAAAGAGTTAAGCAGCAACTTCAGAAAATGGATGAAACTTTTGAAGAGGTAGATTTCAGCTATACAATTAAAAGTTCAGGTAAACGCATTGAAGTTGAGACCTTAGAAATGCTGGAATTTGGTGTGCCGGAGGTTCAGGAGAAAAAAGACGAAAGGAAAGATGCTGTGGAGGTTCCCGTATATAACAATGAAGAGAATAGGTTAGAAAATCTTGAAGGTAAACAAAAGGTTGTTCGAGACAACCAAACAGGTATATCATATGATAATCTTTTCGGTGCCTATCTGGTAGGAGCCAACGAAATAACCTTGGTTGATCCGTATATAAGATTACCATACCAACTAAGGAACTTCATGGAGTTCGTGAAATTACTTTCGGAGAAAAAAGATCCGAATGAAGAAATTAAGCTAAAATTGATTACTAGCAATAGTGAAGAATATATTGAAAATGCTCAAGAAGCTTTTAACACGATGCGATATTCTTTAGAAAGTATGGGAATCAATTTGGAGTATGAATTTGATGATTTTATTCATGATCGATATATAAAGTTGAATAATGGCTGGAAAATTATTCTTGGCAGAGGTTTGGATATCTGGCAGAAAACTGGTGGATGGTATGATATCAATGAGTATGTTCAGGAAAAACGATCTTGTAAGAGTTGTGAGGTGACCTTTGTAAAGAGCTAGTTTAATAGGAACTAGATCTTTTACTATTATTCCGTTCAATTGAACCCAATGATGTAATTGTTATTCTTAATATTTGTAATATAGCACACTTAAATTTTTTTATGTCATTTAAGAAGTTAAATCTAAATAGAGCCAAAATTCAAGAAACTCTGGAAAATTTTCTAGAATCATCTGTGGATATTTCCTTAACACAAAAAGCCGAAGGATTTCATGTCTATAAATTTATTTCTACAGGCTATAATCCAGCTAGTTTAAATATTTATTTTAATGGGGATGGAACGACGACTCTACAGCCTAACACAGGCAAGAATGTAGAATGGTCAACTTCGATTGCAACAACTATTGTTGAGAATTGTAGTGTTAAAGTATTCAATGCTAATAGTTTTTACCTGAAAGCTATTAGAGATGAGGATTTTCAGGTTGTGTTGGAGTTCCTTGCTGAGGAGTGTGAAGCTGAAATTTTATCTGACAAAAATAATAAAATCGGTAGGCACATTAAATTAAAAGGCAAGCAAGGGGATGGACTTGTTTTAAACCATTATAAAAACGGTGCTTTTCAAGCGCAAGGTAAGCCAAGAATGCTATTTCACGATGCAATAATGATTCTTTCCGAACTTCTTCCTTTTAAAGAAGTAATTAATACTCAACTAGAATTTTACGAAACAAAGTTGACGTCCGACGATATAATTGGAGAATTGGAAAATAGACTTCCTGTCTCCAGTGATCATTTGGATGAAAAGATAAAAAGTGTAATCAGTCCATCAATAGCATTAAGAAAAACGGATTTAGCCTTGACTGATTATGCAGTTTTTGCTTTTCCAATTCTTAGGGGCATAGAAGGGGTAATGAAACAATTATTTGCATCAAAAGGTAAATTAGTTACAAAAGATGGTTTTGGTCCCCTTTTTGAAGATAGAGGAATAAGTCTTACATTTAGTTCAGAAGTTAAACAAGATATCAAATCTCGGGAATTTGAAAAAGCCGTTTGCGATTTGTATAGCTTTTACAAAACCCAAAGACATTCGCTATTCCATATGGATGGAACTGTAAGTACTTCTAAAACTTTAGATAGGTCGGAGGCTGAGCATATTATTAATACAGGAATTAACGTTATAGAAAGTAGTTACACTATACTAAAAAGCTAAAGAAATGTATCCAAAGGAATCTTATTTAGTAAAGAAACTTCCAAAAGGAGATTTTGCTTGGATGGTATTGACTCTTGGTAATTCGAGAGTAGATGAACTGTTGGGTGAAATCGAAATTAGTTTAAAAACTAAAAAGGTAAAGGGAAAAATTGCTTTTGATTTTTTATTGATGAATGGTTTAAAGGATAGGTTTTATTCAGCAGATTTTAATGGCAGAACATTTAATTTGACTTCTTTTAAACCACTTCAAAATCCTGGAGTAGTTTCTAGTGCCTCAAATAAATATTTTGCTAAAAATATAAGTATAATTGACAATAGTAATTTGCCAAAGACTAAAAAATTCCTTTATAAAAGAGCTATAGGCCAATCCTGAAAATATACTTTTTATTAGTTTGAATACCACCATACGGCGGTATGAAATGTATTAAAAGTCATTCTTCTTACAAATGCCTGATTAAAAATTTTAAATTTTGCAGGAAGGGTTTGTGATTTTATTTTTCACAACGGCTCCCCATAGTTTTTATCCTTACTAGTATGCAAGTTGTCCCGGTTCTGGGGTGGTGAATTAAACTTTCGATTTTTTTTTATTTCGTCAGCTTTTAGTATCCAATTTCGGGCGCAGGCCTGCCAGTTTGTAATTGGATTTTTACCATTTAATTTCCAGCCTATAGATTCATAAAAATTATAGAATTTTTTAGCTTCCAGGGTACTTCTATTTTTTCCTTTAAAAAACTCAATAACCTCTTGTTCATTTTTTGGACAAGTGTTTATAAAAGAGTTTATTATATGTTTACTCTTATGTTTATTAAAAGATACCAATTTTTGGACAGGTACCTGTTCAGAAATTGGATAAGTCCTGTCCATTTTTTGATCAGGTTGTGTATCAAATCTGGACATCTCCACGAGGGATCCCATTTGGGGACTACTGGAGGGATGGTATTTAAGATATCCCCAGTTTGTTAGCTCCCCAAGTAATTTGTGGTAGGTCGTCCTGGAACGTATTTTAGCTAGCGCCATCACCTGTTTACTATTAATCATAATGGTTTTCGGAAAACGTTTCTGATTCCATAGTTCAAAAAATGCTAGGTATAAACTGCGGTGTGAGGACGAGATTTTGTCATCATCAGCGAATTTTCGCAATACTCCGTTTAGGTGACGTATGTAATTGACCTCTTTCATTATTTTGAATTATTGCTTTCGCGGAAACCATCTTCCTCCCAGTTTGAAATATTTTCCTTTTTCTCCTGGAGGATTTTCTTTTCCAGTATCAAGGGTTTCTGTTTGGGTGCTTCGGTTTGGAAAAGGGAGGCGATCATCGCTGCTGTAGGTTTGGTTTGGGTTTTTTCCATATCACGCATAATGGCAATAACTGCATTGATACGTTTCTTAAAAGAAGCTTCAATAGTCCTCCCGGTTGGGCCTAATTTTTCGTGGGGAGAAATTTCATTATAGAAGAAAAAGTCGAGCATTGTTTCCAGGGCTTCGGTGTGTGATTTGCAGTGTGTTCTTGAAAATTCCTGGAAACGTTTTGCTGCTTCTTTTTTGAACCTGATGCCGATAAATGAGTCCATAATTCGCCGATTTGTCGCAAATTCTTTCCTAAAACTGGGCCCTGGCAGGGCATTTGTCGCAAATTGCTTAAACTCAGGAATCTAAATAAATTTTAAACAACTGAATTACAGTTGTTTATAAAATAAGAGGAGTGCTTAACATCGCGTAGCGTGTTACCCTCTTGCTACTCCTTTTCGTCCCGCGCAGCGGGACAAAAATTCCGTACAATTTGGTCTGTTGCCTGTCTTTATAGCCAGTCAAAGCCCATTGCCAATTCCCAGGAAAAAATTTCCGGATTAATAATTTTTTGCTGTGCAGGTCTATCGGCGAAAGTCAAAAAAGGATACCCCTGCATAAATTTTGAATGCTAAAGATTAGCGTTTTAAATATAACAATTTTTATCGAGATGAATTTAACAGCTACAAAAAAACCTTTGAACAATCAAAGGCCTTTAGGTTTAAAGAATTCCATTATCTGCAAAACTATAATAGTCACCACCGGGGGTAAGTATTAAATGGTCTAAAATCTTGATATCAAATAATTCTGCGGCCCTTTTAATTTTACTGGTTAAATCCTTATCGGGGTTACTGGGTAACAGGGTACCCGAGGGATGGTTATGAGTAAGGATAAC
This sequence comes from Salegentibacter sp. 24, assembly GCF_004362395.1. Classification (GTDB taxonomy): domain Bacteria; phylum Bacteroidota; class Bacteroidia; order Flavobacteriales; family Flavobacteriaceae; genus Salegentibacter. The sequence continues at coordinate 110,369 of NZ_SNWE01000004.1, forward strand.
TGCAGTACTAAGGCTCTTTAGAATAACCCCGAAAATTATGCGTAAATCCACCAGGGTATAGGTTATCCCGCCTTTGGAAACTTCAAAGATCCCTTTTACGCGGTTATTGTTGTTCAGCAACAAAAGTTTAAAACTCTCGCTGACTTCTATTTCATCCTTATCCCAGTTGGAAAACAGGACTTCTGCAGCGGTAGCGGAAGATTTTATTTTTGGCGTCTCACTAAGCTTTACTTTGCTGCGATAGGATATTTTTATTTCACTAACTTTGGTTTTCATAATTATTGATTTAATAGATTAATAATTAAAAGAGGGCGCTTTTTCGACGATGACGCCCTCTTTGTTTATACTCGATAGTCGAGAATTAAAAGTCTGGATAGCTTAATTACCGGCAGCTTCACCACTTCCCAAAAACAGGATTTCACTCACCAGGATTTCGGTAACATATCGTTTCTCTCCGCTTTGGGTTTCATAGGATCTGGAAGTTAGTTTGCCACGGATGGCCACTTCTTTACCTTTATCAACATATTTCTCGATAAGCTCCGCCTGTTTTCCCCAGGCCACTAAATTGTGCCAGTCGGTTTGTTGGATTTTCTCTCCTTCTTTATGATAGTATTCATTGGTAGCCAGTGAAAAACTGCTTACTTTTTTACCACTCTCGAAGTTTTTGATTTCAGGGGCATTCCCCACGTTTCCGATTAACTGTACTTGGTTTCTTAGATTACTCATAATTAAAAGATTTAGATACCTGCTTTTCTTTGCAGGTTGATTAAACATTGATTTACTTATTATATCCGAAGCGTTTTCCTTTTTTGATTTTTTTACTTCGTTTCCGGTTATGTTGTTTTGAAATGATTTCATAATTGTTATTTATTGATTTACTTCCTATAGAGCCGTTTGCTGTTACCTTTTTTGATGCTGATACATTTTCAATATTTAGAATTAGGGAAGACTTATAAAAAGGAGTAAGCGACTGGCTTATGCAGTCTGGACTAACTTCTAAATATTGGTATTTTGCATTACAAAAAAGGTAGGGACAGCTACGGCCGGGAAGTAAATGGAAATAGTGAAATTGAAAAACAACCGGAAGCGAAGTAAATGCAAGAATATAAATCCGTTTAGGCGGGCTTCCTTAATGTTCCATTCTCAATCTAAATTTAATTGTGAAGTGGGAATTATTATATTACCAGGAATTTTGTGGTATATAAAAAGGATGCCCAAGACTCTTATAGAGAAGCGCTTTCCCCGAAATGAAGCTTTTGCGAAATGCAGGGGAATGGGCTGAGCGGGTATTAAAATTTGCACTTAAAATTCCACTCTTTATCCATCTTCAACTTATTTCAAAATTAACAGGAACATTATAAATTTACAGGTAAAGTCCGTACTACTTATAATTTTATTGTAATGAAAACTGAATTTGATAGAAAGGAATTCTTTAACCTATGCTGGGAAAAGAGTATTTTATGGTTTTGTAAAAACTATATAATATCGTATCAGGAATTTAAAAATCTGTGTACGGAATATCAAATTCCTTTGCCGTCGAATGGATATTGGATGAAAAGGAAATTTGGTAAGGAGATAAATAAACCGAAATTACCTCAAGCCTATAATGATACGGGAAAAATTCACCTGATAAAAAGAACGGAAGAAAATTCAAAGAAGCTTAAAACAGCCGGAAAACTTAAAGCTATTGATTCTAATACTAAGTCAAACGATTTAGAAGTTCCTAAACGATTGCCAAAAAATCCGGATCCTATTATCCAGGAAATGTTATCTGATAATCCCAAGAAACATCCAGTAGTAAATAATATTAGAGATTACACGAAAAGGTATAACTACGGAAGAATTTGGGTAAGTGCCTCAAGAAAACCATATAAAAGAGCTCTTTGTTTTTTAAATACTTTTATTAAGGTGATGAAGGAAAGGGGGCATTATTTTTTGTTCTGCTATAATGAGGCATACATTGTAATTGAGGGGATAGAGATCGCTATTCGGATGAGAGAGCGATCAAAGAGAGTTTATGAAACTGAGAAATCAAGTTATCAATCTAGTAAATTAGTCCCTATCGGACTTTTGAGTATTATCACGGGAGAATATTCCCGAAAAAAGGAATGGCAAGAAACCCCTACTAAGTCACTTGCTGAAAAATTGCCGATAATCATAACCTATCTAGAGAAAACCGCTAAAAAGGAAAGATTATGGCAGGTTGAAAATGCGAAGCGAAGAAAGGAGCAGGCTATTGAGGAGAAAAAAGAAGAAGAAAGAAAAAAAATACAAAAAGAAGAAATCCAAAAACTACGTTTAATTAAGCAAAAATCAGATCTTTGGCACGAGGCCAATAAGCTTAGAACTTTTTTAAACGCTTGTGATGAGAATGAAAATCTGATTGAGGAAATGAAGGAACTTGTAGCATTTGGTTTCAAAAAAGTTGATTGGTTGGACCCACTTAAATTTTCGAAAGATGAGTTGTTTCATGATTTAGATCCTCTTAAATTACTTGAAGAATTAGAATGATAAATTTAGTAATCAAAGTATGACATACATTAAATTTAAATAATTTAAGACCTTTGAATATTCCGCATCCTAAAATACCTTCATATATTGGCTGAATCCAATTCGTACAATTAATATAAGAAAGCCCACGCCGTTGTATATGCTAAGCGCATTTAGTGAGTGTATTTTGCAACCTCACCTTGCGGGTGTACAAGCACCCTCATAAAATCGTCAATCTGTTATAAGTTCAATACCGGCTTTTTCAGCCTTGTATTTTATTTTAGTCATCAGTTCATAATAGCTCCAGTTTCGCAGTACAAATTCTTCCTTTTTGGCAATCTCAATTTTATCTTCTTGATTTAATAAAATCAGCGTACCCGCCTGGTGCTTAACGCAAAAATCAATTAATTTCCTGCTATATAAATGCAAGCGGTTACTTACATAATTCTTTTCCAAATCGTAGAACCTTTGGACGGCTTTTGTTTTTCTTTTATGTCCTTTACCCGATTTGGAAAATGTTGCTCCATCTTGCGCCCTTTTTCGGGCTGCCTGTATGGCCAGTCTTCGGTATAAAAACTCTTCCCGGTTACCAATAGTTAGTTTAGACTTGCCGGCTTTAACGATTATAGGATATTCCAAAGACAAAGAAGCTTCTGCAATCATATTTGGTTTAAGGGTATGTCTTTCTTTTTCAATTTCAAAAACACCTAAGAGATAGGTTTTTCCCTTTTTCAATTGAATATGAGAAGCGCATAGTTTGGTTTCTCCTTTTACAAGCCGCTCTAATAATTTGTGTTTATCGCTAAAATCCTTTCCAAGATAGGTCTTCATGGGAATTGAAAAAAAGCGAAAGCAAAAGGCCTTTTTCTCCTCGTTATAAGTTAATCCTTTGATGCCTTCCATATCGAATGGAAAAGCCATATCCTTTTTGAAGTTCATTAAAGAACGTTCTCCTTTCCAGTATTCCTGCCTGTTTTTAATAAAGGAGCTAATTATAGTATTGTTCAGGTTGCCTAAGATATTGGTGGGGATCTCCCCTTTATAACGGTCGGATACTACACGATATGTGGTATTCATCCGGGAACGATTTAAGATACCAGCTTCATCTTTCTTTTCATCAGCCAGTTTATATTTTATCCCTTCGGTTAAATAAAAGAATTCCTGGATCATTTCCTGAACGTAGAGATGACTAACGATAAGGTTTGCTGCCTTAAAGCTGCGGTTGCGCCACTGGTAAAGTTTATCCAAGGCCTCCTTTCGTTCTGCTTTGGTAGGCAGATCAACCAGTAATTGGATCTTTCGGGTGAGTTTTAGCGTATCTTTTCCCATCACTAAGCCGATTGTTGTTGTTCGTGTTTAAGCTGCATTAGCTTATAGGCGGCCATAAATTCTTGGTGTACTTCCTTTTGAGAAAGGTTCAGCTCTTTTGCAATGGAAGCAAAGGAGTACTGCTTTTCATTACGGAGCTGTAGCACCTTTTCCTGTTCCTGGGTCATTTTTCTCTGAATTTTTATCGCTACCATTGGTTTTGAATCCAAATTGCTACCCTGGTGGATGATATTCTTAATATCTTCAATAGCATTTTTTACTTCGTTGCTAGTGTACGTGATACTCGTTCCTAATAATTGACCAATAGCTTTATAGCGAAAATCATATTTTAAACAAAGTTCTATCAGCCGCTTTCTTTCCGCGCTAAGTAACGGGAAAACACGACTTATCCTATCAAAAGCTGTTTGTTGCGCCTGGTGGCTTAGTAGGTGCGGATCCTCTTTTTCTGGATCATAACCGTGCAAATATTCCTGGTAGTTATCATAACTTTCCAGCGAGTTGACGGTTCTAAAAAACTTATTTTTAGGGGTAGTGAAGTAGGTGTAGCATTCCCTTTTCATTACCATTCGAAGGAAATAGTAAATATGTTCTGGTCGTTCTATCCGGTCCCTTTTTTCCCACAGTATGAGAAAGGTATCCTGAACCATGGTTTCTACGGCAAAATCATCATCCAGAATTTGCCTACCAACCCAGAAGAGAGTTCGTTTATACTTAATATATATAAACTCTAAAGCATCAGGATGGCCTTGCTGTAATAATTCAAAAATACGCTGTAACATAATGTGCCCTATTAATTTTATTAGTGATTTAAATGAAGACTATTCCATCTAAGTTGAGGTCTTCCTAAAAAGCCATTTTAAAATCAGATAGTTGACTTATTTATCTGAATTTAATGCCTTTTCTACCTGCTCCAATTTTTGATTATATTCTGCTATTAATTCATCTGCATATATCGGGGTTCTATCACCATTCAGACAATATCGTATGTAACGAGGAGTAACCTTATATTTGCATGCAAGTACTTTTAGTACCCCCGTGTTATAAGTTTTCTTCATAAATTACGTAAGTTTGTCTGTTCATTGATTTGTTCCATTTTTCGGAACAAAACCAAATATAGTTGATAATTATCAACTAAACTAATATTTTGAAGATAATTATCTTCTTTATGAGGAATATTTTAAAAGTTTTCACTGAAATTGCCCACAAAGAAGGGGTAAGCATTACCAGTTTAGAAAAAACAATTGGTGCTAGTAAGGGTGTCCTATCCCGAGCTATTAGTAAAGGAACGGATATTCAAGCAAAATGGTTAATTGCATTGGTTGATAATTATCCCCAGTATAGTGCGGAATGGATACTTACGGGAAATGGTCCTATGTTACAAAAAGATTCTGCTAATTCAATTAATAAAGAAACTGATCCAGAAGTTTTACGCGATAAATTAGTTAATCTTCAAAATCAATTGGATGCTCTAGAAAAAGCGAATAATGCTTTAGAAGACGCCAATGAATCCTTAAAAGAGACTAAATCATTACTGCAGAAGCGAATTACTGAGCTTGAAGCTAACTAAAGCTTGTTAGTGTCCCTCCAAAGAATTTTTTGTTTGAGTTTGCCTCTTCAAAGTAATTTTTTACTTCTCAAATTAATCACAACTTCCTTTCTTTACGGTTTTCCATAACCTCATTTTATTTTAATGTTTTATATTTAGCGAAACCTGCTTTATCTCGGAATATTTATTATTAAAATGGTAATTTATTTGAGATATAACTAGTTAGGGCTAATATTTATAAAGAAAGATTTTAAAATGATTTATAAAAAAACTCCTGGAAAAACTGAGATAATTAAAACTAAAGGAGATGAAGGAGAAGAGTTTGTAAACAACTTATCCCATAATGCTTATTTGAAGTATTGGTGTTATCCAAATCCAAAAGATTTAAATGGTGATAAGAAGGAAATTTGTGATTTACTCATTCTATTTTATAATACTGCAATAATTATATCAGTAAAAAATTACCAAGTCAAAGGCAACCACAAAAGATTTCAGAAAAAAGTTATAGAAAAATCTTCTAATCAATTATTTGGAGCTGAGAAAAAGTTGTTCAAAAACAAGGAAAAGGTAATAATTGAACATCCAGAAAAAGGAGCTGAAGAATTTAATCCATCTCAATACAAAAAAATTTACCGAATTACTGTAAGTGTAGGTGAAGACATCGATGGCTATAAATTAATTGACCACAATAAACAAAAAGGATCAGTTACCATCTTTAACAGAGAAACTTTCGAGTCCATAATAGAGGAATTGGATACGATTAAGGACCTAACTGAATATTTAGAAGTAAGAGATAATTTATTATTAGAAAATGTCGATAAGAAGCTAAATTGTTCAGAACGAGATTTATTAGCTCATTATTTAACAAATGAAAGAAAATTTCAGCCTGAATTATATTCAAAATTCGAGGAAACCTCCAAAAATTTAGAAGGAAGATGGGAGAATTATTTGGAAAATAAATCTGTCTTTTTGAAAAAACTTGAAGACGAAAAAAGTTATTTCATTGATGATTTAATAAAAAATGATGTTCTAAAAGTTCCAGGAGGAGAACAGTTGGCTAAAGAACTTATGGGCCTTAGCCGATTTGAGAGAAGAATTATCGCTCAGAATTTATTTGAGATGGTTGAAAAATACCAAGATAAAGAAGGCTTTCTTGGTAGAAGAATTTTTGAATATAATGGAATAGGATATTTAATTATTTATTACCCTCCTGAGAAATCAGAAAAAGATGTAGAAACAATCTTATTGCACGCTCAGCAACTTTATTCATATTTTCATCAGTTTGATAGAATACTACTATTAGCTGCTACAACGGAGTTGAAACAATGGAAATTTGGACTATTTCAAGCAACTGAATTAAATACTAAGATAGAAGAATACCTAAAGAATCTTGCTGATAAATATGGTTGGTTCAAAGATGAAAAAAAGACAGAGAGAGAAATAAAAGAATATCCAGATTAATAAATACTAGCCCTAATATCGGTTCATCGCAAATGACGGGTGTTATCAAAAAAGTATAATTTTAGAAAACAGGAAACAAAAATGGTTAAGCCGACAAGTCCGCGTCCCTAGTCCCGTAACTTGCGATAACCGTAACCGCTAGCTCTCATATTTTAGGAAAAAAATGAACATTAAACTGAAATCAGAAATTTTAGAAAAATCAATTCATATAGAAAGTTATTTATCTCAAATTTTAATGCGTTTACTGGATATAGAAAATCTTAATAATAAAACATTTGGAACAAAAGGTTCTGCATTATCATTTAAATCAAAAGCGGACTTATTATACGATATAAAAAAAATTGATAAAAATCTTTATAATGATCTAATACTCTTTATGGAGATTAGGAATCAATTCATCCATAATCTAGATACCAATTCCTTTGAAACTGTAAATTCAAGAATAAATAAGAAAACAAGACTTCTACAATTATATGATGAGTTTGATAAGCATAAAGAATTTGGTCTTATGCTTAAAGAGGATAAACTTTACAAGGGGTTTATCTTTTTATGTATTCGGATAATTCAAAATTTAGAAACTACAGAAAATAAAATCCTAGAAGAAAAGAAGGCGGCCCTTGACAGGCAAATTGAAGTCATTGAAAAAAATCACGAACTTGAATTTAAAAAATTAACCAACAAAGCATTAGCCGATTCCATTGATGAAGTTATGGAAGTTTTGAATGAAAGTTTTAAAAAAAATGAACTTGGGGAAAAGTTCAATGCTGGGAACCGATTTACTGATTTGATAAAAACTTCAATTTTCGGGTTGTTGAAAAAAAATATTGCAAAAGAAATTGATAAGCAGAACAAAAAGACGAGAGCTAACAAATAACGCAAATGGCGGGATTAATAGAAAAGCACTAAATTAATTTTCATAACAAACAGAACCGTTAAACCGACAAATACGCATCCATAAATCCACACTACTTCTCGTTATGCGAGACCGTTGGCAGCAATGCTATAAATTAATTAAAAAATATGTATAGAGGTTTCAATTTAGAAATTGATCAAAAATTCAAAACCGGGAAATATCACGAAACTGGATTAGGAATATATAAGATTTTAAAGGACCACGTTCAGCCTTCATTAAATAATTACCTACTTGATAATGGATCTCTAGATGGAGATAAAATTATGGCAGATTGGTTTCCGGATATAGAATGTCATATTTTTTTATCACATTCTCATAAGGACTTAGATACTGCTCTTTATATTGCTGGATTATTATATCATCGGTTTGAAATTATTGTATTTCTAGACTCAACCGTCTGGGGATACTCAGGTGATTTATTAAAGAAAATAGATAATAAATATTGCTATAATGAAAATTCTGACACCTATGATTATAACTCTAGAAATTTCTCTACAAGCCACGTCCATATGATGTTATCGACAGCTTTAAATAATATGATTGATAAAACAGAATGCATAATTTTCCTAAACACACCTAATTCTGTTTCCGCAAATGAAAAAACTTTTTCACCTTGGATTTTTTCAGAATTAAATACCTCAAGAATAATTAGAAAGAAAACACCCTCCAGATTACAAACACAGTTTAAGATGTTTTCTGATAGATCGGTATTAAGTGAAAGCAAAAGATCAGAGCTGCAAATTGAATATCAATTAGAATTATCGCATTTAGTTAAATTATCATTGCAAGATTTATTGGCTTGGACAAATCAATCTCAGTTTCAAAAAGAAAAGGCTTTAGATAATTTGTATAGAATGAAACCACTAAATCAAAAGTTCAGAAATGACTGATAATAAAATTAAACATCTTGAATTTATTCAGAATACAATAAATAGAATGAGCACAAACTCATTTATAATAAAAGGTTGGCTAATTACCTTAGTTTCGGCTTTATTTCTTTTTGGCAAAAATGATATTAATGAAAAATTCATCATAATTTCATTAATTTCTACTATCGCATTTTGGTATATAAACACATTATTTCTAAGACAGGAAAGAAAATTTAGAGCTTTATATAATGAAGTAAGGAAGAAGGATAACATTCACATTGATTTCTCAATGGATACGGGCCAGTATGAAAAAGAAGAATTTTCAGTTGCAGATTGTTTATTTTCAAATACTATTTGGCCATTATATTTAGCGGTATTATTAATTCAAATAATAATTATTTTCGTACTGTAAAACGCACAGCTGCCAACAAAGACGGCTCATCGCAAATAACGAGTAATTTCCAAAAATTGCTATTATAGAAGCCCAATTATTAAACAACTAATCCGACAAATCCGCGTCCTTAATCCCGAACTTGAGATAACCGGGAAAGTTAGCGACAAGTCCTCGAAATGAATATATAAATGGCAATATTTACAAGAAGTGAATTTTCCTCAATAGCTAGAGAAAAAGCAGGATATCAAGGCTTAAAAGGTGTAGCAAACGAAACCAGAAAATTTTCAAAATCTTCTTCCTTAACAAGTATCTTCTTATCTCATTCCCATAAAGATCGTTCAATAATTGAACAGGCCCAATTATTTTTTGAAAATTTGGATATAAGAGTATATGTTGATTGGGCGGATCAAACTATGCCGGAGAGAACTAGCGGAATTACAGCACAAAGATTAAAAAATCAGATTATATCAGGAAATGATAAATTCATACTTCTAGCTACAAATAACGCTGTTGTTTCTAGATGGTGTAATTGGGAGGTAGGAATCGCTGATCCATTTAAATTAAATAAGAAAAAAATGGCTCTACTACCACTGGCCGAAAATAGAGGTAATTGGGATGGTAATGAATATTTGCAAGTTTATCCAAGAATTGAAATAAATGATTTTAAATATAAAAATGGAAAAGGCTATTTCGTTTGGTATCCTGATGGAAATTGGGATACATTAGAGACTTGGCTAAGAAGATAATAATGGAAGCTAAATATCAATTAATTTTATTAGGATCAACAAATGATTTTAAACAGGAGGTAATTTCTGTGTTTCTGAAGCATATTCAAGAATTGGGTATGAATTCAGACTCGGTAGAAATTATTAGTGAAAAAAACTTTAATAGGTATAGAGCAAATTTTCCTGTTTTTTGTATTTATTTCGGTGATACCAATAGTAATTACCAAAACTTAGATTTAATAAAGCAATTATTAGCTGATAGCTCTCTAATTTTACCAGTAGTTAGTAATCTAAAAAATTTAAATTCTGAAATTCCAGAAATTCTGCGTAGCATAAATGGTTTTGAACTAAATTCAAAATATGATATTGAAAAATTAGTTTCGTGTACCTTAGAAGGTTTAAGCTTACTTAGATTATCAAGGAGAGTTTTTATAAGTTACAAAAGGGATGAATCAAGTTCTGTAGCAATACAACTATATGAAAAATTGGAAGCTAATGGCTTTGATGTTTTTTTAGATACTCATAGTGTAAGACCTGGAGAACCATTTCAAGATGAGTTATGGCATAGGATGGCAGATACAGATTTAGTCCTATTGTTAAATACATCTGGATTCTTAAAGAGTGAATGGACAACCAAGGAATTGGCGAAAGCAAATTCAATGTCAATTGGAATATACCAGCTAATTTGGCCTGATCACAAGCAAGAAAGAGAAGCGGAACTTACTATACCAATGAAATTAACTACTTCAGATTTTATTGAAAATGGTAAAATAAATTCTAGAAGTATTTTAAGAGATGAATCGTTAATAAAAATTGTTTCTCAATCAGAATCATTAAGAGCCAGAAGCCTAGCATCCAGGCAGGATAATATTATTTCTGAATTTCTTTCTACGGCAAATAATTTAAGAAAAGCAGCTTGCTTACAATCAGAAAAATTTATCACGTTAAAAAATAGCGATAATGAAGAAGTAGTGATAATACCGACGGTGGGCGTACCTCAAGCGTTTACTTATAACCAGTCTGAAGAGTTAATTTCCCAAATAAAAAATAGAAATGTTGAAAAAGCATACATTTTATATGACCATAGAAATATTAGAGAAAAATGGATTAATCACTTATCTTGGTTAGACAATTATTTACCGATAAAAACTATTAAAATCATAGAGGCAGAAAAATGGCTAAAAAAGATTTAAATAAAATATTCTTGTCGGCTAGTATTCCTATTAAAACTAAAAACCAAGATTTTTACAAAACAGCTGACATTATTGCTATTAGAGATGCTGTTAGAGCACTAGCGACTGTCGTGATTCCGCACGCACATTTAATATGGGGCGGCCATCCCTCGATAACTCCATTGATCCAATTTATTCTGGAAGTCTTGAAAGTCAATCCGCAAAATCACATTACCCTTTACCAGTCAAACTTTTTCGAGAATTCTTTTCCTAAAGAGAATGAATCCATAGAAAATATAGTTTATACAGATAAATTAGTGGATGAAAAAGCTAGCGTAGAACTCTTACGAAGGAGAATGTTGGAGGAAAATAAATTTCAAGCTGGAATATTTATTGGTGGTATGGATGGTGTCATCGAAGAATATAATTTGTTTAGAAAATTGCATTCTGATGCATTATTAATTCCTGTAGCTAGTTCCGGTGCAGCTTCATTGGAAATATTTAATTCCATAAGTCCAAAACCAGATCAGAGACTTTTATCAGATTTTGCCTATATGGCCATGTTTCGAAAATTATTAAAATCAATTATTAATCAATAAAATTTAAAATGGCAAGAAGAGTATTTTTCAGTTTTCATTACAAAAATGATGTTTGGAGGGCTATGCAGGTTAGAAATAGTTGGGTAATTAAGGATGATCGTAAAGCATCTGGATTTATAGATGCTGCTGCTTTTGAAGAGCTAAAAAAGAAAGGAGATGACTCAATAAAAAGGTGGATTAGAGACCAAATAGTTGGCACCTCTGTAACTGTAGTTCTCATAGGAAAAGATACGAATAACAGAGACTACATAAAATACGAACTGGAAAAGAGCTGGGAAAAAGGAAATGGTATACTTGGTATTTATGTTCACACTCTAAAAGATAAAGATGGATATACCAGTGAAAAAGGTGACAATTCATTTGGTCCAATATTTACTAGTTATAAAGATGAAAAAAAATACTTTTTCGAAAGATTTAAAACATATAATTGGAAAACCGATGATGGTTACAACAATATTGGAAAATGGATAGAAGAAGCTTATAACAATCGCCCCAGCCGCTAATAACGGCTCATAGCCAATAAGCACCACCGGTGGAAAGAAAATAATTAACTTATCCAACAAACCAATTCTAAGCTGACAAATCCGCTTCCCTTAATCCGCCAACTGTCGATAAACGAGAACTTTAGCTACCATAATTATAAGAATAATTCCAAATGCAAATAGACTCCCTTTTAATTCGAGATGAATCTAAAGGAATGAATGAAATAAAAAAATTCATTTCTCTCCATAAACTACAGATTAGAAGAATTAAAGCCGAAACCTTTTTAAATACTTCAATTCTTTATCAAAAAATAGATGGAAAATGGGATATCCATTACTATAATTACATTCGTAGAAGAGGAATGGCAATACCTTATTTATATCTAGCTTTAACAAGTATTCTGAGAAGAGAAAAAACATGGTTTGAAACGATAAACCCAATTAAACTTGACGAGTTTAATCAAAAAATTATAATTGAGTCTTTGGGTAGAGATAAAATCAACTTGGATAGTGCTCCGAAATTTAGAAGAGATTATATGCAAGGATTTTATTTAGCATTTGAAATTTCAAAACTTTTGGAAGATAATTTAATTACTCCGAAAGATGCATTCATGCTATTTACGGATTCTGAATTACTAATAGAACATGCCGGATATTATGCGGCCTTAAAAAGGGCTGGTGCTAAAAAAGAGGCAAAAAAAATTGCCGATTTTATGTGGGAGGCGGATCAAGAGGTTTTTTTAAAGACTGGTGAAAGAATTAATGATTGTCTTGAAATGAATAAAATAAGATATGAAGACTTTTTCTATGTGCAACAAAATCATTTCCCATTTTTAAAAACAATTAATTTCGAGGAAAAATTTAGAGCTATGAAAGAAAAAAACGATCATGAATTAGAATTCGATATAGCGATTTCATTTGCCGGACAAGATAGAGAAATAGCTGAGAAATTAGCAACGTCATTAAAAAATAGAGGTTTTGATGTATTTTATGATAATTTTGAAAAATCAAAGATGTGGGGAAAAGATTTATATGAGTACTTAAGTACAATTTATAGTACTAAGGCTAAATATTGTGTAATTCTAATCTCTGATAACTACAACAAAAAACGTTGGACAAGATTGGAAAGAAAAGCAGCTCAATCGAGAGCATTTGAAGAAGAAAACGAATATATACTTCCATTAAGAATTGATGATTCTAGTGTTCCAGGAATTCTTTCTACAACTGGTTATCTGGATTATAATACCATTTCAGAGACAGAAATAATTGAAACATTAATTGATAAAATTAATAATTACGGTAGCTAACAAAGACGGTTAATCGCCAATAGCCGGTAGCGTTAGAAATAAAATAATTAACTTGACTAACAAACCAAACTAAGCCGCCAAATCCGCGTTTTTTATTCCGCCAACTGGCGAACCGAGACCGCTAGCCAAAAGTTAAAAAAACATCATCAATGGAATTAAAATTTCAGGAAAGAATTGACAATATAGAAGATTGTCCTGCGATTAACGAAAACGGAGATAAAACTTTATACAGATTTATTTTGTCAGTTCCTATGGATTCAAATTCATTCAAACCACACTCTTTAATTCATAAACCAAAATTTGATAATATTTGTATTGCTTGGGGTCTATCTACCTATGATAGTTTCAAAAGCGCAAAAGAGGCACTTCAGAATCTACCTAAGAAAACAAGAGAAAAGTTTACGGCAATTGCTGTGAGTGATATTTCTGATGATGACGGTGTAAAGTATCCGACCAAGAATAAAAGACATTATACTTTTTTTCCAAAAAAGGAAGTTGATTTATTAGCTAAATTTGCACTTGTGAAAGAAGATGAATAATAACAAAAAAATATTCGACCTTAATCAATTTCAAAGAATTGAAGACATCATTTTCATTGATGAGCCTATATTGACTCATTACAAAAGAAATGATAAGCATTTTTTATTATACTTAGTTGATACACTTGATAAGATTGACAAATATATAATGCTAGAAGTTGAAGAGCAAACTATATATCAATACTTAACTAAAAGCTTATCTCTTCGAGATTTAATATTGCAGAATAAAAATATTGGATATTTTTTAGAGCAAGATTTTAAGGGCAATATTCTGGACTTAGAAATTATTCAGACACAGTCGATAGATAATAACTATCTTCCTTTACAAGATTCGTTTCTTGAATATCAGCCTTCTGTAAATTCCTATTATTATAAGTTTATCAAAGAATATGAATCAGATTCTTATTTATTAAGTTTACGTCAAGACGCATTTTACGTAAAATTCGCACCTAACAACACGAAGTATGCTGATACAATTGGACTAAATGAACTTGCGACGGATTTACTTTCAAATTTATCTAAATCTTTTAAGAGTTTTCTAAAAGCAGATTTTTTCATTGCTTTTAAAGAACTTAAAACTGACAATGCCAAACTTAAACAGATTTTCAACAGAATTCTTCCAGACCTCGATTTCAGAATGGTAGATTTAAAATATGGAAGTTTTGAAGTCGGTTTAGCGGTAGATAAGATTATGAAAAATTCAATTCAGGATAGAAAAATTAAAGATTGGGCTTTAGACGTCGGTTATAAATATAAAAATATTGTTTTAGATGAAGATTACGATGAAGAAACTGTAAATCATATTATAAATTCTTATGATGAGGAAGATAGAAAGAGGATATTTAATCCAATTTTCAAAATAACTCAAAATCCAAATTATAGCCTTCAAATTAAAGATTCCAAGAATGAAAAATATTCGACAATTAAAATTAAAAATACGAATACTATTGAGAAAATATTACCACCGTCAAATTTTGTAAAGGAATTAGAGGATAAAAAAGAATACGGGATAGTTCAATTCACAACTTTAGTTGATAAAAATAACATAAGTCAAACTGTAAAAATTGAAAACACTTTATTCAATTCGACCGATAATACAGATGTTATTCTTACAAATAAAGAATTTGAGAAATACGGTTATGAAGTTAATTTTGAAATTTCAATACCATTGAATATTCGTGCGGAAAAAGACACAATATTTTTGACTGCCATTTATGATGAGTTAGAATTTCAAGTAGTTTACCATTCTGATAAAATCGTTGAGGGAATGAAGAAGATAACATCGAACATATTTGAATATATACTTAATAAATCGCAATAAAAGAATTCAAAAATTGATTACACTATCCAAAGCATCATCTGCATCTCTATGAATAAAGTTGGCCTGGTAATTTAGCGTGGTTTTTAAATCACTATGGCGGTAAAGCTTTTGTAACATTAAGGGGTGTATTTTATCTCCGGCTATGTTTCCAAAAGTATGACGGGCTATGTGGTTTGAAAGGTTTTTGTCTATTTTACACTCGTCAGCTATTCGTTTCAGGAATTTATTTAAAACCTTAGTAGCGTTTCTCATTTTAAGAAATACGCTTTTTGGATCCTGTTGATCAGCATCTTTTAAAAATGGAAAAATATAGCCATTGTTTTCCGTCTTATCCATCAGATAGAGATTAAAGATAGTTTTGGCTTTGTCCGGGACTTTAAAGCTCAATGGTTTTTCATTTTTATTCATCACATAGTACAAGCGGCCATCTTTTATATCTGTCCACTTCAAGGCTACAACATCTGAAATTCTTATACCCGCAAAGTAGAAGGAAACAAGCCAGATATTCTTGGTATGCCATATTGAAGAATGACTTTCCACTGCAAGATTTTCTATTTTGGTAACTTCCTCAGCTGTCAGTCCAATTTTATTTCCTGAACCAATTCTGATTTTTTCTTTTTCGCCCGCGAAAGGATAATACTTTTGAGAAACAATCCCGTCTTTTATAGCAACATTAAAAAGGGTTCTAATAAAAATAAGTTGGTTGGTAATGGTCCTGGTCTTTTGTCCTAGGTAAGTGGAGCAGAAGGCTTTGAACTTATTTAGAAATGATTCATTAATTTCCCGAAACTCCAGCCGGGTATTTCTCTTAAAATAGGTAATGGCATCTTCAAAGGAATATTCACCTTTACGGGTCTTACTCACTCTTATTCGCCTTCGCTCTTTTATTGATTTTATAACCGCCTCTTTTCTTTGACTGGTTTTGAGGTTCAGAAATTCTTCCAGATTATAGAGAATAGACAGCTCAGATTTCGCAACAGAAAAAGTTCCTTTATCATATTTTTGCTTTACACGTTCTGCCGCTACTGCAAAGAAAGATTGGGAACCTCCCGGCCCTTTGAGTTTGTTTTTAATCTGTCTGGGCGTCAAATCATCTTCTGAATGAAAATACAAATCTTGGGCCTCGGTCATTTTCTTCATCAGGAAATGATTCAGTTTTTTATGGTTGGGATGGCTTTTTTTAGCCTTTCCAAACTTTTTGTCCCAATCTTTTTCAAGAATATAGTGTCCAAGCCAATGGTAATTTGTCTTATAATTTTCACTAATTCTAAGTGCAAGAGGAATAGTGTCATCTTTCCTGATCATATTTTTGCGCAAGACAATTTTTATACTGGCCATAACGAACTTATTTTTAGATATTTAAATATAGATAAAAATTCTAAAAACTAGTACAGAATAAGTACAGAATAATTCCATTTTACCTGTTATTCTTTGATATCAATAAAAATGTAAAGGCTTGGAAAACATAGCGTTTATGGGTGTTTGGTGAATTTTGAGGCTCCTCTAATTCCAGCTCATAACCCGAAGGTCACTGGTTCGAGTCCAGTTCCCGCTACTAGCAAAGACAAGGCTTCACAGAAATGTGAAGCCTTTTTTTTGTGTGCCGTGCATGGCGTATAACTCGACGGTGAAAGTCCGTTATGAGGGTTTATAGCTACCTATCATTAGCTAAGAGCAAGGGTGTCCACCGCGAGGTGGAATCTGAAGGAAGCTTAGGGCAAAGTTCCGGCCCGAGGAACACGAACATCATCAGGCATATTCAGTTTGGACGAGTTTGCAAAACAAAACGAAATCCTAAAGCTATACAGAAACTGGAGTGTAAATGATGCGGGCAAGTGGAATGAAAGTTATATGTCTTACCGCGGGAGGGCTCACAGACGCGTGGAAACAAAGTATGAAATGCGGTTGAAACAAGATTTGTTGTGAGCATTCAGCCGATGCCATAGTACCGGATGGGCGACATCTTCCGGGAAGGGTCCTTTAAGTCCGCTATTGAGCAATATTATACTCAATGAGCTGGATCAGGAACTCCATAGAAAGGGACATCGCTTTGTCCGCTATGCGGACGATCTTGTGATTTTATGCAAGAGCAAACGAAGTGCGCAACGAAGCCTTCGTAATATCATTCCCTTTATCGAGAATAAATTGTTCCTCAAAGTAAACCAGGAGAAAACCACTGTAGGCTATATCTCTAAAATTAAATTCATGGGCTATGGTTTCTATAAAAGAAAAGAAGGTTGCCGGCTTCGAGCACATCCCAGCAGCATTACCCGAATGCGGAAGCGAATTACGGAGCTTACCTGCAGGAGTAATGGTTGGGGAAATGATCGAAGGAAGCAGGAACTCCGGCAATTTATAAGAGGCTGGGTGAACTATTTTAAGTTGGCCGATATGAAAAAGCTAATGATTAGAATAGATGAGTGGTATAGAAGACGACTCAGGATGATTATTTGGAAGCAATGGAAACGGATTAGAATCCGTTTTAGCAATCTCTTAAAACTTGGTTTAACCAAATCCAAGGTAAGGGAATTTGCAAACACCCGAAAAGGTTATTGGCAGATTGCCAGTAGTCCCATCCTTAACCGAACTATTACCACGGAACGCCTGGCTAAAGCTGGATATACCTTCTTTACGGATTGCTATAGGAAAGTCAGGGTAAACTAAGGAACCGCCGTATACGAGAACCGTACGTACGCGTGGTGTGAGAGGACAGATAGGGAATTAATCCCTATCTTCCTACTCTATGTGCGCCGTGCATGGTGTATCACTTGACGGTGAAAGTCCGTTATGAGGGTTTATAGCTACCTATCATTAGCCAATGGCAAGGGTGTCCACCGCGAGGTGGAATCTGAAGGAAGCCGGCGGCAAAGTTCTGGTCCGAGGAACACGAACATCATATAAGGCATATCTGGTCTGGATGAACTTACATTGCAAAGCAAAGTCCTAAAGCTATACGGAAGGCCAGAAGGTGTAAATGATGCGGATATATGGAACGAAGGTGGTATGTCTTACCGCGGGAGATCTCACAGACATAGCGGAATAATATGCTATGGTTGAAATAAGATTTACTGTGAGAAGTCAGCTGACGTCGTAGTACCCAGAGCTAACGAGGTGCATAAACTGCACAGGTCTCACAACTGGGGAAGGACTGAATCTTAAGAAGTAAGAAGTAAATGACTGTTACCTTATGAAGGGAAGAATGCAGAAAATATCGACAGATACCTGGCTGCAAAAGGATAGGGCGGAACCCGAAAGCTATGCAGCAGGGCAGACCTACATGAGGATAACTGAAAACAACCTTACTGATGTTACTACTTTAGAAGATGGATTATTAGAACAGATCCTGTCTCCTTCCAACCTGAACCGGGCCTATAAAAAGGTTCGGAACAACAAAGGAAAAGGAGGAGTGGACAAGATGGAAGTCGATGACTTAAAGAACCATCTTGTGGAAAACAGGGATGAACTATTACGATCTATCAGGGACGGGAAGTACCGTCCCAATCCAGTCAGACGGGTAGAGATACCTAAAGAGAATGGCAAGAAACGACTATTAGGCATACCCACTGTGGTAGACCGGGTAGTCCAACAAGCCATCACTCAAGTACTCTCTCCTATTTACGAACAGCAGTTCTCACCACACAGCTACGGCTTCAGACCAGGAAGGAACGCTCTCCAAGCACTAAGTAAATGTAGAGACTATATCACAGACGGATATATCTATGCCGTCGATATGGATCTGCAACAGTTCTTCGATACTGTTAACCACAGTAAACTTGTGGAAGTACTATCCAGAACTATTAAGGATGGACGAGTTATCTCGCTTATCCATAAATATCTTCGTGCCGGAGTGGTCACCGGAAATAAGTTTGAACAAACCAAGCTAGGGGTGCCCCAAGGAGGACCACTAAGTCCGCTTCTGGGCAATATCATGCTCCATGAGTTGGACAAGGAACTCCATAGTAGAGGCCACCGCTTCATCCGCTATGCGGACGACCTTATGGTCCTTTGCAAAAGCAAACGAAGCGCAGAGAGAACGCTGCGGAACATTATTCCTTTCATAGAGGATAAATTATTCCTTAAGGTGAATAAGGGGAAAACCAATGTGTCTTATATCTCCAAGATTAAATTCCTCGGATACACCTTCTACCGATATAAAGGAAAAGGCAGACTCCGAGTCCACCCTATCAGTATCCAAAAGATGAAACGACGTATAAAGTTGTTGACGTCAAGGAGCAACGGGTGGGGTGAGGCCAGACGAAAGGAGGCGCTCAACCAATTTATCAGAGGTTGGGTGAACTACTTTAAACTGGCTGATATGAAAAGTTTAATGCAGAAAGTAGACCTATGGTATCGCAGACGGTTACGAATGTGTATCTGGAAAAGATGGAAACTCATACGATCCCGACTAAGGAATCTCCGAAAACTAGGGATATCCAACTCTAAAGCGCTAAAACTGGCGTCAATAAGAAAGGGATACTGGAAAATATCAGGAACTCCTACGCTTAATGTTGCAATAACCAAAGAGCGCCTAAGAGAAGCGGGGTACACTTTCTTACTGGATTCTTTTCTAAAGTGGAATACATAAATTAAGAAACCGCTCAGTACGGACCCGTACGCTGAGTGGTGTGAGAGGACAGATAGGGAACAATAATCTTAATAAGATAATCCCTGTCTTCCTACTCGATTGCAATGGGTACAGAATAGATTGATTCTCAAAAAATAATTTTAATAGATATTAAATAACTGCATTTAATTCATCGAATGGGTGCTCATTTTAATTATACATTCCTTTGTTGAACGTATGCTTATAAAAAAGTATAATTCTCACACATTCATAATGAACTAAAATCCAAAGTTTACTTGGGATTTTTTAGTTTACATACCTCTGTAACCATTGTTACTTTATATAATTCTATTACGCCCTAAGTTTGCCTGAATTTAAATTTTACAAATGGAGTTAATAGATATTGTTGGTTACTTAGGCGCTCTTTTAATAGGAGTTGTATTAGGGTTAATTGGAGGCGGTGGTTCAATTCTTACCGTCCCCATTTTGGTATATGTACTCGCCATTAACCCTGTTGTGGCCACGGCCTATTCCTTATTCATTGTTGGAGCCACATCTCTGGTGGGTGCTTTTAAGAATATGCAGGAAAAACTGGTGGATTTTAAAACTGCCATTGTATTTTCCATCCCTGCTTTTGTCTCAGTATATCTTACCAGGAAATTTGTAGTACCAGCTATCCCGGACCATATTTTTACTCTTTTTGGTTTTGAGGTTACCAAGGATATCGGAATCATGCTATTTTTTGCCATTGTAATGATTGTGGCTTCGATCTCTATGATTCGGGAGAACAAAACTAAAAATACTGATAGTGACATTGATGCCCAACCTGAATTTAATTATCCTCTTATAATAATTGAAGGAATTGTAGTTGGTCTCCTTACAGGAATCGTTGGTGCCGGAGGTGGTTTTCTTATTATACCTGCACTCGTTTTACTGGCCAAACTGCCTATGAAAAAGGCTGTAGCAACTTCTTTACTCATTATAGCGGTTAAATCGCTTATAGGCTTTATAGGAGACATTCAGAATTTGAATATTGAATGGCCATTTTTATTGATTTTTACTGGAATATCTGTGGTAGGAATATTTTTGGGGATTTACTTAAACCGTTTTATAGAGGGTAAGAAATTAAAAAGAGCTTTTGGATGGTTTGTTTTAATAATGGGAATTTACATTATTGGAAAGGAAATCATTTGAGGCCTTGTAACTAATGTTACTGATAGGCTTATCCTATCAGTTTATCTTTAAAATATTAATTATAAAATTTTAAAACTATGTTTTTTCAACACGTATATGATAAAACCCTTGCCCAAGCTAGCTATGTAATTGGCTGCCAAAAAACCGGGGAATCTATTGTTATAGACCCGAAAAGGGATATTGACACCTATTTAGAAATTGCACAAAAAAACAACCTAAAAATCACTCATGTTGCTGAAACTCATATTCACGCGGATTTTCTGGCAGGAACCCGGGAATTGGCTCAGGTAACCGGGGCTAAGATGTATCTTTCTGATGAGGGTGGCCCTGATTGGAGCTACGAATTTTCACACGAAGGCCTTAAAAATGGGGATAAAATAAAAGTAGGAAACTTAAGCCTTGAAGTGATGCACACACCAGGGCATACCCCTGAAAGCATCACATTTATCTTAACTGATAATCCTGCAACGAAGGAGCCGGTGATGGTTTTTACGGGTGATTTTGTTTTTGTGGGTGATATAGGTCGACCCGACCTACTGGAAAAGGCTGCTGGATTAAAAGGCACCCAAGATAAAGGTGCCGAGCAGATGTATGATTCCATTAAAAAATTTAGCGAGCTTCCAGAATTCATTCAACTTTGGCCTGGTCACGGTGCAGGTTCGGCTTGTGGAAAATCTTTGGGTGCTGTGCCAAGTTCAACAATTGGTTATGAGCTTATCCGAAACTGGGCCTTTCAATATCCTAAGGATAAAAAAGGGTTTACAACCTACTTACTGGATGGTCAACCTGAGCCACCAAAATACTTCGCGATGATGAAGAAATTAAATCGGGTGGATCGACCATTATTACCAGAAGTTCCTGTTCATAAAAAGCTTTCTGCTGACGAATTTAAATCGGCTTATGAGGAAGGAACTAAAATTATTGATGCCAGAGATAAAGCAGAGTTTGCTAAGGCTCACTTACCTGGAACGCTTCATATAGAGGGTAATAATTCATTTGCAACCTGGGCTGGATGGCTAGTTGATTATAATGAAGATTTTATCATTATTGCAGATGAGTCACAAATGGAAGACCTGACCAGGAAACTGATGCGAATAGGACTTGATAATATAAAGGGCTTTGTTTCTGAAATTGATGATTTGGGAATCAATTTGGAAGAATCCGAAATTATTTCATTGGAGGAATTTAAATCCTATTTAGGGAATCCCGAGGTACAGGTTGTTGACGTTCGAGGTGTCTCTGAATACCAGGAAGGACATATTAAAGGTGCGGATAATGTTTTTGTAGGTACTTTGCCTGATAACCTGGATAAAGTTTCCAAAGAGAAATTAAAATTGGTGCATTGTCAAAGTGGATCCAGGGCTACTATCGCGGCATCGGTTCTTCTGCGTAACGGCTTTAAAAATCTAAAAGTCTTTTCAGGAGGCATGGAGCAATGGAATGCAAAGAATGAACCGGTTGTAAATTAAAAATATATCAATGAAAAATCTAACAAAAGAGGAATGGAAAAAGCAGCTTGCTGAAACTTCCCAACCACAAATCATAGATGTACGTACTAAAGAGGAATTTGCGGCAGGACACCTTAAAAATGCACGTCAGCTGGATATTATGCAGCAGCAAGGATTTATGGAGGCTATAAAAGACCTGGATAAAAATAAAAACTATTATGTGTATTGTAGAAGCGGAAACCGAAGTTCCCAGGCGTGTAGAATTATGGAAGCCCATGGGGTTAATAGCACCTATAATCTTATAGGAGGATTGCTTGAATGGGATGGTGAGATTGTAAAGTAACTTCATAAATAAGTATTTGCTTATTGGCTGGTTAAAGAAGGGAAAGGTTGTCTTAAATGGCAGCCTTTTTCTATTTGAAACATTAGCTAACTCATTTTTCTAAATGAAATTCTAGAATTTTTAATACTGTTCCATGCCTGCTGACTCTAACATAACTTAGGGATGATTCACTTAAAAAAAATATCAGATGAGTAATAGGTAAATCATTGATTGACAGTATATAAAAATAAAAAAGAATTAAGAAATATAGCTGGGATATTTTTGTAGAGGGTGTAATTTGAAGTCTGTCTGAGAATTTTTATGTCAATCTCAAACAAGAATTACACTGACACGGTTAGAATTTAAAAAGCTTGAAAAATAGCACTAAAACAATTGAAAACCGGCAAAAGTTTCTTTGGGAAGTTCTTACCGAAATTACCGACAGGATTAGTCATATTAAGGCTTGGCTAAATCGTCCACTTGAAAAGTTCTTTTGTATTGAATGGTTGGACGCGATGCACTACAAAGTAAAAGTGAATGGGAAGAACCATATAGCGCTTTATAATATTCCGGGTATATAAACAGGCGCTTGGAATTGATTGCTGAAAGCGAAGCTGCACTTTTTGACTTCAGATTCCTTACTGACCCTTAGAAATGGCGGCTAGAAGGTATCCTGATTGCTTGAAAACCAAAAAGGCATCACAGAGGTTTACTTAGCATTTTTCAGAAAACAGTGGTTCCGCTTTATAAAATTAATTTATCCAATAAGGTACGCAATGAAAAATGTGATTATAGGGATCAGAAGCAGTTTATGACAGGCTTAAAAATAGTATATCCTGCTACCAGTAAAGAAATAGCAGAAGACCAACTTCTGAACCTGGAGTAGAAATATAAGGGGGTTATTGAAAACTGGCAGAACAACTGGGAATACCTATCACACTACTTTTAAATATACCAACCCATCCGCATTCATCCATAACACCAATGATAGCCAAGACCAAAGGAGCTTTAGCAATAATATGCCTGTTAAAACTGATCTTCCTGACCACTCAGGGTATCTAAAAGAAATGGACAACTCCTTCATAACTGGAGGTTGACCATCCCGTAATTATATAATAGAGTTAAAGACCGAATTATTCTTCTTTTGAGGACCACTTCATCGGGTAAACCCTTGTGTTGCGAAGGAAAGCATTGGAGGTTACCCCTTCTTTTTGAATACTGATATTAATCAAGAAAGTATTGCTAAAATAGATGTCTAAAAAATTTTAAATTTCATATCACACTTCCACTTTTTAAGTCAGTATAAGTATATTTTTTTCATAATGGAGAAGTGATCAAACGCATTAAGCTATTTCTCCTCACCAATTTTATTAGGTTACATTTATTTTGCCTGGCATCCTGAATTTGATAATTATTGAAGAAAGAATGGTTAAACCTCCAATTAAAAAAATAGCATATTCCACACCAAATAGATCGGCAGTTACTCCGGAAATTACCGCTCCAAAAGCGTAACCTAAATCTCTCCAAAGTCGAAAGGAGCCTATACTTTCGGCTCGTTGCTTTGGGCTTGTTGCCTGGGCAATAGTTGAAAGAAAAGTAGGGTAAACCAATGCGGTTCCCAAACCAAGTATGGCAGAAATTGATGCTAAAACATAAAAATCACGACTAAAGGGAATAAATAAAATCGCGAAACCTTGCAAAAGCATTCCCCAAAATAGCATTTTTTTCTTTGAATAATGGTCAGACATTTTTCCTGTAAAAAGCTGTCCTACGCCCCAAACACCTGGATAAATTGCGGTTATAATTCCAATATTTTCACTATTGTAGTTCAGTGATAGTAATAGGATCGGGAGTAAACCCCAAATCATACCGTCATTCAGATTATTAACTAAACCGGCCTGGGTCACCGAGCTCAAAGTTTTATTTTTGAAGGTCGTCTCTAAAAACACATTATCAAGTTGTGCTGTATTATTTGTTAAACTCTCCTTACGAACAAATTCCCCGGTATCTTTTACCCATAAAGCGGTTAGAATGAAACCTACAATGGAAATGAAAATACCAATATAAAACGGATAAGGAGTTACCCCGTAATTGTTAGCAACAAATCCGGTTAAAAATGCAACGATCCCAACCGCAAAATAACCTGCAAACTCATTTAAGCCCATTGCTAAACCGCGATCTTTTTTACCCACAAGGTCAATTTTCATAACTACGGTACTACTCCAGGTGAAACCCTGGCTTATTCCCAATAGTACATTGGCCAAAATCACCGCATTCCAATTTGGTGCAAAAATGAGTATAAATGGCACAGGAATAGCAATTAGCCAACCAAACAGTAATAAATTTTTACGACCAAATTTATTCGCGAGTCTTCCTGTATAGTAGTTTGCAATTGCTTTAGTAATGCCAAATGCCGTAATAAATGATAGTATTGCAGTTTTTGAAGCAACACCAAATTCCAATTCCGCAAATTGCGGAAAAATAGAACGTTCCATTCCTATCATTCCACCAACAAATGCATTTACAATTACTAATAGTGTAAATTGCTTCCAGTTCTCCTTTAATCCTAGATTTACGGCATTTGTCATTTCCTATTTTATTTAATCCTGGAATTCCTAGCTCGTTAATGAGGTAGTTTACTTCTAACCAGACCGTACACAAAAGTTCCCAGAAGGGAGCCTCCAACAACTATCAGGATAGAATAAAAGCCAGCTCCTGTTAGCACATACATTGGGCCGGGACAAGCACCGGCTAGCGCCCATCCAAGGCCAAAAATAATTCCGCCTATCAGGTACCTGGACACACTTTGTTTTTTAGGTTTTAACTGCATTTCCTGATTTCCGAAAGCTTTGATATTGTTACGTTTGATAATTTGTACACCAAGGATACCGAGGAGCAAGGCAGAACCGATGATCCCATACATATGGAAAGATCCGAATTCAAACATTTCATATATTCTAAACCAGGAGGCAGCTTCGGATTTATACATGATTATTCCGAAGAAAACCCCGACTGCTAAATACGTTATATATCTCATATCAATTAAATATTAATGGGTACAACAAATGGATCATAACCAGTCCACCAATAAAAAAGCCTATAACGGCCATAAGCGATGGTAACTGTAAATTGCTCAATCCGGAGATAGCATGCCCAGAGGTGCATCCTCCTGCATAACGTGCCCCAAATCCGACTAAAAAACCTCCTAAGATTAGAATACCAAGTACAAAAGGATCACTTAATTGATATGAAGCAAATAATTCCGGAGGTAAGTAGGCCTCACCTGCGCTATCTATCCCGTATTCCTGGGAAAGTTTCTGAGCAATATCCGGATTGATTTCCACGGTGTTATTTGACATATAATGAGAGGCCAAAAACCCGCCTATCACAGCACCAATAACCACCATTAAATTCCAACGCTCCTTTTTCCAGTCAAACCTAAAAAAATCTGCAGCTTTTCCGGCTCCACCGATGGAACACATGGTGCGAAGGTTGGAAGACATACCAAATTGTTTGCCGGCAAAGAGTAATATAAACATCACCAGGGCAATTAGGGGCCCGGAAACATACCAGGGCCAGGGTTCATATATTAAATCCATAATTTTATTTTGATGCGAAATTCACTTATTTCGCTATTTAACACAGTAACATAGGTTACATAGACTAATAACTTGAAATTCAGTGATGAAATTAATTTTTATTTAAGTAAAATTATTAAGCAAAATTTATACGTAAAAAGAAATAGCAGTCCTATTCATCAAACTTGTTTTTATTATCATAATAGGTAAAAGTGAAATACCCTTTAGGATGATCATTCCTAAAGGGTGTCTATTAATTATTGAAATTCATAATCGGTTCCCGGGATGGTGGAAAAAGATTTTTCTCCCAAGACCTCGCAGTAGGCGCGGCCTTCCAGTTTTGGAGCGACCGGGGAATGCTTTTGCAGGTATTCCTCAACTACTTCGTGGATGGTATAATCTTTTACTTCCACGTCTTTTACATTGGGCATTCGGCATAAATTATCAAGGGGGTCACCGGGGCGAACACAGGCAGAAATGGTATAGTATTTATCCTCCTGCATTTCCTGGCCTTTTATCCTTACTGATTGGATGCGTTGACCTTTTTCATTTTCAGAATTAAAATCGACTTCCATTCCTGAAAAGCGTACCAGCCAGCCGCCAAATCGTTCCGTTGAACTCTGGGCAAAAGCATTATGCATTTCCTTTTCCAGCCATTCCTTAATCTGTTTTCCAGTCGCTTTCCCGGTTTTCACCTTTTCGTTTACGGGAAGCAGGTTCCATAAATTGGCACGGGTAATGGGTGCGGGTTCCCCGTTTTCGGTCACTATGGGATTGCCAAAACGAAATCCGTTGGATATGGAAATATCGACCCCGGTCTTCCAACGGGCCGCGTCGGTGATCATATTATCCATGGGGTTTTCCACGGTAAGATACCGGTAAATTGGAGTCGTGGTATGACCCACCACCGTTTCCAAATGTTCTTTATAAGGAGCTTTGGCTTTTTTTACCAGTGCTGCGATTTCCGGATCAGCCGAATATTTTTCAGGATCAACATCCATCAATTCATAATCTTCCGCTACGATTTCGCCATCTTCAAAATACAGGTTCAATTTACCTACGAAAGAGCCAAAGGCCCCGGGCTCGGTAACTTTCGCATACTTCCCTTCAATGGGTTTTCTCACCCGCTCGTGGGTATCGTTTCCGAAGATATAATCCACTTCTTTGGCAATTGGGTTATTGGCCAGCTCTACCTGCTTAAAGATTCCAAAATGGGTGACCAGGAAAAGCGCATCTACCTTTTCCTCTTTCTTTACTTTTTGAATAAGGTCTGCCACTCCATCTTCAAGTCCGCTAAACTCGATGCCTTCGCTAAAGATCGGGTTTTGCCGAACCGGTACATCGGGATCGTTGATACCGATGAAACCGAGTTTTACCCCTTCAATCTCTTTGATCCAGTAGGGGGGAAACAGTTCTTCTTTTCCTTCTTCGTGAAACATATTTTGGACAATGACCGGTGTCTCAAAACCCTTTAAAATGTTCATCATAGTTTCCTTACCGTATACCACTTCCCAATTTCCGGGAACCATTAGGTCGTAGTCCATTTCTTTAATAATATCAGGAAAAATTTTTCCTTCAGAAAGCGCGGCATAACCACTGCCCTGAATGAGGTCGCCCCCATCCAGGATCACAGTATTTGGATTTTTGGCCCTTTCTTCTTCAAAGAGGGTCTGGATATGGGCGAGCCCGCCACGCTGTTTAAAAACGATTTCTTCGTTCTCCCAAAACAGTTCGGGATGGGAATCAAGTTGTCCGTGGATATCAGCGGTTTGTAAAATGGTAATTTTGACCCTGTCACTATTATTATCCTGATCTTTTTCTGCTGTGTCCTTAGCTTCTGCATGTTTGCAAGAGTTAACCAAGACCGGGAGGAGTATTATAAGCAATAGGTTTGCAGTAGTTTTTATCTTTTTATTTAAAGTCATAGATGTGTTTTAAAATTTTAAATCTGCAAGGATTTTTTGTACTTGCAGGAAATCCGTCTTTTAAAGTTCAATGCTGAAATATCCTTTTTTCTGAAGCTGGAAATTATGGAGTATTCCATTTTCCACGATGTCCATTTTCGAAGGGATTTCCTGAGGGTCCACCCCAAATTTGTTGAGGGAAAAACCACAGGCCTTTAGCGAAACACCGGCTTTTTCGGCCCGGTCTATAAATTTTTTCATAGCTGCTTTATCGCTCAATCCTTTTACGGTCTGTCCGCAAACGATCACCTGGAAATCACCAAAATTATTTCCATCTTCAATTTTGAGTTCTTCCGCTGTTATCAAAATAGGTTGGAGCTGTGGGATTTTCTTTGTCAATATCACGTAGTTGTTTTTATCGGGATCATGGTGTTGAGCCTTCATGTTTAAGGAAGAAAGTATTGTCAGAGCAGTTAAAATAAAAAGTATCTTTTTCATGGTAAAAATTTTTAATAGCTGAATCAGCCGTTTATATTTATTGTTTGTTTTTGTGAAATCATTTAGTATAAAGAACAGGAGGCCTCCTGAAATAGCAATATTTTTAAAGAGTGGTCCCAGGGTGGTGATTTGCCCTACCTGAACGGTAAGGGTTATCGGAATAAGTACTGCAAGTAAAATGGCAGCTACCCAACGGGTTTTAAAACCAATGAGCAGCCCGAAACCGGCAATTAGCATAACAATACCCGAAAGCATGACCAGGAGTTCCGGGTTTCCAAAGAAATAAGCAATTCCTTTAAAACTGGCCTGGTCGATACGTTTTACGGTTTTTTGTACATTGAGCAAATGATTAAAACTTGCTACCAGGAATATGCCGCTGAGCATGATCCGCAACACCTGAATGGAGCGCACGTTCACTAAAATTTTATTTTTCATTTTGTATTTAGAATTAGGAAAAGAATAATCGTTTCCGAATAGTTATCCGGAATTTAGGTTGTTCGATTATATCACTAAAGCTTTGGGGGTGGGTAGTTTTTGGAAAAGTAGGTAGAGATTACGGAAGGATTTATATATCCATAATCCTGAAAAGTAGGTTTCTTTACAGCTTTTGACCAGCGTGTAGTAAGAATATAAAAAGGAGTGTTGCAAAGTAAATCGGTACTAAGGATCACAGAAGAACTTTCTGTTAATGAATGCTCCTCTGAGATTTTGGCATTTTGTTTTTTACATAGTGGATTTACAAGGGCAATACCATCAGCCTCCAAAATGCTTCCGAGCAATTTGGTGTCTAAAACCATAGATTTTCCAAAGAAAATCAGGCTTAGTAGAATAGCTATGAAGGGTTTAAAGCTCATATTAGATCTCAAAGATAACAGATGAAATTTATTTTTTGTGTGACTAATGTTACATAGGAAATTTGAGTTTAGTAACTCTTGTTACTGTGGCTGAATAAGGCTTTACGCAATTTTGTGATCGAAATTTTAAATGCGATATTTTGAAAGTCACTTTTAAGCTACTAGTTGTTTTTTTAAGCCTAATGAATTCTATTAATTTGCTTGCGCAGTCTCACACTCGTTCACAAGAAACGAATAGAGATTTTCAACTGAAGGATGTTTTTAATGAAGCACATTTTCACGGCCATATACGCAATTATTTCATGAACACTATTAACCGGGGCGGCCTAAAGGATTATTATGCGAATGCTACCGGGGGAGCCGTTGGATTTACAACCGGAAATTATAAAGGTTTTGAAATAGGGGTCAAGGGTATCTTCACCTTTAGGACCTTTGGAAATGACCTTGGGGTACACGATGCCATTACAGGTAAAAACGCCAAATGGGAATATGAGTTATTTGATGTTTTGAACAAAGGAAACTTTAAAGACCTGGATAGGCTGGAAGAGCTCTTTATAAGGTACCGGTTTGGAGAATCTTATTTAACTTATGGTAAAATGGCAACGGAATATACCCGTCTGCTCAATAGTAGTGATGGGAGGATGAAACCTTTTGCTCATAGGGGCGGTTGGGCGCATTTAGATTTCAATAGTCCGCATAAACTTGATTTGGGTTGGATTAATGGGGTTTCTCCAAGAGCTACTACGGAATGGTTTTCTATGGAAGAAGCCATAGGACTATTTTATAACGGGTATCAACCCAACGGGGAAGAAGCAGAGTATCACGAACATTACCATTCTTCGGGTATGGCTGTATTGAATTATCAATTTAATAAGGAAAATTTCACGGTCAATATTTACGATTTCTATTTGGACAAACTTACCAACACTATATGGACTGAAGCTCATTATTCTTTTAAGAATTTTGATTTAGGAATGCAATATGTTTATCAAAATCCCTTTCATTACTCAGAAGAACTGTCTTACGAGCATCGCTATGTGCAACCGGATGAAAACGGCCAGGTCTTAAGTTCTCAATTGGGATGGAGCAGTAAAAGTTGGAATTTTTCTTTTGCCTACACACACGCTTTTGATACCGGTAGATTTTTGTTTCCGAAGGAACTAGGTCGGGATCATTTCTTTACTTCGATACCCAGGTCCAGATTGGAAGGTATGGGAAATACAGATGTTTATACCTTAAAAGCAGAGTATCATATGCCTTTTCCCGATTTCCATTTAGGGGTTGCCTTGCAACAAGTGGAAGGTCCCGAAACCGGTGATTTCAAATTTAATAAATATAACGTGGATGAGTCCTTCCAGGTCAATAGCCACCTTCGGATTGATGCATACGATTTCTTCGAGGGACTTTCATTTGACCTGCTATGGATTTACAGGGAAAATCAGAACTATACCGATGCTCAAAGTATATTCAATAAAAGCAACTTCAATCAGATCAACTTTGTAACGAATTTCAATTTTTAAAGGTTATTCTATTCCTGGGTAATACAATCAACTAATTCATTAAATTACTGTAATTATTATAAAAAAGTTTTAAATATAAAATTTATAATTGCCCCCTTTTAACCGATAGTTAATGTTTTCATCATTTAAAAATAATTCACAAGGTACTCTTCCTCTTTTGAGTTCGGAATTTTTTAATAGCCTTCCCTTGTCATGCGTTTTGTTGAAATCAGAAGAGGATAAGTTTATAATACAACAGGTTACAGAAGCACACTGTAATTTTACCGGGTTTACCCGGCAAGAAGTTATTGACAAACACGTGCCCGATGCATTTCAAACTAATGACGAAGACTGGGAACACTTGAAGGCTTCGTTTAATAAGGTGATCCTGACCGGGGAACCAGATCTTATGGATACCATGAGGTATGATTTAATTGAACCGAATTCCGGAGACTTAATAGAAATATATTGGCAGGTTCAAAACTTTTAGCCGATTTATCTGATCCCGACGAGAATGTTTATATATGGCATTTTGCAGTGGATAAGACTGCTGAAATCTTATACCAAAGGCAGAAGCGGATTTTGGAAACTGAATATTTGCAAAAAAAGGAACAAAACCGATTCTTTATTGAAGAAAACAGTGATGCGTTTATTCTTTTAGAAGAGAAATATGATTTAAAAATACAAATTGAAGCTACCCTTTCACAATTATTAAATAGAGAAATTCGTTTAGAATGGGATAGTGGAAGATTAATGCCAATGGCATATAATAGAGACTCCGAAAACAAATTAAAAAAATGGAGATAAAGGTAGAAGGCTTTACGGGTGAGATTGAAGTTTTTGATAATTGGGATTTGGGCACTCAAATTATAGAGTTTGATGAAAACACTAATCCCACTAAGATTGAAATAAACAAGCCATAACAAAGAACTGAGCTAGCTTCCAAATCATTTATGCCATTTTCGACATAAAATTCTGATCGTAAGGTAGTACTGTTTTTGCAATAGCAAAGGCCTGCTTCAAGAGCTTATTGCATACGGCAATTAGTGCCAGTTTCTTGCTCTTTCCCTTCGCTATTATTCGTTCGTAGATATCTTTACAGGCCGTGAAACTGCAGATAAAGAGAAGGTTCCGGAGTTTAGAGTTAACTACTTTACTGATCCTGCTTTTACCTCTCACACTTTTCCCGGACTCCCGTATAGTCGGCGTGATCCCGGTATAGCAACACAGCTGCCTGGCATTTTTAAAATTGGAAAAACCATTCGTCAGGACAATCAACATAATAGTTGTTTTATTCACTAGAAGCGATACACCTCCATGCGGAGTAACCTGGTACTGGCAGGGCAAAGACGCGAATGGGACCAACACTAAAAAAGGTTCCGGGATTACCTATGTCCCTAGTGAAGAATCGGGTTCGGTGGAAGTTATTAGCGTGACGGCTCCTTTATGGTATACCGATACCGATAATGACGGTTTAGGGCATCCGGCCAGTACCCCGATATCGTCCTGTACCAAACCTACCGGTCGTGTATCCAATAATTTTGACCAGTGTCCTACCCAGGCAGGAACACTGAATAATAATGGTTGTTCCGGGAGCGGAGATGTGGGTTCTACTGATAAAAACTATGTTCATACGGTTATTCCTTTAATTCCTTTTAGCAGTATCACCAGATCACTAATAACAATGATAAGTTGGGGGGTTACCTATTTTGACGGATTGGTCCTGGCATACAATAGGGGTACGCATTGGAAGCCAGGGGCATCTCGAGACAAGTATAGAGGTGTAGGTACTCCAACGTGAAGCGTGATTTCAAATCCGCCGAGGGTTTCTTTTTCAAGCATGGTTCTACCACCATATTTGACCTCTTCTTGAGTGTGCTGGTATTGTTCTTCCGAAAGTGTTATTTCTAATGTTCTCATCATCCTAATTTTATACTACAATAATAAAGAGAGTAAGCGTCATAATATGTCATCTTTAATATTTTTTCAATTTTGGAAAATCATGCTAACCAATAAAATTCAATATCACAATATGAAGTGTTTATGTGAGCCATAAAATAAAATTTATAGCTCATGACATGGAATTGGCAACTTAAAAATTGGCCAGATTTTGAATTCACATCGGAAGTTTTAATTCCTTCTGAAAAAGCTTTTTTACAAAAGGCGGGTATGTTATATGGTAGTATGAAACATCTTAGCGATGAAAGTCAGGATGAATTAAAAGTGATGTTGCTTAGTGATGAAGCTTTTCAAACGTCTAAGATAGAAGGAGAGCTTCTGGATAGAGATTCATTGCAATCCTCAATTCGAAGACATTTTGGCCTTCAGGTTAATAAAAAAAGAATATCTCCAGCAGAACACGGCATCTCCGAAATGATGATTGATTTGTATAAAAATTATTCATCTCCTCTAACTCATGAACAATTATTTTTATGGCACGAAATGTTGATGAACGGTCGCCGTGATCTACAGGATATTGGTAGTTACCGATCACATTCCGATCCAATGCAAATAGTTTCAGGTTCAATGGGTAGACCTATAGTTCATTTTGAAGCTCCTCCTTCCAGTGCGGTAAAAGGGGAAATGGATAAATATATTTCGTGGTTTAATAATATGGGCAATAAATATCCCGGCCCCGTAGTTAAGTCTGGTATTGCGCATTTGTACTTTGAAAGTATCCATCCTTTTGAAGATGGAAATGGAAGAATTGGCCGTGCCCTATCAGAGAAGGTATTGTCCCAATATTTACAACGTCCTACTTTGATCGCTCTTTCGCATATTATCGAAAATAATAAGAAACTTTATTATAAATCCCTGCACTTAAATAGTAAGGAAATTGAAATTACCAATTGGCTCGAATATTTTTGTGAAACGATACTGGAGGCTCAGGATTATACACAAAGAATGATTGATTTTCTAATTGGTAAAACAAAGTTTTTCCTGGAATTTGAGGAAAAGTTTAATGAACGCCAATGGAAAGTGGTGAATCGGATTTTTCGAGAAGGAATAGAAGGGTTTCAGGGAGGTTTAAGTGCGGATAACTATATAAAAATAACTGGCACAACAGCTTCGACCGCAACCAGGGATTTGAAAAAAATGGTCGATTTAGGAGCATTTAGAAAAACTGGTGATAGAAAGAGTACAAGGTATCATCTACAAATGTAAGTTTATCTAAAATAGAATGGATAAGCAGATCAGTTAATAAACCTGGAAGCTCTTTTATTAAATAACCGTAAAAAATTGAAAATGCTTTTTTTTGAATATCAATCAAAATTGATAACACTATCCAGTGCATCATCAGCCTCTTTATGTATAAAATTCGCCTTATAGTTTAAGGTGGTTTTTAAATCACTGTGGCGATAAAGTTTTTGAAGCATCAAAGGGTGAATTTTGTCCCCAATCTTAAAGTACGACCGTGAATGATGCTTATTTAAAGGTTTTAACCGATGTTCCTCCAGAGATTCCCTTTAATACTACGGTAGATTTGTTGTTAAACAAGAATCCTAACAAATTGGAAATCAACTTCATCAACCGTGAAAAATTCTTTTCAACCAACAAATTAAAAATCTAATTCCTGGCATTTACAGGAGCTCTTAGGGATTTCTAAAACTGATCCATCTAAAATCTCCTTTCAATTTTAATTTCGGCAAACTCTTTTTCGATTTCCATTATGTTTATTGGTTTTTTCAAAAGGTATTTGTCGAAAAACTGAATTATAAGCGAATTTGCAATTTTATAGGCTTTCAATGAATCAATACTTCCAGCTTCATTCACTGCAGAAAAATTGACCATTAATGGGATATCCATAAAATTAGAATGCCCGGAATTCTCAATTTCGATATTGTAAAAGTCGGCCTTGCTTTTATTCCGAAATGCATGTTTATTGAAATTTGGTTGCTCTTCTGGCCATTCTGAAGATATATAAGCAAAAGGATGATCTAAAGTGTTATTGACCATACCTCCCCATTGGGTACCATCTAGATTTATTGCGGCCTTTACACGTATATCATCAAGTAAAACCTGGCCTGCAGCAGCTCCTCCGTGTGAATGTCCAAAAACACCAATATTTGAATTAATAATATGATTTTTTAAGAAGGAGAAACCTTCTTCTTTCTCCAAATGATCAATTACCGAAGAGATATCCTTACTCCATCTTTTAATACTTTCAGCAGCTATGTAATCTTCCAGTAAGTCTTGAATTGCCTTAAATTCTTCTTTGGTATTTTTTGCTCTTTTAAATTCTTGTGTAGCGTTCCAAGCCATTTCAGCCATTTCTTGATTGTTATTTAAGCTATCATAAGTGGTATTATATAGCCTTAAATCCCCGTTTGGAAAAATGGAACCTGCA
Source organism: Salegentibacter sp. 24 (assembly GCF_004362395.1). Lineage (GTDB taxonomy): Bacteria > Bacteroidota > Bacteroidia > Flavobacteriales > Flavobacteriaceae > Salegentibacter. The sequence continues at coordinate 145,725 of NZ_SNWE01000004.1, forward strand.
CTTTCATAAGTATGGTTGATATTTAAAACAATATAACCCTGGCTTACAATTTCTTCAATGAGCGCATAATAACCAAAGGCTTTAGAGTAGTGGCCGTGAGAAAAAATTAAAACCGGGAATTTCCCCTTGGCAACTTCCGGACTTCTGTAGGTATTTGTTTTTATAAAGTCTAAGTAGTTCATAGACCATCCGGGTAATCCATATTTGTCAGCAAAACCTTGTCTGCTTCCCTTATCAAGGTATTTTTCCAAATTTTCATCTGCGATTTGGGCTGGATACCAAGCTTTAACCATTAATTCCCTTTTATCATTTTTATCCGGGGTTATTAATTCCGGTCTTTCTGTTTTAATATGAATGTACTTTGACCCAATCTCATACTTGCCAGTAGGTGTGGGTAATTTAAAAACCGGTAAAATAATAGGTAAAATCCAACCCAATAATAAAACAATACAAAAGCCGGTCGAAATTAGAATCTTTACCCATAAATTCCATTCTTTCCATGTTCGTTGTTTCCATAATAGAAGTATAACTCCAGTAACTATTAAATAGCCCGGAAGCATTTGCCATCGGAATCCTTCCGATGCAAGATGCAAAATGAAGATAATTCCTATAAAAATTGTAAAGGTTTTCTTTTTTTGAATCCTGAGCTTAAGTAAAAATAAGATAGTATAGATTGTGGCAATTACAAGTAAAATAATTTCGAAAGGTCTCATCGGCTTTGTTTTAAGCAAACATACTGAGGAGGCCTTCAATCTCACATTAATTCTAATGGACAAATGATGGACAGAATTTTAACTATCTGAATTTGATAATTTTAGAAGAAAAATATCTAAATCATCTTTAGCCTGCAAGCCTATCTTTTTTCTTAACCTATAACGTGCTTTATTCACACTTTCCGGTGTGATGTTTAATAATTCACTCACCTCCTTTGCACTCAAATTCATGCGCAGTAGTGCGCATAATTTTATTTCATTCGAGGTTATATTTGGAATAACACTATGAAGAGATGATATGAAATCAGGATATACTTTCTCGAAATCCGAAAAGAAAGTGAGGGTTTGAGGGTTGTGCCCTTTGTTTTTCACTATTTCTTTGAGAGATACCTTTAGATCAGATTTTAACTTCTGATTATTCTTTTCCAATTGGATTTCCCTACGATGTGAAATTTTCTTTTCTACTTTTTCAAAACGATCACTTTTTTTATCTAGTTTGAATTGTAGACGCTCGATTTGTTTTTTGCGCAGAATATAGGGTATAGTTATAAAACCTATAATGAATAGCCCCAGTCCACTTATAAACAAGATGCTAAAAATAAACCAGGTGTCTGGATCCACTCTAAATTCCATAATTATTATAAAAATAGTCTTTTAAGGAATAAAGAGTTCGATAGCAAGAAAACATAAAATTTGGCAATGAATCAGATTAGGTTTAAATATAGAGAAATTAAAAATAATTTTCTCTTTCAATTTTTATCAGAGTCTTTGAAAATTCAGGAATTGATTTTCAATAAAGCGGAGGGAGGGAAGAATATAGCTAATTGGTTTAAAAATTTACCCAAATTCATTTAGAGCTTCTTGTTAGGTAATGGCGCCTTAAACAAACCTTTAACTTACTCACGCACGTCTCCCCGTGAACTGATGGCCAAGACCACTATAAACTCCTTAAATGCTATTTTTTTTAGCTATTAAAAATTAAATTTTAGGCTTTCAGTCTATTGGTTTATCCCATTTATTGAAATGATTGTTACAACCCAAACTATTACACAGGATAGGAAGATGCCTATTGTATTGGCCACAAAGGCTTGTTTTTTCTCCAGCCCAAATAACCAGGCGGCAATGGTACCAGCATAAACTCCTGTTCCAGGAATAGGGACCATTACAAATACTAATAATCCCCAGAATCCATATTTCTGAACATTCTTACCAGCTCCGAGTTTAGCTCTACGAGCAACATAGATGGCAGATTTCTTATAGAATCGCCACTTCAAGAAATATTTATTGATATTGTTAAGAAAGAATTGCATAACCGGGAATACCATTAAATTTGCTCCAAAGCATACTGTAAAGGCCAGGTAGTAATTTACGTTATTATATATGGCATACGGAATTCCAACTTTAGCCTCCCCAAAGGGAGAGATGCTCCAGAGCATTGAAGTGATTATATCGTTAAGCATTATTTTATATAGGTTTCCTGACTTACCAGGTATAAGGTGTAGACAATAAATGTAATTACTAGTAGTGCTGCCGCAGGTCTAACAAGTTTTTTCTTTCCCGAATAAAGAAGCAGGAAGAGAAGTGTTGTGCCTCCAAGGAGCAGGTAAATATCGCGGTTAAATGCAATATCATAGGCAATAGGCCTAACGGTGGCACTGATACCAAGAATAAAAAAGATATTGAAAATATTTGATCCTATGACGTTGCCTATAGCGATGTCACTATTTTTCTTAAATGCAGCAACAACAGAGGTGGCCAGTTCTGGTAAAGATGTTCCTGCAGCTATAATTGTTAAGCCTATTAGTTTTTCGCTTACACCCATTGTGGAAGCCATAAATACAGCACTATCTACTACTAATCTTCCGCCGGCAATAAGGGCCAACAATCCAATAATAATTAAACCCCAAATTTTCCAAACGGGTAAATTTAATTCCTTGATATTCTCGATTACCGGTTCGCCTTTAAGTTGTGTATACACGTAAGCAAGGAAAATTAAGAACAAAATTAAAAGGATTATACCATCAACTCGGCTAAGAATTTTTTCCTGAAAAATAAAACTGTTTGCTAGGATTAGTACCATTATTCCCGCTATCAATGATATAGGAATCTCTTTAAACAGGGTGCTGGACTGGACCGCCAAAGGAGTGATTACGCCTGCAACTCCAAGAATAAAAAACAGATTAAAGTTGTTACTGCCAATAATATTACCAAATACAATATCCTGATGATTTTCTATGGATGCAGATAAATTCACGACAAGTTCTGGAGCCGAAGTTCCAAAAGCGACAATAGTTAAACCAATGGCCAGATCAGAAACCTTTTTCTTCCTGGCAATAGTGGAAGCTCCGTTGACTAACCAGTCTGCACCTTTTATTAGAAGGAACAGACCAATTGTCAATAAAATAATATTTAGGAACATTATGCAGTATGTTTTAACACTGGTTGAGCGCTTAAATATTTCTGCAGTTCGGCCACCAATTTCTGTGTATTTCCTATTTCGAAATCCTGGTTATAATTACGGTCGTGGTCAAAGACAGTTACAACTATTGGTGCCAGATAATTATTTTTATGGAATTCCAGTTCTATGCGCGATAGTATTTCCACTTGCTTACCTTGTTGCTTAACATTAATGAAGTGGGTTTCCATTTTAATGTTGCTTACCTTGTTTAAATCTACCTTTTTTATTTCAAAATCCATATCTGGTTTTTGAACCAACAATAGTTGTTTTTTTTGTACATCTATTCCTGTTCTGTTGGTATTCCAATGGAGTTCAAAGCCTATATTTAGACCTAACTTCAGTGCTTCTTCTTTAAATTTTCTTTTGATACTTTGCTCCTCTTTTCTGCCGAAATATGGGAATAGTATAAAGGGCAAAAAACAAATAATTATCAGTATGCAAGAAATAATTATAAAATCTATTTTCATTTTTTCTGAATTTAAAATATTATTTTTTTGAATTTATAACAGCACAATTGATCACCGGAGTGGTGGTTTTTAAAATGCGGTCATTCTTTTTATGGGGAGTACCCGAGAAATGGTATTACAGAAAAATATGAAAAGGAAAAATTATTTCAGGGAGGCTTAGACCCGGTTGAATAAATCTATGGCCAGAAAAGTACGCTTTATCCCTGGAAAGCTTCCGAGTATTTTCATTATACTTAAAGTTCGTAGAATATTCCTTTGATCTATCTTTTAAAAAGTCTTTTGATACCGAAAGATGACTGTGAGCTAAGTCTTCCAGATCCTCCGAAAACTGAGGTTCAATCTTCGAGTCAACAGCGATAGGGCCTGTTTCTGAAGCGTTCAAACAGGTTGTAATGCTGCTAGAAAGCAACAAAATAAAAATAAAAAGCAATCTAAAATTTGGCATAATTACTTTCGAATATTGGATCAAATTTAAATAATAATATTGTTAATAATTTAATAATATTTTATTTGAAGAATTTATTTTTAATTTCTAAATAGTTATTGGGGATTGTCATTTATTTATAAAAAATAATAATTTTTTGTTATACATTTACTTAAGGAAGTATTTAAACCCAAAATTAGAATTCCAAATAGCTCGTATAAAAAATTTCCCTGCTATCAGATAAGAAAGGGGGGGCTAAAGGATAATAGTGGTGCTGAATGCCTCTTTCTAATTATTCTATGAAAAACTGGGTAATATCATAATTAGAATTTTTGTGATGGGTTCTAGACGAAATATTTCCCTTGAATTATGGATTTTGTAAGCGGGTTTTTAAACCCCATAGTAGTTAGCCAATCTTTCCTACTTTAACATTGAATTAATTTTTATTCTGCGGATTTATGATATCGTAATAAGACTATCATAGGGATAATTAAAAAATACTTCCTTACCTAAGATGAGGGAATCTAACTCCATTAATTTAATAGATTGAAAACAAAAATTATTCAGTTCCAGTTAAGATATATTTTTCAGTAATGAGTGAAAAAAAAGAAGCCTGGGGTAGTCGTTTGGGACTTATCCTGGCGATGGCAGGAAATTCAGTAGGATTGGGGAATTTTCTGAGGTTCCCTGTACAGGCGGTCCAAAATGGAGGTGGAACCTTTATAATTCCTTATCTCGTTTGTTTTCTTTTAATGGGAATTCCACTCTTGTGGATAGAGTGGTCTATGGGGCGTTTTGGTGGAAGTAAGGGGCATCATTCTACTCCATTTATTCTAGGTTCTATGGGCTCTGGTTCCCTGTGGAAATATGTGGGAGTATTCGGTATCTTTACCAATATAGCGGTAGCAGCCTATTATTGTTATATTGAATCATGGACGCTATCCTATACTTTTCATAGTATCAGGGGAACCTTTACAGGACTTTCGCAAACCGAGATCGCCCAGTATTTTAGTGATTATGTGAATATGACTACTGATTTTTTGGGTGTTCCTAACGAAGCAATTTTGTTTTTTGTTATATGTATTCTTATCAATACTTATATACTCAGCAAAGGTTTGGCAGGTATAGAACAGGTAGCAAAAATAGGAATGCCTTTACTGATTTTATTCGGAATCTTTCTGGCCATTCGCGGGCTTAGTCTTGGGACCACTGCTTCATCGGCGGAATTTCCCCTGGCCAATGCCTGGGATGGGCTCAATTACCTATGGACACCTCAGTATGACTCTTTATTAAAGCCCGGAATTTGGCTGGCGGCAGCGGGACAAATATTCTTTACCCTCTCGGTAGGTATGGGTACCATTCACTGTTATGCAGCCTATATTAACAGCAAAGAGGATATTGCATTAAATGCAACTTCGGCTGGCTTTACCAATGAATTTGTAGAAGTAGTGCTCGGAAGCCTAATAGTTGTGCCAATTGCTGCTGGATATTTCGGCCTGGATTGGGTTAAAGAAAATATTGGCTTCGGGATGGCATTTCAATCGATGCCATTTCTTTTCAGTCAATGGGGATCTTTCCTGGCTGCCCTGGCTGGTATTTTTTGGTTTGGCCTTTTGTTTTTTGCCGGAATTACTTCCTCATTAGCCATGGGAACTCCATGGATGGGATTTATGCGAGATGAATTTGGATGGGGAAGGATCAAAGGTGCTTTGTCCTTTGGATTCCTTACGCTTTGCTTAGGATTACCTTGTGTAATATTTTATAAGTATGGATTTTTTGACCAATACGACTACTGGGCCGGAACAGTCTCCCTGGTGATATTTGCTTTGGCCGAAACCATTCTTTTCGCCTGGGTTTTTGGAATTGACAGGGGTTGGCAGGAAATTAATGAAGGCGCTGATATAATCATACCAAAAATTTACAAATGGATAATTAAATTTGTAACACCTTTACTGCTAATTTTTGTTTTTCTCGGTGCATTCTTCACTCCCGAAGGCAATAACTGGGCCGATGCTTTTGATCTAGTATTTTCCGGTTACGGCTGGCCATTAGATAATAGTTCTTTGTTAATGCAAATAAATAATTCAGGATTAAAAGAAACCCTGGCCGGATCTACTGATATGAAGCAGGTTGAAACCATTGCTAATCAAATCTTCTTTGCCAATATGGCAAGACTATTTCTGCTTTCACTATTTATTGGGATCGCATTATTAGTATATATAGCTTATAGGAAAAGAAAAAATAAATCGTAATATGAATCCTGAACCATTAATAATAATGTTAGTTGTCCAATTTTCCGTTACCGCGGTTATGCTTTATTGTTTTAGGAAAGTGATGAAAAAGCCGGGTAAAAGATGATAAAACTCCACTGGCATTAAAATCGTTCCCGGAAAAAAAATTAGACTGGAATATACGGATTACAGCGACAGCGTCAATATCAAAATCCGAATTGGTAGCAAGAAGGAAGAATTCTGATTTGAAGCTTTTGCAGAATTTTAATTTCAATAATCGACTTCTCTTTTTCCTTTCCTTGTTATAGAGATATCAACAATATTGAATAAAAATATTCGCCAAAATTAATTCAAAACAGGAGAATCCAAGGAATATTCTGCTATTTTCGCAACTCAAATTAAAAACAACTATCATGAAAAATCTTGTTGAAAACATCAAAACTACTTTTGAATCTTTCCAAACTGAGGCTAATGCACAGTTAGAAACTGGTAATAAAAGCGCAGGGACCAGAGCTAGAAAATCTTCTTTGGAACTGGAAAAACTTTTAAAAGAATTTCGTAAGGTTTCAGTAGCAGAATCTAAAAAGTAAAAGCTTCAAAAACCTCCTGAAAAGGAGGTTTTTCTATATTGTTCGAAGTATGATGTGATTCATAAGATTTTTTAAATCGGTATCAATTGTCAGCTTTATATCAATGGGTATCTATAAAGGTCCCCATCATTCTCTCCATTATTTTTTTAAGGTCCCAAGGCAAACCTTCTAAAGTATCGGTATATTCCTTCGGTATGCTTGTTTGATATTTCATATCACCACTTAAAATGTCGGTTTTGTAGCCATCAAATGCATCCTGCTCTACATCACGTCCTACAATTTGGATAATTCCATGATGACCAGCGTCCTGCCTTATTGTTTCAAAGAGGCTTAATATAAATACTTTTTCTCCCTCTATAATTTGAAAAAAGTTTCCCTCCGAATAAAGTAGGACCCCCTTAATACCAGATAAGATATTATTAGAGGCAGATTCTTCCAATAGCTCCTGAATCTGAAAATCACTAATTTCTTTGTTTTTGTTACTTACATAACATATAGCATGTCTCATTTTTTAATATTTAATAGGTGTGCATTAAGATAATTAAAAGATGAGCCTAGAGGTGTTTAATTGGGTTTTAATTATGATGAATTAACTTTTAAAGCTTTTAATTTGGCTATAATTAAATAGCCGAATATCAGCCCCTTAAAACTAAAATGGCAAGTGTCCGGTTTAAAGTAACTTTAATACATACTCGGGTAACATGTCAATAAATTTAAAACGTATTCTTCTTGTTTTATTTACAGGTCTTTTTCTTTCCATAGCCGGATGGAGTAGTTACCTGGTATATAAATATTCCTCTGAAGCAGCGGAAATTAAAAAGGATTACAGCCAGCTTAACAGCATTACCCATGGCATTCTTTCGGTTAATATTTGGAGAGATCATTTAACCAATATGGTTCTCAACCGTATAGATGAATTTGAATTCACCCCAGCTCAGGAAGATACCCTGGTATTACAGGTAGAAAACATTCTTATGGCTGGGATAAATAAGGGAGATAGTTTAATGAACCTTAAACAGAAAAGTTTAAAGGGGAAATTGCGAAAATTTGCGGTTAGAACTTTAGTGCCGGAGGAAAAAATCAGAGGCCTGGTTCCTATGTTTGCGCAGACTATTGTAAACGAAATCCAAAAACCCGAGAACAAAGAAGCCCTAAAATACGTAATTAAGAGTAAACTTAAGGAGTACAGCGATATGACCCACGCTAATTCTGAGGCTGATGTTGTAAAACTAAATGCAATTCTTGATAAATACGAAGTAACAGACTTGAGATCTTTCAACCACAAAATTGCCGATAACCTAAAAAATCTCGAGAATAAAACCTATTATCATACTTATATCCTACTAGGAATAATTGCAGTGTTTCTAATTATTTGGTGGTTAGTAAGAAAACAAGTAGCCCTTCATATCCCTATGTTTATACTGTCGGTCATGTTAGCACTGGTTGTTCTTTTTTCTGGACTTACTGCGCCGATGATCGAAATTGATGCACGTTTTCATCAAGTAAATTTTATGTTGATTGGGGAACAAATCACTTTTAATGACCAGGTGATTTTCTTTCAAAGTAAAAGTATTCTGCAGGTGATAGGTATATTGTTCGATACAGGAAAGATAGATTCCTTCTTTGTCGGAATTCTTATTCTTGCCTTTAGCATTATTTTTCCAATCGCCAAACTAATATCCACCCAGATTTATCTTGCCGGTAATGATAAAATCAGGAAGAACAAAATCCTTAAATTCTTTGCCTTTAAGTCCGGTAAGTGGAGTATGGCAGATGTTTATGTGATTGCAATATTTATGGCTTATATAGGATTTCAGGGAATACTAGACCACGAACTTTCCCCCGCGAACATTGAAACAGAATCCCTGGTGAGTATTTCAACCAACAAAACATCTTTGCAACCCGGGTTTATGATCTTTATTGGATTTGTCTTGTTCAGTCTGGTTCTTTCTACAATTCTCAAAAAGATAACTATTTTGGAAAAAGAAAATACAAAACAGAATGCTTTGAGATAAAAGTCGGCCTATATGCTATATTTAAAATGAATTTGAGAATTCCGTAAAGGGTTTTTATGATTTAAACTAAGACTGCTGCTGGGTAATTAAAATAGGCACCCTGGGTAATATTTTTAAATATAACCTCTCTAAACTAGACCCGATTTTCTTCTTTACTATTGCAGCCTCTGCACCTGTAATTTATTATCTTTGCAATTGTGAAAGTAATCGCATTAATATTATCAATATATATATCAGGCCTCAATTTCGTGGTCTGTAGCGATGACTTTTCTAGAATAGACAGTGATTCAGAAGTGTCGCAAGTTAATTTTCAAGATTTGGACACTAATCATTCTCAAGAACAAATGTCGGATTTATGCCCACCATTTTGCAGCTGCCATTGCTGTCATGTACATACTGTAAATTTTAGTTCTTCGGAATTTCAGCCTTTAATTGCCAGTATATCTTCTGAGGTGTTTCTCCATTTTGATAGTTTAGGAATGGAAATCTCTCATCCTATCTTACAGCCTCCAAGAGTTTAATTCATTTTATAGGATAATTATATCCTTTTTAGACCTGATTTATCTATTTCCACCTGGAAATTAAGGTCTGCTCGGTTATTCAAAGCATTAATTGAATTAAATCTTTATTCATGATCAATAGAATCATTTCATTTTCTATCAATAATAAATTTATTATTGGTTTGCTCACCATGGCTCTTATAGGTGCCGGTATTTGGTCCATGTCTACCATAAATCTGGGCTCGGTGCCTGACATTACAAATAACCAGGTACAGGTTATCACACAGTCTCCTAACCTGGGGACCGAAGATATAGAGCAATTTGTTACCTATCCTGTAGAACTTTCTATGGGGAATCTACCAGGGGTTAAAGAAATCCGTTCCGTTTCACGGTTTGGCCTATCCGTGGTTACCATTGTCTTTAAAGATGATATGGGCACCTATCTTCCCAGGCAACTTGTTCAGGAAAAGCTCAACGAACTGGATCAGGCCATTCCTGATAAATTTGGGAGTCCGGCTATGGGGCCAATTTCAACGGGCTTGGGACAAATCTATGAGTATACAATCAAGCCAAAGAAAGGATTTGAAACTGAATATTCACCAATGGAATTACGGACCATTCAGGACTGGTTGGTCAAACGACAGCTAACGCTTTTGGAAGGTGTAGTGGAAGTAAATTCTTTTGGGGGTTTCATAAAACAATACGAGGTAGCGATCAATCCGGAGAAGTTGAATAGTATGGGGATAAGTATATCTGATGTATATGAAGCCCTTGCAAGAAACAACCTTAATACTGGTGGTGCGTATATCGAAAAAAATAGGATGGCTAATTTTATTCGTGGTGAAGGATTAATTCGTTCCCTGGATGATATAAGAAATATTTCCATAACCACGGAAGATGGCATTCCGGTAACCATTGGAGATGTTGCAGAAAAAGTTCATTTTGGAAACCAGGTCCGCTATGGAGCTTTCACCCAGGATGGAGAAGAAGCTGTAGGCGGGATCATTATGATGCTTAAGGGTGCCAATCCTAACGCGGTTATCCAGAGGGTAAAAGATCGAATGGAAGAGGTTGAAAAGTCCCTCCCTGAAGGCTTAACAATAGATGCCATAATTGACCGAAGTGAGTTAATAGAGAGAACTACAGATACGGTAAAAACCAATTTACTGGAAGGAGCACTAATTGTAATTTTTGCTCTTGTTTTACTGCTGGGAAGTTTAAGGGGAGGACTTATTACCGCCACCACTATTCCTCTATCGCTCCTCTTTGCTTTTATCCTTATGAAGCAATTTGGGGTGTGGGCCAACCTGATGAGTCTTGGTGCAATTGACTTCGGTATTATAATAGACGGGGCTGTAATTATTATTGAAGGTACCGTATACGAAATACAAAAAAGAATAAGGGCTGGGAAGAAAAAATTCAGTCAGCCTGATATGGATGAAGTCGCCTTTGAAGCTGGTAGTACTATGATGAGTTCAGCATTCTTTGGACAGATTATAATTCTTATTGTGTTTACTCCTATTCTTTTTCTTACCGGTGTGGAGGGAAAAATGTTTAAACCAATGGCATATACTTTTAGTTTCGCGATGTTGGGAGCCATACTTCTTTGCCTTACCTACGTTCCCATGATGGCTGCGCTATTAATGAAGCCTGTGCGAAATAAAAATCATTGGCTTGGAAAATTTGAACGGTGGCTGGAAAGAATAAGCGATAAAATTCTTGCCGGAGTTCAAAAGGTCTATTTGCCTTTACTAAGAGGGGCATTAAGGTTTAAATTGATCGTTATTGGCACAGCAGTTTTTTTACTTATTCTCACCGGATTTGTTTTTTCCAGAATGGGAGGAGAATTTGTTCCTCAACTCGATGAGGGAGATATTGCCATGCAGGCTTTAATACGTCCGGGAAGTTCTTTAACCGAGTCTATAGAAGTATCTAAAAGAATAGAGAATTTACTTTTAGAGCATTTTCCTGAAATCAAAACCGTTACAGCCAGAATTGGAGTAGCGGATATTCCAACGGATCCAATGCCTATGGATATAGCCGATATGTATCTAATCCTGGAAAAGGATAAGGATAAGTGGACCACGGCAGAAACCAAAGAAAAACTCATTGAGAAGATTAAACATAAGCTGAATGAGAATCTGACAGGAGTTAACCTGGTGTTTACCCAACCGGTAGAATTGCGATTTAACGAATTGCTTGAAGGTGTTAGAGAAGATATTGCTGTAAAGCTGTACGGTGAGGATCTGGATGTATTATCAGAAAAAGCACAGGAAATGGCAGAAATTATTCAGACGGTACCGGGCGCTGAAGATGTCAATGCTGAAAGGACTTCAGGATTACCGCAAATGACAGTGAAATTCAACAGGGATAAAATGGCCCAGTATGGACTGGATATCCAAAAGGTCAACGAGTATATAAGCACGGCATTTGCGGGAGGGACCGCAGGGGTGATTTTTGAAGGAGAAAAACGCTTTGATCTGGTGGTAAGATTTGGTGAAGATCATCGAAGGAATATAGATGATTTGCGTGGAATGTATATTGATCTTCCTAATGGGACCCAGGTTCCAATAAAAGAAGTGGCAAAGATTGAATATATGCCTGGACCTATGCAAATTTCAAGGGACAACACCTACAGAAGAACTTATGTAGGTGTAAATGCCCGTGGAAGGGATGTGGAATCTGTTGTTAAGGATATTCAACAAAAGCTGGATGCTCAGCTAAAGCTTCCACCAGGTTATTATATTTCTTATGGGGGAGAATTTGAAAATCTCCAAAGTGCAAAAGATAGGTTATTCATCGTTGTACCAATTGCATTATTCCTCATTTTCGTTTTACTCTATTTTGCATTGAAGTCTTTTTCCCAGTCGATAATGATTTATATGGCCATTCCACTGGCTGCCATTGGAGGTGTTTTTGCACTTTGGATACGAGGTATGCCTTTCAGTATTTCAGCCGGTGTTGGGTTCATTGTCCTCTTTGGAGTGGCTGTTTTAAATGGACTGGTACTGGTAAACAGGTTTAACTCCTTAAAAGAGGAAGGCGTAACGAGCATAAAAGACAGAATTTTTACAGGAACAAAGGAACGCATACGACCTATTATGTTAACAGCAACAACAGATATTTTCGGGTTTTTACCAATGGCCTTTTCCAGCTCAGCTGGTGCCGAAGTACAACAACCCTTGGCTACAGTAGTCATTGGAGGGATGCTTACGGCCACCTTACTTACATTACTTGTGCTTCCTGCATTGTATACTTTAGTAGAACGAAAAAGGGAAAATAAAGCACAAAATAAGCTTCATGCTTCCGGCTCTAGATCCTTAAATTCAATTTTGGTTGTAGGAGCTATCCTGGGAGGAACTTTCACGACAATGGCACAAATTGATCCTAAAATATATCCGGAGGTTTCAGGGGATAGTTTACAAAGGCTAAGCCTGGAAAAAGCCCGGGAGATGGCGATACAAAACTTTCCACAGTTAAAGGCCGCCCGGCTGGCAGTGGAAAAAGAGAAGGTATTGAGTAAAACCGCATACGATTTTGGCAGGACGCAAATTTTCACGGGAGAGGAAGAAGTTGGAGATGGTATGCAAGGGGTATACACCCCAATTGGTATCCAACAACAAGGGATAGATATCTTTGGAATTGTTCCCCGCTTAAAACTGCAAAAAGAAAGAATGAGGCTTGCAGAAAATGTTTTGGATCTAACCACCATTGGGATTAAACTTGAAGTGAGCAAGGCCTGGACCACTGTTTATACCAGGAAAAAGATCTATGAGGTTTATAAGAAAATGGACTCTGTTTTCGAAGATATTGAGAGGGCTGCAAGAATTAGGTATGAAACGGAAGCCACTTCCAAGTTGGAATACCTTGCCACAGCGAACCAGGGGAATGAAGTAAAAATTCAACTGGAGCAATCTTATCGAAATTACCAAAAAGCTCTACAGCAATTAAACCTTTGGTTTGTAAGCGATACACTTTACGATGTTGCCGATATGCCTGTAGAAACCTTGCAAAAGCCTTTCAACTTATTGATGGATTCCCTGGAGGATCATCCCAAGCTTCAGGTCTCTCAGCAAAGGGTAGAAGTGGCTAAGGCAATTACTAGAGAGAAAAAATCTGAATTCCTTCCAAAATTTCAGGGCCAATTTGCAAGACAAGAAATCAATGGGCAAGCTGGTTTTTATCAATACCAGGCAGGGATTCAAATTCCACTATTTTTCGGACCGGAATTAGGTCGTGCCCAGGAAGCAAAAATAAACCGAAAAATTGTGGAGCAGAATTTCCACCAGGATAAACTGGAATTAGAAACCGCATATAAAATGACGCGGGAAGAATACATTAAATGGAAAAATTCCTGGGATTATTATAATAATGAGGCACTTCCCCTGGCCAAAGAACAACAAGCAGGAGCTATACTTGCTTTTAAGGAAGGGGCAATAGATTATGTGACTTTTCTTCAAACGATAAGGAATGCTATTCGTGTTGAAGTACAGGCATGGGAGGCTTACAATGAGTACCTCAAAAGCCGATACCAACTTGAATATTACCTGCGCAATTCAAATTAAAAAAATAAGATATTAAACGATATGAAATCAAGAATATTAAATATACTGTTATTTACCTTCCTCATTATCCTGGTAGCTGGATGCAGAGAAAATTCAGGGGTAGAAAGCGAGAATACTGCGAAAATCAATCCCGAAAAAACAGAAGAAGGAGAGCATTCTGAAATGCCTCCGGTATATCTTTCGGAGTTGAAATTTAATAGTTTAGGTATTAAGACGGATACCTTAACTAAAAAAGCACTTACAGGGATCGTAGAAGCCAATGGTGAATTGGAAGTACCACCGCAATACGAAGCTACTGTTACTGCTATTTTAGGCGGGAATGTGACTTCCATTAAAGTTATTGAGGGAGATAAAGTGAAAAAAAATCAGGTGCTGGCTTATCTCTCCCATCCTACTTTAACGGCCATCCAGTCCGATTATATTAGTGCTTTCAGCAAAATGCAATTTCTAGAAAAAGAATTTGAAAGACAGAAACGCCTGTATGAAGCCCAGGTCGCCTCTGGAAAGAGCTTTCAACAAACGCAATCAGATTATCAATCTGTTCAAGGAGAAGTCCGAGCCTATGAGTCCCAATTACGCCAGTTAAATCTTAATCCGTCACGGGTTATCAATGGAGAGCTTTACGAGTATATTCCTGTGGTCAGCCCTATAGAAGGATACATCGAAAAGGTGATGGTACAGATAGGGCAGTATGTAGAGCCACAAACGAGTATGTTTATGGTAGTTGATAATGAACATGTGCACGCGGATTTGATGGTATTTGAAAAAGACATTCATAAAGTAAAAGAAGGGCAAAAAATCTCATTTACCTTAGAGTCAGTTCCGGGTAGTAATTTAACAGGAGAAATCTATTCGGTTGGAAAACAATTTGAAAAATCGCCAAAAGCAGTTCACGTTCACGCAGAGATCCAAAATAAAAAAAACTATCTCATTCCCGGCATGTACATTCAGGGTAAAATAAGGACCAATAGGGAGACCGTTACGGCCTTACCGGAAGAAGCGGTGATAGAGGAGGATGGGAAATCATACATTTTTACGGCACAGAAAAGCCATACAAATGATACCGTGGAGTGGAAGCTGGATCCCGTTGAAATACGAACGGGAATTACCGAAGATGGATGGGTAGAAATTAACCTCCTGGACCGCTTGCCAAAGGGTACTTTGATTGTATACAACAATGCATATTACTTAATATCAGAGATGCAAAAGAGCCAGGCCTCACACGCACATTAATATCATAGAATGAGCAAGTTTAAATAAGGCTTCGATTTTCTTTTATTGAATATGGGGTGGAATAGGGAATTAAAGGGTGCGCAATCAAAAGCAGGTTCAAGATTTTAAATAGTGAACATCAGATAATTCCTTTAAGTTATTAGCTGCTTGTTCTGCAGTAATATCGCGTTGTGGACCGGCAAACATTTCATAACCTACCATAAATTTCTTTACCGTGGCTGATCTTAATAGCGGTGGATAAAAACTCATATGAAAATGCCACTCCGGGTAATCTTTACCATTGGTAGGCATTTGATGAATGCCAGAGGAATATGGGAATGATGTTTCAAAGAGATTGTCATATTTTATGGTCAGTCTTTTTATAATATCAGCAAAAGCCTTTTCCTCTTCGCTATTTAACTGCCCTATATGCTGGTAATGATTTTTAGGGACTATCATTGCCTCATAGGGCCAAACTGCCCAATATGGAATTAAGGCAACAAAATGTTCGTTTTGAGCTAAAATTCGCTCGTCCAACTCCAGTTCCTGTTTTAAGTAATCGATTAATAAACTGCTATTGTTTTTTTTCCAGTATTCTTTAAAATGTTTCGATTTTTTTAGAATTTCAGTAGGAATTGATTTTTGCGACCATATTTGCCCATGAGGATGCGGGTTACTGCAACCCATCATTGCGCCTTTATTTTCAAAGATTTGAACGTAATTTATATGTTCCTTACTACCTAACTCCACATATTCCTTTTTCCAAAGACCTACCACTTTGGTTATATCTTCCACAGCCATAAGAGGTAAGGTAAGGGAATGATCTGGTGAGAAACAAACGACTTTACATATTCCTGTTTCACTTTCGGCCTTCAAAAGGCCATTTTCAAAATCCTTAGTAGGGCCATCGGGAAGAAGAGAAGGAAAGTCATTTTCAAAAGAATGAACCCCTTTATAATTAGGATTTGTTTCTCCACCAGCCCTGGAATTTCCGGGGCATAGATAGCAGTTAGGGTCGTGAGATTTACGTTTTTCCTGGTTATTTTTTTCAGTTTTTCCCTGCCATGGCCTTTTGGTTCGGTGGGGAGAAACTAAAATCCATTCTCCGGTTAAAATATTATATCTTCTATGGGGATGTTTGTTCAATTCCGTATTCATCTTTTTCGCTTTAAAATTTTGTAATTCGGGTTCCTTCGTCGGGGACTACAGTTATCGGTGTAAGGGTAATATTGAATTTCTCCTGATAAGCCTTTTTCACTTCTTCAAAATAATTTTCAATTTTATCTGATTCAATTAAATTAATAGTACAACCACCAAAGCCGCCACCCATCATCCGGGAGCCATAAATAAAATCTTTATCTTCAGCAAAATCTACTAGAAAATCCAGTTCTGGACAACTTACTTCGTACTGATACTGTAAACCTCTATGTGAGGCATACATTAATTCCCCAAGTGCTTTCAGATTCCCTTCTTGTAAAGCTTTTTCAGTTTTTAACACGCGTTCATTTTCATCTAAGACGTAATGGCAACGTTTTAAACTTTTAGGGCCAATTTCTTCTTTAAATTCCTCTAACATTTCAAAAGTTACCTGTCTAAGTGAACTTACTGCAGAATATTTTTGCTGAATTATTGCCACAGCATTTTCGCATTCCTGTCTACGGGTATTATATTCACTTTCGGCAAGGTTATGCGAAACATTAGTGTTTAAGAGGAGTAATTTACAATTTTGAATTTCAGCCGGAATAAATTCGGCTTCCAAAGAGTTACAATCCAATTTTATAAAATGGTTCCTTTTACTCATCACCGATGCAAACTGATCCATAATCCCACAGTTATTCCCCACGAAATTATTTTCTGCCTTTTGACTCAGCTTTACGATTTCCATTTGCGAGAGATTTAAATTGAATAATGAATTTAAACCACTTGCAAATCCACATTCCAGCGCTGCTGAAGAACTAATCCCTGCCCCAATAGGTAATTCACTGTTTATAATACAGTCAAAACCACTTAATTTTTTTTCGCATTTTTGAATTTCATCAAGGACGCCTAATAAATAATTTTCCCAGGAATTTTTACTTTTAGAAATTTGGTTCAGGTTGAATTCCGCATAGGTTTCAAAGGTTTCACTATAGATTCGGCACAAATTATCATGTGCGTTTTTCCTAAATTTAAAGTGAATTTTCTTGTCAATAGCCGAGGGCATTACAAAACCATGGTTGTAATCGGTATGTTCGCCAATGAGATTAATTCTTCCGGGGGAAGCAACCTTAACTTCAGCCTTAAAATTGTAAAAATCTTCAAGAATGTTGTTATAATTTTCAGCAGGTCTCAAACGTTTTTTTTTAAATAGATCTTCAAATATAATAAATGTAAAAACTACGTTCATTGATTTATCAGAAATCTTTTGATTTCAGCTTTATTCTTGAGAAATCACATTTGAGGATTGAAGAGTTGAAATTTATTCTTAGCTTAGATATTCATTTACTTTATTATGAGTAAAATTTTTGCCTGGTCAATCAGTGCTGCTTTAGCAGGTTTTCTTTTCGGATTTGACACCGTGGTTATTTCTGGGGCCGATAAACAGCTTCAGGAATTATGGGGAACCTCTGCTGCTTTTCACGGGTCCGTTGTGATGGCAATGGCCCTTTGGGGAACTGTAGTGGGTGCTATTTTTGGAGGGATTCCAACCAATAAATTCGGAAGAAAAAATACCCTTATCATAATAGGGGTGCTTTATCTTATCTCAGCCCTGGGTTCAGCCTTTGCCAATGATCCTGTCACCTTTGCCGTTTTTCGATTCATAGGGGGCTTGGGTGTTGGTGCCTCTACTATTGCAGCTCCTACCTATGTATCAGAAATTGCACCCCCAAAAGACAGGGGTAGGTTAGTATCCCTTTATCAGTTTAATATTGTTCTTGGTATCCTCATCGCTTATTTGTCGAATTACCTGCTGCGTGATACCGGCACCCAACCCTGGCGCTGGATGTTAGGTGTAGAAGCAATTCCGGCTTTTATCTATATCGTTTTTGTGGTGTTCATCCCCAGGAGTCCGCGTTGGCTTATTTCTAAATCCAGAAATGAGGAAGCGGCCCGGATACTTCAAAGTATCAACCCGGAAGGGGACCTTGAAAAACGGATGGTAGAAATTAAAAAACAATCAGAGCGCCAGATCACCGGGGAGAATATTTTTATAAGGAAGTATCGTTTTCCTTTAATTCTGGCGTTTTTGGTCGCATTTTTCAACCAGTTATCCGGAATAAACGCCTTTCTCTATTACGCTCCCAGGATTTTTGAATCGGCCGGCTTAGAGGCCAATACGGCCTTACTAAGTAGTATAGGTATCGGGGTGGTCAATTTACTTTTCACCATACTTGGGGTTTTTCTAATTGACCGGGTAGGTAGGAAAAAATTAATGTTTGTGGGATCTATAGGATATATCATTTCTCTTTCCCTGGTAGCTGCTGCATTCTTTCTGGATTGGGGCGGACTCTGGGTACCTATTTTCCTGTTCCTGTTTATCGCGGCGCACGCCATAGGACAGGGAGCGGTAATTTGGGTGTTTATTTCTGAAATATTCCCGAACCACCTCAGAGCCTCCGGGCAGGCCTTTGGTTCGTCTACGCACTGGGTGCTGGCTGCGATTGTACCTTCTTTAGTTCCGGTACTTTTCACCAGCATTGGTCCTGGGTATGTATTTGGCTTTTTCGCCTTTATGATGATACTACAACTGATCTTTGTCATTTTTATGATGCCAGAGACCAAAGGAAAAACCCTCGAGCAGCTCGGAGAAGAATTATCTATAGGAAGAGAAAATAAATTCACCTAAAGAATATAAATGCTAAACATACAACCAACTGCCGTATGCTTCGGCGAAATATTATATGATATTTTTCCTGATATGGAAAGAATTGGAGGCGCACCGCTTAATGTAGCCTCCAGATTATCCGAATTAAGAATGTCTACAGAATTGCTTAGCAAAGTAGGAGATGATGAAAAAGGCGAGAAACTGATTTCTTACCTGAAATCAAAAAATATCAAGACAGAAAATATAACCAGGGATCCTCAGTACCCTACGGGAGTGGTAAATGTAACTTTATCTGCGAGCGGCTCGGCTACTTACGAGATAAAACACCCCGTAGCCTGGGATAAAATTCAAGTTTCAGAGGCGATGAAGAATTCGGTACACAAAGCGGATGCTTTTATCTTCGGAAGTTTGGTCTGTCGCGACGAAATCAGTCGAAAAGCCCTTTTCGAACTTTTACCAAAGGCAAAATATAAGATTTTCGATATTAATTTACGTCCCCCATATTATAACAAAGAAGTTTTAGTGAACCTCATGGATCAGGCAGATTTTATAAAATTCAATGATGACGAATTATTTGAAATCGCTCAAATGCTCGGTTCACCTTATAATTCACTTGAACAAAACCTTCAATACCTTTCTGAAAAGACCAATACAAGAAGCATTTGTGTCACTAAAGGTCGACATGGCGCGGTATTGCTAAAAGATAATAAGCGTTATTACAACAGTGGTTTTAAGGTTCAGGTAAAAGATACAGTAGGCGCGGGAGATTCATTTTTAGCCAGTCTAATCGCAGGATTATTAAAAGGAGAAGAGCTGCAAAATACATTAGATTTTGCCTGTGCAGTTGGAGCACTCGTAGCAGGGGAAGAAGGTGCGAATCCTGAAATACCTATAACTACAATCGAAAAATTTATGTTTCCCAAGCCCTAATTAAAATAGGAACAACAAAAATATTTAGAGGGAAATTTATCATAGAGGGTATTGCTATAATTAGGAAGTGATAAGTGGTTCCTAGGCCTTGTAGCAATTTTCCCTTCTTGTAACTTTTAGGCGGCGGATATTTAAAAATTCTCCTTTAATAAAAGGTCATAGAGGACTCAAATAAAAAATGCCGGCTACGCAAAAACCAAACAGACCCTACTCAATCTAGTTTTCTGCAACCGGCATTATTATAATACCATCGGTAATAAGAGCAAATACAGACCTATTTCTTCTTATGTGTACCGAAATTAGGCCTTTTGTTACTTTCTATTTTACGGGTTTCCGTAAGGGCTAATACATTTCTTTGGTTTGCAGGGCATTAAAACTTTAATTTTTTGAAAAAAATTATGTAATTATCACAATTCTCTTGCTTTTCCAGGATAAGGAAATAGATCTCTAGTCATAGAAGATTAGCAGGGTGTACTGCAAGGGTGCAACGAATATTTTTACAAAAGTTAAAGTTTTGTATTTCAGTAAATTAGGGTGAAAATACCCTTTTGAAATGAGTAATGGTTTTATAATTTTACCTGATAATTTTTTAACCATTAAATGTTCGTGTGATGAAAAGTTTTTTTAAACTCCACTTAGCCCCCTATGTAATGATATTTTGCCTTTTAGTAGGATGTAATGAGGATGCGGTAGATCAGGGCCAAGAAGAAGAGTTTATAAAGGCTCAGATTAACGGGGAAGCCTTTTTGGTAGATCGTGCCAGGGGAATAATTTCCTGCCAAAAACATTTGAATGACTATGGGGGAATAGACCTTGTAGTGAATGTGGAGACTATGGAAGGAGAAATTATGTCCTTTCATATCAGCGATTATACGGGTCCAAAAAATTATATTTTTGGAAATAATGTATTTAATAAAAGCTGGATTAGGTACGGAGTACTGAATTCTCCGGGAGACTGGTATGCGATGGTGGAAAATAAGCAGGTTCAGACTATTTTACCTTATATAGAAATTCTTAAGGATAATGGAAATTATATTAATGGTAATTTTGAATTCGAGGCCCATAATACTATCGATAATTCGATTAAAATGGTAAGGGATGGTAATTTTAATTTCAAAATAGCTTCTGAATTAGAGTAAAATCAATTGCTATGAAAAATGGAAGCGTCTGAAACTAATGTTTTTAAGGCGCTTGTTTTTATTATTACATTTTTATACATAATTGATCTTTCTGGAATTTAAATTTATTTAACTGCGTTTTCGGATTATTTAAGCTTAAATAACTTAAGTTGTATATGCTAACTACTGAAAACTTACTTATGAATAAACTATTAGATCAGGACAATATAAAACTCAATTTACCGGTAAAACTAAGTTACCGGGTTTTAGAAAATGTGCTTCGGGAAAAATTAGTTGGAGAACAAATAGGAATGGAAGATTCCAAGGGTATGGTTAAAAACTATGCTGAAGTACTTGGCGCAGATCTTGGGAAAAGCCAGGAAGCTAATTTTGATATCACCCTTAACTTAAAACTAAAGACACTTACTTCGCTTTTTAAGAATAAGGAAGTTAGTTTGTTGATTCATTTTTCCTTGGGGTTCAATGAGGTAGAACAAGTGATAGATATAAAAGAATTTGAGCTGGAAGGCCAGAGTAAAAACTGGCTTGTTGATAATTCCCTGGAGACCCTCGCCAATACCCTGATTTACAATAAGGTTAAAAATAAGATGAAGTTAGATCTTAAGCCTCATATAAATGAACACTTAAGCAAAGCCAATCAAAAGCTTGAAAACGAAATGGAGACCGCGCCGGGAGTCTTTCTCTCCGGGAACGTAAATACATTAAAAGTGACCGAAATCATACCGGGCGATTCTTTAATATTGATTTTACTTGAAATAAGCGCTTACGGATTTATTGATGTAAAAGAAATTAAGTTGTAGGTTCAAACACCTCCATGATTTTTTCTAAAGCCATTGCTCTTGAGCCTTTAATAAGAATACTGCAATTTTTTAGTTCCGCTAAATAAATATGATTTTTGATGGTTTCGGTATTATCAAATTTTATGATATTTGGTTTGTTGGTTGTAGTTTTTCCAAATTGTTTGCCTACCAGATAAACTTCTGAAATATCAGCATTTTCCAGGAAGTTTACGATGACCTGATGTTCTGTTTCTGAGGAAGGACCAAGTTCTCCCATATCTCCTAAAATTACAATTTTGTCGTTATCGGTTTTTAAATTTTGAAAATGCTGTAAGGCCGCCATCATACTTGTTGGATTGGCGTTATAGGCATCAAGATAAATTTTGTTTGAGTTCCGTTCTATAACCTGTGACCGATTATTAGAAGGTTTATAGGTTTCTATTGCTTCCTTAATCTCGTTAAATGGGACCTTAAAATACAAACCAATACATAATGCGGCCGCCATATTTTTGGCATTGTAACTGCCACTCAACTGACTTTTAAAATTAGTTTCATTAAAGATCAATTCGGCGGAATCTGTAGTATCAGGATAATCTATTTTGACCTGTGCCTTTCTATTACTTCCGAAGCTAAAGTTGTGTTTATAATTCATTTCCAATCTTTGGACGTCATCATCAAGATTTAGGAATATTAATTTCTTGTTTTCCTTTAAATGCCGGTATAATTCGGTTTTTGCCTGGATAACTCCGTCCAGACTACCAAAGCCTTCTAAATGTGCCTTTCCGAAATTAGTGATGAAACCATAATCAGGCAATGCTATATTAGCCAGGAACTCTATCTCGCCGGGATGGTTCGCGCCCATCTCAATTAAACCTATTTCAGTTTCCCCGTCCATAGCTAAAATACTAAGTGGGACCCCGATATGGTTGTTAAGATTGCCTAGAGTCGCTGTAACCGTATATTTCCTGGAAAGGACGCGGTGAATTAGCTCTTTGGTGGTTGTTTTTCCATTACTACCTGTGATTCCAATTATGGGAATTCCCAGGAATTTTCTATGGAATTTTGCCAGGCTTTGTAGTGCCTCAAGTGTATTTTTTACAAGGATGTATTCTTTATTATTTAATGCAGCTTCTTTGTGATCTACAACAGCGCAAATTGCTCCCTTTGCTATGGCCTCGGTGGCGAATTCATTACCATTGAAACTTGTTCCTTTTAAAGCGAAGAAAATGCTTCCTGGTTTAATGTTTCTGGTATCGGTAGAGATTCCTGTACTTACCAGAAATCTTTCATGAATTATTGCTGTTTTCATATAGTGTGTTTTTTAAGCCTCATTAAAATCATTCACTTGCATTAAAATAAAGCTATAAAAAAAGCCCTAAACGAATAGGGCTTTTATCATATTTTTAAGGAGGTAAGATTTTTTAGTTTCTCGCTTCTTTATTGGTATCTAAGGATTTTGAACCAACTCTGGACATCGCATTTCTGAATCCAATATAGTCAGTAGCCATGCCTTGTGGCCAGTATCTTCTTTGGGCGGGGTCTAACCAATAGGCGCGATCTCTCCAGGAACCTCCTTTGTAAACTCTAACTTCATCGCTAATAAGGGTAGTCCTGTCCTGGGTATCATATCCACGGGTTGCCACCCCGGTTGTATCTGCTGCATCCACATTATAAGTTGGTGAGTTATACATACGTTGGGAATCATCTTCAATTTCCTGAAATGACTGGTAATATCGGGAGGAGCGCTTATCCCCATCTCTAAAATTACGCTGGTCACTATCGGTATAGTTAGTGCGCATATAAGTATCTTCTTCAGTCACTGCGACCTGTGCAATATCTCCGGGGAAGGATCTTGCGACTAGTTTTCCGGTTGCCAGGGTATCAAATTCAATATCCTCTATGCCAACTATCTTTATGGTTCCATCTTCGTTAATTGCATGTTTGGTATAAATATTACCTCTGTAGTAATTGAAATCGTTAAATTCATCATCAACAATGGGTCGGTAGACATCAGCAACCCATTCTGCAACATTTCCTGCCATATCATAGAGGCCAAAATCATTCGGAGCATAAGATTTCACCTCTGCGGTTATATCGGCACCATCATCACTCCAACCAGCTATCCCGCCGTAATCTCCATCGCCCTGTTTGAAATTGGCTAATTGATCCCCCTGTTCTTTTACATCACCTGAGCGGGTGTACTGACCATCCCAGGGGTATTTTTTTCTTCCTCGGTATAAGTTATAATCCCTGATTCCTACTAAGGCAAGGGCTGCATACTCCCATTCTACCTCGGTAGGCAACCTGTATTCTGGTAACAGAACCCCATCTTTTCTTTGAACATAGGTCTGTCCACCTAGCGCATTTCCTTCTGCATCTGTGTTTTGATTTTCAATCATTTCTTGAGATTCATCTCCACCCTGGCTTATTTCGGTATTTCCGCCATAAACCTGGCTTGGGGCATTCAGGTAAGTTTCGGTATCAAAGGTGGTTCCTGCATCCACGTCGGTTAAGCGGGCTCCTTCTTTGATATAACCACCTTCCTCTAATAAAAGTTCGTTTACCCTGTCTGTTCTCCACTTACTGAATTCTACGGCCTGTACCCAGCTAACTCCAACAACCGGATAATTAGCATATGCAGGATGACGTAAATAGTTGTTAACCATGGTTTCATTATACCCAAGGCGATTTCTCCATACAAGGGTATCTGGAAGTGCACCATAGTAAATATTGCGGAAGTTCTCCTGAGTAGGCGGAAATACCTTTTTTAACCAATCCAGGTATTCCATATACATCATATTGGTAACTTCAGTTTCATCCATATAAAAGGACTGTACATGCTGCTGTGTTGGCGAGTTGTTCCAGTCGTGCATAACATCGTCCTGGACCTGTCCCATAGTAAAAGTTCCTCCTTCTATAAAAACAAGGCCCGGCCCGGCCTCCTGTTCTTCATAATCTGTGTTATACTGAAATCCGCCTTCCTCTGAATTAATGTCCCATCCTGTAGCTCTAGAAGTATCTTCATAGTCGCGGGAATTATTACAGCTTATTAAACCAACGCTAAAAACGAGGGTTAAAAAGGCTCTAAAAGCAATATTGATTCTCATATTCATCATCTCTTTTGGTAGAAATATTAGGCTCTGCAATATAGTAATTAACGCTAAAAGTACAAGTTTATTTTATGTTGTCTCAATGGCTGGTTTTTTCTTTAAAACCCTTATTTCTTAGGTTTTAGAAAGTGTAAAGTTTCTTGAAACCTCCTGCTTAACGTCTTGTCACTATCTATTTTGAGCAGGGAAGCAGCAAAATTAAATGATTTTTATTTAATTAGAGCTTACTGTGCTTAAAAAAGTAGCAAAATCAAATTCATACAATATTTGAGCCATTTTATAGTTAGTATAAATCAGCCCTGAATTTTAATACTTGTGTTTAGAAGATTACTAAACGCAAACCCTCTCAAATTATTTTAAACTGAAGGTCTTTTCTTAACAAGATTATTAGTATATATTTGTTAATCATTAATTAATATGATGAAAAAAATTACATATTTATTGCTCGGGTTGATTTTAGGCTCTCAGTTTGAAATGAATGCCCAGGATGAAAGGGATAGGGTAATCACTACTGCAGTCCCTTTTTTGCTTGTAGCTGCCGATGCAAGGGGCGCTGGAATGGGTGATCAGGGGGTGGCCACGTCTGCTGATGTATTTTCTCAGCAATGGAATCCTGCTAAATATGCCTTTGCTCCCAGTGAACATGGGGTAGGGGTTTCCTATACTCCATATTTAAGTAATATTGTAAGTGATATTTTTCTTGGTAACATTAGTTACTACCAGAGAATTAGTGATAGAAGTGCTTTTGCTTCGAGCTTGCGCTATTTTAGCCTGGGAAGTATAGAAAGACGTTCTACTATAGAACAGGCACCTTTAGTGGTGAATCCTAATGAGCTTACTTTTGATCTTTCTTATTCTTTACGTCTGAGTGAAAACCTCTCTATGGCTGTAGCCGGTCGATATTTGCATTCAGATCTTGGTTTGCAGGATGACCAAGACCTGGGAGCGGCAAATAGTTTTGGAGTCGATGTAGCGGCTTATTATCAAAGTGATCAAATGGTTTTTTCTGGTTTTGATGGGGTCTGGAAAGCTGGGGCCAATATTGCCAATATCGGTCCTAAGATGAAATACGAAGATGCAGGCCAGGAAAATTTCATCCCGACTAATTTTAAAATAGGAACCGGTTTTGATTTTATATTTGATATAGAAAACCGTTTAGGAGCCTATCTTGAATTCAATAAACTTTTAGTTCCTACTCCAAAGGATTTTAACAATGATGGTGAAATTGACGCTGAAGATGAAGCTCAGTATAATGATATTGGAGCAATAGAAGGAATATTTACTTCCTGGAGTGATGCACCGGGTGGTTTTGGGGAGGAACTTCGAGAGGTGACCTGGGCCCTAGGTGCTGAATATATGTATCGCAATGCCTTTGCATTTCGCGCCGGTTATTTTAGTGAAAGTCTAACAAAGGGATCCAGGAGATTTGCTTCTTTTGGAGCGGGCTTTAAATATGAACAGGTGAATATAGATATTTCGTATTTATTTTCGACCTCACCAGTTCCGAGTCCTTTAGAAGGAACACTTCGTTTTGGTTTAACCTTTAATTTTGGTGATCAATATCCTGTTTATTAAATTACATTCCCTAAAGAAGTGTTTAATTTAATATTTACTCCCTGAAAGGTTTCTGTTATCTTTCCCTTCCAATAAAAAAACTATGAAACCATTTGAAGTTACCACCAGTTTTGAGGTTTATGATTCTCTGGAAGAATTGCCGCAGGCTATCCAACATTTGATGAAAAAAGCAATTGTGGCTCGTGATAAAGCCTATGCGCCTTACTCTCAATTTAAAGTCGGAGCTGCCATGGCATTAAATAATAATGAAATTATTTGCGGCAGTAATCAGGAAAACGCTTCTTACCCTTCAGGTTTATGCGCGGAGCGTACCGCGATTTATTATGCCGGGGCGAGTTTTCCAGAAGCGATCATTCAGAATATTGCCATTTCTGCCAAATCTATGCGGCATAAAGTGGAAGCTCCGGTGCCTCCTTGTGGTGCCTGCAGGCAAGCCTTAGTAGAATACGAGGTGAAACAGGGTGCTGAAATTGCTGTATATTTTATGGGGGAGCGGGGCCAGGTTATGAAGGCGAATTCTATAAAAGATTTGCTACCTTTAATTTTTGATAATTCCGTCTTATAAAGTTTTCGTTATTTTTTGCTTAAAAACTGTTTTCCATTCTTATTGAAAATAGTATTTTTGTTATCCGTCCGGCAAATGCTATCTGTCTGGCCTAAAATTAATAAGTTAAATGAAGAAAGTAACAAAAGCCACGTATTTAAAGTGGTACGAGGATATGCTGTTTTGGCGTAAATTTGAAGATAAACTTGCGCAAGTTTATATTCAGCAGAAAGTAAGAGGTTTTTTGCATTTATATAATGGGCAGGAAGCTATCCTGGCAGGTGCCCTTCATGTAATGGACCTGGAAAAGGATAAAATGATTACGGCCTATCGTAACCATGTGCAGCCAATAGGTTTGGGAGTAGATCCCAAAAGAGTCATGGCAGAACTTTATGGTAAGGCTACCGGGACTTCCCAAGGTCTAGGTGGTTCTATGCATATTTTCTCTAAAGAGCATAATTTTTATGGAGGCCATGGTATTGTAGGGGGGCAAATTCCTCTTGGTGCCGGCCTTGCTTTTGCAGATAAATATTTTAAGCGCGAAGCAGTAACACTTACATTTTTAGGAGATGGTGCTGCCAGACAAGGTTCTCTTCACGAAACTTTAAATATGGCCGTGAAATGGAATTTACCGGTAGTTTTCTGTGTAGAAAATAACGGGTATGCAATGGGAACATCTGTAGCTCGAACTTCTAAGGGTACTGATATCTGGAAATTGGGTAATGGTTATGAAATGCCCTGTGGACCTGTAGATGCCATGGATCCTATAAAAGTGGCAGAAGCTTTGGATGAGGCCATTAAGAGGGCTAGGAAAGGGGATGGGCCTACATTTTTAGAAATGAAAACCTACCGTTATCGCGGTCACTCGATGAGTGATGCTCAAAAATACAGAACAAAAGAAGAAGTTGCGGAATATCAGGAATTAGATCCAATTACTAAGGTGTTGAATGTAATTAAGGATAAAAAGTATGCTTCAGAAGATGAAATAAAAGAGATCAACAAGCGCGTTAAGGATAAAGTATCTGAATGTGAGAAATTTGCTGAAGAGTCAGATTTCCCGGAAAAGAGCGTAATGTATGATGTTGTTTACGAACAGGAAGATTATCCGTTTTTAGCACATAAACCTCAGTAAATTATGGCAGAAGTAATCAATATGCCGCGTTTGAGCGATACCATGGAAGAAGGTGTTGTTGCAAAGTGGTTAAAGCAGAAAGGTGATAAAATTGAAGAAGGAGATATCCTTGCCGAGATTGAAACCGACAAGGCTACCATGGAATTTGAATCCTTTTATGAAGGTACTTTACTTCATATAGGTATCGAAGAAGGGGAAACCGCTCCTGTAGATACTTTACTTGCTATAATTGGTGAGGAAGGAGAAGATATTTCGGAATTACTCAATGGTGATAAGGGTGCTGAAAAGGACCAGAAGAAAGAGAAAAAAGAAGATAAGTCAGATGCTGATGATGATCAGGATGAGCCGGAAGATGAAGCGGAGAGCGATGGGGATAGTGATGACGGAGAAATTCCTGAAGGTGTAGAAATTATCACCATGCCACGTCTTAGTGATACTATGGAAGAAGGTACTGTTGCTTCCTGGTTGAAAAAAGAAGGCGATAAAGTTGAAGAAGGAGATATTCTTGCTGAAATCGAAACCGATAAGGCAACAATGGAATTCGAATCTTTCTATGATGGGACCTTGCTTAAAATTGGTCTTGAGGAAGGGGAAACTGCCAAAGTTGATAGCCTGCTGGCAATTATTGGGCCGGAAGGAACAGATGTCTCTAAAATTTCATTAGATGGAAAGTCTAAGAAGAAATCTTCAGATAAAACGGATAAGAAAGAAGAGAAATCTGATAAAAAGGAAGAGGGTAACTCATCTCCCAAAAAATCTTCAGATTCATCTAAGGATGGCGGAAGAATTTTTGCTTCTCCCTTAGCCAAGAAAATGGCTGAAGACAAGGGTGTAGATCTTTCAGATGTCAAAGGAAGCGGCGGCAACGGTCGGATCGTAAAAAAAGATATCGAAGATTATAAACCATCAGAAAAAGCAGCTGAATCCAAAGAAGTAAAAGAAGATAATGCTGCTGCGCTACAAACCTATGTACCTGCTGGGGAGGAAAGCTTTGAGGAAATTAAAAATTCTCAAATGCGTAAGACTATTGCTAAAAGATTAGGAGAATCTAAGTTTAATGCACCGCATTACTACCTAACTATAGAGGTAGATATGGCAAATGCAATGGCCTCGAGAAAGCAAATTAATGAAATGCCCGACGTGAAGGTTTCCTTTAACGACATGGTAATTAAAGCAAGTGCGATGGCACTTCGTAAACATCCTCGTGTCAACAGCCAGTGGACAGGTGAATCTACAAAGATTGCCAAGCATATTCATATGGGTGTTGCCGTGGCTGTAGAAGAAGGTCTGGTAGTTCCTGTTTTAAAATTTGCTGATCAAATGTCTATGACCCAAATCGGGAATAATGTAAAGGATGTCGCCGGTAAAGCCAGAAACAAGAAATTGCAGCCAAAGGACATGGAGGGAAGCACTTTTACCGTATCCAACCTTGGAATGTTTGGAATTGTTGAATTTACCAGTATCATCAATCAGCCAAACTCTGCAATCCTTTCTGTAGGAACTATCGTTGAAAAACCTGTGGTGAAAGATGGACAAATAGTGGTAGGAAATACCATGAAATTAACCCTTGCCTGTGACCACAGAACCGTAGACGGTGCAACGGGAGCAGCCTTTCTGAAAACACTTAAAACGTACCTGGAAAACCCGGTAACCATGTTAGCGTAGAGTTCAGTTACTTAAAAATAACTAAATATTAAAATCCCGCACTCTTGCGGGATTTTTTTATCTTTAACGGTATGAGAAAAATCACATTAAATTTTAGCTTATTAGCCTCGGTTCTGCTTGTTTCAGCCTGCGGAAATTCCCAATCTGTTCAAACTGCCGCGCCGGTGCAAACCAGTTTAAACACCAATATTCAGCAAGGAGATGTTGAGGAATTACTGAATTATCTGTCTTCAGACGAATTAAAGGGGCGGCAAACCGGTACGGAAGGTATTGAAATGGCCGCACAAAAAATTGAAGGTATTTTTGAGCAAAGCGGGGTTCAGGAATATTTTGACTCTTACAGGCATAATTTTAAAATTGACGGTGTAGAAGGATTTAATATAGTAGGTATGCTGGAAGGTAACGATCCTCAGCTTAAAGATCAATTTATTATCCTGGGTGCACATTATGATCACATTGGGGTTCAAAAGGCCATTGAAGGCGATTCAATTGCTAATGGCGCTAATGATAATGCTGCAGGTACCGTAGCGGTAGTAGAACTTGCCAAAAAACTTGCTGAAATTGATGATAATAAACGCAGCATAATGTTTGTATTATTTTCGGCTGAAGAAATGGGACTTCAGGGCGCGAAAAAAATTGCAAAAAGACTAAAGGAAGATGACTTGGACCTATACACGCTATTTAATTTTGAAATGATTGGTGTTCCTATGAAGGATAAAGATTACCTTGGTTATCTTACCGGTTATGAAAACTCTAATTTTGCTGAGAAATTCAATGAGTATTCAGGAAAGAAAGTGCTTGGATTTTTACCACAAGCCCAAGAATATAACCTTTTTAAAAGAAGTGATAATTATCCTTTTTTCGAGCAATTCAATGTGCCGGCGCAAACAATTTCTACCTTTGATTTTACCAATTATAATTATTATCATCACGTGGCGGATGAAGCTGAAAAGCTTAATGTAGGGCATATGAAGAATGTTATCGAAAGTGTGATTCCAGGAATTCTTAAAATGGCGAATACCCCTGAAAAGGAAATAAAATTAAATTGATGAAAAATATAGTCATAACAGGAACAAGTCGGGGAATTGGTTATGAAATGGTGAAGATTTTTGCCGAAAAAGGACATAGAGTTTTGGCGCTTTCTCGAAATGATCAACCTGTTTCTCAATTGAATTTAGAGCATGTAAAAACAATTTCCTGCGATTTGTCAAAAGAGTCGGATCTACAAAAAGTTTCCGTTTTTATTTCAAAACAATGGAAACAGGTAGATGTTTTAATAAACAACGCGGGGGCCTTAATCAATAAGCCTTTTGAAGAAATTTCAGCAAATGAATTCCATCAAATTTATAGCACTAATGTATTTGGGGTAATTGGATTAACTCAAAAATTGTTGCCTTTTATGCAACAGACCTCACATGTGGTAAATATTAGTACGATGGGAGGGGTTCAGGGTAGTGTAAAATTCCCTGGGCTTTCGGCTTATAGTTCCAGTAAAGCTGCAGTGATTACTTTGACCGAACTTTTGGCTGAAGAGTATAAGGAAAAAGGCCCTTCATTTAATGTTTTGGCACTGGGTGCTGTACAGACTGAAATGCTGGAAGAAGCATTTCCAGGTTTAAAAGTACCACTTTCTGCAAAAGATATGGCGGAATATATAGCAAGCTTTAGTCTGACAGGGCATAAATTTTATAATGGTAAATTGTTGCAGGTATCTAATAGTACGCCATAGCTAATGAGAGAAATTCTTGATAGATATATTCCTGAACGAGCGGTTCCTACTGTTTTTGAAATGATAAGGACTAATAACGTGCATTTAAAAATTGTGAACGAGCGCAAAACCAGGCACGGGGATTACCGAAGGATGCCTAATGGTGCCCAACAGATTACCGTGAATGCTAATTTAAATAAATACCGTTTTTTAATTACTTTGGTTCATGAAATCGCTCATTTACTGGCTTTTGAAAAATTTGGAAGACAAATAAAACCTCATGGTCAGGAATGGAAGTTTACTTTCAGGGAACTCATGTTGCCTTTTATACGACCGGAGATTTTTCCTGCAGTATTACTTCCAGTGATTGCGCAGCATTTTAGAAACCCCAAAGCCAGTAGTGATACTGATGCAAAATTATCGGTTGCCCTTAAAAGTTTTGATCCTGAAAATGATAAAAATTATATTTTTGAAATTCCTCTTGGAGGAACCTTTAGAATTTATAATGGTAAAACATTTAAAAAAGGAGAGAGAAGAATAAAACGCTACGAATGTCTTGAATTGGATACGGGTAAGGTTTATTTATTTCAACCCAATGCGGAAGTAGAATTACTTAAAAATTAATTCCTTTTTTATGAAGAATACAAATCATTATGCAATACTGATGGCTGGTGGAATTGGTTCCAGGTTTTGGCCAGTGAGCACCACGCAGTATCCAAAGCAATTTCAGGATATTCTTGGGGCCGGGTCAACACTGATC
Source organism: Salegentibacter sp. 24 (assembly GCF_004362395.1). Lineage (GTDB taxonomy): Bacteria > Bacteroidota > Bacteroidia > Flavobacteriales > Flavobacteriaceae > Salegentibacter. The sequence goes on from NZ_SNWE01000004.1 coordinate 178,047, forward strand.
CAAACTACTTTCCATCGCTTGACCAAGTTGATGCCGACGGAAAACATTATAATTCTCACCCATAAAGATTATAAGGAGCTCGTGAAAGAACAACTTCCGCAAGTAGAGGATAAGCAAATTGTTCTTGAGCCCGAAATGCGTAATACAGCGCCCAGTATCTTACTTGGCGCCTTAAAAATCAAGAAAAAGAATAAAGATGCGTTAATTCTTGTCGCTCCTAGTGATCACTGGATTCAGGGAGATCTTGATTTTCAGGAAAATATTGAAGAAGCTTTTACTATTGTGGCAGCAGAGGACAAATTAATAACCCTGGGCATAGAACCTACTTTTCCCAATACAGGATATGGTTATATCAAGTATAAAAAAGAAAAGGGAGCGGGGGCGAAGCCCGTCTTGAAATTCACGGAAAAACCTTCCTTTAAAAAGGCAGAGACTTTTCTGGAAGAAGGGAATTATCTTTGGAATGCTGGAATTTTTATTTGGAGTGCGAATTTCATTCTGGAAAGCTTTAAGAAGTATCATCCGGAAACTTTCAGACTTTTTGAAAGGGGAAATGATTTTTATAACACGGCAAGGGAGCAGGCATTTTTGGATGAAAATTATCATAAAACACAGAATGTTTCTATAGATTATGCCATTTTGGAAAAGTCTGATAGCGTTTACGTGATTCCTGCTAAATTTAAATGGAATGATTTAGGAACCTGGAAATCCCTGGAAGATGAATTACCCCAGGATGAACAGCAGAATACCATGGTCAACGGCCGGTTGATGCCGGTTAATGCAACTGGTAATATCATTAAAACCCAGAATAACAAAGCTGTGATTTTAGATGGCTTAAACGATTTTATCGTGGTAGACAATGATAAGGTGTTGCTAATTACCCCAAAGGATAAAATACAAGAGATAAAGGCGCTTCGCGAAAAAGCAATTGAAGAATTTGGAGAAGATTTAGGCTAAACTGTATGGATAGTAATCAGAATCCTGGGACGAATCAATCCCTGAAAACGCAGGATAAACAAGAAGCTATAGGCGCCAACGCACAGGGAATTTGGGAAAGTATAAAAGCACTGGTGAAAGAGCTTTTGGAAATCCGGCACGATACCGACAGGGAGTCTACAGTAGAAGCAGTGAAGAAAGATATTTCCTTTAAAGGACACAATGCGTGGATTCTTATTTTTTCAATTTTCGTAGCTTCTATTGGGCTTAATGTGAGTAGTACGGCCGTTGTGATCGGAGCAATGCTAATCTCGCCCTTAATGGGGCCTATTGTAGGCGTGGGAATGTCCGTTGCCATAAATGATGTACTTACCCTTAGAAAATCGTTTATAAACCTCGGTTTGATGGTAGGTCTAAGCGTACTTACCGCTTATATTTATTTTCTAATCTCACCGGTAAAAGAAGAAACTCCAGAACTTATTGCCAGGACTTATCCCACGATTTTGGATGTTTTAGTAGCTATTTTTGGTGGTTTGGCTCTTATTGTGGCTAAAACGAAGAAGGGAACCATAGCCAGTGTCATTCTTGGGGTTGCCATTGCCACCGCTCTTATGCCACCATTATGTACGGTAGGGTACGGTCTGGCCATTGGAAACTGGTCCTATGCAGGTGGTGCCTTATATCTTTTTTCCATTAATGCTGTATTTATTGCACTTTCTACATTTGTAGTCACCAAAGTGCTCGGTTTTCCCCTGGTGAAATATGTGAACAGTAAAAAGCGTCGAAGGACCGCTCAAATAGCCTCCACCATAGCGGTAATTGTAATGATCCCCAGTGTGATTTTATTTGTTTTCCTGCTCCAGGAACAATTATTTGAATCCAAAGCCAAGGAGTTTATATCTGATGTAATGAGATACGAAGGGACGGAGACTATAAAATCTTCATACGACTATAACGAAAAAAGTATCGAAGTTTATTTAATAGGAAACCGTGTACCACAAGCTATAATTTCAAACTGGCAACAGCAACTGAATGAATTTGAAGCCTTAAAGGAATCGGAATTAATTATACACCAGGGAGCAGATCCCAGCGGGACATTGGATCAGCTTTCCACCCAGGTTAGAAGTGGTATCCTTGAAGATCTTTATATGAAGAATCAGGAACTTATTGAGGATAAGGATGAAAAAATAGCACTATTAGAAAATGAAATTTCGAAATATCGTGGCCAGGGTTTTTCATTCTTGGATTTAAGTCAGGAAGCGAAAATCAACTATGAGGGTATAGAGGAGTTAGGCTATTCAAACCTTATTACCACGAACTTTTCAAAAACAGATACCATTCCCACCTTTACCGTTGGTTGGAAAAATAATTTAAAAACCAGCCAGATTGCTGAGCAAAAGCAGCGTTTTGAACGATGGCTAAAAGTTCGATTAAAGCTGGATACCCTCCAGGTGCGATCCGTTAATTAAAGTTCTTTTTGTTGGGCTTCTCTTACTTTTTGGAACAGGTTTGAGGAGTATACAAAATCGGTTACGGCTTCATCATCGGTTTGGAAAATTTGTGATTTATCTCCTTTCCATACTAAAACGCCGTCTTTTAAGAAGGCGATTTTTTCTCCAATTTCCAGAACAGAGTTCATATCGTGGGTAATAATTATTGTGGTGATATCATATTCGTGAGTGATTTCCTGAATCAGATTATCTATTACCGTCGCTGTTTTAGGATCCAGTCCAGAGTTGGGTTCGTCACAAAAAAGGTATTTTGGCCGGTTTACTATCGCACGTGCTATAGAAACCCTTTTTTGCATTCCCCCACTAATCTCTGAAGGCATTTTTTTCTCCGAACCATCAAGATTGACACGTTTTAGAACCTCTTTTACGCGTTCCAGGTTTTCCTTTTTCTTCTTTTTGGTAAACATCCTTAAGGGGAATAGAACATTCTCTTCCACGGTCATGGAGTCAAAAAGTGCACCGCCCTGAAAAACCATTCCTATTTGTTTGCTAAGATCTTTTTTTTCATCTTCAGTAAATTCCGTATATGGTTTCCCATCATACTTTATTACTCCTTTCTCCGGAGTGAATAGCCCCAGTAAACATTTTAAAAGCACACTTTTTCCGGAGCCGGATTGCCCGATAATGAGGTTGGTTTTACTTTTTTCGAAAGTAAAATCGATTCCCTTTAAGACCTCCTCACCATCAAATGCTTTATGTAAATTTTCTACTTCTATCATTAACTTAGTAATAATTGGGTTACTGCGTAATTTGTAATAATAATAACCACGCTGGTCCAGACAAAAGATGTGGTACTGGCCTGACCAACTTCCAGGGCGCCGCCTTTCATATAATACCCGTGATAAGCCGGAACGGTTGCCAGGATAAAAGCAAATAAAAATGTCTTAATAAAAGCATATACGAGATGAAAGGGAATGAAATCCTCCTGAAGGCCCTGTACAAAAATATCGGGAGGTACAAAACCGCCCATAACTGCCGCTGTATAAGCGCCAAGAATCCCCAGAAACATAGAAATCGCAATCACGAACGGGTAGAATAACATCGCTATGATTTTGGGAAAAATCAGGTAATTGAGAGAATTTATTCCCATGACCTCAAGAGCATCAATTTGTTCCGTTACGTTCATAGAGCCTATACTAGAGGTGATATAAGACCCAACTTTCCCTGCCATGATAATGGAGATAAAGGTAGGTGCGAATTCCAGAATTATAGATTGCCTTGCAGCATATGCCACCAGCGATTTGGGAATTAGCGGGTTATTTAAGTTAAGGGCAGTTTGTAAAGCCACTACGGCTCCAATAAAAAAGGATAAAAAAGACACAATTCCCATGGAGCCAATGATCAGGTCATCTAATTCTTTAAGGATTAAGCCCCTTAAAACCGATCCTTTCGTCATTCTGTGAAAGGTCCCCTTCAGCATTAAAAAATATTCCCCAATGGAGTGTAGATAGTTCATTAAGCAATTTTTGTAAAGCTAAAATACTAAAAAATTACTCCAAAGTATTTAACGTAGAATTAATCTTTAGCCTAATAAGTTTAGTAATTTTGAACTACTTCTATAAAACATAATATAATGAAGAGAATTGCATTTTTATTTTTGACCGGATTATTGACTTTTCAGGGATTTTCTCAGGAAGAGGTACAGGATAAACCAAAACTCGTTGTTGGAATTGTGGTGGATCAGATGCGTTACGATTACCTAACGCGATTCTGGGACCGGTTCGGGGAAAACGGATTTAAGAAACTGGTAAATGAAGGTTTTAATTTCAAAAACAATCATTTCAATTATGTGCCTACTTATACCGGCCCGGGCCACGCTTCTGTTTATACTGGAACCAGCCCGATGAACCATGGAATTATCGGGAATGGCTGGTACAACAAATTTATACATGAATCGGTTTATTGTGTGGGAGATGCGTCTGTTAATCCGGTGGGAACCCGGGATGATGCAGGGCAAATGTCACCACACCGACTGAAAACTACCACTTTTGCCGATGAAAACCGCTTACATACTCAAATGAGGGGTAAGACCATTGGGGTTGCCCTGAAGGACCGTGGATCCATTCTTCCTGCTGGTCACACCGCAAATGCGGCTTACTGGTTTCATGGCGGAGATGAAGGAAAGTGGATAAGCAGTTCTTTTTATATGGAGGATTTACCACAGTGGGTAAAGGATTTTAATGATTCAGATAAAGTTGAAGCTTATTTAAAGACATGGAATACTTTATATGATATTAATACTTATCATGAAAGTGGGAGCGACCTTAATGAGTTTGAAGGGGGCTACAGGGGCAAGGAGACCGCCACCTTCCCTTACGATCTGACCAAACTGGGTGATACTGATCGTAAATATGAAATTCTAAAATCCAGCGCCTACGGTAATGATATCACGACAGATTTTGCTCTTGCTGCTATTGATGCGGAAGATTTAGGAAGGGATGACATTACGGATGTGCTCACATTAAGTTATTCCAGTACGGATTATATTGGACATAATTTTGGCGTTAACTCAAAAGAAGTACAGGATGCTTATTTAAGGTTGGACCAGAATATAGCAGAGGTATTAAAACAATTGGATGAGAAGGTGGGCAAAGGAAACTATACCGTATTCCTAACTGCAGATCACGGAGGGGTAGATGTGCCGGCCTATTTGAAATCGGTAAATATTCCGGCTGGTTATTTTGAATCTGATGAATTTACAAAAGCCTTAAAAGAATTTACGCTTAAGGAATTTGAGGTGGAAAACCTTATAGAAAGTGTTTACAATAGCCAGGTTTTCTTTAATTATGAAGTTATGGAGCAAACGGGAATCAATTTTTCGGAATTGCAGTCAAAAGTGGCTCATTATATCCTTCAGCTGGATCAAATAGACAAAGTCTTTACCAGGGACCAACTTAGTAGCGGCAGTTTTGTTACTGGAGCAGGATCTGCTATTCAAAATGGATTTAATCAAAAAAGGAGTGGCGATGTAGTTTATGTTTTAGACCCTGCAACCATTGTTTATTCTAAAACCGGTTCGACTCACGGCAGCGGATTGATGTATGATACCCATGCCCCTTTGATTTTTTACGGAAATGGGGTAAAACACGGGAGCACAACAAAGCGAACAGAGATCATTGATATAGCGCCAACAGTTTCGGCTATTTTGGGAATTTCTTTTCCAAACGGAACAACCGGAACACCATTGCATATGCTACTGGAAAAAGGAGAGTCGGAAATATCAGAATAGTTTTTCCTGCATTTTTTTCCAACGTAAATTCCTGATAAAACGACCTTGTTCTTTATTAACAAGATAAGGTCGTTTTTCATTTTTAGCCCTTAAGAAACCCACGATACACTCCCGAAATATGCCTAAATTTTTCTTTTTAAAAGCAAGTTTGGCTGATGCGATTACCGATATTACAAAACCATATCTCAAACTGTAAAAGGCTGCGCCCTGTTTGTACTTCGAAGTTTTATTGTAGTTTTTTCCGGTGGGTTTAAGGTGTTTTACCCTTAGACTTTTATCGGTTTTTATTTCCCAGCCATGGTACTGGGCGAGCAATTCATCAACGGTATCCCATCCCATAGCCGGTTTGAGCCCGCCAATATCGTTATAACAAGCTTTCCGGTAGGCCTTTAAAGCACCACGAATATGATCTTTCCCGGTTAGGTCTTCTAAAACCCATGCTCCATTTTGTTGTATTTCACAAAATCCGCCAGCCATTCCAATTTTTGGATTTTGTTTAAAATGCATCATAATTTTCTCTAAATAATTTGTCGAAAAAATTAAATCCCCATCAAATTTACAGATGATATCAAAAGAAGAATCCAGCTTTGCCATACCCTGGTTATAGGCATTTATAACCTTGCTTCCGGGTAAATGAATTGCCCTGGATTTATTTTTTACAAGGGAAATTTGAGAATATTTAGCTGCAAAATTCTGGACGATCACTGGGGTGGCATCAGTGGAACCATCATCTACCACTACAATCCTTTCAGCTGGATAACTTTGGTTTAGTAAAGACTGGAGGGTGTCACCAATAAAATCAGCTTCGTTATAAACAGGGATGATAATATTGATTTTCAATGGCCGTAATTTAAGTGTTGCTGCCGGTTAAAGATAAATTCCTCTAGATTCTTTCTGCATAGACCGCGTAATACCTAGGGGTGAACTGTCTCAAAATCGGTCTGATCCCCAGCTTGTTTACCGGGTTGGTCCATTTTTTTCTGCTCGTAATTTTCCAGCCTGCTTTTTCTAAAAGCCAATCGAATTGCCAGTCTTCAAATTCGTGATAATGCCTATCGCGCAGATCAGTTTTACTTCGATAAGCAGCGGAAAACCATAATTTAAGCGGGACTGTCGCTACTAGTTTTTTAGCTTTAATTTTTGCTAAAACATTGTAGGGAGCAACCAGGTGTTCAAAAATTTCGAAGGCAGTAACTACCTGATATTCTGAATTCTCTACAGCTTCAGTATTGAGGTCTAAGTCTTCCCCTTGGGTATTTTGCACCTGATAATTATGAGTTTCCATAATTTCCGAAAAAGGATTTCTAACTCCTAAATCAAGAATTTTGGCGGGCGCCGGCACATTGGACTCTAAAAAATCTAAAGTTTCTTTATAACGTTTATTAGGAAAACTATTCTCGTACATCTAATATTGATAAACAATGGCGTTTATGTTCATTCCTGCACCAACACTGGCAAACATCACCACATCTCCCTTATCAAGATGCTGATCAGCGATTTGATGTCTAACCACAAGATCGTAAAGCGTAGGAACCGTAGCCACACTGCTGTTGCCTAGTTCCTGGATGGTCATCGGCATTACCTTATTTGGGACCTTCTGTTTATGCAGTTTAAAGAAGCGTTTTATAATGGCTTCATCCATTTTCTCATTTGCCTGGTGAATAAAGATCTTTTTTAGATCTTTTATGTTTTTGCCGCTGTTTTCTAAACAGGTTTTCATCGCTGTCGGCACATGCATTAAGGCAAATTCATAAATTTTACGACCATTCATTTTAATATATCGTAAATCCTCTGGAGATTCCGTCCGGTTTGATTTGCCAAAGTAAATATAATTGGCCTCATTAAAGGAATAAGTGCCGGATTCGTGGGCAAGGATTCCTCCTTTTTGATTGGTTTCCTCTAAAACTATTGCCCCGGCACCATCAGAGAAAATCATAGAATCACGGTCATGCTTATCTACCACGCGAGATAGGGCTTCAGCACCAATCACAAGGCATTTCTTAGCCATTCCCGCCTTAATAAAAGCCTGTGCCTGGATAACGCCTTCAATCCAACCCGGGCAGCCAAAAAGAACATCATACCCAACACATTTCGGATTTTTAATGCGTAAATGATATTTCACTCTTGTAGCCATACTTGGAACCGTGTCACTTTGTATGCTTGTGTGTTTTACATCACCATAATTATGGGCTACAATAATATAATCCAGGGTTTCAGGATCGGTGCCTGAGGCTTCTAAAGCTTGCTGGGCGGCAATTACCGCCATATCTGAAGTATTTAAATTCTCCTCCAGGTATCGCCGTTCTTCAATTCCCGTGATAGCCTTAAATTTGGCAATGGTGGTTTTATTGTCCTGGGGAAATCCTGTTCCGTCAAGATTTAAAAATTCATGGTTATCAAAGTCAGCATTTGTGGTTATAACTTTGGGGATATAACTACCTGTGCCGGTAATTTTAATATTCATCTGACTTTTAATTAAGATTAAACTCCAATGTACTAATTACAAATATAATCAGCTTTAAATAAATCTGAAAAATAAACTGAAATGTGATCGGAATCATATATAAAAAATGCCTGAAAAAAACCTTGAGGATAATTTCCCTAGAAAATTTTCAGGCAATTCTTTATGTTATGCATCCATATACTCCTCAATGGGAGGGCAGGTACACATTAGATTTCTATCTCCAAAGGCTTCGTCTACACGTCTTACACTTGGCCAGAATTTATTTTCGGAAACAAAATTAAGCGGATAGGCCGCTTTTTCCCTGGTATATGAAAACTTCCACTCATCTGAGGTCAGCATCGTTATGGTATGCGGGGCGTTTTTAAGGACGTTATCCTCCTGGCTATCCAGTTCCTGTATTTCCTGCCTAATAGAAATAAGCGCATCGCAAAACCTGTCCAGTTCGGCTTTACTTTCGCTTTCGGTAGGTTCTATCATCATAGTTCCTGCCACCGGGAAAGAAACCGTTGGTGCATGGAATCCGTAATCAATTAATCGCTTGGCAATATCAACTACTTCAATACCTTTCTCTTTAAATGGACGACAATCCAGGATCATCTCGTGAGCAGCCCGACCGCGTTCTCCAGAGTATAATGTCTTGTAATGATCGTTTAAACGTTCTTTTATATAATTGGCGTTTAATATAGCATATTCAGTTGCTTTCTGAAGTCCTTTGCTGCCTAACATAGTAATGTAACCGTATGAAATAAGGCAAACTAAAGAAGAACCCCATGGAGCGGAGGAGATGGCGCCGATAGCTTTTTCCCCACCCGTCTTGATTACAGGATTACCGGGTAAGAACGGTGCTAATTGTTTGGCAACACAAATGGGACCTACACCGGGACCACCGCCCCCGTGAGGAATTGCAAAGGTTTTATGTAAATTCAAATGGCAAACATCGGCACCAATCACCCCGGGATTGGTAAGGCCAACCTGGGCGTTCATATTTGCGCCATCCATATAAACCTGCCCCCCGTGATCGTGAATAATTTGCGTAATTTCCTTGATAGCCGATTCAAAGACCCCGTGGGTAGAAGGATAGGTGACCATCAAGGCGGCAAGATTATCTTTATATTTTATAGCTTTTTCTCGAAGGTCGTCAACATCTATATTTCCGTTTTCTGAAGCTTTGGTCACTACCACCTTCATTCCGGCCATTACCGCGGAAGCTGGGTTGGTTCCGTGCGCTGAAGACGGGATTAAGCATATGTTTCTATGTGCTTCCCCTTTAGATTCGAGGTAGGCTCTAATTGTCATAAGGCCGGCATATTCTCCCTGTGCGCCTGAATTTGGTTGCAGCGAAGTTGCAGAAAACCCGGTGATTTCCGTTAACTGCTCCTCCAGTCTTTTCAAAACGATCTGGTAACCCTCGGCCTGATCAACGGGAACAAACGGGTGAATATTTCCCCATTGCGGATTGCTTAAAGGAAGCATTTCCGAAGCCGCATTTAATTTCATAGTGCAACTTCCGAGCGAGATCATAGACTGGTTAAGCGAAAGGTCCTTTCGCTCCAGTTTTTTGATATAACGCATCAATTCGGTTTCCGAATGATAAAGGTTAAAAACTTTATGAGTCAGAAATTCCGTTTTTCTTTGTAAGGCCGAAGGAATTGTTTCTTCTTCATTTAGCCTTTCAATTTCAGCGGCATTTTTACCGCCAACTGAAGCGAATACTTTTAAAATATTATTGATATCCTCCTGGGTTGTGGTTTCATTGAGTGAAATACAAACCGTTTCGGAATCAGGATAATAAAAGTTGATTTCGTTCTTTTCAGCCTCAGTTTTAATTTTTTTAGCATCTGCCTTGACCTGGAGCGTATCAAAATAGGCGGAATTGACTTGTTTAAGCCCCATTTTTTCTAACTCTTCAGCTAAAGTCACTGTAGAGAAGTGAACGGTATCAGCAATATATTTTAACCCGCTAGGACCGTGGTAAACTGCATACATCCCTGCCATAACGGCCAATAAGACCTGAGCAGTGCAAATATTTGAAGTAGCTTTATCGCGCTTGATGTGTTGTTCCCTGGTTTGAAGTGCCATTCTCAAGGCATGGTTACCATCGATATCTTTGGTTACACCAATAATTCTTCCGGGAAGATTTCTTTTATAATCTTCTTTGGTTGCAAAATATGCAGCATGAGGACCGCCATAACCTAACGGAATCCCAAATCGCTGGGTGGTGCCAACCACGACATCTACACCAAGTTCTCCCGGTGCCTGTAGTTTTACCAAACTCAAAATGTCGGCAGCAACGGCCACTTTTATCCCTGCATTTTTACATTTAGAAACAAAAGCTGCATAATCGAAAACCTGACCGTATTTGCCCGGATATTGTAGCAAAGCGCCAAAGAATTGCTCGTTAAAATCAAATTCCTGGTGATTACCCACCACAAGCTCAATGCCCATAAAATCCGCACGGGTTTTAATGAGGTCTATAGTTTGAGGTAAGACCTGCTCAGAAACAAAGAATTTATTAACTTCATTTTTCTTTTGCTTACGATCTCGCACCGCGAATAAAAGCCCCATAGCTTCCGCCGCTGCAGTTGACTCGTCTAAAAGTGAGGCATTGGCTATTTCCATCCCGGTAAGATCGCTTACCATAGTTTGGAAATTCAATAAAGCTTCCAGTCTTCCCTGTGCAATTTCCGCCTGGTACGGGGTGTAGGCGGTATACCAACCCGGGTTTTCCAAAATATTCCTTTGAATAACTGCCGGTAAGATTCCCTGGTGATAACCAAGACCTATATAGCTCTTAAAAATCTTGTTTTTAGCTGCAAGTTTTCCAATATGCTCCGCGTATTGGTTTTCACTGAGTGCCGAAGGTAAATTTAATGGCGATTTTAAACGAATATCGTCAGGGATGGTTTCGTATATCAGTTGTTCTAACGTATCTACACCAATGGTGTCCAACATAGCCTGTAGATTGCTTTCTCTAGGGCCAATATGGCGTAGGGCAAAAGAATCTGTTCTCATTAAAATAAAGTTGTGGTTTTGTGCTGCGAAAGTACATATTTTTAACGTAAATTTTTAGTGTTTAGGCCGATACACTTGTTAAGATTTGAACGCACAATCCTGGTTGCGGCTAGAATGATTATTTTAGCAGCATGTGGGGGTTAAAAAAAATTCTTGACTTTTATATAAATAGCAGTCTGCACGTGGCTTTGGCCGTGGTTTCTTTAAGCATTTTAAGTTTTCTGGAATTCCATATTGAATTGGATAAAGACCTGCTGCTTTTTATATTCCTGGGAAGTATTACCGGCTATAATTTTGTAAAATACGCTGGCATTGCCAGACTTCATCATGCCAGTCTGGCCAGGAACCTAAAACTGCTACAAATTTTCTCATTTTTCTGCTTTCTAGCCTTTGTATATTTTGCTTTTCAACAGGAGTTAAAAACAATTTTGGTTTCTGGGATTTTAGGAGTTTTTACTTTGCTTTACGCAATTCCCCCAGGAAAAAACAAGCAAAATTTACGAAATATAGGGGGTGTTAAAATTTTTATTATCGCCATGGTATGGGCAGGCGTTACGGTTATTTTGCCTGTAATAGATCAGGCAGGTTTTTATAAGGTGAGCATTACTTTTTTCCAACGTTTTTTCTTTGTGATCGCTATAACGCTTCCCTTTGAGATAAGAGACCTTAAATTTGATTCCGGGGATTTAAATACTATCCCCCAACAAACTGGAATAGCAAATACTAAGAGAATTGGTTATATTTTACTTGCACTTATGCTGGCTTTTGAATTTTTAAAGCCTGGCGCTTCAATAATAAATTTTATCGCTCTTAGTATGACTTTATTGATTTCAGCATTTTTTATTAAAGCCGCAGAAGTGGATCAACATAAATATTATTCGGCCTTTTGGGTGGAGGGGATTCCTGTATTTTGGTTGTTTTGCTGGCTGGTAGTTAAGATTCTTTTTTAGCCATCTCCTTTTCGATGCGGTTTCTCCATGCCTTTTTTTCTTCTTCGGAGCAGGTTTTGACCTTGGATTTTTTAATTAAGCGGGTAAGTTTAGTATTTTTGGAGGTATACTTCCGGCAAGGTTTGCATAAAAGCAGGTGCATGAGCATAGCGATCTTTTCTCGGGTTCCAGCTTCGTTGTACTGGCTTTTATCACAGCAGTTTTCAGCTTTTGAACAATCAAAAATGAAAAAATTTCGTTTCGGCATAATTTAGAACCAGTTTTTTTCAAGGCAGGCGGCCAAAGCGGTACGTGCCCTGTGAATAATTACCCAAAGGTTAGACGGACTAATATTGAATTCTTTACAAACTGCTTCAGTGTCAGCCTCATCAATGGTTTTCATTTTGAAAATAGCGGCATGTTTCTCGTTTATCTGCTCAAGACATTCTAAAATAGCCAGTCCTAGCTCCGTGTTTTCCATATCATCCTCGGCAGAGCGATCAAAAGTATCGGCTACCTGTTCTTCCAGCCAGTCTCCATTATTTTCAGAATCCGAATAATTAATACGCACCTCTGCTTTACCTTTTTGTGAATTTATCTTGCGATAATGATCTATAATTTTACGTTTTAAAATGGAAATAAGCCAGGTGCGCTCGGTGGCTCTTCCTTCAAAATTATCTTTAGAATTAAGCCCAGCCAGAAAGGTTTCCGAAATTAAATCGTTGGCCACCTCGCGATCGTTTACCCTAACAATTGCATAGTTAAACAGGTAATCTGAATATTTGTCCACCCATTTTGTAGGATCGAGTTGGTGAGTTGGCATAAGCTAGCTTCAAGGTCACTTCAAAATTAACAAAAGTATTTGGATATATAAGCTATTGATCTTATAAGCTTTTATCGCAAAAAACTTTGAAGAAAGGGCAAGCGGTTTGAAACTACAAACCGCTAATAACTTTATTGTTTTTCAATCAGTCCGGCACGTTTAAGTAAAGCATCGGGTTTGGGTTCTTTACCTCGGAATTTTTTATAGAGGGTCATCGGATGGTCCGTACCGCCCTGGGAAAGGATAGTTGTCTTAAATTTATTGGCAACTTCCCGACTAAAGATTCCGTGTTGCTGGAAATATTCAAAGGTATCGGCATCTAAAACTTCCGCCCATTTATAGGAGTAATACCCAGCTGAGTATCCGCCCTGGAAAATATGGGAGAATGCGGTACTCATACAATTTTCTGCTACATTTGGAAATAATTTTGTACGCTCAAAGGCTTTGTCCTCATTAGCTTTGACCTCTTTAATTGAAGAAGGATTAACCCCGTGCCAGCTCAAATCCAGCATGCCAAAACTAAGTTGTCTAAGGGTGGCCATTCCTTCCTGGAAATTTGCCGATTCCCTTATTTTCTGAATCAGTTCCATAGGTATTACGGCCCCGGTATCGTAGTGTTTTGCAAACAACTGAAGTGCTTCCTTTTCGTAGCACCAATTCTCTAATAACTGACTGGGTAGTTCCACAAAATCCCAGTATACGTTCGCACCGGAAAGACTCGGATACTGCGTATCACCCAACATCCCGTGCAAGGCATGCCCAAATTCGTGGAAAAGGGTAGTGACTTCATTAAATGTAAGCAGCGAAGGTTGTTTTTCAGAAGGTTTGGTGAAATTGCAAACAATAGAAATATGCGGACGTTCTTCCATACCGTCTTTTTTGTATTGAAACTTATAACCCGTCATCCAGGCGCCATCGCGTTTGCCGGGTCTAGGGTGGAAATCGGCATAGAAAAGTGCGATTTCTTTTTTATTTTCATCAATAACCCGGTAGGTTTTTACGTCTTTGTGATATTTATCCACATCAAAAACTTCCTGGAAACTAAGATCATAAAGTTTATTGGCTACCGTGAAAACGCCTTCTATTACATTTTCAAGTTTAAAATAAGGTTTGAGTTTTTCATCATCGAGATCAAATAATTTCTGTTTGAGTTTTTCGCTATAATATGCCGCATCCCATTTTTGTAATTGATCTATGCCATCCAAATCTCTGGCGAAATTTTCTAGCTCTGCAAATTCACGTTCAGCAGCGGGTTTAGCCTTTTCAAGAATTTCCTCTAAAAAGCTGTTTACTTTTTCCGGAGTTTCTGCCATACGTTCTTCCAGAACAAAGTGAGCATGGGTTTTGTAACCCAGGAGTTGTGCGCGTTTATATCTTAATTGAGCGATCTGCAGCACATTTTTCTGATTATCCAATTCGTCCTGGTGAAAGCCCTTGGAACCAAAGGCAAGCGCCATTTTTTTTCTTAGATCCCTGTTTTGAGCATATTTCATAAAAGGGAGGTAACTGGGGTACTCCAGGGTAAATATCCAGCCCTTTTTTCCTTTTGAACTGGCCACCTGTGCCGCTTCTTCCCTAAAGCTTTCAGGAAGTCCTTTTAAATCATTTTCATCGGTGAGCTGTAATTCAAATTTGTTAGTTTCGGCAAGTACATTTTGACCGAAATCCAAACTTAACTTTGAAAGGGATTTGTCAATATCTCTAAGTTCGTTTTGTTTTTCAATAGGTAAGTTTGCACCGTTGCGAGCAAAAGCCTTGTATTTTCTATCTAATAGTGTGTTTTGTTCGGTATTTAGATCAAGTGTTTCTTTTTTTAAGTAAACCGATTTCACTCTTTCAAAAAGCGCTTTATTGAGGATTATATCGTTCCTGAATTCTGATAGAATCGGGGAAACTTCCTGAGCGATTTGCTGAATTTCTTCATTGGTCTCAGCGGAATTAAGATTAAAGAATATACTGGTGACCCGGTCTAATTTTTCTCCTGAAAATTCTAAGGTTTCAATGGTATTATAAAAGCTGGGTTCTTCAGGATTTGTGCTAATCGCATTTATTTCTTCCCTGGCCATTTCAATGGCTTTGATAATCGCAGGTTTAAAATGCTGGTTTTTAATTGTTGAAAACGGAGCGTAATCAAATTCCTGTAAAAGGGGATTATTTTGAGTGGTCATTATCTCTGGTTGCTTTTTAATTTGAAATGTCTAATTTATTTATTAATCACTGTTTAAGCGATTTTAGGCATGTACTTAACTTAAATTTGACGTTTTTAGTAAGTTTTTTTAACGCAAAACATTTTTTTTATGGGAAAAACTGTATATTTCAGCTTTAAAATATTGAACGTTTTAAAATTGTAGTAGCTTTTAAAGTTTTTCTGGTTTAAATATTTAGAATGGTTAATAAATAATTGTACAGATTTAGGTAAGTTTACTACAAAGAAAGCCACGTCTTGCGACGTGGCTTTTGCTTTTTATCGCTTTACTTTTTTAGAGCCTTCAATTACTTTTTCTTTGAGGCCCTCTTTATAAACCAGAATTTTATCTAAGGTACATTTATCAGAAGCGCCAATTATTTGAGCCGCTAAAATTCCTGCGTTTTTTGCTCCGTTAAGTGCTACTGTAGCTACCGGGACACCACCCGGCATTTGTAAGATAGATAAAACCGAATCCCAGCCATCAATAGAATTACTGGATTTAACCGGAACTCCAATTACCGGAAGGGGGGAAAGCGAGGCAATCATTCCAGGGAGGTGAGCGGCGCCACCGGCACCGGCTATAATCACTTTTATTCCACGCTGGTGCGCAGTCTTTCCATATTCAAATAATTTTTCTGGGGTACGGTGGGCAGAAACGATATCTACTTCCACTTCCAGGTCGAAGCCTTCCAGAATGTCTATGGCTTCCTGCATTACCGGAAGATCGCTGGTGCTTCCCATTATTACTGCTACTTTGTTCATAATTATAGTTTCAAAAAACTTTGTAAACCTTATTGTTTAGAAATAACTTTTATTGAATTCTTAACATTTTCTGCAATTCTTCTCGCTTCCGAAAGATCTTTATTTACGATGGTAACGTGACCCATTTTCCGAAATGGACGAGTCATTTTTTTGCCGTAAATATGTGGTGTTACTCCCGGCATCCTCATTATCTTTTCAATATTCTCATATACCACTTCGCCCTGGTGATTCTGATCACCTACCAAATTTACCATAATTCCACCGACTTTACTATCGGTATTTCCCAGTGGTAAATCTAAAATAGCACGAAGGTGTTGTTCAAACTGATTGGTATAACTCGATTCAATACTATAATGCCCGCTGTTATGTGGTCTGGGTGCGACTTCATTCACCAGAATTTCATCAGCTTCTGTTTGAAACATTTCAACAGCTAGCAGGCCGACGTGCTTAAATGCCTCGGATACGTTAACCGCCAGCTTCCTGGCTTTTTTTTCCACCGAATCTTCGATCCTGGCAGGACAAATTACATATTCTACCTGGTTGGCTGTGGGGTGGAATTCCATCTCTACTACCGGATAGGTTTTTACCTCTCCTGAAGCTGATCTAGCTACAATTACTGCCAATTCATTTTTAAAAGGAACAAGGGTTTCCGCAATGCATTCTGCATCCGGGAGCTCCTGTATAGCTTCCATGCTTTTTATTACCGAAACTCCTTTTCCATCATAACCCCCGGTTGTACTTTTCCAAACGAAAGGCAGATGCGTTTCACCTTTCTCTAGGGCGGAAATCAATTCTTTTTTGGTGGAATAAACTTTAAAATCAGCGGTTGGAATTTGATGTTTTTTATAAAAATTCTTTTGAACTCCCTTATTCTGAATCTTCTCCAGAGTTTCAGCCGCAGGATAGGTTTTTACACCTTCCTGCTGTAGTTGCTTTAATGCTTCGATATTTACACCTTCTATTTCAAAAGTGAGCACGTCCACTTTTCTTCCGAAGTTAATCACCGTATCAAAATCCATAAGATCCCCGGTTTCGAAATAATCACAGGCAATTTTGCAGGGGGCTTCAGGGTTTGGATCTATAACATTGGTTTGGATATCGTATTTGCGGGTTTCATAAAGCATCATTTTGCCCAATTGTCCCCCACCTAGAATTCCCAATTTAAAATCGGAAGAAAAATAATTGATCATACCGTGAATGTTTCCGCAAAAATAATTTTTTCGGTCAAGCTGTGCTATTATTCTTATGGAAATCTGGCAGTTTGGGTTGTTAAGAATCCTTATCTTTGCCCTTTAAAATTTTTCAGATTTGATAAAACTACACGATTTAGAATTTGAGCCTTATATTTCAGAAGAAGAAATCAATGTAGCCATAACTAGCTTGGCTGCGAAGCTTAATGAAGATTACCGTGATGCTAATCCGGTTTTTTTAGGAGTGCTTAATGGGTCTTTTATGTTTGCAAGTGAAGTGATTAAAAGATTTAATGGAGAATGCGAAGTTAGTTTTGTGAAACTAGGTTCTTACCAGGGTACCAAAACTACTGGGGAAGTAAAAACCCTTTTAGGCTTGACTCAGTCGCTCAAGGGTAAAAAAGTTATTTTACTGGAAGATATTGTGGATACCGGTAATACTTTGGAGGAGATCAATAAAATCTTGCACCAGGAAGAGGTTGCTAATTATGAAGTCGCGACCTTATTTTACAAACCCGAAGCTTATAAAAAGGATTTTAAAATAAAATATATAGGATTAGAGATTCCGAATAAATTTATTGTAGGTTATGGTCTGGATTATGATGGTTTAGGACGAAATCTTACACAAATCTATAAACGTAAAGAAAACAACATGACAAATTTGGTTTTGTTCGGCCCACCCGGCGCCGGTAAAGGAACTCAGGCAGACATTCTAAAAGAGAAATATAAACTAATCCATATCTCAACCGGAGATGTTTTTAGGTATAACATCAAAAGCAAAACTGAATTGGGTTTACACGCTAAATCTTTTATGGATAAAGGACAGTTGGTTCCCGATGAAGTGACCATAAAAATGCTGAATGCTGAGGTGGAAAAAAATAGTGGAGCTAAGGGTTTTATCTTTGACGGATTTCCCAGAACTGCGGCCCAGGCAGATGCCTTAGCTGAATTATTGGAATCAAAGAATACCGAAGTGACCGCAATGATTGCCTTAGAAGTAGATGATCAGGTGTTAGTAGAACGACTTTTAGAAAGAGGAAAAACTTCAGGAAGAAAAGATGATGCCGATGAATCGGTAATAAGAAACAGGATCAAGGTGTATTATAATGAAACCGCTATCCTTAAAGAATATTATAAAAAACAAGGCAAATATTACGGTGTGGATGGGGTCGGTTCCGTGGAGGAAATTACCCAGCGTCTAAGTACCGTAATTGATAAATTGCAGGCTTAATAAATTTAAAATATGACTGAAGGGAATTTTGTTGATTATGTAAAGATTCATGTAGCTTCCGGAAAAGGAGGAAGTGGATCTTCACACCTGCACCGTGAAAAATACGTTGCCAAAGGCGGGCCTGATGGAGGTGATGGAGGACGAGGCGGACATGTCATTGTGAAGGGAAACAAAAACCTTTGGACGCTATATCATTTAAAGTTTAAAAGGCATATTCGTGCTGAACACGGTAGTAACGGTAGTAAGCAACGTAGTACCGGAGCTGAAGGTGCTGATCAGTATATAGAAGTACCTCTGGGAACGGTAATTCGCGATACCGAAACCCAGGAAGTTATTCATGAAATCACGGAAGACGGAAAAGAATATCTTATCGCTGAAGGGGGCATGGGTGGTCGCGGGAACTGGCATTTTAAAAGCTCCACCAACCAAACCCCGAGATATTCTCAGCCGGGAATAGATGGTACCGAGGTAGATATCACCCTGGAGTTAAAAATCCTTGCTGATGTCGGCCTGGTTGGCTTTCCCAATGCAGGTAAATCAACTTTACTTTCTGTAATTACCGCTGCCAAACCAAAGATTGCCGATTATGAGTTTACGACCCTTAAACCCAATTTGGGGATTGTGGAATACCGTGACTTTAAAACCTTTGTGGTCGCTGATATACCAGGAATTATTGAAGGTGCTGCTGAAGGTAAAGGCATCGGCCATCGTTTTCTGCGCCATATTGAACGAAATTCGACATTATTATTTTTAGTGCCGGCTGATGCCCCTGATATTTCAAAACAATACGAAATTCTCCTGGATGAATTACGTAGGTATAATCCGGAAATGCTGGATAAGGACAGGCTGGTTGCTATCTCAAAAAGTGACATGCTGGATGCCGAATTAAAATTAGAGTTGAAAAACGAATTAGATAAAAATCTGGGAGTTCCTTATCTGTTTATTTCTTCAGTGGCACAACAAGGTTTGACCGAACTAAAAGACAGGTTATGGGAAATGTTAAATAAAGAGCCCTCTTAAACCCTGTTAATTTTAGAATTCCTGCAGAGTTTTTGATTAATTTTAAACAGCATAGATTAATTTCTACGCTGTTTTTTTATGCTTTTAATTTAAATAATAACCGTCTATGAAATTAATAAAATTGGTTTTGGTTTGCCTAATCCTTATGTCATGTAATAGCCCGAGAGCGATTTATGATTACGACCAGAGCATTAGTTTTAAAGGATTTAATACTTATGGGCTCTATCCTGATTTTCAGTCGGAGCTGTCTGCCTTAGATGAAACCAGGCTTATCGAGAGCCTTAGAGAGGGAATGAAAAACAATGGGTTTTCTATTTCGGAGCAACCCGATATTTATGTCAATGCTTATTCCCGGGAATATATTGACCAGAATAGAAGTAGGGTCGGTATAGGAATTGGGGGTGGTAGTGGTAATGTTGGAGTAGGAGTTTCAGGAGGGATCCCTTTAGAGAACAATACCAAGATTCTTGAGATTACCATAGACTTTATTAATGCACAAGAGGATGCGCTGATATGGCAAGCTGTGGTAGAATCTAAAATCAATCTTAATGCTTCCCCGCAGGAACGACGTGCTATGTTTGAAAAAATAGTTGAAAAGGCCTTAAAAGGATATCCACCAGAGAAGAACTAAGAATTTATTAGTGAGGGGTATGGTTATAATTTTGAAACCAATAAAAAAGCCCCGGAAATCCGGGGCTTTTCACATTTTGGTTGGTTAGTTAGTAGCTAACCTATGGAAGGTTTATTCGTCTTCCATTTCTTCAGAATCCATAGCGTTTTCGTCATTCATAATTGTGAATTCACTACGTCTGTTTAATGCAAATTGAGCCTTTGTACAATTGATGGTCTCAGCCTCACAATCTACAATTGGAACGGTTTCTCCATAACCTTTACTTGTTAAGCGGTCTCTTGAAATTCCCTGGCTTACAATATACTCCAGAGTAGAGGCAGCCCTTCTTTCAGATAAAGCCATATTGTACGGATTAGATCCTCTTGAATCTGCATGAGAACCTATCTCTATCTCTAGGTCTGGATATTTATTCATAATAGCCACAACCTTGTTAAGAGTGATTTCAGCCTCAGGAAGAATGTTTGATTTATCAAAAGCAAAGTAAATGTTACCTACATCTCTTAATTGTTGTCTTCCTGTTTCAGGGTTGG
Source organism: Salegentibacter sp. 24 (assembly GCF_004362395.1). Taxonomy (GTDB): domain Bacteria; phylum Bacteroidota; class Bacteroidia; order Flavobacteriales; family Flavobacteriaceae; genus Salegentibacter. The sequence goes on from NZ_SNWE01000004.1 coordinate 198,503, forward strand.
TTTCCCTGTCATCATATTCAACAACTGGAGGAACATAATCTTCCCTTGTAAAAACATAAAGGTTATCTGTACCTCTTCTGTTGGAAGCAAGGTAGCCTTTCTGGTTTTCTTCATCGATTACAAAAGCGAAATCGTCGTGACCACTGTTAACCGTGTTACCTAAGTTTTGAACTTCTGAGAAATCTCCTTCAGTTCTGTATACGTCCAGGTTACCAAATCCCTGGTGACCATCTGAAGTGAAGTAAAGTACTCCTTTTTGATCAATGTAAGGAAATTGTTCACGATGAGCAGTGTTAACTCCTGTACCAAGATTTTCTGGTTCCCCATAAGTACCGTCCTCATTAATAGCTACAACATAGATGTCAAAAGAACCTTCAGAACCCGGCATATCGCTGGCAAAATAAAGTTTGCTGCCATCTGCGCTTAAGCTTGGGTGTTCCGTAGAATATTCATCACTTGTAAAAGGAAGTGCTTCGATATTGCTCCACTGGCCATCTACCATTTCTGCACGAAAGATTTTAATATGAGCAACTCTAATTCCTTCTTCATTTTTAACTCTGTCTTCACTGGTACGGTCAAAATACATCACCTGGCCATCTTCACTAAATGTAGCGGAGCTTTCGTGTAGATCCGTATTAATCTCATCAGAAAATAATACGATATCACTTAGTTCCCCATCATCAGAAATTTCAGCGCTGTAAAGATCTAAGGTTGGTTTTTTGTTCCAGGGGTAAATCGGGCGCTCTTGGTTTCTAGTAGAAGCAAAAGCTATACGGTCCCCATAAAAGGCAATACCAAAATCTGCAGAAGAACTGTTGCTCATAACCTGATTTGTGGTATAAACGTGGGGAACAGCAGTATCTAATTTACGTGCAAAATCTTCGTAGTCTACATCTTCTCCAGTATATGCACTCATATACTTATCGGCTTCTTCCTGGTTTCCTGTGGCACGCAGAGCGTGGGCAAATCGAAACTGATATTCAGGAGCCGTGATTTCTGCATGTCTAAGAAAAAGAGTACGGTAAGTTTCCGCTGCATTTTCCATTTGATTGGTGAAAAAGTATGCATCACCAAGGTTCTGCAATACATGTTGATCTTTATCTACAACATCTTCGTAGGCATCTGCAGCGTCAATGTATGCTCTTTGAACAAACAATTTATCTGCCTTCTTTATTTCAGCACTTTGCCCAAAAGCGGCAAGGCCTATAAAAAGAATAAAAAGTGTACTATATAAATTTTTCATATTATTCGGTTTTTAGAAGAATCTAGGTGATTTGTCATATCCTTTGGTAAGGCCAAACAGGTCTAGATCAAACAACAGCATAATTTCGTGAGTTCCACCTAAATCGTAGTTTGCGAATTCGGAAGTAAAATGGTCGTAAGCATACCCAACACGAAGTGACGGGGTTATCTTAAAGTTAACCAAACCGGTTATGGTTTCATTAAACCTGTAACCAATACCAGCTTCCAATCTGTCATATAACAAAACATTTGCTGTAACATCTACTGATAACGGGGCATCTTTAACTCCTCTGGCCATAAATGCAGGCTTTAGTTTAAGATCTGGGTTGAGTTGAAAAACGTACCCCCCGGTTAAATAGTAATGTATTGCTTCTTCCCCTAAGGCTGCAAGTCCTTGTTCATTTTCAATATACTTTGAAGTAAACAGGTTAGGAGCAGAGGCACCTAAATAATAGTTTTCTCCAAACCAAAAAGCACCTACCCCAAATACCGGGAATACTTCGTTTATATTCTGCAATGCAGGATCAGTGGGATCATTTACCTGTAAACCAGCTAGGTCTGCATCAAATGTGGTAAGACCACCCTTAAGACCGAAAGAGATTTTGCTTTCTCCTCCCGTAGGGATTACATAAGCGAAATCAGCTGTGATATTGTTTTCATTTACAATATTACCTATTTCGTCATGAACCACGGTTAAACCAAGTTCTACCCTTTCACTAATTGGGGTGTGGGCAAAGAAGTTGGCGGTGCTTGGAGCACCGTCAACATTTTGCCATTGAGATCTATAAATACCCCCCAGGTTTAACATACCAGGATCATCGGTAGCATAGGCCGGGTTTATTACACTCATGTTATACATATACTGAGTGAACAGAGGGTCTTGCTGAGACATACCCTTAATTGAGAAAAGGATAATGCCTGCGAATATTAAATATTTTGTGATTGTTTTTTTCATTTCTTTCTAATGTTTATCCTTTTATATTATCTGTTCAAGTATACTCTACCCTGACGTGGCTCTGTGCTTCCGTCGTTAAAGTCTACCACATAGAAATATACACCTACCGGTAGTACACCGTCTCCAAGACTACCTGATTGGTTAGAAGTTCCATCCCAAGCCGGTACAGAGGCGTTGCCTTTGTAAACAGCACTACCCCATCTGTTAAAGATGGTAATGTTGTAGTTTGGATATTCACTTTCGATATTTTCAATTACGAAACTATCGTTCATCCCGTCCCCATTTGGTGTAATGGCTTCTGGGAATAATAGAGCACAATCTTCCAGAGTAACTGTAACAGCTAATCTTTCTGAACTCTCACAGCCGTTGTCTGAAATTAGCGTGGCATAGTAAGTGGTACCATCAGTAAGCATAGCATTGTCGCTTAGAGCAGTCATGCTATCGGCTGAATCATACCAGGTCACCTCGCCTGTTTCATTGATTTCGGCAGTAAGCTCCGCAAGTGTTGGATTATCAAACTCACATAGCTCGTAATCTGTACTAATTGTTGGAGCAGGAGAATCTACGATATTAACAGTAATCATAGCAGCTTCAGATTCACATCCTTCGTCTGATGATTGTGTAACATAGTACTCACCACTTACCAATAGGTCTTCTTCAGTCACCATCATTGTTAGGTCAGCATCAGAATACCAGGTTAAGTTAGTTCCTTCTGCCTCTAGCAAAGCAGCAGTTGCGCCGTCAATTGCACAGAAAGCAACTTGCTCAGCTGTCACGGGAGCCTCTGGAGCTTCTAATACATTTACTGTAATTGTCGCTTCATCTTCTCCACAATCATTTTCGGAAGCTACGAAATAAGTTATTTCGTAAGTTCCTACTTCAAAATCAGTTGGATTCATAATACCATCTTCTATTTCAGTATCATTCAAAATGAATTCCCCATTAGTGTCAGCATCAACATCTATATAATTGAAGAGATCCTGCGCTCCTGAATTCATACAAACATCTACTTCAGTGTCGGCACCTGCAAAAGCAGATTCAGTAAAGTTGATGGTGATGAAAGCAGAATCGTCTGGACAGGTGTCGCCTGAACTAGCTACTGTATAAGTATATCTTCTAGCTGTGTCAACCGCCGGGTCAAAAATAGTAGTGCCACTTGCCAATGCAGGAGTTATAGTTCCTCCTGCTTCTGCTGGTCCTTCTGTCGAAGGGTTCATAATATCTACAATATCAAAAGGTTCCCCGTTTTGACATATTTCGTAAATCGTAGTTGCACCAGCACTTGGACTGTCCTCTATAGTAACTTCAACACTATTTCTTTCCTCACAATCACCTTCGGTATTTCCTGCGAAATAAGTTTCTCCATTTACCAATTGGGTAGTAGGTGTAAGTGCTTCATCAGAATCTGCGCTTGCATACCAAATTGCATTCATTGGCATTAAGTCAGATACATTAGGTCTTCTTGGATTGTTCCCATCTTCATCAGACACCACCGAACAAAATGTTTGTTCAGTATCAGTAACTTCTGGGCATTCAACAATTACTTCATCTTCAAAACTTACAGAAACAGTTGCTGAATCAGAACAATCATTTTCATTCGTTACGGTATAGGTATAGGTGCCGGCTGCGCCAGTAGATGGATCAAATGAACCATCGGCATTGCCAGGGGTCCAAACTCCACCTTCATCAGGTGTTCCGTTCAAATAAGTGAATAAGTTCACAGGATCATCTTCCCTGGTAAATTCAACACTTCCATTTTCACCTGCATTTGGTCCCTGAAGAACTTCTACTGTATAAATAGCAGAATCACTGTCAGTCACACAAGCAGTAGAAGGATCCACAGTAAAGGTGAATGTATAAGTACCTGCTCCATTTGAGGATGGGCTGAATACTCCATTTTCTAATTCTTCAAAGTAACCAGCCTGGGTGGCATCTTCGCTCAGATAATCAAATAAATTGATATCTGGATCTGTAGAACATACAGTAATGTTTCCAACATCGCTACCAGCATCAGCCAACTCAGTATCATTTATTGTAATGGAAAGTTCTGCTGAGTCCGTGCAGTTTGAATTGGTTACGGTATAGGTCGTTGAAAAAGTTCCAATAGGATTTGCACTGAAATCTGCATATAGATCCATCGGTGTTTCGCCTTCCGGGAAGAAACCATTTTGATCCCTATCTGCTAAAAGAGAAGTAAAAATTTCTAATACTTCTATTTCTGTCATTTCCTCAATATCTGTAATACAATATTCAAGATCTACATCTTCACCTGCGTTTGGAGCTTCATACACGGTAATAGTATATGTGCTTTCAGCTACTCCATTAAAACATCCCGATTGCGGGTTCACAACATAAGTAATCTCAGTTGTTCCAATATTATTGGCTGGCTCGAAATTACCGTCCTCATAACCTTCAAAGGTTCCCTGAGTTGTTGTACCGTCTGGAATTAGGCTATATAAGTCTTTGGTAGCTTCGTTTGAACAATATTCTTGTTGCACAGCAGGACCTGCATCTGCATCTTCGGCTGGGGTAATATTTATGGTTACGAAAGTAAAGTCATTTTCACAACCTCCGTTTTCACTTGCTACATTATAAGTGTACCTCCTTGCTTGATCAACAGCAGGATCAAAAATTGTAGTTCCGCTAGCAAATTCAGGAGAAAAGGTTCCTCCGGCTTCAGCTGGACCTTGAACTGCTTCGTTGATTAAAGGAACAACGTCAAAAGCGTCGTCATTTTCACAAACAGTGATAATAGTTACAGCACCAGCACTTGGAGCTTCGTCTATATTCACTGCAACTGGAGTCCTTGCTGGACATTCCCCTGCTGCATTACCTGCATAGTAAGTCGCTCCGTCTACTAGCAAGGCTGTTGCTGATAAGGGTTCTTCGGAATCTGCAGTAGCATACCAGGTTGCGCCGCTAGGAGCTAAATCTCTAACCTGTGCCTTTCTTGGATTATTTCCTGTACTATCTGTCTGTAACTCACAGAAAGATTGAGTGGTTTCCTCAACGATTGGGCATTCTTGTTCGTCCTGAACCGTGATGGTTACAGTAGCACTATCAGAACAATCGTTCTCCGTAGTTACGGTATAAGTGAAACTTCCAGATTCATCAGTTGCTGGATCAAATGTTCCATTTCCTGAAGACCACGTTCCTCCCGTATCTGGAGTGTTTTCGCTATCTTCCACTAAAACTTGGTAAAGATCTAGAGGATCATCTTCTGTAGAGACCTCTCTACTTGTATTATCACCTGCATAAGGAGATTCATATATTGTAAGACTGAGAGTAGCAGAATCTTCACACTCCAGGGTTCCTTCGTCTCCCTGAGGATAAGCATTTTCGTATGTGTTAGTTACTGTATACTCTGCATTGATGTTAATAGGATATCCAGCTTGTTGACCAGCTTGATACTGAGCAAGAAGGTTTTGATAGTTAAAAGTACCGTCTAAGTCACGATCTCCAACCCTGTCCAATAATAATGCTCGAGCTGCATCGGGGTTTGTGAAAGCTAAATCAATAATTGCATCCAACTCTGACTGGCATAGTGCAAGGCTTTCATCGGCTCCTGCATTAGGGCTATCTTCTATTTGGAATGTTACAAAAGTAGTATCATCTTCACAGCCTCCATTCTCGCTGGAAACCGCATAAGTATATCTTCCAGCAGTATCTACGGCTGGGTCAAATACAGTTGTTCCGCTTGCAAATTCCGGTGAAAAAGTGCCTCCTGCTTCAGCAGGACCCTGCACTGCGTCATTTATAAAGGGAACCACATCAAAAGCTGCGGCGTCTTCACAAACGCTTATAATAGTAACAGCACCCGCACTAGGGGCTTCATCTATGTTTACAGTTACACCATTTTGATTAATACAGCTGGCGTCCTCATTTCCGGCGAAATAATCCTCGCCATCAACTAATTCTGTCATTGGATCCAATGCTTCTGTAGAATTATTCTCGGTATACCAGAAAGCATCCATAGGCATCAGGTCTCTTACCTGTGCTATTCGAGGATTGTTTCCAGTTGAGTCTGTTTGAAGTTCACAAAATGCCTGTTCAGTATCATCTACTACGGGACAATCATCAAAAGAAACTGTAAGTGTAGCGAAGTCTTCGCACTCTCCTGCAGTTACAGTATAAGTATATACCCCAGGTTCGCCTGTTGCAGTATCAAAAGTTCCATCAGCATTGCCAGGTTCCCAGGTTCCTCCTGTATCAGGAGTGCCGTTTAAGTAGTTAATTAGGTTTACCGTTCCATCTCCTCTGTTAAAGGTGACAGAAGCATTCTCTCCTGCATCTGGAGACTCTACAGTAACCACTGTTACAGCTCTGTCTGCAGGGTCGGTTTCACAAGGGGGGAAAGGATCATTACGATCGTTTACAATTTGAGAAGCAAAATAATCTTCACCATTTATTAATTCAACATCATCTGCCAGGGGGCTATTGGAATTTCCACTTCTGTACCATCTGATGGCCTGAGTATTTTCTTCCGTTCCTTCAGCAACAAGATCTGCTACTGTTGCACCTTCACAAAAAGTTTGAGCTGACTCAGTAATTGGAGAGGGAGCTTCAGTAGGATCATATCCTACAGCAGCTCTGGGTGAAGGGCATTCGCCTGCTACTGAAGAAACTTGGGCTACATAATAGCTTTCTCCAGGTGATAAATCTCCAGTTACAGTTTCATTTCCGAATTCAGAAGTATAAGCTTCAATCGAATAATTTGTTCCAGCATCAACTATAAACAATTCTTCAAGATCCTCAGCCGTAAAACTTGAAGATACACAAGGTGATATCGTGAAATTGTCCTGTCCAGGAAATAAAGTATTGTCTGGAGTGGCCGCTGCAGTTACAGTAACTTCAACAGCTACCCGGTCACAGTCTTGCGTAGTACTACCTACGTAGTAAGTAATACCATCGGTTAATAATTCATCAGAATCAATAGGTTGAGTATCATTTACAGTGTCATCAGTTTCAAAGATAGCCGTGTCTGTTCCGGTTCTTTCAATGTCTTCTACTGTTTGTAGGTAGCAGAATGATTGCTGATACCCATTATTAGGGTCGCTGTCATCATCTCCAACGCTAGTGGCGCAATCTTGCCCAAATGAAGGCAAGGTTCCAATTAACATAACAAAGGCGAAAAGGAACCAATTCGTTCCCTTCCTCCCAAAAGTAAAATTTTGCATAGGCTAGGTGTTAAAATTCAATTATTAGTATTAGGTTTAAATAATTTTAGCAGCACAAATATTAAAATAATTTTTAAGATTGTGAGTTAAACTAAGCACTACTTTAACAATTTTTATCATTTGATACTGAATGCATCAATTTAGGTTAAACGTTACTTGGTGCTTTCTGTCGATATTCGCAATAAATTTATGAAAAAATTAATAGGATGACTAAGAAATTATTAATAATCGCAATATTCCTAACAACAGTAGCAATGCCTGCTAGCGCTCAATCCGATATTCAAAAGGGAGAAGAGTATCTTAAAGAAAACCAAATAAAGAGCGCTAAAGCGGTATTTGAGGCCCATCCGGATAATTTAAAAGCTGTAGAATACCTTGGCGATATCGCCAGTTTCCAAAAAAAATGGGATGAAGCAATAGCATATTATGAAAAACTGGTGGAAAACCAGCCTAACTCTTCGGCATATAATTTTAAGCTTGGAGGTGCTATGGGTATGAAAGCTATGGAAATTTCTAAATTAAAAGCGGCTCTAATGCTTGGGGATATTAAATCATATCTGAACAAAGCTGCGGAATTGGATAAAAATCACGCGCAGGTTCGTCGGGCGCTGGTTGAGCTTTACATGCAATTACCGTTTTTTATAGGGGGTGACAAGGATTTGGCTCAGCAGTATGTTACAGAGCTTCATTCGATCAATAAAGTAGATGCCTATTTGGCTCAGGCTTATATTCATAAAACCGAAGAAAATATGGAAGCCATGAGAACCGCGGTAACTAGCGCCCTGGAGGAGGCCCAGAAGGATGAAAGTCTGGTGGAGCGTAATTATTTAAATTATGAACTGGGAGAAAGAGCGGCTACTTTAGGGCTTTTGCCAAATCTAGCAATAGGGTTCTTAGAGAATTACATAGCGAATTATAATTACAAAGACTTAAAATCTCCTGCTTGGGCGCATTTTTATATTGCTAAAATCCAGGCTTCTAAAAACAATCAGGATAAAGCTTTAATACACATAAATCGAGCATTGACTGAAAAATTGATTTTTCCGGAGGCTGAAAAACTGAAACAACAAATATTAGAGATGTAAGCCAGGGGATTTTCCTAATGCTTAACTATATTTGTAAGCTGTTAAAGAACCTGGAAACAGCCAAATCAATGGCACGATACAAAATCTTATGAAACTTCATTTTATAGCAATTGGCGGCAGTGCTATGCATAGTCTGGCCCTTGCTCTTCATAAAAAAAAGAATACTATCACAGGAAGCGATGATGCGATCTACGAACCTTCCAGATCAGCCCTGAAAAAACAAGGTTTGCTTCCACAAACCTTAGGCTGGTTTCCTGAAAAAATTACCACTGATCTTAACGCGGTTATCTTAGGTATGCACGCTAAGAAAGATAATCCTGAATTAAAGAAAGCTCTGGAATTGGGTTTGAAAATATATTCTTATCCTGAATTTCTTTTTGAACTTTCGAAAGAAAAAACCCGCGTGGTCATCGGGGGATCTCACGGAAAAACTACGATTACGGCTATGATACTTCACGTGATGCAATATCACGAAAAGGAGATTGACTATATGCTTGGGGCGCCGGTTGGAGGGATCGAAAAAACCATTAATTTAAGCGATGAAAATGATTTTATCCTTATTGAAGGGGACGAATACCCGGCCTCGGTACTAGATCTTCGACCAAAATTTCATTTGTACCAGCCTAATATTGCTTTACTCAGCGGTATTTCCTGGGATCATATAAATGTTTTTCCAACTTTTGAAAACTATGTAGAGCAGTTCCAGTTTTTTATAAATTCTATAGTAAAGGGCGGGATCCTCGTATATAATGAAGAAGATGAAACCCTAAAGTCACTTGTTGAGCGTACCGAAAACCAAATAAGAAAGCATGGGTATACCAGCCCCACATATCACATATCAAATGGAGAAACCATTTTAGAAACTTCGGAAGGGGATATGCCTTTAGAAATATTTGGCAGGCACAATATGAGTAACCTTGCCGGTGCAAAATGGATTTGCCAGCATATGGGAATTGATGAAGATGATTTCTATGAAGCCATGATGGAGTTTGAAGGGGCCAGGCGAAGGTTGGAAAAGGTCTATGAAAATCAGACCTCGATGATCTTTAAAGATTTTGCGCATAGTCCCTCAAAAGTCAAAGCCAGTACTCAGGCCGTGAAAGAACAATATCCCAGCAAAAAACTTATAGCCTGTCTGGAATTACATACCTATAGCAGTCTTAATTCAGAGTTTATTAAGCAGTATAAAAACACCTTGGATGCTGCCGATGAAGCAATCATTTTTTATTCTCCGGAGGCAATCGCAAAAAAACAAATGCAAGCCATTTCTGCCGAACATATACAATTATCCTTTAATAAACCGGATCTGGAAGTAATTTCCGAAACTTCAGTTTTAAGTAATTTATTGCGATCGAAGGATTTAAATAATTCCGTATTGCTTTTGATGAGCAGTGGGACTTTTGGGAATTTGGACCTGGAAGAGGTGAAAACTTTTTTTTGATTTAACCAGTTGATTTTAAATAGTTTTAACCAGGATAAAGAATCATTTTTTATCTTTATAAAACTATGGGGCAGGAAAATCAAATTCGTTTTGGAATTAAATCCTGGGCAGCAGATGATCGGCCCAGGGAAAAACTCCTTCATAAGGGTAAATTCAGCCTTAGTGACGCGGAACTCATCGCTATTTTAATTGGTTCGGGCAGTTATAAGGAATCTGCTGTACAATTAAGCAAACGCATTTTAGCTTCCACAGGGAATAAACTTGGGGATCTGGGCAAGCTTTCCGTAAAAAAACTTTGTGAATTTAAAGGCATAGGTCCTGCAAAGGCCATAAGTATAGTGGCTGCTTTGGAACTTGGTCGGCGAAGAAGAAGGGAAGAGGCATTAGAGAAAGTGAAAATCACTTCCAGCGCATCGGTTTTTGAACTGATGCAACCTATAATAGGTGAACTTCCACATGAAGAGTTCTGGATTATTTATCTTAATAATTCCAATAAAATTATTGAACAATTACAACTCAGTAAAGGCGGAATTACCGGAACCCTTGTAGATGTTCGAATCACCCTGAGAAAGGCACTTGAAGTTGGGGCAACCTCTTTAATATTGGCGCACAACCATCCTTCAGGAACATTAAAACCCAGTGAAGCCGATAAACAACTCACACAAAAGCTTAAAGCAGCTGCCCAGAGTTTAGATATTAAAGTACTCGATCATCTTATTGTAACTGAAAAATCATATTTTAGCTTTGCAGACGAAGGCGTACTTTAAATTGTTTAAATGCTACTAATTTATACCCAGAAAATCACTCCGCGAATAGTTTATACATTTAAACATATCTGTACAAATATTCTGGGGATTTCTATAAAATTTACCACAAGAATCGAAGAATTCATCGCCCACGAAGGTATGAAACTTTCCTATGGAAAACAGGCGCTGGGAAACGAATTGTTTCTTCAGAAAGTAGACCTTTTACTTGAGCAGGGATTAGGTGAGGTAGACATTAAGGTGCAACCATGGGGGGATAACTTTTGTTTCTTTCCCGTCTCCGAAAACAGCGCTTTGCCTTTTGATATCTTTGCTGCTTCTTTTTTCCTGTTAAGTAGGTATGAGGAATATCTACCCCATGTCAAAGACGATTTCGGCCGTTTTCCGGCTTCAGAAAGTGTCGGGTATCAAGAAGGTTTTTTGCATGCTCCAGTAGTGGATATTTGGGCTTATAAATTTAAAGAGATCTTGCTTGAAAGGTTTCCGGAAATTTCGCTAGCCAATAGGGAATTTCATACCGAGGCTGTTATAGCGGTAGAACATGTTTTTAATTTTCAAAATAAAGGTTTTTTACGAAGTCTGGCTGGCCTGCATCTAGATATCATCAAGTTACAATTCAATAAAGTGATAGATCGCCTTCAGGTACTTATGAGGATAAAGAAAGATCCAATTAATATTTTTGAGGATCTTATTGGCTTTATTAAAGAGCATAAGGTGTCTATGCTTTTTATGTTCCAGTTAAGTGATTTTTCCATATATGATCGCAATATTAATTATAACCGAAACCCATATCGCTCGATTATTAAATATGTTGCCGACTATGCTAAAGTAGGATTGATTCCGGGATATTTTGCTTTTGATGATTTTAAAACCTTACGTAAGGAAAAGCTGCGGATGGAAAACACCGTTCATACCCCACTGGAAAGGGTGATTAATGTGAAGTATAATTTGAATATTCCCGAATTTTATACCTTTTTGACTGAGCTCGAGATTCCGCATGATTACTCTATGGGTTATCCTGAAACCGCCGGTTTTAGAGCAGGTACCTGTAGCCCTTTTTTATTTTATGATATCAATACGGAATCCACCTTGGCCTTAAAAATTCATCCATATGTATTCAATTCGAATATTGTTGAGACTACTGATACTGGAAAATTAACTAGTGATGTTGGAAAAATGCTGAATGAAGTTAAAAAAGTAGATGGTAGTTTTAAAGCCATTTTCAAGAACCAGGATTTTTCAGAATATGCCAACTTTAAGGCATATTATGCCTTAATAAATCAGATTTATGAAATTAAATAATATTGAGCATATTTTCTTCGATCTTGATCATACCCTGTGGGATTTCGATAGAAATTCAGCCCTGGCCTTTGAGCGGGTTTTTAAGTTTAGAAATATTCCTCTTGAAGTAGATAGTTTTCTTGAAGTTTATATGCCGGTGAATTTTAACTACTGGGAACGTTACAGAAATGATGAAGTTACCAAGGAAGCACTGCGATACGGAAGATTGAAAGATAGTTTTGAGCTATTAAAATTCGAAGCCGATAGCGATTTAATCGATAAAATAGCTGTAGATTATATAGAATACCTTCCGGACCACAATCACCTTTTGGATGGAAGTGAAGAGGTGCTTGAATATCTTCAGCAGAATTATCTCCTGCATATCATTACCAATGGGTTTGGGGAGGTGCAGCATAAAAAGCTTTTAAATTCCGGAATTGATAAATATTTTACCACGGTAACCACTTCAGAAGAGGCCGGGGTTAAAAAGCCTCACAAACAAATTTTTGAAGTTGTGCTTAAAAAATCTTCGGCCAGGCCTGAAAATAGCATTATGATTGGTGATAATTTTGAGGCCGATTGCACGGGGGCCGAAAATTGTGGAATGAGACCAATTTTCTTTGATTATTACGGGAACAGGGAAAACATCGATATAATACACATAAAAACGTTAAATGAACTAAAGGCTTACCTGTAATAATAATCTTTTGTTAATTTCGTTAGTACAACCTAAGCTGGTAGCTAATGAAGTTTTTCTCAACTTTTCTTACCAAAATCATTAGCCTTTTGGCTATCAGTGTTTCGTTGTGTGCTTGTGTGAAGGACGTGGACCTAGAGCAGCGAGAAGATATCATGCTTGGTCCCCAGGTCCAAATCGATTTACTTATATACAACATCGATCAGTCTAAGTTCATGGATCCCGAAACCGGAGACCTTAAAACCAGGATAAGCGATACGGTACGTCTAGCGTTTCTTGATGATGATTATATTCAGAAAGATCTTACTTCAGTAGAATTTTATTTTAGGCATATCAATACCTTTCCCCGCGAGATTGAAAGTAAAATCAGGTTCCTGTCTAATGAGAATTCAGAGCAGTTCGCTGTAAACTATACCATAAAACCAGGTGCAGAAGGTAAACCCGTAACTACGGAGCGTTATGAACTAATAGAAGAAGAGCGTATAGATTTAGTACGCAGAAGTATAAAAATGGTAGTGGAATTAGAGGTCCAGCCGGGAGCAACAGCATTCCAGGGAGAATTGGATTTTGCTTCGAAAGGTCTCTTTACATTTAAATTTTAAAGATGTGGCGGCTTTTATACCTTTTCCTGATTCTATGCAGTACGGTAGTAGCTCAAAACAAACCCTTGCTATTTAATGTAGATGATCTTCCTCAAACCTTAATGAGCAATCCCGGGGCTCAAATTAATTTCACAGGCCATATCGGAATTCCATTTTTTTCTCAGATCCATATTTCAGCAGGTTCCACCGGCGCCAATCTCTATGATATTTTTGCAGAGGACTCTGGCGATATAAATGACCGAATTCAGGAAACTATGCGAAGTATGGATTCCAGGGATTATTTTTCGGTGAACCAGCAATTGGAAGTTATTTCTTTAGGCTGGAAACTCGATAGGCGAAACTACCTATCTACCGGCATTTACCAGGAAATGGATCTATTCGCTTATTTTCCCAAGGATCCTGCTATACTTGTCAACGAGGGCAATAGCAATTATTTAAATGAACCTTTTTATTTCGATGATGTTTCCTTTACCGGGGAGATTGTGACGGTTTATCATTTAGGAATTAATCATAAATTTGATAAAAGGCTTACAGTAGGAGCAAGGGCGAAGCTTTATTCCGGGGTATTTAATGTGGAAAGTACCGGGAATACGGGAAGATTTACCACTTATACCACCCCTGAGGGTAGAAATGTATATAATCACGAGGTGGTGGACCTTAATGTTTTAGTGAATACTTCCGGTTTTGCACCCTTGAAGAAAGAAGCGAACATGACCGTAGAACAAGCAACAGCTGAATTATTAAGTAGGTCTTTTTTTGGTGGTAACGTGGGGTTCGGGTTGGATCTTGGACTTTCCTATATTCTTGATGAACAATTTATACTTTCTGGTTCTGTGCAGGATCTTGGGGTCGTTTTTCAACGTAAGGAAGTAGAGAATTACCGTTATTTTGGATCTTATGAAACCAGTGGTATAGAACCTCTTTTTCCAGATTTAGATGAGAATGATCAGGCTATTCCTTATTGGGATATTTTTGAAGACGAGGTAGACAGAAACCTCAGAGACAGAACCACAAGCGAATCTTATACTACCTGGCGACCTGTAAAGGCAAATTTCGCTATGGAATATGGCTTCGGACCGGCATATCTGCCCTGCCACTACCTGAGTGAAAAAAAAGTAAGGTATATGAATTTACTCGGAATGCAACTCAGTGGAGTAAAAAGACCCAAAGGCTTTGTATATACCTTTACCTCCTACTGGGACAGAAAAATTGATGAAAACCAACGATTTAAACTTTCCTATTCTCTAGACGATTATTCTTTAACGAATATTGGTTTGATGTATACCAGAACTTTTAATAATTTTAATGTATATCTTGCAGTCAATAATCTACTGGCTTACCCTAACCTGGCCAAAGCCCATAGCGCTTCAATTCAGTTAGGGATGCAGTTGGTTTTTAACGATAATAACAATTAATCAGAACCAGTAGGTTAGGGTTTAACTCAGGCATTTTCCTGAGGAAGGATTAAACTTGATTTTTCAATTTTTGCTAAAATATCGATACATGAGAAAAATACTTTTTATACTATTTATGATTTCGGGAACCTTCAATGTCTGTGCCCAGGAATTAAATGAATATAAATATGTAATCGTTCCTGAGGAGTTTGATTTCTCTAAGGAAGAAAACCAATATCAATTAAATGCACTCACTAAATTCCTGTTTGAAAAGTTCGGGTTTGAAACCCTGATGAGACGGGAATTAAAACCACTTGATCTTCAGGGCAAGCCTTGTTTAGGTCTTACTACCAGTGTAAAAGATAATTCTGGTTTGTTTGTCACCAAATTGGTGGTCCAACTTGAAGATTGCAGCGGGAATATTGTTTTCCAAACCAAAGAGGGGAGAAGTAGGTTAAAGGATTTTAAAGAGGCTTATCACGAGGCTCTGCGGAATGCTTTTAGTGATATTCAGGATTTAAATTACCAATATGAACCTGGGACAAGGGGAACTTCACCAGAAATGAATACTGAATTGGCCCAAACCAGGCCCAAAACTCAAGCGGTTGAAGCCTCCCAGGTTAGAAAAGCGACAGCTGCTGAGACTGAGGTCCCTGCTGGGAAGCCTATGGTCGTTAAGACTTCGGCAAAAGAATTGGATTTTGAAAAAGAAGGTATCACCTATTTTCTGGAAAAATCTGAATCGGGCTATTCTTTTTTTCAGCAAAATTCCGAGGAACCCTTTGCGGTGTTGGCAAAATCTGGGGATAAAGACAGTTTCATCTATAAATCCCTTACGCATCAGGGCATCGCCTATTTTGATCAGGAAGGAAATTTGGTAGTTGAATATTTAGATGCGACAAATAAACCAGTGAGGCTGGTTTATATAGCTCGTGCCAATCAATAATTGTATTTGGTTTTCCATCGTTTTTTTAGAAATTCCCGTTGCGCATTTTCCCGTGGATTATTGCCGGGATCATAAAATTTTGTGCTTTTTATTTCCTCGGGTAGAAATTCAGCTTCGACAAAATTATTTTCGTGGTTATGGGCGTATTTGTAATCTTTCCCGTAGCCGATATCTTTCATTAATTTCGTAGGGGCGTTTCGAATAGATAACGGAACCGATAAATTTCCGGTTTTCTTCACCGCACTCTGGGCCTGGTTAATTGCCATATAGGCCGCGTTGCTTTTTGGGGAAGTTGCCAGGTAGGTGACACACTGGCTAAGTACAATTCGGGCTTCTGGGTAGCCAATGGTAGTTACGGCCTGGAAAGTGCTATTTGCGATTACCAGGGCAGTCGGATTAGCATTTCCAATGTCTTCACTAGCCAGGATTAATAATCTCCTGGCTATGAATTTCACATCTTCACCTCCTTCAATCATTCTTGCAAGCCAGTAAACTGCAGCGTTGGGATCACTACCCCGAATAGATTTTATGAAAGCTGAAATTATATCGTAATGCTGTTCCCCGGTTTTGTCATATAGGACTGTATTTTGCTGCACCCTGTTAAAGACAAGCTCATTGGTGATTTCGATATTTCCTTCAGAGGATGTGACTAATAGCTCAAAAATGTTCAGCAATTTTCGGGCATCCCCTCCACTTAACCTGAGTAGGGCTTCAGTTTCCTTTAATGTTATTTGTTTTGAAGCTATGATTTTATCCTCCCGCATTGCTCTTTCCAGAAGCGCCACCAGATCTTCTTTGCTAAAAGGATTAAGAATATATACCTGGCAACGGGATAATAGTGCAGAGATCACCTCAAAACTGGGATTTTCGGTAGTAGCGCCAATTAGGGTGACCCAGCCTTTTTCTACGGCTCCTAACAGGGAATCCTGCTGCGATTTACTAAACCGATGAATTTCATCAATGAATAAAATCGGATTTTTAGTGGTAAATAAGCCATCACTTTTTTTAGCTTTTTCAATCACTTCCCTAACATCCTTAACACCGCTGCTGATCGCGCTAAGAGTATAAAATGGCCTGTTTGAAGTTGTAGCGATAATATTGGCTAAAGTGGTTTTTCCAACTCCCGGAGGTCCCCAGAATATTATGGAAGGTATGATCCCTTGTTTTAGTTGTTGCCTCAAGGCTCCTTTTGGCCCAATAAGATGTTGCTGACTTAAATAATCATCTAAAGTTTGTGGTCGTAATCTTTCTGCTAAGGGTTTGCTCATCTGACAAAATTAGTAATTTGGATAACACTTTGTCATCTATTAACAAATGGATTCTTTTTTGTAATATTAAATAAAACAAAATCTTTTGAAACAGTCGAGTCCATTTGTGTTTACTACTGGTGTTTTGGGCTATCCCATCCTTTTTGTGCTGCTTATATGGATAGTATTCTGGTTTGAGATTCGTTTTGGAATAAGTTTTAATGATTTTGGGGTGCGCCCGGGGGAGGTAAAAGGTTTACGGGGGATTATATTTTCACCATTCATCCATGGGGATATAAAACACCTTTTTAACAATACAATACCACTCTTTGTCCTTTCGATGGCCCTTTTCTATTTCTACCGAAAGATTAGCTGGCAGGTGCTTCTAATTGGTTTGGTGCTTACCGGAATTTTAACATGGAGTATAGGCCGGCCGGCAAACCATATTGGGGCCAGTGGAATTATTTATATGCTTGCTGCTTTTTTATTCTTTAAAGGTATTTTCTCCAAATACTATCGCCTGGTAGCGCTCTCACTGATCGTTGTCTTTTTATATGGCGGAATGCTCTGGTATGTAACTCCAATTGATCCCGAAATTTCCTGGGAAGGTCATTTGTCTGGTTTAATTTCCGGTTTCGTTTTGTCTTTGATCTATAGAAAAAATAGTATTCCTGCCCCAAAATATGAATGGGAGAAACCTGAATATAAAGTGGAGGAAGATTTATTTATGCAGCATTTTGATGAAGATGGAAATTTCATCGAAAGACGTTTTGAAATAAAGGAAGAGGAAGAAGATCTGCAGTCTTCTTTTTCTGAGCAGAACCCTTTAAATGAGGAAGAACAGACTAATATCACTTATAGGTATATCTATAAAGAGTCAAAAGATCGAAAAAAGTAAACTGCTAAATTTATTTTTTTTCAGATTGTAGACTTCTTTGTCTTATGGCTTCATATAAAAACACTCCGCAGGCTACTGAAACATTTAATGATTCAATCTTGCCAAACATAGGGAGTTTTGCTTTTTTATCTACGCTTTTCAGAACTGAATTGGAAACTCCTTTGGCCTCATTTCCCATTATAATGGCAGAAGGCTTATCGAATTCAACATCATAGATGTTGTCATCTGTTTTTTCGGTGGCCGCTACAATTTGTACCCCGGAAGACTGTAAATAAAAAACAGCATCTTTTATGTGATTTACTTTGACAATGGGAAGATTGAAAACTCCGCCGGCCGAAGTTTTAACAGTATCCGCATTGATTGGGGCCCCTCCTTTTTCTGGAATAATTATGGCATCGACTCCGGTACATTCCGCAGTTCGAATGATAGCTCCAAAGTTTCGAACATCGGTGATCTGATCCAGTAAAAGGAAGAGTGGATTAGCTTTTTCTGTAAGGATCTTCTCTATTGTTTCATCAAGGTTGCCAAATTTAATTGGTGAAATTGTAGCTACAACACCCTGGTGGTTTCCTTTGGAAAGTTTATTGAGTTTTTCAACAGGAACAAAAGAAATATTGTAATCCCCTTTTTGTACCAAATGGTTTAATTCCTGGAAAAGAGGTCCTGCAAGGCCTTTTTGTATATATACCTTATCTATACTCTTTCCACCCTGGATAGCTTCGATAACAGCTCTGATTCCAAAAATACGTGTAGTTTCTTCCATAGCGCAAAGGTAGGTTTTGTTTTTAAAAATTTAAGATTTCTATAAATAGATTGTCTAAATATAATTTTAATAGATTTTTATATGCTTCCTACACCTCGCATCATAACCATGGGACAACGAAAGTTCTTTTTCGGGCTTAAATTTATTTTTCAAAAACATTTATATCCAAATAAATAAAAATTATGAAGAATTTACTGATGGTCAAGCGAGATTAAATCTTTTTTCGATAGATATCAGTTATAGTACAATTATTCGAAAACTAAAAAATATTATCCTAGCAGGGACACTCTAAACACAGCAGCTATGGGAATTTAATTACCATTCTTTTCTTTTAACCTATTATTTTCAAAAAGGTATTTAGAAGTCTAATTTGATGGAACAAATAATTAAATTACGCTGTTGTTTGATTTCCTAGAAGGAATTTTGGTAAGTAAGATCTTATTGATAATTGTTGTGAAAAGTCAACGGACATAAATTTAAAAGTGGATCAACATTTTTCGGGAAGAACCAAATTTAAAAGTAAATAATCAATGGTTATTATACTAAAGGTTGAATGCGAAAAATAATGAATTTTGCCGGATACAAAAGGATTAATCAAAACCTCCAAGCTGGTTAGAAAACATCGCTAGATAAAGATGGAATAAGAAATAAAAAGGGAGGACAACGGAAATCCATGAAATCACTATTTCCAAATCAGAGATTAACTATTGTAAACTGTAATTGACGAGAAATGTTATCCGATTATATATAAAAATTAGGAGGCTGTCGTCTTTGACTGCCTCCTAAATAAGTAAGTAAAGATCAAACTTCTCTTGGAGGTTTAATCCCGCCGTCACTATTTCGAACAAAATAAGTGGCTGAATAATTAACCCCATTAATACTAACAGTGACTTTCAAATATAGATCTTTATTTAAAGGTAAATTACTAGTAATAGATTCTGTTGAATTAAAGGAATTTACATAATTTTCGCCATCATAACTATATTTCCAATTAAAGGTAGTTGGTGTAGGAGCATTTTGAACGTTGGCTGTCCAAGTATAGGAGCCGCTATTATTCCCGGATGAAGGACCTGAGATGTAAACATACGTTTGAGGTAGAGGAAACAAAATTTCTAAGGCGGTTATATCACCAGGGCTAAATGACCAGTCTAATGTACAAGCTATACCCTCATTCATGATTGATAAAGGGTCACTTTCATTTGTTCCAGGAATCAAAACGGAATCATCGCCAGTGATATTTGTATGATGCAGACCTACAGTGTGTCCAATTTCGTGTTGTACATTGGAAATTCTCATAGCCTGAGTTACTGGCTGAGGGTTGTCACAAGATGCCGAAAATGGACTAAAGTTTGGATTAATCCATATTTTATTACCTGGCAAGCCATTTACTGTGGGTGGTAATGCACTACCGAATGTATTCAAACCTAGTTCACGGCCATCATCAAAATCATAAATTATTGTAACATGGGCGTCTGAGGAATTGATGACTCTATTTAAAATTAAATTGGTTTCAACATTGTTCCATCTTGTGATAGCTTCCTCTACTGCATTTTCCCAATTAGAATCCATTCCCTCATCAATGAAGATATTTATAGATGTTAAGGTGGTTAAGTATTCTGTACGCCTTTGTTTTACTACATTATCATTTGGGTCGAAATATTCATTCTTTTTTAAGAAAATTATATCCTCCTCTACTATAAAATAATTCTCGAATTCTCTTATGCTTTTTTTATTAAAACCATATTTTAAAAGTTCCTTAAATAAAGGATGTTCTTGATTCTTGATTTCTTTTGAGATGGATTCATTAGTGGTATCAACTTGGTCTTGGCTACAAGCTAAGAAAGTCAGAATAATGATAAGTTGTAATAATTTTTTCATAAGATATAATTTTAATAAATATATAAAAAATGGATGAAAGACAAAAATAATCGATGAAATGAACAAGGATCAAGCGCAATTGTTGTGTTAAGGCAAAAATTGTGGTTAATCTATATAGAAAGAATTCAACATTTTTCACTCCTCTAAACTGAGCCCTAAACGCTTTTATCTTTGCATTAAAAGATTCTGCTGAAGCGTTGGTACTTCTATTGATAAAGTAATTGAGAATAGACCTATAGTTAAGAGTAATGGTGTTAGCTATGGTATTAAAAGCCTTAAACCCCGTATCCTCCACATCCTTGTACCAGTGAGCTAGTTTTGTGTAAGCCCCTTCTTTTGATTTAGCATGGTTAAATATATTTCTAAGTCTTTGTGTAAGCTTAAAGGCCAACTTTATATCCGGGTATTGCTCGAAGAGTATTTTGCTGCGTTCCTGCTGGTTCTCTGTCCAATTTGAAGGTGCTTTATAGAGCAGGTACCGGCTACGCGCTAATAATTGTTTTCTGGTATCCCCATTTGCAAAGATTTCTGGACTAAAACTTTTCTGTTTTAACCTGGCTTGTTTGATTTGTTCGTTCTCCAGATCTATAGCTTCCCATCGATGCTTGATCCTAATATCCTGCAGGGCTTCAAAGGCAAGTTTTTGCACATGGAAACGGTCGGTAACCTGTACGGCCTTAGGGAAGCATTTCCTGGCAATGGTTTTCATGGAATTGGCCATATCTAGGGTGATCTCCTTGACTCGTGCTCGTTTTGAAGCGGGTATTTTAAGCAGTTGTTCTATAATGGGTTCTACCTTGGTTCCCGAGAAAATAGCTACGATACTGCCCTTTTTACCCTTAGCTTTTTTATTGGTAATAATGGTGTAAAGTTCCCCTTTGGAGAGTGCAGTCTCATCTATAGAGAGCTTTGAGCTGATGTTCTTAGGGAAGATGAGCCATTCTTTGGAATGGGATTTTTGATCCCACTCTTTAAAATCGCTTAAATAATCTTTATACTGGCGCTGGAGCTTCTTTCCGTTTACCCCGTAAAATGCACCGATGGTATGACAGTCAGAGGCTTTAGTACTGACTAAGTACTTTTAAAAAAGCAGCAAACTCGACGGTCATTCGGGTTCCCTGTGCTACTAAGTTCCAGTCACGCTGCATAACTTTTTTGTTCTGTTTATCCAGCCAGCGACGGCGTTTTATATGCAGGAATACCTTTTTTCCACGTACAGGAAAATCCTGAATTGTTATTTCCTTATGGAACCCGTGTGCTATGACCTGGTTTGAAGAAAACTCTTTAGGAATATCCGGCTTCTCTTCAAAATGCAGGTGTAGTAGATCTCCCTCTGATTGATGTCCGGTAAGATCAAAATGGGTGATTAATAATTCTGGTAATAATATCTTGAGTAGGTCTATATATGGATCCAATGCTTCCTGTTTTAGAAAACAAAAATCAAACTATTATTTCAATTCACACACAACTTTTGAGAATGATCCATGAACAATCGAGTCTATTAAAACTTCATTAAATTCAATATGATTTTTATTATTAATTATTAGTTTATCCCCGATTATAAATGTTATGCTGGTAAATAGAGAAGTTTTAAAGACATTCTGAGGTGTTTTCACCGAAGTCTGTTTTTAGAGACCAGTTGGTTCCGATGTTCAGAGAGCTAATTCCTTCTCGAAAATCTTCAGGCTCTGCCATCAAATTACAAGATTGCATAATACACAAAATTTCTGAAGTTTTAATTGACTAGGAATTTGATTTTGATAAAATGCTATGTTAGTTCAACCTTGAATTATCAAAATAGATAATTGATTTCATAACCTATGTTGGTTTCAATCCTCTCTTTATTTAGAGATTATTTATTTTTCAGAATACACCGAATTATAAGCCATATTTACATTTGTATATTAACTTAAAATTTATTAAATATCCATCTAACCTGAGTTCGACGTAAGAAAAGTAGTTTTTTAGCATGAAAAAAGCAGACATATGGTTGTATTTAAGTATATGAAAACCAAAATATTAACCTAATTTCTGCTTAGGATTACTATTTATAAAATTACTGAAATTTTCTGTTCTTTCGATGACTTTTGTAAAGTTTTTGAACCTGCACTAAAACAAAGAACACTTACCAGGGGAGGAAACAAACGAAATCGATCTTTTAGGATGTCTACCAGTGAAATATTAACCATCACTGTGCTGTTTCACCTGAGTGGTCATCGCAGCTTTAAACACTTCTATTTATATTATGTTCAGGAACATTTACAAAAAGAATTTCCCCAGACAGTTTCATATAACCGCTTTGTAGAACTGATGCAGGCCAATATGCTTCCACTGACCCTTTATATGAAAACTTGCTGTCTTGGAGAATGTACCGGAATTTCATTCGTAGATTCTACTCCCATACGAGTTTGTGAAAATAAGCGGATAAAGAATAATAAAAGTATTTAAAGATATTGCTACCACTGGCAAATCCACGATGGGATGGTTTTATGGATTTAAGCTACATATAGTGGTAAATGATAAAGGGGAATTACTTGATTTTATTATCTACCAAGTCAATGTTGTGACCGAACACCGATAGAACAAGACAATTTTCTAAAGAATATTTTTGGTAGCTTATATTCTGATAAAGGGTACCTCTCAAAGGAACTCACTGCGCTACTATTCGATCAGGGACTACATTTGGTGACAGGAATAAGAAATAATATGAAGAATGTACTGATGACCATGCTAAATAAAATCTTGTTACTAAAGAGGTCAGTTATAGAAACCATCAACGATCAGCTTAAAAATATCTGCCAGGCTGAACATTCAAGGCATAGAAGCTTTGGGAATTTTATTACCAATCTTGTAGTGAATCTTATTGCTTATTCTGCTATTCTTTCCAGGAAAAAAAACCAGCGATTAAATTTGAAACACAAACAACCAATCAAATTGCACTGTTTTATTAAATCCTTAGGTTGAACTCAGGTTTCTAGTAAGTATGTTGCAAATGAAGTCGTCTAAAAAGTATTTAGATGGCCTTTTTTTTTGATAATTTTTTTGTGAACAAAAACACTTTTTCTTTTTGTAAATTTTCTTTGTGATAAAAAATGAAAGAGAGAGATCCCCTGGCCTAGGCTATACTGAACTTCTTTAAGTTGTGTGCCATTGCTATTAGGCCTATTCCAGTAGTTACTTTATCCATTCCTCGGAGCATAAATCGCTTAAAGCCCATATTTTGCTTGTTATTTCCAATGACTGCTTCTACATCCCAGCATCTTCTTTTGCGATGTGTTATTCCCTCCTCACTTAATAATAGGTTCCTGGCTTTTTTCTTGAGACGAATCAGGTTGTGATTGCGTTCAATGATTCTGTTTCCTTTGGCTTTATGGCAGCTGCCCCGCAAGGGACACCCCTGGCAGTTGGCGGCCTGGTAACGATGGATCTGTTGCTTAAAACCGGTAGTTGTTTCACTCTCATAACGCTTTACTTTCTTCATCGCCTGACCCATCGGGCAGTAATACGTATCGGTTTCTTTATTATAGAATAGGTTGTCCGGATGGAATGGGTTTTCCCGATGCTTTTTATCGCGTTGCTCCTTATGGAAGTAGTTATATTTCACATAAGCAGTGATTTCCTTTTCTTCTAAATCGGTATAATTCTTTTTACTGCCATAGCCGGCAACTGCAGTAAGGCTTTGAGGTGTTTGATCGTAGGAATTTATATGTTCTTGCAGATGGTCTTTTAGAGTAGTGGTGTCTGCGGTGGTTTGGGCTAAAGTGTAGTTGGTGATGAACTGGTTATTGGTGGAGGCCTGAAAGTTATACCCGGGTTTTAACTGCCCATTTTGCATGTAATCATCTTTCATTTGCATAAAAGTGGCATCGGGATCTGTTTTGCTATAGCTGTTACGCTTGCCCAGAATTGCTTCCTGCTTCTGGTATTTCTTTAGGTTCCCGGGCCAGTTCTTCTTGGCATAGTTGAGCTTTTGTTTTACCTTTTTGTCGATCTCCTTATCTTTTAATGCCTCATTAATGGTATAAATGGTTTTGGCTACTTCAGCCGGATCGATAGCCTCAAAATCAGGCTCATTTGGAAGTAGTTGTTCCTGGTCATAGACCTTCTCTACATAAGACCATAGTTCCCGAAGTTGCTTCCTTATGCGCTCTTTACTATTCTTGATGGATTTACCCCATACAAAAGTAAAACGATTGGCATTGGCCTCTATCTTGGTGCCATCCACAAAGAGGTTCTTTAAAGATAATACGCCCTGGTCAGCTAATAAAAGAACCACCTGATTGAAAATATTTTTAAACTTCCCTTTTAACCCGGACTATTCATGAGTAGTTTAGCAGTAGTAATTTTTTAGAGCCATTTTAGTTTTCTCTTGAATCTGGTTAAGTTTTGACCATTTTTCT
>NZ_SNWE01000005.1 GCF_004362395.1 Salegentibacter sp. 24
AGAAAAACAAACCAAAAAATTTCCTGATTCAACAAAAACTATAATTCAATCTGAAAAAATTCTTTGGCTAAACTACTCATGAATAAAGCGGGTTAAGCATGGCTAAAAAAAGAAGAAAATGAGCAAATCCAGAAAAGTAGCCAAAAAAAAACCATCTGGCGCCCAAAGCTACCAGATGGTCAATCACACACTTACTAAACTTATCAACTGCTGGCTAATTCATATAAATTTATTGCAGTGTTAATAAATATTTCTTTCACAAGTTCATTATCATACTAAGAGGCTTAATAACCAGGATTCTGATAACTTTCTGTTTCTCCTTCCATCGCATCAATCTGGCCTTGGGGAATAGGGCGCAGGTATAGGTAAGGCTCAATATTCCGAGTAATTGTTTGAGGGGTATGATCTCCATACTCACTTCCAGCAATTCTATAAGTAGAAGCCAATTCTTCCCATTTTTGAGTTCGAATTAAATCATACCACCTTTTTCCTTCGGCATAGTATTCACGAGACCTTTCCATCAGGATATAATTTATATCAATTTCCGCCGGGGTCTGAGCTACAAGTTCTTCACTAAAATCCGCTATTCTTTCTTCATTAGCACTGTTATCCCAAATCCAATTCCCTGCTCTAGCACGGATAACATTTATAAGGTCCTTAGCTGTCATGCCTCCTTGGGTTACCGCACCTTTTACAGCAGCTTCAGCAGCGACAAAATATAGTTCAGAGAATTTAGCAATATTAAAGGGTCTGGTGCTGGCAGCATTTGGCTGTCCAAGCCCATCGCCAGTATTTGTACGGTATGGTCCTAATTTCCATAATCCAGGATAAACCACCCTACTAATATCTTGTGGTCCTATCACAAAATCAGATCGTCCAGGAAGTACTCCAGCTCCAACATTACTTCTACCTGCGCCATCTGGGTAATCTATGGTCATTTCAGGCTGTTCGTCCAGGAAGGTCAGTATTGCATCACCTGGAGAAACAGGTAATCCGTTGGCATTATATAATACGTTTTGTTCTACACCGGCCTTTGGCCAGTTCCCTCTATAAACACTGGTAAAAGTACCATCATATCGGGAATCCGTATCCTTATTCACAAAAGTTTCGGTAAGCACTCCTATTGTTGGTGCCATCCTTGTCCAGGGACGGCCTAAGAACTGATCATCCTCACGTTGAACCGAGCTAACCGTATTTTCCCAATTAGGATCCGTAGCACTTCTAAGAACAGTATAATTCCAGGTCATCATCCAACCTGCAAAGTTTTCCGGAGCTCCTCCTCCACTGTAAGTTAAGCTCGCAGCATTGTAAAATTCACTGGTCTCGGTATGATCTGCATATAAAAGAATTTCACTATTACGATCATTTTCTGCATTATTAACCGCATAAAATGTTTCCTGTAAGCTAAAAGGCCCAGGATTATTAATTCCTTCAACGGCAATATCGTAAGCTTTTTGAAAATACCACTGAGCATCATGACCATCCGGATCGGTTCGACTTGTTTCCGGGTAAGTGGGTATATTATTGGGATTCTGAAGCCACCATGCATAGGTTAAATAAGCCTTTGCTAAATAAAGTCTTGCCAGAGTTTTAGTAGCACCTCCTGTGACCCTTGGGGTTACAGGTAAATTTTCTACAGCTGTTACTAAATCAGGAAAAATAGCCTTAGTGTAAACTTCAGGTACCGTATTTCTAGTAGAGGTCCGACTGGGGTTTGTATTGAACATCAATTCCCCTGCTCCAAGATCCAGGGGTACACCTCCAAAAGTTTGAACCAAAAGGAAATAATCAAAAGCCCGGAAAAAACGTGCCTCGGCGGTTAGAGCATCAGAAATTCCAACCTCACCAGCATTCTCAATAATTCCGCTGGCCGTGTTAATATTGGAAAATGCGGCACCCCATAACACATCCGCCCTACTGTCCTGCGGAGTTATATTTCCCTGACCAGACAAGTCCATAACCAGAAAGTTCTGATCGGCACTTTGGGCATAAGTAACTTCATCTGTACCCGTTAAAGTGGTGTTATAAAAATAAGCTTGTCCATAAATATATCGCAGGTGTGCATACATGGAGGTTAATCCGCCTAATACACCCGCTTCAGTTTGAAAAAAACTGGGTTCATACGTACTTCTTGGAGTCTCTTCCAGGATTTCATCTGAACAGGACACCATTAGTAAAGCTAATATCAATACTGATATAATAGAAGCTTTAAAATTTATATATTTCATAGTTTAATATTTTTAAAATGTTAGATTCACCCCTAACAAGAAATTTCTTGTAGAAGGAGTGTTTGTACCAATGGTCAACAACCTTCTTTGATATGATGCAACTGCTGAATTTTCATCGCCATAAGAGTTGGTAACGGGATCCATTCCGGATTCATCATGATAAGGTGAAAATAAAACAAAAGCATTCTGTATGGTTCCATAGAGCCTTAGGTTTTTAAAACCGAAGTTTTCAATCCAATCCTGGTCAAAATTGTAACCAAGTGATATTGCACGCACTTTTAAATAAGAAGCGTCAAAATACCCTAATGTAGAACCGTATTTCGGGTTATCTCCACTGGTGATACCACCAGGAAGCGGGTATCGGGCATCGGTATTTTCAGGAGTCCAATAATCTACATCAATATTACCTCGTCTACCATTAAGCATATTTAGATAACCGGACGAACCGTACAATGTACTGATAAGGGTTCCTCCTTTTTGAAAAGTTCCGACAACATTCAGGTCAAAATTATTGTATGAAAGCCTTGTATTGAACCCTCCCTGAAAATCAGGCATCGTATTAATTACCTGGCGATCCTCTGGTCCAATTTGTCTTACCGGGGTTCCATCTTCATTATATTCTCCTGTATATTTTACTTTAATCATTCCCACATTTCCACCTGGTTCAAGGATATCTAAATAGGGATCACCTTCTTGCCATATCCCTATTCTTTCATAGTCGTAAATCACATTAATAGGACTACCAACAAACCAGTTATTTGCTTCATCTCTTTGCTGACCAGAAGCCAAAGCTACCAGTTCATTCTGATTCGCGTAGAAGTTAAAGCCAGCCTCCCAATGAAATCCATCAGGATTATCTATAATCACCCCATTTAAAGCAAGTTCGAAACCTTTATTTTGAGTTTCTCCAATGTTAGCAGTATAGCTCCCAACTCCAGATGTTGCCGGCAAACCTACCCCTAGTAGAATATCGTTAGTATTGGTTATGTAATATTCAGCAGTACCGGTTAAACGATAATTGAACAAGGTGAAATCCACCCCAAAGTTATAGGTAGTGGAATATTCCCAACCTAATTCAGAGTTTGGTAGTTCACTAACATAGTAACCTACAGCATAATTATCAGGTCCGAAATTATAAGGCCTTGTGCTAAGTTGTCCTAGGGTCGAATAAGGATCGATCGACTGATTTGAAGTTTCACCATATCCTACTCTTAATTTTAAGGAATTCATCCAGGATACATCATCCATAAAATTTTCGTTTGCTAAATTCCATCCCGCTGAAACCGCTGGGTAAGAATTCCATTTATAACCTTCAGCCAATCGGGAAGAGGCGTCGGAGCGAAAGGTAGCTGTCAGCATGTAACGATCATCATATTCATACATGGCACGTCCCATATAAGACATTAGCCCGCTTTTATAATACCCCTGATTAGCCGGATCAACAATGATTTCTCCAGTTGCCTGACCTAAATTATAGAACTGAAACTTATCAGAAGGGATTCCCCTTGCCGCAACACTAGAGCTATTAAAGGAAGTTTCTTCTATAGAGTATAACCCTACAACATTGAGCTTATGAACATCATTAAAAGTTTTGTCGTAAGTAATGAGGTTCTCCACCAAATACCTGGTTGTGGTCGAGTTATTAATGGAAGCTTGAGAAGGATTATCTGGGGTAGGGCTAAAAACGCCTTGCCCGGTGTAACTTCCGCCATTTGTATTTCTATAATTTAAACCAAGGTTAATCCTGTAACTCAAACCTTCAACCCAGGGCATTTTCACTTCCCCAAAAAAGTTGTTATAAGAACCAAATTCCCTACTCTTATCTATCCAGGCATCACCTAAGGCTTCAATACTTTCACGGGTATAAACCCATTGATCATCCAATGGCATGCTGATTATTCTTTTTAACGAACCATCTTCATTATATGGATTCGCAATTGGCGAACTACTTAAAACACCATACATTCCCAGGTTCATTCCGTTTCTTACTGAATAATTATTATTACTGGATAATCCTACACGTACATAGTCACCAATTTTCTGATCCAGCGTTGCATTCAAAGAAATACGTTCGAAATTTTGTGCCGGAATAATAGCCTCATCTTTCGTATATCCAAGACTGGCATTATAGCTACCTGTTTCGGATCCGCCAGAAACCCCTAAATTATGATTAACAATCATACTGTTTTCGTAATACAGGTCTTGCCAATCAGTATTCACATCGTTTGATTCATCTGGACCATTACTATAGAGACCTGCTTCCTCACGAAGAGCTATAAAATCTGGGCCATTCATCATAGGATATTCTCCGAAGACTGTTTTCACTCCGTAAAAAGCATCGTAACTAAACCGAGCTTCCTGGCCTATTTGTCCTCCATTGGTGGTGATTAACACAACCCCATTAGCTCCCCTGGATCCGTAAATAGCGGTGGCCGAGGCATCCTTTAAAATATCCAAGCTTTTAATGTCATTTGGATTAATATCATTTAATGTTCCAGCAAACGGAACACCATTTAATACAATAAGCGGATCATTGCTTGCATTCAATGATCGTACACCACGAATACGAATTTGTTGTGTAGATCCTGGCTGAGAAGAAGTTTGAGAAAGCTGAACCCCAGGAAGTCGTCCAGATAAAGATTCAGAGATGGTTGCCGATGGGACTTCCCTTAGCTCTTCTCCGCCAATGGAAGATACAGATCCGGTAACAGCTTCTTTTCTTTGGGTACCGTATCCAACTACCACAACTTCGCTGAGAGCTTCAGCATCATCTTGCATAGTTACATCAATTTCTGTCCTTCCATTTACTGGCACCTCCTGTGTAACATACCCCATAAAACTAAATCGCAGGGTAGCATCAGATGGCACATCAGAAAGGCTGTAGTTTCCATCAAAATCTGTAGCAGTACCGATGTCGGTACCACTTACAAAAATATTTACACCGGGCAATGGCATCGTCCCGTCGGTAACAGTTCCTGAAACCGTAATTTCCTGAGCGTAAATCGAACCCGTTAATACCAAAAAAACTGGCAATAACAAGACATGCTTCATACTTAAACAATAACTTAATAGTTTTTCTTTCATTTTCTCGAATATTTAATCATTTGTGTGTTAGTTTACTGAGTTCACAAAAAACTGGTTTAAAATTTTCTACAATGATAAATATACAAGAAATCATGTTTTGCGCAATCGTTTGCGTTAAAAAATGTATAAATTTCTTTAAAAAACTATAATATACAAGTTTAATATATTGGTTTTTAATGTTTTAAAAATATACATTTTAGCGAATACGATTGAGTTTAAATTAAAAAAAACAAATTTGAAGTGAAATTATATGAACCCATCTAAATTTCATCGTCATAAAAAATGCTAGGAAGTTAAAAATATGCGCTATGGAGCTCATTGTTTAGCAAGACCATAATCTAATTAATAATTGAGGATCTCTTATCTTCTTATGATGGATTCCAGCAAAAGAAACCGGGAAGTCTATCTATCCAACGGGTGCTAACATTCAAAGGACCTACTTCTAACTAATTTTCCCTTTATCCATTTAATAACATAAGAAATAACTCCATCTAATTCCAAGAAATTTTCTTGTGCAGCATCGACTCCCAATAACCGATAAATTATAAGTACAAATTGCGAGCTTTCAAACCGGGCTGCATAGATAGAAAATCAGGATAAGTCTTAAAGTTCAGTCTGCTATATTCTGCATTTTATCTCTCAGAAACCTATTTCCCTTTTTCATCTTCTATATCTGCAAATCACGAAACACTTCATAACTTAAATTATTGGTTTCAGTGTTAGAATAATATTTAAGGAACTACAAATTTCCATTAAAGAAATTCTGGTTTCACTTTACGAGCTGTTTTCCTCGCTCATTACCTTCATATTACCAACGCATTTAGATAGGACCGAAAGAGAGCGTTTTAAACCCAGCATACCCTGTTAGAGAAGTTCATTTTTAAATGGCTAAGTAGAAATAAATTTAAAGTCCTTGTAAGGATGCGCAATCGTTTGTTTAATTATTTGGATTATTTTAGAACCAATTTCAAACAAATACCATTAAACAGGGGTATATTAAATGAAGTAACTTACGAATACGATTGATTTTTTTATATTTTTACCTGAAACACTAAAAACAATTTTTAAAATGAAATTAAAACGATGCCTTTCAATCTTATTACCAGCCTTAATTGCTGTTGGTTGTAAGGAAAACAAAGAACAGAATAAAGAAAATGGAACTGTTGAAGATTCCATAGCGCAACAAGACACCATAAGATATACCTCAGAACCTCTAATTACTGATCATTATACTGCAGATCCTTCGGCACATGTATTTGAGAATAAGATTTATATTTATCCCTCTCACGACTTTGATTCCGGAATACCTGAGGATGACTCAGGAAGCCATTTTAATATGAAAGACTACCATGTTTACTCCATGGAAACACCAAATGGTGAGGTTACCGACCATGGAAAAGTGTTAGATGTGAAAGATGTAGCCTGGGCAGAAAGACAAATGTGGGCGCCTGATGCTGCTGAAAAAAATGGTACATACTACCTGTTCTTCCCTGCAAAGGATAAAAATGATATTTTTAAAATAGGAGTAGCCACAGCTGATAATCCTGCTGGTCCTTTTACTCCTAAAGAAAACCCAATAGAAGGTAGTTTTAGTATTGACCCGGCTGTATTTAAGGATTCTGATAATGAATATTACATGTACTTTGGAGGTATTTGGGGAGGCCAGTTACAAAGATGGCAAACCGGAGAATATGTAAATGAAGACTCCTATCCTGAAGATGATCAGCCTGCGGTTGCTCCTAAAGTTGCTAAGTTGAGTGATGACCTGCTAAGCTTTGCTGAGGAACCAAAAGATATTCAGATACTTGATAAAAACGGAGAGCCGATCACAACCGGTGATAACGATCGACGATTCTTTGAAGCCGCATGGGTTCATAAATACAAGGATAAGTACTATTTTTCTTATTCTACCGGAGACACGCATAAAATTGCCTATGCCACGGGCGATAGTCCTTATGGACCTTTCACTTACCAAGGGGTAATTTTAGAACCAGTTGTGGGCTGGACGAATCACCACTCTATCGTGGAATATGAAGGCAAATGGTACTTATTCTATCACGACAGCTCACTCTCTGAGGGTAAAACATACCTAAGAAGTATGAAAATGGCCGAACTTGAATATGATGAAGAAGGTAAAATTAAAACCTTAAAAAGTTACGAGGAAATTTAATAAAACTGTTTTAAAAAAAAGGCGGAACCAATAATTCCGCCTTTTTTAATTCTATCAAATACAGTTCAAGTTTGCACTAAGGAATTTCTTCATAAACATCATCATCACCACTATACTCAAACCAGTTAAATAGCGCATGATTTTCACTCTCCAGTCCATTAGAAGTTGTATAAAGACCTAATGTAACCCCAACAAAACCACCTGCAACCTTAGTACTAAGAAATTCACCGTCTTGTGTCTTACCCAACTGTTTCCAGTCGTTTTTAATTTTGTAATAAAATGTGTAATCATCCTCTTCAAACTCCAGTTTAAAATCAACCTTGTTAACTTTTTTATCTAAAACTATCGATTCCATTAATTTATCAGCTTTATATAACTCTACCACTGGCTTTTTATTTTTTACCGATAAAGCTGCATAATAATAATGATTTTCATTTTGGAAAGCGAGCAGACCAGCTTTCTCATTTTCAGCTTTGGCTTCAAAAGCAACGGAAAGTGAAGCCGTTCCCTCCAAATGCTGTTGACGGTGGCCAAGAAAACTAGGATTTGCTTTCCCTTCTACAGTTTCAGGTCGGGTTTTAAGGCTAATACCATCTGCTGCGCTCTTAAGATCGTACCACACAGTTTTAGGATCTCTTAACATTATCCAGTTTAAAGGTAGTTTCTCTTTATCAAAGCTCTCTTTAAATGTGAAA
Source organism: Salegentibacter sp. 24 (assembly GCF_004362395.1). Lineage (GTDB taxonomy): Bacteria > Bacteroidota > Bacteroidia > Flavobacteriales > Flavobacteriaceae > Salegentibacter. Next base: position 8,178 of record NZ_SNWE01000005.1, read on the forward strand.
TTTCCGTTTAAAGGAAATAAGTCCTCTTCTATTTTCACTCCATCCGGTAAAGGATAAGAATATTGAATTTCCTCCCCGCCCAAATCAAAAACGGGCCAGTTATTTACCCACTTTACAGGAGTTAAAAAAGTTTCTCTCCCAGTATTGTAAAGATCCCCTTCGTAAGGTCTTACAGCAAGAAAAATACCATACCAGTCGCCATTAGGATGCTGCACAATATCGGCGTGTCCCGCGGAAGTAATAGGATTATCACGGTCAGGATCGAGATGACGTTGGGTTAAAATTGGATTTTCCTTATAGGGTACAAATTGATCATTGATATCTTTAGTCCTGTAAATCATTTCTGAATGATTCACTGCAGTACCTCCTTCGGCGGTCATTAAATAATAATAACCATTAAGTTTATAAATTCTGGGACCTTCAGCCCAAACTGGCTTGGTAGAAATATCTACCCCTCCGTTGACCAAAATACGATTCTCACCTATTGTCTTTAGTTTTTTTTCATCGAATTCAATCATTCGAATAGTTCGGTGTCCAGAATACAATGGATCATTATTGGGTGCCTCACTGTTATACACCAAATAAGATTTTCCGTTGTCATCAAAAAACAAACCGGGATCTATCCCGCTAACCTCTGGGAGCCAAACCGGATCTGACCAGGGACCTGCCGGATCCTTCGCGGTCATTACAAAATTACCTTTTCCATCTACTATAGTAGAAGTTAAATAATAGGTACCCTTATTATAACTAATATCTGGAGCAAATACTGCACGGGAAGTCCCGAAACCATGCAAGTCTACCTGACCTGGTCTGTGAATCACATTCCCAACTTGATTCCAGTTTACCAAATCGGTGCTATGGAAAACCGGTATTCCGGGATAAAAAGCAAAGGTAGAATGAACCATATAATAATTTCCCTCTCCATCACTGGTGATGGCCGGGTCAGGATACCATCCCGCTAAAATGGGATTTAAATAGTTTTCCTGAGCTAAGGAAGTATTGAAACATAATAAAACTAGGATGCTAAAAAGTATTTTTCTCATAATATACGCAATCGATTGTTGTTTCAAATATACATTAATTATCATAAATATATAGTCCCAGAAAATAAGGTCAATAATTATTTATCAAAAACGAATCTTTTCACGCAACATTAATGAAATGTTTCGTAATTTTGTTGCATGAAATTAGCCTAAATTGATGAAAAAGAAAAAAGAAGTTACCATTTACGATTTAGCCAAAGAGCTAAATTTTTCTCCCTCCACGATTTCCAGAGCTTTAAACAATCATAAAAGCATTGGAAAAAAAACCACTAAAAAGGTTCAAAAAACGGCAGAAGAGTTTGGTTACCGACCCAATGCTCTGGCAGCAAGTTTGAGAAATAACACTACTAAGACCATCGGAATCATGATGTCGCGAATTAATCGCCCATTCCAGGCTTCTTTAATTACAGGGATAGAAAAAACAGCCCGGAAGTCTAATTTCAATGTAATTATCACACAATCCGATGATAAGTATGAGAACGAGGTCAAAAATGCTAAAGCATTGTATGACGCACGCATTGGAGGTCTAATTGTTTCTTTAGGAATGGAGACCCAGGACACTAGTCATTTCGATCAATACGTAAAACAGAATATTCCTATAGTTTTTGTAGACAGGGTGCCCGAGAGCTTTAATTCGTACCGAGTTATCATAGATAATTATGCAGCAGGTTACCGTGCCACAAAACATTTAATAGAACAGGGATGTAAAAGGATCGCCCATTTCGCAGGAGCCCAACATGTCAACGTATACCATCTCAGGAAAAAAGGCTATCTGGATGCGATTAATGAACACGGACTTCAGGTTGATGAAGAATTAATTTTAGATCTAAAAACCCTAAGTTTTGAAGAAGGTAAAAAAGCAACCAAAAAATTATTAAAGCTTGAAAATCCTCCTGATGGAATATTCTCGGCCAATGATACGGCTGCAGTAAGTGCTATTTTGTACGCCAAGGAAAAAGGAATTAAAATTCCACAGGAACTCGCAATTATTGGATTCAATGATGACCCTATCTCTCGAATTGTTGAGCCAACGCTCTCTACTGTCTCTCATCCGGCTATAAAAATGGGTGAAATATCCACCAAAAAAATTTTAGAACACGCAACTCGTAAGTTAGATACCGCGGTATCTGAAATCACCATGTTGGATACCGAGGTTATTGTAAGAAACTCCAGTAACAGAAATTTAAAGTAGCCAACAATTAAAACCCAAATAATTCAGGAAGCCATAGACTAAGAAAAGGGAATATGATAACCAGTACTAAAGCGATCAGCATTCCCACGAATAACGGTAATAATGGCTTAACTACCTTTTGAATGGTAGTATTGGCAACTCCTACCCCAATAAATAATACGGAACCTACTGGTGGTGTACATAGACCGATACATAAGTTAAGAATCATTATCACTCCAAAATGTACCGGGTCTATACCCATAGCTGTAACAACAGGTAGAAATATGGGAGTAAAAATTAAAACGGCAGGAGTCATATCCATAAATGCTCCTACGAACAATAGTATTAAGTTTATTAAAATCATAACCACTATTGGATTATCACTGAAACTCAATAAACTTGCTGTTACTTCCTGGGGAATATTTTCATAGGACATCACCCAGGACATAGCAATAGACATAGCGATAAGAAGCATCACTAAGGAAATTGTCCCTACAGATTCTACCAGTACCCTCTTAAGTTTAGGCAGGTTTAGTTCTTTATAAATAAAGGCCAGAATAAGACAGTACACTACCGCCACCGAAGAAGCTTCTGTAGCAGTAAAAATACCACCAACTATACCTCCTATAATTATAATTAATAAGAGTAAACTGGGTAGGGCATCAAAAAAAGATCGAACGATATGTCCGATAGAGCTTCTTTCTCCCTTTGGAAAGCCCTTTCTCTTAGCCCAAATTAAAGCAATGATCATCAAAATTAAACCCGTGAGAATTCCTGGTAGATAACCTGCTAAAAATAATGCCCCTATACTTACTCCCCCACTGGCAAGGGAATAAATAATAAATATATTACTGGGGGGGATTAAAAGACCAGTTGTGGCAGAAGTCACATTTACAGCTACCCCGTATTCCTTAGTATATCCTTCTTTCTCCATTCTCTCAGACATAAAACTCCCAATGGCAGCCGCAGCGGCACCAGCAGAGCCAGCGATAGCCCCAAACATCATGGCTGCAACAATATTCACGTGAGCCAATCCTCCTGGCAGGGCCCCTACGAGAGATTTGGCAAATTCTATCAATCTTTTTGCAATCCCGCCACTATTCATTAAATGCCCGGCGAGTATAAAGAATGGAATAGCCAACAAAGAAAAACTATCTAAGCCAGTAGCCACCCTTTGTGCAATGGTTGTAAAGGCTGCAATAGTATCTATACTAAACAACAAGGTCAAAACTGAAGCTATACCAATACTCCAGGCAATAGGAACCCTGATTGCTACCAGTACAATGAAACTAAAAATAAGGATAAAAATTTCCATGCTATTTTTGCTCTTTTAATTTTTTAAAGGTTTGACGCATCTGCACGGTCTTAAAATAAATGATCATTAATCCTGAAATAGGCAGGACCAGGTAAACAAAACCAATTGGTAAACCTAATGCCGCAGAAGTCTGTTCAAGCTTGAAGGATACATATACATACCGCCCACCACCTATTATAAAAATAGCCGTTGTAAAGAGAATAATGATTAACTGTACTATTAAATCCAGATTTAATTTCGTCTTTATGCTTAGAAATTTCGGAAGCAAGTCTATGGTAATATGTGCGTTTTTACCAGAAATATAAACTGCTCCAAAAATACTTACCCAAATCAGCATATAACGCGCCAACTCATCTGTCCAGGAACTCTGATCTGCCAATAGATAACGACTGCATACCCCCCAAAGAACACTTAATAACATAATAGCTATCAGAAAAACCACCAACCATTCCAAAAACCAATTCAGCTTTTTACTCATCCTCTAAATTTTTAATTTGCTGAATAATATTATATAAAGCAGGTTCTTCCTTTTTTAGGTCTTTAATAATTTGATCGCTTTCCTCCTTAAATAATTCCTTATTTGGATAGGTAATCTCAACTCCTTCCTCCTTAATAGCTTCTAAAGCTTTAACTTCGGCCAGTTCCCATAATTCTCTTTGCTTTACTGCAGCTTCATCTGCTGCCTCCTGAATCCATTCTTTTTCCTTTGCCGAAAGCTTATTGTATATCTGCGTACTCATCACCAGGATATCAGGCACTGCGGAGTGTTCATCCAATGAAAAATTTTTACAGATCTCATAGTGGCGTGAACTGTAAAAACTTGGCAGATTATTTTCAGCACCCTCTACAACACCTTGTTGCAAAGCGGTATAAAGTTCTCCCCAGGAGACCGGGGTAGGCGAACCTCCCAGGCTTTTAACCAAACTAATTGCGGTGGGACTTTGCATTACCCTTATTTTAAGACCATTTAAATCACTGGGGGTTTGGATAGGGGTGTCCTTGGTGTAAAAAGACCGACTACCTGCGTCAAAATAAGTAAGTCCTCTTAACCAGTATTGCTCCCCTTCTAAAAGTAATTCCTTACCAAGATCGCTATCATAAAATTTATAGCGATGCTCTTTGTCTTCAAATATATAGGGATACCCGAACACACGAAGTTTTGGAGAAAAATTTTCCATAACTGCCGAAGAGACCTTGGTCATAGCCAAGCCTCCAAGTTGTAGCAATTCGAGACTTTCTCTTTCAGAACCTAATTGTCCGCCGGGATAAACCTCTACTTTTAATTTTCCGTTAGATTTTTCTGCTACGCGCTTGGCAAAAAACATCAAAGCCTGGTGTACAGGGTGATCCTGACTTAAGCTATGAGCAAGTTTTAAAGATTTTACATTTTCTTTCTGCTCACAGGAAGCAAAAAGAACTAGGATCATTAATATTTTTAATAAAAACTTCATACGGACCTTATTTCAGAAATTATCTGCAAAACCCGGAACACATTACTCTCAATGGTTTTAAAATCGGAATTTTTAACTGCATCCATCGGAATTAGTGCTGACCCCATTCCAACACAAGTCACCCCTGCCTCAAACCAGGCTCTTAAATTTTCCGTATCAAGACTTACACCACCACTTGGCATGACTGAGGTCCAGGGTTGTGGCGCTGTTATAGCCTTCACGAAATCGGGTCCTAAAACGGCAGCTGGAAACAATTTTACTATTTCACATCCTAATTCTTCGGCAAGACTTATTTCTGTTAAAGTACTACAACCCGGAAGGTAAAGCACTTTTCGTCTGTTGCATACTTTTGCCACATCTTTCCTTATCACCGGACTAACCACGAATTCTGCGCCCAGGTTTATATAAAGACCTGCGGATCCGGCATCGGTCACTGAGCCAACACCAAGTATCATTTCGGGACAATGTTCCCTGCAATACTTGACCAGGCTTGTAAAAACCTCGTGGGCTAACTCCCCGCGATGGGTAAATTCGAAAAACCTTGCGCCTCCTTTATACGCTGCATAAACCACTTCTTTAACGAGTTCCTCGTTCTGGTTATAGAACAACGGTACAAGCCCCGAATTCTTCATTTCTAGGGCAATTTCTGGCCTGGATAGTCTTTTCATAATGTTATCTTTTAATTCGTCCCGAACCATCCCCCTCAATCAATTCTAATACTTCCTCCTTACTTACCTGATTGAAGTCACCGACAATAGCGTGTTTTAGACAGGAAGCTGCAGTAGCAAAATCGAGGGCCTTTTGATCACTAAACTGCTGGAGTCCGTAAATAAGCCCTCCCATAAAACTATCTCCCGTACCCACGCGGTCTACTATAGGGTATATATCATATTCCTTGGATGATAATAATGTAGTACCAGTAAAAAGGTCTGCTGACCATTTGTGATGGGAAGCATTCAATTCCTTTCGATTCGTGATAGCAATCTGTTTTAACAATGGAAATCTCTCTTTTAAATTTGCAGAAAGTTCTGAATTACTTTTAACATTTTTTATATCAAAAAATTGCTCGCATGCATAGGATCCTGCCAATAATACATCGGTTTCCGCTACAAGCTCACTCATGGTTTCTTTGGGATTTGCATTTTCGTACTGCCAGAGATTACCCCGGTAATTAAGGTCACCAGAAATTTTAATTCCTTTGCTTTTAGCCAGCTTAAGCGCATGTAAAATAACCTTCGCAGCATTTGCTGAGATCGCCGGTGTAATCCCGGACCAGTGAAACCAATGACAATCTTTAAAAATTTCCCGCCAGTTGAACCATTCAGGGTCTATAGCTGAAAATGCTGAATTTTCGCGATCATAGATAACTTTCCCTGGTCGATTAATTGCTCCGGCTTCTAGAAAGTAAAGACCTAACCGATTTCCTTGAAATTTAATATGCTTTATGGAAACTTTGTTATTTCGTAGATCGCTTAAGGCTGCTTTACCTAGATCATTATCAGGCAGAACACTCAGAAATTCAGTGTTCAATCCAAAGTTTGATGCGGTAATTAGCACATTGGCTTCACTGCCGCCATAATCAATGTTAAAATTACCAACCTGTGAAAACCTAAGTGCATTTTCACAAGAAAGACGCATTAATAATTCACCCAGGCTTACCAGCTTATTCATAATTATTTTTTGTTTAAATCTGAAAATTGAAAATAAGCTTCAGCATTGTAATAACAGATATCCTGAATTATTTTTCCAATCCATTCTATATCTTCGGGCAGCTCTTTGGCTTCAATATCTTTTCCGAATAAATTACACAGTACCCGTCTAAAATACTCGTGCCTTGGTACCGAAAGAAAGCTTCGACTATCGGTTAACATTCCAACAAAACAACTGATCAATCCCATATTAGATAATGAATTCAGTTGTTTTTCCATTCCTTCTTTCTGATCTAAAAACCACCAGGCAGAGCCGTGCTGGATTTTTCCCTTCGTAGTATTCCCCATAAAGTTCCCAGCCATAGTAGCCATTACTTCATTATCTGAAGGATTCACATTGTAAAGAATGGTCTTAGGAAGCGCATCTTTTTTATTTAAGGTATCCAGAAACTTCGCAAGGGGTTTAGCCTGGTTTAAATCACCAATACTGTCAACTCCTGCATCCTTGCCGATCTGCTGAAGTAATTTCGAGTTGGTATCTCGCACAGGTCCCAGATGTAACTGCATGGTCCAGTTTCTTTTGGCATAAAACGCTCCCAGTTTAAGCAGTAATGCCGACTGATATTTTTCTGCGTCTTCAGTATTAATCTCCTCCCCTGCCAATTTCCTTTTAACCAGGTCATTCATTTCCTTTTCTGAAAAATCATCCGAATACATTCTTTCCAGTCCATGATCTGAAAGTCTGCAACGGTGTTGATGAAAATAATCCACCCTTTTTTCAACTGCCCTAGCAAGAGAATTAAAATCTTTAATATTTATTTCGGTTTGTTTACCAATTTTATTCAAATAAGATGAATAGGCATCACTTTTAATATCCAGGAAGGCATCAGGCCTAAATGTAGGAAGCACTTGCACCTCAAAACCATCTTCAGCAATTTTTTTATGATATTTTAAATCATCGGCAGGGTCATCTGTGGTGCATACCACTTTCACATTCATTTTCTTTAGCAAATTTCTTGTGGAATAGGCCTGAGTGGCCAGCAATGAATTACATTGAGTGTAAATCTTTTTTGCATTTTTTTCACTTAACAAATCAGTTATACCAAAATAACGCTGTAATTCCAAATGCGTCCAGTGATAAAGTGGGTTCCTCAGTGTATAAGGAATGGTTGCTGCCCATTTTTCAAACTTCTCTTCATCGGTGCCATCTCCTGTAATATATTTCTCATCAACACCCAGAGTCCGCATTGCGCGCCATTTATAATGATCCCCCGCAATCCAGATTTCGGTTAAGTTTTTAAACTGCCTGTCTTCTGCGATATCCTTTACAGGTAAATGACAATGGTAATCTATGATAGGCATATTTTCAGCGTAGCGCTCATACAGCTCTTTGGCATACCTATTTTCAAGAAGAAAATCATCTTCAATAAAATTCATCATCTTAAGTCCGTCTTTTCGGTTATTATCTTAATGTAAATACTGCTTCCTTAAATTGGGCGGCCCCTAATTCCAGGCTCCTATCAGAAGGGCTGGAACCTCCTATATAAACATTAAAATCTCCTTTTTCTAATACGCTTTCCCCCTTGTTATTCACAAGTTCCATCATTTCAGGAGTAATTTCAAAAGTGATTTTTTCGGAAGCACCAGGTTTTAAATTTAGCCTTTTAATACCGTAGAGTTGATATTTTGGCGCTTCTACAGAAGCCTCCACATCGGAAACATACAACTGTACGACCTCATCGGCCTGACGATCTCCAACATTGGAAACCACGATACTAGCCTCTAAATTTTCACCTTTGCTGATTTTCTCCTTTGAGAGTTCTATATCTGAAAACTGAAATTTTGAATAACTTAAGCCGTATCCAAAAGGATACATTGGTTCTTCCTCCATATACTTATAAGTTCTTCCTTTCATCGAGTAATCTTTATAAGGAGGCAAATCATCTAAAGACATGGGAAAGGTAATTGGTAATCTTCCAGATGGGGAAACTTCACCAAAAAGAATATCGGCTACCGCATTCCCACCTTCTTCACCAGGATACCAAACCATTAAAACCGCATCTGCCAGTTTGTGAACTTCTTGAAGGTTAATAGGACTTCCCCCGGTAATCACTGCAATTACAGGATTATCCCCGGCAGCTTCATTTAATTTTCGCAAATAATTCAACTGGTTTTCAGGTAGATTATAATCCAGCCTATCCCCAAAGGTTTCAGAAGCAATAGATTCTCCTTCTTCCCCTTCCAGAACCCCTGAAATTCCAAGCACAGCGATAGTAGCATCGCTGTTGCCAGCGTTAGGCGAAGCCCAGTCCTGTGGATTTGCGTTAGGACGATCTAATAGAGTTCCCTGGCGGTATTGCAACTGACTTTGAGGCTCAATGGCGCTGGCCACCCCTTCTAAAATGGTCACTAGATTTGGGTTTACACCATGGTAATTTCCCAATAAAATTTCAATACTGGTAGCATTGGGGCCTGTAATAAAGTATTTTGCAAGATCATTTTTTAAAGGTAGTGCTCCGTTATTTTTAAGCATAACAATAGACTTCTGAGCCGTTTCTCTTGCCAGGGCCCTGTGCTCCTCAGTATTAATATCCTTCGCTGAGAGTTTGGAATACGGGTTATTGGATGGGGAATCAAAGAGACCAAGTTTAAATTTTGTTTTTAAAAGGACCGCAAGACGTTCGTCTATCTCAGCTTCAGTCACCAATCCCTGATTAACTGCTTCCACTAATGATGGGTACACACTACCACAATTTAAATTAACCCCGCTCTTTATAGCTAAGGCTGCGGCCTGCACAGGAGTTTCCACTACATTATGCCCCCCATAAAAATCCTCTAATGCCCAACAATCACTAACTACATGACCTTTAAACCCCCATTTTTCCCGAAGTACATCATTGAGCAGGTATTTATTAGCGCAACAAGGCTCTCCATTGGTGGCATTATAAGCACACATTATAGTTTCTACATCCGCATCTACAAGAGCTTCAAAAGCCGGCAAATAAGTTTCCCAAAGATCTTTTTGAGAAGCTACGGCATTAAACTGATGCCTCAATTTTTCCGGTCCACTATGAACTGCATAATGTTTTGCAGCTGCAGCGGTTTTGAGATACTTATCATCATCACCCTGTAAACCCTTAACAAAAGCAACCCCCAACCTGGAAGTTAAAAAAGGATCCTCCCCGTAGGTTTCCTGCCCTCTACCCCAACGCGGATCTCGGAAAATATTGATATTCGGGGTCCAAAAAGTAAGTCCGCTATACTGTCTTCTATATCCATTTTCTACAGCAGTATTGTGGTTTCCACGTGCTTCATCAGAAATTGCCGATGCCACTTCAAAAATTAAATTCTCGTCAAAAGTTGCTCCCATACCTATAGCCTGAGGAAATACCGTAGCGACACCTGAGCGTCCTATCCCATGTAATGCTTCGTTCCACCAGTTGTATTCAGGTATACCTAATCGTTCAATCGCTGGACTATCATGCATCATTTGCAGCGATTTCTCCTGCAAAGTCAATCGATTGATTAAATCACTTACTCTTTCATCTATTGGAAGTGATTCATCATTGAATTTATAATTCTCAACTTCTTCCTGTGCGGTTAGATCACTCCAGGTCAGCAAGAAAAAAATTGCAACTACAGCTGCCAAAACGTTATATTTCATAATTTTAGGGGATTAAAGTTGTCATGTACTCAAAAAAGATCTCTTTTCTTAAAAAAGTCTTAACAAATAAAGGATATTTTTATTATAAACACAACCGATTGCATAAAAAATTTTGTTAGCAAGCTTTTTTTGTCTAATTTTCGACTCGCAATCGTTTGATATAATCCTGATGAATTTTAAGAAAACTATAGTCTTCGCACTTTTCATACTTCTCACCTTCAATAGTTCCGCCCAGGAAGGATACGACCTCTGGCTGGATTACAAGAAAATTAATGAGCTAGAATATAAAGAAAAAGTAAGCTCCTATTTCAGTAATATAGAACTAATTGGCAACTCTTCCACAATAGCGGCTATTAGAGAAGAGCTCCAAATTGCCAAAGCAGGGTTTGAATTTAAAAACCACAAATCTGGAACCTCTAACAAATTAATAATAGGAACTCATAATAATTTGCCGGTCTCAGTTAAAGGCGAAATTAAAACCGATTCCCTAGGGGATGAAGGCTACTCCATAATCGCACTGGAAAAGGGCGAAACACTTGTAATTACCGGAAACTCCGATATTGCTCTTTTATACGGAACTTTTGGATTATTACGTGAAATCCAACAAAGGAATAATATTTCTAATTTAGAAATTGAAGAAGAACCTAAAATCCAAAAAAGAGTATTAAATCATTGGGATAATTTAGATCGCACAGTAGAACGTGGTTACGCTGGTTTTTCCATTTGGGACTGGCATCATTTACCCGGCCTTATAAAACCTGAATATAAAGATTATGCCAGGGCCAATGCCTCTATTGGCATTAACGGAACCGTTCTTACCAACGTAAATGCTAATTCCCTGGTATTGACTCCTCAATACATTGATAAAGTCAAAGCCCTGGCCAAGGTGTTTCGTCCTTACGGCATACAGGTTTATCTTACTGCAAGATTCTCAGCCCCTATGGAAACAGGAGATTTGGAAACAGCAGATCCTTTAAATAAAGAAGTAAGAGAGTGGTGGAAAAATAAGGCGGATGAAATTTATGCGGAAATCCCGGATTTTGGTGGTTTCCTGGTAAAAGCAAACTCTGAAGGCCAGCCTGGTCCCAATAACTACGGTCGCTCACACGTGGATGGGGCCAATATGCTGGCAGAGGCCGTAGCACCGCATGATGGAATTATTATGTGGCGAGCCTTTGTTTATTCTGAGGATGATCCAGATGATCGGGCTAAACAGGCTTTTTCAGAATTTGTCCCTTTCGACGGTAAGTTTGCTGATAACGTACTTATTCAGGTGAAAAACGGTCCGATAGATTTTCAACCCCGGGAACCATTTCACCCTATGTTCGGTGCGATGCCGAATACTCCCCTTATGATGGAGTTTCAAATAACCCAGGAATATCTGGGTTTCAGTTCACACCTTGTTTTTCTTCCCCAACTTTTTGAAGAAACACTTAAAGAAGATACTTATGCAAACGGTGAAAATTCTACTGTGGCTAAAATTATAGATGGCACACTTCCCAATAGAGAATTAACCGGAATGGCCGGGGTTGCAAATATTGGAACTGCAAAAAACTGGACGGGGCATCCTTTTGGCCAGGCCAATTGGTACGGCTTTGGACGACTTGCCTGGGACCCCTATATGAAAGCCAGAGAAATTGCCCGTGAATGGTTGAGACTTACTTTTTCCAATGACGAAGATTTTGTGCAACCAATGACTGATCTTTTAATTGACTCACGTGAGGCCGTGGTGAATTATATGACCCCTTTAGGATTACATCACATTATGGCTACTGGACATCACTATGGACCCGGTCCATGGGTTGACAATCTTAGCCGGCCTGAATGGAACCCGGTTTATTATCATAATGCTGATAAGAAAGGAATTGGTTTTGATAGAACAACTTCCGGAAGTGATGCCTTATCACAATATGCTAAACCTATAGAGGAAAAATATGATTCTCCAGAAACTACGCCTGAAAAATACTTGTTATGGTTTCACCACCTTCCTTGGGATTATGAAATGAAAAACGGAAAGACCCTTTGGACAAATTTAGCTTTGCATTACCAAATGGGCGTGGATCAGGTAAAAGAAATGTTATCTACTTGGAAAAAGATGGAGCAATATGTAAATGAACAAGAATTCGAAAAAGTCAGGATGTTACTGGAAATTCAATTAAAAGAAGCCAAATGGTGGAGAAATGCATGCTTGAGTTATTTTCAGAAATTTTCCGATATGGAATTACCTGCCGGGGTACCAGAGCCCGAACATAGCCTTGAATACTACAAATCACTGGAGTTTCCTTATGCCCCGGGCATAAGCCCCTCCTGGAACTAAAACCTATATAAATGAGTAAAAGATTAACAGCGATAGTAACCGGTGCTAACGCCGGACTTGGTTTTGCAACTGCTAAAAAATTCTGTGACAATGGCATAAAAACATATGTTAACGGAAGAAATAAAGAAAAAACCGAAAAAGCCTGTGAGGAATTAGGTGAAAATGCGATTCCGTTTATATTGGATCTCAATGACCTGGATCAAATTCCCCAGGCCATAGAAAAGATAGGAAAGCAAGCCGGACAAATAGATATCCTGGTGAACAATGCCGGAATCAATATGAAAAAAGAATTTCTTGAGGTAACCAACAATGAATTCCAGAATATTCTGCACACCAATGTACTGGCATTGTTCGCAATTAGTCGAGAAGTAGCTAAAATTATGAAAAAGCAAAATTCAGGAAGCATTATTAATATAAGCTCAATGGCCGCGCAATATGGTATCCCTAAAGTTATCGCCTATTCAGCCAGCAAAACTGCGGTTGACGGGATGACCAGAGCAATGGCGGTAGATCTGGCTCAATTTGGGATTCGGGTAAACGCTGTGGCCCCTGGCTTTATTGAAACCAATATGTCCAGAAAGGCTTTGGATAACGATCCTGAAAGAAAAAACAGGGTTCTATCAAGAACACCAATGGGAAAATTAGGCCAACCATCGGATATCGCAGATGCAGTTTATTATTTCGCAACTTCAGAGTCGGCCTTTGTTACAGGAACTATACTGCCGGTAGATGGTGGGAACTCAATAGGATTTTAGGATGATCTCAATGAAACAAACTATGCGATGGTATGGTCCCAACGACGTACTATCGCTCAAAGATTTAAAACAGGCAGGTATAAGTGGGATAGTCACCGCTTTGCATGAAATCCCGGTGGGGGACATTTGGACCAAAGAAGCTATAACTGAAAGAAGAAACCTCATTGAAAGTTTCGGTATGCAATGGAGCGTAATTGAAAGCTTACCAGTTCATGAGGATATTAAAAAAAGATCTGGAAATTATAAGGAATACATTGAAAATTATAAGAAAAGCCTCCATAATATTGGCAAGTGTGGCATTGCTGTTGTAGCGTATAATTTTATGCCCGTCCTGGATTGGGTTCGCACAGATCATTTTCACGAAAATGAAGCAGGAGCATCAGTACTTAAATATGATCCTTTGAAATTCATATATTTCGATCTGTTTTTATTAAAAAGAAAAAATGCAGAAAGGGATTACACGAAAGAGCAGGTTCGCGCAGCTCAAGAACTGGGCAATAATCTTTCGGCTGAAGAAAAGGAGGAACTATTCAAAAGTATTCTATTAGGCCTGCCTGGTAGCACCGAAAATTTCACCCCGGAGATTATTAAAGGTCTTCTGGATTCCTACTCGCATATTACCGATAAAAAACTACGGGAAAATCTTGTTCATTTTTTGTCTGAAGTTACCCCCATAGCTGAGAGAAGTAAAATAAACCTTGCTATCCATCCGGATGACCCGCCATTTTCCGTACTGGGATTACCTCGTGTGGTAAGCAATTACAAGGACCTGAAGTTTATCTTTAATCAGGTAAAAAGCGAGGCCAATGGTCTTTGCTACTGCACTGGTTCTTTAGGAGCCAATCCGGATAACGACCTACTTAAGATTTACGATGAATTTGAAGGCAGAATTCATTTTTTACACTTAAGAAATGTCCAGAAGAAAGTTACCGGTGTATTTATGGAATCGGATCATTTAAACGGGGACGTACCTATGGTAGCGGTAGTGAAACGTATTGTAAATACGCTTCAAAAGCGAAAAGAAAGCATTCCTATGCGTCCCGATCACGGTTATCTACATACCTTGGAAGCTCATAAAAACTACTATGTCGGCTATTCCTTTATTGGAAGATTAAAAGGTCTTGCAGAATTGCGAGGACTGGAATTAGGCCTGCAGGAATCATTTAACTTAAAACTATGAATTCAATAAAATTACTTCATCAATCAGTATATATTGTGGCAATAGCAGCAATCTTTACAGGTTGTAAATCAAATACAGATTCGGAAGAAAAACAAGGCAAGGCCCAAACAGAGGAATCTTCGGAAATGGGACTTAAAGATTATTACGCAGGTTATTTCCCAATGGGGGTCGCAGTGGCGCCAAATTCCATCAAAGGGGAATCGGCAGCCTTGATCAAAAGCGAATTCAACAGCATTACCCCGGAGAATGTGATGAAAATGGGACCCATTCATCCCGAAAAAGACAGGTATTACTGGGAAGATGCCGATGCCCTAGCCGAATTTGCAGAAAAAAACAATTTAAAAATGCGGGGCCACGCCCTGGTATGGCATCAGCAAACCGGCGGATGGATCTTTGAAGATGAAAATGGTGAAAAAGTCAGTAAGGATGAGCTTTTGAAACGGATGAAAAACCACATAGATACGGTTGTAACCCGATACGCAGATGATATATATGCCTGGGATGTCGTTAACGAAGCTGTTGCAGACGATTCAACTAAAGTTTACCGGGAATCAGAATGGCTCGAGATCGCAGGAAAAGATTATCTAGTCAAAGCCTTCGAATATGCCAGGGAAGCTGATCCAGATGCTAAATTGTTCTATAATGATTATAATGCCATTATTCCTGAAAAAAGGGATAGGATTATTGAACTATTAAAATACCTCCAGGAAAATGATGCCCCGATTGATGGGGTAGGAATCCAGGCTCACTGGTCTATTTACGGGCCTTCTGAAGCAGAATTAAGGAAAGCCTTAGACCTGTATTCCGATCTGGGACTGGAGATTCAAATTACTGAACTTGACGTTTCTCTTTATCCCTGGGAAAAAGAGCGCCGAGAACTCAAAGAAGGCGAATCAGATGAATTTACTCCTGAATTGGAGCAAAAACAAATTGAGGCCTACGATATGTTTTTTGAAGTTTTCAGAGATTATAAAGACGTAATAACCGGGGTTACCTTTTGGAATATTTCTGATAAATATTCCTGGCTGGATTCTTATCCTGTGGAGGGAAGGAAAAATTACCCCCTGTTATTTGATGAAAACTTTGAACGCAAAAAAGCCTACGAAAAAGTGGTTGACTTTGAAACCCAACCAGAAACAATAACCCCATAAGAATGAAACAACAGTCAATTTTAAATTTCCGAAAATCCTGGCTTATTTTGTTGTGTTTTGGGTTCATTCAAATTACTACAGCACAAGAATCCTATATAAGCAATACCTTAGAGAATGGTTTTCCCTTGCATTCTGCCTCATTATTTTTTGATAAGGGAGATCACCAGGGGGTTCAGTTAGTAGCCAAAGACCTCCAGTCAGATCTGGAAAAAGTAACAGGGAATGATTTTGAGCTTTCTTCACAGAAGATCCATAATAATGATTATCCTGTCATTATAGGAACAATTGGAAAGAGTGAATTGATTAATGAATTGGTTTCCAGGAATAAATTAGATGTTTCCGGCATTAAAGACAATTGGGAGAATTTTCTTATTCAGGTGGTCGAAAATCCTTATCCAGATGTAAAAAAAGCCCTTATCATTGCCGGAAGTGATAAACGCGGCACTATTTTCGGGATGTATGATCTGGCTGAGAAAATTGGGGTATCTCCCTGGCACTGGTGGGCAGATGTTCCGGTTAAAAAATCTGAAGAACTTTATGTAAAACCGGGCAGTTATTACTCAGGGACTCCTAAGGTAAAATACCGCGGAATTTTCATCAATGATGAAGAACCAGGCTTAGGAAACTGGGCCAGAGAAAAATTTGGCGGTATTAACAGCCAAATGTATGAACATGTATTTAAGCTAATCCTTCGGTTAAAAGGAAATTACCTTTGGCCTGCGATGTGGGGAAAAGCCTTTAATGAAGACGATCCAAAAAATCCAAAATTAGCCGACACTTATGGTATTGTAATGGGAACTTCTCATCACGAACCTATGATGCGGGCACAAAAAGAATGGAGCACCCACGGGAAGGATCACGGCAATGGGGAATGGAACTATAGTACTAATCCTGAAGGATTAAGAGATTTTTGGAGATTTGGTTTTGAAAGAAATCAGGATTATGAAAATCTGGTGACCATAGGAATGCGTGGTGATGGCGACGAACCCATGGCCGAAGGCACAGCCATTGAACTACTGGAGACCATTGTAAAAGACCAACGAGAAATAATTGAAGATGTTACTGGAAAACCGGCCAGGGAAACCCCGCAGGTTTGGGCCCTTTATAAAGAAGTTCAGGATTATTATGACCAGGGCATGAGGGTTCCGGAAGATATCACACTGCTTCTTGCCGATGATAATTGGGGGAACATAAGAAAATTACCAGACCCAGAACAAGAGCCAAGAGAGGGCGGGTACGGTATCTATTATCATTTTGATTATGTGGGCGGTCCACGTAATTATAAATGGCTCAACACAACACAAATCGAACGTGTGTGGGAACAAATGAACCTGGCCTATCAATATGGTGCCACAGAAATTTGGGTGGTAAATGTAGGCGATCTAAAACCCATGGAATTTCCTATTAGTTTCTTTATGGATTTCGCATGGAATCCTGAAGCAATAGATGCCCACGAGTTGGAAGAATACGCATCGAATTGGGCTCAGAAACAATTCGGGAGTAACTATGCCCAGGAAATCGGTGATATTTTAAGTAAATACACCAAATACAATAGTCGCAGGAAACCAGAAATGCTGAGCCCTGAAACCTATAGTTTAGTCAATTATAACGAGGCAGATAAAGTGGTAAATGATTATAATAATTTGGTAGAAAAAGCAGAGTCGATCTACAGGAAACTTCCAGAAGAATATCAAGATGCGTATTTTCAATTAGTATTGTTTCCGGTCAAAGCTTCAGCCAATTTAAATGAATTATATGTAGCTACTGCTAAAAACAGGTTATATGCTGAACAAGGCCGAGCCCTGGCAAACACTTACGCTGAAAAAGTGAAGGAATTATATAAAAGAGATGCTGACTTAACCCAAAAGTATCATGATCTGGCTGACGGCAAATGGAACCATATGATGTCTCAAACCCATATTGGATACACATACTGGCAACAGCCCGAAAAACAAACCATGCCAGAAGTGGAAACCATTGAAGTTTCTGAAAATCCTGAAATGGGAATTGCTATTGAAGGCTCAAAACAATCATGGCCGGCCTCGAAACAAACAGCAACTCTCCCGGAGTTTAATTCCTTAGCAGACCAAAGGTCTTACATTGAAGTTTTTAATAAGGGAAAAGGAGCTTTTAATTTTAAAGTTAAGAATAAGGATAAATGGATAAACATTTCAGAAAAATCTGGCTTAGTTGAAGGTCAGAAAAGACTTTACCTGAGTATTAACTGGAAGAAAGCTCCTAAAGGCAAAACCCTGGGAAATTTCAGCATTCATAAAGGAGAACATTCGGTAAAAATTGAAGTTCCCATTAATAATATCCCTACTGAAAATGTAAAAGGTTTTGTAGAAAGCAATAATTATATTGCAATGGAAGCTGCCCATTACAGTAAAAAAACTAAGAATGATAAGGGATGGACTTTAGTACCGAATTTGGGAAAAACCGGAGCTACTATGACTTCATTTGCTGAAACTCCAACACGAGGGGAATTATCAAAAGACAATCCCTATCTAGCCTATGATTTTCATAATTTGAGCACTGGGGAGATGACCATAGAATTTTTACTTTCCCCTACCCTGGATTTTCAAAATAAAGGCGGCTTAAGATTCGCCTATTCAATTGATGACAAGGAACCAAAAATCATCAACATGCATCAGGACACCGAAAATGATTGGGGCACTTCCGTTGGAAATAATATTACAAGAGTAATTTCAAAAGTACAACTCGACAAAAAAGACAACCACACCTTAAAAATCTGGGCAATCGATTCAGGTGTTGCACTTCAGAAGATCATTATAAGAAAAGGCGAAATTGGAAAATCCTATTTAGGACCAACTGAAAGTAAATATATAAAGTGAAAATCTCCCAAATCCGTTTCACGTTTCAGAGGTAAATTCGCCTATCCTAATGACTCCTGACACTTTGTAGACCATAGATCCAACTTGTTATGGGAGTACCCCACAGGTATTGACAGCGCGGCGGGGAAACTGTGAACCGAAGGCATTGCTTTTATAGATATTAAGCAACCTTTGGTCAACAGGGATGATTAGGAAGTTATTCCCGAAGAAAAAACAAAAATGATCTGTGGGTACCTACGGTGGAGCGCATTGATTTGATTGCTCCTGAAGGCAACTCGCTGGAAAATCATGCTAAAAAATTTTATCTCTGCTATCCGTTCCAATGAGAGTTCAAAACTTAATTGTGGGGTAGAAACGGAAAGTATTGCAGCCATTCCTGCACATTTGGGATATATCACTTATAAAACCGAAAAAAATATAATGCAATAATGAAACCGGAACCTTTGTCGATGCCCAAGCAGATGCATTGTAAATAGCTAATTATAAAACTGGCTGGAAATTGCCCCATATCTGAACTGCTTATTTTAATCAATTACCAGCGAACCCCTTTTACTTTCATCTTTAAGATAAAAATAGCTTCTTGAGCGGTGATAAATAGACTTTGGTGATTTTTGCCGCCAAAAGTGACATTTGCGGTCCAATCTTTAGGGATTGGAATATGCTTGATCTTCTTCCCCGATTTATCAAAAACCGTTACGCCATTTCCAGTAAGGTAAACATTACCCTGGCTATCTATGGTCATCCCATCTGACCCTGAATCCGTAAAAAGTTCTTTATTCGAAAGACTTCCATTAGAATTAATTTTATAGGAATAAGTTTTTCCAGCTCTAATATCGGCGATGTAGAGCTTTTTTCCATCAGGGGTACCAATAATTCCATTAGGTTGAACCAAATCTTCAGCCGCAACACTAATATTTCCCTTTGGATCTACATAATATACGCGTTCTGCTTTAATTTCCTTTTCTGTTCGCTCCCAATAATCCCGATGGTAATAAGGATCTGTAAAATAAATTCCGCCACTTGGCGCAACCCATAAATCATTGGGACCGTTCAAGCGTTTCCCCTCGAAGGATTCGACCAAAACCTCAACATCCTTTTTAGAATCGATTTTCCAGATCTCTGAATCTTTATCGGCAGCGGCCAGAAGATTTTCCTGGTTATCAAAATAAAGCCCGTTTGCCCGGCCTGCGTTTTCCATATATACCGAAATAGTATTCTTAGCTACCTCCCATTTATGAATTTTATTATTCGGCTGGTCGGTAAAATATACATTCCCTTCAGGATCGGAAGCGGGACCTTCCGTAAACTCAAAATCATCTGAAATAAGTTCAGGTTTTTCCCTTTTTTCAACCAATTCTCTTTGGGTGTTACAGGAAAGAAATCCAAAACCCACAATCAGGAGCGATAAGATATTTAATTTCATAATATTCATAAAAAAGCCTTTCGCTAAAGATAGGAAAGGCTGTAAATTAATTATAAATTTTATGCTACCATCTTTGGTGAACTTCCTGTTTAAGAAATTCCTCATAGATCTTATTCATCGCTTTGACCTTTTCTACACTAAGCTCCGGCCGATCATAAATAGACAGATTTGAGAGTAGTTGCTCTTCTTTGGATGCTCCTGGAATAGTACAACTAACTTCAGGGAATTTCAAAATCCATTGTAAAGCTACAGGAGCCAGGTTCTGAACTTCAGGAAATAACTTTTTAAGCTCTTTTACGGCCTTTAGACCTCGATCGAAGTCTATTCCCGAAAAAGTTTCGCCCTTATCGAAAGCCTCTCCATTTCGGTTAAAGTTCCGATGATCCTCCTTGTCGAAACTGACATCCTTATCAAATTTCCCCGTCAATAATCCGCTTGCAAGGGGCACCCGGGCAATAATCCCGATATCCTTCTTTTTTGCCTGCTGAAAGAAAAGTTCAGAAGGACGCTGCCTGAACAAATTGAAAATAATTTGAATAGTGTCAACTATATCATATTCGATAGCTTTTAAAGCTTCTTCAACTTTTTCTACACTAACTCCAAAATGAAGTATTTTACCCTGATCTTTTAATTTCTGAAAGGTTTCAAAGATCTCAGGACGGTAATAAACCTCTGTCGGCGGACAATGCAATTGAATTAAATCCAGGGCTTCAAAACCAGTCCGTTTAAGACTTTCTTCTACATAACCAGTAAGGGCTTCAGGCGTATAATTTTCTGAAGTATGCGGGTTGATCTGCCTGCCGCATTTGGTGGCTACATAAATACGCTCAGACCTTGATCGAACAACCCTACCTACAGCTGCTTCGCTCAAACCGGCTTCATAAACATCAGCCGTGTCAATAAAATTAATTCCTTTATCTATTGCGGTATTGATCGTTTTCTCAGCAGTTCGATCACTAAAACCGGAACCCCATTTTCCACCTATTTGCCATGTGCCCAGTGAAATCTCTGAAATTTTAAAACCTGTTTTTCCTAACTTTCTATAATTCATATAACTTTTTTTTCAAGATACAAAAACCTCATTATAGGATATAATCCGTACTGACGAAATTCGAGGTTTTTGAGTTTAACAATTCCTGCAAAATTTCATTATTATAAGCATTATCCTTTGAAGCTACAAAAGTCCTGATGGAAAAGGATCGTAGGGCATCGTGGACACTAAGAGTACTTACCGCTGAATCTTTTCTTCCGGTAAAAGGAAAAACATCCGGTCCACGCTGGCAGGAACTATTAAGATTTACACGGCATACCAAATTTACCAGCGTATCGATTAAAGGTGCGATTTCCTGAATATCCTTCCCGAATAAACTAACCTGCTGACCATAACTGGAGTCGGCCATTTCATTTAAAATCTCCTGGATATCGGAAAAAGGTTTAATTGGTACCACGGGACCAAATTGTTCTTCCTGATAAACCCGCATATCCTTATTTACCGGGAATAAAACCGCCGGATAAATGTAATTCTCCGAAAGTTTACCTCCTTTTTCATTTATAATCTCCGCGCCTTTTTTCCTGGCGTCCTCAATTAATTCCTTTATATAATCAGGCTTATCGCTTTCAGGCAAAGGAGTTAGTTTTACACCTTCTTCCCAGGGGTTTCCGAACTTTAACGCGTCAACCTTTTTTGTAAAACGTTTATTGAATTCTTCTCTGATGTCCTGATGAACATAAATTATTTTAAGTGCAGTACAGCGTTGTCCGTTAAAGGACAAAGAGCCCGAAATACATTCTTCAATGGCCAGGTCCAAATCAGCATCGGGTAAGATAATGGCCGGATTTTTAGCTTCCAAGCCCAGAACGAGGCGTAAACGATTCTTATACGGATGTTGATCCTGTAAAGCTATAGCCGATTTACTGTTACCAATAAGTGCCAAAACATCTATTTTCCCTGATGCCATTATTGGAGCAGCTACTTCCCTGCCCCGACCATAGATTATATTTACAACCCCCGGAGGAAAACTGCTTTTGAAGGCCTCTAAAAGAGGAGAAAGTAAAAGAACACCGTTCTTAGCAGGTTTAAAAATAACCGTATTCCCCATAATAAGCGCTGGAATGAGTAAGGCAAAAGTTTCATTCAAAGGATAGTTATAAGGACCCAAACATAAAACTACCCCAAGGGGTCCGCGACGAATATGAGCGTGAATACCATCACGCTTAAAAAATTTGGCGCTGTCCCGATCCAGTTGCTTATAATCTTCGATAGTATCATAGATATATTCCACCGTCCGGTCAAATTCCTTACGGGAGTCAGGAAGTGATTTCCCAATTTCCCACATTAGATATTTAACAACTTCCTCCCGTTTGGTCTCCATTTTAGCTACAAAATTCTGCATACAGGAAATACGTTCGGAGACCTTCATAGTAGGCCATTCGCCCTGACCCTGTGAATAAGATTTGCAAGCCGAATTCAAGACTTTCAGTGCAGCGTCCTTGTCCATATGTGGAATGCTACCCAATAAGGTGGGTTTATATTCTTCAGTGGAAGATATGGTAGAATAAACCTCATCCTGTTGGCCATTCCATTTAATCAATTCTCCGTTATCAAGATAAGTCTCCTGGTGAAGCAGTTTTGTAATTTGAAACTCCTTTGGTATGTTCATAAATTTAGTTTTAATGATTGGTTACTAAATGTACTGGTTCAATTCTTTACCTTTAAAAAATCGTCACCTCAAACCAAATAACTACCAGAGTGCACGCACATCATGCATTTAGTTTGAGCAATTTGTTCTTCTTATTGAGATGCTCTTAAAGAGTGAGATTATCAATTTCAGCTTTTAATTCTTATTGCTTGACAAGCCTTCCATGATCCTTTAAATAGCACTTAAAGTTAATATATGCTAGTGGAAATCCCTGGAATTCAATAGAAATTATAGCAAAATAATTCGTGCCCTCTGGGATGTTTTACCTGCAGTTAACATTTAAAGGATTAATTGCTTGAGCGGATCACTTCTTAACATTACTTAGAAACTTATTAACCTCCAGCCAGTGTATAAAGGCATCGAACCATCGATTACTGGTCCGGTCCGGATTCCCCAGGCCGAAACCATGGCCGCCGTTCTGGTAAAGATGAAATTCAACAGGCCTGCCAGCTTTGTACCATGACTCTATCAGACCGAATTCCCCATTGAAAAGAAAATCATCAGCGGCAATAGCGTTGAACATAGGGGGGGCATCCTTTGGTACATCAACTGCGTTCATTCCTCCGTAAATAGGTGCGATAAAGGCCAGGTCCATGGTCTTGGAATTCAAAGTAGAATGCATCGTAAGTCCTGCACCAGCTGAGAAACCCATCATACCTATATTATTTGGATCTACCCCCCACTCTTCAGCGCGTTCAACGATCAAGGCATAAGCGGCCTCGGCATCCTCGAGCTGGTTGGAAAGGTTTGAACGTGGGCGTTCTGAATCAGAACCCTGCCGATCATCTGAAGATTCTGCGGAAGGGGTGCGGGGTCGATTCATGTATGCCTTAAAGTCTTCAAGAGACTCTGGAGTTGGGTGAAGCCGATACTTTAGTACAAAGGCAGCAATTCCCTGCTTTGCAAGGGCTTCAGCCACTTCCCAACCCTCATTTCCCATGGAAAGCCACCTGAAACCACCCCCGGGAGCCACAATTACCGTTGTTCCATTGGCTTTTTCCGGGTCTGGCAGGAACGGAGTAAGGGTCGCAGTAGATATATTCCTCGCCATGGGATCGCCCCACTGACGAAACCAGGTTTCCGGGGCAGGCTGATTTTCAACTTTACCTGTTCCCAGGGGGATAGCCGTAGGCTCGGAAGGAGCTTCGAGTGGGTAGATAGTTCCATCTTGTGCCATCCCTATTGAAGCCAAGAAAAATAAAATCATTCCCATAAGGGACCTTGAAAATTTAGTTGGTGAATATGACATCATGCGTTGTTTTTTATATTAATAATTCAAAAGATATTTTATTATTAAATCCATGGATGAATTATGGACATTATTTTCCATTAAAGAATATCATAACGCCAACAACAATGATCACCACTAAAATCGATACGGCAATATCAACCCAATTATAGCTGTTTTTATTGTTTCGTTTTTCCTCTTCTGAAATCGTCTGAAAAGTAAGGTTATCGGTTTTAATTTTCGCAGGTATACTGGTCAATAAACTCACAACGGTAATTAAAATCACACAGAATAAGAAGAACCAGGCCGCAAAAGTCAAAAAGTTTATGTCCCCTACCAGGAATAAGAATCCATCAGGATCTAAAGAGTCCTTAAATAATTCCAGGATAATCCTCAGGGCACCTACTATAAAACCAAAAACCAAAGTAATAAAAGCCCCGTGTGCATTTATTCGTTTGTAGAATATACCTAGAAGGAATACCGCGGTAATTGGGGGTGCAATATAGGATTGCACCTTCTGCAAATATTCATATAATACCCCAGAAATATTGGCCATAATCGGGATCCAGATAATACCGATAATAACGATAATAACCGTAGCTATTTGACCGGTTCTTACCAGTTTTTTCTCAGGAGTATTCGGTCTAAGTTTTTTATAAATATCTACGGTAAATAAAGTAGAACAGGAATTAAAAACCGAGGCTAAGGAACTCATTAATGCAGCCAATAAACCCGCAGCTACAAGCCCGCGTAATCCAGAGGGTAACAGGTTACTCATTAAAACCGGAAAGGCTTCATCAGGACTATCCCAGTGCAGTTCACCACGCATCTTTAGGGTAAGTGCTATAATTCCAGGAATTAAGAATAAGAAAACTGGCAATAACTTCAACAAAGCTCCAAAAATAGTTCCACGTCTTCCTTCTTTAATATTCTTTGCCGTAAGCGCACGTTGTACAATATACTGGTCGGTACACCAATACCAAATACCCACGATGGTACTGGTAATCAAAAGAGATGGCCATGGGAAATCAGGATCTGAAGCAGATCGCCACATATTAAGATATTCAGGAGAAACGGTTTCCTGCATACTGGCCCAACCTCCTACTTCATCTAATCCGATAAAAGTTAGGGCTGCGGCACCGATGACCAGGATTATTGCCTGAAGGGTTTCTGTATAAACCACGGCCCTCATACCACCTAAAACGGTGTAAAGTCCTGTCAAAATCACCGTACCAAGAGCACCGGTCCAAAAATTGATTCCTAGTAAAGCAGAAACTACAATACCTCCTGCATAGATCGTTACCGAGATCTTGGTAAGCACATAGGCAATAATGGAAAATACTGAGAGTACCCACCTTGACCTGGCATCAAATCTTTTTTCCAGGAATTCGGGCATGGTAAAAACACCACTGCGTGCATAAAAAGGAAGAAATACCCAACCTAAAATAAGAACTACCCAGGCCTGAATTTCATAAATAAGCATGGGAAGCTTATCTCCGGCACCTGCACCGGCGAGTCCAACTACGTGTTCTGATCCAATATTGGAAGCGAAAATTGAAGCTCCGACAACAAACCAGCCTACATTTCTACCGGCCAGAAAATAATCTTCGGTATTCGATTGCTTTTTTCTAATTACCCAAATAACAATTCCGGCTAAAACCAGGAAATAAAGAGCAATTGCAATCCAGTCATAAATATCTAATGCTTTCATAAATTATTTTACTGAAAATTTAAAACTTGTTTTGGAAGCGTAGGTTTCTCCCGGTTTCAATACCACAGATGGAAAACCCTCCTGATTTGGTGCGTCCGGGTAATGCTGGGTTTCCAGGCAAAACCCACTTCTGTGACCATAAGTGCCCTCTCCATCGGCTTGTGGAAGGGTTCCATCAAGAAAATTCCCAGAGTAAAACTGAATCCCTGGTTCATTGGTATGCACTTCAAGCACTCTACCACTTTCCTGGTGATAGGCTGATGCAGCCAATCGCATTCCGGAATCCTGGTCATTTAAAACCCAGCAATGGTCATAGCCCTTACCACGTTTAATTTGGGTACTCATATCTTCAATATGCTTTGCAATGGTTTTCGATTTACGGAAATCAAAAGCAGTACCTTCTACTTTTCTTATTTCTCCGGTGGGAATAAGGGTTTGGTCTACGGGTAAAAATTTATCAGCATTGATTTCCAGTTTATGGTCCAAAATAGTTTCAGAAAAATCCCCTGACAAGTTAAAATAAGCATGCTGGGTTAAATTCACTATAGTGGTTTTGTTGGTAGTCGCTTTATAATCCACTTCCAGTGCATTATCATCGGTCAGGGTATAGGTGACCGTGGTTTTCAGCTCCCCGGGATACCCCTCCTCCATATCTTTACTGGTGTAGCTTAATTTCAAGCTATTCCCGGTTGCTTCTTTTACCTTCCAAATCACTTTGTCAAAGCCTTTTTTACCACCGTGCAAATGATTTTCCCCATCATTTTGAGCTAGGGTATATTCCTCCCCATCCAATGTGAATTTTCCTTTGGCAATACGGTTTCCAAACCTGCCAATTAAAGCTCCGAAAAACGGGTTGTCTTTGGTGTATTGCACCAGCGAATCAAAACCAAGGACAACATTTTCAAATTGATTATTTTTATCAGGTGCCTTTAAGGACGTTATCCTACCACCATAGGTGATGATTTTTACTTCCATACCATTTTTATTGGTAAGTATATATTGCTCGACTTTTTCTCCCTGTGCAGTGGTACCGTAATCTTCTTTTTGCATTGTTTGTGGGCTTTTTTCGGTGTTCATTTCTTTTATGTCGGTTTCAGCCTCCTTCTCTCCATTTTTACATTGAATAAAAAACAAGGACAGGAAAACTATTCCCAGACCGAAAAGATTATTTTTTGAAAGTTTCATAATTAGATGCGTTAGTTTAGAAATTACATTCCATGTTGAAACATATGGTAGTATGCCTCATTGGCATTTATTTTATCCTTGAATTCCCTAATACTGGTCTTATCATCAATAACCAATAATTCAATCCCGGCGATATCGGCAAAATCTTCCAGGAATTCCGTAGTTAAGGCTTGTGTATACACCGTGTGATGTGCGCCCCCGGCCAAAATCCAGGATGTCGCGGCAATCTCCAGGTTAGGTTTGGCATCCCATAATACACGTGCTACCGGTAAGTGTGGTAAATCGGCTTCCGGTGCTACCGCTTCCACTTCGTTCACAATTAACCTGAACCTGTTCCCCATATCTATTAAAGAGGCATTTAAAGCATCTCCTTCCGGAGCATTAAAAACCAGTCGTACAGGGTCTTCTTTTCCACCAATACCCAGGGGATGCACCTGGCAGGTTGGTTTTGCATCAGCAATAGAAGGACAAATTTCCAGCATATGTGAGCCTAAAACATAAGATTTCTGTGGAGTAAAATGGTAGGTGTAATCTTCCATAAAAGAAGTTCCTTCTTCTAATCCAACAGCCATAACTTTCATAGCACGTAATAGTGCGGCGGTTTTCCAATCGCCTTCTGCACCAAAACCATAACCATCGGCCATTAAACGTTGCACCGCAATGCCCGGTAATTGTTTAAGTTTTCCCAGATTTTCAAAAGTATCGGTAAAGGCTTTAAAACCTCCTTCGTCTAAAAATGACCGCAATCCTAATTCAATTTTAGCAGCATCAACCAAAGAGTCTCTTTGCGCGCCTCCTTCTTTTAGGTCTTCAGTTAAATTATAATCGGCTTGATATTCCTTCAGTAAATCATTTACTTTTTCTTCGGAAATTTTATCGATATGCGCTACAACCTCTGAAGAATCGTAACCATTAACGGCCATCCCAAATTTCATTTCAGCGGCCACTTTATCACCCTCGGTGACTGCAACATTGCGCATATTATCGCCAATACGAGCTACTTTTAGATGCTGAAGTTCATCCCATCCTAAAACCACACGAGACCAAATTCCCAGTTTGCGTTGCACGCGATCGGTTTTCCAGTGACCTACAATTACTTTGCGTTTTTTGCGCATACGGCTCATTATAAAACCGAACTCCCTGTCCCCGTGAGCTGACTGGTGCAGGTTCATATAATCCATATCAATTTTACCCCATGGGATCTCAGCATTAAATTGTGTATGTAAGTGGCAAAGTGGTTTTTTAAGCAGGCTTAGTCCTTTTATCCACATTTTAGCCGGCGAAAATGTATGCATCCATGCTACAATGCCAATACAGTTTTTATTGGCATTGGCCGCCTGGCAAATATCGGTAATCTCATCTGCCGTTTTCACCGTATCTTTCCAGACTATTTTTAGCGGAAGATGCTTAGATTCATTAAGTCCTTGTACTATTTCTTTGGAATCACCGGCAACCTGGTTTAAGGTTTCATCACCGTATAAATGCTGGCTACCAGTTACAAACCAGATCTCTTTTGCTTCTATATTAATCATTTGGTATTTTTGTTATTAAGATTATTACCAAACCTCACAGAATTCAAAGAGCTGTGAGGTTCTGCATTTATTTGATATTAATTTTGACCGTAATAGGCATTTTTGCCGTGTTTACGCTGGTAATGTTTTTTAATTAGGGAATCCTTCATTCTTGGGGCTTCCGGATTAATTTGCATCGTAAGCAGTGCCATTTTTGCCACTTCTTCCAGCACCTTGCTGTTATATACTGCTTTTGCAGCATCCTGCCCCCAGGTAAAGGGACCGTGATTACCGATAAGCACCATAGGCACTTCCTGGTAAGAAAGTTTCTTTTCTTTAAAACAATCCAGGATCTGGATGCCGGTATTGTGTTCATAATTACCCTCTATAAGTTCATCTCGCATTGGAGGTGCACAGGGAATATCCGCGGTAAGATGATCGGCATGGGTGGTTCCAAAAATCGGGATATCCTTCTGAGATTGTGCCCAGGCCACCGAATACGTAGCATGGGTATGGGCTATTCCCCCAATATTCTCCCAATTCTTATAAAGAAAGGCGTGGGTTTTGGTGTCTGAGGAAGGACGCATTTCCCCTTCAATAACCTTGTTTTCAAAATCGAGGATTACGATATCCTCAGGTTTCAACTCCTGGTAAGGTACGCCACTGGGCTTTATGGCGAAAACCTTTTTTTCCCGGTCAACCGCACTCACGTTTCCAAAGGTATAGATCACCAGGTTTAAGGCATCAAGTTCCATATTGGCCTGGTAACATTCCTGTTTTAATGCTTTATAATTAGAGCTCATTTATAGTAGATTTTCGGTTAATATTATTTTCGACGAAAGCACCTAATTCCTTATATTCTTCCATTAATGCAGCATAAGTATCTAAAGCTTCCGGCTGGGGATGATATTCCGCTTCAAAGTCGCTACCCAGCTTTTTACTGGCTTCGATCACGTTAGGATAAAGTCCAGCGGCAACGGCAGCATAAACTGCAGCTCCCAGCGCGGGAGCCTCATCTGAAGAAGCCACTTTTATAGGCATATTCAGCACGTTAGCCAGGGTTTGCATAATAAAAGGAGATTTACGTGCTACCCCGCCTATACCAATCACACTATTTATTTTCACGCCTTCCTCTTCAAAACGATCGACAATTTGTTTGGAGCCAAAGCAAATCGAATTGATAAGGGCCTTAAAAATATGAGGTGCTTTTGAACCCAGGGAGAGTTTGGAAATGGCACTTTTTAATTCCTGGTTGGCATCTGGCGTTCTCCTCCCGTTAATCCAGTCTAGAGCAACGGGAATACTTTCTGAAAGTGGAATTTCCTGAGCTGCTTTAGAAAGTTTTTTGATGAAATCCCGCTCGATTTCTTCTACAAGTTTTGCTTTTTGTTCTTCGGAGATAAGATCGGAACTCAAAACCAGGTTCTCCAAAGGCCAGCTAAGTACATCTTTGAACCAGGCCAGAACATCCCCAAATGCCGATTGCCCGGCTTCAAGGCCAATCATATTTGGAATTACCGAACCATCTACCTGCCCGCATATGCCGTGAACTGTTTTATCCCCTAGCTTGTCCTGCTGGGAAACAATAATATCGCAGGTCGAAGTACCCATAACCCGAACCAGGGTATGTTTATCGATTTTGGCACCCACTGCCCCTGAATGAGCATCAAAAGTACCTACCGCGATTACACAATCGGTAGACAGGCCCAGTTTCCTGGCCCAGTCCGCACTTAAATTTCCTGCAACTTCGTCCGAAGTATAGGTCTGCATATACAACCGCTCACGCAATTCTCCCAAATATGGATCCAGTCGAGTAAGGAAATCTTTAGAAGGAAGACCATCCCAGCTCTGGTGCCACATTGCTTTGTGACCAGCAGCGCAGCGGCTGCGTTTAAAAGTGGATAAATCCTGATGTTCAATAAGCAGAAAGGTCATCAAATCACAATGCTCCATCCAGGAATACGCAGCCTTTTTCACTGCTTTGTCTTCCCGAATAACGTGGGCGATTTTGGCCCAAAACCATTCGGAAGAATAAATTCCGCCTTCATATTTGGTATAATCTTCTCCACCCCAATTCCTGGCTAAATCATTGATTTCATTAGCCTCGTCAATTGCGGTGTGATCTTTCCAAAGCACCATCATGGCATTTGGATTTTCCTTAAAACCTTCTTCAAATGCAAGCGGTTTCCCTTCTTTGGTAACCGCAATCGGAGAAGAACCTGTGGTGTCAATACAGATTCCTTTGACGGAGTCACTATCAATTTTGCTCTTAACTAATACTCCCTTAATGGTTTTTTCCAGGCCTTCAATATGATCTAAAGGATGCTGGCGGAACTGGTTGGTTGCCGCGTTGCAGTACTTTTTTTCCTGCCATCTCGGATAATAAAAAGTATCTGTAGCCACTTCCTGACCACTACCTGTATCCACAAGTACTGCTCTTACCGAGTCAGTTCCGTAATCCAGGCCTATAACGTAATTTTTCATATATGTATGCAGTTTTATCTTCTGTACTCCTAATCTTTTAAAAGTTTTACATCATAAATCCCTGCTGTTCGAGATCCAGGTTTTGCTTCGAACCTTATATTTATTTGCTCCTCTTCATTATACTCCATCTCTTCCGGAAGCTCATATGCTATAGAAAAAAACCGATCTCCTTTTTCTCCCTGGAAATTTTCTTTTGCAAGGATTTTACCATTTAAATAAATGCTGAATTCCCTATTAGCATCTTTTCCGTAGTAAGTAATTCGCAGTCTACTGGCTTTTTTCTTGCTGTCTTTCAGCTCATAACTGAACCACCCCGAAGCATCGCGCCAATGCCGGTTCTGATGTGTTCCCGTACTGGAATTTTCACTCTCAATAAAATGATCCGATTCAGGCTGTTGCTCTCCAGGAACAACCCTATCTATAGTTCGTGATTCTAATTTATGCTCAGCTTCTTCAAGCGCCTTTAGCTCTTTTTGTTTTTTGATATAACTTTCTTTTGTTTCCACCGGTAAGTAAATGGCATACCTGGACTCGTGAATATTATAAAATGGAATAAACTTAAGGTGCTGGAATTTTTCAGGATAGATTCCTTCGGCAATTGAAAAGCTAAGGTAATCGCCTGGATTTTTTTCTACTTTGCTTACCAGATCTTCCAGGTTCTTGGCAAGAAATACGGGCATTTCAGAGATTGGAACCTGTTTCCCGGCAGCGATATGACCGCCTCGACTATCATCTGCAAAAAGCCCTTCCAGATTATTATCACCGGTTTTAGTTCCCAAAACGATTGGACCATATTTTAAAGCCGCATAATCGGACCCGTCGGGTAATTTTTCAGCGGAGATGTGCATAGGCAGTTCCACTTTCACCTCATCTCCATCTCTCCAGGTACGATCGAGCTCAACATAAGAGCCCGGATCCTGGTTCACTGCTATAGCTTGGTTGTTAATGTGTATTTTAAACTCCCCTTTCTTTACCCAGGAAGGGTACCTAAGTTTCAGGCTGAATTTTTGTGGTGCCTTTGTCGCTATTTTAAAAGTGGTCGATTCTTCATTCGGGAAATCAGTTTGCTGATGCAATTCTATTCCTTTTTCCTGCCAGGTTAAGCTCGAAGGGATAAATAGGTTTACAAAGAGTTCGTCATCTGAGTGGGTATAAATAAATCGGTTATACTTACCGTGATTTTCTATACCCGAGCCAACGCAACACCAAAAACTGGTTTGGGGTTGGGAATAGACCCGGTAATGCCCTGGACGCATTGGTGTAAAATATACAAATCCTCCTTTTTCCGGATGTTGGGAAGAAAGAATATGATTATATAAAGCGCCTTCATAATAGTCCATATATTTTTCATCGGGATCGGCTAAGAACAATTTTTCACTCAATTTGAGCATGTTATAGGTATTGCAGGTTTCCGGACCCTGTACGCTGGAAATCATCTCAGAAAAATCCGTGGTAGGATGAAAATGTTCCCTAACGCTATTTCCCCCTATAGCAACAGAGCGCTTATTTACCACATTATCCCAAAAATAGACCGCCGCATTATGAAAGTCCTTGTTATTATCCATCTCGGCGATTGATTGAAAACCAATAACTTTAGGTATCTGGGTATTGGCATGCATCCCGTTAAGTATATCCTTATTTCCAGCTAATGGTTTTAGCAATTTCTGATGTGAAAACTGATAGGCCAGCTCCAGGTATTTTTCTTCACCGGTAATTCTGGCAACATCAGCAAAAATTTCATTTAAACCCCCGTGTTCGGAAACCAGCATTTCCTGAATTTGCTTTTGCGAAAGATCCTCGGTAATCTCCAGCATCCAGTCAGAAAGTTCGATGAGCATTTCTTTAGCCCTGGGTTTTCCTGATATTTCATAAGCATCTCGCAGCCCGGCGTAGGTTTTATGAATGTTGTACAGAGGCACCCATTTCCCGTTTAAACTAAAACCCCCTGCATCGATCTCTCCCCGGGCAATCGCGTTCCACATTTCTTTCCCGCCAGGTACACCACCTATATAACCATTCCCATTGGCCTTTTGCACTCTTTCTAATTCATTTAGACTATAATTAAGTAGTGAATCAGCTTTTATACTTCCGGCAGAAGCCTGCATTTGCGCAAGGGCCGTAAGATAGTGACCTCCGATATGACCATCCAGGCCTGAATTTTCCCAATTAGAATAACTTTCTGCTTTTGGTGCTAAGCCAGCTTCACGTAAGAAAGGCGCTAGAAGCTTATCAGGATTTAATTTCAAAATATAATCCAAATCGGTTAACATAGCACTGCGGAAAGCTCCCTTTTCCAGGTTGACATCTTCAAGGTTGAAAGTTTCCAATTTTCGCTCTTGCCCTAACAATATAGTAGTAGCGAGAAAAAACAATAAGCTTAAAAAAAACCTTTCATTATCAGCGAATAATAATTTCATAATAAATTATTTAGAAGATATCACTACTACAGAAAAAGGAGGCAAGCTCACTTCCAACTTTCCATTTTTTAATTTAAAATCTTCAAACTCCTTGATTTTAATTTTATTAGGATTTTCAAAAGTATTGTGATCCTGAATTTTTTCTGATTCAAGAATATTTGCTTCAAGATCATTAATATCCAGGCCTTCTAAATCAATTTCAACTATATGCTCCTCACTGGCGTCTATGTTTACTAATGAAATATTAGTATTCCCAGCTTCATTTTTAGAAGCTGAAACAGAGATTGCAGGCAAAGATTCCCCTTCAAAAGTGTACTTCGGAGAGTCAAAATCGACTGGTAAGAGCTGGGCATCGTGATGCACGGTATACATTTTAAACACATGGTAGGTTGGGGTGAGGATCATTTGTTCACCTTCTGTAAGCACCACCGCCTGTAAAACATTTACTGTTTGGGCAATATTTGCCATTTTAACCCTCTCGCTGTGATTATTGAAAATATTTAGAGTCGCTCCGGCAATCATGGCATCTCTCATCGTATTCTGCTGATATAGGAAACCGGGATTGGTACCTTCTTCCACATCGTACCATCCTCCCCATTCATCCACCACCAGGTCGATTTCATTATCAGGATCATACTTTTCCATCACCTGAGAATGTTTGGTTACAAACTCTTCCATTTTAAGAGCTTCTTCCATACTTCTAAAATAGATTTCTTCGTCATACCCGGTAGCAGATCCTTTATTTTCCCAATCTATAACCGCATAATGATGAAGCCCCACAGCTTCAATAAGAGATTTGGGAACCTCCCGCATTAAAACCTCAGTCCAATGGTAATCACCACCTGAAGCCCCGGCTGCAATTCTGTACAGATCATTTTCATTTTCCCAACTAGTCATAAAGGTGGCATACTGTTTATAAATATTAGCATAATATTCGGCAGTCATATTACCACCACAACCCCACATTTCATTACCTATTCCCCAAAATTTTACATCCCAGGGCTCTTCCCTTCCATTCTCTTTTCTCAGTTTGGCCATAGGACTTCCCTTGGGGTGATTCGTATATTGTAACCAGTCAATAAAGTCCTCTACCGTTCCACTCCCAACATTTGCAGAAATAAAAGGCTCAGCTCCAAGTTCTTCACAAAGGTTTAAAAAGTTATGGGTGCCAAAGCTATTATCCTCTGTTACTCCGCCCCACCAGGAGTTCACCATCGTAGGCCTCTCCTCTAACGGGCCTATTCCATCTTTCCATTGGTAAGTATCGGCAAAACAACCGCCTGGCCATCTTAGGTTAGGTATTTTTATTTCTTTTAAGGCCTTTATTATATCTGTTCTTACACCATCTTTATTGGGAATAGAACTCGTATCCCCCACGTACAATCCATCGTAAATAGACCTTCCGAGATGTTCAGCAAAATGACCATAGATATGCCTGCTGATTTTGGGAGCATCCTCAGAAGCCAAAATTGTAATTTTGGTTTCCTGCCCGTAAAGACCTAAAGAAAGGCCCAGCATTAATGTAATTATAATTTTAACCTTCATAATATCATTGAATTATAATAAATTAAATATCTTTAAAAACTTAAGTGTTATTTATACATTTCCAAATATAATTAAAAGTAAATCTTAAAAACAATTTTTATTTAACAAATTTTTAATTTTGTGAATTAGGAAATTAAATTCAATATTCGTGCAGCCGCTTTCCGGTTTTAATATTTAATTAGTTTATGGTCCATAAATACCAATTAGAAGATAAAGTTCTTCTGGCAGTTGATTGTATAATATTTGGCTTTGATGAGGAGGATCTGAAAATTCTTCTAATTAAAAGGAATTTTGAACCTGAAAAAGGCAAATGGTCTCTAATGGGAGGGTTCCTGAAAAGAGAAGAAAACCTGAATATAGCGGCCAACCGAATTCTACTTCAATTGACGGGAATTGAAAAGATTTATATGGAGCAACTATATGCTTTTAGCGAGGTTGACAGGGATCCTGCGGAACGAACGATATCGGTTGCCTATTTTGCCCTTATAAATAGCAAAAAACACGATAAAGCTTTAATTGACAAACATTCCGCTCAATGGTTCAGCGTCACTGAACTTCCTGAACTAATTTTTGATCATTCTGAAATGATTACTAAGGCTATAAGAAGATTACGCTATAAAACTTCAAAAAAACCCATTGGATTTGAACTACTTCCAGAAAAATTTACAATGCGTCAACTTCAAAAATTGTATGAATCCATCCTGGGGGAGAAACTAGACAAACGAAATTTCATCAATAAAATAAATGCTTTGGATATTTTGATCAAACTAAACGAGAAAGATATGAATTCTTCGCGTAAAGGCTCCTTCCTTTATAAGTTTGATTCTAAAAAATACAGCCAAAAAGTAGAGGAAGGTTTTTCTTTTAAGCTTTAGGATGTTTTCTAACAGAATAAGCCTTATAAGGTAGTTATTCTGTAAATTAAATAATCCTTTTGAGAGTTGTTTCAGTACTTAAATGGTTTTCAACTGTAAAATTAAAACATTTTCTCTCAAAAGGATACTTTTAATAATAAATATTGGATTATTTATATAAAACCTCAATAGATTGCTAAACTAAGAAAAAAATTATAACTTGTGGTCATTAAAACCATAAGTTTTTATCTACCCTATTTTATTTACTGGGTTTCTGCCCGAAGAAGCAAGGAGAATTTAATTCCAAAAATTAGTAGGTTCATATGAAAGTGCATAATCCTGAAATATCTTATGTGAATAGTTATATCCTCATTATTATTTCTTTCTTATTGTTGCCATTTTCTATCTATAGCCAGGTAGGAAAACTATTTTCTACGGATGCTGAACTTTCCAGTAGCCTGATAAATCAAATTTACCAGGATGACAAAGGCTATATCTGGATTGCAACCGAAGATGGCTTGGACAGATATGACGGGGCAAAGTTTTCTATCTTTAAGCAGAACAAGCAAGATTCCACCTCCATTTTAAATAATTACGTAAAGTCTATTTTTCAGGATAGCAATGGAGTTTTGTATTTCGGGTTCTTTAACGGTTTACAATATTTTGATCACGCCACTGAAGAATTTCATGAAATCCCTTTATTGATAGAAAGCAACACCCCATATCCTGCCCATGTAACCTCGATGCTTGAAAGAGAAAATGGAGAGATTTTAATAAGCACTTCCGGGCAGGGAATATTTAAATTATTTCAGGTGAAAGGTAAACCTGTAGCCCGCAAATTTCCAGAAATGGTTCCAAGTTCATATCTGGAAGGAATATTCGAAGATCATAAGCGAAATTTATGGGCTTTTAGCCAGGACAGAGGTCTCTTTAAAGTCACATCGTCAGGAGAAATCACAGAATATTTTAATGACCCAGAGAATGAAACCCATATATCCAGTATCACTGAAGATAAAAATGGTAATATCTATGTTGGAAGTTTAACCAGTGGTTTGTATAAATACAATAGAGAAAAAGATCAATTCCATTTTATTAAGGATTCTAAGAACCTCCCTGTAAAATCTCTTTTTTCCAATGATGACAACGAAATAATAGTTGGTACAGACGGCATGGGTTTAAAGATCTATGATCCGGTAAAAGAAAAAATGAACGTAACTGATTTCAGCATATCCAATTTTGATTTTACTAAAACAAAAATCCACTCTATTATACAGGATAAAGCGGATAATTTATGGCTTGGTATTTATCAAAAGGGAGTATTGCTAATACCTGATAAGATCAATAATTTTAATTACATCGGATACCAATCGGTAAAGAATGACATTATTGGCTCTAATAGCGTCATGTCCGTTTTTAAGGATAATAAAGATATTCTTTGGATCGGTACTGACGGGGATGGGCTATATGGCATATCAGAAGAAATAGAACAGCGATTTCGTATAAGTACTGATGGTATTAAAAGCTCTGCGAGCATAATGAGTATTTACCAGGATTCAGAAAATCAGCTATGGATTGGAACTTACCTTAAAGGTTTAGCTAAACTGGATAGACAAAACAAGGAGTTAAAATTTGTTGATGACCTAAAAGACGAACAGAATAATTCTGTAGAAAGGATTTATAGTATTATTGAGGACAAACAAAAAAATCTATGGATTGGTTCTTTGGGGTATGGACTCTATTCTTATAACCTTCAAACAAAACAAGCCACAAGTCACAACATCATCAAAAAGGGCGATAGATCTGAGCAATTACACAATAAATGGATTAATTGTTTACTCCTCTCAAGGTCTAATAAAATTTTTATAGGTACTTATGATGGACTAGCTACCTTGGATTTGGAAAAAAACAGCTTCCTCAACAACAAGGGACAAAATCATATTTTAAGCAATAAGATTGTTTATAGCCTCTATGAAGATGAGGCAATGAATCTATGGATTGGAACTTCCGAGGGGCTCTTTTTCAAACCTGAAAATGATACTATCACTCAGGTATTTACTACCGAGAACGGTCTTCCCAGCAATGTAATATGTGCTATAGAAGAGGATGAGAACAACAATCTATGGATCAGCACCAATCACGGTATCTCTCAATTAGAATTACCAACTAAAGAACTAAAAAATTACTACTTCCGTGATGGTCTCCAGGGAAATGAATTCAATAAAAATGCTTCCTATAATGAAGAAAACGGCCCCTTGTACTTTGGAAGCACCAATGGAGTAACTTTTTTTAATCCTTCAGAAATCATCTCCACAGGCAACGAAGTAGACCTCAGAATCACAGGCTTTTATCTTGAAGACAAGCCAGTGAAAAAAGGAATGAAATCTGGACGTTACGCCATAATAGAAGAAGCAATAATTGATGCTGACACTGTTGAACTGGCTCACAAGGATAATGATTTCAGCATTGAATTTTCCTCTTTCGAATTTAAAAACCCTGAACTGATAACGTATTCTTACTCCTTAAATTCAGGTAAATGGATAAAGCTCATACCCGGAATGAATT
Source organism: Salegentibacter sp. 24 (assembly GCF_004362395.1). Taxonomy (GTDB): domain Bacteria; phylum Bacteroidota; class Bacteroidia; order Flavobacteriales; family Flavobacteriaceae; genus Salegentibacter. The sequence continues at coordinate 46,348 of NZ_SNWE01000005.1, forward strand.
CTGTTACATTTAATAATTTGGAACCCGGAACATATATATTTAAAGTAAGAGCTAATGATTATGGGGATTTTTCAAATGAACAAGAACTGGTAATTATAATTCATCAACCTTGGTATTTTTCTAACTTAGCTAAGGTAATTTATTTGTTAATAATCATAGTACTGACCTACATTATAACGCAACAAATTGTTCAAAGGCGAAATACTAAAAAGAAGTTACAAGAACACCTTCATGCGGAACAAATCAATGAAGCTAAACTTCAATTTCTAACCAATATATCGCACGATATTAAAACACCTATTTCTTTGATCATTAATCCTCTTAACAAATTAATAAAAACAGATAAGGAGGAAAATCGCCAGAAGCTCTACAAAATTATGGAGCGAAATTCAGAAAGAATCCTTCACCTCTTAAACCAGTCAATAAATGCCAGAAAAATTGACCAGGGAAGCGTTGAGTTGAAATTTCAAAAGACAGAGATTATAGGGTTTGTAAGGACGATTATTGCCCTTTTTGAGGATCAGATAGAAAGTAAGGGAATCAAGTTCAAGATGAATTTTCCTCTTCCGGAGATATATGCATTTATTGATCCCAACCACTTTGACAAGATTATTCAAAATATAATTTCTAATGCCATCAAATTCACCCCAGAAAATGGAAATATAGAGGTGAAAATTTTATTGGATGACAGCGAAAATAAAATTTTAATAATTGTAAAAGATGATGGTACGGGTATAAAAGAAAGCGAGCTCAGTAATGTTTTTAATCGTTTTTATCAGGTTCCAAATAGCAAAAGCCGTCAATATGAAGGAACCGGGATTGGACTTCATCTTACCAAATCTATAGCAGAATTACATCATGGAAGTGTGGCGGCAGAAAATAATAAAAATGGAAAAGGCTGCAAGTTCACCATCAGTTTACCCCAGGGAAGTGACCATCTTCAGGAAAATGAAATTATACCAGAAGTTATGGGTTCTTTTACCGCGGAGGTGACCGAGCAGCCTGAAGAAAAAACTCACGAAGATATTCAGACCCTTAATAAGTCTAGTGAAACAAAGAAACCCAGCATTATTATAGTAGACGATGATGATGAAATTAGAAATTATATATTCCGGGAACTGGGAAACCGCTATAACATCTCATTGGCTTCGAATGGAAAACTGGCTTTTCCAATGATCGTTAAAAAGATCCCGGATTTAATCATAAGTGATGTTGTGATGCCGGAAATGGACGGAATCAATCTGGTTCGAAAAATTAGGAAAAACATCAACACTAATCACATTCCCATCATTCTATTGACTGGGAAAACCGATAAAGAAACCAACTATCAGGGTTTGGAGATAGGCGCAGATGCTTATATTAATAAACCATTTAGTATTGATATTCTTAAAAGGACGGTAACCAACTTACTTAAAAATCGGGCCTTATTAAAAAATACTTATTCCGGAAAACAATTACGGGATGATAAAATTAAACAGCTTGATCTAAAATCGAGTGATGAAACCCTACTTGAAAAATTTATGGATGTAGTCAATAAAAATCTCAACAACCCTGATTTAAATGTTGAAATGCTTGCTTCAGAATTAGGAATAAGTCGGGTTCATCTCTATCGTAAACTAAAACAGCTCACCAACCAGTCTGCCGGGGAATTAGTTACTAACATCAGGTTGAAACAGGCTTCAAATTTATTGATTTCAAAAAAAATAAACATATCTGAAGTCGCTTATGCAGTGGGATTTTCAAGTACTTCTAAGTTTTCCACCAAATTCAAAGATCTCTATGGAATGCCACCAAGCAATTACCGGGAAAAACATTCGGAAGTCTAAATTGCAAATTAAAGGAACCCCCTGCTAGTTTTATCAGGAATAAGCTTAAATATAATTATTGAAAAACCGGAAATGCTTTATCATTCCCGGTTTCTAAAAAATTTAGCTACACCAAAACTAAACTGATTTTAACCAGTGGAAAATATTATTTTCCTGATTGAATAATTGAAAGCATTTTTTCTCCATATCGTTGCCCAAGTTTTCTATATCCGGCGGCTGAAAAATGTAACCCATCCTTAACAGCCTGGCAGCCTTTAGAAGAGACAATATGAGCATTAGGAATTTCCTGAGGGAGTGTAGCAACTATACTATTCATACTGGCACACTTACCCCCCTGTTCTTCCGAAACCATTTCTCCGGCTAGCAGAGGTACTTTTTCAGGGTCCAGATCTAAATCTTTAATTAAATTATCGTAAACTGCTTTGACTTTTTGTGGCCAGGCTGCATCTCCTGTATTTGATTCCCCCTGGTGCAGAAGAATGCCCTTAATTATTCCTTTTTCCTGGGCTTTTCGAGCTAGCTCCACCAAATGACCATATGGATTCCCATCGTATTTTTGAATTGCAGGTAGCATCCAGTCAGGTGCGTGGTCCACATAATTATTATAATCCTCTTTATCAAATAACTCAATTTTGCATCCTCCCACTGCTACATTAATAACCCCTACTTTTATATTTTCAGGTAAATTCTGAACAAGGGTTCTTCCAAAATAATCGGTTGGGGTTAAACCGGTATCGCACCTGGATAAAGGTGGAACAGCGGGATACCACTGTCCTGCTTGGCGCCCTAACTCAGGACAGTCAACACTCTGCAACACCTGGAACCTATCATTAACAAGGGAGTCCTGGGCTTCAAACTCAGCATGACCTTCCATATTGGATTGTCCAAAGCTTAAATACACATGGAAATTAGCATCCTGGGAGTAACCTACCGATCCAATAAGCAATATTATTAAAAGAATTTTTCCTGCTTTCATATTAGTCATAAATTAATTTAAATCTACAAACTGAAAAATTTCTAACCAGCCTGCGGGGTAATGATCTGGTAGTTACCACTTAAGTGCATCAGACTAAACAGGTAAAGCAACCCATCAAAATATGGATCGAAATATCCATCCTCATAAGGTTCCAGTTCGGCATTCCAGATCTCATCAACAAACTTCCAGCCTTTGGGGTGGGTAGTCATTAAAGAAGCCGTTGCGGCTGTGGAGACCAGTCCAAGGGAGTGCCTCAATTTCTGGTATCCCCCGGCGGGCAGTATCCATTGGGGAGTTGATCCGTCTATATTGTATTGATCCACAAAAGTTTTCAGGCCCTCACAGTATAAAAAGTTTTGGATTCGGGTTGCATACTGTTGTTGCCAGGCTGTATCTCTGGCGTACCAACTATAATCCATCGCTATGTTCATAGGAACCCGCCAGGAATCATATCTAAAGGCATCCCCCATACGGCCGCGGCTATGAGGAGCTCCGCTAAATTCAGCATAATCAGGTGTTAAACCAGTTCGTGGGTGAGTCGCACGGTGGAGAAAGACCCGGGCCGTATCGGCAACAGCGCTATAGAAATCCTCGTGTCCATCATTAGCGTATGCTGCCCAAACTTCGAAAAATGCCGGAACGTGATAAGAAGGATCAGTCCAATCATAACCACCATCGTGAGGTACAAAATTAATCTGCTTATGTTCTACATTCAGTACATTCCTAACTCCGGCAGTACCATCTTTACTCCACATAGCATCAAGAATCCTTCGGGCTTCAGCATAGTAATCAATTCCGGAGTCATCCCCCCAGAGATTGGAAGCGAAAAGCAATGCTGTTACAAAATACAATTCTCCGTCGGAAGCTGAACCTTCTGAATTTTTTTCTCCTGTTTTAGGATCTACGCTCCAGGCAAAATAGGCTTCTCTTGGTCCATCCTGATGCTGCATATATTTTTTGGTCCAGCGCCATAATTTGTCAAAAACTTCCTTCTTTTCAAACTGAACCGCTACCATTAAACCATAAGAAAGGCCTTCGGTTCGAGCATCTTTATTTTTTAGATCTGAGACATAAGCCAAAGAATCCTCCACCTCAAAATACACCCTATCAGGTCCTTCAAAAAGATCATAATAAGCCTTTTCAAGTTTAGCGTCAATCGCGGCCTGGGAGTAACCGGCTTCCAGGAAAAGGTTTCGATACTTACCCGTTTCCCAGGCTCCCTTGGTCCAGGGTTCCATTTGTCCGCGCGGGTCCTCTACGTTCTCTTCACAGTCCTGGGCTGACAAGTCTGTGATAAAAAGCACCATTGTGAAAAAGTACAATACAGGTATACATATATTATTCTTCATAATTCTCTCATTTCATCATTAAATTCATTTAGAAACCTGCTTACTATTTCCCAGGGACAGCGTCATTAGCAGAAGTGGCATATAAACCTATCATATTACCGGTAAAACCACCGGCCACATTAGTGGATAAAATATCACCTGAAACAGTGCCTCCCAAATTCTGGAAATCACCTTCATTTAAAGCATAACTAAATTTATAATCGTCTCCCTCTGCTGTTACTCTTAACTGCAGGTCATCTTTAAGCTCTATCTCTTTACTAGCTAAAATTTTGGAATCTCCTTCCTCAGTTCTCTCCAATACCAGATAATATTTTTCATCTTTTTTAGTGATCCCGAAGACATAATTGAATCTTTCATTTTGTAAGGCTGTGATCCCAGCTAAATCTTCTTCAGATCCAGGTTGATAATCTATGGTCGTAGTAAAAGAAAAATCTTTATGTTGCTGTCTGTGAAATAGTGTTGAAGTAGGTTTTACTTCCTTGATGTTGACCTCAAAAGGTGTAATCTTAAGACCATTTTTTGTAAATTCCATAAAATCTTCTCGCGGTCCTCTTAAACCGATCCAACGATAATCGAGTTTTTCTGAAGAAAAATCTTCGGTATATGTAAAATTACCATTTGGAAAATAACCGCCTTCCCCGGTCCTATTTTCAACACCCTCAGGCATTTTAAGCTTGGGCTCCATTGGAATCAAGCCATTCTCAAAAACCGGGAATTTACCTGACCAGTCAACCGGTAAAATAAAGGTTTCCCTTCCAGTATTCACCCTGCCTTCTTCATTTGGCCGCACACCTAAAAAAACACCATAATATTTATCGTCAGGACCAACGACTAAGTCGGCGTGGCCTGCCCAATCTACTTTATTTTCCCGATCTTTAAAAAGGTATCTTTGTGATAATATAGGATTCGATGGTGCAGGCTGGTATGGACCCATTGGATTTTCGCTTACGAAAATCACTTCGCTGTGCCATCCTCCTGTGCCCCCTTCAGCACACATTAAATAATAAAGACCATCCTTTTTATAAATATGTGGTGCCTCAATCCAAATAGGTTTCTCGGAAAGATCGACTCCCCCATTGACAATAATCTTATCCGTTCCGGGCACAACCTGGTCTTTCTCTACATCGTATTCCCAGATTTTAATCACGCGATGCCCCTGATACAACTCCTCTCCTTCATTTGGAGCATCATTATGAACAACATAGGCTTTTCCATCATCATCAAAAAAGATAGCCGGATCGATACCCTGGAAATCAAGTTTAATCGGATCACTCCATCCTTTCATAGGATCTTTTGTTTTAACGACCATATTGCCAATACCACCGGCAAACTGTGTCGTAATCATATAGAATGTTTCATTATGAGGATTGTACCTGATATCCGGTGCGTAAATTCCAGCACTAATGCCTGTGTCGTGGACTTTGAGCTGAGTTTTCCGGTCCAGAACGTGACCAATTTGTGTCCAGTTTACCAAATCTTTAGAATGAAAAATCGGCACCCCCGGAAACATCGCAAAAGATGATGCCACCAGGTAATAATCATCTCCCTTACGCGTAATGGCAGGATCTGGATAAGTACCCTGTAAAATGGGATTATAGAACTCATCAGCCTTCAACGGATTTTCGTTATAGACCTTATCATTCCCCTGGTAAACCACACTGGAATATACAGGAACATTTTTTTGAGCATTACACCCTGTAAAAACAAACAAAGCCATAAAGACTGTAATTAAAGCAACTTGATTTTTTTTCATTTTCTAACCTTTATTAATAATTTTTATTTTTTCTATTAAATTTTATTTCGAAAAGCTCCAGTAATCAAAATATAGAATCTCACTAGGTGCCTTGCCTTTAAATATGAAATACAAATCATGAACCCCGGTTACTTTATCCACTGTTGTGGTTACAAGTTCCCACCTATCGCTACCACCAGTAAGGGGTACCTCCAGGCTACCAATTAGTTTCCCATCCAAGGCGTCAAGTCTTATTTCCATACTCACATTTCCGTTATGAGTTGTTCCAAGCCTGGCTGTAAATTCTGAAGCTCCATCTGCTCTAAAATCGACTTCCCTGAGCATGGAATAAGCATTATTTCTGGTGGCTACTATAAAGTTTCCAACCAGGCTGCTCTCTTTGGATTTTATGCCTTCCGACCAAGCAATGGTCTCCGCCTCATTCTTAACATATGGGTTGAGGGTGCCCAGACTTTCTGTAATCCCATCGGTCATTTCCATCGTTTGTATGGAACCATCCTTATTGAAAATAAGCTCTTCTACGGCTACAGAACGGGTAAACCCGCTTCCGCCGGGAAGAGCTGCATTGTGATAGAAGAAATAAGTGTTTCCTTTAAAATCGACAATTCCCGGATGGTTGGTAAATGAACCACCCTGCTGGGGCATTACGACTCCCCGATATTTATACGGCCCTGTTATATTTTTACTCGTGGAATAACCAATATGTTCTGGTAAGGGCCCGGCGGCAAAAAATAAATAATAAGTATTGTTTCGTTTATATACCCACGGTCCTTCTTCATAAGTAGTTGGCCGGCGATCATCTTTTTCCCCCTCACGCTTTCCGAAGGCTTCAATAGTATTTGGGATCTGTGATATTTGTCCTTTCAGACTGATCATATCTTCATTGAGCTTCACGTAATAACAGACGGGATTTCCCCAGAACAGATACGCCTGACCATCATCATCAATAATCACAGAAGGGTCGATATCCGCATTACTATTACTTATCAAAGGTTTTCCCAGAGGATCTATAAATGGTCCATAAGGACTGTTGGCTACCGCAACCCCAATACCATTTTTTCCGTCCCTGTCGGTAATAGGAACATACATGTAGAACTTCCCATCCCGCTGGATAGCCTGGGGCGCCCAGGCATTTTGTTTAGCCCAGTCAAAATCGTCATAAGCCAATATTGGTCCGTGATCTGTCCAATTCACCATATCTTCGGTGGTGTACAAACGCCAATCATTCATCGTAAACCAGGTAGACTCATCTTCGTCGTGAGAGGTATATAAATACAGTTTATCATTATAAACCATTGGCGCAGGATCTGCAGTGTAATTGGTTTGAATAATTGGATTTTGGGAAATAACTGCTTTAGAAATAAATAATAATAAAAGAAATAAGAATGTTCTTTTAACGATCATAATTTTATTTAATTTTTATTTAACCCACTAATTTTCAGATGGACGATTTCAGTAATCCTTGAGTTCATCACTAACAGATTATAGAACTGCCATTATCATAATGAATGATATTTTAAAAATCATCTGATCAATTTTATCAAAAATAAATTCAGAAAATATTATTCTACAGGCCTTACACCTTCGTCCGTTTGTTCTATTTTTTGAATGGTACCATCTTCATTGTAATGCATATTATCTACCGCAATAGAACGACGGTAACTTCCCCCTGTGGGTAAAACGCCATTATGATAAAAGAAATAGTCTTTCCCTTTGTAATTTACAATACCGGGATGTATTGTAAAGCTATTGGGAGCACTCTCTGCAAGTACTTCCTGGTAATTCCAGGGTCCTTCAGGACTACTGGAAGTGGCATATTCAATTCTTTCACGCTCTTCTCCCTGACTGGCATATACCAAATAATAGAGGTCTTTTCTTTTGTAAACCCAGGGGCCTTCTATAAAATTCTTTGGGTTGTAATAATGGATCGGCCCATCTATTTCCACCATATTATCCTTTAATTTCACCATTTTGAGACTACCATTACCCCAATACATATAGGCCTGGCCATCATCATCTACAAAAACCGTAGGATCTATATCATCCCACCCGTGCGGATTATCGGTCGTCATTTCATTGTAAATTAAAGCTTCTCCTTTAGCATCCTTGAATGGTCCTAAAGGAGAATCGGCAACCGCCACGCCAATTGCTGCTCCACCATTACTCCTTTCATCATCTTTATGGAACGTGGAAACATAAAAATAAAATTTCCCATCCCTTTCTTCTACCTCAGCTGCATAGGCATCCCCGGTTGCCCAGGAGAAATCTTTCGGCGAGAGTTTAGGACCGTGATTTGTCCAGTTTACCATATCGCTAGAGGAAAACACCAACCAGTCTTTCATTTCATAATTCGTTGAAGAAACCGAGGCGGTATCGTGACTGGTATATAGATAGACCTTTTGATCATATACGATGGGTGCCGGATCTGCTGTAAAAACATCGGTAATAATAGGGTTCTGTGCTTTTAAAAGCTGCGGTGCCAGCATTAACCAAAATCCGAAAAGTGCAAGGATGTTAAATCTTATGTTCATATTCTTTTAATTTTTAATTTATATTGTCCTCCTTTTGAAGTCTTCAGATCATATTCATAAACCTTCTGAATTTTCACCTCTTTTAATGTTGCTTCTTCTGAAATAAGTGGTTTTTTTATATCTGGAAGCTTATAGAATATATTAGGATTATCTCCTTTGGCCTGGACCAATCCTTTTCCTTCCAAAGGTATATATGATCGAATCCTGCAATTACCACCCAGAGCAGATGATATGAGCACTTGTTTAGGTTTATTATTCTCCCACTTAAGATCAACCTCAAAACCTCCTCGCGCTCTTAAGCCTGTTACTTCTCCCTTTTTCCAGGCTTTAGGCAATGCGGGCAACAATTGGATTGCCCCATCGTGACTTTGTAGAAGCATCTCGGCAATCCCGGCCGTGCACCCGAAATTACCATCTATTTGAAAGGGAGGATGGGCATCGAAAAGATTAGGATACGTGCCCCCTTTTTCACTGAAACCATCCTGACTAGATGGCGTTAACTGATCTTTTATTAATTTGAGGGCGTGATCGCCCTCAAGCAGTCTTGCCCAAAGATTAACCTTCCATCCCATAGACCACCCGGTAGATTCATCTCCCCTGGCTAATAAAGAAGTTCTGGCTGCTTCAAATAAATTTGGGTTGCGGTAAACTGAGATCTGGTTAGAAGGATAAAGCCCGTAAAGATGAGACACGTGCCTGTGTTTACTATTGGGGTCATCCCAGTCCTTTATCCATTCCTGTAACTGCCCCCAACTACCGATCTGCATTGGAGGTAATTGCTTAAGCTTTTCGGTTAATCTTGCCTGGAATTCAGTATCCCGATTTAATATTGCCGCTGTCTTTGCTGTTTTTGAAAAAAGATCAAAAATAAGTTGATTATCCATGGTGGTTCCGTAAGTTAAGGAAGATTCAGAATGAGCAGCAGGTGCATGTTCTGGTGAAATGGAAGGTGATACCACCAGCCAGTTATGTTCAGGTTCCTGTATCATAAAATCCAGGTAGAATGTGGAAGCTTCTTTTACTATTGGGTAAACTGATTTTAAAAATTCCTTATCCCCCGAAAAATCATATTTATCAAATAAATGTTGAGAGAGCCAAACACCCCCCATTGGCCACATCCCCCAATATGACCCGTCTATTGCTCCGGTCATACGCCAGATATCAGTATTGTGATGCATAACCCATCCTTTCGAGCCGTACATTTCCCTGGCGGTTTTTCTTCCTGCTACTGCAAGTTCCTTGACCATTTGTATCAGGGGTTCATGGAATTCGGTCAAATTGGTGATCTCTGCAGGCCAGTAATTCATTTCTGTATTAATATTTACCGTGTATTTACTATCCCAGGCAGGGGTTAACTGATCATTCCAGATTCCCTGTAGATTGGCGGGTTGGCTCCCGGGTCTGGAGGAGGTTATTAAAAGATATCGACCAAACTGAAAGTAAAGAGATATCAGGGCAGGATCATCAGCTGTTTTAAAATTTCTAATCCTCTCATCGGTTGGCAAATTCGCAGCTTGAGTCTCCCCCAAATTTAGGGATACCCGATTAAAATAGGTTTGATAATCCTCCAGGTGGTCCTGGTAGATTTCTTCAGGTCCTTTATTTTTTAAAGCGGATAGGTATGCTGCTGCTTTTTGATGCTCATCAAAATCCAAAGTCCTATAATCCTTAAAATTAGAGGCGATGGAAATAAACATAGTAGCACTATCGGCATTCTGAATTTTAAGGGTATCGTTTTCTTTGATTATTTCACCGCCACTAGTTTTAATTTTCGTGATAGCCAAAAATTCAAGGCTGCCTTCCACCCCTTCGAAATCGCTGGTTTTTCCGTGTAATTTCAATTCCCCATTTTCAGAAGCGGTTATCTCAGCCCCTCCAGGTCGGTCCATTGTCGCCGAAAAATTTAAAGTTCCGGGTTGATCTGAAGTAACCTGCACTACAATAACCTGGTCGGGATAGGAGGCGAAAACTTTAGTTTTATAGGTACGGTTGCCTACTTTATATTGGGACCTCGTCACCGCATCCTTTAGGTCAAGTTCACGATAGTACTCCGAATAATTCTGGTGATCCGGGAAAGACAATTTTAGGTTTCCCACGGTTTGATATGGCATTCCCTGTGAGGTTTCGCTGATAAAATGTTGATTTACTAAGGTCTGGGCCTCCACGCTCTTTCCTTCAAATAAAAGTTCCTGCACCCTGGCCAGATATTCCCTGGCTTCAGGATTGTGATTACGGTTAGGCTGCCCGGCCCACACGGTGTTTTCGTTTAACTGAATAACCTCCTGTTGAGGATCACCATAAACCATTGCCCCTAGACGTCCATTTCCTATGGGTAGGGCTTCTACCCACTTCTGAGCAGGCTCATCATACCAAAGGTTGAACTGCGATTCATCCTGGCACAATGCCTGAGTAGTCAAAAGGAAAAACACGCCTATAAATGCAAAAAATTGAAACCTAAATTTGCAAATTATACCATTGGTGTTGCTTATCCTCATTTTAAATTATTTTACAAATTCTATCCAATCCAATTCAATGCTTCCCTTCCCGGAAACCTCTATGAGCAGATCCTTTGTGCCAGTGAACTGATGCTGAACAGGCACACTAATTTCTTCCCACCCATCTGTACTGTCCAGTTGAAGTTTTGCAACAGAGCTCAGGCTGGAATCAAAAATTTCTATTACTGCATTTTCATCTCCAGAAACATTTACTCTTAGCTTTACTGCCTTTGGACTTTCTTTTCCAAATTCCACCCTGTTGTAACGAACCTTAGCTCCTGGCTGAGTAAAAACTAACTTCCATCCTTTAAAGGTATCTTTCTGGTCTAAGTACTCAATATGAACACCTTCTTCACTTTTTTCACTATAACGATCAAACTGAATTTGTTTAAATGCTGAAGATTTCCCTATGCCCCGATGGGTTGGAATGACCTTTTTAATGTTGCCATTTTCTTTGAAAAATAAACTATCAGCTCTAATCGAGCGGTTTTTATCAAAATCCGGCGACAATTCACTATCGTGATAAAACAAGTACCATTGATCTTTATAGTTGACCACTGAATGGTGGTTAGTCCAGGTGCCCGAGGATGATTCATCCATAATTACACCTTTGTGAATAAAAGGCCCCAATGGATTATCCCCGGTAGCATATTCCAATCTCTCAGTTTGGTTAGCCACGTGTGGATAGGTCATATAATAAGTCCCTTTGCGTTCGAAAACAAAAGGGCCTTCGATATGACCTTTCTGAGGTAATTCTGTAAAAACTTTGGGCTTTGAGGCGAGCTCCAGCATATTGTCTTTTAGCTTCGCCCCGTAAATTTTACCTCGTGACCAATACAGGTAAGCCTGTCCGGTTTTATCTATTAAAACATTGGGATCTATTCCCTCCACACCTTCAATTGGCATACGCTGCGGAATAAAAGGACCGGTAGGAGTATTGGAAACTGCTACCCCTATTGAAAAACCACCTTCGCCATCACCCGCTCCTTTGGTTCGGGTAGGGAAATAGAAGTAATACTTATCGTTGCGCTCGACAGCATCTGGTGCCCACATACTATAAGCCTCAGAATCTGCCCAGGGCACATCCTTCTGGTCTAAAATTTTTCCATGGTCCTTCCACTGTGTAAGGTTTTCCGTAGAGAATACATGATAATCTGCCATATTGAACCATTCAGGGCGTCCTTCTCCCTCAGGTGGCACAATATCGTGGGAAGGATAAACATATAATTTACCATTAAATACCCTTGCAGTTGGATCTGCAGTGAATTGATCCATAATCAAAGGGTTTTGTGAAAATAGATGGCAGGTAGATAAAAACGTAAATAATTTTATTATAAAACCTGCAGGCAGTTCGAAACTTAAAATCCTAGTCTTCATCCTCAATTAATTTTTTATCGTCTATTTTAAAAAAATCAAAGTCCACATAACCTCCAGCCTTTTCTGTAGCATAGGTGAATAATGCAAAACGGTATCCCATAAAATGAGGCAGGGTATAAGACATTTTAAGCTTGTTGCCTATGGATCTCCAGTTTTCGCCATCCAGACTATAATAGAATTTCGCAGTATCCTTTCTATCTTCAAAATCAGCAACCGCTTTAAGGTATAGCTCATCTTGCTCAAGGGGGATATTTTCAATCTCAACAGGCTTTTCCGATGTACCATTAAGCATTACAATTTGTTTTGTATTGTTTTTTATCTTGGCACCAACAAAACCAAAGTTCTTTTGCAGTAATCCAAGACCAGCATAATCCCCTACCTTCATTCCAGATACATCTATTTTAGTAACTGCAGTGCTTACTGGACCAATGGTTCGCTGGGTAAGGGTATTCCGGGTAGTTAAAAATGAAGAATCAACCCTATCGGTAATTAGTCTAAGGTAACCTTTACGTGCTTTTAAAGACCAGTATTGGGGTATAGGATTATGGTTCCACTGCCAAACAAGCGGTAAGGCTTTATCGTTCGAATTTCTGCTGAAATTGTCGGAAGCTACAATTCCGGGAATTAGACCCTTACTTACAGGCAGGTTCAAAGCCTCGGGTAGCTTGCCTTCTTCACCCAGCACCGGCCACCCGTCTTCCCATGATACAGGAACCAGGTAAGGAATACGTCCAACCGCGCCATTGTCGCGGAATAGATAGGCATACCAGTCCCCTTTTGGAGTTTCAATAAGACCACCTTGTGCCACTCCTTTATCCTGAAAAGCGATCTTTCCCTTATAAGGTCCTGTTATTTTATCGGCACGGTGGATTATAACCGTTCTCATTCCGTTCCTAGGCCAGGCAATATTAAATAAATAATATTTTCCATTGACCTTAAATAACTGGGATCCTTCCGCCGGAAGTATAAAATCAGATCCAATGGGTTTAGTGGCATTTTTAATTAAAACCCTTTCGGTGCCCGCCTTTACTCCGGAAAGATCATCTTTTAATTCTACAATGTTCAATTCTCCCCCACCCCAGATCAAATAGGTTTTCCCATCATCATCAAAAAATAAGGTGTTATCGTGAAAAGAAGGTGAAAACGCTATTTCCTTCCAGGACCCGTTTTCAATATCTTCAGTCTTAAAAATATGGGTTTTGCCAGTATTTTTTGAGAAGGTGCTCACATAATAAACCCCGTCGTGGTAACGCAGGGAACTTGCCCAGGAACCGGCACCATAGGCATTTTTGCCGTTCTTTAACTGCAATGTCTCCTGATTTCCCAAAGTATCATACGCATAATTTACAATCTCCCAGTTTACCAAATCTTTTGATTTCATTATGGGTACTCCAGGACTCATATGCATGGTAGTGCTGCTCATGTAATAATTATCTCCCACCCTGATTATGGACATATCAGGAACATCAGCATGGATAATTGGGTTTTGAGCCCTTTTTTGTGCTATACCTGTATGAGCCAAAAACAGGATTAGAACTATGAGGAGTAGAGTTTTTATTTTCATAAAAATGTTTAATCAATTTTTAATTAAAAAATTTCCTGGCAAATTCAATAAAATGAGGCCAGTTTGGCACCAAAGTATGACCTACTTGGTGCATTCGAAAGACAAATTTCCCATTCGGGTATTGAATTGACTTTTGAACCTTCTTTTAAAAGCAAAAGACCAGGTAAGGTATATTCTGAAACTTTAGTTTCATCTGAATTCGCTGCATTTGGATCATTTGGGTCTGCAGAAGGTCCCGGCCGGAGCGATTTTATATCCAGTTTATTTGTCATCATCTCCTGTTGATCTTCCGCACTTAAACGACAAATACCGCCCCCCTCCCGTTTTGAAAACTGGTCATTTACTTGGCCCAGGAACCACATCAGGCTGATGATAACTATTAAAATTGGTTTCATTTTTAAATTATTAAAAAATAAAGTCGCTTCTCTCAGTTTGTAATTACAAAACCGCCCTGTGGTTGCATAGTAACTTCAAATTTTCCGTTCTTTTGATTAATTTCCTTCTTTTCAGACCTTCCTTTATCGGTATCATTTATAATACTAAAGGTTTCACCATCAAGCTCAGGGAGGGAAAATTCAATGGTTTTAGGCTCTTCCAGTGCGTTGATTCCTGCAATATACCAGTGTTTATTATGTCTTCTAGCCAATACACTGTACTTCCCGGGCTCACCATCAATAAAAATGGTTTCATCCCAGGTGGTGGGAACATTTTTCATGAATTCTATGGCGAAATCAGGAGCATCATTGAGGTTATTCGGAGTTAATGCAAAAAACTGGATAGGTGTCTGGAATAAAATGGCAGTTGCCAATTGAAAGGCATCCGAAGTTTTCCTAGTATTTCCGCCATCATTACCTCGGTTGTATCTCTCGTTTAACACCGTCCCTCCGAAATCCATACTTGCTACAGTGTTTCTTATAAAAGGATGAATAGCTGCATTTTTAGCTTCCTGGTCGTTGGCATACTGGCTGAACATTAAATTCTCTGATGCAAGAACTGCCTCATTACTAATAAAGTTAGGATACATTACCTCCCAACCCCTGGGTAAAGTAGCACCGTGAAAGATCACCATCAACCCATGATCGTTAGCATCAGATAAAATATCTTCATAAAGCTGAATAGTATGTTGTTTATCTCCTCCCATAAAGTCAACTTTTAGCCCTTTCACACCATTTTCCTGCAGCCACTGCATTTCCTTTTTACGTGGAATAGCCCTGTGCATTTTATTTCGGGGGGTCATGGGAGCATCATTAGCAACTCCATTGGAATTATACCATAAAAACACATCGACATCTTTACTCTTGGCATAATCAATTAGCTCTTCCATTCTATCATATCCGATTTTCTGATCCCAAAGTGCATCTATAAGGATATATTCATATCCCATTTCAGCAGCAAAATCTATATAAGTTAGCTGGTCATCGTAATTCATACTTTGATCCTGCCACATAATCCAGCTCCATACCCCACGACCAAATCTATAATCTTCGGCAGCTTTATATAGGGGGTCAACCACATCAAAAGGAATAGTGGTTTCTACAATAGGTTTAAGACTTTCCCCCAGGCTAATAGTCCGCCAGGGGGTACTAAAAGGTAATGAAATTGCTGCACCCCTACTCCCAAAGCCATTATTTTCTGAACTTTCTGGAAAAGCGATTCTATACTCTCCCTTCCCATTAGGGTCACTTAAATGAGAAGCTACGTAAGTACCATCCACCCCGGTTTCGGAAATTAAAACCCAATGCTTTCCAGTTTTAAATAAGCCCGGAAATGTATATCCTAAATTGTTTGATGACACCGAAGTTATATCCTGTCCCAAATTATAGGCTTCCTCATAACTCGGTTTGGTACGTTGAAAACCTACCATAGACTTTGATTGGGGAGTTAAAAAACTCTTGGCTGATTGTGGAAAATCAAATCCCGTAAATTCCTGTGTAACAATATGGGCCACAGTATCACTATATTTATGAATATGATATTTAAAGGCAATATCATTGTTGCTTACCCGGAATACTACATCTATTTTTTGTCCCTTTTCATTGGAAAAAGTACTGATTAACTCCTCTGCCTTATAACTTATCTTCGAATTTTTAAGCTTATTAGATTCGTAGGTCTTTTCAATATTGTTAGTTTCACTACCTTCGAAACTTAAGTTCTCGGAATAATCGGTTATATTGGTTTTTAGACCTAAACGGGATTTTTCCAGTACTACCTCATTATTATATAGCACAGAATACAAGGGCCTTCCTGATTCCAAATAAATTTCCAGTTTAACAGACTGGTTGGGGCTTTTTACCACAGCTTCCTGTGCAAACCCGCAATTTAATCCGGATAATAATCCTATAAGCAAAACGATATTTTTCATTATTAAATCAAAGTTTTCTGTCGTTTATTTCCTTGAAGCCAGTTCAATTATTTCCTTTACCACGGGCTTAGCTTTGTTATTACGGTCGAACAACAAGGGATAATCGGTCCTTCCACGAACTGGCCAGTTATTCTTCCATGAATTGCCATCGTTGATACCCCAAAGGGCTACTCGTGAAATATTATCCTGATGCTTGAGAAAAAGCTCAAAAAATGCTAAATACCTTTTTGTGAATTGTTGCTGAACTTCTTCTGGCAAAGCATCTGGGAAGGGGTTCATTTTGTCTTCGTATTGATAATTATCTGATATTTCAGCTCCTGCATCACCCCATGGAGAGGGTAAAACACTAAGGTCCAATTCAGTTATCATCACTTCTCCAAGTTTCCCGTATGCTTCCAGGCTATTTTCAAATTCATGAATATCAGGGTTGCCAAGTCCTATATGCCCCTGCATTCCAATTCCATGAATCGGAACGCCCTCTTTATGAAGATTTTTTACCATGTTAACTACACCATTACGCTTTCTGGGGTTTGACATGGAATAATCATTATAATAGAGTCTGGCATCAGGATCCGCCTTATGGGCGAACTCAAAAGCCAACTTTATAAAATCTTCACCGATTATTTTATAGAATTTACTATCCCTATAACTCCCATCGTCTTCAATTGCTTCATTGACCACATCCCAGGAATGAATCCTACCCTTATAACGACCAACTACCGCTTGAATATGATCTTTCATTCGCTCAATCAGCACTTCTTTTGATACAGGGTTTCCATTCTGGTCTACAAAAAACCAATCCGGAGTTTGAGAATGCCATATAAGGGTATGACCGTGAATATGCATATTGTTCGCTTCTCCAAATTCCACAAACTTATCAGCCAGTGAGAAATCGAATTCACCCTGTTCGGGCTGAATTCTTTCACTTTTCATGATATTTTCTGAAACAATGGAATTAAAATGTTTTTTTACGATCTCCATTTCTTCTGGTCGCCTACCCATAATTTGCCATGCATTTAGTGTGGTGCCAATATGAAATTTTCCCTTAAGGGCTTCCTTTAAAGATTTTTCATTCGGATTTATGTTAATTGATGGATTTTCACTTTTATTATAACTATAAAATGTAAAAATAACACTTAAAAATAAAATTAAAAAAGGGATATTTTTTCTTTTTAACATAGCAATTATTTTAAATAAGATTTACCTAAACAGGTGTGATTTAACCATAGTAATTTAAAATTTTCTATGATTTATTCTTAAACTTCCTACCCACCTTTTTGGTAAGAATAAAATGAAAAAGTTCTCCCAACTTCCATAGGACCTTTCTTTTAACACCAGCAATTCTTAAGCGTTACAAATTCAACCGGCATAAAGGCTACATGGGTTTAGGAGAACTATTCAGTAAAAATTACACAAAGCTTAATTCAACTTTGAATTTGTAACGCTATAAAATAAATGTTCAAACTTTCGATTAGTTTGGTAACTTAACAATTATAAACTTTTTAGAGCTTCAGCAAAACTCTTATAAGCGGGTTTCCTATTTAAATTTACATCCCATAAGCCCTGAAACTCTCCAGGTAGCCAATTTGCATCTTCCAGACTATCGCTTACTCCCCAAACAGTAATTCCATATCTTTGAGCCACCGGGACATTTGCTTCATAAGCTTCAACGACAAAACTATACATATCTGCCTGTTGTTGTAATATTTCATCAGTAGGTTCAGAAACATCTGTTCTTATATCCAATTCTGAAACTTTTACTAGTTTACCGGTTTCAGCAAGTAGTTGAAACATCTCAACTATTTTATCCTTATCTGAATCCAAACTTATGTGCATTTGAGTACCGATTCCATCTACCCTTGCACCCTGACTTTCGATGTATTCAACATACTTAATAAGACCACGGGTTTTATCCAGATTGTATTCTAAATTATAATCATTTATAAATAAAAGGTCGTCCGGTTGCGCAAATTGTCTGGCAAGGTTAAATGCCTTTACTGCATAGTCTTTTCCCAGGTAATCCTGCCAGTAAAATTCATCACTCGTAATATCGGTATCGTTAGCCCCGCTTTTTAATTCATAGGGATTTCCATCATCCATAGGTTCATTTACTACATCCCAGGCTTGAACATAACCTGTAGCTGTCATTATCCCCGATATCCAATTTTCCAGTGCTGATTCTATAATCATTTCTTTCTCTTCATCAGTCTTGTTCACTATAGTGGTCTCCCCTCCGGAGGAGGATGAAGTATTTTTTAGTACAACATTATCTATATATACAGTACCTGCAAATTCTCCATAGCTTAAAATCAGCCTCTCACGATCTTCAGCCGTTGCTGTAGTAGAAAGTTCTATTCTTTGCCATTCGGGAGAAACATAAACCTGTCCGAAACCATCAGAGGAATAATTAGGGCTTTGGAGTTCAGGGCGAATAATGCCATCAGTAGTTCCTTTTACCCAAAAGCTTAATTCATAAGTTTCTCCCATTTCAAGAGGTTCCTGAAATCCATACACTGTTTGGACTTCCCAAAATCCACCGGTTAAACTGGGATTTGTTACAAAGAATGCTTTACCTTCGTTACCAAATCCCATTCCGTCCTCCGTAATTCCCCGAGTAGAGTTATTTCCCCAGCCACCCCAGCCAGTTCCTGTTTCAAAATCACCATTGGCAACAATATTATTAACTATTGGATCTCCTTCGGTATTATAAATATAAAAATTACCTATATCAACCAAATAGTTCACATTAGGGGCATACCCAAAGTTCAAATGAACATTTATAGAATCTGCCTGGAAATCATTTATTCTAAATCTTATTTCCTTCCATGACCTACCGGTTGTAAAAGTAGAATCTACCGTACCATCACTATCATAATCCAGCAAAGGAGTATTATTCTCCAATCCTTCAAAAGCAACACTTCCTTCACCAGGTATATCAGATTTAACATAGAATACAACCTCATATTCGTTATCCTGAACTACCGATATTGCAGGAGAAGTAAATTGAAGATCTTCAGGTGAATAAACACTTGTTCCCGCCTCAAGCCTAATGGCTCCAGCCATTTCACCCATACCTTCACCCTGCGCAAGTGAAACTTGCATGGGCTCATATATCCATCCGGTAAATGATCCATCCTGAAGATTCTGAGAATCTATTTCATTTGGAAATGCGGGAGTAGTTACAGCTATGGGTGCAATAAGCCCATTTAAATACCCTGCATTTTGATTAGCATGCCAAGTTAGCGTATGTCCAAAAACAGATATACCTGCTGCTTCAGTCATGGTCAGGAATGTGTTTACACCCGCTAAATTTAATGTCCCATCAGCTCTTACTACTGCTCCATGTTTCATTCCATATCCAGGAGTTACCTCCTGAAAATTGGAATTGATCAGGCGGTACATTACCTCCTTTGAGTTATATTCTGGGATGCTCACTGCTGCACCCAGTTTAAAGGCTGATGCATCTTCTTCCAAATATGTTTTTAAAGTCTGGTAGCTGTTCAATTCTTCCTGCAATGCTACACTCTCCGGCTTTTCGACATGAAAATCAAGTGGTTCATAATCCGTGCAAGAGGTTGCCATAGATAATACTGCCACCCAAAGCCCTAATTTATATAAACTTTTCATACAATTTTTATCTTACTTATTATACAATTATTCGAGCACAGGAGTAAAGAGTTCCATCTCTACACCACGATTCCTGATTACTAAAGTGTCGGTAGAGGAAACATGAAAATTTTCCAGTTCTACCTCATAATTAAGATAGATAGCATCACGGTCTTGGTTACCCCAACTATTTATTTCTCCATCTTTTACAAATTCTCCGCTGCCAGTAACGGTATAATCATCAGAACTAGTTCCTACTGTAATGTTTCCTTCCTCATCAAACTTAAGGATCAAGGGTACATCTATATTGCTTTCATCGCTAGCTTTGAAAGTTATTGGAAATAAGACTTCATCAATAGACTGAGTAGTTAATAAGACCACTTCATCATTTTCGACAAATTCTTCACCTCTGACAATTGTTTGATCAAGTTCAGAATTTCCATTTTTTCCTACAATAATGTCCTCACCCCTGCGTAGATAATAACCATGCAAAGGGTTAATATACTTTACAGCATATAAGACAAAGTCTTTAGGCTGGACAGCCCAATCACTCGCTACGGTTCTTCTCCCATCTATAGCAATCGGTTCCCCCACCAGAATAGAATCTGCCTGCTGAACATTTGTCATTCTAACTGGTATTACATAATTCCGCTGTATTGACAGTGGATCTGCAAAAAATGCCTCCGTAAGTTGAACCTCAACACCACCTGTAACTCTTCCTTTAGGAATCACAATATTATCCAATGCCAGATTATAATAATTGCTAGGCATTGTCAAAATATCTCCACCATTTGCAAAAGCTAAATCATCAACCAAAGTATTATCTACGGTTATGTCTATAATAATGTCTTGTTCATTTTCATAGATCCCTCCAGTGGTGGCCATGATCTCAAATTTCCATTCATTATCCAAGGATGTATCAAAAATATCCTCGCCCAACGTAATTGTTCTAACAGGATATTGATGGGCAAAGTATACTGTCTGGTACTCAAAATCAGGGAATTCCCAATCCTCATTTTCGCATGAAGCAAATAATACAGATAAGAATAAGAGTAAAAATAAATAAGTTATATTTTTCATGTTTTTTCCAGTTATTTTATTTAATATAAATATCCTCTACTACCGATTTAATCGGTGATTACCATCCCATATTTTGTGTAAAGCCAAATTTCAATATCTCGCTATACGGGACGGGGCCGTAAATCATATAGTCGGAATAAAGCCGAGGTTCAACAGAAATTATTGTATGATTCCCATTTTCAATCCTATCTCCCATTGCAGTTTCCGAGAGTTCTTCATTCCACCTGCGCAAATCCCAGAAACGGAAACCTTCAAAGCTAAGTTCCAGTCTCCGCTCGTTCCGAATTAGTTCCCGCATAGCATCCTGATCACCCTTGATAGATTCAAGGTAAGTATCATTACCCGCTTCACTTAGTCCTGCCCGCTCACGGATTGCCTTAATCACATCATAGGCGGAAAAAGCATTGCCCCCGGTATCCATAGGACCCCAGGCTTCGTTGGCAGCCTCTGCATAACTCAGGTAGATTTCGGTATAGCGAATAAGCGGAATAATGTGTCTCTGCTGATTCACGCTCTGAGGATTAAGATTAACATCTTCCCTAAGCAGCTTGCGAAGGTAATAGCCTGTTCGGGTAGAAGATTCCACAATGTTTAACCCATCATTTGTACCACCATCAACTGCTGTAAAGATTGTTTCATTAAAAGGTCCTAATTGGCTTTCGTTCACCACAATAAATTCAAGCAGTCGTGGATCACGATTGGAATATGGATCCGTAGGATCGTAACCACTTTCCGGATGAGTAATTGGAAAGCCATTGGCCATTGGAAAAGCATTAACCAAATTCTGTGTTGGATTCACCAGCCCATCTCCGAAAAGGGAAGGCGGATAGAGTTGCTCTTCAAGAGCGCTGCTTGGCCCCGGCATATTCATTCGCCAAAGAATTTCAGGCGGATTAAGGCCCGCAGCAAGATTATCAATCACTTCTCTATTATCATACCAGGTCACTCCATTTGGGGCAAGGCCCGCATTCATATCAATCACATCAGCCGCATAGTTAGCCGCATCAGCCCAGGTAGTGGTAGTCCCTTGAGTAAAAGCAGGGCTGGCCGCAAGCAAGGCAGCTCTTGCACGAATTGCCAGAGCAACGCGTTCAGTCATACGCAGACGATTAATACTTCCTAAAACCCGATTATAATCGTTCACACTAGCATCCATGTTAAGATATTTGTCCGGAATATCAGCTTCGCTACCAATGTCTTCGTAGTCCAGAGGGAGCAAGTCAATGGCATTCTCTATATCACTATATATTTGCTGCATGCCAGCCTCAAAGGTAGCCCGTTGCAGACTTGAAAAATCGGTAGAGGCATCTTGTGGTTCAAGATTGATCGGAACTCCCAATAGCTGCCCCCCAGCCATGCCACCATGGGCTTGCAGAAGCTGGTGCATAAAAAAGGCACGCAATCCATATACCTCCCCTTTAGTACGATCCATAAACATCTGGTTGACCGCCGGATTTTCAGCATAGGTAACCGTATCCGCTTTAGAAAGCATCAGGTTCAAATACTGGATTGCTGCATAGGAATTTTGCCACTGCCCTACCGGATTGAAATTTGCAGCCCATTGCCCTGTGGCCATATTAGAATAGGCGTTATTCTCGGCACTACTTACAGCATCAGCTGTGGCCATTTCATTGAATGAGAACCCGCCTGGTAGCCTAGTGTATCCGTTATATAGCAGTCCAAGTGCAAAACTTGGCTCATCCTGATTGCTCAGGTCCCGATTGTTTTCAATTGCTGGTTCAAGAAAATCCTTCTCGCAAGCGGACAGTGCCAGCACAACCAAAACGAAAAACAGTATTTTGTTATTCATAATCTATCAGTTTTTTAAAAATTCCATTAAAATAATGCCTTAACACCAATATTGAAAAAGCGTGTCTGAGGAGCACTTACTGTATTTAATTCCAAAATCTCCCTATTGGACGCTATCGTGAATAAATTAGCTCCGTTCACATACACCCCGAATTCCTCAACCAGATCGCCTCCAATCAAGTTCTCCGGAAACGTATAAGAAACCTGAACACGGGCTAGATCAAAACGGTCTGTACTATATTGCCAAAAATCCGAATTACGAAAGTTATTATTACCCCCAGAGGTGGTCAGGCGCGGGTATGTGGCTGTACCCATAGTTTCTTCCGTCCAACGATTCCTAACGATTTCTGAATATTTATCCTGACCATTTACCCAAAAATAGTCACTGTTCTTTATACCTATTGCACCTGCACGACCAACTCCTAGTGCAAAGAAGGTGAAGTTCTTCCATTTTGCCGTCAGGTTAATACCGACGGTATAAGGAGATCCATTCCAACCGCCCCTTCCAAGATATATCTCGTCCTGCGCATTGATTATACCATCGGAGTTTTGATCTTTATACTTTATATCGCCAGGTTGCACTTCACCAAAAGCCTGTTCTGGTGAATTAGCAATTTCTTCAATATTTTCAAAGAAGCCTTCGCTCTCCAGACCCCAAATGGCATCCAACGGTTTATTCTGTCTGTTCTGGTAATCATTTTCAAAGAATTCTGCTCGCTTGGAAGCTTCGGTTGTGACATAAGTCCCCACCAATCCCACCGACCAGTCTACCTGTCCGATTCGTTTGTTTAGATTCAGACTAAAATCAAAACCCGAGCGTAGATCATTGTTATAATTTACATATGGGATAAAAGATGAATTCGGCCAACCCGTTTCAAAATAATTGGGATATAAAATGGAAAGTTGATTCACAAGACCTGTCATCTTGCTCATAAAGACATTCCCATTAAAGACCAATAGGCTGTTGAAGAATGAAGCATCTAGCCCCAAGCTTATTTCCTCCCGCTTAGGCAAAGTCAGATCCGGATTCGCACCTCGGCGCGAATCGGTGCTTCGTGCAGGCGCAGATAAATCTGCCCATCCGTACCAAGCTCCATCTGTTTGTGTATAGATAGCTTCATAGAGGAAGTAATCTGGAATATCCAAATCCGTATGTAATATACCCGCCGAGACAGAGAGCTTCAAGTTGTCCACAACAGATGAGGATGCTAAAAAGTCTTCTTCGCTTATTCTCCAGCCTAACGAAAGTGTAGGAGAAAATCCAGTCCTGTTGTCTTCAGGCACTCTGGTGGAGTATATCATGGCACCATTAAATTGTGCATAGTACTTATTTTTAAAGTCATAACCCAAATGTAATCCGAGGTTCGCATTCGTGATTCCCTGGTAGACCCCGGATTGAGACCGTTGAAAACCCCCGGCAATTAACATAGCAGAGATATCATGATCATTATCAAGCAAAGTTTCATAGTTCAATTGTCCCGAAAAAGCCAAAGTCTGTCGGTACGAACTATTGCTTACTGTTAGTTCACCAGAGCTCGCATCCTGGCCATACCGTGTCAGGGAACTTATCATATCTGTTCCTGCATAGTTCGTCCAGGTTGGTTCAAACACGGCATATTCATTATTATAGGATTGATTATAGGAAGTGGCATAGTCTAACCCAAACATAGAACTGAATGATAATCCCTTCAGGATATTTTGTAAGTCAGCATCCACACCTGTATTAAATTGAAATTGACGGCTAGTATAGGTATTGGAACCACCAGCATAGACATCCGCGATAGGATTGGTTTGGTCCAGTTGCGTTCCTCCAAGCAGGTATTGTCCATCTATCAAGTTGTTGGTGTTTTCCACCAGATTCATTGAAGCCTCATCATTCTCTTCGATTAAATCGATTGGAATAAGTGGTGTAAACCGGTGAGGCCTTATGGAAGCGGCACCTCCCCAATAGTTAGCGTTAACACCTACATTATTGGAAAATATAGCACCTAAGTCTACAGTGGCAGAGATATAATCAGTCAATTTCATATCTACGTTTCCGCGGACATTGAACCGTTGATTCTTATTGTTCTCAGCCTCCCCAAAATCCAGTAGGGAACCTTCTGTAAAAAAACCTATATTGGTATAGTAACGGGCCTTTTGATTTCCACCAGATATTTCCATCGTCCCATCATAGCGGCTATAAACCTTTTGCAGGTACTCGTCTGAATAATAGTCGACATTAGGGTAGCGATAAGGATTGGTTCCCGAGAAATGATGATAGATTTCTTCTTCAGAATATAAGGCTTCCAGACCGTCATTTACCCGTGCTTCATTATACAGGGTCATATACTCCGCAGAACCGAGGTATTTGGGAAAGCTCTTCGGAATAGAAAGACCTGCATTGACCCGAACATCAACCGTCTGCTCACCTATATGTCCCCTTTTTGTGGTGATAAGAATTGCACCTTTGGCAGCACGGCTGCCATATAATGCTACAGCGGAGACTCCTTTCAGAAAACTAATTTGAGTAATCGCAGTGGGCTGGACACTACCTACATCACGAGGTACGCCATCTACAAGCACCAAATACTCGTCCATTCCCCAAATATTACCATTAAAACCAGGTACAAGGGCTTGCATATTATCTAAAGGAGAGGTTATATAGTTTTTTTCAAGTAATTCAGGAATATCGACATAGGATATACCTCCCATTAGATCCTTCTTTTCTTCCTCGCGATAGGCGACCTGAACCAACCTATCAGATCCAAGCACAATCTCTTGCAGGTCTGCCGTTGCGGCACTAAATTTAGTTTCATAGCCAACTCTATAAACGGACAGGATTGCATTAGGTGAGACTTCTAAGGAAAAAACTCCAAGACTATCTGTAATTGTTGAAACATCATCCTGCTCACTTCTTACAACAGCCCCCTCAACTGGCAATCCTTCGTCTGTTCGCACCACTGCCTCTATGTCTATCTTTGTGGTCGTTTGTGCGGAAAGAATTACAGGAAGTAGAATTATACTAGCGCACAAAGCAATTTTTAGTGTTATATATTTCATTAGTTAGTGTTTCGTCGTTAAGATCTTTTAATACTTAAAAAATAAACTGTTTCATTACCCGCTACCAGCCCGGATTTTGGTAGAACTCAGGACATAAACTTACATCTGATACTTTTAAAGGTAACCAGTAATGCTTCTCGCTGAAATTACGTTCCAGAATAACTTCTTCCCTGAGGTTCAATACACGGTTTTCTCTCGGGTTTGCAGGATCAAAGGATGCTGCCCGGTCAAATTCATGGGACGTTTTAATGGTATAAGGATATTCAATTAACAACAACCAACGGCGCAGGTCATTAAAGCGGTGTCTTTCAAAGGCGAGTTCCACGGCACGTTCACGTCTAAGCTCCGGCAAGAAAGCCTGAACAGAACCAGTGAAATTACTATGTACAGGATCTACACCAGCTCTGGCGCGAATAAAATTCACCGCTTCCAAGGCTGTTTTATTGAAATTTGGTGCACTACTTTGAGGTGAGCCGTAGCCCATCAGAGCAGCCTCCGCGTACATCAGGTATATATCAGCCAAACGCATATATGGCACCATAAGGTGAAGTGCATAACCATAATCATACTTTCGGTCAAATTGATTGGCTGTTAGAGGAATAAATTTCTGGTTGACGTAACCTGTACGACTTCCGAAGTTAACATCACGGTAACTTCCTCCAGTGTACAAATTGGCATAACGGACCTCCTCTTCGTTTACGTTAGGAGGTAGGGCACCTTCAACTACTTGCACCCCGTCATAAAGAATATCGTGATAAAAACGCGGATCACGTCCTTTCCAGGGGTATTCAGGATCATATCCAGACTCAGGGTCGGCTTGTGTAATATCATCCGGCAAAGGCAATCCATTAGCCATGCCGTAGAAATTAACATAATTGGCAGTAGGAACAAATTTAAGATCCCCACCTCCCACTACAGAAGGCAGATATTGCTTACTAATACCCCAGTTTGAATCATTAGCAGCAATATAAGGAGCTCGGAAAATCGCCTCCGTACCACCTGGAATGGCCCAATTCTGACCCGTAGTAAAAAAATTCTGGCTGTAGTCCTCAAAAGGAAGTAGTGCATATTGAGTTTCCCCATTTTCGACCAGAGACAATAATTCCCCAAATGCAACTGCCGCCCGTTGGGAAAATTCCTGATTATAAGTCCGGCTTCCAGTAGATTCATAGTTCATTAAGGGGCTCCCAGCCCAAAGTAGATTTTTACCTAAATAGCCCAAGGCCATAATCTTGTTGATGCGCAAATCGTTTTTCCCAAGCGTACGCGTACCTACTGTAGTATTATCCCAATTAATAGGCAAAAGGTCAGCCGCTTTTCTTAAGTCTTTTGCCACTAATTCAGCACTCTCATGATAGCTTAGGCGGGGCTCACACAGTGCTTCATCAGAAGGTAGCACTCTATCGATATAAGGAAGGCCACCGAAATACTGTATCAACTGAAAATGAAACCAGCCCCTGAAAAATAGCAGTTGCCCTTCAATCAAATTTCTTTCTTCCTGCGTAGCATTTGTCATAAGGTCCAGGTTTTCCAACCCAATATTTGCCTTTCTAATTCCATACCAGGCAAGCGGCCACAGGCCTTTATCAAATCTTCCACCATTAACATTGGTATTGGCATTGCTCTGGTCCATCCAGCCGGCACCCCAGCCATCATGTTCGGCTTGCCAGCCCCAGAAGTTTCCATTTTCGATTTTGACGCCAAAGTGAAAGTTGTTGGCAGCAGATTGAATCTCATCATCTCCCCAGTTAAACGAAGTAGTCCAATAACTGGTGGTAAAGTTTGGAATAGCCATGTAAAGCTCTTCTACAAATCCCTGAAAATTTTGAAAATTTTGAAAGGCAGTTTCTTCTGATATAACCGATTCTGGTGTTCTTTCCAGGTAGTCTTCACAGGAAACCATCATGAGCAATGCGATAAAAAAGCTGCTCTTAACAATAGTTCTTATATATACTTTCATAATAAAATGGAGTTAAAATGTAATATTTAAACCTAGGTTAAACCTTTTAACCGTAGGGTAAGCTCCTTGAGAAGCCCAACCCGTTCCTGCAAAGTTTGATTCCCGATCATCAGGCATTTCACTCCACAACAATAGATTGTTACCATTTACATATACGCGCAGGTTTTGAAAACCAAACCTCTGTACCATTTCCGAGTCAAAACGATAAGCTATTTCTGCATTCTTCAGGCGGAGGTAGGAACCATCGTAGAAATACCGGTTCCCCATGTTATAAGAAGGCGCATCCGAATTCCAGCGGGGCATAGGTGTATCGGCATTCGGAACCCCCTTAGACCAGTAGGTACCCTGCTCATAAACCCGGTTTGATTGGCCCCCAAGACTATTAAATACTACCTGCCGGGTAACATTATTAACACCGTAGAATTGGATAAATAGACTGAGTCCTCCCCAATCAACTCCAAAATTAGTGCTAAAGGTATTCTGCGGCACACCGGAATACCCAAAAGGGACGCTATCAAAACTATCGACTACCCCATCACCATTGTAGTCAAGGATCTGGTAATTACCGGGAATCTTATTGAGGTTATTTGAATTATGGGGGGTGCTCGCATATAGTTCGTCCCAGGTATTGTAGTACCCACTACCTATATGGGTACGCGCCTGGCCCAGTGAATAACCCGCATCCTTTAGATAATCAGGTAACAATTGGGGATCGTCACGTTCCAGCACCTTATCTTCTGCATGGGTCATGGCAAAGTCGGCCCATACGCTTATTCCATTTCCAAAGGTGTGGTTCATGCCTAAAACGATCTCATAGCCCTGTGTCCGAACACGGCCAAGGTTGGCTGCAGGAGCATCTGCACCAAAATATGAGGGCACTGCCCTGCCATCTGACATCAGGATATCCTTTCGGTCATCCCTGAAGACGTCTATAGAGCCATCTATGAAACCCTTCATTAAACCAAAATCCATACCTAGGTTGGTCTTGTATACCGTTTCCCAACGAACGAAAGGGTTACCCACCTGATCCTGTGAATACCATGTATAAGGGCTCAACTCACCACCCTGACCAACTAGGCCAAGTTGACTATTTCCTCCGTATGCCCACTCATCCATGTACAGAAAGCGAGCACCTATATTGTCATCTCCCACTTCCCCATAAGAGGCTCGCAGTTTCAACATATCCAGAAAAGAAACAGATTGCATAAAATTTTCTTCTGATACCATCCATCCAAGTCCTCCTGAAGAGAAGAATGCAAAACGAAATTCAGGAGCGAATTTTTCTGATCCATTATAGGCGCCGTTATACTCCAGCATATATTTGCCTTTATAATTATAGGTGGTCCGAAATACCCAGTCTTCGCGATATTCAGGAATTCCATTGCCCCTGGCATCTTTCTGGCGGTTCATAAGTCCCATCAGGCTGAAGTTGTGATCCTCTGCAATGGTGGTGTTATAATCCAGCTTTAATTGATAGAATATCTTACGCCAGGCCGCACCAACACTTCCGCTTGCTGAAGACCATTGTGGCCCCGGATTATAAAAATCAAGGCCTGTGGTTGAACTGATACCTTCTGTAAGGGTTACCTGACCGGTTTCCGGATCAATCCACTTTTGTTGAGCGTCATTGTACAAGTCGTTAACTCCTCTATCATTTTCTATAAAGGTATTATCAACAGCTAGAGTTCCATTAAAACTCAATCCTTCCAATACCATATCCAAATCCTGGTCAAGCACAAAGGTAGTTGAGATGCGCGCAGTAGTCTCTTTTTCTACCCCACTAAGGGAAAGGATACGCACGGAGTTCAGCCCTTTTTGCGCATTAGGAGCATAGTACCCATAATTACCATCCGAATATCGCGGGAGAAAGAGAGTTGGTATACCGTTATAGGCAGCATCCCAGAATGGGTATTCATTACCGCCTCCCCAAGGACTCCTACGTACACCATAGGTGCCACCCAAGTCGGTTCGGAGCTTAGTAGTGGGTGTAATTTGAAAATCTAAATTACTACGAAAATTAAGACGGTTATATTCATATCCAGGGTCATAGCCCCTATTATTTTCGAAATCCCGGAACAAGTCGCCTTCATTCTGAAAATCGAGGGTTGCAAAATACTTGACGAATTCGGTCCCTCCTCTAATGTTCAAATTGGCATTATAAGACATAGCATATTCCTTAAATAAGGTTTTTTGCCAGTCCACATCAGGATAGCGCTCTGCTTCCTGCAGATTTGCAGGATTACGGTACTTGTCTCTGATGTCTTGCGGAATTATTTGGCCCCAACTGGCGGGATTTGTAGAAAGTTCGTATTCGATTGCTCTGTTTCTAACACCTATGGCATCATATGCATTATAGGTGCCGGGTAATTGAGAAACCACCTTCACGGTAGAATTAAAATTGGCCGTGATCTCGGCCCTACCGGAACGTCCTCTTTTAGTTGTTACAAGGATTACACCGTTGGCGCCTCTGGAACCAAATACCGCGGTAGCCGATGCATCTTTCAAGACAGATATAGACTCTATCGAGCTAATAGCCATGTTATTAAAAAATTCGGGGCGCTCTACTCCATCCACCAAAATTAATGGGGAATTACCATTCCAACTATTCTGGCCCCTGATCACAATTTGGGGACTTTCCCCACCGGGCAAACCAGTGCTTGAAGACGTTATTAATCCCGGCAAAGCTCCTGTTAGGGCCGAACCTACATTGGAAACACCGCCCGTGCGTTCCAACACTTCGCTAGTTGTTTGAGTAACTGCCCCCACAACAGTTTCCTTCCTCTGTGTCCCATATCCAATAATAACAACTTCTTCAAGAGCACTTTGATCGGTATCCATAGTAACATTTATCTCAGAGCTAGAGCCAATTTCCCTTTCCACAGTTTCATAACCTATAAAACTGAAAGTTAAGATGGTAGCTGATTCAGGTACATTGATTTCGTAAAACCCTTGCATATTAGTTACAGTTCCTATGGATGTTCCCTTTACGATCACATTGACTCCTGGGATACCCAAATTATCTTCAGAGGAAATAACTGTACCACTAATAGTTTGTTGTTGCTCATCTACTAATCTAAGCTTGTTTTCATTAGCATAAATTGTAGAAGTAAGCAGAAGTTCAACTAATAATCCGATAACTGTCAATTTAGACAGATATGGAAATTTTAGAAATCCTATTCTCATATTATAAAATATTTTAAAACTTGATTAAAATGACACCAGATCACTACAATTGGTATGATATTCATATTCACTAAGGGTTTAGTAATTAGAAATGAAAGAAAATTTCCAGCACCTATGAACTGGATAAACTTCTTGAAGCATTTTTATTAGGTAATATTTCACCATTTGAATTTTATTTAATTGGTTAAAAAATCTACGATTTACAGATGGTTTATGAGATTTTATGCTTTAATAAAAATTTAAGATTTTAAAATGCATTCTGTTAAACTTAATTTAAAAAATGCGGCATTTTAAGGATTATATAATTTTCACAATAGAACAAATGTGAAATTTTCTTTAAAATGCTGAAATCAAATATATCTGTTAATTCAAATTTTCAATAATTGTAATGTTACAATTACTTTACGGTATGTTACATGGCTGTGAAAAAATGGTAAAATCAATGTAAATTCAGTTAAAATAATACAAGAATAGCAGAGAAAAAAGGCTTAAAAGCCTTGTAAACAGTAGGTTCTCAATTAAAGTACAATGAATATATTAGTATTTTTATAAAAATGTTAAATTTACACTTATAAGGCAGACGCAGTGCTAAATAAAGATTCAATTGCTATAAAATCATCCAATAAAAATGTATTTCATTCAATTTTATAACATAATTTTCTTCCAATCTTACCTTTTAATCTGAAAAAATGATGAAAATAATTTATTCTTTCCTACTAGGTATAATCTTGATTTCCGATTCACTTCATTCTCAGTCATTAGCACCTTCTCAAATCCCAGTTGAATTTGATAAGCCGCAGGATAATATAAATCCCGGAAAATTAAATTCTATTACTTACTTCTCTGAAACAGTAGGGTTAAAACGAAATGCAATGGTCTACACACCGCCAAATTTTGATTCAACTAAAAGTTACCCTGTATTATATTTATTGCATGGGATAGGTGGTGATGAAAAGGCCTGGATAAGTAATGGGAATTTAAAAAATATCCTAGACAACCTTTATGCGGAAAATAAAATTGAGCCTATGATTGTAATATTACCCAATGGAAGAGCGATGAAAAATGACAAAGCTGAAGGTGATTTATTTTCCAAAGAAAAAATAAATGCTTTTAGCACTTTTGAAAAAGATCTTTTGAATGATTTAATTCCTTTTGTCGAAAAAAATTATCCCGTAATGAAGAATCGCAAACATCGGGCACTAGCAGGGCTTTCTATGGGTGGAGGACAATCTCTCAATTTTGGACTCAGCAATATTGATCATTTTGCTTATATAGGAGGCTTTTCTTCCGCCCCAAATACCAAATCTTTCAAAAATTTAATTGAAAATCCGCCGGAAGTAAATGAAAAATTAGAATTGCTCTACATTTCCTGTGGGGATAAAGACGATCTTTTAAATATAACCGCGAAAGCTCATAAATATTTAAAAGAAAACAATATAACTCATACATACATTGTTCTACCCGGAGGACATGATTTTAAAGTATGGAAGAAAAATCTTTATAACTTTGCCCAACTTCTTTTTAAATAAACAAAAATAATTCCTGAGAATCGCGCACTAAAAAAAGCCAATGAAAAATTGTTTCATTGGCTTTTTTTATAAAATCAGAAAAATTATTTCCTTTTTAATACGCGTTGAGCTGCTTTTAAGATAGCATCAGCATTTAAACCATACTTTTCGAATAATTGTTCAGGCGTTCCGCTTTCCCCGAAAGTATCCTGTGTGGCCACAAATTCCTGCGGTGCTGGATGATTCTCTGCCAGGGTACGGGCAACACTCTCCCCAAGTCCGCCAAGGAAATTATGTTCTTCTGCAGTTACCACGCATCCGGTCTTCTTCACCGAATTAATAATGGCCTGCTCATCTAAAGGTTTAATAGTGTGAATATTGATCACATCGGCACTAATACCCTTTTCGGAGAGTTTCTGTGCTGCCTGGATCGCCTCCCATACCAAATGGCCGGTAGCGATAATGGTTACATCTTCCCCTTCATATAATCTAACCGCTTTACCGATCTCGAATTTCTGATCCTCTGCAGTGAAATTGGCCACTTTGGGTCTTCCAAAACGAAGATAGACCGGGCCATCGTGCTCGGCAATGGCCAAAGTAGCTGCTTTGGTCTGGTTGTAATCACAGGTGTTGATGACAGTCATTCCAGGTAGCATTTTCATAAGGCCAATGTCCTCCAGGATCTGGTGGGTGGCCCCATCTTCTCCTAAGGTAACTCCCGAGTGAGAGGCACAAATCTTTACGTTCTTTCCAGAGTAGGCGATGGATTGACGAATCTGATCGTAAACCCTGCCTGTTGCAAAATTGGCGAAAGTCCCTGCAAAAGGAATTTTCCCGCCAATGGTTAAACCGGCGGCCATTCCCATCATATTGGCTTCAGCAATTCCCACCTGGAAGAAACGATCCGGGTGCTCATCTATGAAATCCTGCATTTTAAGCGAACCTACAAGGTCGGCACATAATGCTACTACGTTAGGATTGGTCCTGCCAAGCTCGGTGAGTCCTGCACCAAAACCAGAGCGGGTATCTTTCTTTCCTGTATCTGTATATGTTTTCATTCTTTGTCTTCTTTGTCATTTCTGCTTTCGCAGAAACCTATTTATTTTACCTTAATAGTCTCCTAAAGTTTCCGGGTTTTGCTCAAGGGCTTTCTCCAGTTGTTCATCGTTTGGTGCCTTTCCGTGCCAGGCGTGGGTATGCATCATAAAATCAACCCCGTTGCCCATCACGGTGGTCATAAGCACACAAACCGGTTTTCCTTTCCCGGTAAGGGACTTTGCCTGCTTTAAACCATCGAGTACCTGTTGCATATCATTTCCGTCTTCGATCTCCATTACCTCCCAGCCAAAAGCCTCGAATTTAGCTTTTATATTGCCCATAGGAAGAACCGTTTCGGTACTTCCGTCTATTTGCTGGCCATTGAGGTCTACCGTAGCAATGAGGTTATCCACCTTGTTCCCTGCAGCATACATAATGGCTTCCCAGTTCTGGCCTTCCTGAAGCTCTCCATCCCCGTGAAGGGTATAAACCAGGTGCTTATCCTTGTTCAGCTTTTTAGCCTGCGCGGCGCCAAGGGCTACCGACATTCCCTGGCCAAGTGAACCTGAAGCTACGCGAATCCCCGGCAGGCCTTCGTGGGTGGTAGGGTGTCCCTGCAACCTGGAATCGATAAGGCGAAAAGTATTGAGTTCTTCTACCGGGAAATAACCGCTACGGGCTAAAACACTATAGAAAACCGGTGAGATATGGCCATTAGAGAGGAAGAAAAGATCTTCATCTTTTCCATCCATATTAAACTCGGGCTTGTGCTCCATAATCCCGCCCTGGTACAAAGCGGTAAAAAACTCTGTACAGCCCAGAGAACCTCCAGGGTGACCCGAATTCACTTTGTGAACCTGCCTTAAAATGTCCCGGCGAACCTGGGTGGCAAAATCTTCTAATTCTTTGATTTCCATAAATTATACATTAAAGGATTTAGCATCTTCTAGAAATTTGGCAAGCCCGCTATCAGTAAGTGGATGTTTCAGTAGACCATCTATTGAAGATAAGGGTCCGGTCATCACATCGGCACCTAATTTAGCACAGTTAATAACGTGCATAGTATGACGAATAGAAGCTGCAAGAATTTCAGTTTCAAAACCATAATTATCATAAATTAGTCTTATATCTGCTATAAGATCTAAACCATCTGTAGAGATATCATCCAATCTCCCCAGAAAAGGAGAAACGTAAGTTGCTCCAGCTTTTGCAGCCAATAAGGCCTGTCCAGCAGAGAAAACAAGCGTACAGTTTGTTTTTATTCCTTTATCTGAGAAATATTTAATGGCTTTCACGCCTTCCTTTATCATTGGAACTTTTACTATAATTTGCTTATGCAATTTTGCGAGCTCCTCACCTTCCCTTACTATACCATCAAAATCGGTGGCTACTACTTCAGCGGAAACATCACCATCTACTATTTCACAAATATCCAGGTAATGCTGTAGAATATTATCCTTGCCAGTAATCCCCTCTTTGGCCATTAAAGACGGATTCGTTGTTACTCCATCTAAAACGCCCAAATCCTGTGCTTCTTTAATCTGATCTAAATTTGCAGTATCAATAAAAAATTTCATGTCAATCTAATTTTAGTTATCTTCTTTCGTTAATTTCAATTCAAATGTCCCGGCTGGTAAATTTTGATTATTGTAAAGATTTGCATTCCCGGGATTATTTGCCCAGGCATATCTTACTATCTTGGGATTTTCTATTTCTTTATTAAAAATTTTCAGGGAATTATCATCCACTACTTCAGCTTTTGCTTCAACAAAGGTCTTCCCATCTCCTGAAATTGTAAAACCAGTCGGTTTCTCTCCATCTTTAAAATTCCAGCCATTTGGAACATTATCAAAGCTTATAATTACAGCTTCATTTTCAGTTCTCCATTCCCTGGGTATAGGGCCGGAACTAACCAGATCATCATTATAAATAAGTTCTCTGGCTTGAAGTGCCAATCTATGACCTACATCTTTTTTATTTAAAGGGTGAATGTCATTCCATTCCCCTAGGTCTATGGTAACGGCCAATCCGGTATTTGGAACATTGAGACTAGTTTTGCGTTGAACTTCCCTCATCTCCGCCCAATTACTTTCTTGCACGCCCGTTGTTTCTTCCATAAAATTTGGTAGTTGTACGATAAGAAAAGGAAGATCTGGATTATCCAAAAGTTCTCTCCAAGCCTCAATCATTTCAGGAAAGGTTTCTGCATACAATTTTGGATTATCAGCATCAGATTCACCCTGATACCAAATAACACCTTTAATTTCAAATTTCTTTAAAGGCGCTATCATAGCATTATACAGCCCACCTGGTTTCCACCGGATAAAAGTTTGAGCCGGTGTATTTGGCATAGAAGCCGCCTGTTTAAACTTCCAGCTCCCGGTAAGATCTAATGTATCTCTGTCTAAAATCAATTGGTAGTCCTTATCTTTTACAAATCCAGTCACCCCACCATTGTTTACTAACCGAACCACTATTTCATTTTCACCTTTATTTAAAACATTTGCATCAAATTCATATTTTCTGGGTGGATACTGATAGCCAGTATGACCTACCTGTTTCCCATTCACATAGGCAAAATCCATATCTATCAACCTACCTAAATGTAATTTCACTTTCTCTGATTCTGGCAGCTTTGAAATATTCACTTTTTTTGAAAACCATGCCACACCTGCGCTATCATTCCTATCTTCTTCAGAAATAAATCCTGGAACCTCAATTACTTTCCAGGAATTCTTGTCTACCTGGGTTTTAAACCACTCTTCCTCCAGGCCGATATCCTTTTTATCTAATTGAGCATACCAATTATCAATTGCCTGACGTTCGACTGTGGAAACCGAATCGATAAAGGCTTGGTCTGCCCATTTTAAATGTTCCTTATATAACACGGGGAATTTTTTTAACGCATCCGCGTCCATCCAAGCAGAAACTGGAGAACCACCTAAAGCAGAGTTTATAATACCGATAGGAATTCCTTTCTCTTCATAAAGCTCCTTTGCAAAAAAATATGCAACACCAGAAAATTCAAAAATATTTTCTCTATTGACCTCCTTCCATGTTCCTGAAGAAAAATCTTCATTTTCTTTAGAAAACTCATATTCATCTGGAACTTGAAACTGGCGAATATTAATATTACCAGCATTTCTTATCTCTTCAGCGTAAGTATCCGCCAGGCGCCTCATAGGTAACTCCATATTCGATTGTCCAGAAGCAAGATAAACATCACCAAAGAGGATGTTATTAACCTCTACGACATTTGAGGCTTTAAAAGTCATCTTGTAAGGACCACCTGCTTTTTGTGGTGGAAGCTGCAACTCCCAGGAGCCGTCGGCAGTTGCAGTGGTGGTAAATTCTTCACCGCGAAAAATTAAGCTGACTTTTTCATTTTCATCTGCCCATCCCCATATTTTCAGATCTGTACCTCTTTGGAGGATTACATTATCACTTATTAATTTAGGGAGTTTTACCTGTGCAAATGTATTTACTACACTTGTTAAAAATAAAACTAATAATATTTTCTTTTTTAACTTTAGAATTTTCATAATTATATTTTAAATTAAGGGAATGAAATTTTACAGTTAAAATTCAAAATTAAAGCCTTTACGGGTAAGATTTTTGTAAATTTCTTCATCAAATCTATATAATTTAGCTGCTCTGTGAGACACTCCTTGTTGTTTGTCACCTACATCCTGAAGCAGCTTCATTTTTAGGAATTTTCTTCGGAAATTGCTCTTGTCCATCTCTACATCCAGGATCTCAGTATATAACTGCATCAATTGAAGTAGTGTAAATTTTTCGGGTAATAAATTGAAGCCAATAGGTGCCCGTTTCACTTTACCCCGTAGTCGGTTTAAGCTGGCTTGTAAAATCTCATTATGATCGTAAATGAGCTCGGGAATATCTCTAACCCTGTACCATCTCGCTTCTGAAGCTGTAAAGCCGGCTTTTACATTGGAGTCTTCCCTATTAATCAGCGCATAATAGCCCACCGTAATTACACGACCTAAGGGAAATCTTTCAGGCTTACCAAAAGCTCTAACTTGCTCTAAATAAATATTTTTAAGTCCCGTTAGCTCAGATAACAGCCTATCTGCTGCTATATCTATATCTTCTTCCTTTTTTATCCAACCACCAGGCAGCCCCCACTTACCTTTACTAATCCCTTCCCCGTGCTGGACCAATAAAACTTCAAGATTCCCTTTTTCGAAACTAAATACACAGCAGTCAATAGTTATAGAACTCATCACTTCTGATTCGGTAAGATCATTGGTTGGAAGAAATGGTAACGGATTTTTCATAAGTATATATAATAGGTACCTTTATAAAGATATACACAAGCTTTAGTCTTATTTTTTACCACACTAGTTTAAATAAGCCTTGGAAATTGCTAATATAAAAAAAAATAACTATACTTGTAGTCAAATAAACCATAAGATACTCATAAATGTCAAAAATAAATAAAAGCGGTATTGTTTTAATTACCATCGTTGCCAGCCTTGGAGGATTATTATTCGGATATGATACCGCTGTAATTTCAGGAGCAGTCGGTGCTTTAGAAAATTATTTTGTCGGTGCCCTGGAAACAGACCAGGAATTGGCTTCAGCCGCTATTTTTCAGTTTAAAGTTATTATTAGTATCTGTGTTATCGCCTTAGTCATCTTATTTAGTTCTTTCCTCCTAAAATTCTTTAACAAATCCAAGGCCTATACCATAATAGGACTATTTGTTTTAATCGGGGGAGCTATTTATTATTTCCAATTTTTAAGCCTGCCAGGGGTATTGACTGAAAATCTAAAAAATTCGATCCTGGGCTTTATGGTAAGCAGTGCCCTGGTCGGATGTATCATTGGAGCTTCTTTAGGTGATAATGTGGCCAATTCATTAGGTAGACGTAACGGGCTACTAATAGCTGCCACTTTATTTGTCCTTTCCGCTATCGGATCGGCTTACCCGGATTCGATGAATATCTTTTTTGGGGATTCTCTTTCCGCATTTATAGTTTATAGAATTATCGGAGGAATGGGAGTTGGTCTTGCCAGTATGCTTGCACCATTATATATTGCTGAAATGG
Source organism: Salegentibacter sp. 24 (assembly GCF_004362395.1). Classification (GTDB taxonomy): domain Bacteria; phylum Bacteroidota; class Bacteroidia; order Flavobacteriales; family Flavobacteriaceae; genus Salegentibacter. The sequence continues at coordinate 84,879 of NZ_SNWE01000005.1, forward strand.
CTCCGCCAAAAATACGAGGAAAACTGGTTAGTTTTTATCAGCTGGCCATTGTCAGTGGAATGATGGTGGTGTATTTTGTTAATTATTTTATCGTACAGGGCCAGGCAGAAAGCTGGATTAACACCACGGGTTGGCGGTATATGTTTCTCTCAGAAGCAATACCCGCTGCTATTTTCTTTCTTGCTTTACTTTTAGTTCCTAAAACCCCTAGGTTCCAGGTGATGAAAGGGAACGAAGAAAATGCCCTTAAAGTCCTTACAAATCTGAATGGACCTGAAAAGGCTCCCGGGGTTTTAGCAGAAATAAAAAAATCCTTCGCAAGGAAAAAAGCCCATTGGTTATATTTTGGAGGAACCGTAGTTATAATAGGCTTGATGCTTTCCATATTTCAACAATTCGTGGGGATTAACGTGGTATTATATTACGCTCCGGAAATTTTCAGGGGTATGGGTATGGAAACCGATGCTTCCATGTTACAAACCATTATTGTAGGGGCCATTAATATGATCTTCACCGTTGTAGCCATTTCTACAGTAGATAAATTTGGCCGTAAAAAACTAATGATGATTGGTAGCGCAGTTATGGCTATTAGTATGATAGGTCTAGGTTTCGCGCTTTACCTGGAAACAACCGGAATTACCGCTTTAGTCTTTATGCTATTTTATATCGCTGCCTTTGCCATGTCATGGGGGCCTGTGGTTTGGGTATTACTCTCCGAAATTTTTCCAAACTCAATTAAAGGGGTTATGGCCGTGGCAGTGGCAGTACAATGGCTTGCGAATTTACTTGTATCGTGGACCTTCCCTATGATGAATAATAATTCTGAACTGGTTGCGATGTTCAATAATGGTTTTCCTTACTGGATTTACGGAATAATGGCCATCCTTTCCGGCTTGTTTATATGGAAATTTGTGCCTGAAACCAAAGAAAAAACCCTAGAAGAAATGGAGAATATTTGGACGGCCAAGAAACTTTAAAAAAGTAGTAAGCATATGTATTTTTTAGGAATAGATTTAGGCAGCTCTTCAATTAAATTATCGGTTTTAGATGCTGACAAAGGAACGACCATAGCCTCGGCTAAAGTTCCCGAATTTGAAATGGAGATTTCTGCACCACAATTCGGCTGGGCCGAACAAAACCCCGAGGATTGGTGGGAAAATGTAAAGAAAGGGTTTGGCATACTTAGGAATAAAAAAGGAATAGATCTTAAAAAAATCAGAGGGATTGGTATTGCCTACCAAATGCATGGCCTGGTTTTAACCGACGAAAAACTTAATCCTGTAAGGCCTTCCATTATATGGTGTGACAGCCGTGCGGTGGAAATAGGAGACAAAGCTTACAAGGCAATTGGAAAGGAAATTAGTCAGAATCAAATCCTGGGCAGCCCGGGTAATTTTACCGCATCAAAATTAAAATGGGTTAAGGAGAACGAACCTGAAAATTTCAAAAAGGCATCTGTTATGATGTTGCCTGGAGATTACATTGCCGCTAAACTTTCTGGAGTACCCCAAATAAGTACCTCAGGATTATCAGAAGCGGCCTTATGGGATTTCTCCAAGGGAAAATTAGCCAGTGAAGTCTTAAACAAAATGGAACTTTCAGAGGATCTTATCCCGGAAATCGTTCCTAGTTTTGGAGAGCAGGCTATAGTAAGCACAGAAATAGCAAAGGAGTTAGGTCTTTCTCCTGAAACAAAAATCAATTACAGGGCCGGCGACCAACCCAATAATGCGTTCTCACTAAATGCATTGAAACCAGGAGACATTGCCACCACGGCTGGAACTTCGGCTGTAATGTACGCAGTGAGTTCTGAAAATACTTTTGATCCTGAAAGCAGGGTAAACACATTTTTACATGTTAATAATACCGAAAAGGCTAAACACAATGGTGTGCTTTTATGCATTAATGGTTCAGGCATTCTTTACCAATGGTTGCGTAAAATAATATCGGTAGGTAGAGACGAACTAATCCCCTATGAGAAATTAAATGAGGAGGCTGCCAAGGTAGCACCGGGAAGTAAAGGCCTTCGGTTCTATCCTTTCGGCAATGGAGTAGAGCGAATTTTCAGCAATAAAGAGGTGAATTCTGGTATAGAAAACCTCAACTATAATATTCACCAACCTGCACATCTTATAAGATCGGCATGCGAAGGGATTGTTTTTGCTATGAACTATGGGTTCGAGGTCATGCAATCTATTGGTATTGAAGGCAAAGTGGTAAGAGCTGGCAAAGACAATCTTTTTTTAAGTCCGGTTTTTAGGGAAATATTTACCAATACCACGCAAACCGCCTTAGAGCTTTATAACACCTCTGGTGCGGAAGGTGCTGCTCGAGGGGCTGCAGTCGGATATGGTTTTTATAAGGAATTTGATGAAGCTTTCAGTAGCCTGAAGTGTCTGGAAAGAATGGAACCTGAAAAGGAATTAAGCAAGCAATACCAGGAGATTTATCAGCAATGGAAACAAAATATTAAAATTAAAGAATAACAATTATGAGCAACACATTTTTTAAAGGAATAGACAAAATCAAGTTTGAAGGCAGGGAAAGTTCAAATCCATTAGCCTACAAATGGTACGACGAAAACAAAAAAGTAGCCGGTAAAACGCTTAAAGAGCATTTAAGGTTTGCCGTTGCTTACTGGCATACCTTCAATAATAAAGGTGGGGATCCTTTTGGGGCTCCTACAGAGACTTTTCAATGGGACAAAAAGGAAAACGTAATAGATCGAGCCAAAGATAAAATGGACGCGGCCTTTGAGTTTATTGAAAAACTTGGAATACCCTATTATTGTTTTCACGATATAGACGTAGTTGACGACTGTTCTTCACTTTCGGAATTTGAAAAGCGTATGGAAACTATGGTTGACTATGCCAAACAAAAACAACAAGAGACCGGTATAAAGTTGCTTTGGGGAACTTCTAACCTGTTCAGCGATCCGCGTTATATGAATGGCGCCTCTACAAACCCTGACTTTAATGTTGTGGCAAGAGCCAGTGCACAAGCCAAGATCGCGATGGATGCAACTATTGCTCTTGATGGTGAAAATTATGTATTCTGGGGAGGTCGTGAAGGATATATGAGCCTTTTAAATACCGATATGAAGCGGGAGCAGGACCATTTGGCTCAGTTTTTAATTAATTGTCGCGACTACGCAAGAAAGCAAGGATTTAAAGGAAACTTCTTGATAGAACCTAAACCCATGGAGCCTACCAAGCACCAGTATGATTATGACACTGCTACTTCAATCGGATTCTTAAAGAATTACGGACTGGAAAAAGACTTTAAAATCAACATTGAAGTAAACCATGCCACCCTTGCAGGACATACCTTTCAGCACGAATTACAAACCGCAGTAGATGCCGGGATGCTTGGAAGTATTGATGCCAACCGAGGGGATTATCAAAATGGTTGGGATACCGATCAATTTCCAATAGATGTTTATGAAATCACCGAAGCCATGTTGGTCATCCTTGAAGGAGGAGGAATCCAGGGCGGAGGTATCAATTTTGACGCTAAAGTAAGAAGGAATTCTACAGATCTTGATGATAAATTTATCGCCCATATTGCTGGAATGGATGCCTTTGCACGCGGACTTATTGCTGCAGACCACGTTCTGCAAAACACAGAATACAAAAAACTACGTAAAGATCGTTATGCGTCTTTTGATACCGGTAATGGGGCTAAATTCGAAAAAGGAGATCTTTCCCTTGAAGAGATCAGCAAAATAGCCAGAGACCTTGGAGAACCAAAACAAATTAGCGGGAAACAAGAACTATACGAGCAGATTATCGCTAATTCCTATTAATTGGATTTCAGCTCAGGTAAAAATGATCATATTCTACAATTCCTCTGGGTTTATTCTCAGGGGAATTGTAGTTTTATAATATATTGATATTGGGCATCCCGGATAGGATCTTTTATCTTGACTATTACCCAGGAAGGATAAATATGCAAAAAATTCTCAGTAAGACAGTATCTGCTAAAAAAGTAAAATTTAGTTTATGAAATACAATGAAAATGACTCCATGTGGATAAGAAGCCAGGACAAAAAAGAATTGGCAAAATGTACGGCCTTCTCAATAAAAAGAAATATTGGTGGCAAGAAAAAAAGTGCTATAATGGGCACCATTTCTAATGGTTTCTGGGGAAGAACAGAAATTATACTCGGATTATACGACACAAAGGAAGTAGCTAAAAATGAATTAACAAGACTTCAAAAGGAGTTAGTTACCAATGCTGACATTTATGAAATGAATTAGGCTATCCTGTTAATATACCAATGTATTTCAATAAGCATTTTTCAAGGAAAAATAGGGTTAGTAAAAAAGGTTTTGTGAGATTAGGAAATTTTGAAGCGAATTTAAAATATTTTAGTTGTAAAATGTGTAGCCCCAGAGGCAGAAAGCAATAAAAAATCAGAACTTAAACATCCATCTTTAAACTTCTTTGAATAAGTTAAAAGACCCTCTTATTCACTATAGCCATCGGGTCTCTTACCCCCAAACTAGCTAACCTTATAAGTAAAACTCAACATAGCATAACGGGTAAGTATCAGTCTGCTAGTGTCCTGAATAAAATCATCGCCTATGGTACGCCTTGTATCCACGTTTTGATCCAGTGCGTCATACACCTTCACTTTCAGTGTAGCATCATCACCTAGAAACTGGTATCCCAGGCTCATATTCCAGAACAGTGCAGTATTATCAAACCCTGGCGCTACATTCCCGAAGTAGTTATAAGAAATGTCATTTCCGAAAATGACATTTTCAGGCCACCTTGTAGTAACCTCCAGACCAATGCTGTGATTTATGAAGTCTTCACTTCTGTCTGGATTAATGTTGTAGGTAGTACTGTTATAGTCCGGGTCATAGTCAAGATTAATATCAAACAGCTCATCTATGGCATAGGTCAGGCGAACACCAGGGCGAACAGAATAGCGTTTGGCGGTGTACTTTTCTTCATTGGTAAATCCCACATTTTTAATATAGCTGCTACGCAAACCTAATCGATATCTGAATTCTCTCGCTCCATCTTCAAATCGTTTACTGTAGAAGCCTCCCAGATTGGCATCCATCGCCCCATCAACATTCGTAAAGCTGGTGGTCCTTACTAGGTTCTCATCCACAACAGTAACGGGGACGATATTTCTATCAGTGAAACTAAGGTTAAACCAACTAAAAATACCGCTCCGGCTGGCGAAGTCGAAATTACGGTAATCAATATCTATACTTTGCCTGTAGGTTGGCTCTAATTCCGGATTTCCTACCACGATATTTAAAGGATTGGTTCTATCTACCACAGGTTGCAGCTGCCTGATTGAGGGCATCTCCACATCTGTTTCATATTCTACTGAAAAACTTTTGGAACGCTCTATTTCATATTCTACCTCAGCTTCTATATAGAGATTTCTATAGGTGTTGTCAAAGGCACCATCCTGCAGGTAGTTCCTATTTTCAAGCTCTGTAAAGATAACGCCAACTTCGGAATCAATTTCCCAGTTATCCCGTTCATAGTTTAAGCCGATATTCGGCGTGTGCTGTCTGCTAAGTGCTTCGAAGTCGCTGCTGAGCAGCTCATTGAGCTCGTCATATTCTTCTTCCGAAGCTTCTGCCTGGTAAACATATCTTTTATTTGTGGAATTGGCGTAATTGAATTGGTAGGCGAGATCGAGGAAGAATTCCTCGCCTAAAACACTTCGCTGTCTTGCCTGAAAAGAATAAGAGTTTCGCGTTTCATCTTCGTCTATATATTGATCTTGTATCTCAACCACTTCTTCTCCATCCTCTACAAAAAAGCTTTCAGAGTAGTAAAAATTGTCATTTACTTGCTCGTTGAGATCATTGGAAAATTCCAGGTCAAGAAAGGCTCCTCTGCTGCCAAAACGCTTGGTGAAATCAATTTCACTACTGAAGTCCTCACTTTCCATCTGTTCAATGTCCGAACTTTCAATATTGTTGATCAACTCACGATCTTCATCCAGAGATTCTGCTACTCTCCAACTACGGGAATTACCAATATTTTTATTGTAAGAGGTTTCCACTGACAATCTAGTAAGAGTATCAATTTCTACTTCAAATTCTGCATTGGCACGATGGCTGTCATTCAGGACGTTGCTTTCTTCTTCAGAATTTGTAAAATATCTTGAATCTGGAAGTATATATTCTCTGGCCACGAGCGATCTTCTCTCCGTATCATTCCTTCCAAAGAAATAATCGGCACTCACTTCAGTTTCATGAAAACCAAACAATTCTTCCCATTGGTTTACAAAATTAAGTCCGGCTGTTTCAGCTTTGGTAATTCCTCCTCCACCACCGCCAAAGACACTCCTACCCACACTTCTTCCCATCATCCCGAAAACCTCGTCATAACTGAATCCGGAACTATTAATGTTATTGGAACTGGCCAGGACACTTACGCGAAGATCATCTTTAAAGTAATTGCCAATCGTACTGAGTTCGTAGCGCTCATCTGTTCCTCCTCCAGCAGTAGCACGGGCAAAAAAACCTGTATTTTTATCTTCCTGGATAGTAATGTTGACTGTTTTGTTATCATTATCTCCTGCTTCCCCAGTGAATTCCTGGTTTTCGGTTTTAGTATTGGTTATTTGAATTTTATCTATAATGTCCTTAGGCAGGTTCTTTGTAGCAACCAGGGGATCATCTCCAAAAAACTCTTCCCCATTTACGAGGATTCGCGAAACAGGTTTCCCATTGACCGTGATATTACCCTCACTATCTACTTCTACTCCTGGTAGTTTTTCCATCAATTCTTCAAGATTGGCATCTGGCCTAGTATCGAAAGAACCTGCATTAAATTCAAGTGTATCCTTCTTTATTGTAATAGGAGCCCTTGTTGCAGTTACAATTACTTCATCAAGTTCATTATTGCTTTGCATCGTGATTGGTTCCAGATTTATCTGCTCCGTAATCTGTAAGGTGCGCTTATATGGCTTGAAACCAGCATAAGAAACATACAGTTCAACTTCCGGTGCATCGGTTTCTCCCGAGAGTTGGAAAGATCCGTCTACATCAGTAACGGTATAGGTAATTAGGCTACTGTCCACTGCTTTCTCGATATAAACAGTCGCCGATGACAATGGCGCTCCATCGGGATTTACTATTTTTCCATTTATTTCAAACTGCTGGGAGAAAGAAAATTGGGAAAGAAAAAGAAAAATAAAGGAGAAATAACGAGTCATATAATTGGTTGATAGGTAAAGAAAGTCTTCAACTTCCATACTCGTTTGACTGGAAATTTTCTAAAAGGTTTAAAATTCACATAATAAAATGATAAAAGAAGGTGGAATTGTCTGTTTCTGAGCATTGATAATAAGATTTCTCAAGCAAGGGGCATTATAGAGAAAAATCTGTTTGATGTTTTAATAATTTAATCGATAACAAAGGCTCTATATTTATATAATGCTTCGCAATTAGACTCCATAGGGAAAAATTTGGAGAAAATATCTGTGTTCAATAACTTTATCTATTTGACTGGCGGATTTCAAGGTCAATATCCGGAGTTGTGGAAAAATTCATATCCTCAACTCTTGACACTTAAATTAATAAGCAAACTTGTATGCTAATCTCTTCGGATAGACCTACATCGCAGCCTTTAGAATTTATTAAATTATAACAAAAAACAATATTGAAAGCGGTATTTTTAATTGAAATTGAGATATGAATATTTTAGAAAATCATATTGCAACTTTAAATAGACTATGTGAAAAACATAATGTGGATAAGATGTATCTTTTTGGATCTGCTTTAAAAGAAAATTTTTCTGAAAAAAGCGATATTGATTTTCTAGTTCGATTTAAACCTATTGAGTTAGCCGATTATTTCGAAAATTATATGAGTTTCAAAGAAGATTTAAAAATGCTACTTGGGAGAGAAATAGATCTTGTAGAAGAACTAACTTTAAAAAATCCGGTTTTGATAAAATCTATAAACCAATCAAAAGAATTGGTTTATGGATGACAGAATCTTAAAGTGGGTATTTGATATTAAACTAGCCATAGAAGAAATGACAGTTATTTTGAAAGTTCGAAAATGACTTTTTTGCATATAAGAACAACCTAATACTCAAAAGAGCAGTTGAAAGTGATTTGGAAATAATTGGAGAAACTATTAATAGAATAATAAACCGAGATCCAAGTTTTGAAGTTAAAATTACAAATGCAAACGCAATTATTGGATTAAGAAATCAAGTAATTCACGCGTATGATAATATCTCTGATGAAAATATCTGGCCGATTTTGATAAATCATCTTCCCAAATTAAAAAGTGAAATTGCCTTACTCAAACCTAAAAAATCATATCGCCGTTAAGTTGAATGAAATATTTCTTTTTGGAAGGGGAAGGTTAAACATACCTGTAAAGCTTTATTACATATTATGTAATCCTTTTGATATTAAAAATGATAACTATTATCATCTTTGATTAATAAACCTGCCAGGGTTTTATTAACCCAAATTTATCTTATCTACAGTTTAAATCAAAAAGACAATAGGTAGTTCCAATTAAGGACTGGAACTTATATTTTCATATAAAAAATCGCAACATTTTGATCCACATATTTTTGCGGTAAATTTAATGTATAAATGATAAACCTAACGGTACAAAACTCGAACCATTTATTAGATGATTTAAAGCTTCTGGCTAATATGTTTGCTGCGAAATCACTAATGATCTATTAAAATTACTAAAATTAAGGTTTTAGCCAGAATAGGTAATCTAAACTCTTTGTCGATTGTATCACCTCTTTATTGCTCCCTTGATTTTCATTATTAAGATTTTGCCCTAATCCCTTTTATATTGGAAAATATTGAGTACATCGTAATGGATCTGTTTAGAGCGATTCACTTTTATAGCTTTTGTCTAACTATTTCTAATATATGGTGCTGTGGGAAGCATTTCTTCCGGAGCTATTTCCAGAATCTTTCCATTCCTAGCGATAATTAAGGGACTTTTTTTATAGCGTTTAAATTCCACTAATTTTTGATAAGTTTTTTCAAGCCCGTCGACTATTTTCTTTCGCCTATCTTTTAGTTCTGACTTATTTTCCATAATTCTCCTTGTTTAATTTATTCCAAATTTCCGAATTGTTAATTTCTTCATCCTCTCCGGCGCCCTCTGCAATAACTTGATATGGTTCCCCGGAATTATCAATAAACATCCAATCGTCAACTACTTCTTTAAAAATGCTGAAAAAATTCTTTAGTCCGTTTTTATATCTTCTTCTAATTACATTTTCTGGAATATTATGACCACCTTCTCTAACTCTGGTTTCTACGCGTTTTATTGCCAAATCTTCCGAGCTAAGCCAGAAAAAAAGTAGTGTTACTGAAAATCCTCTTTTTTGAGCATCAATAACAAAATTCTTATAGCTTCTTGTTGCCAAGGTTGTCTCAAAAGCGAAGTCTTGTTCTGAATTTATTAAGTATTTGATCCTTTGCAACATTAATCTTCCCGCTTGAATTCCCGCTTTCTCCGGCTTAAATGGAGATAATCCCCTGGCAATTTCATCGGCGTTAACAAATTCTTCACATTGTAAAATATCGGGAAGTATTGTATAAGAAACCGTTGTCTTTCCTGCTCCATTACAACCTGCTATAATATAGAGTTTTTTCATCCTATGAAATTCATAACAAATATAATCTAAAATAATCTTTTTAATATTGCTTTACATTTTCGTTTGCTTAGCATTTTTTTTTCCTCCAGAAGCAAGGTTTATGATTTTCATTCGATATATCCGTATTTCACCCTGATCTCCGTATAGCTTTAGGATTTTGCTGTGTAGTGCAAGCGATCAGATATGCCTTATATAATGTTCGTGTTCCTCGGACTGGAACTTTTGTCGCCGGCTTCCTTCAGGTTATACTCGCGGTGGACCTTACCATTAACTAATGATAGGTAACTACAAACTCTCATAACGGACTTGTACAGACAGTGATACGACCTTGCGAAGCGGCATTAAAAAAAACCACGCCAATCCTAAGATTTGCGTGGTTTTGGTTGGATTTATAATCCTTAAAAGTGACCCCGGCAGGATTCAAACCTGCAACCCTCAGAGCCGAAATCTGATGCGCTATTCAGTTGCGCCACGGGGCCGTTTATTTTACCAAATATTATAGGTTTATAAACCCACCTGGTCTATATCTTATTTACTCAATTTACTTTTAACAATACTGGAAATAGTCTTACCATCAGCCCTACCAGCCAATTCCTGGCTTGCCATCCCCATTACTTTACCCATATCCTGCATTCCGCTAGCTCCGGTTTTAGCTAAAATCTCGTCTACTTTAGCTTCAATTTCAGCTTCGCTTAATTGTTCTGGTAAAAAAGATTCTATTACAGTAGCCTGTTTTTCTTCCGGTTCAGCTAGATCTGCCCTATTTTGTTCCCTGTAAATCGCTGCACTTTCTTTACGTTGTTTTACCAGTTTTTGCAAAATCTTAAGCTCTTCATCTTCCGTTAAACCATCTTTTGCAGAACTTTCAGTATTGGCCAATAAAATTGCACTTTTAACCGATCGCAAAGCTTCTAACTTTTCGCTGTCCTTGGCTTTCATAGCGGCCTTCATTTCTACCATTACTTTGTCCTGTAAACTCATAGCTTCTTAAGATTGTTTCCGTATCAACAGAAATTCAATTTCAGCAGCGAAGATAAAATATTAAAATTAAAATCCCCACTTATTCTCCCTTCAAAATTAAGTATCTTGAGGCTAAATTAAATCATCACAATATGAAGAATTGGATTTCAATCGGTTTGTTCTTGCTAAGCTTTTCTATTTCAGCTCAGGAGCGTTTCATAGACGATTCTTTTGAAATAGAAGACGTAGAGACCAGAATCTATGCTACTAAAAACGGTGAGCCTTTAAAGCTGGATATCTATGAGCCAAAAAATGATACCATGCAGCAACGCCCATTGATTATTTTTATGCACGGTGGCGGATTTTCCGGTGGTACCAGAACCAACCCGGCTGAAGTTAAATTCGCACAATCCGCAGCCAAAAAAGGATATGTTGCTGTTCAAATTTCTTACAGGTTAACTCGAAAAGACCAGTCTTTTGGATGCGACTACCAGGCTTCTGGAAAAATAGAAACCTTTAAACTTGCAGCTGAAGATTTTATGGATGCCGTTAATTTTATGGTGAAAAACAAGGAAGATTATGGAATAGATCCTTCTAAAATAGTTGTTGGCGGAAGTAGTGCTGGTGCTGAAGCTGTATTAAATGCTGTGTATAACAAGCGACTTATGTTTGAAGATCTATCCAATTACGATAACTTCGATTTCGCAGGTGTCTTCTCACTTGCAGGTGCCATAGTAGATGCACGATATATTACTGAAGAAAATGCAATTCCCGGGGTATTTTTCCACGGAACCGAAGATAATTTAGTGCCTTATGCCACGGGGCCACATCACTGGTGTGACAGGGAAAAACCGGGGTATATAATCCTGGATGGTTCCAAAACGATAACTGAAAAACTTGATCAATTAAAAACCTCTTATATGCTGTATAGTTTTGAAGGTGGAAAACACGAACATTCTGGTATGCCTTTTACCTATTTCCCTGAAATTTTCGATTATTTTAATTCGGTTTTCTTAAAGGGAAAACATAAACAAATTGAAGTATGGAAATAGAATTATTAGATCTCACCTACTGAAAAAATTCTCATGAAATTCTCTTCTCTTTTTTTTATAGCCTTATTTTTAACCTGGAGCTTTAATCTTTCTGCCCAACGTAATATTCAGACCATAAATTCTGCCTGGGAATTTTCTTCGAAAAAAAATGATGCAACAAAAATCGTTAATATTCCACATACCTGGAACGCTGAAGATGCCTTTGAAGATGGAAAAGACTATTTCCGTGGAAAAGGAACTTATAAAAAAACATTTTTTGTTCCGGAAGAATGGCAAGAGAAACGCGCATTTTTAAAATTTGAAGGCAGCAATCAGATCACTACTGTCTTTGTGAATGATCTGAAAGTTGGTGAGCATCGAGGCGGTTACACAGGTTTTGTTTTTGATATATCTGAAGCTTTAAAATTTGGAAAGGAAAACAAGATAAGGATAGAAGTAAACAATGCCCATAATTCCAATATTCCCCCATTAGATGCCGATTTCAATTTTTACGGCGGAATTTATCGTGATCTACACCTTATACTTACCAATAAAATTCATTTCGAGCTAGAAAACGAAGCAACCGGCAATATGCTGATAAAAACTCCAGAAGTAAATTCGGAGAATGCACAGGTAGTTTTTGAAACCAAAATCGTTAATCATTCTCAGAAAGCAAAAAATCTACAGGTGCGTGTGGAGATATTTAATCCTGAAAAACAAAAATTCGAAACTTTATCCAAACAAATTCGACTTTCACAAGGGGAGACCAAATCGGTTAATTTCAGCAAAGAGATCAATAATCCGGAATTATGGTCCCCCGATTCTCCAAGTTTATATACTGCAGTGGCCCAGATTTCTCATGAAAATTCCAGCGAAATTTTGGATGAAATAGATTCCAGATTCGGACTTCGCTGGTTCGAAGTAAGCACCGAAAAAGGATTTGTTTTAAATGGGGAGCCTATAAAGCTTATTGGCGCCAACCGGCATCAGGATTATAAAGACCTGGGAAATGCCTTACCCAACAAAATTCATAGATCAGATTATAAAACTATTAAAAAAATGGGGGCTAATGTAATTCGTACGGCTCATTATCCCCAAGATCCCGAGGTATATAAAATTTGTGATGAACTTGGTTTATTGGTTTGGACCGAAGTTCCGGTAATTAATGATGTCACCGATACTGAAGCTTATCACGATGTTTCACTAAAAATGCAACGCGAACAGATTCTACAGTTTTTCAATCATCCCTCTATCGTGATGTGGGGGTATATGAATGAGATTTTTATAAGACTGGTTTTTAATAATGAGATCACTGAAGCGGAAAAAGAAGCCAAGATAAAAACTTCGGTAGAGCTGGCTAAAAAACTGGAAAAAGAAACCAAGAGACTGGATCCTCATCGTTTAAGCGTGATGGCTTTGCACGAAAATCAATTATATAACGAGTCTGGGATTGCCGATATTCCAGATGTGATTGGCTGGAACCTTTATTTTGGGTGGTATTCTCCAGGACTGGAAAGTTTTGGCGAGTTTTTAGATAGACAACATACCCGATATCCCAATCGTCCTTTATTCATTTCGGAATATGGTCCCGGTGCTGATTCCCGCCTTCAGACCGATGAGCCAAAACCCTGGGATTATTCAGAAGCTTATCAGCTGAAACTTCACAGGAGTTATCTAAACCAGGTCCAGGCGCGGGATTATGTATTTGGAATGACCGCCTGGAATTTTGCCGATTTTGGTTCATCCTTTCGGCAGGATTCACGCCCTTATATCAACCAGAAAGGTTTGGTAAATATAGATCGCAGCAAAAAGGACATTTACCATTATTACCAGGCCAGGTTGCTGGATGAACCCTTTATCTACATCGCTGGTAAAAATTATGAAAAACGATATCCAATTGATGAAAATGACAGTATAGAAATCACCGTTTTTTCTAATGCAGACAAAGTAAAATTGAATATTGGTAATGCTGAATTTACTTCGGAGGTTGAAGATGCAATAGCTATTTTTAAACTTTCCCTTCCCACAGGGAAACATCAGCTAATGGCTACCGATGGTAAAGTTTCACATTCCCGGGAAATTGAGGTGAAATACAGAAAAAAGCTTGTTTTGGATATTGCAAAGAGCAATATCCTGGTAAACGTAGGTACGCAAGTGAATTTCACCGACGAAACTACAGGTGAAACCTGGATCAGCGATCAGGAATATAAAGAGGGAGGTTTTGGATATGTAGGCGGTAATGTTTACCAGAAAAATGAACATAAATTCCAGGGAACTGCTTCAGATATTCTGGGCACGGAAAACGATCCCCTTTTTCAAACCATGCGTGAAGGCATAGAAGCTTATAAATTTGATGTAAAAGAAGGAAAATATCGCCTAACGCTGCTTTTCGCCGAACCAGACTATAAGGCTTCAGAAGAAAATATTTATAATCTGAATGAATCACAAAAAGAAAAGCTTACTGGCTTAAGGAGTTTTGATGTAAGGATCAATGGAGAAACATTTTCTAAGAACCTCAATCTGGCAAGGGATTACGGCAATATTAGAGCGGTTAAGATTTCCTATGTGGTAAAAACTCAAAATGGAATTTCTGTTGAATTTGAAGAGAATTCCGGGAAAGCACTTTTGTCCGGCATTAAACTGGAAAAATTGTAACGAAAACTATTTCCTATTTGACCTAACAGAAAATCCCGCCGAAGCGGGATAAAAAAGCCCCGAGATAGTAGGGCATCTCAGGACTAGGCATTAATGAAAAATTACTCCACTACAGTAAAAGTTCCTGTGAACTGATGATCTGAACTTCCCGCAACGAAAAATTCAAATTCACCGGGTTCAACCACAAATTCAAGGTTCGCATTATAGAATTTCAGGTCTTCAGCAGATATTTCAAAACTTACTTTTTTAGATTCTCCTTTTTCTAATAAGATCTTTTTAAAGGCCTTCAACTCCTTTTTTGGAGGTGTAATGCTCCGCACTTTATCGTGCGTATAAAGTTGGACTACCTCTGCTCCATCATATGCTCCTGTATTGGTTACAGTTGTGGTAATGGTGATGGTGCCACCTTTGCTTAATTTATTGTCACTAATTTTAGTTTCCCCATATTCAAAATTAGTATAGCTCAATCCGTAACCAAAAGGCAATAGAGGAGAATTAGGTGAATCCAGGTAATTGCTTTTAAATTTCTGAAACTCTCCGCTTTCAGGAGCTGGTCTGCCAGTAGTTTTCATTCGATAATAGATTGGAATTTGTCCAACATTTCTTGGCCAGGTTGCTGTTAGTTTTCCTGAAGGATTATAATCTCCGAAAATCACATCAGCTATTGCATTACCAGCTTCTACACCAGGATGCCAAACCTGAAGAATACTTACGGGCATTTGCATTTCTTCTTCTATCACAAGGGGTCGGCCGCTCATAAGCACTAAGACTACAGGTTTTCCCGTTTTTACAAGCGCTCTAATTAGCTTCTTCTGACTTTCAGGGATACTTAAACTGGTACGACTTGCCGCTTCCCCGCTCATTTCAGTAGCCTCACCTACGGCTGCAACAATAACATCAGCGCCTCTAGAAACTTCCAAAGCCTCTTCAATCATAGCTTCAGGTGATTTTTCTGAAATCTCAATACGTGGACCAAACACGTTCACTTTGTCTGCGAAAACACTATCATTGCTAATATTAGCACCTTTTGCGTAAGTGATTTCTGCCTGGGGAGCCACATTTCTTAAACCTTCCAAAATCGGAACTGAAAGTTCCGGATTGCCTGTTGGCGCCCAGGTTCCTAACATATTGTTCTTGTTATTGGCCATTGGTCCTACCAATGCAATTTTAGCATCTTTAGACAAAGGAAGGGTGTTTTTATGCTTTTTTAATAACACGAAAGAACGTCTTGCTGCTTTTCGAGCTATGGAGCGATTTTCTTCAGTTAGAATATCTTTTTCAGGTCTGCTTTCATCAGAATACAAATAAGGATTATCTAGAAGTCCTAATTTATGTTTGGCTTCCAGGATTCGACGTACAGCTTTAGTAATTTGTTCTTCAGACACCTTTCCTTCTTCAACAGATTTCTTAAGCGTAGTTAAGAATCCTTCTCCAACCATATCCATATCAAGTCCGGCATTTATTGCCAAAGCAGAAACATCCTGAAGATCTCCCATACCGTGTGCGATCATTTCGTTAACCGAAGTATAATCTGAAACCACAAAACCGTCAAAACCCCAACGTTCCCGGAGTAAATCGGTAATTAACCATTTGTTTCCAGAAGCGGGTACCCCGTGAATGTCGTTAAAGGATGTCATCGCGCTGGCAACTCCAGCGTCTACCGCAGCTTTATATGGCGGTAAATATTCATTGAACATTTTTATCTTACTCATATCTACCGAATTGTAATCACGGCCGGCCTCAACTGCTCCATAAAGTGCCAGGTGCTTTACTGTCGCCAACATCGTATTAGGTGCCGAAAAATCCTCACCCTGATAACCTTCTACCATTGCCCTGGCAACTTGAGAACCCAAATAAGGATCTTCTCCTGCTCCTTCAGCAATTCGACCCCAACGCGGGTCACGGGCGATATCTACCATAGGTGAGAAATTCCAGTTTATACCATCAGCCGTGGCTTCTTTTGCGGCTATTTGAGCGGTTTCTTTAATCAAATCCATATCCCAACTGGAAGAAAGTCCAAGAGGAATAGGAAAGGTGGTTTTATAACCATGGATAACATCAGATCCGATTAAAAGGGGAATGCCTAAACGAGAATTCTCTACGGCAAGTTTTTGTGCCTGTCTGACTTTTTCTGGACTGGAAACTCCAAAAATACCTCCAACATTTCCCTCTTTTATTTTAGCCTCTACATCTTCACTAACTACCGATCCAGTGGCTACACCTCCGCCGGGAGTTACTAAATTTAATTGACCTATTTTCTCTTCAAGAGTCATTTTACTGAGTAATTCCTCTACTTCGGGAATCTGTGCTTGTGCTTGCAGAACCGATGCTGCTGTACATATTGTCAAGCCAAGTATTAGATAAATTCTTCTCATTTTATTTAGTTTATATTATCAACATTTTTTATTCTACTTGTAATACCGGAGATCTTTCTGAAATGCCATTTTCATTGAATGCCTCAATACTAAAATAATACTGTGTATCACGATCCAGGCTACGCATAAAATGCTCATTCCTATCATAAATTAACCAGGATTGATATAATTTATCTGGCGCGATACCCCATCGGATATTGTAGCCCTGAGCTCCTTCCACCGGGTTCCATTTCAGGGAGGCATTTCTTCTGTCCTTTTCTCTTGATACGGTGAATCCTTTCACCGTTGCTGGCTTCTCTCCTAAACCCTTACCAAATACTCTTATTTCGGACAATGCCAGGTTTTTTCCAGGAACTTCCACATTTTTATATCTTACATATTTTGCTTTTACAGGCTGACTTAGGGTAATGTAGGCATTGGGGGCATCTTCATAGCTTTCACTTCGGTCTACTACTGTCTCCCAGTCTGTGCCATTTTCAGAGACCTCAAGTATAAACCGGTGTCTCAAGCCTTCCGTACGGGTATATATGCCTGCGTCCTGATCATGAAAATTCAGTTGAAAAGCATATATATTTCCAGGTGAGAGCATTTCGATCTCAACCCATTGCTCATCATTATTGGCCTTAGCAACCCAAAAAGATTTCGGGCTTTCGTCGGTTAACAACTTGGAAATAATTTCACCCTCACTGTTTCTTTCTAGAGGCATTTCCTTAATGTCATAATCCCCATCGGTAGCAGTACTTTTTCTCACCTGCATTTCTGAGGAAGAAACTGTTGCATTTCCCTTGTAAGAAAGCAACATCCAACCACTGTGTTGTCCTGCCATTGTTGGATGATCGGGACCGAACAACGGGTAATCGCCATAACTTGTATTGGTGTACATTAATCCTTCTTGATCAAAATAGGTAGGGAACATGC
This sequence comes from Salegentibacter sp. 24, assembly GCF_004362395.1. Taxonomy (GTDB): domain Bacteria; phylum Bacteroidota; class Bacteroidia; order Flavobacteriales; family Flavobacteriaceae; genus Salegentibacter. The sequence continues at coordinate 102,448 of NZ_SNWE01000005.1, forward strand.
TTAGACGACGTTCCCAATGGGAGTTCGAAGCCAGGGCCATGGTTGCAAAATGCCAATATTGGCCATTGGTTTGTTTCATCGTAATTCCGTGGCCCGCCCCGTTAGCAAAACCACCTGGTTTGAAACTCATGGGATTATTTTTCATGTAAGTAAATGGCCCAAGTGGGGTTTCTCCAATGTAAGCGGCATCGGCGTATACATTAAATTGTGTTCCAGGAGCCGCATATTGTAGATAATATTTACCATCATGTTTTGTCATCGAGGCTCCTTCCATGTAACCTTCCTTTATGGTTGGATGGTAATTATTTTGACCAAAACGCTCCCAACCGTGTTCTTCTTCAACCAGGTTGATAAGCTCTTTTTCAACTCCGGTTTCAAGAAAACGATCATTTTTATCTAGCATTTTCACACGAAGAGGATGGACATTCGAGGAGCCCCAATACAAATAGGTTTTCCCATCATCGTCGATAAATAATTCCGAATCCTGAATATTATTACTAATGGAGGCGGTGGGGGTCCAATTACCACTTTTCGGGTCATCCGTGTAAAGAATACTCCCATAACCCGCAGGATCACCAGCAAAATATACTAGCGAATCCTTATAATTGAAAGCCGTTGGCGCATTGGACCCCTCGAAAAACCATTGTTTCGGTTTAATAAATTCCCAGTTAATCAAATCGGTGCTATGCCAATAACCAAAAGAACGGGTAACAAACATATAATACTCGCCTTGAAATTCAATTACCGCAGGATCAGCACCGGAACGATATGAAATATTATCACTTGAATTATAAACCATATAAGAATAGTCAATATCCAAAGGATTAATATAAGTTTCTGGTACCACTTCCTGTGCAAACATTAATGCGCCAAATAATAAGGCCGCTGTAGTAAGAATATTTTTAAAACTTTTCATCTTTGCGTCTTAAACTGGTTAATAACTGCCTAATTTTTTAGTTGTTTTCTTTTAGTTAGTTTATGTGAAAATAGCCAGGGTAATAAATTTGGTTCAGCAAATGCCGAATCCCAGCTGTTGTGATTATCGTCCGGGTAAAGGGAAAGTTTAGCATTTCCCCCATAGTGATTAATGGCACGAGCCATTGCCTCGGAATACTTTGGTAATACTACATCGTCCTTTTTTCCATGAAATAGCCAAATATTGAACCCTTGTGGATATTCTTTAGCTATTTCGGGATTTGCACCGCCACAAATTGCAAAGGCTGCAGCGAACATTCCAGGTCTTTTATAAATGAGTTCGAAGGTGCCCATTCCACCCATGGAGAGTCCACCAAGATAAATTCGGTCTTCATTCACATATGGCTTAGAAATCATTTTTTCCATTAAATCCATCACAAGTTGCAAAGATTTCGTAGCAGGCTTATCATTCATAAAATCAAACTGAAAAGGAATGGTATCACGATTCACTTCAACCTTGGCCCAGTAATCATCTTTTGGCGCCTGCGGAAAAATAACTATAGCAGGGAAATCCTCCTGATTCTTCAGAAATAATTCACTCCCGTGAGTTAATTGGGACTGATTATCGTTTCCTCTTTCTCCCGCCCCATGCAGAAATAAAACCACGGGATATTTTTTAGCCTGAGAAAAATCCTTCGGAAATAGAATACGGTAATTTAAGGTATCACCATCTTTAATAAATTGCTCCTTTTTATAGGCCTGTTGTTCCTGTGCCGCTACTGTTATCGGGATTAACAACATAATTAGGATAAATAATGTTACTAGGTATAAAAATCTTTTTTTCATTTTTTGATATATAAAACCTTTGTGGTTTAGTGCTACTATTTTAAATGAGTGTTTTCAAATGTGAAGTCATGATCCTGTTCTTTTTTAAATTCATCTAGCCAGGGAGAATATGTTTTTACATCAATTTTTTGATTTTCAGGATCAACTTTAATAATTCTTAGAAAACCATTGCCTCCTTTTTTTGTGCCTTCAACTCCTTTTTGGTAATTGGCGAGCATTTGGTATACTTTATTCCCCTTTTCTCCCTCACTAACTAAAGTTCCGACTCCAGATTTAAGAATATGGCCAGAAAAAACCATTTTGATATTTTCGTGTTTCTTAATCAATTTCTCCCAAAGTTGCCGGCCATTATTTGGAGCTTCCTTACCAATATCCTTTCCAATACCATAATTTTCGGGGAGCCACCAGTCTTCCCCATCGTGAAGTGACCCGTCCTCGTAGAGGTAAGCATGGGTGACCACTATAAAATTATGATCAGGATATTTTGAAATCATGTCGTTAGCCCATGCAATAGTTTTATTACGCGGGCCAAACTCTAGGGAAAGCACCATCCATTTTTGTTCTCCAATCTTAAATTCGCTCAGTAGATTATCTATTTTACCCTTCGGAAAAGATGCAACAAGATTGGAGATATCATTAGACGGAAAAAAAGCATTGGCTAAAGAAGTATTTCTTGTATCGGCAAATTTCCCGATTTTACTGCCCATATCATGATTTCCAAGTGCAAAAGAATAAGGTACTTTTCCCTGCAGGATATTGAAGCCTTTTTTAGCTATATCCCACTCCTTCCCACTATTATTTTGGGTAATATCACCGACATGCAAGGCAAAGGAAAATCTTTCCTGATTGTTGGCCAACCATTGCATTTGGTGTAAATAAATTTCAGGATATTCTTCAACATACGTTTGGGTATCTGGAAGCACCACAAATTCAAAAGCTTGCTGCTGTGCTGAAGTAGTTTTTGAAACTGCAAATACCACAAGCACTAGCTGTAGGCTCCAATTTTTACGGAAGTATATAAAGAATTCAATCATATAAATTAATTAGAAATATTGAATCCCAATTTGTCTAATCCCTTCTGCACCTCAGGTGCTCCCATAAATAAATCCCAAATAAGGCCACTTCTATAATTTTCTATCATTACAACTTGAGGCCCCTGATCTATTGCCAGGTATTTTGGAGCTACCCAATCTTCACCTTCAAGACTAAAAGCATCGTAAAAACCTGCAGGTCCCCATAGCAAGTCATTCTGCTCTTCAAAGAAATATCGCATAGCAGCTAATGAAATCTCAGGGGTATACGGAATAGAACTAATCGCGCCAGTTGGAGAAACCACACCGCGATCTGAATCCGGGGAATGTGCCGCATAGCCAATACCGTCATCTTCATTACGGGTATAACTGGCGGTTAAGCCCCAGGAATTCTCAGTATAGGTTTCAAAATCATTGGGATTTTCCTGAGCGTATTGATAATTTATTTTAGTGTGATTCACGTTCAAATCCCAGTAATTTGCATATATATCTACGAGTCCCTTAGGATTCAAGCCTAAATAAGAATAGTGCGCCCAAAAAAGTGGGCCTGCTTTATCCCCGGAGGTATTATGTTTTAAGATCAGAGGTATTCCGTAGGCTTCTTTATCGCTCACAATATTTCCGCTCCTAGCCCAGCCATCATGGTAGGCATCAGCTTCAATTGCGTGATCTGGAGAAGAAGCGGCCATAATATAAGTAATCAAACATTCATTATAACCTTCGATCATAAAATCCATTTCCCACTGGTAATCCGGTGACCAGTGCCAGTAAAGTCCGTCTTTATTATTGGTGTACCATTCCCACTCGATACCTTTCCATAATTTATCATATTTTGCCGCCACTTCTTTTTCTCTTTCGTTTCCATTTTTCAAATATTCACGGACTACGAGAAAGCCCTGGGCTAGAAAGGAAGTTTCAACAAGATCTCCGCCATTATCTTTATCACTAAAAGCCTGAACATCTCCGGTTTCGCCGTTTAGCCAATGTGGCCAAACCCCGTGAAATCTAGGAGCCTTATCTAAGAAATTGGCAATCTTATCTAAACGAGCTATCGCTGAATCCCTGGGAATAAACTCACGTTCCATCCCCGCTACAATGGCCATTAATCCAAAACCAGTACCTCCAGTGGTGACCACGTGCGCATCATCCTTTGGATATACCCCATCTGGATGATAACGCTCCCGGGCCATTCCTGAATTAGGTTCGGCATATTCCCAAAAATATTTTAGTGTTTGCTTCTGAACAGTATCTAGCAGGGCTTCTTTGGAAAGGGCTTGGGTTCCTTTCGTTTCTTTGTTAGCTTCACTTTTATCTTCATTTTTACAACCTATGCAAAACAGCAAAGCGAGTAAGAGGATGGTTGATTTAAAGTGTGTCATTGAATATATAATTTAGTTTTCGGTTTAATTATAATAGTAAAAGACTAATTTTCTACTTTTCTTATTGCCCTAAGTGCTTCATGGACATTTTCATTCTTCATAAACAGATCCCATATGAGACCGCTTCTATAATTTTCTATCATCACTACCATTGGAGCCTGATTTAATCCCATAAAAATATCGGCAGTCCAGTCTTCTGATAAATTAAATGCATCCCTAAAACCATATTCCCCCCAAAGAAAAGAACCATATTCACGGTAAAAGTGTTTTAAAGCTTGCATTGATTTGTCCGGGGTATAGGGAAATGAAGCTATAGCACCAGTGGGTGCGATGGTACCATCGTCCATTTCAGCTTTTGCTTCTCGAGCTTTATAACCCCAGGGGCCGTCACTTGCGGTTAGACCCCAGCTTTCCTTACCATAACCTTCAAAATCTCCGGGATTCTCACAGCAATACCTGTAATTGATGGAAACAATAGCCTTGTTATTTTCGAAATAGTTGGTGTATTTATCTTCCATTTTTTTTGGATTGAGCCCAAGAAAAGAGTAATGGGTAAAAAACAGAGGACCTCCCACACCTACACCTATCTCCAATGGGATTCCAAAATAACTTGTATTATTGGTATACATAGAACCTTCTGCTGTTTGCCCCCAATTAGCGCGGTAACTTTTTGCGATACTATCCTGACTTGCCCAACCACTGTAATACATTTCAGGTGAAATACCATGAGTCGGAGAGGCTATTGCGAGGATATAAGTTATCATAGTTTCATTCCACCCAATAAGCTTATGATTTATATGCCATTTATATTCTGGAGACCAATGCCAGAATAGGTATGGACTATCTTGCTTCTTTTTAAACCAATCCCATTCTACATCTTTCCAAATAGCAGAAATTCTATCTCTTAGGTTTCTTTCTTCCGGATTATTTTTTGACAGATATTGTTCGGCTGCTAAAAGCCCCTGAATGAAAAAAGAGGTTTCAACCAAATCAGCTCCATCATCATATTTCCCGAAAAATGCTTCCACTCTGCCAGTTGGTCCATCCATAAAATGTGGTAATGCGCCATGAAATCGATCTCCATTTTCAACAAAACGAACTATTTTTTCCATTCGCGTAATAAATTCTTCTTTAGATATAAAGCCTCTTTCTGTTCCTACGATCAAAGCCATAATCCCAAAACCTGAAGCTCCTGTAGCAATCATATTCTTTCTTCCAGGTATATTTTCAAGGGCTAAACCACTATTAGGTTCTGCACCCTCCCAGTAGTAACGAAAACTAGCTTTCTGAACCATATCCAGCAGCTCCTTATCACTCATTTCCCTGGTGGTCACTTTGACGGATTCGGTCAGTGAAGTTTCAACATAATCATAACTAAGGCTGCTTAGCTTATAGAAGTAGGTTTTTCCAGGAACCCCTGTATAATCGGCATATCGAGAGAATTCATCTGGACTTTGAACCCCAACACCGACGAAGTTCTTGTTGTCCTCAGAACGGTAAATTTTAACATAACGTACTTCGTCAATACTCTCAAGAGACCAATTTATATCTACATGTCTTTCATAAGCTTCTGCACTTTTTATTTCCGGAGATGGTATTTTTCTAGTGGAAATTGTTTCATTAATTATTTCCACCTGGTCTATTAAAATTTCATGTTTACCAATATCGAAAGGTGATTGTTTGAGTGACACAATCCTGATACCATTACTATTGGTAAACCCCTTAAATCTTTCCAGGGGAACTTTTACCTGTATCCATTTTTTTTCTGCATAACCTGTGATATACTCACCTAGGGGAATATAATTTGAGATAAGCTCCGGGCCCCTTCCAATGGCTATTTCAGGGAGTTTTTCTTTGGAGATTGATTGAGGAAAATATAACCAGAGACTTAATAGGTTGCCTTTTTTTAAAAAATCCTTCCCACGCCATTCCGGATATATAAGGTTTACTTTCCAGCTGCCTTTAGGGGCTGAACTATAATTTAACTGAAGACTATTGCCTGGTGTAAAAGCCAGTTCAGAGGCTATTGGAAGCCTACCTTGAATGTTTAGAATATAAGAGGGGGAAGTATAAGAAGTTTCCCCATAAAACCAACTTTTTTCCATTAAACTATTATCGAAAAAAACGTGGTTGTATTGAGTTTCCTGGGCATATTGCATCAATGGGAAAAATAGACAAAACCAAAAAACACCACTTATCTTCATCACCCTAGTTCAATTAATATTTAAATCCAAGTTTATCTAGCCCGGCTTGTATTTCTTCATCTTGCATAAAAAGATCCCAAACTAAACCAGTTCTATGATTTTCTATCATAGAAATAATTGGTCCCTGGTCTATGGCCAGGTATCCATCGGCTACCCAGTTCTCTTCTTCAGAAAAAGCATCATAGAAACCATAAGGTCCCCAAAGTTTATCTCCAATTTCTTCATAGAAATAACGAAGGGCCTTCATAGATTCCTCAGGTGTATATGGGAAAGAGGATAATGCTGCAGTAGGTGTAATCACTCCAAGATCATTCGCGGGACTGTGAGCCGCATAACCTTCATAGCTATCACTTGCCGTAAAACCCCAGCTGTGCTCACCATAACCTTCAAAATTCTTGGGATTATCTATGGCATAATTATAATGAATAAGACTATGAGCCGTATTTTGTTGCCAGTAATTAGCATATTGATCACTTAGATTTCGGGGATCCAGACCTATAAATGAATAATGTGCAAAAAACAATGGTCCTCCATATGCAGGTCCCAGAGGTAAATCTAAGCCATAATGCTGACGATTATTCACCATATTACCATTGGATGCCCAACCCTGGTGATAGACTTCGGGCTCAATAGGATAGGTAGGCGATGCCGAAGCAAGTACATACACCATAAGAGATTCATTCCAGCCTTGAATTTTCAGGTTTTTTTCAAAATTATAAGTTGGTGACCAGTGCCAGTACAAAACGTTTTCTTCCTGTGTATACCAGTCCCACTCAACAGCCTCCCACAGTTGCGTAATTCGCGCTGTTATATTTGTTTGCTCAGAAAAATACTGTCGATTAATCAGTAATCCCTGCATTAGGAAAGCAGTTTCTACCAGGTCTCCCCCATCATCCATATTGCCGAAAGGACGAGTTTGAGCCACATCATCTAGATACCAGTGCGAAAAAGCACCGTGATAGGTTGGTACTTCTTCTAAGAAATCAAGGATTTTATCCAACCTTGCTACAGCATCTGATCTACTTATCCAACCGCGCTCAACTGCAACTGGAAAAGCAGCAAGACCAAAACCGGAACCTCCTATTGCTACAATATTTCTTCCCTGCCCCCCGTAAGCATCTGCTTGGGACCGCTCAAGTGCTAAGCCTGAATTAGGCGCAGCAAAATCCCAGAAATACTTAAAGGTTTGCTGCTGTACTTTTTCCAGTAGTTCTTGGTCAGTTAATTTTTCTTCCTCTTCGATTTCTGAATCAGGATCATATGGTTCCTGGTATCCCGGCCCCTCATCACTGGAACAGGATGAGAAAACCATCATTAACCCTATAAAATACAAGTATCTAATCATTATGATTTCGTTATTGGGGAGAATTAAATTGTCATTTCCTAATTTTTATTAGAAAATTAAAAGCTATCTCGCTTAAATTATATTAGCGAGGCAAAAAAGATTCCGGCCCCTTTAAGGCCGGAATTATTTTAAGAAATCTATTGGGCCATTGCAGCCTGTATCTCTTCCTGAGTTAGTGCCTTATTGTAGAAACGAAGCTTGTCTAAATAACTTTGATCGGCCAAATGACCCCATTCGGTAAACCTCGGTGCACCAGACATTATGGAAACTATATCGGTTCCTGTCCAGTCAATACCTCCAGAAATAGTTCCAGTGTTTACAGGTTCGCCATCAAAATAGATCACGGTCTCAGAATCAGAAATAGTAAAGGCAACGTGAACCCATTCCCCTGCAGTTGCGTCTAAAACACCACCGTCATTCCAGCTATCAGAAGTTCCATTCCCTACGTTCAATTTAATGGTTTGTGCATCGGCACTTCCCTCTCTAAAGAGACGGAAACCACTTGTTCTATTATTTTGAGCATCAGGACTGTCTTCATCCAGGGGACCAACAACTATAATTCCTGCACGATCTGGAGAAGCATTTACGTTGTACCAGAAAGTAGCACTGAATTCTTCGCTTAGAAGTCCGTCAGATGGTAATAGTAGGTAAGAATTTTCAGCACCTGCATAGGCATTGGTTCCTTCTACACTTTCCCCTGCAAACCCTGGAGATCCTACTACAGTAACTTCGCGATTGGAAACCATATCTTTATAAGCTCCATCAAATGGCATATCAAGTGTAATTGAAGAGGCATCGATCAATTCCTGAATTTCCTCCTGGCTAAGAGCAGTATTAAAGAGCCTAAGTTCATCTATATTACTACCTATATCTGAATTATGATTCCAGTAACTAAAAGTTTCTCCACCAGCACCTACGGTAAGTTGTTCCACTCCTGTCCAATCAATGGCACCAGCCATTACACCGGTATTAACAGGCATTCCGTTGAAATAAAGTACTGTTTCTGTTGGAGTTATACTAAACGCAATATGAACCCATTCCCCTTCGGTAACATCAATTACTCCACCGTCGTTCCAGCTTTCTGCTGTTCCAGTGCCGACATTTAATTTTAGCCTTTGCTCCTCGGCTGATCCTTCCCTGAACAATCGAAAACCTTGTTGACGTTCCTCATTTGCACCGGCCACTAAGATTCCTGCACGGTCTGCCTCTGCACTTACCTTATACCAGAAAGCACCGGTGAATTCATCTCCAAGATTTTCCTGGTCAAGTGGTACATCTATATAAGATTCAGCTACACCTTCATAACTTCCAGTCCCTAAATAGGAATCACTAGAAATTATCGGGCTTCCGGTTACCTCTGCCATATAAATGTTTACCAGTTCGGTAAAATCTGCATCCATGGGCATAAAAAAGAATTCCCCTGCGTATTTTGGAGTATAGGGAGGTTCTTTACTGAAATTTACAGTTTTAGTAGTAACGTTCCCTGCAATATCTGTAGCTTTAATAGTAAGGGTGTGTTCACCATTGGTCACATTATCAAAACTAACCTCCTCATTTACTATTCGATAGTCAAGAAATTCATTAAACGTGGCAATCTGGTTCCCGTTTACCAAAACTTCAATCATATCGACCTCTATATCATCGACTACCTTAAACCGGATATCAATTGAAGCCACGGCTTCAGGAACTTGGATAGCCGTACCTTCATTAGGATAGTTAATTGTTACTTCTGGACTACCCGCATCGGCACCCGGATCTACCTTTGTAAGTGGATCTATGCCTTCATATTCACATGCGGTTAATAGTAGAATAAATGAAAACAGACCCACAAAATATTTATTAATTTTTTTCATTATTTTTTAGTTTAATTGTCGCAAAATCTCGTTTGTTGGAGTATCTCTATCTACCGCAGTTGCCTCAATAGGTAATGCATCTAATTGTGCCTGTGGATAGGGCAGGTATTCATCATCGGCTGAGAATTCTCTACCGTCATAACTTAATTCCCCGTATTTATCGTGACGAATCATATCATAATATCTAATCCCCAATTCCATAGATAATTCAGCGAATTTCTCGTCCAAAACCTGTTGATGCGTCACACCGCTTAATGGCTGCATATCGGCACGGTCTCTTACTATATTTACAGCTTCATCTGCTGAAATGCTTGGTGCGCTAGCACCCAGGGTAATAGCCTCGGCATACATCAGAAGAATTTCAGCATATCGGATAACAATCAGGTTCTTTCCTGCACTGTAGTCATTTCTTCCATCGGTAAGCTGGATGGAGGGCAGGTAATGTTTACCGCTTGCGAATCTTGCACGGGCATAATCATTAATAATATCGCCAGAAGGGGTCACATTTGACACAAATGCTGGTAAATCTGTATATCCATCTGCCTGGAGGTCGGCAATACCCCTGTCGGTAAATAGTACACTTGTCACCAATCTGGTTTCCTCATCACGGTCTAACATAAATTTTATGAATTTTTCACTAGGTTCATAGAATCCCCAACCACTTTGCGCATTTTCACGAACGGGTGTCCAGTTTTGCGGACCAAAAGGAGCGTATAGATGATACAATTCATCTCCTGCTTCCGTACCATAATCAGAATACTGGATTTCCAGTAAGCTCTCGTTACTTAGTTCTCCTGGTTTTTTAAACAACTGATAAAAATCCGGATAAAGGGAAAATTTACCTGAACTTATAATTGCCCCTGCCGCATCTGCTACTTCCTGGTAATTTTCCAGCTCCTGATGAGCCAGAGCCTTAAGCGCGTAGGCTGTATACTTTGTCACTCCACCACGAATATCAGTACGTTCGTTTGGACGCATATCTGGCAGGTTTTCAATTGCCATATCCATTTCATCGGAAATAAACTGCATAACATCCGCTTTAGATGACACACCTAGCTCAAGCTCTTCTTCTGGCTGATTGGAAGTTATTATAAAAACATCTTCCCAAACTCTTGCCAGATTAAAATGCAGATAAGCTCGCAATACTTTAATTTCAGCGATATATTGATCCGCTCTTGCTATACCCTCTTCATCTGCATACTCTTTAAAGTTTTCAAGTTGCAGAATTGCTGTGTTCATATTAATAATATCATTGTAATGCACATTCCAAAGAGAATTATACATCCAATAATTCTTTTCATAATCATACCTATCGGTATCGGCAAATGGTTGTTGATCTCCCAATCCACCTGCATTTACATCATCACCTCTTACACCAAGTAAAAGTGGTTCCTCCCATCCTCTGGTGGCAAATTCGTAATAAGCACCAATTAGGGGTTGTATCATATTACTGGCATCGGTATAATCAAGATCACCGGTATTTAACTGGCCCTCCCGCACATCTAGTTTCTCACTACACGAGCTTACTCCAAAGCCAAAAACAAGGCACAAAAGAAGAAATTTTATTAAACTATATTTTTTCATAATAACAATTTTAGAATTTTATATTAACACCCATGGTGTAAATTGCAGGAACAGGATATGTTTGTCTATCCACGCCATCTGCTACTTCAGGATTGAAACCATTGTAGTCAAAAAATGAAAATGGTTTCTCAGCAGTGAGATAAATTCGTGTATTTGGAATTCCTTTGGCTTCTAAATTATAAGCTACTTGAATATTCTGAATTCGGAAAAAATCTCCATCTTCTACCCAGAAATTACTCAATCTCTGGTTCCAGGCTTTACGCAATCCTGCTGAAGAAGGGTAAGTATTACTAGTACCCTCGCCATGCCATCTATTTATAGCAAGATCAGCATCCATATTGGTGTCCTGGGTAAAAATAATTTCTCCTCTTTTTCTATTTAAGATCTTGTTACCAGCCTGACCGTAAAAGTCCAGTGAGAAATCAAAAGCTTTATAGGAGAATCCAATATTCCCACCAAAAGTATATTTAGGAAGGAAAGATCCCAGAATCACCCTATCGGCATCATCTATTACTCCATCCCCGTTCTGGTCCCGGTAAATTAAATCTCCAGGAACAAGGCCATTGGCCACTGCAACCGGATCAGCTTCAATCTGTTCCTGATTTTGATAAACTCCAATTCTTTCATATCCGAAAAATCCTAGAAGCGGACCTCCAATGGTTGTTCGCTGTCTAAATTCAGCTGAGCCGGAATCAATGTATCCACGTTCATCTTCAATTTCAAGAGTTTCGTTTTTAAGTGTAGTAAAGTTTGCTCCTATCCTAAATGTAAAATCTTCAGAAATTTGCTGACTCCAATTGGCAACAAGTTCCAGACCTTCATTTCTAATTACTCCGGAGTTTCTGTCTACACTGCGGTTAACGATGGGTATATATACTGGTAGAATTGCATCATGGGTGTCACGAATATAATAGTCGGCATCCACAGACAATCTATTATCAAATGCTTCAATATTTAGACCAAAGTTATACTCTTCTATAACTTCCCAAGTGTTATTAGAAAATACACTAGTAGAAGTTAAACCTGTACGAGGCTCGTCACCTATTGGGGTAGTGACAACCTCTATGGTATTAGAACCGGCACTTGCTGCAACATTATCATTACCTAGTTTACCCCAGCTGGCTCTTAGCTTAAAGAAATCCAGGACTTCATTATCTCTCAGGAATTCTTCTTCAGAAACCACCCATCCTAAACCAAGAGAAGGAAAATACCCCCAAGGATCTAGAGTAAATTTAGAAGATCCATCAGCTCTGAACGTACCATATAGCAAATATTTATCTTTAAAATTGTAAGCTACTCTACCAAAATATGATAAGCCGTAAAACCTTCTACCAACTTCGCTTACATTACTATTAAAGGAATCTGGATCTGCAAAATCAAGATACCAACTTGTTTCAAGGCCAATACCGGTAATATCAAATCCAGTGGCAGAAAAAGTGTTACTAGCTTCATCCCTAAAAGAAGTACCCGCCATTAAAGTCAGGTCATGATCGCCAAAATTATCGTTATAGGTAAGAACGTTATCCCAATACTGGTTGGAATAATTATTATTTGCTCTTCTTATACTGGATCTGCGTTCAAAGTTATTGCCTAAAGTATAAGGAAGATTTACATTCCTTTCCTCTAAAGCAGTAAAATTATGGCTATAAGTAGTTTTAATATCCAATTTATCCTCTATAATATCAAACTGAAGGAACATAGAAGTCAGCAATTTTCTAATTTTAATCCTATTCTCATTATAAGAAAGATCCTGAAACGGATTTTGTGTACCTCTGTACCCAAGAAGCTGAGCATTGGAATATCTTATTGGTGAAGCCTCGGTATTGAGCTCATCAAATACCGGCATTGTAGGAACGGCAAAATAAGCTCTAAACCAGGCTCCGTTTTCAGGAGCATATTTAATAGCATTACTAAATATAGAATTGACGCCCATTTTTAAACGATCGGAAATATCAACATCGACCTTAGAACGAATATTGAAACGCTCATAGCTATTCTCCATATCTAATATCCCCTCCTGACCGGTATAGTTTGCTCCCAAGGCATAAACTACACTTTCGCCACCACCTGAAACCGATAAACTATGGTTTTGGATGATACCTTGTCTAAGTATCTCTTTATACCAATCAGTATTAACTGCCGGCACATTTGGATTTATTCGGCTACGCCCATAACGCTGGATAGCATTCTCAATAAATTGTATCTCTGCAGCAGAACCAGACTCTCTGGCCATAGTAGCAAACTGTTCTGTATTAGCCAGTTTAACTACATTCTGTGCTCTTTGAAAACCAGTATATCCATCATACTCAAATTGAGGTTTTTGATTTTTTCTACCTGATTTAGTTTCAATAATCACAACCCCATTAGCCGCTCTAACACCATAAATAGCGGAAGATGATGCATCCTTTAATACATTTATGGACGCTATATCCTTTGAATTCAGGAAATCAATATTATCATAAAGAGTACCGTCTACTACATATAAGACACTAGTGGCATCTCCATAGGTGCCAAGTCCTCTAATTCTAACGGTAGGAGAATCTCCTGGAGAACCGGAATTGACAATCTGCACCCCTGAAACTTTACCCTGAAGTGACTGCATAACATTTGATGATGGTGTTTTTTCAATTTCTTCGGAATCTATAACACTAATGGCTCCGGTTAAATCTCTTTTCTTCTGGGTACCATAACCTACCACGACAACCTCATCCAATTGATCGGCGTCCTCTTCCAATGCAATAGAATATTCATTAGTTTGAGTGACTGTAAATTCTTGAGGTACAAATCCCAAATAAGTCACTCTTACGGCATCACCAGTTTCAACACCTTCTAAGGTGAAGTTTCCGTCAAAATCGGTAACATCGAAAATCTCTTTGCCAATTACCTTAACCTCGGCTCCAGGTAAAGGCATTGCATTTTGATCCGTTATTATCCCTGAAACTGTTTTGGTTTCCTGAGCGAACCCAAAACCGGATAATAGGACCATACAAATGAATAATAATTTTAATTTCATACGGTTGAATTTTTACTGAATTTTAACAGAAAGATACAACCATGGCGCTGTTTTACGCAAACGATATAGTACACTACTGCTACATCATTTAAAATAAGGTTTTATATATTTGTTTATCAGGTGTTTAAAACATTTTTGAAGTAAATATTTAACACGGATTTAATTCTATGACGTAGTAATGATGTATTAGTTTTTTGTTAAATTTAGCCACCTATAATTGATAACCTAGAAATTTTTAATTAAAAAATTTGTCAAATTATCTTTCTTGTCCAGATCCATTTTCTTCCTTAATCGGTACCGATGCACCTCCACCCCGCGTACCGAAATTCCCATCAATGGAGCAATTTCTTTTGAAGTCAGGTTCATTTTCAGGTAGGAACAAAGCTTTAAATCTTTACTGGTAAGTTTTGGGTAACTCTCTAAGATATCCTTAAAAAAATCTTCGTGTAGCTCATTGAAGTTAGTTTCAAAAACCTTCCATTCATCCTTATTTTTGATGGCTCTGTTAATCTTGTTTAAAATATGTTTCATTCTGAATTGATTGGAGAAATTATTTTTGTCCTTATTCAATTCGTGTTGAATCTCCATTAGCATTTCATTTTTTTTCGCAGCTACCATCGTGGTATTTGCCAATTCCTTTCGTTTTAAATTAATTTGATTCATCAAACGCTCTTTTTCAAGATTATTAAGTCTTTCTTGATGCTCCTTTTCAAACTTCTCTTCCAGCAATAATTGATGTTTTTTTAATTTTAATTGATTAAACCAATAAACCAAAACAATAAGTGAAAGAATAATTAGGATATATACCAACTTCATTAAGCTTGATAAATACCAGGGTGGTCTAATCGTAAAATCAAAGTTGCTCTTCTGGGCAATCTGGGCCTGTGGACCGATGGCAAGCAGTTCTAATTCATATTCTCCGTGATTAAGATTTTGAAGGTTAATTACCCCATTTTTAACCTCTCCACTCAAGGTGTCTTCTCCTTTAAGACGATAACGTAGTTCCATTGCTTCCGAAACCGGAAACGATGTATAAATATTTAAATCTCTGGAACTCTTATAGGGTATTACCGGTGTCCTGCTTAAATCATACCGTCTTTCCATATCTGAAAATCCTTTTACCCTAGGTTTACTCACATAAACCTGGTCAATATTTTTTATAAACTTATTAAGGTTTATTCTCGCAAAACCATCATTAAGGGCCACATAATATAGCGAGTCCCGATTTTTTACAATTTTCTCATAGTTCTTTACCAATCTATTATTCAAAGAACCGGGTGCTACTATGATATTTTTACTATCAAAATCGGTGTATTTAAGGGAGTTATTGCTTGTATTACTAAACCAATAGGAGTTGCCATCTTTGAGTAACATTTTATGTTTCCGAAAAGGTTTCAATTCCTCGAATACCTGCAAAGAATCTTTAAAAGAATTGTACTTAAACCAATGGTCTCCATTGAAAATAGCCAATTGATTATTGATTTTAAAGATATCGGTATTTATACTATTGCCGCCATCTGGTATATCAATCTTTTCTACAAAGGTGCTTTCCTTAAATTTATCCTTGAATCCAGCCCTGAAAAGGCCTTCATAAGGATGTGCTGCCCAAAGCGTACTTTCATTTTCAAAAACAATATTTTTAACAGGAAAGTTTAAACTATCCAACTCATAAATGCTATCTCTATTTGGACTATAATTTCTAATACCTGTATAACTGCTAATCAGGTACTGATGACTAACCGAAGGGATCTCACTGATTTTAAAACTCCCGGTGGTGGTTTCTACTGGTTCCAATTGATCTGCTTTTACAAAATACGTCCCCTTATTATGGTTTACATACAAAGTATCATTTAAAATCTCCAGGTTCCAGGTATGTCCTTCAGCACCATCAATAATTTCCAGACGATTATCCTTAAAAGTATAAACTCCGGTATTACTGGCCAGAAACATCTTATTTTTATAAAAAGCAAGGTCGTATACCGCGCCCAATTCCCCGGTATCATCCGTATAGAATTTAATTGGCGAATCCAGCTCTATACGATCTATCCCATTATCCAGGCTTAACCAAATGTTTCCATATTTCTCCACAAATCCTAAAACGGTATTGTTCTGAAGTCCATTATTTCTATTAAATATGGTGTAGTTATTATTCCTTCTGTCATAATTAATCACTCCATTTTTCACAGTTCCCAATAATAACCTCTTATGATCTAATGCCATTATATGATTAAGCTCCGATCGTTTTAACTCCTCCAGTAATTGAGAATCATTATTTAAAACACTTAATTCATCATTATACTTAAAAAGCTGCTCCCTGGTACCAATCAATAAATCCTCCCCCTGTATTGCCATATCAATAATTATTTTTCCATTCAAAGCATTCTGGTTTGGCAACTTTTGCAATTCGTTGTTCTCATCTAAGAAATGTAAGCCTTCCTTTCTCACGGCTAGTAACAACCTGTCCTTATAGACCATCATTTTATTACTTACCACATTTTGAACGGGCTGGATTACCTTATGATCATATTTATAAATAGCTCCAAAAGACCTGAAATAAATGTCACCTTTAAATGACAGAATCTCCCAGAATTCTTCACTCTGCATCGCATGTTTACCTAGCTTAGGTATTAGGGAAGTATATACTAACTCTCCTGTTACATCTCTTTTCCAAAAACCAAATTCTTTGTATGAACCCGTATATATTCTATCTCCCTCCACAAAAACTGAACGTATAATGCTACCGTTTGGTAAGGGAAATAATTCCCAGGATTGACCGTCAAAAACCAGTAGCCCCTGATTGTTTGCGGCATAAATAACCCCTTCATTATCTACATCAATATCCCAGTTCTGACTCGCGGCATTATAAGTTGTAGAAGAATAATTATGAATGGGTGGGTTAAGTTGTTGTGATCTCAAGCCATTAACCTGAAAAACAAAGAGAAGGATAGCAATAATTTTTATTTTTGGAAACTCCATAAATTACATTTGAGCAGTTTTTGTATAGGTATAATTTAATACAAAAATACATAATTTTTGTACTTTGCCTTTCTCAATTACTAAACCAAACCCTTATGATTTCTGAAAAACCACTTCTTATTATCCTGACCTTGATTTTTGGGATTTTTAACCTAGCATCCTGTGGAGATAAGGAAAATGTCAAAAAAGAAAATCTAGATCAACATAAAAGTCCCAATATTATTTTCATTATGACTGATGATCATGCGGCGCAGGCCATTAGCGCCTATGGCCACCCAGTGAGTATGCTGGCTCCTACTCCTAATATTGATCGGATCGCAAAAAATGGTGTGAAATTCAATAATAATTTCTGCACCAATTCTATTTGCGGTCCCAGCCGGGCAGTAATTTTAACAGGTAAACACAGCCACATAAATGGCTTTAGAATGAATGGTGAAACCTTCGACGGGTCTCAACCTACCTTACCAAAATATCTTAAGAAGGTAGGATACCAAACGGCTTTGATTGGAAAATGGCACTTGCATGGAACACCAAAAGGATTTGACTACTGGCATATTTTGGAAGACCAGGGGAATTATTATAATCCAGATTTCATCAATGGTAAGGATACTACAAGAATTGAAGGTTATGCTACAGATATAATTACAGAAATGGGATTAGACTGGCTCAAAAACAAAAGATCCACAGAAAAACCTTTTATGCTTATGGTGCAACATAAAGCACCACACAGAAATTGGATGCCGGCACTTAGACACATTAATAAATATGATTCCATTAAATTTCCCTTACCCGATAGCTATTTCTCAGATCATAAAGGGCAAATAGCTGCACAACAGCAATTGCAAACTATTTATGAAGATATGTATGAAGGTCACGACTTAAAAATGACGGTAGCTAAAGGCAGTGATTCTCTAAGGCATAATCCGTGGAAAAATGATTTTAGAAGAATGACCAAAGAACAGCGCGAGGCCTGGGACAAAGCCTACCGGCCTAAAAATGATGCTTTTCATGAGGCTGATTTATCTGGCAGAGCACTGGCAGAGTGGAAAGGTCAGCGGTATTTGAGGGATTATCTTGCCACTGTGGCCTCAGTAGATGAAGGAGTAGGTAAAATATTAGATTATCTGGAAGAAACTGGATTAGATGAAAACACTTTAATTGTTTATACCACAGATCAGGGGTTCTATCTGGGTGAAAAAGGTTTTTTTGATAAGCGCTTTATGTATGAAGAATCCTTAGCCATGCCATTGCTTATGCAATTTCCTGGTGAAATAGAAGCAGGGAGCCAAATTAATGCGCTTACTCAAAACCTAGATTTCGCACCAACCTTTCTTGATTTTGCAGGAGCTAATATTCCAGAAGATATGCAGGGGAAATCTTTAAGACCCTTGATTAATAACTCCATTTCAGATGATGATTTCAGAAATGCTATTTATTATCATTATTATGATTTTCCAGCCTTCCATATGGTAAAACGTCATTATGGAATTAGGACCGACCGTTTTAAATTAATTCACTTTTATGATGACATAGATGTTTGGGAAATGTATGACCTGAAAAAAGATCCTAAGGAAATGACCAACATTTACAACCATCCAGAATATGCCGGGGTGAGAAAGCAACTGCATGCCAGTCTGGATTCATTACAGCAAAAATATAATGTTACTAAGGCAGAATTCAACACTACTCCTGAAGCCCAAGTTGAGCAGGCTTATCGAAATTTTGCGAGACTAGCCGGGGAAGATCCTGCTCATTACCCCCATTTTAGGGAAGAATAAAAAATATTGGAATATCTCCCAACATATTTTACGCAGGTCCGATAATTATAATTTACTCTCTTGTAATATTTCCTATTAATTGGATTTTTTCCTATTTTTGATCCAAACCTCCAAACTATGATGTTTGATCGAATTAAGGAAAAACTTGAAATTCTCGCTGATGCGGCAAAATATGATGTCTCCTGTTCCAGTAGCGGTAGTAAACGCTCTAATAAAAATAAGGGCCTGGGAAATTCTGATGGTATGGGAATCTGCCATTCTTACACGGAGGATGGCCGTTGTGTTTCTTTACTGAAAATTCTACTTACCAATCATTGTATATTCGATTGTGCCTATTGTGTAACCCGACGCAGCAATGATATTCAACGAGCTGCTTTTAAAGTTCAGGAAGTTGTAGATCTTACAATCAATTTTTATCGAAGAAATTACATTGAAGGCTTATTCTTAAGTTCGGGCATTTTTAAAGATCCCGATTTCACAATGGAACGTCTTATCCAAGTCGCTAAGAAACTACGCCTGGAGGAGAATTTTAACGGTTATATCCATTTGAAATCCATACCTGGGACAAGTGATGAGCTGATGCGCGAAGCGGGACTTTATGCAGATAGATTAAGCGTAAATATTGAAATCCCCACCATTTCCGGCCTAAAGAAATTGGCTCCAGAAAAAGATCATTCCGATTTTATAAAACCCATGGAGAAAGTAAAAAATGAAATCATACAATATAAGTCTGAAAAAAAAATAATTAAAAGCACTCCAATTTACGCTCCAGCAGGTCAAAGCACACAAATGATAGTAGGTGCAACAGGAGAAAGTGACCGGGAGGTAATGTTATCCGCAAACCATTATTATAAAAATTATAATATGAAGCGTGTTTATTATTCAGGCTATGTCCCGATACGCAGTGACCCGCGTCTGCCTTCTATGGGCTCTCAAGTTCCTTTGTTAAGAGAAAACCGACTTTACCAAACAGATTGGCTGATGCGCTTTTATGGATTTAAAGTGGAAGAATTATTAAACCAGGAGTTTCCAAACCTCGATATTGAAGTAGATCCAAAATTAAGCTGGGCATTGAGAAATCCGCAGCATTTTCCGATAGATATTAATCGCGCTGAAAAAGAAATATTAATGAGAATCCCCGGAGTTGGACTAAAATCGGTAAGTAAGATTTTAGATGCAAGAAAGTACAGAAAATTAAATTATGGTCATCTAAAAGCAATTGGTGTAGCATTTAACCGCGCCCGATATTTTATAATCTGTGATTCCCGCGGTTGGGAATCATCAGACCTGGACTCGGGGAAAATAAAATCTTTAATTCTTCGG
This sequence comes from Salegentibacter sp. 24, assembly GCF_004362395.1. GTDB lineage: Bacteria > Bacteroidota > Bacteroidia > Flavobacteriales > Flavobacteriaceae > Salegentibacter. The sequence goes on from NZ_SNWE01000005.1 coordinate 122,695, forward strand.
AATTCAGTTGGTAAGTTCAGAAAAGAGTATACCAGCCAATTAAGCCTCTTTTAGATGCTCCCTACCACTTCCCTAAACTACGACGGTACCTTTAATGGCTTACTCACATGCATCTTCACAAACTATGAGGAGAAATTAAAGATTACATCCATAAATCCTCCAGATATAAAAAATGGAGATTTATTTAGCGAAAGCCGGGAAGTAATAACCGATACATCAAAAGCACAAAGAGTTTGGAAAGCTTTTAAAAGGTATGTTTCCAATAAAAGCTTAAAGGCTGTTTATTATGCCTATTTAAGTGAAAATCCAGGAATTGAATTAGAGATTTTAAAATATTTTCAGCATACTTTCCAACATAAAAAATGCATCCATGGAGATTTTGCTAATTTGAATGTTTTACAAATTTCTCAGACTGCCAAAAAAGTAGGTCGAGAAAAACACAGAATGGAGGCCTTTGTTAGATTTCAACTCACAAAAGATAACATCTATTTCGCTACGATAGAACCGGATTTTAATGTACTCCCTCTTATAAAAAAACATTTTACTTCCCGGTATAGTGATCAACAATGGATAATCTATGATACCAGAAGAAAATTTGGGCTATATTACGATTTACAAAAAACGAAGGTTATTTGTATTGATTTTTCTGAAAAGAAGGATGTGCCAGCTGAAAACAAGAATTTTTTTGGTAATACTGAATTAGAATATCAGAAATTATGGCAGAATTATTTTAAAGCTACAACAATTAAATCCCGCATAAACACTAGGCTTCACAACCAACATGTGCCTAAAAGATATTGGAAATATTTGATTGAAAAGAATTCCTTGTCTAATTAAAAAATAGTTTAAATTTGCTGCTTCAACTAATTAAACAAATTCTAAAATGAAAAAATTATTTTTACTTTTTGCTGTTGCAACAATGTCCCTTTCAATCTACTCATGTAGAGAAACTACTGAAGAAAAAACAGAAGACGCAATCGAGTCTGCTGGTGAAGATGTAGAAAATGCTGCTGAAGAAGCAGGAAATGAAATTGAAGAAGTTGGAAATGAAATAGAGGCTGGAGCTGAAGAAGTAGAGCAAGAAATGGAAGAGGAAGTAAACGAAGACGAAAATATCTAATCGTTTACTTTTTAGAAATTTAAGAGCCGCTTTCGTCACCGAAAGTGGCTTTTTTTAGTTTAACATAAATCAAATTACCATGAGAAAATTAGTATTTATTTCAGTTGCTGTTTTTACATTGAGTTTATATTCATGCCGGGAGACTACCCAGGAAAAAACAGAGGATGCTGTAGAGGCCATTGGTGAAGATATCGAAGATGGTGTAAATAAGGCCGGGGAAAAAGTAAAAGAGGGCGCCAGAAAAATTGAAGAAGGTGCAGAAAAAATAGAAGATGAAATTGATGAGGAAATTCACAATAACGACATCTAATTCATCTCTTTTCTTATAAAATATATAAGGCTTTTTTGTGAATTATTTTAAAAGTCAATTTTCTACTTAAAAGGGTATTAAGTTGTTGTATAAATGAACCATTAAATGAGCCTTATTTTTTTCGTTCAATAACATAGTTTACCATAAGTTCAAGGGACTCCCGATAAGACGAAGCCGGATAATCTTCTAGGATCAACATAGCTTCCTGCTGAAATTCTTCCATGCGTTTTATCGCATAATCAAGTCCTCCTTTTTTCTTCACAAAACTAATCACCTCCTTTACCCGCTTTTTATCTTTATTATGATTCTTGACAGAATTAATTACCCAGTTCTTTTCTTTTTCGGACGAATTATTTAAAGCGTAGATAAGGGGCAAAGTCATCTTTTGCTCTTTAATATCAATACCTGTTGGTTTTCCTATTTGTTCATCTCCATAATCAAAAAGATCATCTTTAATCTGAAATGCCATCCCTATTAATTCACCAAATCGGCGCATTTTTGGAATAGCATCCGAATCTGGTCTCACCGAAGCAGCGCCCAGGCTACAGCATGCCGCGATTAGTGTAGCGGTTTTTTGCCGGATTATATCGTAATAAACGGCTTCTGTAATATCTAAACGCCTGGCCTTTTCAATTTGTAACAGTTCTCCTTCACTCATTTCCCTGACGGCTACTGAAATTATTTTAAGCAGATCAAAATCATTATTGTCAATTGAAAGCAGTAAACCTTTGGAAAGTAAATAATCGCCTACCAGAACCGCTATTTTGTTCTTCCATAAAGCATTTATGGAGAAAAACCCGCGACGGCGATTAGAATCGTCGACCACATCATCATGAACCAGGGTAGCCGTATGAATAAGCTCTATAACGGAAGCCCCTCGATAAGTACGCTCGTTTACACTTCCTTCTGAAACCATCTTAGCCACCAGGAAAACGAACATAGGTCGCATCTGCTTTCCTTTACGATTTACTATATAATGGGTGATCCTATTGAGTAGGGCAACTTTTGAAGACATGGCCTCAAGGAACTTTTTTTCAAAAAGCTCCATTTCTTTCTCAACCGGAAGTTTTATTTGGGAAATTACTTTCATTAAGCCACCAAAGATAATTATTTATAAACAATATTAAGCGGTGGTTTTCTTTCAAAATAAAGAATCCAGAGACCTTTCTCCAAGGCGGATAAACGGCCGATAATTAAAGGCATACCAAGGTGAATACACTTAACGACAGATTAGGCGGATTTATTAGCCAACTGTCCACAGGCTGCATCGATATCTTTTCCACGAGAACGTCTTACGGTAACTGTAATACCGTTTCGCTCCAAAATTTGCTGGTACATATCTGTAGCCTTAGAAGAAGCTTGTTGGAAATTGCCATCATCTATAGGATTATATTCTATTAAATTAACTTTACACGGCACATAATTGCAAAAACGCACCAGAGCTTCAGCATCTTTTCGGGTGTCATTAATATCCTTCCAAACGATATATTCATATGTGATCCGGCTTTTCGTTTTAGAATACCAATACTCCAAAGCTTCACGAAGATCAGCTAACGTAAAAGTTTCGTTAAAAGGCATTATCTGTGTGCGGATCTCATCGGTTGCGGCGTGGAGTGAAACAGCGAGTTTTATCTTGGTTTGGTCATCGGCTAGTTTCTTGATCATTTTTGGCACCCCGGAAGTAGAAATAGTAATTCGTTTTGGAGACATTCCTAAACCTTCGGGTGATGTTATCTTTTCTACCGCTTTCATGACATTGTTATAATTCATAAGCGGCTCTCCCATACCCATAAAAACAATATTGCTTAGCGGTCTGTCAAAATACAGTCTGCTTTCATTATCTATGGCAACTACCTGATCGTAGATTTCATCAGGATTCAGGTTTCGCATTCTTTTTAAACGTGCCGTGGCACAAAACTGGCAATCCAGACTGCAACCTACCTGGGAGGAAACACAGGCCGTAGTTCTGGTAGCTGTAGGAATTAAAACGGATTCTACCGTAAGCTGATCGTGCAGTTTTACTGCATTTTTAATCGTCCCATCGCTACTGCGTTGCATTTTGTCTACACGAATATGGTTTATGACAAAATTCTCGTCCAACATTTCACGGGTAGATTTAGAAATATTGGTCATCGCTTCAAAACTATGTGCACCTTTATTCCAAAGCCATTCATATACCTGGCTTCCGCGGAAGGATTTATCGCCATTGGCTACAAAAAATTCCTGAAGTTGGTTTTTAGTAAGCGCCCGTATGTCTTTCTTCTTATTTTTCACGCTGCAAAAGTATGAAGAATTAAAGGATTTTTAAGTTAAGCAGAAGCTAAGTGTTTTAATTTCTGGGATTAAGCAGAATCAAAAAAAGCCACAACTTACTTTTTCAATAACCTGTGGCTTTTATAAATTAAATATTTTGGAATTAAATGATCAACATCGCATCTCCATAAGTATAAAAACGATATTTTTCTTTTACCGCTTCCTCATAAGCGCGCTTCATAAAATCATGTCCTGCAAAGGCCGAGATCATCATTAGAAGCGTAGATTTTGGGGTATGGAAATTTGTAATCATACAATTCGCAATACTAAAATCGTAAGGAGGGAAAATAAACTTATTGGTCCACCCACCAAACTCATTTAAAGTATGATTTGAAGAAACCGCGCTTTCAAGCACACGCATAACAGTAGTACCTACCGCACAAACGCGTCTGTTTTCAAGTTTGGCTTTATTAATGGTTTGTGTCGCTTTTCTTTCAATAAAAGCTTCTTCACTATCCATTTTATGCTTACTAAGGTCTTCTACCTCAACAGGACTAAAAGTACCCAATCCTACATGCAAAGTTACTTCCGCGAAATCAATCCCTTTAATCTCCAAACGCTTTAAAAGGTGTTTAGAAAAGTGAAGTCCTGCAGTAGGTGCCGCTACAGCTCCTTCTTCTTTCGCATATATTGTTTGATAGCGTTCCTGGTCCTCAGGTTCAACATCACGTTTGATATATTTAGGAAGTGGAGTCTCCCCAAGTTCTTTCAGCTTTTTCCTGAAATCTTCATAAGAACCGTCATAAAGGAAACGAAGCGTCCTTCCACGAGAAGTAGTATTATCTATAACTTCAGCAACTAAACTTTCGTCATCACCAAAATAAAGTTTATTACCGATTCTAATTTTTCTGGCAGGATCAACAAGAACATCCCAAAGTTTGGTTTCCGGATTCAATTCCCTTAAAAGAAAAACTTCGATTCTAGCACCTGTTTTTTCCTTATTACCAAATAAACGCGCCGGAAATACTTTGGTATTGTTTAATACCATAACATCTTCAGGCTCGAAATAATCAAGGATATCTTTAAATTGTTTATGTTCAATTGTTTGTTCTTTCCTGTTTAAAACCATTAGCCTTGCTTCATCCCTATTCTCTGAAGGGTATTCCGCCAAAAGTTCATCTGGAAGTTCAAAATTGAAGTGTGAAAGTTTCATTCCCATAGTTGCATTTTTAGAAGCGGCAAATATACAATCTCAAGATAGGGGTTGTCAAGTATTTAACGGTTTATTTGAAAAAAGCTTTTAAATAGAAGTTTTTTCAATATTGAAATTGAGTTTTTCTAAATCTTCCCAGAAACCCGGGTAAGATTTTGATACTACTTCGGCATCTTCAATTTTAAATGGAATTTTTAATCCAAGGGGAGCAAAGGCCATTGCCATCCGGTGATCATTATAGGTTGCTACAGAGACCTGCTCTGAGAATTCCTGCTGTGGAAATAGTTCCAGGCTATTATGGGTAACTTTTACTTTACTTCCGAATTTTTCAATTTCTGTTTTTAATGCCTCAAGCCTGTCGGTTTCCTTAATTTTCAAGGTATGCAAACCGGTTAAACGACAGGGAACGTTAAGAGCTAAACAGGTAACTGCTATGGTTTGAGCGATATCGGGAGAATTTTGTAGATTTTCTTCAATATGTTTCGGTTTGGGAGCCACGTGTTTTTCTAAAATAATATGATCTTTTTCAAATCTGGTATGGACCCCAAACTGCTTATATATATTGGCAAGACAGGAATCTCCCTGTAAACTGGTTTTCCTATAAGTACTGAGTTTAAGATCAGCTGATTCACTTATCGCTGCCAGGCTATAATAATAAGAAGCGGAACTCCAGTCTGACTCTACCGCCAGGGTTTGTTTTTGCAAAGCAAGGGTCGGTTCGATTTTAATAGTATTTCCTTCAAAAACTCCTTTAATTCCAGCCCGCTGCAAGATTTCCAGGGTCATTTTAATGTAAGGTACAGAAGTTATTTCTCCTTCTAAAAAAATTTCGAGCCCCTTAGGAAGGGATGGTGCAATCAACATTAATGCAGAAATATACTGACTACTTATATTAGCCTCTAAACTCACCTTACTTACCTGTAGTTTTTTACCTTTAATTCGTATGGGTGGGTAGCCCTCATTCTTTTCATAAGAAATATCGGCTCCCATAGTTTTAAGCGCATCAACTAAAAGCTTTACAGGCCGCTCAGTCATTCGTTTACTTCCGGTTAAAACTACCTCCCTACCATTTAAAGTAGAAAAATATGCTGTTAAAAATCTCATAGCGGTCCCAGCGTGATGGATATCTATTAATTCATCCTCACTGTCCAGGGCTTTTTGTAAATAATGGGTATCGTCACTATTAGAAAGATTGCCAATCTTCAAATTCGGATATAATGCCTGCAAAATCAGCAAACGGTTGGATTCACTTTTTGAGCCGGTAATTTTAATGGCACCGGTCAGATGTTTTTTGGTATTTGAGATCTTTAAATTCATTGATAAGTATTATTTATCCGCATCCTTCTTTTGTTTAGCTCTGAATTGACCTAATGCAATGATAAAACCATATGCGAAAGCAGCAAGTAGCTGACCAGCAATAAAACGAAACAACTTCCCGTCCTCTGTGCGCTGAGTAAAATAGGTTTTAAAATCGAATCCGCCGTATTCAAACAACATACTTACTATATCATAAACGATAAGAAAGCCTAGCCCAAGGAATAAAACCGATTTCCAGAAGGCTCTTTGCGAAATCATCTCTTTGAATTTCATTATTTTAACTTTTCGTTATTATGATGTCTGTCGTGATCTCTTTTTGTTTTTATTTCCAGTTTTTTATCAAAGGCTTTTTGAAGATCTACCCCCGTTTGATTGGCTAAGCAAAGAACTACAAACATTACATCTGCCAGTTCCTCTCCCAGGTCTTTCTCTTTATCTGATTCCTTTTCACTTTGTTCGCCATAACGACGGGCGATAATTCGGGCAACCTCTCCTACTTCTTCGGTAAGTTGCGCCATATTGGTAAGCTCATTAAAATACCGAACCCCATGTTCCTTTATCCAGGTATCAACAGCTTTCTGAGCATTTTCTATATCCATTTCGTTCTTAAGATTTTGTCAAAACTATGGCTTCTGAATGTTTATTTACCATTTCACTATAGAAATTTTTAAGTCCTTCATAATCCAGGGAGGAATAAACTATATTGTTTAAATCCAAAGAAGATTCAATCCTTAAAAACTTTCCATTTAAAGCTACTACAAATTTAAAAACACCAGCTCCATTTTTTAGGTCCACAATAGCACTTTCTGGCAAAGATTCGACTTCATAACCTTCGGGAATAAGAAAATTTATAGTGTTGCTATCACTAGATGGAAAATCGAAAAATATAGGATAATTACGCTCCTTACCCTTAAAAGGATTTTCGGTAAGACCTGCAAAAACCATAGGTTTAAAATATATTTTTTCATTTATGATTTCCATCGCATTCTTAAGCTCAAAATTATAGCTTTGTTTAATAATTTTTCCAATGGCTTTTTCGTTGGAAATAGTCACATCAGATATTTCTATATTTCCTTTGTTTTTTTCCAGAACCGGTATATAATCTTTTTTAGCTAATCCAGCATAATCGTCTCGGAATTTTTTAGCGTGTAAACCATTTAATTTCCTTACCAACTTTCCTTGTAAGACCATATCATCATCAAACTGCATGTTGAGCATAGTTATATTTTCAGATTTTACAGTAGGCATCAAATTCACCCAATCGGATGTCCCATCTTCCCTAATAATTCTGCCTCGCCAGTTCATAGCCCTATTGGGAAGTTCCCCTATCGCTACGTTTTTATCGGTAGCATCCATTAAAACAAAATCATCTTGAGTTTCAACAGCGGCTATAACATAATTAAAACCATTTCGGGTGGGGTAGATGGGAATACCGTGAGATTTGGTACTTACAAGTACTGGATTAGCCTCAAAGCCCGCGTATCTTAGCATACTAACCAACATTAAGTTTATATCACCGGTATTTCCTGCACCCTTAATATAAGCTGATTTTATTCCACTTTCTGCCCGAAATCCTATAAAATCGTTCCAGGTAATTTTATTCTTCACATAATTAAAAATCTTTGCTAGTTTCCCGGTTCGGTCCTTAGTATCGCTCAGTAGTTTATCGATATCCTTATCGAAAAAATTAGTTCTGTTGACTTCCTGCTTTAGGCCGGAGTCATTATATATACTTTTTGCTACCCCTTCCCAGGTTCGGGAATAATTCTCTACCGGTGAATCTGGAAACTGGGTATATTTTAGTTCCCAACGCAAATATGCGGCATAATTTTGCAGATAATCAACGTACATCTCCTTTTTCAGCGGTGGAATGTCATTTCTTTTAAAATCATAATTATTAAGCAAGTAATCGATACTCCGCTGATCATAATCTGTGCTAACTACTCGCTGGCCAGTTCTACTCTTTTGGGTATACCTATAAGTGAAGGTTTCTGTAGATTTATTAATTGGGAAAATTATAGGAGATTTAGGATTGTAGTGCATTCTAAAACCAAAAAATTCTGGAATTTTTATCTCGGCTTCTAATCGCTTGACAGGAATTTCAAACTGCAAGGGCACATCATCTATAGAAGTAGTAAAAGGAGAGGTGATAGTGTATTTATATTCAATTACGCTGCCTTCTGTTACGGCGGGCATTGTGAATTTTGTTTTTAAAATATACTTGTTGGTTTCCTCATTAAAAATTCCATTATTCCTTAACTTTTCATCAACCAGCTTTCCATCCTCAATATTGTAGGTATATCCTTTAATATTGCCGATATCATCCCTCTCTGTTCCGTTCTGATATCCACTAATAGTTTTATTAGCCCATTTTAAACCTTCTTTATTATAGATTTTAATACGCTCGTGAACTTCGGTAACCAGACTTAAGCCGGTATTTTGGTTTAAATCATAATAGACCCTATGTTCCCTAAATAATATCGCTGCATTGGCCTCTTTATATTTGGGATGTACCTTTTCAAGTACTTCTTCTTTGGAAACCTTTCCGAATTTATAATTTTGTGCCTGAAGCAAACACACTGAAAGTACACTGATGATAAAAAAATAAAAATGTTTCATAAAATGATTAATTACTGACTAAAACTGCTTTTTGGTTGGTAAAAGACCTTATTTGATTCATAAATTTACGGTAGGCATTATATTTCGAACTCCCCCAGTTACCCTCTTTCAAAACCAAAAGTCTTTCCACTTTTAGCTGAGTCCCATCAATTCCTGTAATACTGGCTTTAAAGAATAATTTTCCAAATTCATTTTCAATGCTAAACGGATCGGGAATAGATTCTATCTTAAATTTTTCCGGTATTTTATACTGGAAAACGTCCTTATAAGTTTTACCTCTTTGTATAACCAAAGGAAGTTTTCTGGCCTGGTTTCTAGGTAAACTAAAGAATTTAGCAGGCAAAAAATCTAAGGGTAATAGCAAGCGATTCCCTGCTTTTGAAGCTAATTTAACCCCTTTGATTTTTAGATTTTCAGTAAAGACTACTGAATCCCTGTCATTCTCAAACACTATCTCTGCGATCTCCAATTCCTTTAAATGCCCCCATTTTTCACGATAATAAATTTTCTGGTGGTCTTCTTTCAGGTTTCTTATTCCGTAAATATCGCCATATGGTATCCCTGAATTTTCACAGGTAACATTTGCCGAAAATCCACCATCTTCATTGAGAAGGATTTCACTAAAGCTTTTCTTTAAATTTACTTCTGTTGAATAGTTAGGGGTGCTAATAATTTCTCCTCCTTCCGGTGTGATTTTTAAAACTTTTCTATCATCGGTAAAATCGCCTAAATAATTAAATGGAGTTGATTGACTGGTACATTCTAACCAGACTTCCTCTCCCTCAAATGGTAAATTAAGAATAACGTGATTGCCTTGCATGGAAGCAAATTCCGGGTCAATATTATTCTTTTTCCCTCCATAAACAACGGTATAGTACGAGGGTATTCCTAGAGATTCCAAAAGGGCTTTGGTATAATTGGTAAGTGCTTTACAATCGCCATAACCAAGTTCGTCCACATCTTTGGCATGCATTGGCTCCCAGCCGCCAATACCTAACTGTACACTTATATAGCGCGTGTTTTCCTGGACATAGTTATAAACAATTTCTGCCTTTTCCCGCTCTGAAGGAGCATTAGCCGTAAGATTATTAATCATAACAACTGTCTCCTGTGGAAGTGCGGTCTTGCCTTTTAATAAATAATCATATTGCCATTTACCCAGTTCCTTCCAGTTGGAAGCTTTACCCTGTACACCAACCAAAGCAAATTCGTTTAATGCGACATAGACCTGTGGTAAAAAACTTGAAAGATCAGGGCTTAAAACCTCATGTTCTATTGCTGAAATATTCTGGACTTCATAAAATAACTCTGAATCTGAATTGTTTTTGTCAAAATCCAATTCTTGAAAATTATTTTGTTCAAACCTGAAAGGAATAGCATTTGGATTTACAAATCTATAGGAAGCCCGTTCTACACTTAGGTTATAATTCTCAATCGGTTTCCAGGGCTGGATAAAAATAGTGGAATTTGTTTCTACTACGCTTTCATATGCTATGGTGATTGGATATTCTTTAATTGTATAGTTTAAATAACTAAGTCGATTATCACTAAAGAGGGTGCCTGAACCATGAAGACTACGATGATCAAAATTGCGTTGTTTTATTTTATCAATTACTTCTCCACGACTATTGTATACAATAACTCGCTGATCTTTTATTTTCCTGTTTTCATCGTAAAAATCATAGGCTTGTATGTGTTGATCTCCGTTTTGGTTAAGAACCGAAACCACACGTTTGGTTTTTATTCTCATTTTATCAACCGCAAGAATGGAAACCTCAATAGCTTCGTTGCGAACAATAGCATTCGAGTTGACCAGTAAATCGGGAGCTATGGATAAGATAGAATAATCCTGACTAAGGAGGTTGGTTGTGGCTAGGTGGAAAAATAAAAATTGGAGTATTAAAATCTTGCGCATTTATCTACAGGGATGAAGTATAGTATCGCAAGATATTAAATTTTAACCAATTTTAACGTTTTTCTTTAGAATCCATTAAGATTGTCACAGGCCCGTCATTGATCAACTCAACTTTCATATCGGCTCCAAACTCCCCTGTCCCTATCGGTTTTCCCAAATTTTCCTCCAGTTTTTCAATAAACTTCTCATATAACGGCACAGCCAACTCAGGTTTTGCCGCTTTTATAAAACTCGGCCTGTTCCCCTTTTTTGTAGAAGCGTGCAGCGTAAACTGACTAACCACAATAGCATCTCCATCCACATCTAATAATGAGAGGTTCATCGCATCATCAGCATCATTAAAAATGCGCATTTTTACGATCTTATTGCAAAGCCAGTCAATGTCTTCCTGGGTATCGTCACTTTCAATTCCCAATAAAATTAAAAGGCCATGCTTCATTACCGCATTTATTCCGTGTTTTATTTGCACGGAAGCTTTTGAAACCCGTTGTAAAACAACTCTCATTTTTTTGGATAAATATCGGTTCTGTAATTATCTTCTTCTCCTTCCAAAATCTGCAAATAACTTTTATAACGGCTCCATGCGATCTCACCCTCTTCCAGTGCATCTTTTACTGCACATTGTGGCTCTTCCAGATGTAAGCAATTATGAAATTTGCAATCCTGTTTGATTCTAAAAAATTCCGGAAAATAATTGCCTAATTCCTCCCTTGCAATCTCTACAACTCCAAAACCTTTAATTCCGGGGGTATCAATTATCCTGGCATCAAAATTAAGGTCGAACATTTCAGCAAAGGTGGTAGTATGCTGACCTTGCTTATGTTGTTCGGAAATTTGAGAAGTTTTCAAATTAAGACCGGGTTCTATCATATTGATCAAGGTGGATTTTCCAGTTCCGCTGTGGCCTGCGAACATACTTGTTTTACCCAGCATTATTTCCTTCACTTTATCTACATTTTTTCCTGTGGTAGCGGAAATACCAATACACTGGTAACCTGCATTCCTATAAATAGCTGCCAGATATTTTATTTCTACCAGTTCGTCTTGGCTGTAGGTATCTACCTTATTAAAAAGCAAAACCGCATTTACATGGTAAGCTTCGGCGGTGACCAAAAAACGATCTATAAAAGTGGTCAGGGTGGGTGGATTATTTAAAGTAATCAACAAAAAAACCTGATCTATATTAGCCGCGATAATATGGGTTTGTTTAGAGAGGTTGACCGATTTACGAATAATGTAATTCTCCCGATTTTCGATCTTTTTGATCACACCCTGTTCTGCACCCTCTTTGTCCTCAATATCAAATTCTACGCGATCACCAACAGCCACCGGGTTCGTACTTTTAATTCCTTTTATTCGGAATTTCCCTTTAATCCGGCAATCATAAAATGCTCCAGCCTCACTTTTCACCTGGTACCAGCTTCCGGTAGATTTATAAACGGTTCCTTTCATTCACATTATGGGTTTTAAGTAGCCGTTTGAAAAGTTTTCTAAACGAGTTCAGCCTGAGAAAACCCAGAACACTTCAAACAGCTACTTTGCTAAAATAGCAAAAGCAGTATTCACTACTTGCCTTTAAACCAAAAATCATGGAAACAAGACTGGTTAAGATTTCATGATCTTTTCCTGGTGGTTAATAGATTCCTGGTGAACTGCCTTAAATAAACGTAGAATAAACTCTTCGCTCAGACCGTGTTGTTCTCCTTCGAGGACCATATTTCCAAGAATCTCATTCCATCTTTTGGTTTGTAAAACAGAAACATTCTGTGATTTTTTAACCTGGCCAATTTCATCGGAGATTTTCATTCTTTTGGAAAGCAGTTCGATCAATTGGTTATCGGCTACATCAATTTTGGCTCTTAAAGTGCTTAATTTATTCTGAAATTCTTCGCTTTCTGAAACCTCTTTTCTAATCTTCAAATCTTTCATAATCTGAATAAGTGTAGCTGGAGTGATTTGCTGTGCAGCGTCACTCCAGGCATCATCGGGAGTGTGGTGGGTCTCGACCATAAGTCCGTCATAATTAAGATCTAAAGCAGTTTGACATAGATCAAAAATAATATCCCTGCGGCCGGCGATATGCGAAGGATCCAAAATTAGGGGAAGATCTGGAAATTTATTTTGAAGCTCAATTGCAATCTGCCATTCCGGATTATTTCGATACTTTGTCTTTTCATATGCTGAAAAGCCACGGTGAATCACTCCTAAATTTTTAATATCGGCAGTATGGAATCTTTCTACAGCCCCTAACCAAAGTGATAAATCTGGGTTTACCGGATTTTTAACCAATACGGTTTTATCGGTTCCTTTAAGTGCATCGGCAATATCCTGCACAATGAAGGGTGAAACCGTAGTTCTGGCACCAATCCAAAGAATATCTACATCGTTTTCCAAGGCAAGGTCTACGTGATTCGCATTGGCTACTTCGGTAGTGGTCAACATCCCGGTTTCTTCTTTGGCTTTTTTCAACCATTTCAAACCTAGGGCGCCAACACCCTCAAAATTTCCAGGTCTTGTTCTGGGCTTCCAAATTCCTGCTCTTAACACCGTAGCATCGGTATCTTTTAACTGGTGGGCAATCTTTAAAACCTGTTCTTCGGTTTCAGCACTGCAAGGCCCGGCGATTACTAGCGGATGATCTAATCCGAAATCATCTAACCATTTTCTTAGTTCTTTCTTGTTTTCCATAATTTAAAATTTAATCCTGATTACTAGTTTATTCCGTTTAAAATTGATTTGATATGATTGGTACGTTGCATTTCATTATAGACTTCCTGAAAATCATCTTTTTCAATAAGCTCTTTAAAATGCGTAAGGTTATTAATGTATTCTTTGAGCGTTTCCAGCACATTCTCCTTATTTTCCTGAAAAATAGGTGACCACATAGCAGGAGAACTTTTAGCCAGCCTAACTGTGGAAGCAAATCCACTGCCCGCCAAATCAAAAATATCCCGCTCGTTACGTTCCTTTTCCAAGACCGTTTTCCCCAGCATAAAGGAACTGATATGCGATAAATGTGAAACATAGGCGATATGGCGGTCGTGCGAAACAGGATCCATATACCTGATGCGCATTTCCAGTTTTTGAAAAATATCCAGGGCTCTTTCCTGGAGTTTAAACGCCGTCTTTTCTACCTCGCATATGATATTTGTTTTATTCCTGTATAAATTAGCAATAGCAGCCTGAGGACCAGAAAATTCAGTTCCTGCGATGGGATGAGAGGCTAAGAAATTCCTACGATTTGGGTGATTGGCAATATTTTTACAAAGCCCCGATTTTGTAGAACCAGTATCAAAAACCAATGTATTTTCATTTACTAGATTTAATACCTGCGTTATTACCCCATTTGCAACATCAACTGGAACTGCAACTATCACAACATCTGCATGGCCAACATCTCCCAGCTTCGCTACATCATCTACAATTCCGAGTTCTTTTGCTTTTTTTAAATTTTTTTCATCGGCATCGCTTCCGAAAATTTCTGCTTTAGGGAAAGCCGATTTAATGTCAAGCGCAAAAGATCCACCTATAAGTCCTATTCCTATTATTTGAACTATCATCTTTTATTTTTTTATATCCCTATTGAGGGATTTACAAAAGGTATACAATATTAACCTCTTAGTTGTTTTATTCTTGCTGCCAGCATTAAGCAGCTTTTATTCTTTTGATTGCCCTACTGATATTTTCTTCAGTAGCACAAAGTGAGAAGCGTATATAGCCCTCGCCATTACTTCCGAAAATGAACCCCGGCGCTGTAAAAATATGGTACTTGTTCAATAGAAAATTCACAAAAGCTTCTGCGTTTGTTCCCATGGGAACTTTTGCCCAAACAAACATACCGGTCTGGTCCTTTTCGGGTTCACATTGCAAGGCTTCAGCAAGCTCAAGTACTTTTTCTTTCCGGCTTTGATAAATTTCATTCTGGGAAGAAAACCAGTCTCCATTGAGTCTTAATGCTGCCGCTGCTCCGGCTTGAAGCGGGTAAAACATCCCACTATCCATATTGGTTTTTACTTTTAAAATCGAGTTCAGGTTTTTTTCACTCCCGCAAATCATTCCTATTCTCCAACCTGCCATATTAAAGCTTTTACTCAGGGAATTCAATTCCAAAACAACGTCCTTAGCACCTTGAACTGCTAAAATACTTTTAGGATCCTCATTGAGAATGAAACTATAAGGATTGTCATTTACTATCAGAATTTTATGGGTTCGAGCAAATGCTACCAGCTCTTCAAAAAGACTGTCGTTTGCAGATGCACCCGTAGGCATATGTGGATAGTTAACCCACATTAATTTCACTTTACTTATATCTTTTTCAGCCAGCTCTTTTAAATTTGGCAACCAATTTCCCTGGGCATTCAGATCGTAATAAACCGCTTTTGCGCCTACTAGCTCAGTAACCGAGGAATAGGTAGGATAGCCAGGATTTGGAATAAGCACCTGGTCACCCTCGTTTAAAAATGCCATAGAAATGTGGGTTATACCTTCTTTACTACCCATTAAGGGAAGAATTTCAGTCTCGGCATCCAGGGAAACCTGATAATGGTTTTTATAAAATTCAGCTATGGCATTTCTGAAGTCGGTAGTACCCTTATAGGGCTGATATTGGTGTGCTCCGGTATTGGTCAAAGCTTCATTTAAAGCCGAGATCACTTGTGGCGGCGGAGGCAAATCTGGACTCCCAATTCCCAGGTTAATAATATCTTTTCCGGCGGCGGCCATAGCACGTACCTCCCTCAATTTTGAAGAAAAGTAGTACTCTTTTACGTGGTCCAACCTTTTTGCCTGCTGTATCATCACAAACTATTTTTATAGGTTCCTAATATTGTTAATCGCTCTGTCATAACTTCCAGAATATCCATTGCTTTTTGAAATTCGGTATAATCTTCAAAGGTAATATCAATAAAAAATGAATATTTCCAGGGAAATTCAATTATTGGCATACTTTGTATTTTAGTCATATCCAGATTAAAATCCCTTAAAATATTTAATACTGAAACCAGACTGCCTCGTTTGCTTTCCAGCTCAAACTTCAAAGATGCTTTATCTATTTTATCACCATTAGGTTCTTTCTTTTTAGTACTGATAATAAGAAAACGCGTGGCATTACTTTTTTTAGTATGAATGCTTGCGGCTAAAATTTCTAACCCGAATAGTTCTGCTGCAACCTTACTGGCCACTGCCGCCACTTTTGTACTGCCTTTTTCAGAGATTCTTTTAGCTACTTCTGCTGTATCAGCATCTTCGATCAATTTAATATGCGGATGCTTTTTAAAGAATTCTTTGCACTGCAAAAGTGCCATGGGATGCGAATAAACTTTCTTTATATTCTCTATTTTTTGACCAGGCATCGCCATAAAATTCATATCTATTGGGATATAATGTTCCCCTACCACCTTCAAATCATTTTCATCAATCAAGGCGTAATTTGGCAGAATAGAACCTGCAATGGAGTTTTCAATAGCCATTACCCCTTCGGTAGCTTCGCCTTTCAAAAGGCTTCTAGTAAGCTGGGCAAAAGACATACACTCTAACACCTGGACATCCTTATGGTAATATTGCTGGGCCACCAAATGATGAAATGAACCCTGTACCCCCTGAATAGCTATAATTTTATCCATTTATTTATTATAATAATCCCACTTATTGAGTAAAAAAAAAGCCCCGATGTTTATCGGGACTTTTTTATATAATTCTTCATTTAATTACATAGCATTCCCGTTCCTATTCCAGAAATAGAAATAAAAAAAATAGAATGCGTTCCAGCTAATTAAATGATTCATTGTTTCATTGTTACTTGGCTAAAGTAGAATATAATTCCTAAATGAAAAATGATTTTTTAGGTTTTTTTAAGCCGTCTCCAGCTTTTTACAGACTTGATTTTTTTTCGAGAAAAACACAGAAATATTTCTAATGAGTTTAAAAATAAACACTGCGTAATTCCGAATTTAACAACGGAAAAACTTTCCTAAAAAACTAATATATCTATTTATGGCCTATTTTTAGCGATATAAAAATCCTTACTTTTGAAAAAATGCGTGCTATGTCTATTTATGTGGAAGGAATTTCTAAATTTTATGGCGAACAAAAAGCGCTGGATTCCATTTCTTTTAAACTGAACAAAGGGGAAATTGTTGGTTTTCTGGGGCCAAACGGCGCGGGTAAATCTACCCTGATGAAAATTCTTACCGGTTACCTTTCTTTCTCCCAAGGTAAAGCGGAAGTAAATGGAATTTCCCTGAAGGACAATTTGCATAAAATCCAGCAGCAAATTGGATACCTCCCTGAGCATAATCCTTTGTATACTGAAATGTATGTTCGAGAATATTTAGACTTTAATGCTAAAATATACAATACCGCTAAATCCAGAATAGAGCAGGTTATTGAACTAACAGGATTAAAACCAGAAGCCAATAAAAAAATCGAGCAACTTTCTAAAGGCTACCGACAACGCGTGGGACTAGCCACTGCCCTGCTTCACGATCCAGAAGTTTTAATCTTAGACGAACCTTCTACGGGATTAGATCCAAATCAATTAGTAGAAATCAGGAATTTGATTAAGAATATTGGAAAGGAAAAATCGGGTAAAACAATTTTTCTCTCCACACATATTATGCAGGAAGTTGAAGCCATTTGTGACCGGGTGATCATTATTAACAAAGGAAAAATAGTTGCCGATAAGTATTTAAAAGATTTGCGAAAGGAAAACGATCAGGTGATCTTAGTGGAGTTCGATTACCGGGTTGAAGAAATCGCACTACAAAATTTACCTCATTTAATTTCCGCTAAAAATATTGGTGGATTTGCCTATGAACTGACCTTCGATACCGGGGAAGATATGCGGCCTGCAGTTTTTGATTTTGCACACGATAACGGATTAAAAACCCTCCAGTTAAACCAAAAAACCAAAAACCTGGAAAGTTTATTTGCCGAACTTACTCAAAGATAAGTCGCCCGGTGTAATGTTCTTCTATCGCTACTTCCGGTGGGCGGTTTTTTGAAATTATATCCCCAAAACCAAAAATATCTCCTTTTAAGGATTGCTGCGGATTAATTATTAATTTATTGGTTCCCCGATGAAGGATATCGTAATGTTGAACAATCAAATCCTCAGCTTCCAGCCTTCCATCTCCATTTGCAAAAAACAGGTTCACATTTTCAGCGCTTCCAGTGAGGAAATAATTGGAAATATTATCATTTGTAATTCTTAGGTTTTCAACATGGAGATCAAGGATAAAATCTCCATCAGTATGGATATTGGGGTCGCGCTCCTGGTTGAAGGAGCGTAACCAGAGATCAGGGAATTTTAATTTCCCTAAGCCCTCTATAGCACTTCCACTGCTGTTTTGCAACCAATTTAAAGTAGGAGTAGTCACATAAATTTTGGTGATCTCATAATCCCGGAATAGGTTACAAGAATTTTCATTCCTAAGTTCAAGGCGTTTATTTACAACCTCAGCATGAATATCTTCAATAAGATTTCTGCCGGTTTCAATCTTCACTGTATATGCATCGCCCTGTTCAATAAATAGTTTTATCCGTTCATATACTATAATTTCTTCGAAAGCCTTTACCGTAAATTCCTGAGTGAAAATTTCTCCGGAAGTTTTAATACAGGTAGGTGCTTCCTTGGAATCACATCCTAAAATAGCAAAAAACAAGATCGCTATACTTAAAATTCGCTTGTTCATAATCGATATCCTATTGAAAGTTCTACGGCTTCCGCGTTGGCATAATGGGATCGAACGCTAAGTGAAACCCAAAAATTATCAGTGATTTTTCGCTGTAACCCAAGCCTGTTATACAACTGATCTACAAAATGCTCGTAGGGATAATATACATAATACCCCAAATGGGTAATCACAGATAATTTATCGAAGCTAAGCTGGTGACCTACAAAAACTCCGACCCGCTTGGAATCCTCATCTCCGGAAGTTTCTCCTAATGGGAATGCTACTGCCTGGTATTCTATTCGTTCCTTCATAGCTTTTGAGAAAAAAACTTCTGTTCCTGCCTGGAGAGCGCTTTTATGATTCAGCACCTTATCGGCATATGCTGAAAAGGTCAAAAAAGGATATTGTTTAGAGCCGATAATCCCTATGGTATTTACACCGCTTCGAAGCACAAAATTTAGGTGAATTGGCTCTGTATATTTTTTATTTGGTCCTTTAGGGCGATAGCCGGGCAGGTTCTGGTGATCCAACATATAATTTAAACCAAGATTAAAAGTAATGGTATTAGTACTGGCATTGGGAGAGGCAAAATCGGCATTGGAGTAATGGATTAAGGAAAGACCGGCCTGAAGGCCCAAACCTTCAAAAATTCTTTCTTTCTTATAATTTGCCATCAGGTAAGTTGAGCTTAGCATACGAGAACCGTAGGCATTGTTTTTATAATTATTATCAGGGTGATATGGATTAGAGGCATAGGCCAAACCCTGACCTATTCTGAACATGAGATGTCGCCTGAACAGGTAGAAATTCATATGGGCATAAAGTCCGTAATTCTCACCTAAGCTGGGATTTTTCATATCCTGATAGGTGAGAGAAAAACCAACATCAGGATAATTAAAACGTTTTTCCCACTCTTCAAACCCGAAGCTTTTTTTATTAAAACCAAGGATAAGGCCGGTAGGATGGCCGGTAATTAAATGGGCAATATCCGGATTGTGTTCAGCTATAGTTCCGTAAAAATAACTGGCATCAACAAAATAATAAGCCTTCCTGGATTCCTGGGCAGAACTATTGCCAAGGATAAAAAGAAAAATAAGGACCGAAATTTTCTTCATTACCGGCAAATGTAGCCTAATATTTTAAAAAACCGCTTCTGCAATTTTCTCAATATTGGTACTTTTTCCCATGGAGTAATAATGCAATACCGGAACCCCGGCTTTTATCAATTCTTTACTTTGATGAATTCCCCATTCAATCCCAACCTGGCGGACCTCTTTATTATCCTTGCAATTTTCAACTTCGTGAATAAGATCTTCAGGCATATCAACATGAAATCTATGCGGAATAATACTTAACTGCCTTTTTGTGGCCAATGGTTTCAAACCAGGAATAATGGGAACTTTAATTCCATTTTCACGGCACTTGTCCACAAACTGAAAATATTTACTATTATCAAAAAACATTTGTGTTACCACATATTCAGCACCGGCTTTAATTTTATCTTTTAATCTGCAAATATCTTTATCCAGACTCGGGGCTTCCATATGTTTTTCGGGATAACCAGCAACGCCTACACAAAAATTGGTTTTATGACCTTGCTCAATAACCTCATCCTGATAATTCCCCTTATTGAGCTCCATAATCTGCTCAACCAGATCCTTTGCAAATTTATTGCCTTTGGGGTCGGGGGTAAAATACGTTTCACTTTTAATCGCATCTCCTCTTAATGCTACTACGTTTTGAATACCCAAGAAATCCAGATCAATCAGGAAATTTTCGGTATCCTCTTTGCTAAAACCTCCACAGAGTATATGGGGAACTGCATCCACTCCATATTTACTCTGAATTGCAGCGCAAATCCCTACGGTACCTGGACGTTTTCTTACAATTCTCTTTTCTAGAAGCCCGTTCTCTCTCTCGTCAAAAACATGTTCTTCCCTATGATAGGTTACATCTATGAAAGGCGGTTTAAACTCCATTAACGGATCTATTCCATCGTAAATTGATTGAATATTTTGTCCTTTTAAGGGCGGTAAAATTTCAAAAGAGAACAAGGATCTTCCCTTTGCCTTTTTTATATGTTCGGTAATTTTCATCGTATAAGTTCTGTTTTTAATCTGCAATATTTGGATTTAGCCATTTTTCGGCCTTTTTCAGGGGAATTCCTTTTCTTTGGGCAAAATCTTTTACCTGGTCTTCTTTAATTTTTCCAAGACCAAAATAACGGGCTTCGGGATTGGCGAAATAATAACCACTTACACTTGCTGCCGGCCACATGGCCAAACTTTCGGTGAGTTCGACGCCAATTCGCTCTTTTACTTTTAAAACTTCCCAAATACTCAATTTCTCTAAATGATCTGGGCAGGCAGGATACCCGGGAGCTGGTCGAATGCCTTTATAGGTTTCCTTTATTAATTCTTCATTGCTTAAATTCTCCTCAGGAGCATAACCCCATTCCTCACTACGGATTTTTTTATGAAGAAATTCTGCAAAAGCCTCGGCAAGCCTATCGGCCAGGGCTTTTATCATTATCGAGTTATAATCGTCGTGATCTTCTTCAAACTTTTTGGCTAGCTCTGCTGTCCCAAAACCGGTGGTTACACAAAAACACCCCATATAATCCTGAACCCCGAATTCCTTTGGTGCAATAAAGTCGGAAAGCGCAAAGTTCGGTTTCCCTCCGTGTTTTTTTAATTGCTGACGAAGCGTTCTAAAGAGCATCGTTTTTTCTTCGGAATTCTCCCTATAGGTAACTTCAATATCATCATCGTTAACCGTATTGGCAGGAAACAGTCCATATACTGCTTTTGCTTTGAGTAATTTTTCATCAAGGATTCTGTTGAGTAAAACTTTAGCATCTGCAAATAAAGAAGTTGCCTGTTCACCGACCACTTTATCTTCTAAAATATCAGGATACCTGCCATGCAAATCCCAGCTTCTGAAAAAAGGGCTCCAATCAATATAAGCCTCGAGTTCTTTTAAGTCTAAATCGTCAATTTGATGTATTCCAGGCTTATTTGGTTTTATCAGCTGCGCAGCTTTCCAGTCAATTAAGTACTTATTTTTCCTGGCTTCTTTAATGGATAAAAAAGATTTAACCTTACTTCTTTTCTTAAAATTAAGCCTGAATTTATCATACTCGATTTTAAGATCATCCATATATTTTTGGCGCGTATCTTCCTTTAAAAGATCACCAATTACCGTCACTGCCCGTGAGGCATCATTTACATGAGCAACCGCATTTTTATACTGCGGATCTATTTTTACTGCGGTATGTGCTTTTGAGGTAGTAGCACCGCCAATTAGCAAAGGCACATCAAAATTTTGCCGTTGCATCTCTTTGGCAAGAAAAACCATCTCATCCAAAGAAGGTGTAATCAACCCACTTAGACCGATAGCATCAACGCCTTCCGCCTTAGCCGTTTCGATTATTTTCTCCGGAGGAACCATCACCCCGAGATCTATTATTTCATAGTTGTTACAACTTAATACCACGCCTACGATATTCTTGCCAATATCATGTACATCACCTTTAACGGTAGCCATAAGAACTTTCCCTGCCGAGGATCTTTTATTAGATTTGTCGTCTTCAATATAAGGGAGTAAGTAAGCGACCGCTTTCTTCATTACCCTGGCCGATTTAACTACCTGAGGAAGAAACATTTTCCCACTACCAAAAAGATCCCCTACCACGTTCATTCCTATCATCAAATGTCCTTCTATAACCTCAATAGGCTTTTGTGCTTCCAGGCGAGCCTGTTCTATATCCTCTAAAATATAAGCATCGATCCCCTTTACCAGCGCATGAGTGATTCTTTCCTGCAAGGGTTTTTCCCTCCAGGAAAGGTCTATTTTGCTCTCCCTTTTTGATCCTACCACCGTTTCGGCAAAATCAAGTAAACGCTCAGTAGCATCTTCCCGCCGGTCAAGTATTACATCTTCAACGCGTTCTAAAAGGTCCTTGGGAATATTATCATAAACTTCCAGAAGTGCAGGATTCACAATTCCTATAGTCATTCCTGCCCTAATCGCGTGATAAAGGAACACGGAATGCATTGCTTCCCGCACTGGATTATTTCCACGGAAAGAAAAGGAAACATTACTCACCCCTCCACTTACATTGCAGTGGGGAAGATTTTCTTTTACCCAACGGGTTCCTTCTATAAAATCTATAGCATTGCGTTTATGTTCGTCCATCCCGGTTCCCACCGGAAAAATATTCAAATCAAAGATGATATCCTCAGGTGGTAATTTTACCTTATTAACCAGAATATCATAGGAACGTTTAGCTATTTCTATACGCCGCTTGTAGTTATCGGCCTGTCCAACCTCATCAAAAGCCATCACAATTACCGCCGCACCGTAACGCTTTATTTTCCTGGCGTGCTGAATAAATTCTGCTTCGCCCTCTTTAAGACTAATAGAATTCACCACACATTTCCCCTGCACCACTTGCAAACCGGCTTCAATAATTTCCCATTTTGAGCTGTCTATCATAATAGGCACACGTGAAATATCGGGTTCGGCAACAATAAGGTTGAGAAATTTAACCATAGCCTCTTTTCCTTCAATAAGGCCATCGTCCATATTGATGTCGATAATCTGTGCGCCACCATCTACCTGGTCTCTGGCGACTTCTAGTGCTTCCTCAAATCTTTCCTCTTTAATTAAACGAAGGAACTTCTTGGAGCCAGCCACATTGGTCCGCTCTCCTACATTGACAAAATTACTTTCCGGGGTGATTATTAAAGGTTCAAGGCCTGATAATTTCAGCGGTCTGACTTCTTTTTGTCCCATCTCACCAGCAAAAGATTTTTGCTGGCTATTTTCTTGATTAAATGTCTCTATCATAAGGCGGTAGAAAACTCAGATTTTACAATGTTTCTCGGATTATAATCTTTTGCTATTTGGGCAATTGCCTTAATATGTTCCGGGGTTGTTCCGCAGCATCCACCCAGGATATTGACCAGACCTTTTTCTAAATATTCCTTGATTTGGCTTGCCATCTCTTCTGCATCCTGATCATACTCTCCGAATGCATTTGGTAAACCCGCGTTGGGATAAGCAGAAACACCGCAATCCGCATATCGGTTCAAAACTTCCAGGTGCGGAGTTAGCTGTTTAGCACCCAGGGCACAATTGAAACCAACACTCAACAAAGAGATGTGTGATACTGAAATTAGAAAAGCTTCAGCTGTCTGCCCTGATAAGGTACGTCCGGAAGCATCGGTAATAGTTCCACTTACCATAATGGGTATATCAATTTGCAGTTCTTCTTTAAGTTCTTCGATGGCAAAAAGTGCTGCTTTAGCGTTTAATGTATCAAAAACGGTTTCTACTAAGAGGATATCTACTCCTCCCTTTATTAAAGCTTTAGCCTGTTGTTTATAAGCGATTCGTAGTTCTTCAAAAGAAATTGCACGAAAGCCAGGGTCGTTAACATCCGGGCTCATACTCGCGGTTTTATTGGTTGGCCCCATAGCACCTGCCACAAAACGTGGTTTATTTGGGTTTTCCTTTGTTAATTCTAAAGCGACTTCCTTGGCAATCCTGGCAGACTCATAATTGAGTTCATCCACAAGTTCTTCCATCTTATAATCGGCCATAGCAATAGTGGTTGCAGAAAATGTATTTGTTTCTACAATATCAGCACCAGCTTCAAAATATTTTCGGTGAATTGTGGCTATTGCCTCGGGCTGGGTAATAGACAGCAGGTCATTATTTCCCTGCAGGGAAACCGGCCAATCCGAAAAACGGGTTCCACGAAAATCTTCCTCAGAAAATTTGTATTCCTGAAGCATAGTGCCCATAGCACCATCCAGAATGAGTATACTTTTTTGAAGTTGTTCTTCTAATCTTGACATATAATTTTATGTGAAATCACTATCAAAAAAAGAAGCGGGAAAGAATTCTTTCTTGTTATCTATCTGCACCAAAAAAGAGCAGTAGAACGTAGCACCTTCTCCCATTACAGGAGGGTTGCCAAGGTTTCAACGGGTCTATTCCCTCAACCTTTCTTGATAACGATGTTATAAACAATGAACTTGAACTAGCAAATATACAGCACAAGCTTTTAAACACAAGGCCTTACACTCATTTTTATGAAAAATGTATTTAAAAAGCATTTCAGAATTATATTATCAAAGAAAACAGCAGAACTCTGCCTAAAAATTAAAAAATATTCTATGACAAGTTTTTGTTTTCACATCTTTTTAAATATCATAAAGTAGCATTACCAAATTTCTTTGATCTTATGGTATTAGCATTACCCAATTTAGTTAGAAATTCCTGGAGCTCTTCTTTCTTTTGTTTATTCTCCAGAACGATTTCATAATCATACTTTTCACCTGATAGGGTGGTAAAAAAGATATGGTTTTTATTCCAGAGTAAGCTGAATTTCCAGAAACTGGCATATCCTCTATAGTTCAAACCAATTTCCCTGAGTTCGGGAATTGAAAAAACCTTTTCGGAATCTGCCAAGTCAATTTTTAGAATCGTTTTATCGATCTTTAGTACACCAAGATCTTTAGGTCTAATAAAGGACTGACTTAATGCTCCCAATAGGCCAATTATAAAAGCCAGGCTTCCCGAAATCCTTAGCCAGGTCTCTTTTACCTCAAAAAAAGATATTACAGAAGAACCAGCAAGCAAAAGCACCAGGAAAACACCTCGTAAAAATACAGAAGGATCCCAGGTTTTTACTACTCTTGTTTCGAAAGAGGTCATTAATTAATCAACTCACCATTTAAAGTTATGGCATAATTTATTTCTGCAGCTTTTTCCAACATTTTAGAAACCGAGCAATATTTTTCCATCGATAGTTCAACAGCACGTTTTGCTTTTGCAGCAGGCAAATCTCCTTTTAATAAAAACCTCAGTTGAATTTTTTTAAAAACATTGGGCACTGCCCCCTCTTCCCTTATACCTTCTACCTCTACCTGAAGATCATCCAACTCCAGGTGTTGCTTTTTTAGGATCATTACAATATCAATACTACTGCACCCGGCAATAGCTCTTAGTAATAAATCCATAGGACTGGCTCCCTTGGGCTGGGCATCGGTTTTATTGTCTAAATGAACAATGTCTCCACGTTCATTTACCGTTTCAAAATGGTAATCTTTATTGAGTCGTTTAAGGTTGACTTTCATAGGAAATCGTTTTATACAAATTTAACTAAAGCAAAGTAAAAAACCTCACGGTTTTTAAAAACTCGTGAGGTTTGATTTTTTAATGCTTGCACTTCTAAAAACAAGTATGCCTGCAATAATCATTTAAATAGGTCTAAACCCCAATACTCTGCACCACTTCTTTTTTGGCTTCTTTTTTACTACCATCAAATCCTGTTACACCGCCCACTGTAGTATATTTAAGCACGTATTTCTTATCGGGAAAAATTCGCTGGTAAGCACTTTGGCACATAATCGCGGCCTCGTGGAAACCGGAAAGGATCAATTTCAATTTTCCTTTATAGGTATTGACATCTCCGATAGCATAAACTCCGGGAATATTTGTTTGATAATCGTAAGAATTATCAACTTTAATTGCGTTTTTCTCTATTTCCAGTCCCCAGCTTCCTATTGGCCCCAGTTTAGGAGACAACCCGAAAAGCGGTATAAAATCGTCTACATCCTTAAATTCCTCTCCACGTGCTTCATCTTTATGTCTGATGACCACTTGCTCAAGTTGATCTTCACCTCTCAGGCCTACAACTTCAGCATTGGTTATCATTTCAATTTTACCCAGTTTAGCCAATTCTGAAACCCTTTCTACAGAATCCAGAGCGCCACGGAACTCCGCCCTACGATGAACCAATGCAACTTCGGCAGCGACATCGGCCAGATAAATGGCCCAGTCTAAAGCCGAATCACCACCCCCGGCGATCACCACTTTTCTATCACGATATACCTCAGGATCTTTAATAAAATAAGAAACCCCTTTATCTTCAAAATCGGCAATATTAGCAATCGGGGGCTTTCTTGGTTCAAAAGAACCCAGTCCACCGGCAATTGCCACTACCGGAGCATGATGTTTTGTTCCTTTATTGGTGGTCACTATAAAAGTACCATCATCGAGTTTTTCTAAAGTTTCGGCACGTTCGCCCAAGGTAAACCCGGGTTCAAAAGGTTTTATTTGCTCCATTAAATTTCCCACCAGATCTCCCGCTAAAATTTCAGGAAATGCTGGAATATCATAAATTGGTTTTTTAGGATATATTTCAGAGCATTGTCCTCCGGGTTGCGGCAGTGCATCTATTAAATGCGTTTTTAACTTTAGTAAACCCGCCTCAAAAACGGTAAACAATCCGGTTGGTCCGGCCCCAATTATCAGGATATCTGTTTTAATCATCACTCTTGTTTTTAACTTTTAAAGATTCGGTTATAGAATTCATTTGTGATACTTTAGCTTCAAAATCGCCTTTTATAGTGCTTCTGTATTCATTCAGGTTTTCCACCATTTGGTTTATGTTTTCAGGAATTACTTCCTCAAAAAACTGACGCAGACGCTTGGCAGCGGTAGGTGATTTCCCATTAGTGGAAATCGCTATTTTCACATGGCCCTTGTTTACAATTCCACCCATATAGAAATCACAGAGTTCCGGGGTATCGGCAATATTGGCCAGTAAGTATCGCTTTTTCGCATGTTTGTATACGCGTTTGTTCAATTTCTCATCATTGGTGGCCGCAATTACAAAATGCCTATTTTTAAGATATTTTCTTTTATACCTGCCTTTGGTTAATTTTGCCCCATGTTTTTTTGCCAATTCTTCTGTTTCAGGCAAAAACCATTTAGCCACTACTTCTACCCTGGCATTCGGGCTTGATTTAAATAGAAAATGCAATTTTTCGTGTCCTACACTTCCTCCGCCAACCACCAGAATATTGAGTTTATTGACTTTTAAAAATACTGGGTATAATTCGTTTCTTTCTTCCATAAAATTGCTCTCTATGCCTGGATGGAGTAATTAATATATTCACTCTTTTCACTTACATTTTCGAAAACAGCCTGCAGTTTTCCGCTTTCCCTAACCACTTCGCCAATTACGATAATGGCGGGGGCGGTTAATTGTTTTTCAGCAACTACTTTCTCAATACTTTTAATGGTTCCAAAACCAGTTTGCTCATTTGTGGTTGTGCCATTTTGGATAATTCCTACGGGAATATTTTCCTTTCCATAGTGACTAAAAATGTCTACAATTTCGGCAAGTTTCGACATCCCCATCAAGATCACTACTGTTGCAGTTGACTGCGCTGCCAGGCGAACATCATCAGAAAGTTTCTTTTGCGTTGTTGTCCCGGTGATCACCCAAAAACTCTCAGAAGTTCCACGTTGGGTAAGGGGAATACCAACATTTGCAGGCACCGCTACGGAAGATGTTATTCCTGAAACCACAGCTGTTTCCAAACCTTTGCTTTTTGCGTAATTAATTTCTTCAGACCCCCTGCCGAAAATAAAAGGATCGCCGCCTTTCAAGCGTACCACGTGTCCTCTTTCAAAGGCATATTTTACGATCAGCTGGTTGATTTGCTCCTGTGAATAACGGTGCTTATCCTTGCGTTTACCGACAAAAATATGCTCGGCCTGAGGACAATATTTTAAGAGGTCCCGGTTTATAAGTGCATCAAATAGCACAACTTTAGCATCCTTT
Source organism: Salegentibacter sp. 24 (assembly GCF_004362395.1). GTDB lineage: Bacteria > Bacteroidota > Bacteroidia > Flavobacteriales > Flavobacteriaceae > Salegentibacter. Next base: position 150,761 of record NZ_SNWE01000005.1, read on the forward strand.
AATGCATTTATGGCCTTTATTGTAATCAATTCGGGATCTCCAGGACCTGCTCCGACTACGCTTAATTTTGGTGAATTATACATTTTGTACCTCCTTTGTTCTAAATGCATCTACCCTTTTTAAGAACAAATGCGCATCCTCTAAATAATCATTAGCAAAAGCCTCTGTTGGCTCATGCCTATCCATTTGATAAACGAATTCTTTAAAAGAAGTCGATAATTCAATTTTACCGGTTTCTACGAACAATTCGTCAAACTGCGAGATGATACCGGCCTGGGTATTGGTTTTCACATCCTCTGCCAGCAGCATTGCCTTAGCAGAATTCACAATGGAGGTATAGGAATGATAAATACTATCCGCCCACGCCTTTCTCCCTAGCGCGCTTTTCGCATTGTCTATTTTTTCTTCGCTTTCAAATAAGAGGGTAGCGATAAGGTCGATCACCACACCGGCACATTCGCCAACTCCAACTGCTTTTATATAAGGTTCTTCATGACCCCAATCTATATACTCGTTTTCTGTTAGGCTTGAAGTATCAGCCAGGTCCTTTAATAAATCGTAGAAATAGGTTTTCCCCTGGCGATCGTAATATTCAGCAAACCTCTCTTTGGAATTCGCATTGGCCTGAAAATCATTCAGTAACAATCGCAAAGCTTGCGGACCTCGTTTACTTGGCACTTTCACTACTTTATCAGCAAAACGACCCTGGCCATTACCAATGGTTCCTCCCCCAAGTAAAACCTGAAGAGCCGGGGCTACGGTTTTCCCGACTTTTACAGACATACCCTGGAAACCTATCTCAGCCATATTATGCTGACCACAAGCATTCATACAACCACTTATTTTTATGGTAATATCTTTTCCGTTTATAAACTGCGGGTATTCTTCTTTTAATACATCCTCCAGCACATCGGCAATACCGGTACTGCTGGCAATTCCAAGGTTACAGGTATCGGTACCCGGACAGGCCGTAATATCTACAGTTTTATCATAACCGGTTTCCGCATAGCCCAGCTTTTTCAACTCGGAATAGAAAAATGGCAGCAATTCTTCTCTAACATGACGTACTAAAATATCCTGTCTTAAACTTAGCCTAATCTCATTTCCTGCATACTTTTTAACTAAATCGGCAAGTTTCCTTGCACCCCCAGTATAAAAATCCCCTAACGGAACTCGAATTCCAATTGCGAACAATCCTTCCTGTTTCTGTGGGATAACATTGGTGCTTTTCCAGATTTCAAAAACTTTCTGGTCTTCAATTTTTACAGTGGGCACCTCCACTTTTTGCAGTGGTGGTGTTACTTCGAATTTTTCAATTTTAAATGCAGGATGATTTTTAGATAGTGCTGTGTTTTGCTTGGCTACCAAATCCATAAAAGCTTCCTTTCCAATATCTTTTACGAGAAATTTCATCCTGGCTTTTAGCCTTTTAGCACGTTCGCCATAACGATCAAAAACTCGTAAAACACCTTCTATTAAGGGAAGTAGTTCTTCAGCGGGAAGAAAATCATAAAGTTCATCCGCATGTCTAGGCTGTGAGCCGAGACCGCCACCTAACATAACTTTAAATCCACGTTTTCCTTCTTTCAGTTTAGCGATAAAGCCAAGATCATGAATATAACTTAATGCTGTATCTTCATCGGAAGAAGAAAAGGAAATCTTAAATTTTCTTCCCATTTCCTGGCAAATCGGATTCCGAAGAAAAAATTCGAAAGTTCCCTGTGCATAAGGGGAAACATCAAAAGGTTCATTTGTATCAATTCCCGCGGTTGGGGAAGCGGTCACGTTTCTCACCGTGTTGCCGCATGCTTCACGTAAGGTAATATCATCTTTCTCCAATTGTGCCCACAGCTCCGGTGTTCTATCTAAACTTACGTGGTGAATCTGTATATCCTGACGTGTAGTAATATGTAAACGTCCCTTGGAATATTCATCAGAAACATCAGCTATTCTATGCAGCTGTTCTGATGTTACTTTTCCAAATGGCAGTTTTATTCGAACCATTTGTACGCCAGCCTGTCTTTGCCCATACACACCACGAGCTAAACGAAGGCTTCGAAATTTCTCTTCATCGGCTTTCCCTTCACGAAATAACCTGATTTTCTTTTCCAGATCCAGGATATCCTTCTCTACAACTGGGTTTTCTATTTCGGTTCTAAAACTTTGCATTACTGATATTTTTTAAATTTAAACCTGAACTACAGGTATTTAATAAGATAGGCCCTTTCAAATTTTCACTTAAAAGACCTTATATAATTTTTATAAAAGATACTTTTAGAAGCAGCAGATACGCATAATCCAACGGCACATACTTGTATATTTTTACTCTTTTCTCATTTTATTAATCAAGCGTGTAGACCACATTCCCGGTTTTCCAGAACTTTTGTGGGATCAAAGTATTTAAATTCATTTGGCAAGTGATTTTGCTCTAAATACGCATCGAGTTTTTCATCGCTCCAGTGGTAGAAGGGACTTACTTTCAAGACGCCATCTTTACTGTAGCTCAAAATATCTATACTATCCCTGAAGCTGGTCTGTCCCTTTCTAAGGTTGGTAAACCAAACATCTGGATTTTGCTGGCGCATAGCTCGCAAGAAAGGTTCCAGTTTAACCTGTCTGGTGAACTCTTCGTGCTGTGGGTTATTGATATCAGGAATTCCGCCAAAAAGTGCATCGCGATAGGCGGCAGTTTGTTTTGGGGTATAAAGCTTTACATTAAGTGACAACTGATCAATCACCTGTTTTGCGTGTTTATAGGTTTGCGGAGTATTATAACCGGTATCGCACCAAATCACCTTTATTACGGGATCTATTTCTGAAACCGCGTGTAAAATCGCTGCTTCATAAGGTCTGAAATTAGTCGTGATTACCGGCCTCGCGGCGTTAGAAACCACCCATTGCACGATCTCAGCCGGCGTTATTCCCTTGAACTGCTGGTTGAGGATTTTTAATTCTTTTTCGCTGTACCGTTTCATCTTTTATAAATTTTCTGGTCGTTTCTGAGTTAATTATGCTCTATTTAAAATGCTATGCAATCAGTTTTTGTTTTATTGCTTTCCGAAACTTATTAAATTCCATATGCGTTCGTGTGCAAAATAAAGGATCATTTTAGTTACTAATTCTACCGAACCTATAGCCAGGGCGGTTTCAATTTTTCCAGTTAAAACCCAGGAAATAAGAATCGTATCTAGGGTTCCCACAATTCTCCAGCTAACCGTTTTTAAAATGCTTCTTAAAGGCTTTTCCGAAGTACTGTCCTTTTTATAATTGCTCTTAGATTTCACTTGATCCAGTATCATTCTGCTTCTTATTTAAATTCTAATACCCTATCGGGTTAGTAGGTTATAAAACAAAAGTAACTTTGTTTTTTTAACAGGCCAATTTTTAATGGCCTAAATTTCAGTATTTAACATTTGATTTCTAATTCTTATTTCTTAGCAGAAATATCGGCTAATGTATTATCGCCCAGTACCTTTAGCGTACTATCCCTAACCTGAATCATCAAACTATGGACAGAACAGGCTTCTTCACTAGGACAATCGCCACATTTTTCGTAATAATTAAGGCTTACACAAGGTACCATGGCAATGGGCCCCTCTAAAACCCTAATTACTGCAGTCATTTTGATAGCTTCGGGTTCTTTGATTAAATAATAACCACCGCCTTTACCTTTTTTAGAACCCAAAAAGCCCGATTTTCGTAGTTCCAGAAGAATGCTTTCAAGGAACTTCTGGGAAATATTCTCACTTTTTGATATCTCAGAAGTCTGAACTGGCCTTTTATCTCCTTTTTTCGCAATAAATGCCAGCGCTTTAATTCCGTATTTTGTCTTTTTTGAAAGCATATTGCGAATATACTTAAATATTGACTTTTTAGCATTTATAATTGAATTCTCTAAGGAAAAATTAAAAAGCCCGGAATTTGCTGAAATTACCATAACTAAATTGAGTTTAAAGCTTGTTTTAAATCTTCTATCACATCATCCACATGCTCTAATCCTACTGATACCCTTACCAGCCCCGGTTTTATTCCTGCCTCTAACCTGTCTTCTTCACTTAACTTACTATGGGTGGTAGATGCCGGATGCGTAACAATACTCCTTGTATCTCCAAGGTTTGCAGATCTTGAACAGAGCTTTATTGCATCTATAAATTTTCTTCCAGCAGCAATCCCACCTCTGATTTCAAATGCCACTATATTACCTCCTTTTTTCATTTGTTTTTTTGCAATATCATACTGTGGATGCGACTTTAAAAAAGGATATTTTACATTTTCGGCATTGACCTCAGTCTCTAAAAATTCTGCTACTTTTTCTGCATTTTCACAATGCTTATCCAAACGAACGGAAAGCGTTTCCAGGCTTTTGGAGAGCACCCAGGCATTAAACGGTGACAAAGCCGGCCCAGTATTCCTTGAGAACAGGTAGATTTCCCTGATTAAATCAGCGTTTCCAACTGTTACACCGCCCAGAACGCGGCCTTGTCCGTCTATTAATTTTGTCGCCGAATGAATCACTAAATGTGCACCGAATTTGATAGGATTCTGCAACCAGGGAGTTGCAAAACAATTATCTATTATTAGAATAAGGTTGTGCTTTCTCGCAAGTTTTCCCAGCACTTCTAAATCTAAAATATCTACCCCGGGATTGGTAGGGGTTTCAGCGAAGATAATTTTGGTTTCCGGTTTTATTAAACTTTCAATTTTATCAACTTCATCCACATTAAAATAGGAATGTGAAATATTCCACTTCGGAAAATACTTGGTAAATAAACTATGTGTAGATCCAAAAACCGATCTTGCCGAGATTATATGATCACCACTATTCAACAGTGCAGCAAGGCTTGAAAATACGGCACTCATTCCTGTTGCGAATGCAAACCCAGCCTGTGCACCTTCCATTTTTGCTATTTTCTCAGTAAACTCTGAGGTATTTGGATTTGTAAATCGGCTGTAAATATTGCGTTCTTTTTCTTCAGAAAATGAAGCTCGCATATCTTCGGCATCATCAAAAACATAACTGGACGTAAGATAGAGCGGCGTGGAATGCTCCTGGTATTGCGTTCGTTCGTTTTGTGTTCTAATGGCTTCGGTTTCAAAATGCATAATTGTTGGTTTTGGTAGATTTTTAATTTAGTCTTTGCGATAGCTTTAGCACATCACTTGCTACGCCCCGGGCGGTTACCGCGGCACCCGCACCGGCTCCTTGAATAACAAGCGGTTGATCGCCGTAGGATTCTGTGTAAATCTCAAAAATATTATCTGCACCCTTAATCTGACCCAGGGCGGTATTTTTAGGTTCGGAAATAAGCTTTGCCTCCAGGTTAGCACTACTTACTTCGATTTCTCCAATGTACCTTAGCACATGGTCTTTCTTCTGCTTATTTTTATGTTGAAAAAATATTTCATCCAGCTCTCCTATTCTACGGTTAAATTCTTCTGATGTAGTTTTGCCATTTAGTTTTTCAGGTATTAAAGATTGAATCTTAACTTCCTGAAATTCCTTTTCCAACTCTAGTTCACGTGCCAGAATTAATAACTTTCTACCTACATCATTTCCCGAAAGGTCCTCCCGGGCATCGGGTTCTGTATACCCTAGCTTTCCTGCTTTCCGCAGCACATCTGAAAACTTCTCCTTATTCTCAGAAAATGTATTGAATATAAAACTCAGTGATCCGGAGAAGACCCCTCTAATTTTTGTGACTTTTTCCCCTGCCTGATGCAAGCCCTGTACGGTTTGGACTATTGGTAACCCGGCACCCACATTAGTTTCATAGTGAAAATATTTTCCGTGATAATCTAATTCTTTGCGCAATTTGTTATAAAAATCCGCCGAAAGTGTATTGGCTACTTTATTTGCCGCTACCAGGTTAAAACCGTTTTGAATGAGGCGAATATAAAGCGCTACAAAATTCTTGCTGGCCGTGGCATCTATTGCGATAAGATGTTCCAGGCCATACTCCTTAGTAAAATCAAGAATATCTTCAAGTTGGTATTTTTTTCCAGATTTCTTGAACTCTTTTTGCCAGTTTTCGGAAATTCCTGCTGGATTAAAGAGTACCTTTCTAGAATTGGCAATAACCGGAATACTAACCGACACTCCTGAATGTTTTTCCCATAGTGCTTTTGCACCAAGTAATTGTTGGATTAATGTACTGCCTACATTACCGATTCCAAATAAAATGATGTTCACTTTCTTCATCTAGTTATATTTTAACTCCAGGATCGGAAATTTGAAAAAGATCTATCTTCATTGGCCTGCTTATTAAAAATTTCTGTCTCCAGCTTTTGGTTTTCATTTTTATCAAGGTTGATCTTAAACACAGGGTTTAAAAATCTGGACAACTGGGCAGCTTCAATTAAAAACGCATCGTGTCCGTGAATTGATCTAATTTCGTGAATAGTCACATTATGCTTCACCAAGGATAAGTTTACATAGGTATCCCAGTTTTCGTCAGCAAGAAAAAACCAATCAGAATTTACCGTTACAATATGTATATTCCCTTCTATTTTCTTTGCAGCTTCCAGGTAATTTCCGCTACCCCTGCTAATGTCTATAGTGGTCAACAAATGGTTCATTAACTTATAAGAAGCCAGTTGAAAACGTTCTTCCAGTTTATCGCCGTGATATTGCAACCAGCCTTCTACTTTATAACAAGGCTTTATTTCTTCTTTAGTCCTGTTAAATTTCTTGCTTAGCGACTGTGGGGTACGATAAAATGTCATCGCGTGCATTCTCGCATCCTTTACTGGTGCATTGGAATTATTCAGGATTTGTTCCTGTACTTTACAATTTGCCAAGACCCAATCTGTGGCTTTAAAATCGGTAGCTATAGGAATTATGTTCTGCGCCAATCCCGGCTTTAAAGCAGCCAGTTCCCAGGCCAAAGCTCCCCCAATAGAACCGCCGATTACAGCAAACAGTTTCTCGATTTTTAATCGCTCAAGAGCCAAAGCCTGAATTCTGGCAATATCCCGAAGCGTAAATTCTTTATAATTTTCAATTAAATGTTCCTTTTTTCCATTGAAGCCATTTCCCGGAATATTAAATGCCAGAATACTAAATCTATTGGTATCTATACATTTTTGAGGCCCAACAATTTTATTCCACCAACCGAGCTTTCCAGTTATCTGGGAGTTACCCGTGAGCGCATGGTTTATTAAAACCACTGGTGCGGTTTCCGAATTTTGCCCAAATTGCTGAAAACTCACATAGATATCCTGCAGTGTTCCAGCAGAATTTTCAAAATCTTTTAAACAAAGTTCCTGAAGCATTTTTTTCCTTTTTTGATTTAGAAAGAGCAAAAGGAAAAAGACTTAACCTGGCTGCTTTTTCCCTTGCCTTTCCACCAACAATAAATTATACCAGCGCTTTACTATTAATTTTGGCAAAAGCTTCCTTTAAATCTGTTTTTAAATCATCCAAAGCTTCTAAACCTACCGAAAGACGAATAAGATCCTGAGTAACTCCCGCAGTAGCCTGTTGTTTTTCGTCCAGTTGCTGATGTGTAGTGCTTGCAGGATGAATGATTAAAGATTTTGTATCCCCAATATTGGCAACCAGCGAAAACAACTTAGTTTCATCAGCCACAACTTTAGCTGATTCGAAGCCGCCTTCCACTCCAAAAGTTACCACGCCACTTTGCCCTTTGGGCAGGTACTCTTTGGCAAGTTTATTATACTTGCTACTTTCCAGGCCGGGATAATTCACCCATTTTACTTCTTTTTGTTGCTCTAGCCATTTGGCCAGTTCCAGCGCATTTTCACTATGCTGTTTTATTCTTATTTCCAGCGTTTCCAAACCTTGTAATATCTGAAATGCATTATATGGACTTAAAGCTGCACCGTGATCACGGAGACCCTCGATTCTAACTTTAGCAATAAAAGCCGCTTCCTTTAAAGCCTCGTGATAAACAAGTCCGTGGTAACCTGGTGATGGTTCTGTGAATTCAGGAAATTTTCCATTTGCCCAGTTAAAATTTCCAGCATCGATAATCGCCCCTCCCAGGGAAGTTCCGTTTCCGCTAATGTATTTGGTCAGCGATTCTATGACAATATCGGCACCGTGATCAATAGGTTTTAATAAAGAAGGCGTTGCTACCGTATTATCCACTATAAATGGCACTTTAAGAGCATTCGCTTCTGCTGAAATCGCTTTAAGATCCAAAACATCCAATTTGGGATTCCCAAGTGATTCTACAAAAATCGCACGGGTATTGTCTTTGGCTGCTTTTTTAAAATTCTCAGGATTCTCTGGATCCACAAAAGTGGTGGTAATCCCAAACCTAGGTAATGTAACGCTCAAAAGATTGTAAGTCCCACCATACAAACTGCTGGAAGCTACGATATGATCACCGGATTTCAACAGGGTTAATAGAGTGGTATTAATCGCAGCAGTTCCTGATGCGGTAACAACCGCGGCGATTCCACCTTCTAATGCTGCCAGGCGTTGTTCCAGAATATCATTAGTAGGATTATTCAATCGGGTATATATGTAACCGGGTTCTGCAAGGGAGAAAAGATTGGCCGCATGATCTGAATTATTAAAAACATAAGAAGTTGTTTGGTAAATAGGTACCGCCCTTGTTCCTCCATTAATTTTAGTATCGTGACCAGCGTGTAATGCGTTTGTTGAAAATTTTTGAGTACTCATAATTTCTATTTTTTAAAGTGTTGCTTCAAACTGAGAAGCTTTATTTTTTTTGAATTTCTTTTTTTCGAAAATATTTTGATAAGTAAAAAAAAGTCCCCTTAAGCAGCTATTACCAAGGGGACCTTTAAATTGAACTCTAAACAAACTAAGTTACATTCGGTTTTGGCAATAGCATTTCATGTGTCGCATACACATACACATCATCATATTTTTTATTGCCTTAAAATTTTTCATCTTTTAATTTTTATTTTTTCCCTCAAAACCAGAAATTCAATTTTATTTTTTTCTCCGGCTTAAGCTTGAATTTCGGTCTTGGTGACTATCATTATCTTTTAAATAAAAAAAACCGCTGCGATTGGCAGCGGCTTTTTGCAATTTATCTTATTCAGAATTAAGCAATGGAGCGCGCTGCGGAAGTTCTCCACATCATCATACGCATCATATTGCAAATTATCTGGTACATTTCTTTCTTTTGCTTGCCACAAAGATAAGGGCAGAACTTTTTAATATCCAAACCTAAACTTCATTTTTACGGAAAAAAAAATATTAACCGTTTAAAATAAATAATTAAAAAATAAAATGCTTTAAAACTGATTATAATTCATTTTAATATGTCTTATTGGTTAATTAACTCTATTCCAGACTTGTAAAATAGAACATCCTCCTTTTCTGTTTACAGTTTCTTTCTAAAATTTTTCAGCATCAGGAAAAAGAAAGTTAAATAAAATTGGAATTTGGGTAATTTTTATACATTTGTAGACGAATTAAAAAAGGGAAGGATTTGACTGATTGCAACCCTTTTATACTTTTTATAAGTGTAAGAAAAATGCTAAAGCAGTATCACTACTCCCTTAGCTTTCTGTCAAATTCAACCCGTATTTTTAAAAAACTAATTTTAAAATATGGCTTATTTATTTACTTCAGAAAGTGTTTCTGAAGGACATCCCGATAAAATCGCCGATCAGATTAGCGATACTTTACTAGATAATTTCCTGGCATTTGATGAAAACTCTAAAGTAGCTTGTGAAACTTTAGTCACAACCGGCCAGGTGGTTCTTGCCGGCGAGGTTCGAAGCGACACCTATCTAGACGTGCAAAATATCGCCCGTGAAGTGATCAATGACATTGGTTATACTAAAGGGGCTTACAAATTTAGCGGGGACTCCTGTGGGGTTATTTCTTTAATTCATGAGCAATCTCAGGAGATTTACCAGGGTGTGGATCGCGGCAATAAGGAAGAGCAGGGCGCCGGAGATCAGGGAATGATGTTTGGCTATGCTACCAATGAAACTGAAAATTATATGCCCCTAGCTTTGGATATTTCGCATAAGATTCTAATTGAACTTGCTAAATTAAGACGTGAAGGGAAAGATATTCCTTATTTACGACCCGATTCTAAAAGTCAGGTTACCATTGAATACAGCGACGAAAATGTTCCGCAGAAAATTGTAGCTATTGTAGTCTCTACTCAGCATGACGATTTCGATGAGAACGATGACCAAATGCTGAAAAAAATTAAAAAAGACATTCTTGAAATCCTTATTCCGCGAGTAAAAAAACAATTGCCCAGCTATGTTCAGGAATTATTTAATGACCAGATCACCTATCATATAAATCCTACCGGAAAATTTGTAATTGGAGGACCGCACGGCGATGCCGGATTAACCGGACGAAAAATAATCGTAGATACTTACGGTGGTAAAGGCGCTCATGGAGGAGGTGCATTTTCAGGGAAGGATCCTAGTAAAGTGGACCGTTCGGCAGCATATGCTTCTCGCCATGTTGCAAAAAATCTAGTTGCTGCTGGCCTGGCAGATGAAGTTTTGGTGCAGGTTTCCTATGCCATCGGTGTAGTTGAACCCACTTCGATATCAGTAGAGACCTATGGAACTTCTAAGGTAGATATGAAAGATGGGGAAATAGCAAAAAAAGTAGCTGAAATATTCGATATGCGCCCCTGGGCCATTGAAAACCGTTTGAAACTTAGAAATCCTATTTATCGAGAAACTGCAGCATACGGACATATGGGTAAAGAACCAAGAACCGTTACGAAAATATATAAAAGCCCGTATTCAGGAGAAATAAAAAAAGAAGTTGAACTCTTTACCTGGGAAAAACTTGATTATGTGGATAAGGTGAAAGAAGCCTTTAAACTTTGAGTTTTTTATCATAATTACTTTAAATACCGCTGAAAATCAGCGGTATTTTTTTTGACGTTTTCTTCGGAAAGCTTTAACAACCGGACGCAGTTTTAATTCCTAATTTTAGAACTACACCAATCAAGCACCTTATGTCCATTTTTAGAAAAGTAAAAAACACCATCAACCTGTTAAAGTCGGTTGATATGGATCAGTTAGCTAAAATAAATGAACAAATAGACCTTTCAGAAGCAATGAAAAGTTTAGGGCAGCTGGATGAGCGCCAACTAAAGGGTTTGATGAAAATGTTAAAAACCAAACGTAAAAAAGGTCAAAGCGATCTTCCTCCAATTACAGGGGATTTTTACAATTTAGACCTAAAACTTACCCAAGAACAACGCAAGCTTCAAATGGAAGTTCGCAATTTTATGGAAGATGAAGTTCGCCCTTTGGTAAATGACCATTGGAACCGCGCAAAATTTCCACACGAAATCATTGAAAAATTTAAAAAGCTAAATATTACAGGGGTGCCTTACCAAGGTTATGGCTGTCCTAATCTGCCTTTCTTAATGGAAGGCATCATTGCACAGGAAATCGCACGTGTAGATGTTTCTATTTCCACCTTCTTTGGTGTGCATAGCGGGCTTGCAATGGGATCTATTTATCTATGTGGAAGCGAGGAACAAAAACAGGAATGGCTACCCAAAATGCAAAAACTGGATGCAATTGGTGCTTTTGGTCTTACAGAGCCTAATGTTGGTTCCGGAGTGGCCGGGGGTTTGGAAACCACGTGCAGGTTTGATGGCGAGAACTGGATTTTAAACGGACAGAAAAAATGGATTGGAAACGCCACTTTCGCCGATGTAATTATTATCTGGGCACGCGATGAGGTCAGTAACCAGGTTAAAGGTTTTTTAGTTAGAAAAGGAAACCCCGGTTTTAAAGCCGAAAAAATGGAAGATAAAATGGCATTGCGAATTGTTCAAAACGCCATTATCACCTTAACCGATTGCAGAGTGCCCGAAAGTGATAGGTTACAAAAAGCAGATTCCTTTAAAGACACTGCAAAGGTTTTGAGAATGACCCGTGCCGGAGTAGCCTGGCAAGCGGTTGGTTGCGCTAGAGGCGCTTATGAGAGTGCACTGAAATATACCAGGAAAAGGGAGCAGTTTGGAAGACCCATTGCATCTTATCAATTAATTCAAAATCACCTGGTAGAAATGGTATCCAATCTCACTGCTATGCAAACACTTGTTTTCAGACTCTCTGAAATGCAGGATGCCGACTTACTTACCGACGAACACGCATCTTTGGCAAAGGTTTTTTGTAGTATGCGAACCAGGGACGTGGTTAGCCGTGCCCGGGAAGTTATGGGGGGTAACGGCATTCTTCTTGAATATGACGTCGCACGCTTTGTCGCAGATGCAGAAGCCATTTATAGTTACGAAGGAACAAAAGAAATTAATTCGCTCATTGTAGGCCGTGCCATTACCGGTTACAGTGCCTTTGTGAGCTAAATATTAACCATTCAAAAAAATAGATAAGAATGTCATTTTTAGTAGTTAGTCCGGGAAAAGACCCGAAAGCTTGGGTTGAAGCTTTAAAAAATCAACATCCGGGGTTAAATGTTTATGTATACCCCGAAGATCACGACAAAGAAGAGGTAGAATTTGCATTAAGTTGGAATCATCCCCGTGGAATTTTTCAGAATTACCCAAACCTTAAAGTTGTTGCCTCTATGGGCGCTGGGGTTGACCATATTACCAGTGATAAAGAGCTTCCGGAAAATATAAAAATCACTAAAGTTGTAGATGATCGTTTGGAAGAAGATATGGGCACCTTTGTTTTGAGCCTGGTTTTAGCACACCAGAGAAACCTTCTGGAATACCGTGAAAAACAAATAAATGAAAAATGGGAGCCGGTTTCCTATACCAGGAATGACCAGGTTAAGGTTGGAATTCTGGGAATTGGAAATCTTGGGCAAAGTGTATCAAAATGCTTATTGAAAAACGGGTTTCAGGTTCGTGGTTTTTCAAAAAATAAAAAAGACTTTGATCATGTGGAGAGTTTTGCCGGTGAGGATGAATTTGATGATTTTTTAGAGCAATCAGACATCCTTGTAAATATGCTTCCCTTAACTGCTGAAACCGAAAAAATTCTCAATAAGGAATTATTTGAAAAATTACCTAAAGATGCCTACGTGATTAACGTAGCTAGAGGGGAACATTTAGTAGAACAGGATTTGTTGGCAAAAATAGATGACGGACATCTTTCTGGCGCCGCATTGGACGTATTTTGGGAAGAGCCAATAAGGCCCGAGCATCCTTTCTGGAAACATCCTAAAATAAGAGTAACCCCACATGTGGCCAGTGTTACTCATCCGGAATCTGTAGTTCCACAAATCATAGAGAACTATGAAAGAATGAAAGAGGAAGAAGAGCTTAAAAACTTAGTAAAACGAGATAGGGGGTACTAATTTTCTTGCCTTGTAATTTAAATAGAGCGCAGTCTGAACTTAAAAAATCCCGACTGCGCTTTTGTAGTACTTTGAAAAAATATAAAACTCCAGCATATGAAAATTTTTAAAAATATTCTTGTAGCCGTAGACTTTAATGATGCAGTGGGGGAATTAATGGCTTATGCTGAAAGTATCGCTGAAAAGTTCGATGCTAAAATTTGGGTAGTTCACGTAGCCGCTCCCGATCCTGATTTTGTGGGATTCGAAACCGGGCCCCAGTATATACGCGATATGCGCGCCGATGAACTTAAAAGTGAACACAAAGAATTACAGCAAATTTGTGAAATGTTCGTCAGTAAAAATATTGAATCGGATGCACTTTTAATCCAGGGTTCTACTGTGGAAACCGTGCTGGAAGAAGCTAAAAAATTAAAAGCGGATATTTTAATTGTAGGAACCCACAAACACAGTTTCTTTTATAATCTTTTTGCCGAAAGTGTTTCTGTCGAATTATTTAAAAATGCAGAAATTCCGGTATTGTCTGTTCCTATAGGAGAAGAAACATAAACGGCTAACTTTCTGATTTACAATTGAAATTTTACTGAATAAAATTCTTTAATTTTATTGTCCCAAACCGGTCAAATGATTAGTAAAAAAGAATTCACCAAACTTCATTCAGAAATCGCTCCTTTTATTCACCGCACTCCGGTTATGCGATCTCGTTTATTAGACATCGAGGCCCAAACCCAAATTTATTTTAAATGTGAGAATTTTCAGAAAATGGGCGCTTTTAAAATGCGTGGGGCTACCTCAGCAATTTTAGCTCTGAGCGATGATCAACGGGCCAAAGGCGTGGTTACACATTCCTCCGGCAACTTTGCACAGGCAGTTTCTCTTGCTGCAAAGAGTCTTGGAATTCCTGCTTTTATAGTCATGCCTTCTTCTGCCCCACAAGTAAAAAAAGAGGCGGTAAAAACATATGGCGGCCAGATTACAGAATGTGAACCCAATATAAAAGCGCGTGAAACGGCTGCAAAAAAAATACAAAAGAAGACCGGTGCCACATTTTTACATCCTTCCAATGATCTTCAAGTCATCTACGGCCAGGGAACTGCAGCAAAAGAATTCCTCGAAGATTTCCCTGAACTTGATCTAATGATAACACCCGTGGGCGGCGGAGGTCTCTTAGCTGGAACATCTCTTGCAGTAGACTTTTATTCTAAAAACTGTAAAACCATTGGCGCCGAACCCTTTGAAGTTGATGATGCGTATCGTTCTCTAAAAAGTGGCAAAATTGAATTTAACGAAACGACAAATACCATTGCCGATGGGCTAAAAACGCATCTGGGTGATAAGAATTTCCCAATTATAAAAGATAAGGTTTCTGAAATCATTCGGGTAAAAGAGGATGAAATAATTCTAGCGATGCAACTGATTTGGGAACGCTTAAAAATCATAGTAGAACCCTCAAGTGCTGTGGCTTTTGCAGGAGTCTTACGAGCAAAGGAGAAATTCCGTGGAAAAAGGGTGGGGATAATAATTTCTGGAGGAAATGTGGATTTGCGTAATTTACCGTTTTAAATTCCCTGGTTTTGTTTTAAAACACTAAGTGATACCAAAAGCTGACCTACATGCCGCTGACTATGCTCTGCGGCGTGAAAAAGCAAACCAATTACAGTGGAAGGTAATTCCTTTCTTCCCACCGGTCTATATTCTGTAATGATATTTTCAGGAGTATTTTTGAGAAAATCCATTGCTTCATCTATTTTATTCTTAAAATTCTGGACAAGAAATTCTGCTGAAATTTTATTATTCGGTTTTCCTTCATTTTTTAAATACTGTAACTGGATTTCAGATAACTTTTCTTTTTTAGCATAGGTAAGCATTCTATCAATCACCCTGGTTAAATGTTGTAAATGAAATCCAACGGAAGCTCTTCCTGCAGGCTTTTCCCAGAGTAATTCATTGGGAAATACCCGCATATATAATCCCACCTCTTCTTTGGACTGCAATAAGGCGTGAGCGGCAGGTTGTAATAATTCCGAAATATCCGGCACTTTTCCTCTTAACCAGTTTTCAGGGATGTTTTTTCTCATTTTTAATAAATAATTTCAGAAAACATTCAAGACAAACTTAAAGCAAAAGCTACCAAATAGCTGAAAAATTATCATTTTTTTAAATCCGATTATTACTTTAGAGCTATTAAGCTTTTCATAGTATATTTAGCCTCGCTAAAAAATATATTATGTTTACTAAATACCTCCCGGCCATCTTTCTATTATTGCTAGCCACTAACCTATTTTCCCAGGAAAAAGAAGACGAAAAAAAATGGAATGTTAATGATCCTTATTCCGATGACTGGAAAATAAACAAGATCCCTCTGCAAACCGATGAAGGCACGTGGATGAACCTGGATGTTTCTCCCGATGGAAAGACTATCGTTTTTGACCTCTTAGGTGATATTTATAAAATGCCTATCAGGGGTGGAAAGGCTAAAATATTAAGAAGTGGAATGGCTTACGAGGTCCAGCCCCGTTTTAGCCCAGATGGTTCTAAAATCTCTTTCACCAGCGATGCCGGTGGTGGCGACAACATCTGGATTATGAACAGCGAGGGAGAAAATGTAAGACAACTTACTAAGGAGGATTTCCGTTTATTAAATAATGCTGTTTGGACACCTGATGGAAATGCTGTTGTGGCCAGAAAGCATTTCACCTCCGGGCGATCTTTAGGGGCAGGCGAAATGTGGCTCTACCATATTGGGGGTGATGGTGGTTTACAACTTACAGAGCGTAAGAACGATCAGCAGGATGTCAACGAACCCAGTATCTCCCCAGATGGGCGGTACCTTTATTATAGTGAAGATATGTATCCCGGCGGGATGTTTCAGTACAATAAAGATCCAAATAAGCAGATTTACGTTATAAAAAGATACGATTTTCAAACCGGTGAGAATACCATTATTACCGGAGGTCCCGGCGGCGCTGCAAGACCACAGGTTTCTCCTGATGGTAAGAAACTTGCATTCGTAAAGCGTGTTAGGACCAAATCGGTATTATACATTCATGATCTGGAAACCGGAGAAGAATGGCCTGTTTACGATAAATTAAGTAAGGATCAACAGGAAACCTGGGCGATTTTTGGTGTTTACCCAGGCTTTAGCTGGATGCCTACGGGGGAAGAAATCGTATTTTGGAGCGGAGGTAAAATCAATAAGGTTAATATTGAAAATTATGAGACCAGAATAATTCCATTTGAGGTAGAAAATACTATTGAAATCGCGGAAAGCCATCGTAGTGAACACCAGGTTTTTTCCAAAGAATTCAATCCAAAAGTTATTCGCCAGGCTGTGACCTCACCAGATGGAAAAACCCTCGTTTTTAACGCGGTTGGCTATTTATGGAAAAAATCCCTGCCCAATGGGAGACCAAAAAGGATTACTGATGATGATGATTTTGAGTTTGAACCGGATTTTTCGCCCGATGGAAAAGAGATTGTTTATGTAAGTTGGAATGATAAGCAAATGGGTGCTTTGATGAAGGTTGATTTAGACGGAGGGCAGCCACAGAAATTGACTTCGGAAAAAGGCATTTACAGGAACCCGTCCTTTTCAAATAATGGAGAACAAATTGTTTTTGTAAAAGAAGAAGGCAATAGCGACCAGGGACAAACTTTCAGTAAAGAACCTGGGATCTATACCATTAGCACTTCAGGAGAAAATAAAATTAAAATTCACGATTCGGGAGATTTCCCAATGTACAATAAGGACGATACACGGATTTTCTTTCAAACCGGTGGGTCGCTTATGGGTAACCTGGAAAAAAGCTTAAAGAGTATAGATTTAAGCGGAAATGATGAGCGTACACACATCAATTCTAAACACGCGAACCGATTGGTTCCTAGCCCGGATAACAAATGGGTGGTTTTTAGTCATTTGCACCAGGCCTATCTGGCGCCCCTTACACTTACTGGACGACCTTTAGATTTGGACGACAAGACCAAAAGCATCCCTGTCACTCAAATTACCAAAGATGCGGGAATGAACCTTCACTGGTCTAATAATAGTAAAAATGTGCATTGGACTTTAGGAGATGAGTATTTTACCAATAAAGTTTCAGAGCGTTTTACCTTTCTGAAAAACTCGCCAGATTCAATCCCTGCCATCACGGAAAAAGGAACAAAAATTGGACTTCAAGTGGAAACTGATGTTCCGGAGGGAAAAATTGTTTTTACCAATGCACATATCATTACCATGGATGGTGAGAAAATTATTGAAAATGGTAGCATTGTAGTTGATAAGAATAAAATTGTTTCTATTGGGGAAACTTCAGATGTAAAAATTCCTAATAGTGCTAAAGTCTATGACCTGCAAGGTAAAACCATAATGCCTGGAATAGTAGATGCACACGCTCACATAGGTGCATTTAGATATGGTTTGACACCCGAAAAACACTGGCCTTTATATGCCAATATGGGTTTTGGGGTGACCACCGTTCACGATCCTTCAGCTTTAAGTGAGAGTATTTTTAGTATGGCTGAACTGGTTAAGGCCGGTGAGATGGTTGGTCCGCGAATCTATTCCACTGGAATCATCCTGTATGGAGCAGAAGGCGATTTCAAAGCGGTGATAAATAATCTTGAAGACGCAAGGTCAGCTTTAAGAAGAACAAAAGCTTTTGGCGCGACATCAGTAAAAAGCTACAATCAGCCGCGCCGTGAGCAGCGTCAGCAAATCATGCAGGCTGCCAAGGATTTAAATATGAACGTTGTTCCTGAAGGCGGAAGCACATTCTTTCACAATATGAATATGATTGTCGACGGGCACACCGGAATTGAACACAATATTCCCGTGGCCCCAGTATATGAAGACGTAAAAACCCTATGGAGCAATAGTAATACCGGTTATACCCCCACACTTATTGTAAATTATGGAGGAATAAATGGGGAATATTATTTTTACGAAAAAGATAATGTTTGGGAACATAAGCGTTTGTTGAATTTTACCCCTAGACAAATTGTAGATTCAAGATCAAGACACCGAACCAAACTTCCCCAGGAAGAATATGAAAACGGTCCCATTTTAGTTTCTCAGACTGCAAAGGCCCTTTCCGATCTTGGCGTAAAAGTGAATCTGGGCGCCCACGGCCAACTGCAGGGACTTGGTGCGCATTGGGAACTATGGTTATTGCACATGGGTGGAATGACCAATATGGAAGCCTTACAAGCGGCAACAATTAACGGAGCACAATATATTGGAATGGGGAGTGAAATTGGCTCTTTGGAAGTAGGGAAACTAGCTGATTTGATCGTTCTGGAAAAAAACCCACTGAACGATATTCGTAATTCAGAGACGGTCATCTACACTATGGTTAACGGAAGGTTATTCGATGCCCAGACAATGAATGAAATCGGAAACCACCCAAAAGAGCGTGGCAAATTTTACTGGGAGAACAATAAGTATAACGCAGCTTTCCCATGGCACGAAAGCAACCAGAGTTTTACCGCACCAGGTTGTATTTGCCATAAGCTGACCAATTAAGTTAGGAAGTACTTTCAAAAATATCAGTTTAAAGACTAACCAAAAAATTTTAATATTTACAGGAATTAAAATTTATTTTTACCTTTTAGGTCCGTTTTAGTTAGTCTTTTTTTTATCTTGAATTATAACATTATGAGAAGAGTAAAACTCAGCAATCCATTTAAGTCAAGAATAATAGATGAAGAACTTATTCGCGAGCACCTGGCCCTGGAACGCACCAAACTGGCCAATGAGCGCACCTTACTTTCTTATATTAGGGCATCGCTCTATTTGTTAATTGGTGGAATCGCGTTAATTCAGGTTAAAGAATATCCTAACCTGGTTTGGGTGGGCTATGTAGCACTTTTTATCTGTGTCCTTTTTATTCTGGTGGGGATTTCAAGATATGTTGTCTTAGATAGGAAACTCAACAAACTTTTGGAACCGGACAAGGAGGATGAGGATGGTACCTCCTCAAAAAAGAAACTATAATTGTTACAAAGTTTCACCCATTATTTTCTCCATTTTATCGCCATTGGCGCTATTGCCTGGTTTTATGATAAAAAGAATTGGAAAAAGAACTGGCTGATTTTACTGGCCACTATGGCCGTGGATCTTGATCATATTTTCGCTGATCCTTTATTTGACCCTATGCGCTGTGGCATTGGCTACCATCCCTTACATTCCAAACTGGCCATACTCACCTATTTTTTAGGAGTGATCTTCACTAAGAACAAGATTCTTCGGCTGATTTTTATCGGTTTGTTATTTCATATGCTTACCGATTTTACAGATTGTCTCTGGATGTTCTCTAAATGCTCCGAATGCTACACTTCTTCCCAGGTCTTTAAATGGTTTCATTGAAGTTTTTTTTAATACCTAGTAATTTCTTTAAGCGATAGTAGCTGGAATTTACTTTTTAAAAAATCCAGGAACCTCGGTTTTTAGATTAAAATACCAGTTTCCGAGTCTTACTTACGAAATGATTAAGCGCTAATATTTCTGTTTTTTCATCATTGAGCATTCCCAGTTTTACAAGAAAATGCTAAGCTTTTATGATATCAGGAAAAATAATTCCAATCTAACCTTTATTATCACCTGAGGGATTGTAAGGAGCATCGGGCAAGAGCCATCACCTAAAAATAATTTCGCTATAGTCTTGCTTGAGTTCTAATAGCAATTTTTCTGCCTGAAGTGTTATTCTACGCTTTTAAATTCTTTAGGTGATAATAATCCGGGTTTAATATCACTAAAAGAAATCAGCATATTTTTCCCTTGTCGATAATGATTTAGGATGATCAGTTGATTCTCACTTCAATATCCTGAATTTTTGGCCCTGAAAAAGGGAGCATGTGCGGGATGATGGTTATAACACGCTGCATTTAGTATTCTTCGATATAGACTATTTGAATGCAAATGAATTAAATTTGTTCCAACACTGATTCAAAAAAACCTGGAAATTTTCTGGTACTGCCTATCAAAGTAGATTAAACCCACAAGCTTCTTAAGTAAACATAAGCGCTTCGAAAAGATAAGGTATGATCAGTACAGAAACTGGCAAAAACTAAAACTTCTTAATATTTAGCGGCAATTTTACTTAAATTTTCCAGCGATACTTTCAAGTTCTGCAGTTGAGGGTTATTTTTATTCAATTTAAATCTTTTGGCTAAAAACGCTGGATCATTATAGGAAATTTTGACCACGCCGGCCTCATCACGCCAAATCAGGAATTTAGTGGGGAACTCCAAAGCTATTTTCGTTTTTTCCTGCATGATGGAAGTTCCTGTTTTTGGATACCCAAAGATAATGAGGCGTGTTGGGCGCAGCCCCAGACCTACTTTCTGCGCGTTTCTAAAATGATCTATTTCTGCGAAAATATCCAGGTCGGGATCATTTTTAATTATGCTCAATAATCTATCATAGGTAGTATTGAAATCAAAATCACTTATTTCTGAAATAATACCTTCATGCATATCTAAATTAAATTTTCCAGTTTTTTCAATTTTCCCTCCCGTGGCTTTGGCGGCCATATTTTTAAGCTCCTTTTTAATTCCTGTAAGATTCTTTACTCTTTTAAAATCATACCTGGACCTTAAATAATTAATACTGTTGTAAGCAACTATAGTTTTATTCTCTTTGTCATATACCAAAATTTTAAAGGGAAGTTCCAAGCCGGCCAATTGATCTTTTTGCATTAACATAGTTCCAAGTCTTGCATTTTCAAACATTAAAACACTTGCTTGCGGAAGATTCAGCTTAGCTTTTTCCGCATATTTAGAATGGTCAATTTTAGCATTAATAGAGAAAACTTCATCTTGTTTTAATAATTTTTCTAAGCGGGAGATCGTTTTTTTAAAATCGTATTTGCTTTCACCCATCATCAAGTGATCGTTTTGCTTTTCCTGGGCATAGAGGTCAAGAATTCCGAAGAAAAAAATTAAGAAAATGAATTTTAACAGGGATTTCATAACTTTAATTATAGCTTTAAATTAATCAATTTTAGGTAGATAGGGAATCAAAAATTATAACTTTTCAAGTTTTATGAGTATTTTGATAAAGTGTAAAATTCAGGGTCCTTTTATTCTTGTATCTTTACACTCTCGCTTTTTTAGCGGCCCTAACAACCATCTAATTTCAATGAATTTATGCACGTAGCGATTGCAGGGAATATTGGCGCGGGTAAGACCACCCTCACTAAATTATTAGCAAAACATTACAACTGGGAAGCGCAGTATGAAGATGTATTGGAAAATCCCTATCTCGAAGATTTTTATAATAAAATGGAGCGATGGTCCTTTAATCTCCAAATTTACTTTTTAAATAGTCGATTTAGGCAAATTCTCCAAATCCGGGAAAGCGGAAAGAAAATTATCCAGGACAGGACCATTTATGAAGATGCTCATATTTTTGCGCCCAACCTACATGCGATGGGCCTGATGACCAACCGGGATTTTGAGAATTACAGTTCGCTTTTTGATCTTATGGAAAGTGTGGTACAAGGGCCTGACCTTCTTATTTACTTGCGAAGTAGCATTCCCAACCTGGTTTCGCAAATACATAAACGAGGCCGAGAATACGAGAATTCTATTTCTATAGATTATTTAAGCAGGTTAAACGAAAGATATGAAGCCTGGGTTCACAATTATAACAAGGGAAATCTGTTAATTATAGATGTGGATAATATTAACTTTGTAGATAATCCAGAAGATCTAGGAGATATTATCAACCGAATTGATGCTGAGATCCACGGATTATTTTAAAAATTTAGTGAAGATGGAATCAACAAAACTTAAACGGCCAAAACACAAGGGTTCACCAAAGTTATTTAACAACCCTATTCTGGAAAAATTAACCCATACCCATATTTCGATTCCGCTAATTATTTTTGGAGTAATCGCAGCGGCATTAATCTACTATGGGATTATAGAAAAGGGTTTTAAGGCGCCCTTGATGATAGGCCTTTTTATTACCGGACTTTTCTTTTTTACTTTCGTGGAATATATAATGCACCGCTATTTATATCATCTTCCGGCAACTAGCGAGCGAAAGAAAAAGATTTCTTATACGATGCACGGGGTACACCACGATTATCCGAAGGATAAATCGCGATTAGCCATGCCACCGGTTTTAAGTTTGATTATAGCTACTGTACTTTTTATTATTTACAGGGCTGTTTTAGGGGATTATGTGTTTGGATTTTTAGCCGGGTTTTTAATCGGTTATGCTGCTTATTTGGCGGTACATTATTCGGTGCATGCCTTTAAAGTTCCCGATAATTTTTTAAAAATCTTATGGCATCATCACAGCATTCACCATTATCGTGAGTCTGACAGGGCCTTTGGCGTTTCTTCTCCATTGTGGGATCATATTTTTAGGACAATGCCAAGAAAAGCGGCTTCTAGTCGTAAAACGGCCGTGGGGCAAAGTATTGATGATTAAAAATATTTTAAATAAACCCATGCTTTTTCGCATGTAAAACGGCTTCCCGGGATGTTTCTACCATTAATAAGGGTGTGGTTTCAAAATCGTCTATAATACTAAGAACTCGATTCATCTGCTTTTTGTGTTTTACACTTCTTAGATAAATTGCGAGAATCCTATCGGGGAACTGCGCAGCAATTTCGGTATAAATCGATGCATCGTGTTCCCCACTGTCACCAATAAGAATAAAATTCAAATTAGGATAAGTCTGAAGTATATTGGTGATCTCCTTTTGTTTATGGGGTTTTTCAGGTTTCAAGCTACCATCAAACGGGGTTCTGAAATTCCGCAATAAAATGGGACCTTTTGGAAAAGCGTTGTGGTCCAGAAATAGTTTAAGATATTCATATAGATTCCAGGGGCTGTTGCTTAAATAGAAAATAGGATTATTGAGTTTAGCATTTCTGCCTTTGTGTAATTTTTGGTAAAATTCTGCCGCACCTTTTAGGGGTATTCTATTATATGCATTGGTTAGCAATGAATTCTTAAGCAACCGAAGCTTTAAAAATGAAGTTACACCGGTATGCAAAATAGTATCGTCTATATCGCTAATGACACCATATTCTGCCTGATTATGCGGAATTAAAAAATCGCCTTTAAAAGGATCTTCCAGCAATTCCGTTTTCTTTCCCAGCGGTCCTTTATAGTACACATCGTAATTTAGCCAACCTTCTTCATCGGCGTATTCAGCCAGGTCTTCTTCAATAATATCATCAAATAAAAAGTAACCTTCGTCATCAGTCTTTGTGCTAGCCTGTACCTTTCCTGGAAGGCTTAAATCTATTTGCGCTTCTGGTATTTCAAAAGTATCAAATTGTTTATAGGTGGTTTTAATAGTTTTAAAAATATTAGCGTCCTGGGTGATTTTTAATGGTTCGTTATCTAGCACCCTGCCCATAATGTAAAGGTGGGAATGAGTACCATAACTTCTATAAGGAGTAATTAAAACCCGGTCTATAAGTTTATACCGGCCGGCTAGCTTTCGTAGTCTTTTCTTCATTAATTTTCCGCTTTGGCTCAAGGTAAAAATTCCCCATAAGCCTTACCCTGCTTTTAAATAAACTTTAGGAAGATTCAAGATGCTGCATAGCCTGTTCCATATCAATCCCTTTTTCCAGCACCGGGGAAAACAAATCTCCTTTTTTCTGAATTCGCTGCGGCATATCTTTAATGGTAAAATCCAGGATGTTAAGTCCGCTTTTTACTTCTTTCCATTCCAGGGGAGCAGAAACTGGAGCGCCAGGTTTGGGACGGGCGCAATAAGCTGAAGCCAAAGTTTGACCTCTTCTGTTTTGTAAATAATCCAGGTATATTTTATCTTTTCTTTTCTTCTTTGCCCGGTCCATACTGGTTATTGCAGGAACTTTTTCTGCAATATAATAGCACAATAATTTTGTGAAATCCCGAGCTTCCTCATAAGAATAATTAGCTCCTAAAGGAATATAAATATGCAACCCGCTGGAGCCGGAAGTTTTGCAATAAGATTTAATTTTTGCCGAGTCCATTACTTCTTTTGCTGCCAGGGCAACTTCGATAACTTCTTCAAAAGTATTTTTATCGGAAGGATCTAAATCTATTACTGTATAATCTGGAAAATCGAGCTTTTTAAGCCGAGAATTCCAGGGATTGATTTCTATACAACCTAAATTCGCCATATATAAAAGCGTGGCCTCATTCTGGCATACCAGATATTCGATATCTTTTTTTGAAGACTCTGAATAAATATCTGTGGTCTCTACCCAATCGGGTAAATTTCCCTCATTATCCTTTTGATAGAATCCCTGCTTATTAATGCCATTAGGATGCCTGTGCAAGTTCTGCGGACGATCTTTTAAATGAGGCAACATCATTTCTGAGACCTGGATGTAATAATCTATCAAATCGTATTTTCTAAAGCCAGAATCGGGCCAGTATACTTTTTCCAGGTTTGTTAAGGGTACATCTTTACCATCAATTTGAAGGCTCTCTCCCGATATCCTTTTAGCACTTGATTTTTTAGGCTTTTTTTCTTCTGAAACCTTTTTTGCAGTAAACTCATCAGCTGAAATTTCTTCCGGTTCTTTATCTTTCCGTAAAGCTTTAAAAACGGGATGTCGAAGTTTGCCAGTTTTCGTGATCTCTGAATATTTAACCTCAGCAATCAAATCAGGTCTTATCCAAACCGGTTCCCTGCCTTTTAAATTTATTTTTTCTGAAAAAGGAGAGGTTTTTCGTTCCCTTCTTTTAAACTTTCTCAGTAATTCCTTTTGTTCTTCATTAGAAAAACCGGTACCGCAGTTTCCTATATATTTTAGATCTTCGCCTTTGTAAGCACCCATAATCAAAGAACCAAAAACAGCTCCTTGAGAAGTGGTGTACCCACATATGATTACTTCCCGGCTGTTTTCACCTTTTAACTTAAGCCATTTATCGGTCCTGTAACCTGGAGTATAAGTAGCATCGGCTTTTTTAGCAATAATACCTTCCATCCCCATTTCTATTGCTTTGTTATAGAACGCGCTACCCATGCCTTCAATATGATCGCAATACTGCACCAACTCCAAGTCCTCTAAAACTTCGGGAATCAAGCTTTTTCGTTCTAAAAGTGGCAAATCCAACATCGCATGTCCATTAAGATAGAGCATATCAAACACATAATATCGAAGTGATCCTGGGGTATCTTCATTATAATTTTGTAAAGCCTGAAACTGAGGCATCCCATCTTTGTTTAAAACCACAATCTCTCCATCCAATACCACATCATTTTCAAGCCTCTTTAAATCGTTGACCAGGTTGGGAAACTTGGAATTAAATGAAATTCCATTACGGGAATAAATATCTACTTTACCATCCTCTATGTTGGCTAAAGCCCGATATCCATCCCATTTTAATTCGTAAATCCAATCAGGATCATTAAAAATTTTGTTTCCGGTGGTGGCCAGCATTGGTTTTATAAATTCCGATGGTTTTATTTTTCTGATTTTCCCACCTGCTTTTTCTTTTGTTGTAGTATCATCAGGTTTATTTGCAAAAACTTCGGCGTCATAATCTAAATCGGTTGCATAGTCATCTTTCTTCTTTATCAACAACCACTGGTTTTGCTTCTCTCCCCTATTGGTTTTTACCAGCGCGAATTCACCTTTAATTTTGCTTCCGGTTACTACGATTTTTATGTTTCCATCTTGCCATTGTTTCTCAAGTTTTTCTTTTGTACCTGAAGCAGCTTTAAATGTCCCTTTATCCCAAATTTGCATTTCCCCGGCCCCATAATTTCCCTTTGGAATTGTACCTTCAAAATGTAAATATTTAACCGGATGGTCTTCTGTTTCAATGGCGAGTCTCTTATCTGCAGGATTCATGGAGGGGCCCTTGGGAACAGCCCAACTCTTAAGAACACCATCCATTTCCAGGCGTAAATCATAATGCAAGCGGGTCGCCTGGTGCCGCTGAACTACAAAACGACCCCGGTTATCGGTAGAGAAATCGGCACCCGGTTCAGGAGTGTTTTTAAAGTTTCGTTTTTTCTTGTAATCCTCTAAACCCATTGCCTACGATGCTTTGGACTTTTTCTTTTTGTCAAGACTTGCCTTTAATTTCGCCATAAGGTCTTTTGCCTGGGTAGGTTCGTCCTTAAACTTTTGGGGCTTAGGTTTCTTGCCCGTACTTTTAGACTCGATAATTTTCATTAACTGATCATTGTATACATCCTTGAATTTATCTGGTTCAAATTCCGTAGTGTACTGCTCAATTAGCGAAATTGCCATATCAACTTCTTTTTTAGCCACTTTGGTTGTTGGTAACTTCAGGTCTTTAACTTCCCTTATTTCATTAGCGAATCTAATCACGTGAAGGACCAGGGCTTTGTCATAAACCCCAACCAGGCTTAGATGTTCCTTTTGTCGCATGACAAAAGTAGCCACCCCTAGTTTTCCAGTTTTTTTAAGAGCGTCGCGAAGCAAGTTATAGGATTTACTCCCTTCTTTCTGAGGTTCCAAAAAATAAGGTTTTTTATAAAGAACCTCGGCAACATCATCTTCAGCCACAAACTCCTCAATATCTATCGTTTTACTTTTTTTAAGATTGGCATTTTCGAAATCTTCCTTTTCCAATACGATATAATCTTCGTTTTTTTTATAACCTTTCACGATATCTTTCCATTCTACCTCCTTTCCGGTATCTTCATTGACACGTTTATATCGTATACGGGCATTGTCGTTTCTGTCCAGCATATCAAGGTCGAGTTTTCTGTCCTCAGATGCCGAATATAATTTTACCGGTATTGAAACCAGTCCGAAGCTTATCGAGCCATTCCAGATAGACCTCATTCTAGTGATTTCTAAGAGCTTTAATTAACTCGTCCTTGGTCATGTCACTTCTACCTTCAATCCCGACCTCCTGGGCTTTCTTGTAGAGTTCTTCCTTAGTACGTTCTTCATATTTATCAGCCTTCCCTCCTTTTTCTCCGGAGTCGGAATCGTTTGCTATCCTCGCGGCTTTAGACTTGCTCATCCCTTTTTCGCGAAGTTCTTCATACTGTTCATCATTCTTAATTGATGGTCCGTGATCTTTAGCCATAATATGAGATTTTGATTAATATAAAATTTCCAATTAAAATTAAAGGAATTATAACGGAAGCTTAGTTGTAGCTATGTTAAAATTAGATTGTCCGTTCCATATCAAAACTTTAAGGAATAAACAACAAAGCTTTACCACTCATTTAACTTGTTTTAAAGCACTTAGCTTATACTTTTATCAAACAATTTTAACCATTAAGTATTTAATTATGAAAAAATTAGAAGATTTATTCGAACACCAGTTAAAGGATCTTTACAGCGCCGAAAGTCAACTTATAAAAGCTTTACCAAAGATGGCTAAGGCTGCCAATGACAGCAAATTAAAAAAAGCATTTGAGGACCATTTAGAAGAAACCAAGGAACAAAAAAAACGCCTGGAAGATATTAGTAAAGATCTAGGTTTTAAACCAACCGGCGAAGAATGCAAAGCGATGAAAGGCCTTATTGAAGAAGCCGAAGCTTTCCTAAAAGAAGATGCTGATGACAAGGTAAGGGATGCAGGAATTATTGCAGACGCACAGCGTGTTGAACATTACGAAATCTCTGCTTATGGCACTTTAGTACGATATGCCAAAGAACTGGGACATAAAGATGTAGCGACCAAGTTACAAAAAACACTGGACGAAGAATACACAGCCGACCAGGACCTCAATAAACTCGCTGAAAAACGAGTAAATAAAAAAGCCAAATAAAATTTATAAAAAAAGCCCGGTTTACAAGAGATTGCCGGGCTTTTTAATTTAAACTGAAAATTTATCAGGCTTTATCTTTTAAGTTCTGCACCTGATTTTCTACTTCAGCCTTTGTGCCGGTAAAGGTTTTTTGCTGAATTTTCGTTTCACCATTTGTTGTATTAGTAGTAATTATCTTTACTCTTGCAATGGTTTTATTCCCCCGTGAAGTCATATTCACCTGAATTTCTTCTGAAAGATCTACAGTGGCCACCTCAGCATTTATGTGTTGTTCTAATTCAGTGGAAGCTTCATCGTTTGGGACGCTGGTGTCGGTATGGCCTCCTAAAATTGGCGCTATTACCAGGCCAATTAAACAGGTTAGTTTAATTAATATATTCATCGAAGGCCCTGAGGTATCTTTAAATGGATCTCCTACCGTATCTCCGGTTACAGCCGCCTTATGAGCCTCTGAACCTTTATAGGTCATTTCCCCGTTAATCATTACCCCGGCTTCAAAAGACTTTTTAGCATTGTCCCAGGCACCGCCAGCATTATTCTGAAAGATTGCCCAAAGTACACCGCTTACCGTAACACCGGCCATATATCCCCCAAGCATTTCAGCAATTAAAACATTTTCATAACCAAAAAGCATTGGAAGAAGTGTGATAGCAATAGGAAAACCAATAGTCAAAACCCCGGGAAGCAACATTTCTTTTAAGGCTGCTTCGGTGGAAATTGCAACGCATTTATCATATTCCGGTTTTGCGGTTCCTTCCATAATGCCGGGAATACTTCTAAATTGCCGTCTTACTTCCTCAACCATTTTCATCGCTGCCTTTCCTACAGATTTCATAGCCAAAGCTGAAAAGACCACAGGGACCATGCCACCGATAAAGAGCATTGCCAGAACTGGAGCTTTAAAAATATTAATACCATCAATTCCGGTAAAAGTCACATAAGCTGCAAAAAGGGCAAGAGAGGTAAGGGCTGCAGAGGCGATTGCAAAACCTTTTCCGGTAGCTGCAGTAGTATTTCCAACGGAATCAAGTATATCTGTACGTTCCCTAACCTCAGCCGGAAGTTCACTCATTTCTGCGATTCCACCGGCATTATCGGCAATCGGTCCAAAAGCATCAATTGCCAACTGCATGGCAGTAGTAGCCATCATCGCTGAAGCTGCTAAAGCAACCCCATAGAATCCAGCAAAAGCATAAGAAGCCCAAATTGCCAGGGCAAATAATAAAACCGAAAGAAAGGTAGAAATCATCCCAGTAGCAAGACCGGCTATAATATTTGTACCAGCACCTGTACTGGAGTTCTGAACAATGGAAAGTACCGGTTTTTTCCCAAGCCCTGTATAATATTCGGTTACGGCAGAAATTACGCCTCCAACCACGATTCCAACCAAACAGGCATAAAACACTCTGATTGATGCGATATCTACAAACTCAAAACCTTCAGCTCCACCTATAAAAAAACCCATAGTTAGAGTTTCCTTGGGCAGCATCCAGATAACCAGAAAATAACTAGCTACGGCAACCAGTGCAATGGCTGTCCAGTTACCTATATTTAATGCTTTTTGAACTTCGGCCTCTTTAGCCGAGTTACTACTTATCTTAACTAATAGTGTACCGATTATGGAAATGATAATCCCAGCACCGGCAATAGCCATAGGCAATAAAATAGGGCCAATTCCTCCAAACCCGGAATCAACGATATTTCCACCCATATCTTCAATAATATAATTTCCTAAAACCATAGCTGCAAGGACGGTGGCAACATAACTTCCGAAGAGATCGGCTCCCATTCCGGCCACATCCCCTACATTGTCCCCCACATTATCGGCGATGGTCGCTGGATTACGCGGATCATCTTCTGGAATCCCAGCTTCTACTTTTCCCACTAAATCAGCGCCCACATCGGCGGCTTTGGTATAAATCCCTCCTCCTACACGAGCGAAAAGGGCAATCGATTCTGCACCTAATGAAAATCCGGCAAGGGTTTCCAGAACTACGGTCATTTGTGCGGTATTAGTCCACTGCCCGCCCATAAAGTAATGATAGAATAGGATAAAAAAAGCGGTTAATCCGAGCACAGCTAATCCGGCCACACCAAGCCCCATAACGGTCCCACCACCAAAGGAAACTTTTAATGCCTGTGGCAAACTAGTTCTTGCCGCCTGGGTGGTACGCACATTGGTTTGGGTAGCGATCTTCATTCCCATATTTCCTGCTAATGCAGAGAAAAAGGCTCCAAAAATAAAGGCAACGATAATAAGATAGTGGGTGGTCGGTACCACGTAGGCAATAGCTGCAAGGGCTATACTGGCTCCAACCACAAAAAAGCTAAGTAATTTATATTCTGCATTTAAAAAGGCGAGAGCCCCTTCATAAATGTGCGACGCAATATCTTTCATCTTACCGTCTCCGGCGTCCTGTTTCATGACCCAGGATCTTTTAAGCCACATATAAATAAGCCCTATAATAGCCAATATTGCAGGCATATAAATCATCATTTCTTCCATATTACTTGTTAAGTTTTAGTTAATATGGCTAATGTAGTGAAATCAATGATAATTAAAAAAGCAATAACTTTTTAAGGTTATTGCTCTTAATTTATCAAAAATACGTAGATAAAATTATGGTTGTATCCCAAAGCGATCCTTATCGCCATCATAATTATCAAAGCGTTCTATACAATCTTTGATAATTTTACGGGCTTCCTTAGCATCACCCCAACCACCAACGTCTACTTTTTTCTTTTCCAAATCTTTATAAACCTTAAAGAAATGTTCAATTTCTTTAATCATATGGCCATTTAATTCCTTTAGATCATTTAACCTATTCCAGATAGGATCAGAAACAGGCACACAAATAATTTTCTCATCGGGACCCTTTTCATCGGCCATGTGAAAGACTCCAATTGGCTTCACTTCCATTACCACCCCAGGAAAAGTTGGTTCGCTCACCAATACTAAAACATCGAGCGGATCACTGTCCAAGGCGAGCGTATTTGGAATAAAGCCGTAATCAGCTGGATACATCATTGAAGAAAAGATCATCCTGTCGTAACGGACCTTCTTCAATTCAAAATCATATTCATATTTGTTTCTACTCCCTTTTGGGATCTCTATTAATACATCAAAACTTTCTGACATTCTTCTTTTTTTTTCACATTTTAAGGGCGACAAATATAGTGAAAATCAAGATTAAATAGGCTCATTAAAAGTGAAAACCAAAGGAAGCAGTTATTGCGAAAGTTCTGGCGTTTGGAATATGCAGGTAATTACCTCTAAAATGCGCCGTTATACTCAGAAATTTAAGGATGTTTCCTACACCCACACTATATTCATAGTAAGGCTCCCTGTCTGGAGCCCGTAGTAAAATTCCTGACGCATTCATTATTTTATTTTTTTCAGAAATTCCCCC
This sequence comes from Salegentibacter sp. 24, assembly GCF_004362395.1. Taxonomy (GTDB): domain Bacteria; phylum Bacteroidota; class Bacteroidia; order Flavobacteriales; family Flavobacteriaceae; genus Salegentibacter. The sequence goes on from NZ_SNWE01000005.1 coordinate 182,161, forward strand.
CCACACCGTTCTAAAACCTACTAACTCTCTTAAATTTAATTCACGCAGAAGTGGAATCCTGGCAAATAATCTTCCGTTGAAATTATGGTTAAAATGCGCTGAAATATAAGTATCGGTTACAAATTCATAGAAATTAAGCACAGGAAAGGAATTTTTCATAGCAAAGAAAGTTTGGTTTCCAGGCACAACATTTAAAAGTCCTAAAGGAACCTGACCAAAGGTTTTTCCCATCTCCAAACTGGCATTGGCCCTACCGAAACCTCCAATTTGTAATGGCTGGTTATAAAAAAACTGCAATTTTTTATAATTAAAATCACTGTTTAAAATATTTTTAAGACCTAAAGTATAATTTAAAAAGAAAGTCGGAAATTCATCCTCGTTCACAATATTTCGTTCTACCCCGAAGCCTGAGATCTCTCTCCCTGGTGTAAATGTAAAAATGCTGGAAATTTCGGTTTGTTTTATTTCTGAAGCAGTTTCAGTTTGAGATTCATCGGTATAATAATCTAAACTAAATGTGGGGGAGGCAGAACTTAGTTCGCGGTAAGAAGCGCCAATGCGAACATTAAAATTATACCATGGGTTAACTTCAACATTAAAAGTATTTAAATCAATATGACTCAATTTGTTATTATCACCAACGCTTACCAACCCAGAGGAGGCCAAACTACGACCCAAAACATCAGTAGTATTCGTGGTTAAACTAGCACCGAGCTGATCAATATCGCGCCTTTTTCCACCAGAAATTATTAAACGGGACCGAGCATCTAATAACCATTTTCCCGAAATACCATATTTAAATTTATGATCCTTAAATCCATAAGCTAAATAGCCCTCAATTCGCCAGGGATCGTGCTGCCCAAAATAGGTTCTACCGCCCACACGGGCTCTAAAACCTTCTACCTGATTATAATCAAATATTGTATAAACCGGACCAAAATCCCAGCCATCAAATTCTACATATCCAGATTCGGCGATAGTGGCGATATCATATACTCTTCGAAAAGCTGGTACTCTTGTTAGACTATCTAACATGACATAAATATCTTCCTCGCTCTTATTTAGCCTTTCCAGCCGATTTTCTTCCCAAAAAACCTTGTCCCGTTTATAAACCTCTGCGTTAAATCTATAAGCTCTTTTATCATAAAATCCATCAGGTTTTTCCTTATTGAATTTGTACTGATCAAAAACCTGGGTGCGCTTGGCATAAATTCCTTTTGCGTTTTCATCCTTAGTAAGGGAAAAATTTGCCTGGAAATAATCTTTGGAAATCAAAAAAATAGAATCGTTAAGGACATCGAATTCCTGTTCAATATACAGTTCATTTACCCAGTTAATATTAGCATCACGGGAAGCTTTCAAGTTAATTTTTTTTATGGCCCAGGTGGTGTCGTTCACCCAAAAATCACCCTTAAAAGTGAGTTCATTTTCACGTCTTGGATAATAAATTATATTATAACTCCATTTATTATCTATATAAGCGCTATCACTCAAAACGTAATTATAATTATCAACACCTGTGGTAGAGAGCGGACTCACGAAACTTTTGTCAAAAACCTTGATATAGTTGTCATAGACGTTGTATCGATCATAAACGTCTTTTATGGCCGCTATTAAATTTTGGTTCTGTTCAAAGCCGGAATTCTTATTACCCAGAAGGTCTACGCGCTTTTCCCCATCAACATTATCTCCATAAACCATGGAAACGGATTCGTTAATAAATACCGGCAAGTAACTTTTTCCTGAAATTCTATTGGTATCCGCATAATCGAAGATAAATTCCATCCCGTTAAAAACGGGGTTTTTCACCACGGAGCTATCTATTCCATCCAAATCAAATTCTAACTTTTCATATATTTTATACTGATATTGTCTAAAGGCAGAAATACCATTATTTCGTTTGTTTTTCCAAATTTTCCTTAGAATCGCTAAGGCCGGATTATTCCTTTTAGAAGTTTTACCCCGAACTATCCTTACGGCGTCCAAGGCAGAAGTTTCTTCCCGCAATTCAATTTCCAGGGATAGATTATTTTTTTTTGGAAGCGGAATAATTTCGGTTTTGTAACCGATAAAAGAAATTTTGAGTTCCTTATAATCCTTTTCACTTTCCAAATAAAAATCCCCGTTTTCACTAGAAGTTGTCCCTTCCTGGGAATTATTAAAAATGACAGTCACAAAAGGTAGTACCTGACCATTTTGGTCTTTTACTATACCGCTCACTTTGGTTTGTGATATTCCAATAACACTAACCATCAGAAAAAAAACCGTGAATAAAGTTGATTTATTAATCATAGACCAAAAAAAAACTTCACCGAAAAAGCATCCGATGAAGTTTCAAATTTATAAAGGTTTTCCTTTAGTCAATATACATAACCTGCTTTACTGCTTTTATTACATCGTCGCTGTTTGGCAACCATTCTTTAAGCAATACAGGAGAATAGGGCGCCGGAGTATCGGCAGTGTTTATTTTCACTATAGGTGCATCTAAATAATCAAAGGCTTTAGACTGTACCTGGTAAGTAATTTCTGTAGAAATATTTCCAAAAGGCCAGGATTCTTCAAGAATCACCAATCGGTTGGTTTTCTTAACAGACTCAATAATGGTCTCGTGATCCATCGGACGAATTGTTCTAAGATCTATGATCTCACAAGAAATATCTTCTTCAGCCAATTTATCTGCAGCCTTATAAGCTTCCTTTATAATTTTTCCGAAAGAAACAATAGTCACATCACTCCCTTCTCTTTTTATATCGGCTTTCCCAATTTCAATTACGTACTCATCTTCAGGTACTTCGCCTTTATCACCATACATTTGCTCACTTTCCATAAAGATCACGGGATCGTCATCACGAATTGCAGCTTTAAGCAAGCCTTTTGCATCGTAAGGATTGGAAGGAACAATAACTTTTAAGCCAGGACAATTTGCAAACCAGCTTTCAAAAGCTTGTGAGTGAGTAGCACCCAATTGTCCGGCAGAAGCAGTTGGTCCTCTAAAAACGATAGGGATATTAAATTGGCCACCACTCATTTGACGCATTTTGGCTGCGTTGTTTATAATCTGGTCAATTCCAACTAAAGAGAAGTTAAAGGTCATAAATTCAATGATTGGCCTGTTGCCATTCATCGCTGACCCTACACCAATTCCTGAAAACCCAAGTTCTGAAATCGGGGTATCTATTACACGATCAGGGCCAAATTCGTCCAACATGCCTTTAGAGGCTTTGTAAGCGCCATTATATTCTGCTACTTCTTCGCCCATTAAATAAATAGACTCGTCCTTTCGCATCTCTTCGCTCATCGCTTGCTGAACGGCTTCCCTAAATTGAATTGTCTTCATTATATGCTATACTATTTATATATCTTTAAAGAACAAAAATAGTAATTCAGTGAAGTTTTCCCCACTAATAATCCACAAAAATTTGAAAGTCCAATATATTGTCAAAAGAAAGCGCGTGACCAATTAATAAATAAGCAATTTCAGAGCTGATTTTTATTTTAAAATTAAAGTATTTATGAATTATTAAACAATTCAATAAATTTTAAGGAATTCAAAAACATAAAATTTACTATGCACGCATAGCTTTTTCTGAATTAAATTATGTAACTTCGTAAATGAAATCGTTATAAATTTAAAAAACTCGCTATAATGAAAATATTAGTATGTATTAGTCATGTACCTGATACTACCTCAAAAATCAATTTTACCGACGGCGATTCGAAATTCGATACCAATGGAGTGAATTTTGTAATTAACCCTAATGATGAATTTGGACTTACTCGTGCTATGTGGTTTAAAGAAAAACAAGGCGCAAGTGTAGATGTTGTAAATGTAGGTGGCCCTGAAACAGAACCAACATTACGAAAAGCACTGGCTATAGGAGCTGATAATGCTATAAGAGTTGACACTATTGCAACCGATGGTTTCCAGGTAGCTAAACAACTCGCTAAAGTTGCCAAAGAAGGGGATTATGACCTTATAATTGCTGGACGAGAATCTATAGATTACAACGGAGGAATGGTCCCTGGAATGCTTGCTGCAATTCTCGATGCTAATTTTGTAAATAATTGTATCAGTTTAGAAATAGATGGGGAGAAAGCCAAAGCTATTCGTGAAATAGACGGTGGTAAGGAAACTTTAACCGCTTCGCTCCCACTAGTAATTGGAGGGCAAAAAGGATTGGTGGAAGAAAGCGATCTTAAGATCCCTAATATGCGTGGAATTATGCAAGCACGGAAAAAGCCTTTAAATGTAGTTGCTGCAGAAGAAGTTACCCCTCAAACACAAGCTGTGAAATTTGAAAAACCAGCACCTAAGGGAGATGTAAAACTAGTGGATTCGGATAATCTTGATGAATTGATAGACTTGCTTCACAACGAAGCCAAAGCGATATAAATTAAATAAAAAGATTTCTGTTTTTATGTAAGTAAATATGGAAAGAAACACCTAATAAATTTCCGACTTGACGGAAATGACACTTAAAAATTAAAAATATGTCAGTTTTAGTATATACAGAAACCGAAGATGGCAAGTTTAAAAAAGCTGCATTTGAAGTTGCTTCCTATGCAAAGGAAGTTGCCGGTAGTGATGAAGTAGTGGCGGTAAGTTTTAATGCAACCGACACCTCTGAACTCGGACAATATGGTGTTAGCAAAGTGCTAAACATCCAAAATGATAAATTGAGTAAATTCAATGCTAAGGCTTATGCCGATGCCTTAAAACAGGCAGTAGAAAAAGAAGGAAGCAAAATGGTGGTGGTCAGCCAAAGTGCCAATAGCAAATATTTGGCTCCGCTTTTAGCTGTTCACTTAAATGCCGGTTACGCCTCTAATGTGATGGCAACTCCTGAAAGCACCGATCCTTTTACGGTTAAAAGAAGCGCTTTTACTAATAAAGCATTTAATTTCACCAAAATCACTACCGATATCAAAATAGTTGGTTTATCACAAAATGCTTTCGGTTTAAAGGAGACTCAGGGAGAAGCTACCCCTGAAGATTTTTCTCCGGAATTACAAGAAGATGATTTTTCAGTCAATGTTGAATCAGTTGATAAAGCAAAGGACAAGGTAACAATCGCAGATGCTGAAATCGTAGTCTCCGGTGGACGCGGACTAAAAGGGCCAGAGAACTGGGGTATGATTGAAGAAATGGCCGATATCCTTGGTGCTGCTACGGCTTGCTCAAAACCTGTAAGTGATATGGGCTGGAGACCGCATAGTGAACATGTTGGTCAAACAGGAAAACCAGTTGCTTCAAATCTCTATATCGCTGTGGGAATTTCAGGTGCTATTCAGCACTTAGCGGGAATTAACGCTGCCAAGACCAAAGTAGTCATTAACAATGACCCTGAAGCGCCTTTCTTTAAAGCTGCAGATTACGGTGTAGTTGGCGATGCTTTTGAGATCGTACCTAAGCTAAACGAAAAACTAAAGGAATTTAAAGAGAAAAACGCATAATTTTTATAACTTGCACCCCTTAAAAGGGCTGTCTAAATATGGTTAAAAGTCCTGATTTAGACAGCCTTTTTTAATTGATGATATATGAGTTTAGTGCGCCTTAATATAAAAGGAATTTCTTATAGCCAAACCCAAAACGGAGCCTACGCTTTAATTTTAAGCGAGGTTGATGGAGAACGAAAACTTCCCATTGTTATTGGTGCTTTTGAAGCGCAATCTATTGCGATTGCATTGGAAAAAGAGATCAAACCGCCACGCCCGTTAACACACGATCTTTTTAAAAATTTTGCCGATCGGTTTGAAATAACCGTAAAACAGGTGATTATTCATAAATTAGTAGACGGTGTTTTTTATTCAAGTCTTATTTGCGAACGCGATAAGATTGAAGAAATAATAGACGCGCGTACAAGCGATGCCATTGCTCTGGCTTTAAGGTTTGATGCTCCTATTTTTACATATAAAAATATTCTTGACAAAGCGGGGATTTTCCTAAAAGGGGATGAAGCTCAGCAACAGGAAGCGACCAAAGAACAGGAGGAAGAAATAATTTCGGAGGAATTATTACCAGATGACATCAACATAAAATCTGACGACACCAATTACAAAAAATTATCTTTAGACGAACTAAAAACTTTGCTCTCCCAGGCTGTTAACAATGAAGATTATGAGAAAGCGGCACGTATACGGGACGAAATTTCCAAACGTAAATAATGCCGCATATATGAATAAAACCTGGTTTTGCCTGATTTTAGTTCTATTTAGTGTTACCAGCACTTTTTCTCAAGACATTTCCAAAACCTGGACCTTAACCCATAAGGAAAAGGATACTGTGCAAGAAAGTTTTTCTAAGGCTAACACCCTTCATTTAGATGAAGGCTTATTTAGCATTAGTCAAGCAGAAGACACTCTGGCAAAAGGTAATTATATCTTTCAAAACAAACTACTGGTATTATTCTATAATTCTCCTGCAGACAGCATTGTAAATTATAGGGTTTCCACCCTTACAGATTCCAGTATGCTTCTCAATCGAGCTAACCGGGAATTTTCTTTTAAGGCAAACAGTTTTAATAACACCAAAGAGGTTATCCCTGCTCCAATAGCCAAAGAAATGATTCCCAGTGCGGGAATTTCTCCAAGTAGTATTGGTCGTGGTTTATTGGGAATGGTCACTTTACTTATCATTGCATTTCTATTCAGTAGTAATAGGAAAGCGATTAACTGGAAAACAATTGGAATAGGCCTTGGAGCACAATTAATCCTAGCCATCGGTGTTTTAAAAATCACCATTATTCAGAATATATTCGAATTTGTAGGTAAAATTTTCGTACTAATTCTTGATTTTACAGCCGCAGGAAGTGAGTTTTTACTCGGTGGCATGATGGATGTAGAAAGCTTTGGCTTCATTTTTCTTTTTCAGGTTTTACCAACAATTATTTTCTTTTCTGCCCTTACCTCGGTATTATTTTACCTGGGTGTTATTCAAATTATAGTAAAAGGTATGGCCTGGATCCTTACAAAATTAATGGGAATTTCAGGAGCAGAAAGTTTAAGTGTTGCCGGTAACATTTTTCTTGGGCAAACCGAAGCCCCGCTTATGATTAAAGCCTACCTGGAACGGATGACACGTTCGGAAATCCTTCTGGTTATGATCGGTGGTATGGCCACAGTGGCCGGTGGAGTTTTAGCTGCATATATTGGCTTTCTGGGCGGAGACGATCCCGCGCTTAGGCTTGAGTTCGCAAAACATCTTTTGGCCGCCTCAGTAATGGCTGCTCCGGGTGCAATTGTAGTGTCTAAGATATTATATCCACAGCAAAATGAAATCAACACCAATTTAGATGTTTCTTCTGATAAAATCGGCTCGAATATTCTCGATGCAATTGCCAATGGAACAACAGAAGGTTTAAAATTAGCCGCCAACGTAGCGGCTATGCTTCTGGTATTTATCGCATTTATTGCAATGATTAATCATATTTTAAACTGGACTGGCTCCTGGACCGGAATAAATGCATTTTTGGCAGCAAATACACCCTATTCAGGTTTCTCTCTTGAGGCTATTCTAGGTAGTATTTTCGCGCCATTAATGTGGCTTATTGGGGTTGCCAAAGAGGATATGATGTTAATGGGACAACTGTTGGGAATTAAACTTGCGGCAAGTGAATTTGTCGGTTATGTCCAATTAGCTGAGCTTAAAAATACTGCAAACGCACTTAGTCTTAGTTATGAAAAATCGGTGATAATGGCGACTTATATGCTTTGTGGATTTGCAAATTTCGCTTCAATAGGCATACAGATCGGCGGAATAGGATCCCTGGCCCCCGGACAAAGAAAAACTTTATCGGAATTTGGAATGAAGGCCCTTATCGGAGGAACCATTGCTTCCCTGCTTTCGGCTACGATTGCAGGGATGATAATTGGCTAATTTTAGAACGTTAAATTTCTATCCAAATTTTATTTAAGACACTTGTTTGCTATTTTAGCTGAAATAATTCCCTTCTATTAAACTATGAAACAATATCACGAGCTCTTACAGCATATTTTGGACCATGGAACCGATAAAGGGGATCGCACTGGTACTGGAACCAGAAGTATTTTTGGTCATCAGTTGCGATTCGATTTAAGCGAGGGGTTTCCAATGGTGACAACTAAAAAACTTCACCTCAAATCTATTATTTATGAATTGCTGTGGTTTTTAAAAGGCGATACCAATATTAGATATCTACAGGAAAACGGGGTAAGAATCTGGAATGAATGGGCAGATGAGAATGGTGACCTGGGACCTGTTTATGGTCAGCAATGGCGCAATTGGAATAACGAAGATATAGACCAGATCAAGGAAATAGTTGAAACCCTGAAAAAAAATCCAAATAGCAGAAGAATGTTAGTTTCAGCCTGGAATCCTTCGGTAATGCCGGATTCAAAAAAATCTTTTTCAGACAATGTTGCTAATGGAAAAGCTGCACTCCCCCCCTGTCACGCATTTTTTCAATTTTATGTGGCCGAGGGTAAACTTTCCCTTCAGCTTTATCAAAGAAGTGCAGATGTTTTTCTCGGCGTTCCTTTTAATATAGCTTCATACGCCTTGTTAACTATGATGATGGCCCAGGTTTGCGGTTATCAGGCAGGAGATTTCATCCACACCTTTGGGGATGTTCATATTTATAACAACCATATGGATCAGGTGAAATTGCAACTTTCCCGAAAACCAAGAGCTTTACCAAAAATGAAGATCAATCCTGAGATCAAAAATATTTTTGATTTCGACTATAAAGATTTTAACTTAGAAGATTATAATCCGCATCCAGGTATCAAAGCAAAGGTTGCGGTATAACTCAAATAATTTAATTAAAAACTTAAATTTTTATGAAGAAGTTACTTTTTATCGCATGTTTTGTAATTGGTGGTATAACAGCGGCGCAAGCTCAACAAACTTCTCCGGTTTGGCCAGGTTGTGAAGATGCCGAAGATGTAAAAGCCTGTTTTAATCAAAAACTTTCGCAACATGTAAGAGAGAATTATGAATATCCACAAACCGAAGATGGAGATTATGTTCGTGGTGAAGTGGAAATCTCTTTTACAGTTAACAAGAAAGGGGAAGTGATTGTGCAGTCTGTGAAGGGACCAGAACCAAAAGTAAACGCTGCTGCCAAAGAAATGATTGAAAAAATTCCTGATATGGAACCAGGAACTTTAGAAGGAAAGCCAGACGATCGTAATTTTACGGTTCCTTTTAAATTCTAATATAAAACTGGCCCCAAATCCTACACTATGAAAAAACTGATGTTTTGCTTCTTTCTACTTTCCTGTACTTTTACATTTGCCCAAGATGATGTGGAAGTCCAAGGAAATACGGTTACCGTGAGAGAAAAAGCACCTATATGGCCGGGCTGTGAAAGCAGTGGAAACCAAAAAAACTGTTTCGATCAAAAATTAATGGAACATGTTAAAAACAATTATAAATATCCACGAAATAAAGACGGAGAATTTGTAAGAGGAAAAGTGGTAGTAAAAATGCATATTGATGAAGAAGGGAAGACTGTGATAACCTCTGTAAAAGGAGATCAAAAACTGGTGATTGCCGCAGTAGAAAATATGTTGAATAAAATTCCTGAAATGAAACCGGGAACCCTGGCAGGCAAACCGGTAAAAATAAGTTACACCCTCCCCCTTAATTTGTAAGAGGTAAATTATACTTTAACTTGCCATTAACTACCGTTGGTTTCAGACCGAACGAAAAAATTGTAAATTTGAGTGGTACCCAAAAAAGTACCACTCTTTTTATGCTATCACAAGAACAATTACTCGAACTTTTTAATGAAACCCGGGCACATACAGAACTGATTTGCTCTTTTCTGGAAACTGAAGATTATGTGGTTCAACCCATAGAAGATGTTTCGCCACCAAAATGGCACCTCGGCCATACCACATGGTTCTTTGAAGAGTTCGTTCTAAAAACCAACCTAAAAAACTACCAGCTTTTCGATAACAATGCTGCTTATGTATTCAATAGCTATTATGAAAGTGTTGGCGATAAAGTAATTCGTACCAATCGCGGAAATTTATCCCGTCCCACAGTAGCCTGGATTTATGAATACCGAAATAATGTTTCTAAAAGGATGCAGCAATTTTTAAAAGAAAGTAAAATTTCAAAAGAACTTTGCAGTATTATAGAAATTGGTTGTCATCACGAAAAGCAACACCAAGAACTCTTATTAACCGACATTAAATATATTTTAGGAAACAACCCATTGTTCCCTGCATATAATGATCAATTTAAAGAAAATCCCATCCAGGATTTTAAGCAAGAATGGGTATCTATTTCCGAAGGAGTATACGAAGTGGGCCATCAATCAGATGATTTCTGTTATGATAACGAACAGGGTTTTCACAAGGTTTATTTAAATGACTTCCAGGTATCAAATAAATTGATAACTAATGCTGAATTTTTGGAGTTTATCGAGGACGGAGGTTATAAAGATGTTCTTCTTTGGCACGCTGAAGGTTGGGATTGGGTTAACAATAATAATATTAAAGCGCCATTTTACTGGCATAAGATAAATGGTGAATGGCACCAATATACTTTAAACGGACTCAAAAAATTAGTACCTCAAGCTCCGCTTAGCCATATATCTTATTATGAGGCTTTTGCATTTGCCCAATGGAAAGGTGTAAGGTTACCCACAGAATTTGAATGGGAAACCGCCCAGAAATATTTTAAATGGGGTAGCCGTTGGGAATGGACAGAGAGCGGCTATTCACCATACCCAAATTACTCTAAACCTGAAGGCGCACTCGGAGAATATAATGGCAAATTCATGGTAAACCAAAAAGTACTTCGGGGAGCTTCAGTAGCTACTTCACAAAACCATTCCAGAGCAACTTATCGCAACTTTTTTCATCCACATTTACGCTGGCAGTTCACTGGTTTGAGACTGGCTAAATAACCTATAAATTTAAATGAAAACCACACCAACTATATTTCAAACGGCCTTTGAACAAGACGTTTATAAAGGTCTTACCAGCTTTCCAAAATATTTGCTTTCCAAATATATCTACGATCAGAAAGGCGACAAACTGTTTCAGCAAATTATGGCGATGCCAGAATATTACCTCACCGATTGTGAGCTAAATATCCTTGAAAATCATAAAGCAGCCATTGCTGAAATTATTAATAAGACTGGTGGATTTGATCTCATTGAACTCGGCGCCGGTGACGGAAAAAAAACAAAGATCCTATTACAGTATTTAGTTGATAACAATTACGATTTTAAATATTTCCCGATAGATATAAGTCAACACGTTTTGGAAGAACTTGAACATTCTTTAAAGACGGAAATACCTGAAGTAAATGTAAAAATCCAGCAGGGAACCTATTTTAAAACCCTGGAAAATCTTACCGATTATAACGATCGCAGAAAAGTAATTTTAGTGCTGGGTTCTAATATTGGTAACCTTTTGCACGAAAATGCAATTGAATTTCTTAGAAATTTAAAGGAGGCTATGACCCCCCAAGACATGCTATTTATGGGTTTTGACCAGAAAAAGGATCCTAAAAAGATTTTGGATGCCTACAATGATAATACAGGAATTACTGAAGCTTTCAACAAAAATTTATTGGTTAGAATCAACAGGGAATTAGGTGCAGATTTTAACCTGGATAGTTTTAAACATTGGGAAACATATGACCCGGAAAGCGGAACTGCCAAAAGCTATTTAGTGAGTAAATCTAAACAAAAAGTGGTGATCAACAAACTCGATCTAGAAGTGAATTTTGACGCCTGGGAAAGCATTCATACTGAAATCTCCCAAAAATATGATGATGCAATAGTAGAATGGCTGGCCGTAGAAGCTGGGCTGGAAATCCAGACTAGTTTTCAGGATAAAGAAAATGATTATAAAAATTATATTTTCCGCAGGAAAAACTAACTCCCAAATTTCTTGATTTTTTTCAAAAGAAAATTCAGCTCTTGTTCGGTATTAAAGTAATGAAAACTTATACGTATTCCTGCTCCACGTTGAGAGGTGATTATTTGATTTCTTCTTAGATATTCGAACAATTTGTCGTCTCCTTTAATATTAAAAATTGAAGAGTGTTCTGCACGATTTACTACACTATCTTCAAGTAAATTCATTTTTTCAAATTCGATCCTGGCCTTTGTGCTTAGAGATTGTATTCTCTGTTGAATTTCAGTTAATTCTATTTTCTTAATCAGTTTTAAAGCCTCAGCCAGGCTTCCATAATTTAAGGTGTCCTTATGGCCAGGTTCGAATTTTCCAATAAAATTGTTTTCGTAAGCTTTATATTTTCCTTGCAACGAACTAAAGCTTAAAGCCTTTGGAACTATTCTTTGGTTTACTTTTTTATCGAATAGCATAAATGCGTTTCCATAACCGGCGTTTAACCATTTATAAGTACTGCAGATAAGCACATCCAACCCGCTCTTCTGAAAACTGAAATATTGAGTTCCGCAAAATTGAGTTCCATCGGCAATAAATAAGGTATCTGGGTATTCTTGTTTTAGTTTTTTAATAAAATTTAGATCAATTTTGATTCCGTTGATATATTGCACAATGCTAAATGCGAAGAAATCGGGTTGATACTCAGCAAATGCCCGAGCAATATTCTCCTCTAAATTTTCATCAATTTCGGCATATTCTATTTCAAAATTCCTGGAAGTCACTGCCCAGTTTAGCGAGGGGTAATCATCCCTAAGCAATAGCGCTTTTTGTGGTTTATCAAGACTCTCAAGCAGAGTATCGAACCCGTAAGAAAAATTTGGCACTAAAGCAACCTGCTCAGGCGAGGCGCCAAAACATTCCCCCACAAGTTCCCTTGCAGAGGTTAAAATTTCGGCCTGTTTCTCTCTGAAAATGCTTCCCCCAAGTAAAAAATCAAGGTCGTGATTTTGCCTGAACTCCCAAACCCTTTCAGGCAATAGGCCTGATGCCGCGGTATTTAAATAGGTGTATTGCTCTAAAACCGGAAAGCCTTTTCTTAAATTCTCCATAATCCCCTGCGAATTGTTAACAAAAACTGTAAATTTGGAATAGACACTAAATTACTTCTAATTATGTTTTCTAAAAAGAAAAACACTTCCAAACTCGATGCAGAACAGCGTGAACTCTATGAACACGCTCGTAAACGCACCCTTCAGAAAAAAAGATTATTTCAGCATTTCATCATTTTTCTGATCGGAGCCGTTTTTCTCATTGTTTTAAATGTGGTGATTGGCTATAAAGAGAATTTTATGCCCTTAGGTTATAACTGGTTTGTATGGGCCATCCTAGTCTGGGCTTTTATATTTTTAGCGCACGTTTTTAATGTTTTTGTCACCAATAAATTCCTGGGAAAAGAATGGCAGAATGAGCAAATGTCAAAACTAGTCCAAAAACAAAAGGAAAAAATTGCCCAAATGCAGGCACAGGTAGAAAAGGATTTTCCAGCAAATCCGCCTCAAAAAAAGACAGCCTTAAAATCGGAAAATACACCTGAATTAAAAGGTGGAAGTGAGCGATTTCAACCCGGAACCAGCGATCCAGAAAATCGTGACAAACCATACAATACTTAATTTATGATTACAATGATCGCCGCTGCAGCGGAAAATAATGCCCTGGGAAAAGATCAGGATTTGGTGTGGCATTTACCGGATGATTTCAAGCGTTTTAAAAAACTTACCAGCGGACACCATATCATTATGGGAAGAAAAACTTTTGAAACCTTTCCCAAACCTCTCCCAAACCGGACACATATCGTCATTACCAGAAAAGACAATTATCTACATAAAGACGCAACCGTGGTTTCATCTTTGGAAAAGGCGTTACAATTTGCCAGGAAAGATGAACAGCCTTTTATAATTGGTGGCGGAGAAATTTACGAATTAGGTATGGATGTTGCCGATAAAATAGAGCTTACTCGAGTACATAGTACTTTTGAAGCCGACACTTTTTTTCCGGATATAGATGAAAAAAAATGGAAATTAGTGGCAGAGGAATTTCATCCCATAGACGCCGAGCACGCTTATGCATTCACTTATCTTACCTATGTCAGAAAATGAATTATTACATACAATTGCAGAAGAACACCAACTTAAAAATCCAAAATTCAGTCGGCTTAAAGGTGGAGATATTAATAATGTTTTTCTTATCAATTCTGAAACTAAAAAACAGGTTGCAAAAATAAATGATGCTAATAAATTCCCTGGAATGTTTGAAGCAGAAAAAGCAGGTTTGGAGGCACTCCAAAATCCAAATATAATTGATGTTCCCAGCGTTTTGGGAATTGGGAAAATTGAAAATAACGCGTATTTGCTCTTAGAATTTCGCGAAAGTGGAAAAAAGAAAATAGATTTCTGGAAAACCTTTGGAACCAAAATGGCTGCGTTGCACAAAACCACAGCGAAAGAATTCGGCTTTTATCAGGATAACTACATCGGCAGCCTTCCACAGCGAAATAACAAGAAAACTTCACCGGCCGATTTCTATATTTCTCAGCGTATTGAACCGCAATTAAAACTGGCAAAAGATAAAGGCTATGAACTCCCTGTTCAATACTCTTTTTTCAAAAATATCGCATCAATAATCCCTAGTGAGGCCCCAGCCCTCATTCACGGTGATCTTTGGGGTGGCAACTATTTGGTAAATATTGAGGGAAATCCTTGTCTTATAGATCCAGCCACCGCTTTTGCTCCGCGAGAGATGGATCTTGCGATGATGAAACTCTTTGGGGGGTTCGACTCAGAATTTTTTGAGGTCTATGACCAGGAATATCCTTTGGAACCGGGATTTGAAAATCGAATTCCCATATGGCAACTATATTATTTATTGGTTCATCTCAATCTTTTTGGGTTGGGATATAAACCCCAGGTTACCAGTATTATTAAGCAATTCAACTAATTTCACACTTCTTAACAGGCAGCAATATTCTTTTAGGAGTTTATTAGCGCAGATAGCCTTAGATACTCATTAAATTGAACTTACCAATTTAAACTAAAACGAAATGAGTACTGAAAATTTAAATAAGGAAGAGGCTTTGTCTAAAATGAAGTCCATGGTGAAAAGTATTAAAACAGCTATGCTGGTCACAGATTTTGGAAACAAACCTTTAAGCGCTGTTCCAATGACAACCAAAGAGGTTGATAAGGAAGGAAATATATGGTTTTTTAGTCGATTAGATAGCGACCACAACGGAGATATTGCAAAAGACAATGATGTGCAGTTGTTATACAGCGATACCTCGGAGATGGAGTTTATCAGCATCTACGGGAAAGCTACCATTGAAACCAATCAAAATATTCTAAAGGAATTTTACGGCAAATTGGACGATGCCTGGTTTAATGGTGTGGACGATCCCAACCTCACCGCTATTAAAGTGGTTCCAAAAGAAGCTTATTTCTGGGACAACAAACAAAATAAATTTGTAAGTTTTTTAAAAATAGGAGCGGCAGCCTTAACCGGTGAGAAAAAAGATATTGGAGAAAAAGGGAAATTGAATATTTAAAAACTTATTTGTGATGGAAAGATCTCGTAACAACTCAATTGTTATGAGGTTTTTTTTATTATTTCTATTTTAGCCGAATCTAAAAAGAATATTATGAACGCATATATCTTTCCCGGTCAGGGAGCACAATTTTCAGGAATGGGTTTAGACCTTTTTGAGAAATCTACTCAAGCACAGGAGTTATTTAATAAAGCCAATTCAATTTTAGGTTTTTCCATAACTGATATTATGTTTGAAGGTTCTGCCCAAGATCTTAAGGAAACTAAAGTTACCCAGCCGGCTGTATTTTTACATTCGGTAATTCTCAGTAAAATTTTAGGCGAAGACTTTAAACCTGATATGGTTGCGGGCCATTCCCTGGGAGAACTTTCTGCTCTTGTAGCCAATAATACCCTTTCATTTGAAGACGGATTGAAATTAGTTTATAAACGTGCTATGGCTATGCAGCACGCCTGTGAATTAGAACCTTCTACAATGGCTGCCGTTCTAGGCTTAGAAGATGAAATAGTGGAAGCAATTTGTGCTGAAACAAGCGGAATAGTAGTAGCTGCGAATTATAATTGCCCTGGACAATTGGTGATCTCAGGAGACTTAAAAGCAGTAGAGAATGCTTGTGAAACTTTAAAGGAGCGAGGCGCTAAAAGGGCAATGATCCTACCAGTGGGAGGTGCCTTTCATTCTCCTCTAATGGAACCCGCCAGGAAAGAACTTGCAACGGCTATAGAAAATACAAACTTTAGCACTCCGACCTGCCCAATTTATCAGAATGTAAGCACTTTTGCGGTAACTGACCCGGAAGTGATTAAGAAAAATCTCGTTTTTCAATTGACCGCTCCTGTGAAATGGACCCAGAGCATTCAGAAAATGATTAAAGATGGAGCTACAAATTTTATCGAAGTTGGGCCAGGTAAAGTTTTGCAGGGTTTAGTTAAGAAGATAGACCGAAAAGTGGAAACCTCTTCAGCTACATTATAAAATTCTATGGCCTTTTAAAACCCCCATACAACAATCCCGAATTTTGAATATTCGGGATTGTTCATTATAGCATTGTAATATAATTGATACCCTTACCTACTGTATAATTTAGCCCCACCTCTTTCCATTTTACGGATTAGTAACGCTCTTATAAAAAAGAAACATCAGCTGGAAAATACTGATCACCCAACTTCCTGAAATAAAGATTCTAAGGATGGGTATTACCGATGATGGAGAAGTAATTAAATTACAAACCCGAAAAGATTTTCAGTTAAATATCTTATTACTATCCCTTCAAAAATTCAATAATAGTCTTTGAAATAAAATCAATTTGCTCATCTTCCAATTCGGTATGCATCGGAAGTGAAAGTACTTCCTGAACCAGTTGATTTGTTATTGGAAAATCGGCTTCGTTATACCTTGAATCAGCATATGCTTTTTGTTTATGCAAGGGAATAGGATAGTAAATTCCAAAAGGAATGCCTTGTTCCTGAAGGTGTTTGGCCAGGGCATCTCGTTTTCCATTTTGAATTTTAAGAGTATACTGGTGGTAAACGTGGGTATCAGCATCCCCCATTCTTAAAGGGGTAATCACACCTTCTTCTCCTTGAAATGCCTTAGAATATGTATCAGCAGACTTTCTTCTGGTTTTATTGTAAAAATCAAGCTTTGGCAGTTTCGCTCTTAAAACCGCCGCCTGTAAACTATCTAACCGCGAATTGACACCGACCACATCATGATGATAACGTTCATACATTCCATGGTTCACGATTCCTCGCATGGTATGTGCTAAATCATCATCGTTGGTGAAAATTGCACCGCCATCGCCATAACACCCTAAGTTCTTAGACGGAAAAAATGAAGTTGCTCCAATATGACCAAGCGTTCCGGTTTTATAGGTCTTCCCATTTTTTGAATGATAATTTCCACCTATGGCCTGAGCATTATCCTCTATTACAAAAAGATGATGTTCCTCTGCAATTTCCATAATCACATCCATATTGGCCGCCTGACCAAAGAGATGAACCGGAACAATCGCTTTTGTTTTTGGGGTGATTGCTTTTTTTATAGCTTCCGGATCAATATTAAAACTATCCGCCTCTACATCTACCAGTACAGGTGTAAGCTGAAGGAGTGCTATCACTTCAACGGTAGCCGCGAAAGTGAAGTCTGCAGTAATAACTTCATCTCCCGGTTTCAGCCCAAGCCCCATCATGGCTATTTGTAGAGCATCAGTGCCGTTTGCACAGGGAATTACATTTTTAACATCCAGATATTCTTCCAACTCCTTCTGAAACTGCTGAACTTCAGGACCGTTTATAAATGCTGCATTTTCTATTACCTGTTGAAAAGAAGTATTGACCTGTTCTTTTATTCCTTCATACTGACCCTTAAGGTCAACCATTTGTATCTTTTTCATGTATTTTTTTTGGAGTCACGAAAATACGAAATAAGCTTCCTATTGCCAATCAATTTTAATTAAAGGCCTATTTTTGCAGTAGAAACAAAAGTATTTTGAATTCACTTTACAATTTAGTTACTAAAATTGCTGAAAAAACATTACCCCTGGCTGGCAGGTTTAGTCCAAAACTGCAGTTATTTACTCAGGGGAGGAAATCAGTTTTCAGCATTTTAGAAAGGGAAATCGAACCGACATCGAATTATTTGTGGATTCATGCAGCTTCCCTTGGAGAATTCGAGCAAGCCATGCCAATAATTGAAGAGCTAAAAATAAGATTTCCAAAGTATAAGGTATTGATAAGCTTCTTCTCTCCTTCGGGTTACGAAAATAAAAAAAATCATCCACTGGCTGATGTAATTACTTACCTCCCGTTGGATACCCCACAAAATGCCCAACGATTTTTAGAGCTTACAAGACCAAAAGTAGCTTTGTTTATAAAATATGAGATTTGGCCTAATTATCTTAAGGAATTAAAAAAACGAAACATTAGAACTTTCCTGGTCTCAGGAGTTTTTAGAAAGAATCAAATCTATTTTAAACCTTACGGTGGATTTATGCGGAAGGCTCTAGGAAATTTCGAGCATTTATTTGTTCAGAATGAAACTTCGTTAAAATTACTTAATAATATAGGTTTTAAAAACATAAGCCTTAGTGGTGATACGCGCTTCGACCGTGTTTCTAAGCAAATTCGGTATAATAATCAGCTAAAATTTGCTGAAGATTTTATAAATAATACAACTTGTTTAGTTGCCGGCAGTACTTGGTTGGAGGATGAAACTCTTTTGCTTCCTTTTATTAATGATCCTTCAAAAAAAATAAAAATCATCCTCGCCCCTCATGAAATAAAAGAAAACAAAATAAAGGCACTTCAGCAAAAGATTAAAAAAAAATCTGTGCGATTTACAGAGAATACAAACAAAGAATTATCAAGCTATGATGTTCTGATATTAGACACTATTGGGTTACTTGGTAAGATCTATAGCTATGCTGACATCGCCTATGTTGGTGGCGCGGCAGGAAGTTCCGGACTTCACAACATCCTGGAACCTGCTACTTTTGGAATCCCTATAATTATTGGTAAGAATTACAAAAAATTCCCGGAAGCTATCCGTCTAAGACAGCTAGCTGGATTATTCTCTGTGGAGAATGCTGAGGGCTTTTCTGAGATTTCAAATAAGCTTATTCGAGATAAGGATTTCAGGCAAAAGACGGGAATGATTGCAGGGCACTTTGTTAATAGTAACGTGGGCGCAACCAACCGCATAATAAGTTACTTAAAGGAAACATCGGTGAAAGATGATTTAGCTAAAATTTCCTAAAAAATAAATTAGGAACCGGAATATGTTGTAATTTCGAACAATAAATCAATAAATTAAAGATTATGAAACGAGTACTTATTACCGGAGTAATTTTACTGTTTACTGCAATGAGCTTTACCTCTTGTCGCGAAACAACAGAAAAAGTCACCGTAGTTAAGGAAGTTGAAAAAGAAGAACCGGTTGTTGAAGAGGAAAAAGGAATCCTTGAAAGAGCTGGGGAAAAAGTTGATAACAAAGTAAATGAAGAGATTGACGAAGAAATAGATAAGATTGACGAAAACAATTAAATAATCTTATTGATTTTTATAAAATAAAAAATATATCACTTTATTTTATGAAAATTTTAGCAATATAAATGTTAAAGTTCACGCATACATCTCTAATTTTGTTTTAACAAACTAGAAAATCACTTAATTATGAAGAGATCAATTTTAATGCTCGCAATGTTTTTTACCCTAAGCACGGCATTTGTTTCTTGTAGAGAAGTTAACGAAGAGGAGGAAGTGGAAATAGATGAACAGGAAATGGAAGGTGAAATGGAAGAAATGGAGCATGAAGAAGGGGACATGGAAGCAGTTGAGCCGGCCGAAGAATATTAATACCTAAACTTAGAATCATGAAAAAATTAATTTTAATGCTTGCGCTTACATTTAGTACCGCTGCGGTTTTTACATCTTGTAGAGAAGAAAAATCGGGAGTGGAAGAAGCTGCCGATGATGTTGAAGATGCAGCTGAAGACGTAGGCGACGAAGTTGAAGATGCTGTAGAATAAACAGGAACTTCCCGTAATTAACCAACCAGAAAATCCTTTTTGAATTAAATCAAAAAGGATTTTTTAATTAAGCCTGTTTTTTGAACGACTTTAATTCCCGTTTCAAATCCTCCATCGATTGCTTTAGCTCTCTAAAGAGTCCGCTTTCCGAAGGATTATCCAGGTTAAAGGTAAGCTTTGAGTTTACCTGCCAAAGCTCCTGAATTTCGTTGATATTCACTTCTATTGGAAAGTATTCTTCATTTAGAGAAATTAATAGCACTTTAGAGACATCAGGGAGTTTCTGCAATTTTTTAACCAGAACTGAGTCTTGCAGAACCACAACATAAACTTTGTTATTATTAGCCTGATCAAGATCTGGTACAGCTTTGGCTAAAACCCATTCATTAGGGTAATAATTGGGTAACATACTGTCACCCTCTATTTGAAACCCGCGATAGGTAGCATTCCTGAATTCAGGGAGGGGTATATCGAAGGCCGGCAGTTGCTGGTACCATTCCACATCCTGCACATTATGCGGATACCCTGCAGCCGCCCTTTGATTCACCATTACCATATTCTCGTTATCTGAAGAATCTACGGTAATCACCTTCGGGCTTACATCACCTTTGCTTAGTTGTAAATATTTTTGTCCGCTTTGCCCAAAAAGCCATAAAGGATTAATACCAAACTGCCTTAAAAGCTCAGCAACTACCTTTCCAGAAAGTTTGGTACGACCTCGCTCGATATCCGCAGTAGAGTTCTTTATTCCCAAAAGTTCAGCAAAATCAGATTGCGTGAAGTTATTTTCTTCCCTGACTTCTTTAAAATGTTTAATTTCAATAGACGATAACTGCCCCATACTTTGTCGCATTTAGGAATTAATCCAATTACATTCAAATATATTGGATTAATTCCATACAAACAATAAAAAATTGCAACTATTGTTTTTCTCTGTTAAGAATATCTTCTATTTTATTGGTAAGATCTTCAACCTCAAAGGGCTTCGCTATAAAATCGTTAGCTCCCGCTTTTTTACATTTTGGACCGGCATCATGCAATGCGGACATCATAAGCACTGGGGTTTCAGCAATTTCTGGGTTCGCCCTGATTCCCGCACACACATCAGTTCCATCAACACCTGAAATAAGCATATCCAATAATACTATATCTATATTTTCCTGTTGAATTAATTCCTCTGCCAAGAGTGGCTTTTCGGTGACCTTTACCTTGTAACCGTAAAATTCCAATAATGTTTTTAACATTTCACCAATTCCCGAATCATCATCTACCACTAGAATTTTTGTCGTTTTCTCCATATTTTTTAATTAGAAGTAATTTGCTCAGCATTAAGAATAAATGAAAATTCTGAACCTTCGTCCAACTTACTTTTCAATTGTATTTCTCCGTTATGTCTTTCTATAATTTCATTGGCCAAATATAACCCTATTCCAAAACCTGAATAAGTTTCTTCACTTTTTACTCCAACCCTGTAAAAGCGATTAAAGATTTTTTTGTGATTTTCTTCTCTAATTCCAATTCCAAAATCCTTTACGCTTACTTTTATTTTATCCTCTGTTTCCTGGGAAATCCGCACAATAATATCCTGGCTGCCAGGCGAATATTTAATGGCATTAATCACAAAGTTGATAATTACCTGCCCAATTCTGTCCCTATCGGCCCGGACTTTACATTGCACATCACTTTCCAAAGCTATATTATGTTGTGTATTGGTATAATTTATATCCTGAATAGTCTCCGAAACAAGTTCATTTAAATTAAATTCTTCTTCCCTGAGTTCCAGTTGGTTTTCCCTAATCCGGGAAAGATCAAGTATTTCTGAAATTAAGCGTGTTAATCTTGAAACCTGATGATTTATCCTTTCTAATGAAGGTTGTAAGGGAAGCTGTGAAGATGCTATTTCCTGGTGCTTTTTAAGCAGGTTTAGTAAAAGCTGCACATAACCTTTGATGGATGTTACAGGAGTTTTTAACTCGTGGCTTACCATTTTCAGGAACTCCTCTTTACGCTTTTCTTCCTCTTTTATCTTGTCGATTTCCGTACTCGAGGCAATCCACATTTTCACCGTTCCATCGTCTTCTTTAACAGCCTCACACCTACTTAAATGCCAGATATATTTCCCCTCTTTATCCTTTAAACGCAATTGCATCTCAATATTGCAACCGGTCTTTAAACAATTTTCCCAAGCAGCCAAAAAAGTTTGCTTTTCTTCAGGATGAATATATTCCACCCACCCAATCTCTTTAAGATGTTTACTGTCTTGACCGGTAAAATCCAGCCAGTTCTTATTGAAATAGATATCATTACCATCTCCATCGGTTTTTGATACCATACCAGGCATTAAATCCGCCATCTGCCGGAAGTGAAATTCGCTTTCCTTCAATAAGAGTTTAGAATTCACCGAATCGGTAACATCAATGGCCATATTTAATATTCCATAAATTTCTCCATTTTTGTCCCGCAATGGTTTATAAGTAAAATTATAGAAGCCGGTTTGCAACTTCCCGTCTTTTCTAAGATCGACTCTGTCTTCTTTCCCCCAATAGGTTTCCCCGGTTTTTAGTACATTTCTTAGGATTTGTGCAAATGGTTGCCCTTCTAACTCGGGTAAGGCTTTTTCCAATGGTTTTCCTAAAACCGATTGGTCTTTTCCCCAAAGTGCTATCATTGAATCGTTAGCCAATTCAATAGTTAAGTCGCTACCAGTATAAATTGCAGTTGCCACTGTTGCCTCCTTGACAATTCCTTGCATGCGATGTTCTTTTTCCCGCACCAGGTTTTCTTTAACTTTTTCCTCATGCACATCTATTACAGTCCCTATCATACCTTCATAGTTACCCTTGGCATCAAACTTAGGGCTAGCTTTATCTAAAACCCATCGATATTCTCCTTTTCTGTTGCGCAACCTAAAACTTATAGTGTAGGCTTTCTTTTGATCATGCCCTTCCAAAAAAGCATATTCAGCTTGTTTTCTGTCCTCTGGATGTGTTGCGTCTAACCAACCCATCCCCTCTGCTTCCTCGTTATTTTGACCTGTATAACTATACCAGTTTTTATTTAGAAATACACTTTGGCCTTCGGTATCTGTAATCCAGATGATCGCAGGAACAGTATCAATAACCTCCTTTAACCGATCTTCGCTTTGTTCAACCTTCTTACGGGCCCGCACCTGCTCAGTCACATCTATGGCATGAACAAAAACACCATCAATTTCACCTTTTTGATTTCTGGTCGGTTCATATACAAAATTCAAATAAGAATTTTTGAATTTCCCTTTGCCTATATTCAGTTGAATAAGAATTTCGTTACCAACATACGCTTCACCGGTAGAATATACATTATCTAAAAGTTCAATAAAACCTTGATTTCCGATCTCCGGCAGGGCTTCTTTTACACTTTTCCCAATAATATTTCTATTCCCAACTAGCTTAATATAATTTTCGTTAGCTACTTCAAAAATATGCTCTGGGCCTCGAAGGATACAAATGTAGGCAGGTGCATTGGAAAGTATATTCTCAACAATTCTATTAAAAACTTTCTCCTGACGTGACAATTCTCCAATTTTCTTTAATTTTTTGAAACTAAAAAGAAATAGTCGGTTATCAGAAGGTGTTAAAAGTATTGAAGCATTCACAGTAAAACCTTTTGTTCCATTCTCAGGAAGTTCGATCTGAACGGTTCTTTCGGTAATAGGGTTTTCATCAACCTTTAATTCCTCCAATACACTTTTGAACTCAGGGGTGTCAAATTGATTTTGATTAAAATTGAAAATAGAAACATCTTGCATGTTTCCAGTTTTAACCTTAAACTTTTTCTTGAAATTGGCGTTATAAGATAAAACGTTCTTATGTTCGTCTAATACCAGTAATGGTTCACGAACAGTTTTAATCAAGCCCTGTGCGTAATTTTTAAGAATATCAAATTCCTCTTCGGAAAGTCTAGAGGTGTCAGATTCTACCATGGATATAAACTTAGTTTTCTGGTTTGTGTGCTAAAATAGAAGCACTAAAATACTATTTTCCAACACCAATTTCCATTTCATTTTCATAGGAAAATCATAAAGTTGTGATGGCCTTTAAATAATAAAACCGATAAAATTGATTTTATCGGTTTTAAAAAGATTAGTCGCAAAAAAATTGAAATGTCCTATTGCGCTAAATATCCCCCATCAATTGGGTAATAAGAACCCGTAACAAAGGTTGCCCTATCGCTGGCCAGCCATAATAAAAGTTCAGCCACTTCCTGAGGCTCTCCTAAACGGCCGATTGGATGGACATTTACCAATTGAGATAACAAATCTTTATCCAAATCTTTTAACAAAGGCGTTTTTATAAACGCAGGCCCAACCGAGTTCACCCTTATCCCCTTAGCCGAATATTCCAGTGCAGCAGATTTAGATAATCCTACCACCCCGTGTTTTGCAGCCACATAGGCTGCTGAGTTCGCAAAACCCACACTTCCCAAGATAGAAGCCACATTTATTATTGATCCATTGCCATTATTTAGCATTGCAGGAATTTGATAACGCATCCCATAAAAAACTCCAGAAAGGTTCACGGCAATAACCTTATCCCAGTCCGCAACAGGATATTCCCCTACCGGATGCTGGGAACCACCTATTCCTGCATTATTGATGGCAATATCCAATTTCCCAAATCGTTTCAGCGTTTCAGCAACACTTCTTTCAGAATCTTCTGATTTTGACGTATCGGCTTTAAAAAATACCACCTCGCCTCCTTTCTGCTCTATTTTCCTGGTTAGTTCCTCTCCTTTTTCAGTATCGATATCGGTTAAAAATAACCGTGCCCCTTCCCCAGCAAAAAGTAAAGCTGTACTTTCTCCTATTCCCGATGCAGCACCTGTAATAAGTGCTACTTTCCCTTTTAATTCCATAGCGTAAAAATTTTAATTAAACACTTCAAAATTAAGGCATTGCAACCTTTAGAAATATGATGAAAGTCAGGGAATAATATTTTAATTAACTTGGCTTAAAATACCGTAAGAATGAAAAGCTTAACCTACATCTTTATTTTTATACTTGGCTTTAATTCTGGCTTTGCTCAGGAAAAAGAGTTACCGAAAGGATTTGTATATATCAAAAAGCGAATTCCGGATATTAAAATTGATATCCGCTATGCCGGGAGCAATAATTTTATCGGGAAACCGGTGAACGCTTACCATAAACCGGTGGCTATTGTAACAGCACAGGCCGCCACAGCACTTGAAAAAGCCCAGAAAGATCTGATGATAGAAGGTTTTTGTTTAAAAGTTTTCGACGCTTATCGACCACAAACGGCTGTCAACCACTTTATCGAATGGGCTAAAAAGCCGGAGGATACCCTCACCAAGGGAAAATTTTACCCAGATATTGCGAAGAAAAATCTATTTCAGTTGGGTTATATCGCCACCAAATCCGGACATTCCAGGGGCAGTACTATAGACCTTACCGTTATTGACGCTGAAACCGGGAAAGAATTAGATATGGGAAGTGGTTACGATTTTTTTGGTGATATTTCTAACCATAGCAGTGATAAAATTACTAAAGAACAAAAAGCTAACCGTTCTTTACTCAAACGAATAATGATTAAAAACGGTTTTAGGCCCTATCCCGAGGAATGGTGGCATTACACCTTAAGAAACGAGCCTTATCCACAAACTTATTTTGATTTTCCGGTTCAATAGTATAGTTTAAAAAGCTCAATTGTTTGTTTTGTGCCCTTTATTTTTAAGAAAAACAAACCTCCGAAAAATATAAAAATTCTTCAGAGGTTTTATAAGAATTAAGACTCCGTATCTAGCGCATCATCTATCCTGGCAATTAAATCCTCCCAGTGATATTGGGTTAAAGTATGGTTCGTTCCTGACTTTCGGCGACTTATTTCTCGCTTTAAACTTTGCATTTCACCCCGCATAAGAGGCAAAATATCTGATTTTAACAATTCTTGGTTATCTGAAGTATTTAAATTGGTAAGGTACTTTGAAGCAATGTCAACATAAGAGCGTTGCAGGTTACGTCTGTAAACATTAACCCTATCTCGGTTATAAAGTTCGCTAAAAATACCCTTTCTTAAATCTTCTAATAAATTTACGGCTGCATAGGCATCCTCTCCGTTTACCTCTTCATTAGCAATCACTCTTTTCAAACGAGCTTCATCCAACAAATTGTTTAGTGCCCGGGTTTGCAAATTCTGTACACGCTCTACTGCACCTGCAGCTTCTATACGTTTTAATATATTTTGGTTTAGCAACCAATCAGGAGTGATAAAAGCTTCTTTCAACAAAAATTCCACGGCTTCTTTCTGCTTTTCCTCGGGAACATTTTTGTAGACTACTCCATCCTGATTTGAGGTTTTTCGCGTTTCGTACACTCCCCCAATATTTGCTACTACGTGAGAAATATAACCGCGCCACATATAAGTTAGTTCTCGGTACACTTCTTCAAGATCATCGTACCCGTAACCATCTCTGGAAGTCCACTCTATTAAATTCGGAACTACCTTTTTAAGATTTGCCAATCCGTATTCACTGGCTTTAACCTGATCGGCTCCAAGGCTTTCCCGTTGAGATTGCGGATCTACACCACCATATCCATTTCCAAATTCATACCAGGGATTTCCTGCTTTTGCTAAGATCCATTCGTCTAATTTTTCTTTTTCTGCCTCAGCAGATTCGGCTTCAGGAAGATAGCGATAACCCCAATTGATTGCATATTTATCGTAAGGACCCATCATTCTAATATATCTCACTCCTTCATCTTCGGGTTGCGCTACATAATTTACTCGAGCGTAATCCATAATAGAAGGAGTTAAACCATATTTCTGGGTAAACTTGGCAGACCTCAACGAATCAGTAGGATATGCAGAACTGGCTTTCATATTGTGGGGCAAACCTAAAGCGTGCCCAACCTCATGTGCGATTACCATACGCATCATTTCTCCAATCTTAGATTCAGGAGTGTTTAAAGTTCTCGCGGCTTCCGTTTGAGCACCAGCTTCAATCATATAGCGATTTCGATAAGAGCGTAAATGATTGTGGTACCAGATAATATCACTTTCTATAATTTCACCAGTTCGCGGATCCGTAACCGAAGGTCCAACCGCATTTCTAGTAGTACTCGCCACATAGCGAACTACCGAGTAGCGAACATCTTCAGGACTAAATTCGGGATCTTCTTCTTTTGTCGGTGGATCTTTGGCAATAATCGCATTTTTAAAGCCTGCCTCTTCGAATGCCATATTCCAGTCTTCAATTCCCTGCTTAAAATAAGGTCTCCATTTCTCGGGTGTGGCGGGATCCAAATAATAAACAATTGGTTCTTCAGGCTCTACAAGCTCTCCACGTCTATAGGCTTCAATATCTTTAGGAACTAGTTTCCAACGGCGAATTAATTCATAATTATCAGCCTTTAATTCCTCTGAATTATAATCATATTTATCTATAGTAAACCACCCTACACGCTCATCTGCTATCCTGGGCTGCATTTTATCCTCGGGAAGCAAAATCATAGATTGATTCATCATCATCGAAATCGTTCCAGCCTGATCTCGTGTTGGTGGTTCTTCTGCCTGATATGTCATCACATGTTTCACCTCTACATTTTCAGGGTATGCATTTGCAGATTCAATATATGATCTACTCGGGTCAAGTTTTTTCACTTTATAACGCTTACGCAGCGAAGATGAAACACCATTAATAGCCTGGACTTCTTCCTCAAACAAATCACTAACTTCAATAACAACACTACTAGAGTCAGCATTGTATGTTTTTATCTCTGAACTGAATAGAATTGGAAAAAAATTATTAGCACGCACCGATTTGTGAATGGGGGTATTCTCGTCGCTCATGTTTTCAAAACTAATAACCTTTAGGTCTATATTATCTTTGCGTTTGGTCCATCGTACAACCTGCTCATTTACTTTAGAACCTGCATTTACATAACCTCCTCCGTAATTATCGGGTACAGCAGCGATACGACTAACCAACAACATATCCTTGCCCAGCACTTCTACCGGGATTTCAAAATACAGTTTACCCTCTACGAAATGGGTAGTAAAAAGCCCTTCATCAGATTTGGCTTGCGGGGTAATAATTTCCTTATATAATTTTAAACCATTTGCAGATTTTTCTGAAGTATCTTCAGCCGATTTATCTTTAGTGCTGAATACAGATTTTTCACTTCCGCAGCCCACCGCAAGTATTGCTGCCAGAACCAGAACAGGTATTTTTTTTCTCATAAATTGTTATTTTGGTCTCAAGATAAGGAAACCATCTAATATGATGGAATTGCTGCAAGTGGAGTATTGGAAATTGTACTCCAGAAGTCTAGTTTCGTTTGCCAGAAGAAAAATAATTTAGATCTTAAAGTAGTGACCAAAAATTTTCAGATCTATCTTCAAAGGCATGAAATAATTATTTGTGCTCTGGCCAGCTCTTTATTCCGAAGAAATCTCAGTACGGCTTTCTGTATTCATCAACCTATCCCAGAAGGTAAAATATAATCCGAAATTAGTTTTGAATTCTGCGTGGTGAAGATGATGATGAGTAGCACCAATAAATAATTTCCCGAAACGGCTTTTTATAAAAGCTTTAGGGTAAACTTCAATATCTAAATGATTTATCACGCTGCTCAGGGTCATAAAAATGAGGTAAATCCCAATTACTACTGGATGAACGGGTAAAACCAGTAAAATGGCAGGAACAATTAAAGCTTCAAGTAAAGATTCCCAGGGATGAAATGAGAAAGCTGTCCACGGACTGGGCACCAGGCTATCATGGTGTACTTTGTGTATTTTCCTGAAAACTTTAGGATGATGCATCCAGCGATGTACCCAGTAATAATAGGTTTCGTGCAACAGTGAAAGCAAAATAAAACTTGCTGGAATATACCAGTAACCGAATTTATCAGGCTCAAGATAAATTGCGGTAAAACCTTTTTGCCAGAGGAAATATGTCAGCGCTCCAAAAAAACCAAAAATAACTGAAGACCACATGCTCCAGTAAATTTCTTTTTTTAACTGCCCTTTTCTAAAACCTCGCTTGCTCAATCGTTTACTGCTGAATTCCTCACTTTTAAGCTTATAGAAATACCAGTAAAAAATACCTGCAGAAACCATATACCTAAGAAAAACTGCAGCAAAAAAAATTACCACACACAAAAGGAAAAGTCCGGGATTATTTATTTCAAAAAAAACCATATACTCGAAATTAGCGAATAAGGCGGTTAATTGGATATCAACTTTTCAGAAAGTATTCTTAAATCTTAGAGTACGATGGTTATAATAAGTTTCAAGCTCACAATTCTTACAATTCATTATCTTCGGGCTAACCAATTCAACAAGGCAATTATGAAGAAAATATTTGATCCCGCATATTTAAAAACCTTAGTTCTAATTAGTTCTCTTCTTATAAACAGTTTTCCAGCCGAAGCTCAGTTTCCCTTAAGCAATAAGCAAAATAATCAAACCGAACCCAAAGAAATACCCGAAGATAAGTTAAATAGAAGAACCCCGCGGGGCACGGTAACTGGATTTATTGATGCTATGTCAGAACAAAATTATAATCGCGCTTTCAGGTATCTGAATTTTCCTCCAGATATCACGTCCCCAGAAAAAAAAGAAGAGATTTTACAGGTCCTACAGCGGTTATTTGATCAAAAAGGAAGCATCCAACCATATTATCTTATCAGTGACGAACCAAATGGGAAAATAGATGATGGTTTAGGAGAAAATCTGGAAAGAATCGGGAGTGTAGATGCCGATGATAAGCTAATCGAAATTTATCTCAAACAACACGATGATGAAATAGGATATCCAATTTGGCTTTTTTCTTCGGAAACAATTAGCTCCATAAGTTCTCTTAGTTTGGAAAATGCCGCCCTCATCAACCAAATAACACCTAATTTTTTCAAAAGATACCTTTGGGGTGGTGTCCCGGCTGCCCAATGGATAGTTGCTTTAGTACTAATAGCTTTAAGCTATTTTATTTCCCTTTTGATTATTTCAATTGTTGTTTTCCTCTTAAAAAAATTATGGAAAAGGACCAGGGAAGAACCAATTTCTGGAATAATCGGAACTATAAAACTTCCTTTAATACTTTACACCGCCGTTTGGATATTTGTTGCACTATCCAGAAATCTCGAGCTCTCAATTATTTTACGCCAAAAATTCAGTGCCATTACTATTTCAGTGGGAATTGCCGCCATTCTAATCCTATTATGGAGATTGTCCGATTTCATAGGAAAGTTTAGTCAGGAAAAAATGGTTCTAAGGGGCAACCCCGCTGGCGTTTCCATAGTTTTATTTTTACAGCGTGCTGCCAAAATCGCCATAGTAATTTTTGGGATTATAGCAATTTTAGGAGCGGTTGGAATTGATGTTACCACTGGTCTTGCTGCACTGGGAATTGGTGGTATAGCTTTGGCTTTAGGCGCTCAAAAGACCATAGAAAACTTTGTGGGAAGCGTTACTTTAATCGCTGACAGACCCATACGGGTAGGAGATTTTTGCAGGGTTGGTGAAATTACCGGACATATAGAAAAAATAGGCATTCGCTCTACCCAAATTCGTACATTAGATCGTACAGTGGTTAGCATTCCCAACGGCGCATTTTCATCAGACACCATTGAAAATTATGCTCATAGGGATAAATTCCGGTTTGTTAGTGTTTTAAATTTCAGGTATGAAACCTCACCAGATCAACTGCGCTTTTTACTGACGGAACTAAGAAAAGTGCTCTACGCCCATCCAAAAGTATATGAAGACCCTGCCAGAGTTCGTTTTATTGGTTTTGGAGCCCATTCGCTGGATTTAGAAATTTTCGTCTATCTAGATGCAAAGAATTACGATGAATTTCTAGAAATAAGGGAGGACCTTATGTTAAGAATGATGGATGTGGTTGATCGGAGTGGAACCGATTTCGCATTCCCATCTCAGACTATATACTTCGGAAAAGATCAAGGACTTTCAAAAGAGAAATCAGTTAAAGCGGAAGCAGAAGTTGAAATTCAAAAGGAAAAGCGCGAAATGCCACTACCACAGTTTACCAGGGAACAAATTGATGCCCTTAGGAATAAATCTAGCTATCCTCCTGAAGGTTCGAGTACAGGAATAGAAAAAAACAAAACATAGCATAATAAAATTTATCACGATATTTCAATATTATAATGGTGGATAATAGATGCCTTTGAAGAAATTTGAATAGTTCTATTTTTTCAAGTTATGATTTTTTGGCTGTAATCTAATTTGATTATCAGCATCTTAAATTTCTTTATAAATTCAGAACTAGAAACAGATGAATCAACCGAAAAAAGCAAGCAAATACCGTGGGGAAGAAGCCAAATGGCCTCATCAAATCCCAATTTCTGGCTGGATAGATATTGGAAAACGAGTATTTAAAGAAATGAAATTAGATCACGTACAAATAATTTCAGCGGGAGTTGCGTTCTATTTTTTTCTAGCTATTTTCCCCACATTTGTTGCAGCTATTTCAATCTACAGTTTGGTATTAGAACCATCCCAGATTGAAAACCAAATATCACATTTAAATTCCATTTTACCCGAACAGGCTTTTATAATGATCACAGATTTCCTGGAACCTATACTCCAACGACCTAAAAAAGAAATTGGATGGGGTGTATTTATAAGTATTATCATCAGTATTTGGAGTGCGAATAAGGGAACAAGCGCATTATTTCAAGGCGTAAATATTGCTTACGACGAAATTGATGGTCGAAGTATTATAAAGAAAAACCTACTTAGCCTTCTTTTCACCCTGGGAGGTTTATTTCTTGGCCTTATTAGTTTACTGATTGTCATTTTCTTTCCGTTGCTAGTAAAAAATTTAGGCCTAAATCCTGAATTAGAAGCCATTTTAAAATGGTTTCGCTGGGTGTTTCTGGGATTCATTTTAATTCTTAATTTAACTATGATTTATAAAATTGCTCCTTTTAGAACTAACCCAAGGTTTAGCTGGGTAAGCTGGGGCGCAGTAATTGGCTCCTTATTCTGGTTAGCCGGTTCTATGCTATTTTCCTGGTACGTATCTAATTTCGGAAGCTATGACGATCTTTATGGAAGTTTTGCAGCGGTAGCTATTTTGATGTTATGGTTATTTCTTACCGCTTTTATTGTTCTAATGGGTGCCGAAATAAACTCAGAAATGGAACATCAGACTAGATATGACACTACCACAGGAGCACAAAAACCTATGGGGGAACGAAATGCTTACCATGCCGACCATTGCGCTGTTGAACATAATAAAGATAATTAGCTAAGCAATAAACACTTAGTATAAAACGAAGCTAATATTTTCTCCTTTAAATTCTTCTGCTCCTCCCAAATCATAGCGGGCAGCCATAAGATCATCATAGCAGCGTATTTTATTCTTAAGAATAAAGAGGCCTATAAAGATGGACTTTTTTGAAACCACAAAGATTCATCCCAGAAGTCCAATTTTTAGGCACTATATCGGGCTTTATAATTATGTAATTGGCCGATTAGATTTTATAATTGCCCTGCTCAGGGAGCACGAAGAAAAATATCATAAGCCTACCTATAATATGCTTGCAGGAATTTTTGATAAAGCCGAAAGAATGGAGGCTAAAACAAAACCACTGGAGGAAACAAACATTAGAAGATTGACCAGGGTGGAATGGGAGCTGGAAGATGGGAAAGTTTCGCAAGAGGAATACGATTCGCTTAAAAATGCACGGCAAAAAGATCGAAAGGAATTTTCAGAAATGATCTCTAAAATTATCAAAGGAATAACGAAAGTAGAACCACATTTGGGAAGCCGTACTATAAAATAAATATTAATTTTACCGAACTAGATATTCTCAAAAGACGATATGAGAGATAGACATCTAAACTAATTGTCACAACGCACCTATGCTGTTTTTAATTTACGCTTAACTTCCCGTACGCTATAAAAACAGCATAGAATCCGGCGAAAGTTATGGTAGATATGGGCACGAAATAAATTTTAATTACAGTTTAAGTTTATTTTAATCCACAAAAACCCACTTTTTAGCTATATTTGTTTATTATAACATACATTATGCTCGAACTCGTCACTATAAAGCAAACTAAGGAAGAACTAGGTAAATGGTGTAAACTTCAAAGAGGTCGTTTTGAATTAAGCCAGCAAGAATTGGCTGATCACCTGGGATTATCCCGGTATACCATTCAGAAATTTGAAAGCGGGAAAAATTCAACCATCGATACTGTTTTAAAAATTGCTCACCATTTTGATGATTTGGAGAAGTTTTATAGTGGTGTAAAAGCCTATAATGATCAAAATACTAATCACTCCTTATACTAAAGATTATGGCTAAAAATACTATCCTAAATGTAAAGCTATTTGATAAGGAGGTTGGAAAGTTAGGTTACGATTTGGATCAGCGTAAAAGTTTCTTTCAGTATAATCCTGAATTTTTAGAAACCAATGAATTGCAAAACATTTTTCCATATATTATTAAACGAATAAAACCAGTTCAGGTATTCTCCGAATATGAAGGAAATACTTTTAAAGGACTCCCCCCAGCCATAGCAGATTCTCTTCCAGATATGTTTGGAAATATCATTTTTAAGGAATGGTTTGAAGCTAATAATAAAGATAAAATTAAACTCACCCCACTGAAGCAGTTAACCTATGTAGCTAATCGTGGGATGGGTGCCTTGGAATATGAACCGTCACAAAATATTCCAAAAACTTCAGCAATTGACCTTGAAGAAATAATTGAGGTATTAAAAAAAGTAATTGATCAGAAAGAACAGACTTCAGAAAAGAATTTGGATAACCTGGCTCTACTCAATATTTTTAAAATGGGAACTTCTGCCGGTGGAGCCAGGCCGAAACTTTTAATTTCTGAAAACATTGAAACACGAGAGGTTATTCCAGGGGATATTGTTTTTTCAAAAGATTACAAGCATTACCTGGTAAAGCTTTCATTAAATGAAGGTGGTTATAATAAAGAAGTTATAGAATATGCGTACTACAAGATGGCTACCGCTGCTGGAATAACAATGATGTCTTCTAAACTGATTAACAATAGACATTTTACCACGCTTAGATATGACAGGCAAAATGGAACAAAACAACATGTTTTAACTACAAGCGGCCTGACCGGATGGGACTTTCAAAAACCAGAAAACTCATCTTATGAAAATCTTTTCAAGTTAGCATTAGATCTAAAAATACCTTATAATGAGATTCAGGAACTTTATAAGCGAATGGCTTTTAATTTGGTTTTTGCTAATATTGATGATCACTTAAAAAATCATTCTTTTATTTATGATAAGAATTCTGATAAATGGAATCTGGCTCCAGCTTATGATCTCACTTACCCCTTAAACGTAGATTTCAATTATCATAAAATCAGCCGTGCGTTGTCTATTAATAATAAACGTGATAATATCCAGCTAAAGGATCTACTTGACTTAGCAGAAGAATTTTCTGTAAAAAATCCAAAAGGAATAATCGAGAAAGTCCAGGAACAGATTTCTACTTGGCCGGCAATAACAAAGGACCTTAATATCCCAGAATACGTAGTAAAAAAAATCTCCAAAGACTTCAAAATCTTCATTTAACTACGGGTTTCCCTGTGGATCCTGATTAAAAATACAATTCCATAGCGATATTTATAGTTCCAATTATATACGTTTTTTAAGCTCAATTATAGCTATTTCCCGCTCTCTGGCTTTTCCTACTCGAAGTGCGTCTACCAGGGCCAATAATTAGTGAAGTACATTATCTTTTAAAGCAGCTTCGGGAACAGAGGAATATAATGGCATTATACTATGCCCTCTCAACATTCCTTTACCGGACGACCAAACATAATTCTCACTACTTTCTATCTGTTCTTTTAAAGGAGAGGCTGAGTGAGAAGTTGGAATACCACGTACTACCGGTCCTGGTTTTTGTGGAAAAACATATTTCAATCCGAATTGCAAAAAATCAGTGAAAGCCAGTTTCATTACTTTTTTATCTTTAGGATCTAATAGACCTGAATATTTAGAACGGGCTACCGATTCACTCACTTCAGATTGACTCATCCCTAAAGCCTCGGCTACATATTTTTGTTTCCAGGTTACATCATCAAGACTAATAAGCTTTAGCAGCAATAGTATATCTTGAGGTTTCATATGAATATTTAATCCTTTCATAACGCATATTGCATATCGCGATATACGTTATGAAGATTAAAAACTAATAATATCATCATTTTAAAATTGCTTTTATCGATTGAGATCCTCGAAAAAATAACAAGTATTTTAAAATTTAGCATTTATAAAATAGCTGAACGAGAAATCATAATATTTGATGTTATTTCTAAATATTTGTTGTTATAAGATGTTATTTGTGAGTTTTTGTGAATAGTAGATATTAGAGCAATTTATGTTCGACTGGTTCAATAATAAGATCGGAAAAATCTTACAGTAGAAAGTTAAAAATAGTTAATCTAATATTTTTTTAAACTTTGCGTACAAATCTGATATTTAAAAACAAAAAACCCTCAAAATCAAAAGATTAAGAGGGTCTTTGGTACTCGGGACGGGACTTGATATTCAATTCAAAATTATTTTTGTTTTATTATATATTACTATATATCAGTGCTTTAATAAATTTTAATGGTAATTGAATTCATTTAAAAACATATTATGTCGGGAACATGTCGGGAAAGTGTCGGGAAAGATTTATTTTTACTTTAAAGACTTTCAGCATGGCTACAGTGAAACTTTTTATTAGAGGAAAACAAGATCCTAGAACAATTTACCTGCGCTTTATTCACGGTAGAAAACATGATTATACCAAAAACTCTGGTAAAATTGTAAATCTCTCCAATTGTATTTTAGCAGGTAACGGTAAAAAGAGCTTAATATTAGAAGGTGTTAAAAGAAATTCACCCGAAATGAAGAATCTTAACCGAAATTTACGGGATATTAAAAATTACATAATAGACATGTATGATGAAGCCACTCCTGGGGAAGTTAGCGGCGATTGGCTTCAAAAACAAATCGATATTTTTAATGGAAACTTTATTCCAGAAGAGGACCAAGGGAAACAGGGAAACTCACTAACAGAAGCCATACAAACCGTTATTGACACTGCCAATATTAGAGAAAATTCTAAGGGTGGTTTAGGCCTTTCCAAGAGCCGCGTGAATTCATATAAAAATTTACTGAAAATCATTAAGGTGTATCAGGGAAAAAAGTCTCTTAAAGTTCAAGATGTGGATATCAAATTTGGCAAATCTTTTTTAAACTGGATGTTAAACAAACAAAACTACTCTGAAGGCTATTCAAAAAAGAAAATTGACGACCTTAAAACTGTTTGTACTGATGCTGAAATCAATGGAATTCAAGTTAGTCATCAACTCAGAAAAATAAAGGGAGGAAAAGCGAAAACAGAGCATATAATCTACCTAACTCCCCAAGAGCTGGAAAAAATTGAAAAAACAAAATTACAAAATCAATCCCTTATAAATACTCGAAAATGGCTATTATTAGGTTGTAATATTGGACAAAGAGGAGGTGATTTATTAAATCTCACAGAAGAAAACTTTATCGTTCGAAATGGATTAGAACTTATAGAGTTAAAACAACAAAAAACAGGGAAGCAGGTTTCCATTCCGGTTTTACCCAAAACAAAAAATATACTTAAAGAAGGTTTTCCTTACAAAATATCCATTCAAAAATTTAATGATCAGATTAAACTCCTTTGTGAAGAAGCGAAAGTAAATCAACTTATTGAGGCAAAAAAAATTGAAATGGTTGATGAAGAGGGAAATGTTATTCCTAAAGATAAAAACGGCAAAAGAAAAAAGAAAGGAGTTAAAAGAAAAATTTCTGGTACTTTTCCGAAATATGAACTTATTACTTCTCACGTTTGCAGGAGATCTTTCGCTACAAATACCTATGGAAAATTGCCAACCCCTTTAATTATGCAGATAACAGCCCACAGTACCGAAAAAATGTTCCTTGGCTACATCGGAAAATCTTCAATGGATTATGCTCAACAAATTGCGGATTTCTACGCAAAAGAAGAAGTGAAAAAATCTATTTGATAATTTGCCGCCACCCCGACTAATCGTACTTTAAATGGATATGAAACACTGTTAATCTATTTTTTTCTCGACACTTCATCAGAGGTTCATTTGCATTCGTCTCCATTATCCATACCTGACTAGCTCTCGGCATAGCCTTTTCCAAAACGCTCGATACCTTGGCTCTTTACCAAAGCACCTTATGTTGGTTTGGTGCTCTCCCCTGCAGGACAGCACCG
The DNA here is from genome assembly GCF_004362395.1 of Salegentibacter sp. 24. Taxonomy (GTDB): domain Bacteria; phylum Bacteroidota; class Bacteroidia; order Flavobacteriales; family Flavobacteriaceae; genus Salegentibacter. Next base: position 219,420 of record NZ_SNWE01000005.1, read on the forward strand.
GTGGGTTGGTTCCACCATCTTGTAGACAGTTGCGTAACGACTTTCAGCCGGTCGTTACTCTCGGCACACATATGGCTCGTAGCGGATTTTATGCACGTACTTGTCAATAGACCTTTATTTTATTGATTATCTTTATGTTAAATACCAAAACCGCTGTTTTTTATAGGATACGTTGTTGAACTAAACCTAAAGGTAGCTTCAAGAGATCGCTAAATCACTATTCACTACCTTTAAGTATCTCTAATTATAATATTGAAAGTTATGAAAAAAAAGTAGTACCCTCATTGACAGGGCTTGTAATTCTGTACCCGAGTTTGGCGAACTCTACCGCAAGTTAAAACGTTCCGTAGAACTCGCCGGTAAAAGTCAAAGTACCCTTACCAACTACTCCCGCTGCCTCGCGCACATGTCCATCCATTTTAAATGTAGTCCCCTTGATCTCGATGAAGAACAGGTTTTGGATTACCTGCACCTTCTAAAGTCCCAGCACAAAACACCATCCGACAGTTTCTTCAAGCATACGGTCTATGGTCTTCGCTATGCCTATCGTATCTCTGGTATGAAAGCAATGCGGGTTATGTTGCCTTCCATAGAACGTCCCCACAAACTCCCGGTGGTATTAAGCCGTAGTGAAGTAAAACAACTGCTTAAAACACCCAAACTTCTCAAACACCGGTTGGTACTGGCAATGCTTTATGGTTGTGGCCTTCGCTGCTTTGAACTTCGCAGCCTTCAGCTCAAAGACCTCGATTTTGATCGTAAAATGCTTCACATCCGCCAGGGAAAAGGAAGAAAAGACCGTTATGTTCCATTATCCCAGATGCAGATCCGTGGCTTAAAAAAATATATCGCTGCAGATAATCCTACCACCTGGTGTTTTAATGGCTACGACAGGAAAGGAAACCCAGCCCAGTTATCGGCAATGGGGGTGCAATGGATCGTTCGGGAAGCCCGTAAACACAGCGGGATCCAGAAAAATATCACTACCCACAGCCTGCGGCACAGTTATGCCACCCACCTTTTGGAGATGGGATTGGATATTATCAGTGTCAAAGATTTACTGGGACACGCAGATATCCAAACCACCCTCACCTACCTACACGTGGCACAACTCGGTAGGCAGAAGCCCTTCAGTCCGTTGGATCGGCTATACAAGGAGTAGCCGTGAAACCTGCTGCCTATGAGGTGGCCCAGGTTCTGGAAAGGAACATGGAATCTTTATCCAAATATTGTTACAACAGCTGGCAGACAAGAACCCTGCACGCCTTGCGCAAATGCCGCACTGCTGCCCTGGGTGGCCATATTGACCGCTGTAACAATCCTTCCTGCCATAGGCTTCACCTTAGTTACAATAGTTGCCGGAACCGCCATTGTCCCAAGTGCCAGGGGCATAAAAAAGAACAGTGGATCCAGGCGCGGGAAGAAGAACTTCTTAATGTTCCCTACTTCCACGTGGTCTTTACCCTGCCATCAGCCCTCAACCGCCTATGCCTGTATGAGCCTAAAAATATATATGCCCTACTGTTTAAAATAACCTGGCAGGTGATCCAGGATTTTGCATCCAACCATAAATTCTTGGGTGCCAAACCTGGAATGATTGCCATCCTGCACACCTGGGGGCAAAACCTTTCTTTGCACCCACACCTGCATTGCATTGTTCCCGGCGGTGGTATTACCCAAAGTGGCAAATGGAGATCTGCAAAAAGCAATGGAAAATACCTGTTCCCGGTTAAGGCTATGAGCAAGAACTTTTTTTATGATTTTAGATACTGATTAGTTACCTTTGCCTTAGGGATGTCCAAGGTATAAGGGAGTGGTCCGCTTTTTGAGCTCAATTTAGAAATTGCGCGTGGTCCCGAAGCTAAAGTTTACCTAGGGAAGAGATCGGTATGTTTGTTATTTTATTAAATTTACATAGCTGTGCTCCGCGCCGGCCCTAAAGAGGCATTTTTGGGGCAATCAAAATATGACCGTTAATAAACTATAGAGATTTACGTATGAAAAGAAGACATTTCGTTAAAAGGACCGCTTTGGGATCTTTAGCAGGTATGTTGGGTGCCGAGATTGTTTTCGGTGCCAATATGCCGGATAATTATGATCTGCTGGGCCTGCAAGACCCAGATCCCTTTAAACTGTGTATATATTAATATAGAACTACCCCACATTTCAATTTAAAAGTATACCACTTATTACCAACTTGAACGTCCAACCAGAGACGTTCGAAAAATGA
>NZ_SNWE01000006.1 GCF_004362395.1 Salegentibacter sp. 24
GGTTCTTAGCCTAGTATTATGGCTGGATGGACCACTATTTATTGTTTGAGAACTTCTCCGAGATGAATTTACTTCTGAATCAAAGGACCTGTTTCTTGATGCAGTGTTTCCGCTTGTTCTGCTTCTATTGTTTCTGATCTGATTCCCGGCATAATTTTCTCTGGTTCCTGCAGCTTCATCTAAAGACATACTTCTGGACGAGCTCATCGAATTTCGGCGGGAATTATTACTGCTTTTTCTTTCGGACTGAATTGTTCTGCTTCTGTTGGACACTTTACTAGACCTTTCAGAATTACGATTACTTCTTATATTATAGTCATTGGAAGCTACCTGGCCCTGATTAGACCTAATTTCCTTTAAATCCCGCATTCCAGAAGTTCTTCTTCCTTTATTATAGGAAACAACGGTTTGATTAGGTCTGTAAAAATTTTGATTTACATTATTAGAATAATGATTGTTAAAATAGTTTACGTGCTGTACATAAGTAAGCCTGTTTGGCTGATAATATGCTCTATAAGGCTGTCCATATACAATACTTACATTTCTATGGGGTCTTGTATAATATTGGTGCCATGGCCTGTAAGCGTATCTATAGTTAAAATGATTTATAAAACCAGTATAATTGGTTATTCGGTTAAAACGATTGTAATGAATATATAAATTTCCAACTCTTGCAATACGTCCATAACGGTTATAATTTATATCGACATTTCCGGCTCTAATAATTCTACCATAGTAATCATAATAAACCGGAACACTTTCAATTTGAATCACCGCACCATAATCATCATATTGAATGTAGGCATCATAATTATAACCTGCATTATAGCTAATATTCATATTTGGAGTGGAGATATTCAAAACCTGGGTTCTTCGGAATTCAGGATTATAATAGAAATCAAATTCTCCATTTGGATAAACGGCAAACTCAACACCATTCTCAACAAAGATAAAAGCGTCTTTGTAAACAGATCGGGAATTAGCTTCTGAAGCTTCCATTGCGGAAATACCAATGAATAAAAAGCTAAATAAAAAGGCGATATTTTTCATAAGTTGCATTTTAGTGTTTTTAACCAGATTCAATAATAGAATCAAAACATAAAATACAAACTACGTGCCAAAATATAAAAGCTCTAAAAAAAGCCTGTTCTTAAAGATTTTTATTTAATAACTAAGCTTTAAATATAAAGTCTGTAAAGAATATTAATATTGGTTGATTTTTTCAAAATCTATAGTTTTTCCTTCAGATAATTTCCTGTGAAAGATTTTTTAGATTTAACAAGTTCTTCAGGGGTTCCCTGGGCTACAATTTTTCCACCATTTATACCTCCACCCGGACCAATGTCAATAATATAATCTGCGCATTTAACCAGATCCATATTGTGTTCTATAACCACTATACTGTGTCCCTTTTCAATAAGGGCATTAAAAGATTTTAGTAATTTTTTTATATCGTGAAAATGAAGTCCTGTAGTCGGTTCATCAAAGATGAATAAAGCTTTTTCTTTAGTAGCGCCTTTTACAAGAAACGAAGCTAATTTTATTCGCTGTGCTTCCCCACCTGAAAGAGTAGAGGAACTTTGCCCTAATTGAACATAGCCTAAACCAACGTCCTGCAAAGGTTTTAGTTTTCTCACGATTTTATCCAACTTATGTTCAGCAAAAAAGCTGGTGGCATCATCTATAGTCATGTTTAAGACATCGTCAATGTTCTTGCCTTCAAACTGGACTTCCAGTACATCTTTTTGAAAACGCTTGCCATTACAAGCTTCACATTCCAGGTGGACATCGGCCATAAACTGCATTTCTATAGTAACCTCCCCTTCACCTTTACAAACTTCACAGCGTCCACCTTCCACATTGAAGGAGAAATGTTTTGGTTTGAAACCTCGAATATTTGATAATTTTTGATCGGAAAATAAGTTTCGGATGTCATCGTAGGCCTTAATATAGGTTACCGGGTTGGAACGGGAGGATCTACCAATTGGATTTTGATCAATATATTCCACGCTCCCAAGATTTTTAAAATCACCTTCTATATCGGTATATTGCCCGGCTTTTTCTCCATAACCTCCAATTTTCTTTTGAATTGCAGGATAAAGGATTTTCTTTACCAAAGTACTTTTCCCACTTCCCGAAACTCCCGTTATCGCTGTAAAGGTTTTTAGTGGAATCGTAACATCTATATTTTGAAGATTATGTTCCCGCGCTCCCAATATTCGTATTTCTCCTGAAGCTTTTCTGCGTATTTTAGGAACCGGGATTTCTTCTTTTCCGTTTAAATATTGAGCGGTTAGGGAGTTTGATTTTAATATTTCTTTTAGGGTGCCAGTGGCTACAACTTCACCCCCATGAGTTCCTGCCTCTGGACCAATATCAATAATCTCATCGGCTGCATTCATAATATCTTCATCGTGTTCCACCACAATTACAGTATTCCCAATATCCCGCAGGTTTTTTAACACGCCTATTAAGCGCTCTGTATCTCGCGGATGTAAACCAATGGAGGGTTCATCCAAAATATACATAGAGCCTACCAGACTACTTCCAAGGGAGGTTGCAAGATTAATTCGCTGGGATTCTCCACCTGATAAGGTATTGGATTTACGGTTTAAAGTGAGATAATCCAGTCCAACTTCTGATAAAAATTTGAGTCGATTGTTGATTTCGGTTAAAAGACGTTTTGCAATTTGTTGATCATATTCATTTAGTTCTATATGAGCAAAAAACTCCCGTACTTTATCAAGAGGTTTTCCTACCAGGTCTGTGATGCTGTGACCGTTAAGTTTCACAAATTCAGCCTCGGGACGTAATCTTTTCCCTTTACAAGTGGTACAACGCGTTTTTCCGCGGTAGCGCGATAGCATTACTCTATTTTGTATTTTATAAGCTTTACTCTCTAAAAACTGAAAGAAATCATTTAAACCTTCAAAATATTGGTTTCCGTTCCAAACCAGTTCCTTTTGCTCCTGGGTGAGTTGAAACCAGGGTTTATGAATAGGAAAATCAAATTTATGTGAATTATTCACCAATTGATCACGGTACCAGCTCATACTATCGCCTCGCCATGGAAAAATAGCATTTTCATATATTGAAAGACCCGTATTGGGAACCACTAAATCCTCGTCTATTCCAATTACATCCCCGTATCCTTCACACTTAGGACAGGCGCCATAAGGATTATTAAAACTGAAAAGATGTACATTGGGCTCCAGGAAACTAATTCCGTCTAATTCGAATTTATTGCTAAAATGTCTCTTCGTCCCAGTTTTTAAATTTTCGATATAAAGTTCTCCTTTACCTTCAAAAAAAGCTGCATCTGTTGCATCCGCAAGTCTATTGTAAAAATCTTCCTCATCCTTAGTAATAATCCTGTCTACTACCAAAAGAGTATCTTTCTGATGAATTTTATCCAGATCGGCCTCATCTATTCTGAGAACCTGATCTTTAACTTGGATACGACTATAACCTTGTTGAGCCAGTACTTTAATTTTTTCTGTTAGGGTTCTACCTTCTTCGATATGGATTGGCGAGAGCAACAACAATTTTTCCCGCTCTTCAAAAGATTTTACATGATTTATTACATCGCTTACCCGATCTCTTTTTACTTCATTACCTGAAACAGGGGAATACGTCCGTCCAATCCTGGCGAAAAGCAATTTGAGGTAATCATATATTTCAGTAGAAGTACCAACGGTTGATCGAGGGTTTGTGGAGTTAACTTTTTGCTCAATAGCTATAGCGGGAGCAATACCTCTGATATAATCAACTTTTGGTTTGTTCAATCGCCCTAAAAACTGTCGGGCATAGGAGGAAAGACTTTCTACATAACGGCGCTGGCCTTCCGCATAAAGTGTATCAAAAGCTAAAGTGGACTTTCCGGATCCGGAAAGTCCGGTAATTACCACCAATTTATTCCTGGGGATAACTACATTTATATTTTTAAGGTTATGCAGTCTTGCACCTTTTATAATTATATTCTCTTTAGGATTAACCTCTGCAACGTCAATATTCATGCTCATTTTTCTAGTTCAAGGATGCAAAGGTACTTAATAAGCAGCAGTGTAAAAAGCCATAAAAATCTTATTGTAATGTTAAAAAATTAAGCTTTTGTTTGCTTTTGTCAAATTTATCTTGCTATATTTGGTCATTCATATTTAACAAACACCTGCCTATAGCATAAAGTTACTTTTAGAAACTAAATAACCTAATCTCGGGAACCCCAACCCTCCTGAACAAAAGTAACTGATATGAATAACGTTGAAATCACAGACGCCGTACTTGTGCGTGAGTACATGCAAGGAAACGAGACTGCACTAAGCAAGCTAATTAACAGACACCACCACCGAATTTATAGTTTTATTTTTTCCAAGGTTTTTGATAGAGATGTTGCGGAAGATATTTTCCAGGATACTTTTATTAAAGTGATCAATACCCTAAAACGAGGGAAATATAATGAAGAAGGTAAATTTCTTCCCTGGGTGATGCGCATTGCTCACAATCTAGTAATTGATCATTTTAGAAGAAATAAGCGTATGCCTAAATTTGATAATAGTGGTGACTTTAATATTTTTTCTGTTTTGAGTGATTCTGATCTAAATGTGGAAACGCAGATCATAAAAGATCAAATTGAAAATGATGTAAAGGAACTTATTAAAGAATTACCGGAAGATCAGTTGGAAGTACTTACTATGAGAATCTATAAAGATATGAGCTTCAAAGAAATATCTGAGCGCACCGGTGTAAGCATCAACACAGCTTTAGGAAGAATGCGCTACGCATTGATAAACCTTCGTAAGATAATTGAAAAACATAAACTGGTTTTAACAAACTAATCTATAATATTCCTCAAAAGATAGCGTTAGTATAAGAAACCAACGCAAAAAATTATCTCATGAGGAAACTTTACACTAAAAAACTATCTAAAAAAGATCAGTTGAAAGATTTGGAAGCCAGGAAAGAAACTGTACAGTTTCTTTTAAATTACTCAAAAGCCTTAAGAGTGGTAAAATGTCGTGGATTTACTTTTGACGCCATTCTTAATTAGAATCCAGTAAAAAAAGACCTGTTTATTAGCCTACAGGTCTTTTTTATTAAGGTTATTTTTTCTTTTTATAATAATCGTTGATAACCGATTTTCTTCCAATTTCCCTTGTTATTATATCTTTTTCAAGGTTCCAGCCACGGGCGGGTGAATACTGTCGCCCGTACCAAATTATTTGTAGATGAAGTTTGTTCCAAAGCTCTTTTGGAAATAACCGCTTGGCATCCTTTTCGGTTTGTGATACATTTTTGCCACTGCTTAAATTCCATCGGTACATTAAGCGGTGTATATGCGTGTCAACGGGAAATGCGGGGATATTAAAAGCCTGTGCCATTACAACACTGGCCGTTTTATGACCAACCGCTGGCAAAGCTTCGAGGGCCTCAAAACTGGCAGGAACTTCTCCCTGATATTTATCCAAAAGAATTCGGGACAAACCATAAATACCTTTAGATTTCATAGGAGAAAGGCCAACGGGTTTAATTATTTCTCTGATTTCATCTACTGAAAGTTTAATCATATCCTTTGGATTGTCGGCAATTTCAAACAATTTAGGAGTAATCTGGTTTACTTTTACATCAGTACTTTGTGCGGAAAGTAAGACAGCAATCAATAAGGTGTATGGATCTTTATGATCTAACGGAATAGGGATTTCCGGATAGATATCATCTAAAGTATCAATTACAAACCTTAGTTTTTCTTGTTTGGTCATATTGTTTAAATTTACTCATTCAGTGAGATCAATTACTTAATTTTATTTAGAAATTTTAAACCTAAATTATATCCTTCTGGCTTTAGCCCAGGGATTGATAAATGCAAAAATAAGAATTATGACAACATTAAAAGCGGGTGATAAAGCCCCGGAATTTTCAGTAAAGGACCAGGATGGGAACACAGTGAATCTTTCCGATTTTAAAGGAAAAAAGCTGGTTTTATTTTTTTATCCGAAGGCAAGTACACCGGGCTGTACTGCAGAAGCATGTAACTTAAGGGATAATTGGGAACGTTTTCAGGAAAAGGGTTATGCAATTTTAGGGGTTAGCGCCGATACCCAAAAAAAACAAAGCAATTTTAAAAATAAGTATGAATTTCCCTTTCCACTGTTAGCCGATGAAGATAAAGAAGTGATCCAGGCTTATGGAGTTTGGGGACCGAAGAAATTTATGGGGAAAGAATATGAAGGTATTCATCGAACCACCTTTATTATCAATGAAAATTCTGAAATCGAAGAAGTCATCAAAAAGGTGAAAACCAAAGCACATACTGATCAAATCCTTTCCGAATAAAATTGGAGTTAAGATCTTGAGTTAAAATTGTCACTCGGGCATTTCGAAATACCTTCTATTATAGGCTTAGGGTGACAATTTGATTTAAAGATTAAAACCAATATAAACCCAAAAAGTCAATTATAATTAATTTTATTTTTTAAAACTACCTTTTGAATAGTGGCTGTGCTGTCGCAATTCTCAATTTGAAGTTCAAGACTTCTTGAATTCACTTCTTTGGTAACCAGGTAAATATTACAGGGGATTCTATCGGTGTTGCTGCGACTGAAATCCACATCACCATTTTCCAAACTTTGGGAAACCAGTGCGGTATCCAATTTATTATCTTTAAAATACCTAATAGCAGCGTCAGAAAATTTTCGCTCTTTAATTCTGATGTTTTTTAAGACTCTTGCCTGGGGAGAATAATCACAAGAAGTTTTCTTTCCACCTAAAAAGAAAAGTAAAAGCATTATTCCGAAGAACAGACCCACGGAGAAATATCCAATTCTATGAATTAGTTTCATCTTTTTTTAATTTTGAAAAAGCGAATTTGGCTGAAAATTGATCTAAAAAATGAGCAAATTAATGTCTCTATAAGATAGATCAAACCAATCGGCTATAGATTTGTTGGTTAAAATTCCGTGGTAAAAGTACAAACCATTTCGCAAACCCTTATCAAATCTTAAAGTGTTTTCAAGACCGCCCTCTTCAGCAATATGCAAGAGATATGGCGTGAAAATGTTACTGATGGAAAGCGAAGAGGAGCGCGCATATCTTGAAGGGATATTAGGGACGCAATAATGTAAAACATTATGTTTGGTAAAAATAGGTTTGTCATGGGTAGTGATCTCGCTGGTCTCTATACAACCGCCCATATCTATACTTACATCTATAATGACTGCGCCACGTTTCATACTGGTCACCATATCTTCTGTAATCAGCACTGGGGAACGATTTTTACCACGCACCGCACCAATGAGAACATCGCAACGTTTTATAGCCTTACTAAGGTTTTTGGGCTGGATAGTAGAAGTATAAAATGTTTGATTAAGATTTGTTTGAATATTTCGAAGACGGGTAAGGGAACTGTCAAAAACCTTTATACTAGCTCCAAGGCCCAATGAAGCCCTTGCGGCAAACTCACCAACAGTTCCTGCGCCAAGAATAACTACTTCAACAGGGGGAACACCACTAATATTTCCAAACATTAAACCATTTCCGTTAATATTATTGCTCATAATTTCGGAAGCGATTAAAACAGAAGCAGTACCGGCTATCTCACTCAAGGCTCTAACTATAGGGTAACTCCCATCGTCGTCACGAATAAACTCAAAGCCTAATGCAGTGATTCTTTTTGAAGCCAATTTCTGAAAATACTCCTTGCACTGGGTTTTGAGCTGAAGGGCGGAAATTAAAATAGTTTGCGGATTTATCAGATCCAATTCTTTTATTGAAGGCGGTTCGATTTTTAGGATAGTAGGACAGGAAAAGACTTTTTTAGTGTCTTTGGTAATTTCAGCCCCGGCATTGGAATAATCTTTATCGCTGAAGCGCGCCCATTTCCCGGCATTGGATTCAATTAGTACACGATGCCCGTGGGCCGTTATGGCCGCCACTGCATCGGGACTTAAACAAATGCGTTTTTCCTGATAAGAGGTCTCTTTGGGGATACCGATAAATAATTTCCCCTTGTTCTTATAGATTTCGAGGGTTTCTTCCTGCGGAATTAATTGCTCTTTGGTGAAAGGCGAAACCTGTTTTCCCATAGTTAACTGCTAAAACTTTAGAAAAGGGAATTTACAATTATTTTTAAAAATAGCGATTGTTAAAGTCTGGTATAGTATTCCTCCTGTGCAGGTTCCCAATATTCCCCCTCTTCCTGGAAGGATTTTAATTCCCGGCGGTCCGTTTCAGAGATCGGGGAGAAGACCGAAACATCAGTCTCATCGATTTCGCTCAGGTCAATCCCATAAACCCTGTCAAAGATTTTGATTCGGATAAGATAAACCAATGAAAGAATGACTATAAAAAATGGCGCGAGATAGATTAAACCGTCTGTATCCATTATAAACGCAGTTTCCGAATATACATCCTGATAAAAAGTAACTATAATTTGATAAGAATACATGGATATTGGAATAAGAATCACGTGATACCACCAATGTTTGCATGTAAAAAACCATATGAATAGTAATAGTAGGGGGGTAAGCTTACCTAGATAAGTCCAGGCGGCAGTCATCACATCTTCATAATATTTACTCTCATAGGTAAAAAAAGAATTTTCCCAAACGGGACCGCTTGGGAAAATTTCATATAAATAAAATAAATAGGGTGAAAATGCTATGCTAAGCGCTATTATACTACCCAGCAGCAGGAATTTTGATGAGTCTTTTGTCGACAGCTTGTTCTTTAATTTGGTCATTACTGGTATCGTTATCCGAAGTTGAAGTTACAAAAAAACTTGCTCCAAAAATTGCTGCTGCGAAAAGTACTGCTTTAAGTCTCATAATATTTATGTTTTAATTGTTATTTCGTTTTGTTTACTGAAGCAAACCTATAGAAATATAAAACACTAAAAATTAATACATTAATCGTACTTTTGCACCTTTTTTTAAGCAAAAAAATGGCTATTTTTTAACAGTTTTTACTTTACACTGCTAAAAAAATAATGGTTAAAAATAACAAATAAATCTCTAAATACTACTTTTCCTTTTCTATTGTTTACTAAAACCTATCAGTCTACTAACACAAAAATTTTGACCAAAAAAGCAAAGCTTTAAGTTTTCATTAACACAACTTTAACATCCTTATATTTTTCTTTTCCGTAGAAATCTCAATTTTTTGAAAATTTTCCTGCAGGAAATCCTGTATTTTCTGTGGCCATTCTATTAAAATCCATCCGGGAGAATTAAAATATTCCTCAATTCCTATATCCAGGGCTTCATTTGGGTCTTCCAGCCTGTAAAAATCAAAATGATATATTGGTTCCCGGGGAGTGTGATATTCATTAACCAATGAAAATGTGGGGCTTGAAACTCTATCTTGGCTACCTAAAGCTTGAACTAACGCTTTAATAAGGGTAGTTTTGCCAGCACCCATCTCGCCATAAAATAATAAGACTTTATTTTTAGCGTGTTCAATAATATACTGTGCAGCCTCATCAATTTGGGCTAAATTGTAGGTAATCGACATATAGGTAATAGATTTTAGGCACAACAAAGATAGGGAATAATTTAATATTCCCTATAAGTATCTATTAATCAACTCACGAGATCCTTATTTTGGATTCATAACTACAAAGGGAATAATCATTTCTTCCAGTGAAACACCGCCATGCTGATAGGTATTACGATAATAGCTTACGTAATGATTAAAATTATTAGGATAGGCAAAAAATAGATCCCCCTTTGCAAAGATAAAGGAGCTACTCATATTGATACTAGGCAAATGAATGCTCTTAGGATCTGTAGCTGCCAAAACATCCTTCTCTTCATAGGTAAGGCTTTTTCCCGTTTTATATCGCAAATTTAAGCTGGTGTTTTTGTCCCCAATGACCTTTGAAGGATTTTTTACATTAATGGTACCGTGATCGGTAGTGATGATTAATTTAAATCCGAGTTGGCGCGCCTGTTGAATAATATCAAGTAGGGGGGAATTCTTAAACCAACTATAAGTTAAAGATCTATAGGATTTATCGTTGGAAGCTAATTCCTTGATTACTTCCATTTCGGTCTTGGAATGGGAAAGCATATCCACAAAATTGTAAACTACAACGGTCAGATCGTTATCTTTTTGTGTTTTGAAGTTTTCCGCCAGTTTTTTTCCGGCTTTTAAACTTGTGATTTTGTGATATTCATGCTTAAAATTTTTCCCTAGCCTTTTGAGTTGTTCGTTTAAGAATTCAGCCTCATGATTGTTTTTTCCACCCTCCTCGGTATCGTTCTTCCAGTACTGAGGAAATAAGTTTTCCATTTCGCTCGGCATAAGTCCTGAGAACATTGCGTTACGCGCATACTGCGTGGCTGTAGGTAAAATACTATAGTAAGGTTCTTCCTTTTCTTTCTTATAATAATTGGCAATTACCGGTTCCAGTGCTTTCCACTGGTCATATCTCAAATTATCAACAACAACAAGTAAGGTGGGTTGCTCCTTAGTTATTTCCGGAACAACTCTTTGCTTAAAAATCGTGTGAGACATTATTGGTGCCTGCGTATCTTTCTCAAACCATGCGGGGTAATTCTTATCGATAAACTTACAAAACTGCGTATTGGCTTCGTTTTTCTGAGATTCCAGAATTTCAAACATTCCGCTGTCTTCCAGACCTTCCAGTTGTAGTTCCCAGTAAATTAATTTCTGATAAAGCTCGGCCCATTCTTCAAAGGTATTTACCTGGCTAAGATCCATGGCGATTTTCCGGAATTCCTGCTGATAATTTGAAGTGGTTTTTTCAGAAATAAGTCGAGAATGATCCAGATTCTTTTTGATACTTAGTAAGATCTGGTTTGGATTTACCGGTTTTATAAGGTAATCGGCTATCTTGGAGCCAATGGCTTCTTCCATGATATATTCCTCCTCGCTTTTTGTGATCATTACAACAGGAAGGTTTTCAAGCTTCTCCTTTATTTCTGCTAGAGTTTCCAGACCTGTTAGCCCCGGCATATTTTCATCAAGAAAAACAATATCAAAACTTTCCTCTTCTATTTGTTCCAAAGCTTCAGTCCCACTTTGGCAGGTTACAACCTGATAATCTTTTGATTCCAAAAACAAAATATGTGGTTTCAGTAAATCTATTTCATCATCTACCCAAAGGATTTTTATCTTATTCATATCTTATACTTTTAACCGGAACTCCGGTTTTTTTATAACTTAATTATAGCTTTTTTAACTTCCAAAGTCTATATATGTATCTTTGTTGTAAATTAATACTTACAAAGCTTGATTTCAACTAATAAACTCAAAATATTAAACGACCCAATTTACGGATTTATTACCATCCCCAGTGAGCGGATCTTCAGTATTATTGAGCATTCTTACTTTCAACGCCTCAGACGAATATCGCAAATGGGTATGTCGTATTTGGTATATCCCGGTGCACATCATACCCGATTTCATCATGCGATAGGCTGTGTGCATTTAATGCAGAAAGCAGTGCAGATCCTTCGGCATAAAGGGGTTATGATTTCCCAGGCCGAGGAAGAAGCCCTTCAAATTGCTATTCTATTGCACGATATAGGCCATGGGCCTTTCTCGCATGCGATGGAACACAGCATTGTAGAAGGCGTTGATCATGAAAGTATTTCGTTGCTTTTTATGGAAGAAATGAACCGAGACTTTAACCAAAGTTTAACGCTGGCGCTAAAAATTTTTCGAGGTACCTATAACCGAAGGTTTCTGAATCAATTAATTTCAAGTCAACTGGATATGGACCGTTTGGATTATTTAAAACGCGATAGTTTTTACACAGGGGCTGCAGAAGGAAACATTAATAGTGAACGCCTAATTACGATGCTTAATGTGGTCAATGACGACCTGGTCATAGAAGAAAAGGGAATATATTCGGTAGAGAAATTTTTGGTGGCCAGAAGGCTTATGTACTGGCAGGTATATTTACACAAAACCAGCCTGGTTGCCGAGCAGCTTTTAATAAGGGTATTGAAGCGCGCAAAGGAACTTGTGGAAAAAGGTGAAACCCTTAATGCCAGTAAGTCGCTTTCATATTTTCTATACAATAAAATTGGCCCGGAAAATTTTACTTCAAAAACCTTATCGGTCTTTGCGCGATTAGACGATTACGATATTATTTCGGCTATGAAGGAGTGGCAGGACCATGAGGATTTTGTGCTGCGAAATTTATGTAATATGATTATCAATAGGGAACTTTTAAAGGTGAAAATCAAGAAGAAAAAACCTTCTTCTGAAAAACTTAAAAAACACAGCCTGGCTCTTCAGGAAAAGGAGAATATTTCAGCAAAAGAAGCTGATTATTTTGTATTTAGCGGGGAAGTGACCAATACCGCTTATAAGAGTGAAAACAATAGTATTAATATTTTACATAAGAACGGAAAGATTAGTGATGTGGCCAAAGCTTCGGACCAATTGAATTTGAAAGCGCTTTCAAAAACTGTGGTCAAGTATTATATGTGTTACCCGAAGGTCAAACATTAACGCTTTTTTTTTACTTTTGCCAGAATGAAATTTACAGCAGCACAAATAGCAGAGATTCTCGAGGGAAAAATTGAGGGTAATCCTGAGGTCGAAGTATCTGAATTAGCTAAAATTGAAGAAGGAGGTAAAGGCTCCCTTACCTTTTTAAGCAATCCTAAATATACTTCCTATATCTATTCCACTCAGGCTTCTATAACTATTGTAAATAGTGATTTTAAAGCCGAAGAACCTATAACTACTACTTTAATAAAGGTAAAAGATGCCTATAAGGCATTTTCAAAATTATTAGAATATTATAACCAAATAAAGTTAAACAAGCAAGGAATTGAACAACCCAGTTTTGTTTCTGATTCAGCAAAATTTGGCGAAAATCTTTATTTGGGAGCTTTCGCTTATATAGGAGAGAACGTAAGTATTGGGAATAATGTAAAAATTTATCCCAATGTATATATCGGAGATAATGTTAGCATCGCGGACGATGTACTCATTTTTCCCGGAGTAAAAGTTTATTCAGAAACAGTTATTGGCAGTAATTGCGTACTACATAGTGGTGTAATAGTAGGAGCTGATGGTTTCGGTTTTAGTCCAGATGAGAATGGAAAATATACCAAAGTACCGCAAATAGGAAATGTGATTATCGAAGATAATGTTGATATTGGAGCCGGTACCACCATAGATCGGGCTACCTTGGGTTCCACTATAATAAGGGAAGGGGTGAAACTGGATAATCAGATTCAGATCGCTCATAATGTCGAAATTGGTTCTAATACCGCCATAGCTGCACAGACCGGAATAGCTGGTTCTACCAAAATTGGTAAGAATTGTCTTATTGGTGGGCAGGCCGGTATAGCAGGACATTTACAGATAGGAGACCGAGTGAAAATCCAGGCGCAATCCGGGATTGGTAGAAATGTAAAGAACGATGAAATGTTACAGGGTTCACCCGCATTTGGTTATGGAGATTTCGCAAAATCTTATGTTCATTTTAAAAACTTACCTAAAACCGTAGATACACTTAATCAACTAGAAAAAAAGATTAAAAATGGCTTATAAAAAAGCGAAACAACATACTATCGATCAGGAGGTTTCTCTTGATGGCGTTGGTCTGCACACCGGCCAAAAGGTTAAGATCACATTTAAACCAGGTCCGGAAAATTCTGGATATGTATTTAAAAGAATAGATTTAGAAGGGGAACCAGAGATTGAAGCTGACGTGAGTTATGTGGTAAATACACAGCGTGGTACCAATCTTGAAAAAAATGGTGTGAAAATTCAGACTTCAGAGCATGTGCTTGCTGCTTGTGTTGGCCTGGATATAGATAACATTTTAATTGAATTAAATGCTTCTGAACCTCCAATTATGGATGGTTCCTCAAAATTTTTCGTGGAGGCTCTTGAAAAAGCAGGAGTTGTAGCTCAGGAAGCAGAGCGTGAAGAATTTATTGTTGAGGAAGTTATTTCTTATCACGACGATGAAAGCGGAAGCGAGATTATTGTTATGCCTGCCGATCAATACCAGGTAACAACAATGGTAGATTTTGGCACAAAAGTTCTAGGGACACAAAATGCCTCGATTTCTCATCTATCCCAGTTCAAGGACGAAATTTCAGATGCAAGAACTTTCAGTTTTTTACACGAACTGGAAGCATTGCTGGATAACGGTTTAATAAAAGGTGGTGATTTAAATAACGCTATCGTATATGTAGATAAAGAGATAAACGAAGAAACCTTTAAAAAACTTCGAATTGCCTTTAATCGTGATAATATTTCAGTAAAACAAAACGGGATTCTTGATAACCTCACCTTACATTATCCCAATGAAGCAGCAAGACATAAACTGTTAGATGTACTTGGAGATCTGGCTTTGATAGGAACCCGAATTCGTGGAAAAGTCATTGCTAACAAGCCGGGCCATTACGTAAACACCCAATTTGCAAAAAAACTGGCTAAAATAATCAAGGCTGAAAAAAGAAATAATGTTCCCAAGATAGACCTTGATCAAAAACCCTTGATGGACGTTACAGACATCATGGATATTCTGCCTCATAGATCACCCTTTCTGCTTGTAGACAAAATTTATAGTTGTACAGAAACTTGTGTAATCGGTATGAAAAATGTCACTATGAATGAACCCTTCTTTGTGGGACATTTTCCAGGGAAACCGGTAATGCCTGGCGTACTCCAGGTAGAAGCTATGGCTCAAACCGGAGGAATTCTTGCTTTAAAATCCGTTCCGGACCCTGAAAACTATCTTACTTATTTTATGAAAATTGATAATGTAAGATTCAAACAACAGGTTGTACCTGGTGACACCTTAATATTCAAATTAGAATTACTTGCGCCCATCAGACGTGGAATCTGCCAAATGCAGGGTTACGCTTATGTCAATGGGAAACTGGCTACAGAAGCTATACTCATGGCGCAAATTGTAAAATCAAAATAAAAAATATGAACCAGCCTTTAGCTTACGTACATCCGGGAGCCAAAATTGCTAAGAATGTAGTGATTGAACCTTTTACTACCATACATAATAATGTAGTAATTGGAGAAGGAACCTGGATAGGATCTAACGTAACTATTATGGAAGGTGCCCGAATTGGAAAGAATTGTAGTATTTTTCCGGGAGCCGTTATTTCTGCTATCCCGCAGGATAAAAAGTTTGATGATGAAGATACCATAACCGTTATTGGAGATAATACCACCGTTAGGGAGTGCGTAACCATTAATCGTGGTACTACAGACCGAATGAAAACAGTGATCGGAAAAAATTGTTGGATAATGGCTTACTGCCATATTGCTCATGATTGTATTGTGGGCGATAACTGTATTTTCTCCAATAATAGTACACTTGCAGGTCATATAAATGTTGGGGACTATGTTATTCTTGCAGGAATGGCGGCCATTCAACAATTTTGTAGCATAGGAAGACACGCCTTTGTCACCGGTGGGTCTTTAGTTAGAAAAGATGTCCCGCCTTTTGTGAAAGCAGGAAGAGAACCGCTCTCTTATGTGGGTATAAATTCCATAGGTTTACGCCGAAGGGGGTTTACTACAGAAAAAATTCGGGAGATACAGGATATTTATAGAATTTTATATCAAAAAAATTATAATAATTCCCAGGCAGTTGCCATAATTGAAGCAGAAATGCAGGCAACGGCTGAGAGGGACGAAATTTTAGAATTTATTAAAAACTCACAGCGAGGTATCATGAAAGGATACTTTAGTTCAAATTAAAACCTAAAAAATGGCTAGTACAAGTGATATTAGAAACGGATTATGTATTCGTTATAACCACGATATTTATAAAATAACTGAATTTTTACACGTTAAACCTGGGAAAGGGCCTGCTTTTGTCAGAACCAAGCTAAAAAGTGTAACTACCGGAAAAGTAATTGAAAATACATTTTCTGCCGGACATAAGATTGAGGATGTGCGTGTGGAAACTCATAAGTTCCAGTATTTGTATAATGATGGAGAATTCTATCATTTTATGAATGTTGAAGATTATACACAGATTCGATTGGTTGAGAGTGTTTTAGATCAGCCACAGCTTCTAAAGGAAGGCGAAGTGGTTACTGTAATAATCAATACTGAAGACAATGCACCACTTTCTGTAGAGATGCCTGCAAGTGTCGTTTTAGAAGTCACCCATACCGAGCCCGGAGTAAAAGGAAATACTGCAACAAATGCCACTAAACCTGCTACGGTCGAAACAGGTGCAGAAGTAAACGTTCCGTTATTTATCAATGAAGGGGATAAAATTAAAATAGAAACCGAAAAGGGGACCTATAAGGAACGAATGAAAGAATAGGCTGTGAGCTTAAAAGTTCAGAGTTCGTGATGCTATTTATTTTCAGCCTGTAGGAAAAACGAGAATAAATAACATCCGCAAAAAAATACAGGATGACTTATCTATCAAAGATGGGATCTTAACAAGATTAGTTTTATGAAATTTCCAAATGAACATACGCTGCAGCAAATTGCTACTATTATTAATGCTGAATATATTGGTGATGCCAATTTCCCTGTACTGGGAATGAATGAAATTCACGTGGTAACCCCAGGTGATATCGTTTTTGTAGATCATCCAAAATATTATGATAAGGCCTTAAATTCTGCAGCGACTGTAATTCTAATCAATAAACAAGTTGATTGTCCTCAAGGAAAAGCCCTACTAATTTCGGAAGATCCCTTTTCAGATTTTAATAAACTCACCCAGTATTTCAGACCTTTTAAAAAAGCCGGTAAATCTATTTCGGACTCTGCACAAATAGGGGAGGGCACACATATTCAGCCCAATACTTTTATTGGGAATAATGTAAGAATTGGCAGTAATTGCCTGATTCATTCCAACGTAAGTATTTATGATAATGCCGTTATTGGAAATCATGTAATAATTCATTCGGGCACCGTTTTAGGTGGAGATGCCTTTTATTACAAGAATCGAGAAAAAGGTTTTGATAAGTTAAAGTCAGGTGGACGTGTAGTAATTGAGAATAATGTAGAAATTGGTGCTAATTGTACTATAGATAAAGGCGTGACTGGTGATACAAGAATTAAAGAGGGTACGAAACTAGATAATTTAATCCAGGTTGGTCACGATACTGTCATTGGTAGAAAATGTCTTATTGCCAGCCAGGTGGGTATTGCCGGTTGTGTGATTATTGAAGATGAAGTTACGGTTTGGGGACAGGTAGGAATGCGAAGCGGAATAACCGTTGAGAAGGGTGGGGTCCTGATGGGCCAGGCAGGAATTACTAAATCTACCAAAGCCAATAAAATCTACACCGGGAATCCTGCTATGGAATCAAGAGCAAAATTAAAAGAGTTGGCACTTTTAAGGCAATTACCTAAATTGCTGGACAAATTAAAATAAATACTATGGGCGTAAAAAGTAAAGATATTGTTGAGAATTTTTATACTTCCCTATTCAATGGGGAAAACGATACATTAGACAATTACTTACATCCCAATGTAACCCTTACCTGGTATGGTACTACCGGCCTTAAAAAATTGGATTTTAATGAAATCCAGCACTTAAGGGACGATATGGCTAAAAACTTTGAATCGCTTAAGGCTGAAGTTGAGAAAATAATTCAGGAAGGGAACCAGATCGCTATTCAGTTTACTTATCACGTAAAGACTATAGAAAACCCGGATGAGGAAATGCCACTTGCTCATTTTTTGGCTATTTGGGAATTAAAAGACGATAAGCTCTTTAAAGGTGTACAAATCTCACAGCTTGGTGAGGAAATCGATGAAAGTCCCTGGTCTTAAAGGCTGAAATTATTTCTTAAAATCTTTTCAAGGCTAAAAGTTTAGTTCAATTTTAAGACTTTAGCCCTAATAAACCCATCAAAAACTTTAGGTTTTATATTTAAAAACCTACTTTTGTAATCGCAAAAATCAAAAAATTTATGAGCGTTTTAGTTAATAAAAATTCAAAAATAATAGTTCAGGGATTTACCGGTAGCGAAGGTACATTTCACGCAGAACAGATGATAGAATACGGAACCAACGTAGTTGGAGGTGTCACTCCTGGAAAGGGAGGTCAAAAACATCTGAACAAACCGGTTTTCAATACGGTTTCAGAAGCTGTTGATAAGACAGATGCCGATGTTTCTATAATTTTTGTACCACCAGCCTTTGCAGCTGATGCAATTATGGAAGCTGCGGATGCTGGAATTAAAGTCATCATCACCATTACAGAAGGAATTCCAGTTGCTGATATGGTAAAAGCATATGATTACATTAAAGACAGGGATTGCCGTTTGGTAGGTCCTAATTGTCCTGGTGTTATTACTCCCGGAGAAGCCAAGGTGGGAATTATGCCAGGTTTTGTTTTCAAAAAGGGAAAAGTAGGTATTGTATCAAAATCCGGAACTTTGACCTACGAAGCTGCCGATCAGGTTGTGAAACAAGGTCTGGGGATCACCACGGCTATCGGTATAGGTGGAGATCCAATTATTGGGACTACTACCAAAGAGGCCGTAGAATTGTTGATGAACGATGATGAAACCGAATGTATTGTGATGATTGGTGAAATTGGCGGTCAACTTGAAGCAGATGCCGCAACCTGGATTAAGGAAAATGGAAACAGAAAGCCAGTTGTAGGTTTTATTGCAGGAGAAACTGCACCAGCCGGTCGTACTATGGGACACGCAGGTGCTATTGTGGGTGGAAGCGAAGATACAGCACAGGCCAAGAAGGCTATTCTCAAAGAAAATGGAATTCATGTCGTTGATTCTCCAGCAGAAATTGGAAAAAAGGTAGCTGAGGTTATGAAAGGCTAATTGTGAAAATCTAAATAAAAATGTAACGTTTTAAGTTCGCTGATGTCTAACATTAGCGAACTTTTTGTTTTTAACCAATTTTTATTTAGTATGAGGAAATTTCATTTACCGTTATTGATCTTTTTATTTATGATGGCTGCGGCTTGTAATAGTGATAAAAAGGATGACAAGGCTTCCAAGAATCACACTGATGAGGCCGGCTTTAATTACGTGACCTACAAGAACGATCCCACAGGATTACGTCTTTACACACTAGACAATGGTCTCAAGGTTTATTTGAGCCAGAATGAGGAAGAACCAAAAATTCAAACGCTTATTGCCGTGAGAGCAGGTTCTACTTACGACCCTGCGGATAATACCGGACTTGCACATTATTTAGAGCATATGGTTTTTAAAGGGACCAGCGAAATAGGAACCCAGGATTGGGAAAAAGAAAAGGTCTTATTAAAAGAGATATCAAATCTATATGAAGAACACAAAAAAACTTCCAACCCGGAAGAAAAGAAAAATATCTATCGTAAAATAGATTCTGTTTCACAGGAAGCTTCTAAATTATCTATAGCAAACGAATATGATAAAATGGTTAGTTCCCTTGGTTCTGAAGGTACAAATGCCTTTACCTCCAGTGAACAAACTGTTTATGTCAATAAAATTCCTTCCAATGAGCTTGATCGTTGGCTAACTGTGGAAAGCGAACGATTTAGCGAATTGGTATTGAGATTATTTCATACAGAATTAGAAGCTGTTTATGAGGAATTTAACCGAGGACAGGATAGTGATGGACGTAAGCAGTATCAAGCAATATTAGAAGGTCTTTATCCAAATCATCCTTATGGCACTCAAACCACCATTGGGAAATCGGAGCATTTAAAAAACCCATCTATGGAGGCCATACACGATTATTTCAACACCTATTATGTACCCAATAATATGGCGGTAATTTTATCCGGAGATCTGGATTTTGATACTACCATTAAAAAAGTAAATGATGCTTTTGGAGGTTATAAGCAAAAAGAAGTGATCCACCCTTCTTTTCCCGAGGCAGAACCTATTACGGCTCCAGTAGAAAAAGAAGTATTTGGACCAACATCCGAATCTGTTTACCTGGCCTATAGGACAAAAGGTGTAGGTAGTGAAGACCAAAAGAAAGTGATTTTAATTGACTATATTCTGGCCAATTCACAAGCAGGATTAATAGACTTAAACCTTAATCAGCAGCAAAAAGTACAAAGAGCTTCATCTTTTACCAATTTTGATAACGATTACGGTTTTCATATGCTTTATGGAATGCCTAAAGCAGACCAGTCCTTAGAAGAAGTAAAAGACCTGTTGATTGCAGAGGTAGAAAAAATAAAGAGCGGAGCGTTTGAAGACTGGCTTATTAAGGCGGTTATAAACGACCTGAAATTATCACAAATCCGTCAATATGAAAATGCCTCCGCAGTAGCTTATGCCCATTTAGATGCATTTATCCATTTTCAGGATTGGGAAGAAAATCTTAAATTTTTAGATGAACTCAGTACAATCTCAAAACAGGAATTGGTAGATTTCGCTAATGCTCATTATAAAGATAATTACGTAGCGGTATATAAGCGCAAAGGTGAGGATCCAAATATTACTAAAGTAGAAAATCCTGGAATTACTCCAATTCAGTTAAACAGGGACAAAGAATCGGATTTTATAGTTGAATTCAATAAAACCGAATCTCCGGCATTGCAACCACAATTAATAGATTATAAGGAAGCAATAAGAGAATCTGAAACAAAAAGCGGTCTTCCCATTTCATATATTTCAAATGAGACAAACGATCTTTTTAATCTTTACTTCATTTTTGATATGGGTCAGGATAATGATAAGGAGTTAGCCCTGGCATCAGGCTATCTTGATTATCTGGGAACTGATAAATATTCTCCAGAGGAAGTAAAACAGGAATTCTATAAACTTGGGATTAATTATTTTATTAGTTCAGGAACCGACAGAACTTACGTTGGTTTAAGCGGATTAAAAGAAAATCTTCCAGAGGGAATGAAACTCTTAAACCATCTTTGGGAGAATGCGACAGTCAATGAAGAAGCTTACGGGAAATACGTAAAACAAATACTGAAATCTCGTCAGGATGGTAAAACCCAGAAGGGCAATATACTGTTTAACGGTTTAATGAATTATGGCAAATACGGTGAAGATTCACGTTTAAGAAATGTCTATACTGCTTCAGAACTTCAGAAAAAAGATCCAGCCGAATTAGTTCAAAAACTAAAAGATTTACGAAATTATAAGCAACGTATTTTTTATTATGGCAAAGATCTAGAAAATGCCGTTACATCTTTGGATCAGAATTATAAGGTCCCTACTGTTTTAAAAGAATACCCTGAAGCTAAAACCTATACTGAAAAAGAAAACGGAGGCAATGTTTATTTTGTAGATTATGATATGGTCCAAAGTGAAATGTTGTTTTTGGCTAAAGGGCAAAATTTTGATCCAAAAAATATGGCGGCAACTTCGCTTTTCAACACTTATTTCGGTAGTGGACTTTCTTCTATAGTCTTTCAGGAAATTAGAGAATCCAAATCCCTGGCATACTCTGCTTATTCCAGTTATCAAATGGCTTCGGAGGTTAATAAGCCTAATTATGTTATGGCTTATATAGGTACACAGGCTAATAAAATGCCACAGGCCGTTGAAGCCATGATGGAGTTAATGACTAATATGCCGGAAGCCGAAGAGCAATTTCAAGCGGCTAAAGAAGCTGCCCTAAAACAGATTGCTGCAGAACGAATTACGAAAACTTCAATTTTCTGGAACTATGAGTCTTTGAAGAAAAGAGGTTTAGAAAAAGATATGCGTAAAGAAATGTACGAAACTATTCAGGATATGAGCCTGGCTGATTTAAAGACTTTTTTTAATGAAAACATTAAAGGAGAAAATTATGATGTTATGGTAATTGGAAATAGGAATGAGGTAGATATGAATGCACTAGCTAAACTTGGGGAAGTACAGGAGATGGATATTGATTTCTTATTCAATTATGAAAAACAGGTACCTGCTGCTCAGGTGCAAATGTAATAGCCAATTTGATAATTAAAAAACTCCTGAAATTTCAGGAGTTTTTTAATCCCCTAAGTTTAGTATTATTATATTTGATTTATATTAAAAAATAAGCCAAAAATGAAATTATTAGAAGGAAAAAATGCTATAATAACCGGTGGAAGCCGCGGAATAGGAAAAGGTATAGCAAAAGTCTTTGCTCGGCACGGAGCAAACGTTGCTTTTACCTATAATTCTTCTGCTGAATCTGCAAACGACCTAGCTGATGAATTGCGTAAATTAGGAATAAAAGCTAAAGCCTATAAATCTAACGCTGCAAGCTATGCCGAAGCGGATCAATTGGTGAAAGATGTATCAGAAGATTTTGGAAGAATTGATATTTTAATAAATAACGCTGGCATTACTAAGGATAACTTATTAATGCGAATGAGTGAAGAAGATTTTGATAAGGTCATTGAAGTAAACCTGAAATCTATCTTTAATATGACTAAAGCAGTACAGCGTACTATGTTGAAGCAGCGAAAAGGCAGTATTATTAATATGAGTTCGGTAGTTGGTGTGACTGGTAACGCCGGACAGGCTAATTATGCAGCTTCGAAGGCAGGAATTATCGGATTTTCCAAATCAATGGCGCAGGAACTTGGTTCTCGAAATATTAGAACAAATGTAATCGCTCCAGGGTTTATTGAAACCGAAATGACCGAGAAGCTCGATGGAAAAGTGGTAGAGGGTTGGAGACAGGCAATACCTTTAAAACGTGGCGGTGCTCCAGAAGATATTGCAAATGCCTGTGTTTTTCTTGGAAGTGATCTCAGCTCTTACATCACGGGACAGGTATTGCACGTGGATGGTGGCATGCACACCTAATAAAGTAAAGAGGTAATTAGTTATTGGTTAAAAGATAATTACTTTTATTTCTATTTTCCATACATGAATCTAACCAACACCATACTTATAACCCTAGCCATTGTAATCGCGCTGGGGTTCGCTTTTTTTCAATACCTTTTTAAAAAGCACATTAAAAATAGGGAAACGTATGTGTTTTTTGCATTACGGTTTCTTTCCGTATTTATACTGCTTTTATTACTAATCAATCCAAAAATAACATCAACAACTTACGAGCTAGAAAAAACCAATTTAATACTGGCAGTCGATGATTCGGAGTCTATTTCCCATTTACAACAGCAGGATACCGTTAGGAAGCTATTAAAAGATTTGAAATCCAATAAAGATCTTCACGAGCGATTTGATTTGGTTCAATATAATTTCGGGAATGGCCTTTTAAATTCAAACCATCCAAAATTTGAAGCTCCCCAGACAAATATTTTTGCTGCCCTGGAGTCAGTGGAAAAAATATCAAGAAAAAAACAGACTGCAGTAATTCTTATTTCTGATGGCAACCAAAGCACCGGTAGGGATTTTCGCTATTTTATGCCCAGAAGTAATCAGGAAATTTATCCTCTTGTAATTGGGGATACTACTCAATATTCAGATGTAGAAATATCACAATTAAATGTAAATACCTATGCATTTTTAAATAACCGTTTTCCCGTGGAAACCTTTGTTTCCTATTCAGGGGAAAAAGAGGTGAAATCAACGTTTGTAATTAAATCGGGAAAAAGTATAATTTTTTCTGAACAACTTACACTTAGTTCTGAAATAAATTCTGCGGTCATTCGAGCTGAACTTCCGGCCTCCAGGCTCGGCGTTCTTTCATATGAGGCTGAAATTATTCCCTTAGCTATTGAGAAAAATATAGAAAATAATACTAAAAAGTTTGCGGTAGAAGTAATTGATGAACGCAGTAAGATCTTATTGATAAGCTCAATCCCCCATCCTGACCTTGGAACTTTTAAGAAGTCGATAGAAAGTAATAAACAAAGGCAACTTGATATAAAATATCTTACGGATGACTTATCTGATTTAAAAGATTATCAATTGGTAATAGTATACCAACCAACTTCGGGATTTGCTCATGTTTTTGATGAATTAAAAGATAACAATCAAAATTATCTGCTGGTTACCGGAACTAAAACCGATTGGAATTTTGTTAATGGAATCCAGGATTTCGTTAATAAAGATTTCGTTAATCAAAGCCAGGAAATTTTCGCACGTCAAAACCTTAACTTTAAACAATTTCAATTTGAGAAGGTTGGTTTTTCCCGGTTTCCTCCCCTAGAAGATAAATTTGGCAAAATTAAGGTCCTTAGCAATAATCTTGAAAGTATCTACTTTCAGAAAATTGAAAACGTAGAAACTATCCAACCTTTAGTTGCGGTGCAAGGTAGCGCAGGGAATAAAAAAGGATTTATTTTTGGCGAAAATATTTGGAGGTGGCGTTCCACCACTTATTTAGAGAATGAAACCTTTGAAAAATTCGATAATTTTATAGGAAAGCTCGTCCAAAACCTGGTCTCTGCAAATCAAAGGGAGCGCTTAACGGTAGATTATAATTCCTTCTATTACGAAAATGAACCAGTTGAGATCTCCGCTAATTTTTTTGATCAAAATTATCAGTTTGATCCAAATGCAGATCTAAATATTACGGTGGAAAATACAGACAAGACCATGGAATCACAACTAATATTGAAGAATAATGGCTATATGGTAAACCTGGGAAATTTAACTCCGGCCACTTATAACTTTAAGATTACGGAAAAAGCTTCCCAAATCTCTCGCTCTGGAAGTTTTGAGGTTATTGATCATAATATCGAGCAACAGTTTATATCGGCTAATAAAAATGCAATGGAAGCTCTAGCCAGAAATTCTGGTACCAAAGCTTATTATAATGGCCAGGTTACGAATCTTGTTCATACACTTTTAAATAATGATAAATACAAACCAGTTCAAAAAAGCCATGAAAAAACAGTACCTTTGATAGATTGGTACTATCTACTCTTTCTGCTTATTATTATCCTCTCCGCAGAATGGTTTTTCAGAAAATACAAAGGATTAATTTAAATATAATTATATAGATGGAAAGATTACCCAAATTTGGAATTCCTATCGTCATAGGAATCGTGCTTTTAATAATTTTTATCGCTAAGTCTACCGTTACCATTGATTCTGGTAAAGCCGGTGTGCTCTACAAAACATTTTCGGGCGGTGTAGTTACCGATGAACCTCCTCTCAATGAAGGTTTTCATATTGTAGCGCCCTGGAACAAGGTTTTTGTATATGAAGTAAGACAACAATCTTTAGAAGAAAAAATGCAGGTATTAAGTTCTAACGGACTTGAGATTAAACTTGATGCATCGACTTGGTTCCAGCCTTCTTACAAAGATCTTGGAAAACTCCACCGTGAGAAAGGAGAGGAATATATTCAACGATTACTGCAACCGGCTGTGAGGTCTGCTGCAAGAGCGGTGGTTGGAAGGTATGATCCGGAGCAATTATATGCAAGTAAGCGGGAAGCCATTCAGAATGAAATTCTAGAAGAAACCCAAAAATTGCTTGAAGACCAATACGTTCAAGTAAATGAAGTTTTGGTAAGGGATGTTTCTCTACCTGATAATATTAAGGAAGCTATAGAGCGTAAACTGCGCCAGGAACAGGAATCTTTGGAGTATGAGTTTAGATTGACCAAAGCCACTCAAGAAGCCGAACGCCAACGTATTGATGCCGAGGGTAAAGCTCGTGCCAATGAGATTTTAAATGCTTCTTTAACTCCTAATATTTTAAAGGAAAAAGGAATTCAGGCAACCCTTGAACTGGCTAAATCCAACAATGCAAAAACAGTTGTTATAGGTTC
The DNA here is from genome assembly GCF_004362395.1 of Salegentibacter sp. 24. Taxonomy (GTDB): domain Bacteria; phylum Bacteroidota; class Bacteroidia; order Flavobacteriales; family Flavobacteriaceae; genus Salegentibacter. Next base: position 25,567 of record NZ_SNWE01000006.1, read on the forward strand.
AGGTGAGGGGGGATTACCTCTGATTTTAGGTGGTTCAAATTAAACTGAATATGAAATCAATTTTATTGCACATAGTAAAGCTTTTTGTTTTTTTAGGAAGTATTGGACTTTTAGCACAAACTGCTTCTGTAAATAATTCAGGAACACTTGAACAAGGAAAACCAGAAGCAGTTGGAATGTCTACTGAAAGAATTCAGAAGATTGAATCCATGCTAAAATCTGCTATTGAAAAAGAGCAAATTCCCGGAGCTGTAGCTTTAATAGCACGTGATGGAAAGATTATTTTACATAAAGCCTATGGTAAAGCCAATGCCTCAGGAAAAGAACTTGAAAAAGATGCCATTTTTAGACTTGCTTCTCAAACAAAAGCGATTACTGCAACGGCAGTGATGATGCTTTGGGAAGAGGGAAAATTTCGCTTAGATGAGCCTATTTCAAAATATATTCCTGAGTTTAAAGATCCTGAGATTTTAGTGACTTTCAGGGAAAAAGACAGTAGTTACGATGCTATTCCTGCTAAAAATGAAATTACTATTAGGCAATTGCTTACCCATACTTCAGGACTTGGATATGGAATGATAGATAGCGATGAACGCATTAAAAAAATTTACGCCAAAGCCGGTGTAACCGAATTGTTTACTACCAAAGATTTAACCATTGAAGAAACAGTAAAGAAATTAGCAACTTTACCATTACATCACGAACCAGGTGAAAAATTCACCTATAGTTTAGGTTTAGATGTGTTAGGGTATTTTGTTGAAGTGATTTCCGGACAGGACTTCGATGATTTTTTAAAGGAAAGGATTTTTAATCCATTGCAAATGGATGACACCAGATTTTATCAACCCAAGGTAAATTGGGAGCGATTGGTGGCAGTCCAGCACAAAGAGGATGGGGATTGGGAAAATTTCCCCGATACATTTTACCAGACTAATTATCCAATTAAAGGAGCCCAAACTTTTTTCTCTGGTGGCGCCGGACTTTCTGGAACAGCAAAGGATTATGCCAAATTTCTGCAGATGTATCTCAATGGCGGAGAATATAATGGTACAAGATTATTAAGTCGAAAAACCGTAGATATCATTTTAGGTAACCATACCGGTGAAAAATTTAATTTTCCTAATCAGTATTATGGTCTTGCCTTTGGCGTAGTTAGCCAATCAGGTGAGGTTGCTGGAGGCCAGGGTAGTGCAGGTACTTTCGATTGGGGAGGTTATTTTAATACGCAATATTTCGCCGATCCGAAGGAGCAATTAATAGGAATTTTGCTTAAGCAAACACAGGGTAATTCTGGAGATGAAACCGGGTGGAAGTTCAGGCAAATGCTCTTTAGTGCTATTGATGACTAAAATGGTAGCTACGTCCTGGGGGTGAAAATTATTTTCATATCATATATTTTAATAAAACAACTCATAATAAATTAAAAACCTGTTTTACAGTTAAAAATTTATATTTAGATTTGTAATCACAATGAAGACATTTCAATTACATCACCACCATCATTACAACTACGCTCAGGCGAGGTAAATTTGGTGTGTTGTAATTTTCAGCATATTTTAAGACCCGTTTGAGCTATTCAAACGGGTCTTTTTATTTTATAATTATAATATCAATACCAGATAGGTTAAAATAAATATTTAAAATGAGTCAGGAAAAATTAAGAATTGCTATTCAAAAATCAGGTCGGTTAAACGAAGATTCGCTGAAAATATTAAAAGATGCAGGAATCTCTATAGATAACGGAAAGGAGCAACTTAAGGCTTCCTCCCGAAATTTTCCGTTGGAAGTTATGTATCTTAGAAATGGTGATATTCCACAGTATTTACGTGATGGCGTTGTAGATGTGGCTATTATTGGTGAGAACGTGCTAATTGAAAAAGGAAAAGATATCATCCAGGGTGAAAAGCTTGGTTTTTCAAAATGTCGTGTTTCACTGGCCGTACCAAAATCAATGAAATATACGGGAATTAGTGACCTTAATGGCAAAAAGATCGCTACTTCTTACCCAAATACGGTAAATGAATTTTTGGATAAAAAGGGCATTAGTGCTGAACTGCATATTATAAACGGTTCGGTTGAGATTGCACCAAATATAGGTCTGGCAGATGCCATATGTGATATAGTTTCCAGTGGTAGCACTTTATTTAAAAACGGATTAAAAGAAGTAGAAGTAATGCTCAAAAGTGAAGCAGTACTTGCTGTTTCACCAAAAATATCAGGGGCTCGGCAAGAAATATTGGAAAAATTACAGTTCAGACTTAAATCCGTTTTAAACGCAAGGACTTCAAAATACATTTTATTAAATGCTCCAAATGAAAATCTTGAGAACATTATTAAATTACTACCTGGAATGCGCAGCCCTACCGTGTTACCTCTGGCAGAAGAAGGTTGGAGTTCAATTCATACCGTAATTAACGAAGAACGATTTTGGGAAGTAATAGACGAATTAAAACAAAATGGCGCAGAAGGTATTCTGGTAGCGCCAATTGAAAAAATGGTACTTTAAAATGAATAAATTTGATAATCCAAGGCCGGAAGAATGGCCAGAAATTCTAAAAAGACCAACCCAAACATTAGAAGATATTAAAGAAACGGTAAACCAGGTTTTTACTGAAGTAAAAGCAAAAGGAAACAAAGCTGTTTCAAAATACACTGAACTTTTTGATGGTATAAGTCTTGATAATATACGAGTCTCTAAGACAGAGGTAAATGCAGCTGAAGAAAAAATTTCAGATGAATTAAAGCAGGCCATTCACCTGGCCAAAATTAATATTGAAAAATTCCATGCTGCCCAAAAAACAGAGAAAATTGAGGTAGAGACCTCAAGTGGTGTAAATTGCTGGCAGGAAAAAAGAGCCATCCAAAAAGTTGGCTTGTATATTCCAGGAGGTAGTGCTCCTTTGTTTTCCACTATTTTAATGTTAGCCGTTCCTGCAAATATAGCAGGGTGTGATGAAATTGTGCTGTGTACGCCTCCAGATGTAAAAGGTAATGTTCACCCGGCAATCCTATACACTGCGGGATTATGCGGAGTCACAAAAATTTTCAAAATTGGTGGAATTCAAGCCATTGCTGCCCTGACCTTTGGTACCGAAAATGTTCCCAAAGTGTATAAAATCTTTGGTCCCGGTAATCAATTTGTAACTGTCGCTAAACAACTGGCTACGGGACATAATGTAGCTATAGATATGCCAGCTGGACCATCAGAATTATTGGTTTACGCTGATGATTCAGCTAATGCCGCCTTTGTTGCATCCGATCTATTAAGCCAGGCTGAGCACGGAGTTGATAGTCAGGTAATTTTAGTATCAAATTCAAAGGAACTCATAGCTAGCGTGGAAGCTGAATTGGAAAATCAATTAAAAGTCCTACCTCGAAAAAGCATTGCTGAGAAAGCTATTGCTCATTCCAGATTAATTTTTATTGATAATCAGGAGGATGCTTTAAAATTAATTAATGAATACGGACCTGAACATTTCATTATTTGTGCAGAAAATGAGGATTTTTATACCAGTGGTATACAAAATGCTGGCTCAGTATTTATTGGCAACTACACTCCGGAAAGTGCTGGAGACTATGCTTCCGGAACCAATCATACGCTACCGACAAATGGCTATGCCAAACAATATAGTGGAGTGAATCTGGATAGTTTTATGAAGAGTATGACCTTTCAAAAAATATCAGAAAATGGAATACGGGAAATAGGTCCGGCTATTGAATTTATGGCAGAAGCAGAAGGATTACACGCTCACAAAAATGCTGTGAGTTTACGTTTAAAGGAATTAAAAACCAAATAAACAAAGTGCCTATTTGGACATTACTTTTAGTTCTCAAGCTCGGTTTAATGACAGTTTTAAGAGGTATTGCCTTCCAAAGCACGAACCGGAAAACAGATTTATGAGAAGAAAAAATAAGATTCAGGTAGCCTTTATAGAAGAATGAAAGATTTCAATATTAAAAAACTTATTCGGCTTAATATAGCTGGTTTAAAACCTTATTCATCGGCCAGGGATGAATATCAGGCTACGGGTTCTGAAATGGTTTTTCTTGATGCAAATGAGAATCCATTTCAAACTGATGTTAACCGATATCCCGATCCACAGCAGCGCAACCTCAAGATTGAATTAGCAAAGCTAAAAAATGTTCCGGCCAAAAATATTTTACTTGGCAACGGTAGTGATGAAGTTCTGGACTTATTGTTTAGAGCATTTTGTGAACCTGGAAAGGATAATATTATCACCTTACCGCCAACTTATGGGATGTATAAAGTACTGGCCAATATTAACAATATAGAAAACAGAGAAATCTTACTGAATTCAGATTTTGAACCTAATGTCCAAGAAATTTTAAATTCGGTGGATCAGGACTCAAAGATCATTTTCCTGTGTTCTCCAAATAACCCGACAGGGAATTCTTTTTCAGAAAATAGTGTGATAGAAATTCTTTTGAATTTCAAGGGACTGGTAATTATTGATGAAGCATATATCGATTTTTCCGCAAAGGAAAGTTGGTTAAAAAGGTTAGGGGAATTTCCTAATCTTGTAATAACTCAAACGCTCTCGAAAGCCTTCGGAATGGCTGGAATTAGGCTGGGGATTTGTTATGCCTCCTCTGGGATAATAGAGATTCTAAACAAAATAAAGCCCCCTTACAACGTGAACGAATTAACCCAGGTCAGGGCACTTAATCGTGTACTGGATATCGAAAATGTAAATTCGGAAGTCGCTGAATTACTAAAGGAGAGGAAGCATTTAAAAAAGGCTTTAATTAAAGTGAAATTTATTACATATATATATCCTTCAGATGCTAATTTTATCCTGGTAAAAGTGGATGATGCTAATAAAAGATACCAGCAGTTACTTCAAAAAGGGATAGTAATCAGAAATAGAACTAGTCAACCCAGGTGCGAAAATACATTGCGCCTTACAGTTGGTACTGCTCAGGAGAATCAGAAATTAATAGAGGCTTTAAAAAGTATATAATAAGGATTTTCGCATACGCGGAATTGAGTAAGAATGAATTATGAAAAAAGTTTTATTTATAGATCGTGATGGAACATTAATCCATGAGCCCGAAGATTATCAGGTAGATAGCATTGAAAAGTTGGAATTCTATCCGGGGGCATTGTTCTATCTTAAGAAAATTGCAACTGAACTGGATTATGAACTCGTTATGGTCACCAATCAGGATGGATTGGGCACCGAGTCATATCCTGAAGAAAAATTCTGGCCTATTCAAAATTTTATATTACAAACTTTTAAAAATGAAGGGGTCGTATTTAATGAAATTTTGATGGATCGTACTTTTGCAAAGGAAAATTCCCAAACCCGAAAGCCTAACACCGGGTTATTAGAGAAAAAATATCTGAACAATGAAAAGGAATATGATCTAAAACAATCCTTTATGATCGGTGACCGTCTTACAGATATTGAATTTGCATATAATTTTGGTGGTAAGGGGATATTTATCGATACTCATGAGGATTTAGCTACTGATGAAGTCAAGAACGATCCAATAGAGCTTGAAGAAACCATTGTTCTAAAAACAGGTAGCTGGAAAAAGATTTATGAATTCCTAAAGTTAAATGACAGAACGTCTGAAATTTCAAGGAAAACCAATGAAACCGATATTTATATCTGGTTGAATCTAGATGGTACCGGTAGATCTGAAATAAGTACGGGAATTGCATTTTTTGATCATATGCTTGATCAAATCGCCCGTCATGGCCAAATGGATCTTACCGTGAGCGTTAGTGGGGATTTGGAAGTAGATGAACACCATACCATAGAAGACACAGCAATTGCCCTGGGGGAAGTATTTAGTAAAGCTTTAGGAAACAAACTGGGAATAGAACGTTACGGTTTTTGTCTTCCGATGGATGACTGCCTGTCACAGGTGGCTATTGATTTTGGAGGCAGAAACTGGATTGTTTGGGAAACTGAATTTAATCGTGAAATGGTAGGTAAAATGCCTACAGAGATGTTCTATCATTTCTTCAAATCTTTTACCGATGGTGCAAAGGCTAACCTAAATGTAAAAGCCGAAGGCCAGAATGAACATCACAAGATCGAAGCGATCTTTAAGGCCTTTGCTAAAGCTATTAAAATGGCAGTAAAGCGGGACACTGAGAAAATGATTCTGCCTTCTACAAAAGGCATGTTATAAATCTGAAGTTAGAAGAATATACTTCTGACTTACAACACTATATAAATTGAAAATAGTTATAATTGATTACGGTGCAGGAAACATCCAGAGTATAAAATTCGCAATCGAGCGCCTGGGATATACTGCAATTTTAAGCCGAGATGCGGATGAGATAAAATCGGCCAACAAAGTTATTTTTCCCGGGGTAGGAGAGGCAAGCAGTGCGATGAGAATGCTTAAGTCAGCTGGTTTGGATAAGGTGATTCCGGCTTTAGAACAGCCGGTATTAGGAATTTGCCTTGGAATGCAATTAATGTGTACATATTGCGAAGAAGGTGATACTGAAGGACTTGGTATTTTTCACGCTAGGGTGGTGAAATTCAGTAATCAACTTAAAGTTCCACAAATTGGTTGGAACCGTATTCACGATTTAAAATCAGATTTATTTAAAGGAATATCAGAAGGGGAGTTCGTATACCTGGTGCATAGTTATTATGTAAAGGAATGTGAAGAAACTATCGCTTCTACCGAATATGGAGTAGAATATACTTCCGGTATTCAGAAAGATAATTTCTATGGTCTTCAGTTTCATCCTGAAAAAAGCAGTGACGCAGGAGAAAAAATTCTTGAAAACTTTCTGAAGGTTTAAGTTCATACAAGCTATCGATCAATAGACTAACTAAAATAAAGAAATGAGAATAATTCCAGCTATAGACATAATTGAAGGTAAATGTGTTCGTCTTTCAAAAGGCGATTATAATACCAAAAAAATATATAATGAGCATCCTCTGGAAGTAGCTAAAAATTTTGAAGCGCATGGAATTCAGTATTTACATTTAGTAGATTTAGATGGGGCAAAATCAAAACATATCGTCAACCATAAAATACTGGAAGAGATCGCTTCAAAAACCAGTTTAAAAATAGATTTTGGTGGAGGACTTAAAACTGATAAAGATCTAGAGATAGCTTTTGAGTGCGGTGCACACCAGGTTACCGGCGGCAGTATAGCTGTAAAGGATCCTGAAATTTTTATAGGATGGATTCAAAAATTCGGCCCGGAAAAAATAATTCTGGGTGCTGATGCTAATAAGGAGATGATCGCTGTGAGCGGCTGGCAGGAAGAATCCTCCAAAGAATTAATTCCTTTTATCCAGGAATATCAGCAGGAAGGTATCAAATTTGTGATTTGTACCGATATTTCTAAAGATGGTATGCTCCAGGGTCCCTCCTTTGAACTTTATCAAAGAATTTTATCGAAAACAGCTTCAGATGAGAAAAAAATGAATCTAATCGCTTCTGGAGGAATTTCAGAATTTGGAGAATTACCTAAACTGGCTGAGCTTGGATGTGAAGGAACTATAATTGGGAAAGCGATTTATGAAGGCCGAATACAATTAAAAGAACTAGAAAATTATATAATAGAAAGAAGTTAGTATTGCTTTCTTCTTTTCAATCCTGAAAAGATGCTTACAAAACGAATTATACCCTGCCTGGATATCAAAGACGGAAGAACTGTCAAGGGCGTGAATTTTATCGATTTGCGTGATGCCGGTGACCCTGTGGAACTTGCTGAGATCTACGCCAGGTCCGGTGCAGATGAACTTGTTTTTCTTGATATTTCTGCCACGGAAGAAAAACGAAAAACACTCGCGAATTTAGTGCGAAGAGTGGCTGAAAAAGTAAATATTCCTTTTACCGTTGGTGGCGGGATCTCCTCGGTGGAAGACGTGGATATTCTACTGAAAAATGGTGCAGATAAGGTTTCGATAAATTCATCGGCGGTGAAAAGGCCAGAATTAATCAATGAACTCGCAGCAAAGTTTGGTAGTCAGTGCATTACCGTGGCCATCGACGCCAAGCAGATAAAGGGTCAATGGATGGTGCATTTGGTTGGTGGCAAAGTACCAACTGAACTAAATTTATTTGAATGGGCTAAGGAAGTACAAGAACGCGGAGCAGGAGAGATCTTGTTTACCTCCATGAATAATGACGGAACAAAGGCCGGTTTTGCAAATGAAGCCCTGGCAGTATTATCTTCTAAATTGAATATTCCTATCATAGCATCTGGGGGAGCGGGCAATATGCAGCATTTTACTGATACCTTTATAAAAGGCAAAGCAGATGCCGCCCTGGCAGCAAGCGTATTTCATTTTAAAGAAATTGAGATTAAGGATTTAAAAGAAGAGCTTCGTCGAAATGGAGTAGAGGTTAGGCTTTAAACTGAAACAAGAATAGAATTAAAATAAAGAGAAGAGAAAAAATATGAATATAGATTTTAACAAAAATAAAGACGGCTTGGTCCCCGTGATTATTCAGGATGTTTCCACTAAAAATGTGTTGATGTTGGGATATATGAATGAGGAGGCATTTTTGAAAACCAATGATACTAAAAAAGTAACATTTTTCAGCAGGTCTAAAAACCGCTTGTGGACCAAAGGTGAGGAAAGTGGTAATTATTTGCATTTGGTTAATATCAAAAATGATTGTGATAATGATGCGTTGTTAATTTCGGTTCATCCAGAAGGTCCAACCTGTCATAAAGGAACCGATACCTGCTGGGGCGAAGAAAACGAACCTACTTTCGGATTTCTTTCAAAACTGGAAGGCATTATAGCGAAAAGGAAGCGAATGAGTGAGGTTGAGCCTGAACTACGTGAAGATAAAAACAGTTATGTTGTTTCACTTTTTGATTCAGGGATCAATAAAATAGCCCAGAAAGTAGGAGAGGAGGCCGTAGAAACGGTTATTGAAGCTAAGGATGATAATGCGGAATTGTTTCTAAATGAAAGTGCAGATTTGCTTTTTCATTATCTTATTTTACTAAAAGCTAAAGGATATTCTTTAAAAGATATTAGCAGGGTCCTGGAAAAAAGACATTAAAAAATCCGACCGGTATAAAAACATAAGGGTCGGATTTTTTTGGATTTTTTTAATAAGAGCTAAATATTTTCGGCCGCAAAACTTGCCACGGCATGGTCGTTATCTACGCTACTGCCAGAAATTCCAACTGCGCCTATAATTTCACCATCTTTATTCTTTAAAGGGATTCCGCCGGGAAATGTTATAAGTCCGTCGTTAGAATGTTCAATATTATAAAGTGGTCCTCCGGGTTGAGCTAATTTTCCTATTTCTCCGGTATTCATATCAAAATATCTAGCAGTTTTTGCCTTTTTAATGGCAATATCTACCGATCCCAACCAAGCGCCATCCATCCTGGCAAAGGCCATAAGATTTGCTCCAGAGTCTATTACCGCAATGTTCATTTTCACATCCAGTTCTTTCGATTTCTTTTCCGCGGCAGAAATAATTTTTTGTGCCTGTGATAAGGTAATATTCATGATTTACAGTTTTTTTAATTAAACCTAAATTATGGCATATTATAATCAACACAATGATTTTAAGAGGAATATAACTAAAGTTTAATCCTTGTTTCTAACGTAAATTAATTTGAATTTGCTGTTTTGATTGGTGCGAGATTCAATTTCAAATTTATCAATAGAATGAATCATGGGAGTTAATTTTTGAAACCCATAATTACGGGAATCAAAATTAGGTTGTTTTTTCTGAAGCAAGCTACCAACATCCCCTAGGAATGCCCATCCATCTTCATCTGCGACATCTGAAATAGTTTGGGAAATAAGTCGAACGACCTTTGGGGTAATTTTATCAACGTTTTTCTTTTTGTTACTTTTACCACCTTTTTCCGCACTTGGATCACTGTCCTTATCAGAATTTTTCAAGATTTCAATATAGATAAATCGGTCGCAGGCTACAATAAAAGGTTCTGGAGTTTTCTTCTCCCCGATTCCAATTACATTTTTTCCGGCTTCGCGAAGTCTGGTCGCCAGTCTTGTGAAATCACTATCACTGGATACCAGACAAAAACCATCTACTTTGTCTGAATATAAAATATCCATCGCATCGATGATCATAGCAGAATCCGTGGCATTTTTTCCCTGGGTGTAACCATATTGCTGAATTGGATTTATGGCATTTTCCAGCAAAACATTTTTCCATTTAACTAAATGAGGTTTTGTCCAGTCTCCATAAATTCGTTTAATGGTAGGATTTCCATATTTGGCAATTTCTTCCATCATTTCTTTTATATAGGCAGATGGAATATTATCTCCATCAATTAATACCGCAAGGTTTGTATCCATAAGTTTTTAAGTTTTAGTAAAGATACTTTTTTTGCATAAAAAAGACGGCTATAAGCCGTCCTTTTCCCTATTTTAATAATAAATGGAATTATTAGTTAAACCTGTATAGTGCATTCATTTTTGATTGCTTTTCAGGCATTTGTGCTTTCGGGATTAGAAATACCTCTCCTCCCTGTCGGAGAACTTCTTTTGCGGCCCAGTTCATCAGAGAATAATTTCCGGTTTTATGAGCATCATCTATGGTGACATTCATATTATCTTTATTGTAATTACCCCAAATTTCACTTCGGTTTTCAAGAAATAAGGTTTCAACTTTACCTTGTTGTATGGCCGGTAAAATATCGGTTACAGAAGTCCCGGTATTTTCAGTATTGTTCAGTTCCTCAAACTTTTTCATTTTATTTCGCATTGTTTTTTGCAAATAAGGTTCTAAAGTTTGTAACGCTTTTTCATGCAATCCAAACATATCTGTTTCTGATGGATTACCCGGTACAACATCTTCAAACAAATAATTGTAAGTATTTATGTCTTTATAAATTGGAAAAAGATAATCCTGAGTTGCAATGACAAGGGGAACTTTCTCTTTGTTTAAAATAGTATCTAAACCTTTATCTATTGCTCTAAAATATTTTAAGATTTCTTCCTTTCTTTCTTCTTCTCCGCCACTCCCATGGCCGTGAAAAATTGCTTTTTCACCACCTGCACCTTGTGTTCTAAAATCCAGATGCTTTTGTTTATAATCAAAACCTACCCGCTCCTCAAGTCGTGAAGGGGTGAGATCGTCTATATCCACTTTGCCAATACTGTATTTAGTAGCTTCATATAACACCACATCTTCCAGTTGAAGCGCTAGTAAATAGAATCGGCTGTCTTGGTTAAACATAGGCACCATCGGTTTTATGTAAAATTCTTCCGATATATACGTATGCGCTTCAAAATTTACCGGAAGCGTATATTTTTCAAAAAATCCCTTTGCAGAAAATATCGCAAGACCATCACTTTGGTTGCGCCAGAATGATTTATCATTAATTAAAGTTTCAATAGGTTTACCTATTTCGGATATTATATTTTCATCTAGTCCTTTTTCATTAAGTTGGTTTCTCACATCTTTCCATAGAGATTTGAGGTGGGTTTTATTCTTTCCCTCTAAAACATCTTTTCCTCCGCGCTGTGTAGGTATAAATATTGAAACGCAAGTTCTCTCCTGAATGTTCATTAGTTTTTCCAAATCCTTTTCATTTATTATACTCATAATATCATTTCATTTTTTGGTTAACGTACTATGGAATATAAGTTGATTTCAGCTGAATTCAATGAGGTTTAGCAGGGCTTTAACGCTAAAACTTTCTTAAGATGCTTGGTTGAACTTGTTCTCTTTTGCCTGGAATTCAGTTTAAAGAAGGAATTGAATATTATAGATCGAAAATACTGAACAAAATCAAAATTTCATTCAAAGTCCAAAGATTCAAACACTTTTTACTACTTTAAGCAATGGGCAGGTTCCACGTGAATAAGCACATCAAAGATCTCAGGAAAGTGGGAAAGGAGATGGTTCTTTACAAGGTGAGCAATATCATGACCTTCTTTTACGCTTATTTGGGAATTTACCATAATATGTAAATCTACATGATAAATCATGCCTGTTTTACGAACATTACATTTCTCGGTACCTAAAACCCCAGGTACCTTAAGACTGATTTCACGAATTTCCGAAATCATATCATCATACATATGTTCATCCATCACCTCTCCAAGTGCTGGTCTTAGTATAAGATAAGCATTATAGAGTATAAATCCTGATGCAAAAAGAGCCGCCCAATCATCTGCGGTTTCATAACCCTTACCCATAAAAAGTGCGATGGAAATTCCTATAAAGGCCATTAAGGAGGTGATGGCATCACTACGGTGATGCCAGGCATCCGCTTTTAATGAAGTACTTTTGGTTTCATCACTTTTTTTTGAAACTCTACGGTAGAAATATTCCTTAATAATCACAATGATACCCAGTACAATTAAAGTGTAGGGCTCGGGAACTTTATGTGGGGTCTGTATATGCTGTATGCTTTCGTGCGCAATAATTGTAGCTGAGACTATTAAAAAACCAACTACTGCAAAGGTTATTAATGGTTCTGCTTTTCCATGCCCATAAGGATGGTTTTTATCCGGAGGACGACTGGAATACTTGAGCCCAAGTAGGACTAAAAAGGATGAAAATACATCTGTAGTAGATTCTATGGCGTCTGCAATAAGCGCATAGGAATTTCCGAAAATCCCTGTAATAAACTTGGCAATGGCTAACAGAGCATTTCCTATTATACTGAGCCAGGAGGCTTTTATCGCTTCATGGGTATTGTGATCCATTTAAGAGGTGTGGTTTGGTTTGCAAATTTAATGGGAATTAAAGGAATCTATACCATTTCCAGTAGCATTATGGAAAATTATTTAAATTACCACCAGACTACAAATATGCGTTCAAAAATATTTCCAGGTTTTTTTACCCAAATTAATGGTGCCCTATTTTTTTGAAATAAACTTTGAATTTGGCTGATTATTTCAGAATGAGAAAACCAGGTTTCACCATCTTTAGGTAAAATTGGCCAATCTTGTTTTTTTGGAGCATAAAATTGATAACCATTATACTCAGTGGAGTTGAAATCCTCAAAATAGAGCCATATTCCAGCGATGCATCGGTTATTTATATACGCAAAATACTTATCTCTAAATTGCCTGGGAATAAATAAATTGGCTTTAAAACAGGTTCGCTGAATAATTTTTTCAGAATTTATATCTAAAGAATTCAATAAGTTTTTAGTCTCAGCCTTAAATAGCAGCGGAAATTGTTTCTGTTTTAGTTTTTCGGTTTTTTGAAGTAAAGAATCCTTTCGGTTCGGACCTATCCAGCGGTTAATTTCTGAATTAAAAGAAGGATCGTAGAGATAGAATTTGTAAACCATTTCTACATGAATATTTTGCCTATTGATTAGATCTCTAATCAAAAAATCAAGCTCTCCCTGGGTGATGTTATCACGATTGATCTGTATATTTTGAGCCAATAATTTATATCCTGAATCCTGTTGAATTATCCATTCAAAAAAACGTTCTACCCGTTTCCCCATAACAAAATTTTTAGCAAGTGAGGGCAGGCATTTTTCCAGGTTTGTAGGTGAAAAATTATCAGGTTCAGGTAAATTAAACTGAATGAGTTCCTGAAAATGATGATCCCAAAGTGGTGGGGTCTTCAAAAAACCTTGAAATTGTTTTATTAAGCGATTCTTCATTTTTCAGACAAAAGATTTGTTTGAAATTCTCTGGGATTTTCTTCTATTTTTCATCCTCCTGATCCGTACTTAAAAGATAACCAAAAGGCTTTAAGGCCGCAACATGATTAAAAATAACGTTTAAAATACCCATAACTGGAATGGCTAAAATCATTCCCATTATACCCCATATCATATTACCCAAAATAATGGCAAGAATAACAAAGAATGGATGGATATCTACTTTATCTCCTACAATGTATGGTTCCAAAACATAACTTTCGATAAACTGGACTATCGAAAAGGTTAGGATAATACCAATAAGGATACTGATTTCGCCCTGGGTAAGGTAACCAAAAATTAAAGCTAAACCCATTCCTATGATGTTGCCAATAAAAGGAATTAAGGTCAGGAAAGCCGCAATTACCGAGATAAGTATAAAATTATTCACCCCCGAAATTCCTAAACCAATACTATAAAGAACAGAAAGTATTATGATTAATATTAATTTTCCCCTTAAATAGAACTGGGCTACCCTTGCCGTTTCATTAATGATTTTTTTGACTTCCTCTTTGCGTTCATTAGAGAATAACTTTAGAATAAAGATTTTAAAGCGCTTTCTGTAATTTAAGAGAAAAAAAATATAGATAAAAGTCAGGAGATAATTACTGATAAAACTAATAACCGAATTTATAAAATTAAAAGCTTTTTGTCCGGAATTCCCACTGGAAGTCAGAATACTTTGCACATCGTTATTCTTTTTATATTCCTCTAAATCCTGACTGCTTAATGCTGTATGCTCATATGCGTAATTTTGTAATTGTTCTATTTTGGGCGCCATTGTTTCCTTAATTTTATCCCAATCATCTACAAAGTTTTTAATTTGAAAGGAAAGCAAAACAAAAACCCCCAGGCTAAATAATAGTAATAATATGGTACTGAGAAGGGAAGAAAATACCCGGGTGAGATTTCTTTCCATCAAATTACTTAAGGGAATTAATAACAAGGCCAAAATTATGGCAGTTACCAATGGAGCTAGAAAGCCTTTTGCATCGGCCAAACCCGAGAAAAGGAAAAAAGCTCCCACTATAAGAGCAACAATTGGGTAAAGTAAAGTCTTATGGGCGGTGTTCATCAAATGCTTGGTTTAGAAGTAGGAAGATAGAGAAAGTTATTCAGTTCTTCCATAGCTTGTTTGAATGAAAGGAATTTTAATTGTTATCATCCAACCCAGAAAACCACTAAAATTCCAAATAAAGCTGACCAGATTCAAATACTTCCTTCAATTAAATTTAAATGTTTTCTACATTTTTTAAAGATTAGGAAGTTTATTACTATTTTCAATAGTTTGTATAAAAAAAATATGAGAACCTGATTATCATCATATTAATGAAAAGTAAGTTGATTTAAGTTTGTAAAAACTTAAGCCTATGTCCTCAAATCTAATCAATAAATATAACGTACCTGGGCCCAGGTACACCAGTTACCCAACTGTTCCATACTGGGATGGAACAAGATTTTCTTTGTCAGGGTGGAAAAAAAGTTTAATCCGTAGTTTTAATAAAAATAAGGAGATTAGCCTTTATATTCATTTGCCGTTTTGTGAGAGCTTATGCACGTTTTGTGGATGCAATAAACGAATTACAAAAAACCATGAAGTTGAATCTCCATATATAGAAAGTTTATTGAGGGAATGGGATCTTTACCTTGAAATACTGGGTGAAAAACCTATAATTCGGGAAGTGCATCTTGGGGGAGGAACACCTACTTTCTTTGCTCCTGAAAATCTTAAATTTTTATTGAAAATGCTTTTCCGTAAGGCTCACCGAGATTGTGCAACAGAATTAAGTTTTGAGGGACATCCTAATAATACTACCAAGGAACATTTAGAAACCCTTGCCGAACTTAATTTTAAGCGTGTAAGTTATGGAGTCCAGGATTATAATGAAAAGGTTCAAAAAGCAATACATCGAATACAGCCTTTTATAAATGTAAAGAATGCAACAGAACTGGCAAGGCAGGCTGGGTTTAAATCGGTTGGTCACGATATCATATTTGGTTTACCATTTCAAACAAAAACAGATATAATTGAAACCATACAAAAGACCAAATTACTAATGCCGGACCGGATTGCATTTTACAGTTATGCGCATGTCCCTTGGATAAAAGGAAATGGACAACGCGGCTTTAAGGATTCAGATCTTCCGACTGCTAATGAAAAAAGGGAAATGTACGAAACAGGAAAGCAAATGTTAGAAGCAGCCGGTTATATAGAAATAGGAATGGATCATTTTGCTCTTAAAACAGATTCTCTATATAAGGCTGCAGAAGAAAAAAGCCTACATAGAAACTTTATGGGGTATACTACATCTTCAGGATCGTCAATGATTGGTCTAGGTGTTTCGGCCATAAGTGATAGCTGGTATGGATTTGCTCAAAATGAAAAATCATTAGCATCCTATCAAAATCTTATTTCACAAGGAATTATTCCTATTTTTCGCGGGCACATTTTAAGCGATAAAGATCTAATTATTAGGAAGCATATTCTCAATCTAATGTGCCGTTTAGAAACAAGTTGGAAAGACCCTGAAGAATATTTTGAGGAATTACCCGAGGTGCTTATTAAACTAAGAGAAATGGAAGCTGATGATCTTGTCATCTTCTCAGATACGGGATTATCAATTCCTGAAAAAGGGAGACCATTTGTAAGGAACATTTGTATGGCCTTCGATTTAAAAATGCAGGCAGAAAAACCAAATACCCAATTATTTTCCATGACCGTGTAAAAGGAAACCGGGAATGTAAACAGACCGGCAGGAATGTTTCTGTCGGACTGTTTCTTTTATTACTTTGTATTTTATTTTCAAATCAACTTTTATTCTTTATCATTCCCGCTATTTATCATATTCAAAACGATAAGAACCAGGCCGGCACAAACAACAAAAAACATCGCGATAAGGAAACTTCCCATTTCCCAGTTCACCAATCCAATAGTGTCTAATAATTTCATTACAATATACTTTAAGTTAATGGCAGCGCTTGGCTGCTGTGATTTCTGGAGTCATTTCCCGGGGAGACAGATATGGGATTCCAAGCCCCATTCCTCTTAGTACAAATAGCAATCCAATAAGCACTACAAAAACCGGTACCGCTTTTCTAATTTTAGAGCGTAAACTAAGGTTGATAAAATTACCAAGATAAATTGCAGCGGTCATCAACGGAATTGTTCCCAGACCAAAAACTGCCATATATAAACTACCTTCTAAGGCCGTCCCCGAAGCAATGGCACCAAAAACTGCCATATAGATTAGTCCGCAAGGAAGAAAACCATTTAGAAAACCAATAGTATAAAAAGTATCAGGAGATTTTTGTTTTAACTGTCTTCCAAGATTGCTTTTTATTTTGGAAACCATTTTGAAAATAGGTCTTGAGCCATTGTATTTATTAAGAGTTTTATATGGAATAAGGATTACTAAAATCATTAAAACTCCCACTAGTATAGAAAGCTGCTGCTGAAGCCCAAACAATCTCAAACTCCTGCCTAACAATCCAAATGAAAATCCGATGATCGAGTAAGAGCTTAATCGTCCAAGATGGTATAAGGTGATTTGGCCAAGTTTTTTAAGTTCATTCTTGTGGTCTACCGGCAATAAAAATGCAATCGGACCACACATACCTACACAATGAAAACTTCCCAGAAGTCCAAATATTAATGCCGATATCAACATTTAGTAAACTATTTCGTTTTTATACAAATAAGGTTTCCCTTCATATTTCCAGTGAATATTAATATTCCATCGTCCACTAACCAATTTATCATCGTGTATAAGCACCTGATGTGCTTTGAGGTTCAATGGAATATTAAAATCTAATTTTTGATTTGATGGACGATAGAAATTTATATTTCCTGAAATTTTAGAAAGCTCAAGATTCTTTGGAAATTCAATAATCCAACCATTTTTTGCCCTGTGATCACTAATATTCTTTTCTAAAGCAAACGCATTGGTTTCTGCATTAATTTCATCCTGATAATGTAATTCTCTTTTATAATAATCCTCAGTGACCAAATCGTGGTCGAACTTTTTATCAGTGAGCATATTGATGACCAAAAACATTATGAAGCTAATAAAAAGCACCATTCCAATTACAATTCCTGTTCCCCAGTTTATTTTCATCTTTTCTAATTTTAATTAAAACTACGCGGCCCCATAAACATTGTGCTGGTTGTTTCTATTAATCGTTCTCCGCTGTAAATACCAATCTTTAATCTTTCTTTTTCTTCTTCCAGGGCTGCAGTATGTATTTCTATAAATAAAGTGCCTTCAGTTAATTCTTGTCCAGGCACCAATATATTTGATTGCTTTACCGGCATAATTTTTCCCCGATGGGATAATAATCTGAATTCAATATCTTCAAAATCAGCCGTAGTTTTATTAACTAATTTATAGGTATATACATTGCTTATAATATTTTCTGCCTTTCGTTCATACAATTGCCCCGGTAATCTTAAAATCCTTGCTTCAACGTCACTTCTTATAAATAATATTCCAACTAAGACTGCGGTTAAAATTCCTAAAACGATGCTGTAACCCTTTAGTCTGGGAGTAATTCTAAATTTTGCCTTCTTTTCAATATTTTCTTCGCTGGCATACCTAATTAAGCCTTTCGGCAAATCTACAGCCTCCATCATATTATCGCAGGCATCTATGCAAGCGGTGCAGTTGATACATTCGAGTTGTGTGCCGTTTCTGATATCTATTCCTGTGGGGCAAACCTGAACGCATTGAAAACAATCTATACAATCGCCTTTCCCAGCTGCACTACGATCTTCGTTCTTTTTAAACTTAGCCCTTCCTTTTTTCTTTTCTCCGCGCTTATGATCGTACGCAACAACAATAGATTTATTGTCTAATAAAACACCTTGGAGCCTTCCGTAGGGACAGGCAATTACACAAACCTGTTCTCGGAACCAGGCGAATACAAAATAGAAAACTGCCGTAAAAATCAATAAGGATATAAAAGTGCTCAAATGATTTAATGGACCGTCGGTCACATATTGAATAAGCCGGTCACTCCCCATTAAATAAGCCAGGAAGACATTTGCAATCAGAAAAGAGATGATAAAGAATAAAAACCATTTAAGAGAACGTTTTCTAATTTTTTCGGCGTTCCAATCCTGTTTTTCTAGGCGCATTTGTTTACCACGGTCTCCTTCAATCCAGTATTCTATTCTGCGGAAAACCATTTCCATAAAAATGGTCTGGGGACAGAACCAACCACAAAAAATCCTTCCGAAGGCAACGGTAAAGAGAATGATAAAAACTACCCCTATAACCATCATAATTACAAAAATGTGAAAATCCTGTGGCCAAAAAGGAAATCCAAAAATATTAAAACGCCTTTCCAAAATATTGAACATCATAAACTGGTTACCGTTTATTTTAACAAATGGAGCGGCAAAAAGTATTATGAGCAATACATAACTAACATATTTTCTATATTCATAAAATCTTCCTGAAGGTTTCTTTGGGAAAACCCATAATCTTTTACCCTTATCGTCCGCCGTGGCAATGGTATCCCTGAATTCTTCTTTATTACCCAAAACCTTCTTTTCTTAAAATTAATTTACTCTTTTCCAGCTTCCCAAACTTCGCCTTCGGAAGCTTTAGGATCTACAGGATTGCTGCCCTGAAGACTTAAAACATAACTGGCTACTTGCGCAATTTCTTTTGCATTTAATTCGGATTTCCAGGCGACCATTCCTTTTCCATCACGGCCACCCTCAGAAATTGTTTGGAAAACATTACTGATTCCTCCGCCTAAGATCCAGTGCTTATCGGTAAGGTTAGGTCCAATAGCACCACCACCATCAGCTCGGTGACAAGCCATACAACTGGTCATGAAAATTTCCTCTCCGGATTGGAGATCCGAGGCTTTAGTTAAAAGTTCTACAGAAGAAGCATCAATAAGATCTGGATGAGCAGCTTTGTAAGCTTCAATTTCTTCCTTAGCTTCTGTAATTTCAGCCAGATATTCTTCTCGCTGGGTCTCCCCATCAAAAATGTGGTAATAAGCCATATATACAAAGGCAAATAAGATACTTATGTAAAAACCATAAAGCCACCATGAGGGAAGATCGTTATCCAGTTCCTTGATGCCATCGTAATTATGATCTAAAAGAATCTCCTGCTCTTTTTCTACAGGCTTTTGATTCAACATTTTCTTATAAAACTTTTTCAAGCCTGAAAACTGTTTTTCAGCATTTTCAGCTAGCAGTTTTGTGTAACGCGCCTGTGCATCAGGCTTTAAACTTCTGTAAACCGTATTTTCTAAAGCAGTAATAGAAATTTCTATAGCCAAAGCAAAAACGATTACTACTACTAAAATCCACCAAATAACCGGATATTGCTCAATGGCCCAACCGCTTTTTGATTCTACCGTAAGTTCAATTAAAATCAGGGCGAGAATTAAAAATCCGGCAATTCTTAAATAAGATATAATTTTCATAATTCCTCATTTAATGGGTTAGTGTCTAATGGTAATTTGCTTACCTCATCTATATTCTTTTTTTCAGCAGTAATTACCCAGACAAAAAGCACTACAAAAAAAATAAAGAAAATAAGAAGGGAAATTAACGGATAGATCATCACGCCGTCTATACTTTCCATGTGGCCTTTTACAAATTTGAACATGCTTAGTTATTTTTAGTTTTTGAAACTTCTATATCGTTTACTTTAATATCAGTTCCCAGGCGCTGTAAATAAGCGATAAGGGCTACTATTTCACGGTTTCGCATTGCTACAAACTCGGTATCATTTTGCTCCGCAAATTCTTTTTCAGCTTCATATGTCTTAACGAAGTCTGGATCTGCATATAAGTTTTTCTCAATTTGAGTACCCTGATCTGCCATCCACTGCTGTGCATTTTCAATTTCCTCTAAAGTATAGGGTACACCTAACTTTTTAAGGACTCTCATCTTCTTTTGGGTATCGCTTTTGTCAAGTTCATCGGTAATTAACCATTTGTATGACGGCATAATAGAACCTGCCGAAGTACTCTGTGGATCGTACATATGATTTAGGTGCCAGTTATCGGAATACTTTCCGCCAACACGCATAAGATCAGGCCCGGTACGCTTGCTGCCCCATAAGAAAGGATAATCGTAAACATATTCTCCAGCTTTAGAGTATTCACCATAGCGTTCTACTTCACTCCTAAATGGTCTAATCATTTGTGAATGGCAACCAACACAACCTTCACGAATATAGATATCCCGACCCTCTAACTCTAATGGCGTATAGGGTTTTACACTGGAAATAACCGGTACATATTCATCTACCATTAAAGAAGGTACAATTTGAACAATTCCACCTATTAGAATCGCTATAGTTGCAAAAATGGTAAGTTTCACAGGTCTTCTTTCCAGCCAGGAATGGTAGGCTTCCCCTGAAGTTCTTTTTCGTGTTACTTTTTGAAGTGGCGCTGCTTCAGCCAGTTCATCTTCAACCGCGCTTCCCTGTCTTACCGTTCTAACAATATTATAAAGTAAAATAAAGGCTCCAATAATATATAAACTACCACCTATTGCTCGCATCCAATACATGGGCATTATAGAAGTTACAGTCTCCAGAAAATTCCCATAGGTAAGGGTTCCGTCAGGATTAAATTGTTTCCACATAGAAGCTTGAACAAATCCGGCAACATACAATGGTAATGTATATATGATGATTCCCAGAGTTCCTATCCAGAAATGTGCATTGGCCAACTTTATAGAATATAGTTTTGTTTTAAATAATCTAGGTACTAACCAGTATACCATCCCGAAAGTTAAGAACCCATTCCAGGCTAAAGCACCAACGTGTACATGGGCAATAATCCAGTCGCTAAAGTGTGCTATTGCATTTACATTTTTCAACGATAGCATTGGTCCTTCAAATGTAGCCATCCCGTAACCAGTAATAGCCACTACGAAAAATTTAAGAACAGGATCAGTTCGTACTTTATCCCAAGCACCCCGTAAGGTTAGAAGTCCATTGATCATACCTCCCCAGGAAGGAAACAATAGCATTACCGAAAATGCTACCCCCAGGTTTTGTGCCCAGTCCGGTAAAGTTGAATATAATAAATGGTGAGGTCCAGCCCAGATATAAATAAAAATCAGCGACCAGAAATGGATAATAGACAGTCGGTAAGAATAAACCGGTCTGTTGGCAGCCTTGGGAACAAAATAATACATTAAACCTAGGAATGGAGTTGTAAGAAAAAATGCCACCGCATTATGTCCGTACCACCATTGTACCAAAGCATCCTGAACACCTGAATATACCGAATAGCTCTTAAAGGCACTCACTGGAATTTCAATATTGTTAAAAATATGAAGAACCGCTACGGTTACGAATGTGGCCAAATAAAACCAAATAGCAACATACAAATGCCGTTGCCTTCTTTTGATCATAGTACCTATAAGGTTGGCCCCAAAGGCAACCCAAACCAATGTAATAGCAATATCTATTGGCCATTCAAGTTCTGCGTATTCTTTAGAACTTGTAAAACCCATTGGGAGTGTGATCGCAGCGGAAACGATAATAGCCTGCCACCCCCAAAAGTTGAAATTACTTAAAAAATCACTATACATTCGGGCCTTCAGCAAGCGCTGCGTTGAATAATAAACCCCGGCGAAAATTGCATTTCCAACAAAAGCAAAGATGACCGCGTTGGTATGTAAAGGCCTTAAACGACCAAAACTTAACCAAGAAATTCCATCGGTTATATTGGGAAACAAAAACATAAGGGCCAGTAAAAGGCCTATACTCATACCTACAATGCCCCAGAAAATGGTAGCCATAGTAAACTTTTTTACGATCTTGTTATCGTAATGAAATTGTTCTATTTCCATAGTTAATTCGATTTCTTGTTTTTGGTGGAATCCGATTTATCTGACCTGACTAATTCATCATCAAAAAGCATCCTTACTGATGGAGTATATACATCGTCATACTGTCCTTTTTTAACCGAAAAAATAAAGGCGATAAAAAAGATGAGAGCAACCAGGATACTTAAAGCAAGCAAGAGGTAAATAATGTTCATTGTATTTTTGATTATTTCGACAAACTTAAAACTGTGTTAAAGTTTAAAATATGATCTAGATCAGGTTTTGCTCACTAAAGGTTTAAATTTTCTCCCAGCAAGATTTGTGGCCAGGGTTGTAAAAGTCACAATACTAATAGAACTCAGTGGCATCAAAATAGCGGCAATTACCGGCATTAAGTTTCCACTGACTGCAAAAGCAAGTCCTACGATGTTATAACAAAGGCTCAACACAAAACTCCACTTGATAATTTTCACGCCTTTTTCTGAAAGTTTAAAATATTCATTCAAACTGGTAAGATTGCAAGCCTCGAGGATACCGTCACAAGCCGGGGAAAAAACATTGATATTTTCAGAAACTGAAATGCCCACATCGCTTTGTGCAAGGGCCCCAGCATCATTAAGCCCATCGCCAATCATCATTACAGATTTTCCTTCTTGTTGAAGTTTCTTTATAAAATTAAGCTTATCCTCGGGCTGCTGGTTGAAATGAAATTTAGTTTTCATCGGCAACATATTTTCAAGTTTTTCCCTTTCTCCATCATTATCTCCTGAAAGAATAAAAAGCTCTTTGCTATCTCCTAATTTTCTAAACAAATCAACCAGGCCTTCTCGGTAAGAATTTTTAAAAATGTAACAGCCTTTGTATTCATTATTACTACTTATGTGAACCGTAGTTTTATTAAATTCTTTAGTATCACAAGCACTTTCTTTTACAAATGAAGCAGAGCCAATTTTCATTTTACTGCCATTGCCTGCTGAGCTAATTCCTTTCCCGGAATACTCTTTAAATTCATCTAAACTCAGGATTTTATTCTTCTCCAGAATCTGGTAAAGTTGCATGCTAAGAGGATGACCTGAAGCCCTTAAACTACTGCTGAGTAATTGTTTATCAAAAGCATTAAGTTTTAAACCTTCATAGTAAACTTCGGTTTTTTTATTAGAAGTAATCGTGCCGGTTTTATCAAAAACAAGGCAATCAATTTTTGCAATTTGTTCAATGACACCGGCTTCCTTTAGGTAGAATTTATTCCTTCCAAAGATGCGCAGTAAATTTCCAAGGGTAAATGGGGTAGCTAGAGCAAGGGCGCACGGACAGGCTATTATTAGAATTGCTGTGAAAACATTTAGCGCTTTGGAAGGGTCGTAAAAAAGCCAGAACATTGTGGCCAAAAAAGCTATGCTTAAAACTCCTGCTGTGAATCTTTTACTTATCTGATTGATTAAATTTTGAAATTGTCCCCTTTTATCTTTTTTAAAGATCTCATTACTCCAGAGTCTAGTAAGATAACTTTGATCTATGGCTTTTATAGCTTCAATTTCTAACATTCCTCCTTGCTGGCGACCACCTGCATAAAGTGTTTCACCGGATTCTTTTTTAACCACTTCAGCCTCACCGGTCACAAAACTGTAATCTATATTCGCCATGCCCTTAATCAAAACAGAATCGATTGGGATCAATTCCGCATTTCTTATTAAAATACGGTCACCTGGCTTTACCTTATAAACTTGCACTTGCTCTTCTGTAGTTTCCCTGGAGGTATTAGTACCTAATCTTGTAACTGCCATTGGGAAATATGATTTATAATCCCGCTCAAAAGATAAATAGGAATAGGTTTTTTGTTGAAAGAATTTCCCTAGAAGAAGAAAGAAAACCAATCCGGTAAGACTGTCAAAGAAACCAGTGCCGAGATCAAATAGAATTTCAGTGGAACTCCTAATAAAAAGCACGGCGATTCCCATGGCAATGGGAACATCTATATTTAAAATTCTAGCGCGCAAACCTTTGAAGGCAGAAATAAAATAATCAGATCCGCTATAGAATACTACAGGAAGGGAAAATGCGAACATTAACCATCGAAACAAATGTTTAAATTGCTCAAGCCAGAATTCCTTGACTTCGAAATACTCGGGAAAGGAAAGAAACATAACATTGCCAAAAGCAAATCCGGCAACTCCTAATTTATAGATTAAGCTTCGGTCTATTTTATGGTTTTTTTCATCATAATCTTTCAGAGAAATATAAGGTTCATAACCAATCCTACTTAGAAGATATACGAGTTCCTTAAGATTTATTTTGTCCGAAGAAAAATTAATCCGAACTGTTTTCTTGGGAAAATCTACTTGTGAGTACTTTATCCCCTGGTTAAGTTTTCCTAAATTTTCCAAAACCCATATACAGGAACTGCAATGCATTGATGGAATTAAAAAAGAGACGATTTGGTTCTTGTTTTCATTGAATTCTAGCAACTTTTCAACTATTTCTGAATTATCCAGAAAATCAAATTTCATCTCAGAAGCACCAGGGGAGATTCCTGGTTTTTCCTGAAGCTCATAATAATATGTAAGATTACTTTCAACTAAAATCTCAAAAACAGTTTTGCAACCATTACAACAGAAAACCTTTTCCTGAAAAATTATGAGTTCCTCCTTACATTTTTCACCACAGTGAAAACAACTGTCCATACTAGCATATTTGGTTACAAATTTTCAGGAAATTAGCTTAAGATAATATGACCAGGGTCAGCTTCCGGAAAAATTAATTTCCATTACCAATTTTTCGCAAATAGAAGTATCCAACTATACCGGCAAGAAGGGAGGCTAAAAAAATTCCGGTTTTTGCTTGGGCTAAATAATTTTCATTTTTAAAGGCGAGTTCGGTAATAAATAGGGACATGGTGAAACCTATGCCCCCAAGAAAACCAATGCCATAGACATGCTTCCATTTCACTTTATGGGGAAGTGCTGCAATTTTAAACCAAACCAAAAGTCTTGAGAATAACACAATACCCACAAATTTTCCAAAAATAAGCCCTAAAATCACACCAATACTTACCGTACTTAGCATTCCATCAAAAGAAGCTTTTTCGAAGCTAACTCCTGCATTAGCGAAGGCAAAGATTGGTAAGATCACAAAACTAACAAATGGATAAAGAGCGTGCTCTAAGCGCTGAAGTGGGGGAGTGGCATCCTCGGTTAATGATGAGAATTTTTCTATGTTATGGGTAATTCGTTCTTCAGCTTCTTTTGGGTTTTTCTTTTTACTTCTAAATTCCTGTTGAATTTCATAGGATATTAGTTTAGTTTTTCGAAGGAACAAAGGCGTATTGATACGTTTGGTATTTGGAATAGCAAAAGCGGCCAAAACAGCTGCAATGGTAGCGTGAACACCAGAAAGTAAAATGGCTAACCATAACCCACCTATTCCCATAACCGCATAAAAAAGTGTATTTCTAATTCCGATGAGGTTGGCTGTTGCCAGGATGAGTAAAAATACACTGGCCATGGCGAGACTTTGTACAGAAATATCTGAGGTATAAAAGAATGCAATGATTAATACTGCACCAAGATCGTCTACAATTGCAATGGCCGTTAAAAAAATTTTCAAAGGTAAAGGAACGCGATCTCCGAGTAAGAAAAGAATACCTAAGGCAAAGGCGATATCCGTTGCCATGGGAATACCCCAGCCCGAAACAGAATCCAAACCGGAATTAAAATAGTAATAAATAAGTGCGGGAAAAAGCATTCCTCCCAGGGCTGCTCCAACTGGAAGTATAGCTTTATTAAAACTTGAAAGTTCACCCTGTAAAATTTCTCGTTTTAATTCCAGACCAATCATAAAAAAGAAAATCGACATCAGGCCGTCGTTAATCCAGTGAAGCAGATTTTTCTTTATAACAAATTCGTTTACTCCAATATGAATGTATTGTTTCCAGAGATTGTGGTAAGCATCAGCAAGGGGAGAATTTGCCACGAGCATGGCCAGCAAGGCAGAGAAGATGAGTAGTAAACCAACAGAAGTTTTTTTCTCAATAAAATTTTTAATTGGCAATAGCAGGTAGGTATCAAGGTGGGATTTTTTCATAGTAACCTGGTTCTAGAGAATATGTCAATTGGTACAGTTCCCTAAAATTATGGCCTTTTTTAAACTCAAAATATGATCAGTCTCAGGTTTATTAATAAAATGAAATCCAAATAATTTTGTAATCAGGATTTGATTCTGTCGATTTTTATACTAACTTAAATAACCCGCTTGATTAGATTTTAATTATTCCTAAAAAACAAAACTTTGCTACCTTTAGACCTACAAAAAAAGACAATGGTAAAAAAATTAACCAAAAATTTCCTTAGGCCCAAGATGAAATCTGTCAACCAGCCGCCGGGAACGGTAACTTATGTTGGAAAAAAAGAATCCAGTGAAACCAAGCTTGAAGTTATAGATTACAATAAAGATAATTATGAAAAGTTTACTTCCTCCTCACCTGAAGATGCTTTTAAATTTGAAGCCGAGGATCGAATAACCTGGTTTAATATTGACGGCTTAAGCAATACTGAGGAAATCGAAAAACTTGGTAAATATTACGATCTTCATCCTTTAATCATTGAAGACATAGTTAATACCACCCAACGTCCAAAAATAGATGAGTATGAAGACTATTTATTTATCGTTGCAAAAATGCTTTATTACCAGAATGGCCAGTTGGTCAATGAGCATATAAGTTTTGTTTTAGGTAAGGACTACGTTTTAAGCTTTCAGGAAGCCGGTGGTGATGTTTTTGATGGCGTACGTGGGAGGCTGGAAAAGGCATATGGTCGCATCCGTACCAATGGTTCAGATTACCTGGTTTTTGCCCTTCTAGATGCTATTGTTGATCATTATTTCCTTGTTGTAGATGAGCTGAGTGAGAAAGTAGAAAATTTGGAAGAACAGTTATTTGAAAGTCAGCCAAGCGATGATATTACTTATGAGATACAGGAACTCAAAAGGTCTATCCTAAGAGTTAGACGGGCAGTTTTCCCTCTTAAAGAAGTGATTTCAAGATTTCAAAATTTGGAAAATGATCTTATAAAAACAAGAACCAAAAACTATATAAACGATCTACACGATCATATTCTGCAGGTTTCGGAAAATATAGATCTGTATCGTGAGATGGCCTGGGGACTTATGGATATGTATATGACAACCATTAGCAATAAAATGAATGAGGTGATGAAGGTATTAACCATAATGGCTTCTATATTCATTCCCCTGACCTTTATTGCCGGTATTTACGGAATGAATTTTGAGTACATTCCAGAGCTTCAATGGAAATATAGCTATTTCGTACTTTGGGGAATTATGATCACTATATTTATTCTGATGATTTATTATTTTAAACGAAAAAACTGGCTTTAACGCTATTATGAATATGATAAGATTTACTTTAATTAGCCTGGTGGTGCTCATCACTGGAAACTGTGCTGCTCAAAATGCTAAAAATCCTATGTATATCGGAACATATACTAAGAAGGAAGGTCATGTAGATGGAAAAGCCAATGGGATATTCTTAGCCATGCAAGATCCCGAAAATGGAAGTTTGCTACCAAAAAAAACTGTTGCTGAAATTACAAACCCCAGTTTTGTAAAAACCTCTCCCGATGGAAAAAACCTTTATGCGGTAAGTGAACTTGGGAGTGGAGATGCCCACTCAGGTTTTATTTATTCCTACAAGAGAAATGAGGATCATAGCCTTGAGGAAGTAGGAAAACTCTCTACCGAAAGTTTTGCACCCTGCCATATTGAAATTGACAAAAATGGAAATTATGTTTTTGTTTCCAATTATATGGGTGGTGTAGTTATGGTTTACAAAAGAGGAAAGAATGGCGAGCTGACCAAACATCAAAAAATACAATTAGAAAATCCTGAAAAATCCCACGCCCATTCAGTAACACTTTCTTCCGAAAATAAAACTGCATATATAGCAGATTTGGGAAATGATAAAATTTGGATCTACAATTTTAATGCGCAATCCGGTAGGTTGGAACAAAACCAAAAACCATTTATTGAATTAGAAAAAGGCTCCGGTCCACGGCATTTCACCTTGTCAAATGATGAGCATTTCGCTTTTTCAATGAATGAACTAAATTCTACAGTTAGCGTCTTTAAAGTGGAAGAAGATGGTAATCTAAGCCTTATTCAGAATATTTCAAGTTTGCCCAAAGATTTTGAAGGGAAAAATTCAGGAGCAGATATCCATTTGCATCCCTCTGGAAAATTCCTTTACACTTCTAACCGTGGTCATAATAGTATCGCTGCTTTTAAAGTAGATCAAAAGTCCGGAAAATTAAGTACGATTGGACATTATCTCACAAAAGGGGAGACTCCAAGAAATTTTGCTATTTCTCCTGATGGAAGATTCCTGTATGCCGCAAATCAGGACACTTCAACAATAAGTAGTTTTAAAATTAATTTCCAATCCGGGGAATTGGAAGAACACTTACTTCCAATCGAAGTAATGTCACCGGTTTGCTTAGAATTTGTAGAAAATTAATGCTATAAATAAAATTAAAAACTGATTTCTGATTTTCTTAAATTTAATACACTAAATCAGAAAATATGAAAGCAAAAGTTTTAATTGTGCTATTAGCTTGCCTGCTAATAGCATGCGGATCTATAATGGAACCCGATTCAGATGACATCATAAGACAACCTGAAGATGCTCCTGCAAAATTCACCCTGGCAAAAGGTATGTTTTTTGAAGAAAACACCTGTAAAAGTCCGATGTTAGATCCCAAAGATGGCACGGAACTTATTATGATTCGTTCCTGGGGCAATGGAATTGGAGATTATAGGGTGCCCAAATATAAGTATGGTCTAAATCATAATGAATATGTACGTTTAAATTGTGAAACCGGCCAACTTATCGGGATTGTAAAAAAGTAATCTTTGATAACTATTCGAAAAGACCTCACAGGTAGAAAAATTCCCTGAGAGGTCTCTAAAGTTTTCCAAAAGATTATCTGCTTTCAACTTCCTGAATAACAAAAAATCCATCATTTCCCTGAGCCTGATAAAGCGGCATAAAAATCCTGCCCTCCCATTGGCTTTTGACTTCTTTGCCATTGTGTTTTGCGAGAAGTTCTCCTTTTTTAATTTTCTGAAAATTCTCATATCCCGGTTGCATCTCAAAGACATCAGAGTCTTTAAGTCCTTGACGATGTACCAGTTCGAAAGTTTTTTGTGCCGGAGCATTCTTTTCTGTAAAACGGGTTACACATTCAGGGTAGGTTTGAATTTTTGAAATATCTAGTTTGCAAGCCTCCTTTAGGGCCAGCCAGATAACCCCTTCGTGATTTTCAACTGAAGTTTTATCTTCATGTTGTCCGGCTTCAAATACAAAGCCGGTCATGCCTATTCGGCTTAAGTAATGATCTATATCTCCGGTAATGATATCGCTAAATCCGCGTACGATATAGGTGGGAAAATTGTGCGCCCACATATCATTATCATTTACTTCCTGAACCGAAACATAGGGTAAACTTGCCGATGAAGTCGTGTGGCAGTCCAAGAAGTACCGTTTGGTGAAATCTTTTTCCGGAAATTGGTTTAAGATCTCTATGATCTGCCACATTTCTTTTTGTTCGTGGGTTATGGATTTTTTTTGTTCAATATTTTCTTTAGTCCAAACGCGGTTAAGGTCCTCATCTATATAACGCTTGTTCAGGTTAAGGGCTTTGTGATTACCGGATACCCCAACTATAGTCCCTTCAATTATTGGTTTGGTTTTTTCCAGCTGTTTAAATACTTCTTCCAAAGCTTTTACTCCACTAGGCTCGTTGCCGTGAATTCCTGCAGTTACAAAAAGTAAAGGTCCTTTATTATTACTGGTATACTTCCCAATTATTCTGGGAATATTTTTGTTTGATGGATTACTCATAATGTATTTTTTCTATTCTTCTTATTCCATACAGGCGATTTCCCTGTTATCAAATTGATGGCCGTAAAGCACTTTATATTCCACCTTACGTTCAATTGCTTCTATTACGGTACCAGTGAAATCCGGTAAACCAATATCCTTAAAATGCTCCATGCCTCCGGGGCTCAAAACATTGATTTCAATAAGTTTATCTTTTACCACATCAAGACCAACGAAAAAAAGACCGTCACGGATTAGCTTGGGAGCGGTCAGATCTACAATTCGTTGCATTTCCGGGGTAAGGTCGCTACTATCTGCAGTGGCACCCAATGCGAAATTACTCCGAAATTCACCTTCCCCACTTACACGCCTGATAATGGCCTGCTTACCATCTTTTACCATAACGCGACCATTCATTAGAATAATTCTAACATCCCCATCTTTTACGGCTGGAAGGAACTCCTGAGCTATAACATAACCATCCTGACTAATGGTTTCAATTATCTGGTTGATGTTTTTTTCATTTTCATCAATAAGAAAAACGTTTTGGCCCCCGGATCCTTCTAAAGGCTTCAAAACAATTTTCTTATTGTTCTTTTCCCAAAACCTCAAAATATCTTCCTTGTTTCTGGTTATTAAAGAATCTGGCTTTATTTCCTGAGGAAGTTCTTCAAAATAAAGTTTATCAATAAAGGCATGGGATAGGGCATAGGCATCATTCAACACTAAAACTCCCTGTTGCTGCATCATTCTTCCAAAAGCAACTCCCGCTTGCTCTGCCCATTCCCGGCCAGAATCCTCTTCTGTAGGATTATTCCTAATAAAAAGCACGTCCAGTTTTGTTGACTGAATTCTCTTTTTTCTGGCTTTGGAACTCTGTAAAGCTTCCAGAAACTTTTTAGGAGATTTTGTTTTTGTGTTTTTAGGCACTTGAGTACTATTTATACTTATAGGAGCATCATGGTGGAAGTTGAAATCACCAACCCCCATAGCATACACTTCGTGGCCCCGAGCGTGGGCAGTGGTCATTAACATTACCGATGTTCCACAGCTCTCATTTTCAATATCGTTTAATACAAAGCAAATCTTCATTTTGTTATCATTTGTGATAGGGGTAATCCCTCTCTGATTAGGTTTAATTTGTTGGTAATATTCTCGGTTAATAAATAACTTGGACGCAATGCGCCAGTTTTTAATACTTTTCTTTCGGTTAACTCTTCAATAATTTTGGTGTGTTTTAATCCGAATTTTCCAGCTAGTAAAGGTTCATATTCCCCTCCATTTTGAAGATGGTCACGAAGCTGTACCAAGCCTTTTAGATAAATAATATCTTTCAGAAATCCACCTCCCTGCATAATTCTGGAAGTAATATTAAATGCTCTTTCGGCAGAAAATCCATAATCCATTTTTAGTAATCTGAAAAGTTGTGGAAACTCGGCTCCTTCCATTAAAGCAGATCCCGCAATTACCCTTCCGGCAAGCGTTCGTAACCTATTAGCTGTAAGCCCGTCTACTAAATATTCAGACATCACTGCAAGTCCTTCTTGAAGTGGATCATAGTCGGCAAGCCCACTACTGAGTAACTCTAAAGGTTGACGTGTTCCGTTGTAATGGGTAAGCACATGAGTTCCTACTTCGTGTTGAATAAGTGCTGTGGCCTCTGTTTTATTCATGTTATAATCCGCTGGCACATATAATTCACCATTGTTAACCATCATAATATTCACGTCTTTTCGGATGTGAACTTTACTTTTGAAATTTTTGTCCTGTTCTGCAAAATAATCGAACTCCCGACGGGCAAGACTACTAAAGCCTTTAGCATCTATTATTTCTGTATTTCCAGAGGTTTCAGCTTCATCTACTTCCCGTAGTATTTTTCCTGCTTCCTGACTTAATTTCGGGCTTAAGCCTTTGTAAAGCCGGATACTATTATAAAAGAAATTAGAGGTCCCTCGCTCACTTAACATAGTAATTTGCTGATCCAGCTCTTCCCGCTTTTCCCTGAAAATATGCGACATCGCCGGATCGTCTATTTCTTCAATTTTAAGATTATAAAGTTCTCTTTTTAAAAGATCCGGATCTATTGGAAGCAAGCGATAGTGGTAGTCTAATACTTTTTCGTAGTTACTTTCAAAAAAAGTGTTTTTAATATCTTGGATATTCGCAGGCGAGACCAACCATAAAAACTGATAAGAACGCTCTATTTTGGCCAAAGCTTTATCTACTTCGAATACTTTTTCTTTAAGGTGCTTTCGTCCCAGAGCCAAATAACTTCCTACGCCACTGGTGGTTTGAACCCTAACATAATCAAAAATCGCCTTATGAATACAGGTTATAAGATAATCTTTAAACTCTCTGAGGAAAACAGGGTAGAGTTCATTATTCTCATCACGGTAAACCGGTGGAATTTCAAGACCTACGATTACAGCTCCTGATTTTTTTGCTTCCTCAATGCTTAAAAGTTCCTGATCGCCCTCTTTTTGACGATTAGGGGTATCTTTAATTTCAGCTTTTAAATAAAGTCCAGAAAAGGATTCATTTATTTTATTAAGTTCTCTTTCCAAAACCTTTACCGAGGTTGGTAATTTTTGTGCAGGCGCTTTTATTGTGAAACAATTGTTTGGTTCACCTGTATAAATCTCAAAAATCATATAAGATTTAAAATCTGAAGACAGCTTATCGGAAAGGGCGTATATCAGTTTCTGGTAAGCTTCAAAAAACTTATCCCCAATAAGTAAATAGGAAGCCTCACTAATAATTATTCTCTCGGTACCAATATCGTTCTGCTTTTTTCGATATACCACCAGGTAAGGTAAATTATCCTCTATATGGATTAAGCCCCCACCGGGAAGAGTAGCCCCTATTTTCCCGTCTTCTTCAAGGATTGTTAAAATTTGTTTAATTGATTTCTCCGATAATTCAGATATCTCCAGCATTATGCGTTTCTTCTAAATTTTTAAATTAAATACTATTAAACCAAAACCCCTGTTTTTAAGCCAAATAAATAGTCAGATTATGGTTGAACAATAATTAAATTTAGAAAGAAAACTAGGGAAATCTATCCTACAAGCCTACTTTGGGTTTTATTTAAGAGATAGCGTAAATAATTACTTAAATGCGCAAAAGACTTCTAAAATTAATTTAATTCTTTTTTTTAAGCTCTTCTTTGGCTTTTTCCTCCAGGTTTCTTATTTGCTCTCTCGCATCTTTTAATTCCTCTTTAGTCGGTGGTTTGGGCTTTTGTTCTTCAGCTTTATCCGGCTCAAGATTGAGCTCTATATAAATGGGAAAGTGATCTGAATCTATGTCGCTGCCTAATTTAAAATCGGCCACTCTAAATTCTTCGGTTACAAAAATATGGTCTAGAGACCATCGCATAATAGAACTGGTGGCATCAAAAGAATTATAGAAACCACGCCCAACCCTGGTATTTAATAGACCTCCAACATTTTGGAATAGTGCTGTGGTAGCTGACCAGGCTACATCGTTAAAATCTCCTGCAACCACAACCGGAAGCCTTGAGTCCTTTGCCATAAATGCGATTTTCATCATTTCAGCATCCCTTGCAGTAGAAGAAGGGTTATGCTGGGGCATAGGTGGAGTGGGATGTATCGCATGGAACATAATGTCCTTACCAGATCTCAATTCAAGAACACTATGAATAGAAGGAATACTGTCGTCCACCAAATAACTAATTCGGGGTTTTTTAAGCTTTAGCCGGGAATAAAATAACATCCCATAGGTATTATCCAGAGGAACTTCAATTTTATAGGGATATGTATCAGTTATCACCGATAGATCCTCCTTCCAACGCGTATTGGTCTCAGTAAAAAGTAAAACATCCGGGTTCTGTTTTTTAATATCGGCAATAAGCTTTTTTGGATTTTTATTTTTCTGCAATACGTTAGCCGCGTATAAACTAAATTTATTGGTAAAATTCTCTTCGGAAACTTCCCCAACTTCGTAATTATCGTGTGGAAAATAAGGATAAATCTTAATCACCTGAAAAAAGAAACAACCAAGCAATACAACCATAAAGACATAATCTTCGACTCGTTTTATATCAAACCTGATAAAATAGGCAGCAATCGCTGTAAGGGTGAGCAGAGTTAACTGAATATGTAAGTAATCAAAAATGCGAATCCACCAAAAGTCAGCAGCTATTAATGGAATCAGAGTCATCAGAACGGCTATGATTCCAAAGACCTGAAGAAAACCTTTCAATGTCATTTTTATTTGAGTTGTTTAGCGAATTGAAATATACTCGTTAATTCGTATTTCATTCTTAAAGGAAATCTAAAAGTTAAAAGGGCTGTAATTAAGCCTAATTTATTTTAAATCAAGTTTTAATTCATAGATTCTTTCCAGGCGTGTTAACTGTATCTTTTTTAATGAGATAATCTCGAATATCATCTCCCGAGGGTGCTTCGAATAATTGAAGATCAAAAAAGGAAACGGCAGCAATAACGTGGTCAAAAATATCCGCAGTAATGTATTCAAAATTTTCCCAGCGTTTATCCCGGCTAAAACATAGAATCTCTAAAGGGATTCCGTGTTCCGTAGGCTGCAAATGTCGCACAATAATGTACATTTCTTTGTGAACAGCGGAGTGATTGTTTAAATAAGTATCTATATACTTTCTAAAAATACCTAAGTTCGTTTGGTTTCTTCCGTTAAGGGGTAACTTGGTATCCACTTTATTTGTTTTATTATACTCGTTTATTTCTTGTTGCCTTTCTTCAAGGTACGTTGAAATTAACTGGATGTTTTTAAATTTTTCAAAATCTTCCGGAGTGATAAATTTTACAGAATTCTGCTTAATAAAAATTGAACGTTTAATTCTTCTTCCTGGAGATTCCTGCATCCCCCGCCAGTTTTGAAAAGATTCAGAAATTAGACTGTAGGTAGGGATGGATGTAAAGGTATTATCGAAATTCTGAACTCTAACTGTGGCCAGGGTAATTTCAGTCACGGTACCATCGGCACCATATTTACTAAAGGTAATCCAGTCTCCAATTCTCACTATATCGTTAACAGTAACCTGAATAGAAGCTACAAACCCTAAAATAGTATCTTTAAAGATTAATAATAGGATGGCAGAGGCCGCACCCAAAGAAATAATAAATTTAAGAACATCTTTTTGGGTAAGCTCTGCGACTATAAATAATAAAGCAAAAAGCCAGACAATGATCATCACTACCTGTATATAGCTTTCCACAGGTTTATCCTGGAAGTTTTCTAAGGTTTTCAAATAGCCTTTTGTCGTCCGTAATAGACTTCTAATAATCCAAACTATAAGTAATATGATATAAATGTCTATCAGGTAAAAGAATGCTTTAATGGCTAATGGAAAATCCACTAGAATATAAGGTAGCGAGAGATAGACTATAATAATCGGGAGTATCTGACCTATATATTTAGGAAACTTTGTCTTAATAAGAAAATCGTCAAAAGTAGTTTGTGTCTTGTTACTGAAGGTTTTAAAGGCTTCGATCACAAATGTTTTTATCAGATAATTTAAACCGATAATCAGAAGGATCAGGATTAAAAGATTGAGGAGTAAATTAAAATAAAGGGCGACTGTGGGGTTTACACCCTGGTCAATGAGAAAAGTTTCAAAAAGACAAATTAGGTTTTTAAATCCTTCCGATAAGTTCATAATTTAGAGATATTTTTTTTCAACATAAAAAGGCCCAAATGGGACAAGGGAACAACCCAAAATAATTAAGAGTTCTTTAAAACTCCAATTTAGAGGTTTAAATAACCAAATAGCGCCGATTACATATGCAATAAAAAGTACCCCGTGAGCCATACCTATTTGTTGTACCATTTGGGGCATTTCCCAAATATATTTTAATGGCATCGCAATAAAAAGCAATAATAAAAATGAGAGGCCTTCAAGAATACTCACATATTTAAAAACCATTTTTTGTTTTTTTAAGGGCATAATATATTTTTTAGATTGCAAAGATAGGTTTTATAGAGATTCTGGTCTTTTTGATTAAGTTTTAGTTCAATCTTTTTTTAATTCTGAATTAGTATTTGCTCTATGGGTTTTACAAATTCATTTTTATTAATTTGCATACCAACAAAATTTTAAAAAATGAGCTCTAAAATATTGGTTACCGGTGGACTTGGATTTATAGGTTCTCACACGGTAGTTGCACTCCTGGAACAGGGTTATGAAGTGGTTATTATAGATAACCTGTCCAATTCTTCAATAGATGTCCTGGCCGGAATAACCAAAATCACTCAAAAGACTCCAATTTTTGAGAATATAGACCTTCGTAATAAATCGGAAGTAAAGGATTTTTTTGAAAAATACCCGGATATAGAAGGAGTAATTCACTTTGCTGCTTCTAAAGCAGTGGGAGAAAGTGTTGAAAACCCTCTATTGTATTACGAGAATAACCTTGCGAGTTTAATTTATCTGCTGCAGGAGTTACAGTTGAAGGAAAAGGCATATTTTATCTTTAGTTCTTCTTGTACAGTCTATGGTCAGGCTGATAGCTTGCCAATTACTGAAAACGCCCCGGTAAAAAAAGCGGAATCTCCTTATGGAAATACCAAGCAAATAGGAGAGGAGATCATTACGGATACAGCAAAGATAAACAAGAATTTTAAGTCGATTTCTCTTCGATATTTTAATCCCATAGGTGCGCATCCTTCCGCTGAAATTGGAGAACTACCAATTGGTACTCCCCAAAATTTAATTCCTTTTATTACGCAAACCGCCATAGGAAAAAGAAAGGAACTATCGGTTTTTGGTGATGATTATCCTACACCAGATGGCACTTGTATAAGAGATTATATTCATGTCATGGATCTGGCTCAAGCCCATGTAGTGGCTTTGGAACGACTTCATAAAAATAAAGAAAAAAGCAATTTTGAAGTCTTCAACCTGGGAACAGGAAAAGGTAGTTCTGTTTTAGAGGTAATTAATTCTTTTGAACGCTCAACCGGCGAAAAACTACCTTATAAAATTGTGGCCCGAAGGGAAGGAGATATTATTGCTGCCTATGCTGATACACAAAAGGCCAACGAAGAATTAGGTTGGAAAACTGAAAAACATTTGGATGAAGCATTAAAAAGTGCTTGGGACTGGCAGAAAGAGGTTGTAAGAAGAGAGGAGAAAGAAAATTAATTTTTTAATTTTAATCAAAAAGGTCTGGTTTTAAGTCCAGACCTTTTTGATTTGCTGTTGTTAAAATTATCTTGTTCCATTTACTATGAAGGCATGGATCACCCCTGGAATCCAGCCCAAGGCGGTTAACAATAAACTTATTAAAAAAGTAACTCCTAAGCCATGTTTTAAAAAAACAGCCAATGGTGGTAATAGAATATTTAGAATGATCGTTAACATAATTATTTTTTTTATTGGTTATTTCCATCGAAATTACGTAGAAAAACCACTCCTTTAATTAGATTTAACGAGTTCTTGGTATGGGTTTAACAAAATATCATGCTTTGAATTTTCGGTATTTAGCCAGCATAAATACATATATACTGTAACACACAAAACCTGCTGCAACTAATCCCATCAGCCACGAACCATATTGAGATTCCTGTAAAAAAGAGAAGGCATCAGCTGTTCCTTTTATATTGGAAGTGTTTGATGCCAGGGCTGCTCTGATAAAAATATAAGCCAGAACTCCGAAAATAATTCCACGGGCTATTAAGCCAAGATAACCGGTATTTTTAATTGTTTTTCGTTTTTTTTCATCCCCGATGGAATCATATCCAAAATCTTTTAAAAATTCTTTTGATTTAGCTTTTTTGAACTGGGCAATACTTGCGATAATAAGACCTATCCCTATAATTGCAAAAACAACGACCCCAAGGGTTCCGGTAAGAACCTGGCCACCGGAGCCTCCAGAAGAACCGGCATTGATAAGTCTCATAAAAGCGAAAATAGCAAGACCAAGATATAAAAACGCACTGATGAAATAAGCTGCGCGTTTCCCTTTTCCATTCTTATCATCTCCAATATTTTCAGGATCCTGGATAGACTGAATAAAACGCCATGCGGAATAACAAAGCAGTCCTATTCCAATTAGAACAAGTAATACATTACCAAAAGCCTGATTTTCTAAAAATTTTATCACCTGTAAATTCCCTGTTTTTTGCCCTCCCATATTGAAGGCCGCAAGAAAGGTGAGTATTCCAGTAATTCCATAGACAGTGGCCTTGGCGAAATAACCCACCCTAGCCATCTTTTTTAATTTAGAATCCATTTTCAAGAAAATTTTTGGTTAGTAAATTAAATTTACTCCATTGAAAATAGATAAAAGAAAACTTGGGAAAATTTTAAACTTTTACTATCGAGATTGAGATGGAAACAGATTAATATTTTTGGTACAAGCTCAGACTTAAGTTATCATAAATTTATGTGCCTATGGGGTTTAAACCATTTCAAAAATAACCAGTGCATAGAGATAAAAACGTATAAAGCGAAGCAAACCAAACATCAAGTAGCTTGGAAAAGGAAATTTGATTATTCCTGCCGCAATACTGGTCATAGCAAATGGAATAGGTAACAAGGCTCCTACGATAATTAAAAAACCACCCCATTTTCGTGTATTTTTAATATGCTGTGCCATTTTAACTTCAATAGCTTCATGCACGGCAGGGATCTTTGTCATCCATCTTCCTATAAAATAGGAGACCACTCCGCCGAAATAAGAAGCGAGCGCTAATAACGAAAGGTATAAAATAGGACTAGCAGATTTTCCTGACCATGCAATAAATAATTCTGGCGGAACAAGTCCCAGTAGGGATTCTGAAACAAAGAAAACACTGATAATACCAAGTGGAGAGTAAGTCTCGGTTACTGTGACCAGCATTTGTTCTATATCAAGCACCCAACGATCCAGTGCCAATAATGCTGCTACAAATAAAATTATGGGTAAAATTGCCTTTTTAACACTTTTCCAAACAAAGCTGTAAAAACCGGTATAGCTATAATATTGGTGTAACAAGCGTATGCGCGACTTCTTTTTAGATTTCGCATTTTTCTTCATCAAATTCTCCTTTAGCAATTCTCTTATCGAGGTATTTCAATAAGATTTGTAAGTAGACTGTCTTTCAAATATCAGGCCGTAGTATATATTTAAGTTATGATTTAATTTTCTTCAGCATATTCATTGAAAGCCCTTACGTACTCACGCAATTCTATTTCATTCACACGATTCGAAGGATCGGCCATTAGAGATAGTAAATAATCCAGACTTTCCTGTCCAGTGGTTTCTTCCTGTAGCGGTGCTTCCTGGCCCTCTTCTAAAGGATCATCTTCGGGGATGGCAATATTGAATGAATCATAAGCGTCTACATGTTCGTAGGTTAACCTGATGGTTTTTGCCAACAAAGGCTGTCCTTCTTCTACAACAAGAGTTCTTAATTCTTTCAGTTCACTTACCAAGGTATTGGTAATAATTCCGTTACGCATTAAATCGCGTTGAATTTTATTGAGTAATTTTTGAGCTTTGATATTATTCAAGAGAATATAAGTTAATCAGGTTACACTATATTTTTTGCAAATGTACTGCTTTAGTCGTTTTATAAAACATTTTAACAAAGAAATTAAGCGAAATCAAAAAGTTTTTAAAAAGCATTTTTTGGATTGGAACAGTATAGAAACTTCAGGTTTAACTTTTAAAATTAACAATATCTTAGTCCTTCAAATTTTATTAAAATAGCATTGTTTATTAGTTTTAACGTAATCAAAAAAAATAAAAATACTATGAGTTCATTAAAAGGAAAAGTTGCATTTATAACCGGAGGAAGTAAGGGTATTGGCTACGGTGTAGCACAATCACTTTTAGCCCTGGGCATGAAAGTGGCCATTACCAGCCGGTCTAAAGATGCAGCTGAAAAAGCGGCTAAGGAATTAAGCGCTACCGATGCCTTAGGACTAGAAGCCGATGTCAGAAATTTTGAAAGTCAGCAGAAAGCTGTAAATGCAGCATTAGATAAATTTGGACAACTTGATGTGATGGTCGCCAATGCGGGAATTGGGCACTTTGGATCTATAGATGAACTTACTCCTAATAAGTGGCAGGAAACAATAGACACCAATCTAACAGGGGTATTTTATAGCGTTAAATCCAGTTTAGAAGCTTTAGAAAAATCCAAGGGGTATCTTATTACTATTTCCAGTCTTGCCGGAACTAATTTCTTTGCGGGGGGTGCTGCCTATAACGCCAGTAAATTTGGTTTAACCGGATTTACTCAAGCCGTAATGTTAGATCTTAGGCAAAAAGGGATTAATGTAAGTACCATTATGCCAGGATCGGTGGCTACCCATTTTAATGACCACACTCCAAATAAAGAGGATGCATGGAAAATTCAGCCAGAAGATATAGGTGAATTAGTGGTAGATCTGCTTAAAATGAATAAACGAACCT
Source organism: Salegentibacter sp. 24 (assembly GCF_004362395.1). Classification (GTDB taxonomy): domain Bacteria; phylum Bacteroidota; class Bacteroidia; order Flavobacteriales; family Flavobacteriaceae; genus Salegentibacter. The sequence continues at coordinate 66,294 of NZ_SNWE01000006.1, forward strand.
TACCCAGTAAGATAGAAGTAAGGCCATCACAGCCACCAAAGAAATAATAGCATGTAATTCTAATAAGAGAGGTTATATAAGTTTAGCTTAGAGACCTCTTTTTTTAGAAATCAATTTATCGTAATATTGCAATAAACAATTAAAAAATGGGACTGACAAAATCCGAAATATTTAGCCCTTTACAAAATGAATTGGCCGGTCTGGCAAAGGTATTAGGGCATCCTGCAAGAATTGCTATCCTGCAAGAAATTATAAAATCGAAATCCTGTATATGTGGTGATCTAGTTCAAGAGGTTGGACTTGCTCAACCCACCATTTCACAACATTTAAAAGAGCTTAAAAACAGTGGTATAATTAAAGGAGATATTGAGGGCACGAGGGTTTGCTATTGCATCAACAATGAAAAATGGATAACAATAAAAGAACTTTTTATGACCTTTTTCGATTCCCAAATTACTGAAAGAGACGAATGCTGCTAATTACCTTGGCTATATATACATTATATCATAGAAAAAAATCACTCTCCATATGGCTCGAAAAAAAATGAATTTTCTTGACAAATACCTCACCCTTTGGATTTTCCTCGCAATGTTTATTGGCGTTGCCATTGGATATTTCGCTCCCCAGAGTGCGGATTTTATTGGTTCTTACCGTGTTGGCTCAACGAACATTCCTATTGCAATTGGTTTAATTTTAATGATGTACCCACCACTTGCGAAAGTAAATTATAAATACCTCCCCCGGGTTTTTAATAATATAAAAATCCTTAGCATCTCCTTATTGCTCAATTGGATCATTGGGCCTGTTCTTATGTTTTTTCTGGCAATAATTTTTCTTCAGGATCATCCGGAATATATGGTAGGGCTAATTCTAATTGGTCTCGCTCGTTGTATCGCTATGGTTTTGGTGTGGAACGACCTAGCCCAGGGAAGTAGCGAATACGGTGCTGGTTTAGTTGCTTTAAACAGTATTTTTCAGGTGTTTTTCTATAGCTTTTATGCATGGATTTTTATTAGCGTTTTACCGCCGTATTTTGGTTTCCAGGGAGCCATTGTTGATATTTCTATAGGCACGATTGCAGAAAGTGTTGCGATTTACCTGGGAATTCCTTTTCTGGCAGGTTTTCTAAGTAGGTTTTTCCTGGTTAAAGCTAAAGGGGAGGTATGGTATAAAACAAAATTCCTTCCGACAATTTCTCCCCTTACTCTTATGGCACTTTTATTTACAATTTTGGTAATGTTTAGTCTAAAAGGGGAAACCGTAGTAGAGATCCCTTTAGATGTAATGCTTATTGCAGTTCCTTTAGTTGTTTATTTTATCCTTATGTTTTTTATTAGTTTTTTCTTATCGAAATTTTTTGGGGCCGCCTATAAACAAAATGCCTCTATTTCTTTCACGGCAACCGGAAATAATTTTGAACTCGCAATTGCTGTAGCAATTGCTGTTTTCGGAATTGATAGCGGACAGGCTTTTGCAGGGGTGATTGGGCCATTAGTAGAGGTCCCTGTTTTAATCGGGTTGGTCAGTGTCGCCTTTTGGTTAAAGCAAAAATATTACCCTCAATAAAAATTAGAATAATGGTTAACTTTTATGATGTAATTATAATTGGTGGTGGGCAAAGCGGACTTGCTTGCGCCTATTATTTAAGGCGAACCGGACTGAAATATCTAATTCTTGACGACCAAAAAACCTGTGGGGGGGCATGGTTAAACACCTGGGATTCCCTTAGGCTTTTCTCCCCAGCCGATCATTCTTCGCTTCCAGGTTGGTTGATGCCAAAATCAGAAGAAGGGTTTCCACCTAAAGGTCATGTAATTAATTATTTATGCAACTATGAAAAGCGATATGAGTTCCCTATAAAACGTCCTGTTCTGGTAGAAAATTTGGCAAAAGAATCAGGTACTTTTCATCTTAAAACATCAGCGGGAGGTTTTTCGGCAAAAGCTGTGATTTCCGCTACTGGCACCTGGAAAACACCCTTGATTCCAAAGATTAAAGGAATTGAGATTTTCAAAGGAAAACAACTTCATTCAGCTCATTATAGAAATCCAAATGGTCTTAAAGATAAAAATGTACTCATTGTGGGTGAAGGTAATTCTGGTGCTCAAATCTTAGCCGAAGTTTCTAAGGTAACCAATACAGGCTGGGCTGTTTTAAAGGATCCTGATTATCTGCCAGATAAGGTTGATGGAAGGGAGCTTTTTAATATAGCTACGGCAAAATATAAAGCTGAAAAAGAAGGAAAGAAATTTAATCCTGAAAAATATAATCTTGGTAAGATAGTGATGGTTCCAAGTGTAAAAGAAGCCCGAAAAAGGGGAGTGCTGGAAAGCAGGGGCAGTTTTAAAGAATTTTTCGAAGATGGAGTAATTTGGGGTGACGGAACCAAAGAGAAATTTGATGTCGTAATATGGTGCACCGGGTTTCATTATGCTACAAATCATTTAAATAATATTGTAAAACCTGATTCCCAGGGCAAAATCAAAACCCAGGGAACTAAAGCCAAACATACAAATGGACTTTGGTTAGTAGGTTATGGCGGTTGGACTGGTTATGCTTCAGCAACTTTGATTGGAGTTGGGCGAAGTGCTAGAACCACTATTAAAGAAATTAGTGATTTTCTTGAAGAATAAATCATCCAGCTTAGAACAATAAATTCCAAAGTAAAATCCTTTCTAAAAATTTTAAGACCTCGGCGATATTTCTATTGATATATGTTAGGTTTTTCCGTTAAATGCATACTAAAATTCTAAAATTACTGGTGTTTAGCTACTCATTAATCTAGTTTTGAATGAAAATAAAAAATATAGATATGAGTATTAAAGGAAAGACAATAATTATTACCGGGGCTTCAAGTGGTATTGGAGAAGCTACCGCAAAAAAATTATCTCAGGAAGGTGCAAATGTAGTATTAAGTGCACGCCGAAAGGAGCGGTTAAATGCTTTGAAAGATGAAATTGAAAAAAACGGAGGAATGGCTTTGGTTGTTCCGGGCGATGTCACTAAAAAAGAAGATTTTAAAAACATTATATCAGCAACCTTAGAGAAATTTGGAAGTATTGATGGAATTATTAATAATGCAGGATTAATGCCGTTGTCATATGTTAAAAATCTTCATACTGATGAATGGGATAAGATGATAGATGTGAATATTAAAGGCGTAACCAATGGGGTAGCGGCCGTTCTTCCAACGATGATGGAACAAAAAAGTGGGCACATTATCAACATATCTTCAAGTGCGGGACATAAGTATTACCCAGGCGGAGCAGTCTATTGCGCTACTAAGGCCGCAGTAAAAATGTTTAGCGAGGGACTTAGAGCTGAATTAGCTCCTCATTTCGGAATTAATGTAACCTCAATTGATCCAGGTTTTGTATCAACAGAATTGACCGATACCATTACCGATGAGCAGATTAAAAAGGATATGGAACCAATGTTTAAAGAGCTGACCCCATTGCAAGCGCAGGATATTGCGGATGCAATTTACTATTCTTTAAGCCAGCCTAAACGAGCAAATATCAACGATGTTTATATTATGCCCACTGATCAAGAACAATAGACTTTTTTAAAGCAATTGCAAAGAGGTTGAATGGAGTTTATCCAGGCAACCTCTTTTTTGTAGTATTCACGAGTTTAAATCTTATCTCTCTTGTATAATTTTAATTAAACTTCAACCACCATTTTCCCAGTATTTTTACCTTCAAAAAGATCTAAAAATGCCTGCGGGGTTTCTTCAAAACCTTTTATTATGGTTTCATCATATTTTAATTTTCCATCCTTTAACCATCCTGCCAACTCTTTAATGGCACTTTCAAATTCTTCAACATGATTTCGAACCAAAAAACCTTGCATTAATGCACTTTTTTTAATTAAAATTCCTTCCAGTCTTGGACCCGTAGGTATTTCCTTTTCATTATAAATTGAGATAGCACCGCAATTAATAATCCGGGCAAAACGATTAATATTCATCATAACCGCGTCCAGGGTTTCACCACCAACATTATCAAAGTACACATCTACTCCGTCGGGGCAGTTTTTAGCGATAGCTTCCTGCATATTATCAGTAGTTTTGTAATTAATACCTTCATCGTATCCAAATTTTTCTTTGATATGATTAATTTTATTATCGGTTCCCGCGATTCCAATTACCCTACAACCCTTAATTTTTCCAATTTGTCCTGCTATACTTCCGACAGCACCAGCCGCCCCAGAAACTACAAGCGTTTCATTGTTTTTAGGTTTTCCAATATGTTTTAATGCCAAGTATGCCGTTAAGCCAGTCAAGCCTAAAATACCAAGATAAGCACTGGGTTTAGCCAGGTTGGTGTCAATTTTATTTAAATTCTCTCCTTTATTGGTTTGCAAAAGTTTCCATTCCAACATTCCACTCACAAAATCTCCTTCCTTGAAATTATCATGATTACTTTTAATTACTTCAGCAACCACCATAGATTCTAATGGCTTATTCAATTTAAATGGAGGGATATAGGATTCCTCATCTCGCATTCTACCTCGTAAATACGGATCCACTGAAATATACTTAGTGGCTAGCAAAATTTCACCATTTTTAGGAGTTGGTTCATCAATCTTGGTTATTTCGAAATCTAAAAGACTGGGTTTTCCTGTTGGGCGGTTTTTTAACAATATACTTTTATTCATTTTTCAGTATTATTTAATTAGTATTTTGGAAGCCAAAAATATAAAGACTGGTTCCGAGAAATTCACTTCCCGATTAATGTACTGTTAAGTTGAAAACTCTGCAACTCAGAATTATTAATTTAAACTTAAAGTCAATATTTGGAAATAAGAATGAAGTTCTTATATCTGAAAAAATATTTTGAAGGCAGGAAAGCAATTATTTAATTTCTTTTATCTGGAAATGTTATGATTTCTTAAAGTAAAGACTAATAGTCTATAATACACCGTAACTTTGCCCATATAAAAGCACAAAATTTGCCCAACATAATACCAAATTATTGGCAGGAATTCCTGAAGTATCTCAGAAGTACGGACTTCTCTAAGGCTATGGTACTTACCCTAGCAATAGCTTCCCCAGTTGGAATTTTTATTTGGATGGGAAAATTTGAAATAGGGGTTGTTCTGGCAATGGGGGCTTTACTGAGCTCACCCAGTGATATTCCAGGAAGTTTTAGACACAGAAATATTGGGGTGATACTTGCAGCCCTGTTGGCGGGTATTGTTTCCGTAATCATGGCATATGCGGCTGCATATCTTTGGTTGGTAATACCCTTGCTAGGACTTTTAATGTTTGGGATCGCCTATCTGGCAGTTTATGGTTTTAGGGCGTCCCTGGTTGCCTTTGCAGGTTTGTTTGCCATTGTATTGAGTTTTTCGAATATTTCCACGGAAATCTTAGCCTGGGAACGCGGTTTGCTTATATCCGGGGGTGGGTTATGGTATTTACTGTTAAGTAATTTATGGACATTTATATATCCGAAGCACCATACCGAACAGCTTTTAGCAGAATGTTTCGAACTTACCGCCAAATACCTAAAAACAAGGGCACATTTACTTACTGAAACCAGGGAAAGGGAGAGGCTGCAGAAAGAATTATTTACCCTGCAAACCGACCTTAATGAGAAACACGAAAGTTTGCGAAATTTACTCATTACTGCCAGACGAGCTTCAGGAAACTCCAATTACGCTCGTAAGCGCTTAATGGTTTTCATAGAGTTAGTAGATATTTTGGAATTGGCGATGGCCAATCCAGTGGACTACAAAAAAATGGATGCAGTATTAAAAGATGATCGGGCATTACTGGAACGCTTTAAAAAATTGATTAAAAAGATCGCTGCTCAACTTGATGAAATTTCGGTAGTTATCGAAACGAAGAAAAAATCTTCATTTAAAGAAATTTCGGAATATTTAGCAGGAATAGAAGAAAATTTCAAGGATGTTCGTGTTCTTATTTCTTCGGAGAATACTGAAAAAACATTTTTGCTTCAGAATTTGTTCGATTATCTGGAAAAACAAGGACAAAAAATCAATACCATAGTCAGAGTTTTACATAACTTGGATACGCGTGAGCCTCTTTTATTGAAAAATAAAGAAGTTTCCCAGTTTATAACTCCTCAGGATTACGATCCAAAAACTCTAGTAGAGAATTTTAATTTCGGCTCACCCATTTTTAAACATTCCCTGAGGCTTGCTATTGTTATTCTTGTTGGTTTTAGTGTAGGTTTGTATTTTTCTTTTGAAAATGCTTATTGGATCATTCTTACCATAGTGGTAATTATGCGCCCTAACTATGGCCTTACCAAAGACCGGTCTAAACAGCGAATTATAGGAACACTTATTGGCGCCGTGATCGCCCTGGGTATCATTTCTGTAACCAAAAACCAGGTTGTTTATGGAATTTTAGGGTTGTTTTCCCTTACACTGGCTTTTTCCTTATTACAAAGAAATTACCGTACCGCAGCAGTTTTTATTACCCTGAGTATTATTTTTATTTATGCACTTTTAAAACCAGATGTTTTCAATGTGATTCAATTCAGAGTAATAGATACTGTATTGGGAGCCGGCCTGGCTGCACTTGGAAATTTGATTTTATGGCCCACCTGGGAATCGCAGCATATTAAAAATGTGATTGTTCAAAGTATTAGCGCCAATAAAAAATATTTGGAGCAAATTGATGATTTTTACCACGAAAAAGGAAGCTTGCCCACTTCCTATAAACTCTCCAGAAAAAAGGCTTTTTTAGAAATGGGAAATTTAAGTGCCTCTTTTCAAAGGATGACGCAAGAGCCAAAATTCAAACAAAAAGAATTGAGCCAGTTATATAAAATCGTAGGTTTAAATCAGACCTTTCTTTCAGCTTTGGCTTCTTTAGGGACTTTTATTCAAAATCATAAAACTACTGCGGCTTCGAAAAACTTTGAGATTTTTGTTTCACATATTTGCACAAATCTTGAAAATGCTAAAAAGGGTCTTGAAGAAACTAAAGCATTAAAAAGCCTTGATCCTTCGAGAACAGAAAAAGCAGCCTCGGATTTATTTAAAGCCTATAAGGAATTACTTAATGAAAGGGAGAAACAATTGAAAGAAAAGCCAAATCGAAATCAAAAAGATGTACAACTGAGATTGCAAGAAGCTCAACTTGTAAGCAGCCAACTGCAATGGTTGCTGGAAATTTCAGAGAATCTTCAAAAAACAATAGCAAAAACAAAATTCAGTTAAATGAGTAAGCGTCAATTGAAGAAATACCTTGAGGAGTTAGATAAAGACCAGCTTGAAGATCAAATTTTAGACCTCTATGAACGTTTTAAACCGGTAAAAATCTTTTATGATTTTGTATTTAATCCACGGGAGGATGAGTTAATGCGGAAAGCCAAACTTAAGATTTCCAAAGAATATTTTCCTGAGACAAAACGAAGGCCCAAAGCCCGAAGATCTGTAGCCCATAAGGAAATAAAGATGTTTCAGCAACTTGGTGTAGAACCTTATTTAGTTGCAGACCTGATGCTTTTTAATATTGAACTTTCCCAGACTTTCGCTAAGGAAAAAAACAATTTAAAGGATCCTTTTTATAAAAGTATTTTCAGATCTTTTGAGGAAGCGGTGAAGTTTATGATCAAAGAAGGGATTGTATCAGATTTCAAACCTAGAATTTTAAATATTTCCGAAGAGACCGAAAGTCAAGAATGGCCAAATGCTTATAAATTCGAAAAAATTGGAATGCAATTTCAGGGTGTGTCGTAATTGTGTATTTTTGAGAAAATGAAAATTTACTTATTTTTTTGTTTTCTTATAATTTCTTCTTCCGTATCTGCCCAGCTGGGTTTTTGTGAGGGAAACACCGGTAATCCTATTTTTCACGAGAATTTTGAAGCGGCCTCGGAATTACCTGCTGGTACTACTAATTATTCTTATATCAATCAGGATCCTCAAGATGGCCAGTATACGGTTTCAAACCAAATTGGTAATTTAATTACCTCCTGGCGCTCCAATTTACCGTCAACAACAGTTTCTAATCAAAATGCTCTTATTGTAAATGCATCATTTACCTCAGGTCTTTTTTACCAAACGAAGATCACGGGACTATGTGAGAACACCAGCTATGAGTTTTCAGCTTTTCTAATTAATATTTACGATCGATCCAGTGCGGTTTGTACCAATGGAGGAATTCCTATAAATGTACGTTTTGAAATTTGGAATGAAAACGATTCCAATTTACTAAAACAAGGCAACACTGGAGACATTGCTTCACTTTCCACGGCTGAGTGGGAACAATATGCTCTTACATTTCAGACAGAAGTAGGGCAGGAAGCCGTTATTTTAAAAATGTTTAATAACGGAAATGGAGGCTGTGGAAACGATTTGGCTATAGATGATATTATTTTTAGATCCTGTGGAGATCTCACCACTGTTACCACAGAAAATAATCAAAATAGAATAGATATTTGCGCTACAGACGTACCTGTTAGTCTAATCTTGGAAGCAATCCCGGATTATTCTGTTTATAACTCCCACGCTTTTCAGTGGCAGGAAAGTACGAATAATGAAATCTGGACAGATATTCCCGGGGAGAATGACGAAAATTTTAAAACACCACCTTTAATATCGTCGCGGTTTTATAGAGTAATAGTGGCCGAAGACCCTATGAATCTAAATACTAACCTATGTAGTTCAGTCTCTGAAGTTTTTACAGTGAATATTTTCGATATGCCACTTCCCCCAAGAAGTGAAGGCGATGTGAGTATTTGCAGTGACGCTCCCATCCCTGAATTGAATGTTGAAGTTAATGAAAATGAAACTGTAAATTGGTATGATGAAGACAACAACTTAGTCTCTGAAAATACTACTTCCTTTTTACCGGAAAGTTCCGGAATATATTATGCTCAGGCTGTTATTAAAGGATTTGATTGTAAACCGAGTGCAAAAACGGCTATTGAATTTACTATATATGAAAGTCCTCAGGTAGACGATGAATTTTTAGATCTGTGCGATGGCGGTAGTTTAATTCTCAACGCCGGTATACCTGGACTTGTTTATCAGTGGTCTACAGAGGAAAGTTCACAAGAAATCGAAATACGATCAGCAGGAAATTACAGCGTTATTTTAACCACGGCTAGTGGTTGCACGGCCATTAAAAACTTTGAAATAAAAAAGACAGCTATTGCGGAAATAGGGTCAGTGACTTCTAATCTAGATGAGATACTGGTAACCCCAGGCAACCAGGGGAATTTTGAATATTCTATAGATGGTACAAATTTCCAAACTTCCGGAATTTTCACTTCTATTCCCAGTGGAATTTATACCATATATATGCGGGATCTTTCTGCATGTAAAACCGTTATGCAAGAATTTCCACATATTGTAGTTCCTCAATTTGTAACGCCCAATGTAGATGGCTACAATGATCATTTTAGCATTAACGGACTTGAATATTTTCCTTCTTCAGAAATAAAAATTTTTAATCGGTATGGAAAATTATTGAAAATGGGACAAGGGAGCACATTCACCTGGGATGGAACTCTTAACAACCGACCCCTTCCATCTGATGATTATTGGTACCATATAATAATTCAAGGTTATAAAACGCTCAAAGGATCTTTTAGTTTAAAACGCTGAAGTTGTTTTGGTAACGTTCATTATTCGTTGTGAATTAATGCTGATCAAGAACATTGCTCCAAATAAACCGAGTATAATTGTATGGAAGTCAAACCCGCTATCAATCATAAACCCCACAAGTAAAGGCCCTAGTGCGGTGCTAATAACCATAAACATCGTAAAAACACTTCTGATGGCCCCCATTTTATGAGTCCCGTAAATTTCGGCAATAAGAGAGGTCTTTACTGTGCCCGCCATTCCTGTGGTAATTCCTGCCGTAATTAAAAATAAAAGTGCACCGATAATGCTATCCATTAAAGCAAAAGGAATCAGGCCTAATGTCATTGGAATAAGATAAACTTTGAACATTTTCCGGGCACTGAATTTATCCACCCAGGTTCCTCCAAATAAGGAAAACATAAATCTTGAAATTGCATAAACAGTAAAAAAAATAGCATAAAGTTGGGGTGACCAGCCTTTATCTTCTACAAAAACATATTGATAAAAGAAAATAGCAGTATTGGTGAAACTTAAAATAAAACTAGCGGGCATCATAATACCAAAACGCTTATCTGAAACCACTTCCTTATAATCTTTTAAGAGTGACAAGGTAGAAGGTTTACCTTCCACAGAAAGTTGTTTGTCAAAATCTAAAAGATTTGTAAACTTCAACCTTATTAAGTACAAAAGTAAAGCTACACCGCTCACAATAGCAGCAATTCTCCAATCAAAAAAAGCGATAACTGAAGTAATTATTATGGGAAACACAGCTTCCCCCATAGAATAACCGAGTGAAGAAATACTAAGAGCCTTCCCCCGGTTTTTATCGAAATATTTAGAAATAATAGTCATACTAATATGGCTCATCAACCCCTGACCACAAAGCCTAAGTCCAATTAAAGCGATAAAAAGTACCACGATATTATAAGAAAAGCCCAATAAAATACTGGATAAACCCAGACTTAAAACCGTGAAAGCAGTTACTTTTTTTTACCGGTTTATGATCTACCATATGGCCGACACTAAGCATTATTATTGAAGCTGTCACCGTACAGCCTGCGTAAATAGCCCCAAAAGCACCTTCGGTTATCGAGAAAGCTTCAACAATTTCCGGCACATATAACGAAATAAGAAAAGTCTGGCCGAAACTTGATAAAAACGTTAGTAGCCAACCAAAACTAACTTTCTTGAAATTATCGCGTAAAAAGTAAAAGTATGTTATCAAAAATGCTTTATTCAGATGTAGAAAGTTCCAAAGTTAAGCTTACCTGGAAAAAATTGAAAGTCTATAAGTTTAAATTCATTTCAAATATAAAAGCCACCCTTGAGAGGTGGCCTGAATTTTGATTTTTTCTAAATTCACCCAAATTATTTTTTAGCCTTGTCTTGTTTGGGTGGTTGTTTTTTGGGTGTGGCCGATGTTTTTTTAGGCTCTTTCTTAGCATCTCCCATTTTTTGGTTTCCTTGCTGTGCCATTTCAATTAAATTTAATTGGTTTATAGAATAAAGATATAATTATAAAAAACTGATTTAAAGTTATTTATGAAATAATTAACTCAGATATTTTTTAAAGTAATCCAAATACCCTAGAAAATATATAGGTTAATCGAAAGCATTTATAGGAAAATAAATGCAATTTGATTTGCTATTGTTTACTTTTGAAATAGAACAAAAGTTATCCTTCTAAAATTAAAGTTTTAAATGGGCCAGAACGAAGTTATAGAAAAAATAAAAGCACAAAAGAAAATACCAAATTTAAAATTCAGTATTAAAGAAAAAACCGAAGCTTTTACAAAAAAACTTTTTTATACGCTGTTTGATGAAGAAACACCAGTAGAAGAAAATATTATAAAGTTAGGGAAAGATTTTGAAGAACTGGCAAATTTGGTATGCTGGAGGCCAAACACTCCCTGTCGTGATATTTGGCAAGATTATTTAGATCTCTTACCTGAGATCCTGGAAAAGCTCAATAAAGATGCGGAAGCTATATCTCAAAATGATCCGGCCGCCAATTCGATAGAGGAAGTTATACTTTCATATCCAGGTTTTTTTGCTATTGCCATTTATCGCTTTAGTCACGAATTTTATAAGTTCGGTCTTCCCTTAGTACCTCGTTTAATGACAGAATGTGCTCACGGACTTACAGGAACTGATATTAATCCCGGAGCCCAGATAGGAACTCCATTTTTTATAGATCACGCTACAGGAGTGGTGATAGGAGAAACAGCAGTAATAGAAGATAATGTAAAGATCTACCAGGGAGTAACTCTTGGGGCACTTTTTGTAGACCGTAATTTAAAAAATATAAAAAGACATCCTACAATCGAAAAAAATGTTACAATTTACGCGAATGCCACAATTTTAGGAGGGGAGACCATTATAGGTGCAAATAGTATAATTGGAGGAAATGTTTGGTTAACAGCTTCAGTTCCAAAAGACTCGATGGTTTCTCATAATCCTCAGATCAATATTAAAAATACGAGTAAATAATGAGTAATTCAATTTTAGATTTAATAGGGAATACCCCTCTTGTTAAAGCACAAACACTTGTTCGAAATCCGAAGGTTAAACTTTATTTCAAGTTGGAAGGACAGAATCCTGGTGGTAGCGTTAAAGACCGGGCCGCTTATAATATGATTAAAAGTGCATTAGAAAGAGGAGATATTAACAAAGACACCAAACTCCTCGAAGCTACCAGCGGAAATACAGGAATTGCTCTAGCAATGATCGCAGGTATCTTTAAGTTGGATATTGAACTCGTTATGCCTGAAAACTCTACCATTGAGCGTGTACAAACGATGCGCGCTTATGGAGCTAAAGTTACCCTCACCAATGCTGAAAAGGGTATTGAAGGTGCTCGTGATTATGCAGAAGAAAAAATGGCTAATGGAGATTATTTTATGATCAACCAGTTTAGTAATAATGATAATTGGCAGGCGCATTATAATTCTACTGGGCCTGAAATATGGAATGATACCAAGCATAAGATCACCCATTTTGTTTCTTCTATGGGCACCACGGGAACAATAATGGGAACTTCGACATATTTAAAAGAAAAAAACAAAGACATTCAAATTGTTGGCGTTCAACCAACCGATAATTCCCGTATTCCAGGGATAAGAAAATGGCCGAAAGCCTATCTGCCTAAAATATTTAAACCTGAAAAAGTTGATCGTATTTTGGAAGTCAGCGAAGATGAAGCTATAGCTATGAGTAAAAAATTAGCTAGGGAAGAAGGGATTTTTGCAGGAATGAGTAGTGGAGGCGCCGCTGCTGCCGCGGTTAGGTTAACAAAGGAGCTCGATGAAGGTATTGTGGTAAGTATTGTGTGCGATCGTGGAGATCGCTATTTGTCTTCTAATCTTTTTGATTAAGTAATAATTCTCCGGAAGTAATGGCATCCATCAACTTCCGGAGTGAACATCAAAAAATTTATTCAATTGTCGCAACGGCCATGCCTGAGGCATCTTTACTTATATTTAATTTTACAATTTTACTTTTATTTCCATTTTCAAGTTTGGCCTTGTAAAATTCTTTTTCTATTTCTTCCCCGGAACCTGAATAAGCTAAATGTTTAGTGCCAGTCAGTGTATACCCTTTATTAGCTTTTAAAATACTTATCATAGCGTTATATGGCAACCTGACATCTTTAAACATTTGGTAGCTAGAAATGATTTCTCCTTTATCATTGTAATTCACCTTTAAATTTCCTTTGTTGGTTTTAAAAGTTACTTCATAGGTATCAAAATCTTTACCCTTGTTGGCTTGAATTAATTCCATTAAATTAAAATTATCCTTAGCATACTTAAGAGGATTGGAATGAAACTGTCCCTTATAATCCTCATTGACATTCAAGGTTATAGCATTGGTAGCTTCATCAATTTCAAGATTTGGTGGATTAACCATCATTTCATCTAGCTTAATAATTCCCTGTGAGTAAGCCACCCCTGATATGGCTATACACAATAAGCTTAAGATTAACTTTTTCATAATAATTTTGTTTAGAGATTAATAAATAAATGTTTGTTAAAGATAATCTTGTATTACTTTAGGTTAAACTACTTAAGTATCAATAAAACAGTATTTAACAGTATTTAACTTATTGTTTTCTTTGGATTGTTCAATGCTTTTTTAAATAGTAATGGCACATTAATAACCTCCATTTTTTTCCTGCCAATTCTAAGTATTCCCTCCTTTTTAAATTCCTGAAAATGCCGGTTAACTACAGCGCGCGTAGTGCCTATTAGATTTGCAATTTCATCGTTGGATAGATCATCAATGAGTTCTATTTTTTTTGAATCTGGATTAAGATTTTTAATAATAAGACGAGCAAGACGAACGGGAATTTCGAATAGAGTATGACTAATAGCGTATTCTTCTAAAGTTAAAAGCTGTTTTATCACATAGGGAAGTAATTTCTGATTTAAAACAGGATATTTTCTTAACCATTCGTGCATGGTTAGCATAGGAATTGAAATCATTCTAACCTTTTCCAGAGATTCATAATAAATTGTGTGAGGACCGGCTTCAAGTAAAGAAATCACATCAAAAAAATCATTTTTGCTAAGTAAAAAGATAGTAAACTCACGACCGGTCTCTTTATCTGTATTAAAAATTTTTAAACGGCCAGAAGCTATAATGTGAAATTTATGTTTTAGGTAGTGGCAATGGCTACAAGTATGGGCCGGCCATATTTCTTCAGTAAAATTGGAAGCAATTTTAGAAATGAGTTCTTTATCAAAATCTTTGAAAAGAATATGATTGCTTATGATTTTAAAAACAAGATTATTTGTTCCTCCTTTTTGGTTCATAATCATATAGTTTGATAAAATGAAGCATTTTCGGAGGGAGAAAAATTGAAACCTAAATTTACTTAATTTTAGTTTGTCAGTTTGTATTTCTATCCTAAATATTTCTTTAAACCTAAGAAATCAGCTATTTTTGCAAACTTGCAGATCTGAAAAAAAATTATGGCGGTAGAAACCTTTGGAATAGAAGACAAAAAAGTAGATAAGGAACTTTACGACTATCAACAAAAAGATATAGATAAGATCTTTAATGTTATAGATGAGCATCCTGAACATTACAACCTGCTTTATCAGTTGCCTACCGGTGGTGGTAAAACGGTGATTTTTTCACAAATGGTGCGGGAATATATTCAACGTACTCAAAAGAAAGTGCTTATTCTTACCCACAGAATAGAATTGTGTAAACAAACCTCTAATATGTTAGATGGTTTTGGTGTGCTAAATAAAATCATAAATTCTAAAGTAAAGGAATTACCAGATCAGGAAGACTATATGTGTTTTGTGGCAATGGTTGAAACCTTAAACAACCGCCTACATGACGAAAAACTGGAAATCCAGGATATTGGATTAGTAATTATTGATGAAGCACATTATAATTCCTTTCGAAAATTATTTAAATTCTTTGAAAAGTGCTTTATCCTTGGGGTAACGGCTACTCCGCTTAGTTCCAATATTAAATTACCTATGAAGGATAATTACCGAGAGCTAATCGTAGGTGATTCCATAGGCTCGCTGATTGAAAAAGGCTTTTTAGCCAGAGCGAACACCTTTAGTTATAATGTAGGCTTAACCAGTTTAAAAGTTGGTATGAATGGAGATTATACTGTAAAATCTTCCGAAGAATTGTATTCTAATATTTCCATGCAAGAGAAATTACTCACGGCGTATTATGAACGCTCACGTGGAAAAAAAACCCTCATTTTCAATAATGGTATTAATACTTCCATTGAAGTTTACGAGACATTTAGAAATGCAGGTTTACCTATTCGCCATTTAGATAACACTACAAGCAAACAGGATAGAAAAGATATACTAAAATGGTTCAAGCATACACCAGACGCTATTGTAACATCAGTCAGTATTCTTACTACTGGTTTTGATGAACCCACTGTTGAAACCATTGTCCTGAACAGGGCCACAAAATCATTGACCCTGTACTTTCAAATGATAGGTCGTGGTTCCAGGGTATTACCGGGGAAATCGGAATTCAACGTGATAGATCTAGGAAACAACCTTGCTCGCTTTGGAGAATGGAGTGCACCGGTAGACTGGAAACAGATCTTTAGGGCTCCGGATTTCTATTTTGAAAACCTGTTGAGTGATGAAGAAATCGAACGTGAATTTAAATACGTGATGCCTCCTGAGATCAGAGAACAATTTTCTAATACCGAAGATGTAGATTTTGATGTAGAAGAGGCCTATGACAAGGTAATTAAAACAGGCTTGAAGTCTAAAGCTGTTCTTGAATGGTCCATGGAGCAACATGTAAAAATGTGTGTAGAAAATTCAGAGGATGTATTTGATGCCCGAATCTTGGCGAAAGAGCTTAAGGATGATATTGCATCCCGGATAAAACAATATTCTTATTGTATTAGTAAAAGTACCAAAAATTACCGCGATTGGCTTGAAGAGGATTATTCCCGAAAATTAAGAATGGCCATTAATAAAGAATTTTAGATTATTTTTCTTATTTGAATCTAAAAGTGTAATTGATACCCCGGCAAGGGTAGAAAGCTCATGCAGATACTTTTTTACAAACCTATATCGAGCATCATTTATTCGAACTAGGCATCTAGGTTATTAGAACCAATTTCTTATTCGGTATTTGTAAAATAATTGCACAAGTTTTATTTACCATATGATTTATTTATAAACTCCCAGAATTATGACTGTATTCCGTTTCAAATTAGTGTTTTAATTATAGGTTTTATTTAACAAGGTTAAATTTTAAAATAGCCATTTATTTTGGAATTTTAAACAAACCATTAAATAAACCAGAGTTATGAAAAATGAGAAAAAAAAGAATTCTGAAGTTAACAAGAAACTTCAAGACCTGGACAGAAATCGAGAAGATGCTCAGGACCAGTATCTAACCACTAACCAAGGAGTAAGAATAAATGATAATCAAAATTCGCTCAAGGCCGGAGACCGAGGTGCATCATTATTAGAAGATTTTATTCTCAGAGAAAAGATCACACATTTTGACCATGAGAGAATTCCAGAGAGAATAGTTCACGCTCGCGGTTCTGCAGCCCATGGTTACTTCCAGGTATACGAATCCATGGAGAAATTTACCAAAGCTGGTTTTTTACAGGATCCCACTAGAAAGACACCAGTTTTTACAAGGTTTTCTACAGTTGCCGGGTTTAAAGGTTCTACTGACTTAGCTCGGGATGTACGAGGTTTTTCGGTTAAGTTTTACACTGATGAAGGAAACTATGATCTTGTAGGCAATAATATCCCGGTTTTCTTTATTCAGGATGCGATAAAATTTCCCGATTTAATCCATGCTGTAAAACCTGAACCTCATAATGAGATTCCTCAGGCAGCCTCAGCTCACGATACCTTTTGGGATTTTGTCTCCCTAATGCCAGAATCTATGCATATGATTATGTGGGCAATGTCAGATAGAGCTATTCCCAGAAGTTTAAGAATGATGGAAGGGTTCGGGGTTCATACGTTCCGATTGGTGAACAAAGAAGGGCAAGGAACTTTTGTGAAATTCCATTGGAAACCCTTATTAGGAACTCATGGGGTGACATGGGATGAAGCGCAAAAGATTTCAGGCAATGATCCCGATTTTCATAGAAGAGATCTTTGGAATGCTATCGATAATGGGCAGTTTCCAGAGTGGGAACTGGGTGTTCAGTTAATTCCAGAAGAAGACGAACATAAATTTGATTTTGATTTATTGGATGCTACAAAATTAGTTCCTGAAGAATTAGTGCCGGTTAAAAAAATAGGAAAAATGGTCTTAAACCGAAACCCCAATAATTTCTTTGCGGAAACTGAGCAGGTAGCTTTCCATCCCGGCCATATTGTACCGGGAATAGATTTCACCAACGATCCGCTTTTACAGGGAAGATTATTCTCTTATACCGATACCCAGTTAAAACGTCTGGGTGGTCCGAATTTTCACGAAATCCCAATTAACCGCCCAATTGCTCCAGTGCATAATAATCAACGGGACGGACATATGAGGCAGGAAATTAATAAAGGTCAAACCAGTTACCAACCTAATTCCCTACGTGGTGGATGCCCATTTCAGGCTAAAATTGAAGAGGGTGGTTTTGATAGTTATCCTGAAAAAATTGATGCTAAAAAAGTTCGCGAACGCAGTGAAAGTTTTAAAGACCATTTTAGCCAGGCCACTTTATTTTTCAAGAGCCAGACGGATGTTGAGCAACGCCATATCATAGATGCCTTTAGTTTCGAATTAGGGAAAGTTGGTGTCTCGGAAGTACAGGAAAGAGTACTGGGATTACTAAATGAGGTAAGTGGTGATTTGGCTAACAAGGTTGCTGCTAATTTAGGGGTAAATGTGCCTCGCAGAAAAGAACAGTTAAATCACGGGGTTCCAGCGGATTTTGATCCAAAACGATACGAGCCCAGTAAAAGCAACCCCTCCTTAGAAAAAGATCCCGCGCTAAGTATGATGCATAAAGGCTTTGGAAATATAGCCACCCGCAAAATAGCCTTTTTATGTGCAGAAGGTGTGGAGGATGCTTCCGTGCAGGAGATGAAAAAAGCTTTGGAAAATAAAGGTGCTATGGTAAAAATCCTTGGACCAAATTCTACTGAAATTAAAACTGCGGAGGGCAAATCGCTAAAAATAGATGAGGCATTTAGAACGACTGCATCCGTAGTTTTTGATGCTTTTTATATTCCTTCAGGAAATAAAGCTCACAAGGCTCTCTCGAATATACCCAAAGCGATACATTTTTTAAATGAAGCTTATAAGCATTGTAAACCTATTGCCTCGGTACAGGATAAAGGCTTGCTTGACCAAACTTATTTCTGGAAGAATTTGGATAAGAAAAATCTGATTGAAGACGGTATAATTTTAGGGAAAGATAAATCATCAGAATTTATTAAAGCCATTGGAAAACACCGTTTCTGGAAAAGAGAGGAAAAGGATTATATTCCTGCATAATTTTGTCCAAAGCAAGGATTTTATAAGTAAGGCATCATTAGCTCACCTGGAACGGAGTCAGGTAAATAATGATGCCTTTATTAATTTTTATCCTTACCACCAAAAAGTCGCTTAAAGAACCCTTTCTTTTCTTCCTCTTTTTCTTCTTTTTTTGGTTTATTATTCTTACCACCAAAAAGTCGTTTAAAAAAATTATTTCGCTTTTCTGGTTGACAGTCCATCATTTCTTTGATGTCCGAGGAAACCGGTGCAAATTTAGCTTGAGTAATCTCATTAAAATCCGAATCATTATTCATTTTCTGCATTAGTCTAGCAAAAACCGGCAAGGCCGAATTGGCGCCCTGTCCAATATAGGTGTTTCTAAAACCTATACGATGGTCGTCAGACCCAACCCAGGTTACTACTAGAAGATTAGGAGTAATGCCCACAAACCATCCATCTTTATTATCCTGTGTAGTTCCGGTTTTACCTGCAATGTCATTTCGTAAACCATAGGTTGTTCTTAGTCTTCTTGCTGTTCCTTCATTCACGGTGGCTTTCATCATTTCGATCATGATTTGCCGGTTGGTATCAGAAATAGAAGTATTTTCTGAAATTTCAGGCTCAAATTCCGCCAAAACATTACCTTGACCATCTTCTATTTTTGTAATATAATAGGCCCTGCTCGTTTTCCCTTCATTTACAAAAGGAGTATAGGCTTCTGTTAATTCCAATAAATTCAAGGAAGCCGTTCCCAGGGCTATAGAAGGTACTTCCGGTAAATCTGAGGTAATCCCCATCGCCTTAGCCTGATTTACTACATTTTCAATTCCGGTTTCCATCAATACTTTAACCGCAATAGTGTTCATAGACTTGCTCAAAGCCTCTTTTAAATTATAATTCATATGCGGATCGTCCTGCGGGCTACCGGAGTTTGAAGGTGTCCATCCATTGGCATATGTTACCTCCCTGGCTGAAAAATATTCACATGGTTTTATACCATTTTCCAAAGCGGCCGCATAAACAAATGGCTTAAAAGTTGAACCCACCTGACGTTTGCTTTGAGAAACATGATCGTATTTAAAGTACCTGAAATCAATTCCGCCAACCCAGGCTTTTACCGCCCCGGTTTCTGGAGAAACAGCTAACATTCCTGCATTGAGAAATTTCAGGTAATGGGCTACACTATCCTTTACGCTGACATTTTTGGTTTCTTTTCCATCGTAATTAAACAATTCTGTAGGATGTTTCCGGTTTAAAACTTCCATAATTTCGGCTTCATTATAACCTTCTTTTACCAGGTTTCTCCAGGATGAAGTCTTTTTTAATGCATCTTTTACTATTTTCATATTAGTTAACCAGGGGGCATCCTTTCCCCAGGCTTCTTCGTGCTGTTTTTGTAATATTTGAAGATGTTGGGTTAAGGCTTCTTCAGCTAATACTTGCATTTTATAGTCCAGCGTTGTGTGAACGCTTAAGCCATCTCTATAAATATTGAATTTTTTTCCATCCTTATTTTTTAAGGTGTCCAAAATCTGGCTTACATCTTTTCTTACCTGTTCCCGAAAATATGGAGCAAGTCCTTTATCATGACTGTAACTTTTATAATCCAGCACTAATTCGCGTTGTTTGGCTTGCTTTACTTCTGATTCTGTAAGGTAACCGTATTTTCCCATCTGTTCCAGGACTACATCTCTTCGCAACCTGCTTCTTTCAGGAAAAATCCTTGGATTATAGGAATGAGAAGCCTTTAAAGTACCCACTAGGACTGCGGCTTCTTCAAGATTTAATTCGGAAGTATGTTTTCCGAAAAATTTCATAGCCGCGCTTTCAATTCCGAAAGTATTATCACTAAAAGGTACGGTATTAAAATAGAGCCTGATAATTTCTTCTTTTGAATAGATATCTTCCAATCTTTTCGCAATAATTCCTTCCTGAAATTTATTTACAATAATTCCCAGCGTACCATAATCTTTTCGGCCATAAATATTTTTTGCTAGTTGCAGACTAATGGTACTTCCACCTCCCGCTGATTCATCCTGAAGCAATATAGACTTGAAAAGCACCCTTAAAAGGCTTCGTTTATCTATTCCGTCATGTTCGAAAAAACGGGCGTCTTCGGTAGCCACTAAGGCATTAATTAAATGGGGAGGAAGTTCTTTATAAGATATAGGCTGCCTGTCAAAAATATAAAATTTACCAATAAGCTTTCCATTCTTGGCCAAAACTTCGGTAGCCCGGTTTTGTTTAAGTTCCCTTAATTCGGTAGAGGAGGGGAGTTCACCCCATGCGCCAAAATAAACACTGGCAAAAAATAGCACGAAGATGGAGAAAAGGCTGATTAATATAATTATAGCCCATTTAAATTTGGGAGATTTTTTAATCTTATTTATCATAGTAGGTATTATTACTACAAATAAACAAATACCATACAAATGAGATTTAAAATTTAAAGATAATTTAGGTTTTATAAAAGTCGGTGTTACAAAAATGATAGTCTTAAGAAATAAAAAAGCCGGTCACAAATTAATATTTGTTCCGGCTAGGTTTTATGGAGTGTCATGAGGGAATTTTTAATTATCACATTGTTCTCACATTTAAACACCAGTTATTCCTGGTGAAGTTCTCGTGGAATTTACAGCCTAGTTTCTTTCCAAAAACCTGGGACTCTAGAGTAATTCCAGAATTTAAGTTTATATATTCCTGAATTTTCATGGTCTTATAGTTTAAAGAAACGGCGTTTAGTATCCCAGCTGCTATGGTTAGAAGATTTTTCCTGATTTAAAAATAGTCTGTTTTGTGAATTTTTCATGATTGCTAATTTTTGAGATTATTTTAAATAACGTCTTTTGTTGTTCCAGGTGTTTTTATTGCTATGCTTAGCCTGGTTATAAAACGGTCTGCTAATACTTTCAAAAGTTTTCATAATTTCTAAATTTTAAAGGTTATATCTAATAGACTGCTTAATAAATGGTTTGTTACAGTACTATGCTATAAATAGTACTAAATTAACTAATTTTTAACATGTAAAGCTCATTTAAATGTTTTTGGATCCTTTCATTTAGCTAATTTTTAAAATCAAATGTTAATAATATTTAATTATGATGACAGGATTTAATATTAAACCTATTTTAGAATTTCACTTCCATCATATATGAAAATGAATAGAATTATAACAGGAATAATTGCTGCTGTTTTTATTTTGGCTGGACTTATCTATTGGTTTTTTAAAGACAATAGTTATATCTCCTTCGATGAGGATAATAAAACTTATACTGTTGAAAAAAAATGGGAGTTACCTTCAACCCTGGAAGAAATTTCTGGAATTAGTATCCTTGGGAATAACAAAGTTGCCTGTATAACAGACGAAGAAGGCATCCTATACATTTTTGACCTGAAAACTTTTAAAATATCATCGCGCATTACTTTTGGTGAGAGGGGAGATTATGAAGCTTTAACCGTGACAAAAGAGAATGCTTATGTGGCTCAAAGCGATGGAACAATATTTAAAATTGCTAATTTCAGAAATAAATCACCCCAGGTCGACACCTTTGAAATTTCTGGAATTGATATCAATGAAATGGAGAGTCTGGAAGTAGATGTAAAGAATAATCGTTTGTTGTTTGCCGTAAAAGAATACAATAATCGCCAAGAAACCAAAGGAGTATATAGCTTTAATCTCCTAACAGAAAAACTTAATCCTGAGCGTTATTTTACCCTGGATGGAGGGGATGAAATTTACAAAAAATTAAAAGGAGGGAACTCTTCCCAAATTATAAGACCCTCCGCAATAAGGTTGCATCCAAAGACTGGTGAATTATATATTTTAGAAGCAAATCAGCCAAAATTAATTATTCTGGATAGGTATGGGGAAGAGGTGAAAATTCACCTATTAGATCCGGAAACTTTCCCTCAGCCAGAAGGCCTTGCATTTGATGAAGAAAACCGACTTTATATATCAAATGAAAGACGACTGCAACCCGCAAATATTTTAAGGGTCAAACTTAAATAATCAGATTATATGCCCGATTCTATTGAAACTACCTCTGTACGTAAAAGTAAAATTCCATTAATTGTATCTGGAGTAATAATAGCTACTCTTATTGCCTCATATTTTTTCGTTCCTGGTATTAGGGATTTTTTTACTGAAGCCTGGTCTGTTTTGACCAGTAACGACGAGAAGAAAATTACCCAATGGGTTTCCAACTTTGGGTGGATGGGTCCAACTATTCTTATTTTAGCAATGATAGCGCAAATGTTTTTAATCGTTATTCCTTCGGTAGCATTAATGGTGGTTTCCATTTTAGCGTATGGTCCTGTTTTTGGTAGTTTAATCATTTTTGCAGCTATTTTTTCAGCTTCCAGCGTTGGATATTTTATAGGGCGGTATTTTGGTCCGGTGATCGTTCAAAAATTAATTGGTCATAAGAATGAAAATAAAATAGAAGACTTTATTGAAGATTATGGTTTTTGGGCTGTAATCGTTACCCGAATAAACCCCTTTCTTTCAAACGATGCTATTAGTCTTGTAGGAGGAATCCTTAAGATGGGATATTGGAGGTTTATCGGCGCTACCCTCGTGGGTATTGCACCGCTCACCATATTTATCGCAATAATAGGAAAGAGCACCGATGGCCTTAAGACCGGTTTATTATGGGGATCTGTTGTCAGTTTAGTGATTTTTATTCTATACGTGTGGTGGGATAAAAAGAAGCGTAAAAAAATAGGAGGGAAGTAGAACTTTTAAAAACATTCATTTTTTATTCGTTTCAAATTAAGTAATTTAATTCCTATCACTTATCTTTGTAGAAGTTTAAGCAGTATCCTTATAAGGATTCTTTATATTTACAGAAGGTTAAAGGCAATACAGGCCGGGTTTCTACGACTGGTATCTTCACAAAATTCAAGCTTACTCACTCAATTACTAATTAAAATTAATTAATGGGCAAATCGCAACAAACATTCAGTAAAACTGAAAAAGAAAAAAAGAAAATAAAAAAACGGAAAGAAAAAGAGGCCAAAAAGCAAGAGCGCAAGGAAAACTCTAATAAAGGAGGTAATTTCGAGGATATGATCGCTTATGTAGATGCTGATGGAAATCTTACCGATACTCCTCCAGATCCTTCTCAAAAGGTTGAAGTGGAAGCTGATAGTATTGAAATTGGTGTTCCAAAAAAAGAAGATATGCCGGAAGAAGATCCGCAAAGAAACGGAAAGGTATCTTTCTTTGATCATTCTAAAGGTTTTGGATTTATTATAGATTCAGAAAATAACGAAAAATATTTTGTTCATGTTACCGGATTAATTGATGAGATTGATGAAAATGACAAGGTAACTTTTGAACTCGAACGTGGAATGAAAGGCATGAATGCCGTTCGCGTTAAACAACAATAGTTTACAACATCCTAAAGGTTCGGCAAATTAAGATTGCTGAGCCTTTCTTTTCTTATTACTTATCTTTCCTATTTAGGATATATCCCTTCATAGTCTTCTTTAAGACTAATTATTTCAAACTACATGCAAACTAAGAATATACAGGAGATCCTGAATAAATTGGAGATTTCCGAGCTTAATGCGATGCAGCAGGAAGCTTTTAAAATTATCAGGAATAGTTCAAATACTATTTTACTTTCACCAACAGGCTCAGGGAAAACACTGGCCTTTTTACTTCCTTTACTCGAAATTTTAGACACAGACCTGGCTGAAGTACAAACTTTGATTCTAGTTCCTTCCAGAGAACTGGCGATCCAGATAGAACAGGTAACCAGAGAAATGGGTGCAGGTTTCAAGGCAAATGCGGTATACGGCGGAAGGGCCTTTTCTAAAGATAAAATAGATCTACATCACCCTCCTGCAATATTAATAGGCACTCCCGGTAGAATTGCTGACCATTTTAGAAGAAAAACTTTTTCCACAAAAAATATTAAAGCGCTAGTTTTAGATGAATTTGATAAATCTTTAGAAGTAGGGTTTGAAAATGAGATGAAGGAAATTATTGCTGAACTTTCTGGTTTACAAAAGCGAATTCTGACATCTGCCACCCAAAACATTACTATTCCTGACTTTGTAAATTTAACGGCGCCTAAACGGATAGACTATTTAAAAGGAGAGCAACCGTCTTTGGAGATTAAAACCATACAGGTCAATCCCAGATTAAAGCTACAAAGTCTGTTAAATTTACTTTCTGAAAATCATGAAGGTTCCGGGATTATTTTTTGCAATTTAAAAGATAGTATTGCCGAGGTAAGTGATTTCCTGAGTGAAAATCGAATTGAGCATGGCACTTTTTCCGGTGGAATGGAACAAAAAGACAGGGAGAGATCTCTTATTAAATTCAGAAATGGAACCCACAGGTTGTTAATAGCAACCGATCTTGCAGCCCGGGGAATTGATGTCCCTGAAATTGATTTTATAATTCATTATCAGTTACCATTTAAAGCCTCTGAATTCACTCATAGAAATGGGCGTACCGCAAGAATGCGTCAGGAAGGAATCGCCTATGTATTATCTGATAGAGATACACTGCCGGATTTTATTAAAACTAATGATTATAAAGTTCAGCTCGCAAAAAAAGATACTGATATAGTTGAAAAAACTACATTATTCATTTCGGGAGGAAGAAAGGATAAGATATCAAAAGGAGATATCGCGGGACTTTTCTTAAAACAGGGAAAACTTAAGAAAGAGCAACTTGGACTCATTGAACTTAAGCAGGACTGTGCTTTTGTTGCTGTACCAGAGAAGAAAGCAGAAGAACTTATTAATTTACTAAATAATTCTAAGCTTAAAAAGAAAAAGGTTAGAGTTCGTTATATTTAAAAGATGGAAGATTCCCAGATCAATAATCCACTCCATGGAGTAAAACTTATAGATATTCTTGAATTTCTGGTGAAATACTATGGCTGGCAAGAAATGGCTAACAAGATTAATATAAAATGTTTTGCCAAGGATCCTTCTATTAAATCCAGCTTAATATTTTTACGTAAAACTCCCTGGGCCAGAAGTAAGGTGGAAAAGCTCTATCTTGACTCAATTTAGCTTTTAACATATCGAATGTGGATTTCCGTAAAAAAACATCAAAGAGAGGAAATACCTTTGATGTTATATAAATAGTAGATGAGAAGCTTAATAATTTGGTTAAAATATAATTGGTTAAAATTGTTTGTTGCCATTATAGCTGGTTTAATAACCTACGAATTACTCGATTGGCTGTATCTGCAAAAACTTTGATTACAAGCAAGAGAAAAATACAGTCAAAATAACTCGTGAAGTATTCAGTAAAAAGAAGTAGTTTTGCCGACTATTTAAAATTAACAGGATGAAACGGGTAAACAAATACAAAAAACTCTTCAATATCGAAAAAGAGATAGAACTTAAGGAACTTAAAACTTCATATCGAAATTTAGTGAAAGAATGGCATCCTGATAAATTTAGGGAAACCGATGAAAAACACGCTGAAGCTGAGATTAAAAGTAAAGAAATTATAGATGGATACCATTTTTTGGTAAGTATTGCACCACAAACCAGGGACGCCAATCTTGAGGAGTATAATCGTACTATAAACGAAGCAGGAATTGCCGATTACCAACATAAAGGGAATTTACTGGAGATTTCCTTTACCAATGGAACTACTTATGAATATTTTGGAGTAAATAGAAAGCTTTTCATGAAATTTATAAGTTCCGACAAACAGGTAAGATTTGCGAAGAGAAATATTTATAATTCTTTTTTATATAGAAAATCCAAAAAGGATCTTGAGCTACAATCAGCCTAATTTCATAGTCTGATTATAGAAGGTCATCCAGTATCGGATGACCTTATCAGTTAAATGCACTATAATTTATATTATGTAAAATTGAACCCAATGTAACCAACGTTCATATTCTTGTTAGTTTATTCTTTGATTATCAAAGTTTAATTTACTTTTCTTAAATTGTAGAATCTCTATTTTCCTTATTATGAGAATTATATCAGTACAATTTAAAAGCAATAATCAGGTTCCAATTCTTATACAGGATTTTACTCCCTGTTATTTGCCATTGAAATTCTACATTCTGAAATTAAAGTCCAAATCATACAGAATTCAATATAGCTATTTAAATTCTATTAAATTATTATTGGATTTCTATCAGTCAATAAATATTGAATTCGAAAAAGAAATTATTATAAATAAAAATTCTAAAATTATTTATGATTATTCTGAAAGTTTAATATCCTGGTTAAACAACAATTGTATTGATAATCAAAAAGGTTTTAATACTTCTCCTTTAACTTACAACAATCACCTTTGTAAAATTAGAAACTTTTTAGTCTGGATTACACAGACTATAATGGGATTGGGAAACTCCCAGCCTCATACTTATATTCATATGACCTTTAGCCATTGGAGCAAGATCTCCCATAGTTAATAATGCCGCTACGGTGGCTATCTCCCTTTCCTTAAAAGACAATACGCCTCTTTTAAAAATATCTGCGAACAAATGCTCTTTCAGGAATACCTCAATGATCGGTACGGTTTTAGCATAGGCCGCCTTTGGCCTGTTTTCAACTCCGGATAGCTCAGCAAGAACCTCCTTTCCAATTTCATATTTATCACCATTCTTTAAATCAGTCGGTTTTTCTCCTGTTTCGTCTTTAATCCCCCTGTCTTTTCTATCTTCTAAAACTTCCGTCAGGGTATTTATCGCCATAAGGCTTCGCGGAAATCCACAATAGGCATATAGATGAACAAGTTCCTCCTTAATCTTATTTATGCTAAGCCCGTTATCCAGGCCTTCATGTAACGCATCCTCTAAGGTTTCGAGATCACCCTTCGCGGTAGCCGCAGAAATTCTGGCTATGCTATACTCTTCCGGACTTAATTCTTCAGATTCTGTTTGTGCGAAAACAGACAGATTGGCTGCGATGAATAAAGTAATAATTAATCTTATAGTTTTCAATTTCATAATTCTATGATTTTTCTAATAACCCGATGCTGGTTAACCAGGTTATAACCTGATCTTCGACCTTCTCCTTGCGTTCTCCTTTGATCGCCAGTAAAACCCCTTTCTTTTCATATCCTCCTTCTACCGAAAAGCCTTTCAGGATCTTACTATCTGGACATAATTCTCTTAACTGGTCAAATCCCTGACCTACCCCAAAACCTGCATTGGTATTGAAGGGGATTACAGTTATACCGCTCAGATCATTTTCAGTTAAAAAGCTCTTCATGGGAGGCGGCATTTGCATATCCCAGGTAGGGAAACCAACAAATAAAATATCATAGTCTTTAAGGTTTTCAATTTTAGTTTTCAAAGGAGGTAGGTATCCTTCTTCATTTTCCCTGTCTACCTGAGCAACTATTTCCTGATAATTCTCCGGGTATGGATCTTGCTTTTCCAAGGCAATTAAATTACCCCCAACTTTTTCCTGAATAAGCTTAGCTACAGCTTCTGTATTTTCTGTTCTCGATAAATAAACAACGGCGATTTTTTCCTGGGCATTAGATTGAATACCAATAATCATAAAGACGATTACAAATAGACCAAAGAGTTTATTTGATTGAACAATTTTCATTTCAATTATTATTTAAAGACTTATTTTTTCAGCTTTTCCGCTACCTTATCATAATACTCCTGGGTGAGTACCTCGGTCCAGGTAGTGGGTTGTTCTCCTCCATACACAGCCAGATAAGTTACATCACTGTCTTTGGTGGATGAATGCCAATGCTCTGTTTCCTTTTCACATTTTATCACGTCACCAGCTTTTAGGACAACAGGGGCTTTTCCTCTTTCCTGATAGTAGCCTTCGCCTTCAACATAAATCAACACCTGGGTAGAGGCATGTTTATGCCAGTCCAGAGTAGAATTTGCTTTGAAAGTGGCCTTGGTGATATGAAAATTTAAATCTCTCTCAACCTCCAGCAATCCATTTAACCAGGCCTCTCCTAAATAATGGGTATTAGGAGCTTTGGTGCCTTCCTCCAGATATGATGAGACTGAATAAGATTCCTCCTGAGCAAAAACACATATTGGAACAATAAATAATAATACTGTGATTAGATTTTTCATTTTATTCTATTTTTTAGTTAATCCTTTTTCTTTTAGCCAGCTATACATTAATTCCGCTACTTTCTTATTGTTAAGGTCTGACATGGGGAAATGGGTATTGCCCTTTAATCCTGCTTCAGGAAGTGGTACTAAAGTCACATCTCCCCCGTATTTATTTACCGTATCACGCCATTTCCTGGCCATAGCCAGTGCAACCCTCCATTGTTCTTTTCCAGGATTCTGCACAGGCTCCTCAGGAATATAATCCCCATAATAGATGATAATTGGAATTTCTGTCAGGCGATTGAATTCATCCATAGGAACACCCCTGGCACTCAACTCTCCACCGAGATAAGGCATTGGTTCAGGCACTTCTCCTTCAGGAAATACGAAATTACTTCCTGGTTCATAGGAAACTATTGCCTTAATATTATCGTTTTTAAGGGCCGTGAGCCATCCCTGTCCTCCGCTATGAGAATGTGTAACAAGTACTGAAGGACCTATTTTATCAAACAATGCTGAAACGGCATCGATATTTACATCAATTTCCAAGGGCCCAGTATCCGGGGTCATTTGGCGGTAAAACTGATCTAAAGCTTCAGGATCTTTAGAAAATTGAACTCCTGGGTAAAAATTATTTCCTAAGCCAAGCCTGAAAATGCCAAACCAAAGTTGATCATCTGTAGCTGCACTAATACGAGTAGGTTCTGTGCTTCGCCCGGAAAGACCTCGACGAGGTTGATCCAGTAAATAAACCGGGAAATCTTTCCGCAGAAAAATACTTTGAAAACCTTCTCTGCCATCAGGGGTGGTTTGCCAGGTCCTCATAGACTGCCCATAGCCGTGCCAGAATACTAAAGGAAATTCATTAGCATTTACCGGAATTTGGTAATATACGGTAGCATGATCTCCATGCAGGGTTTGGCCTTCGGTACTTTGATTGCTGGGATTGAAAGCTCCATGTTCTATAGGATCAAATGTTCCAGGACTCTCCTTTACTGTTCCTCCCACGGCAAAACTTCCTTGTTTTTTTAAAACAATTGCATCGGTGGAAATAGATTTAGATCCTAAGCAAGAACAAAGAAATAGAGATATTCCTAGTATAAAGCTTATTCTTATTTTTTGGTACAGCAGTTTCATTTTATATTGTTCAGTTTTCTACAATTTAGTAAAAGTATCAGGAAAGGTTAGATTTTATAATTATTCTTCCTAAAAGAATCTATTTCTTTATTGGTGCTTCAACCCCCATAGCAGCCATAACAGGCTCTGCATTTTGTGCTCCTACAATTTCAATTTTAGACAGACCCAGATCAAATTCCTTTAATTCTTCCTTACTGAATGAAATTTCATTAGCTCTTAAATTTTCCCTGAGGTGCACAGAATTAGAGGTTCCGGGAATTGGAACTATCCAGGGCTTTTGAGCCTGTAACCAGGCTAAGGTTATTTGCGCTGGTGTTGCATTTTTTCGAAGACCCCATTCCTCAATATAGTAAAGAATTTGGAGGTTTTGTGGTATGTTTTCAGGAGTTGTTCGTGGTAGAATGATGCGAAAATCACCTTCAGAAAACCTGGTATTTTCGTTAATAGCATCGGCAAAAAAACCATAACCCAGGGGACACCATGGTACGAAACCTATTCCCAATTCTTCACAAAGGGGCAACACATCAGATTCTGGATTGCGCGTCCAGGGAGAATATTCATTCTGGATCGCGGTAAGTGGTTCCACGGCGTGAGCACGACGAATCGTATTTAATCCTGGTTCAGATAATCCCCAATGAAGCACCTTTCCTTCTTTCATCAAATCCTGAACAGTACCAGCAACATCTTCAATTGGAACATTCGGATCTACCCGGTGTTGATATAACAGGTCTATATAATCGGTTCTTAGCCTTTTCAGCATACCTTCCACGGCTCTGCGAATGGTTTTTGGATTACTATCTAATCCTCCTCGTTCGCCGGTCTCAGGATTAATATCGAAACCGAACTTTGTAGCGATCTTCACATCTTTCCTAAACGGCTCAACCGCTTCACCTATCTGTCTTTCACTGATCAATGGTCCGTAGACCTCTGCGGTATCAAAAAATGTAACTCCATTGTCATAGGCTTCCCGATAAAGCTTATTTACCTTGTATTGATCGCGAACCCCGCCAGTATAAAACCCAACCACAGAAAGGGCTCCTAGACCAAGTGGAGAAACCTCCAGATTTCCAAGTCTTCTTTTATCCGGATTTATATTCTGTTGTTGAGATTTATTAATCTTTCCCTGGCTTGTGTCATTACCTTTTGTATTTGCCCACATTGAAAACGGATTCAAACTAAGCCCAACACCAGCTATAGTAGAACTACTTAAAAATTTCCTTCGGCTAAAGCTTTTCCCATTCTGAAAACTATTAGAATCTCTATTTTCCATAATTATATATTATATGTTATTACTGCTTTACTAAAAATCTTAATACAAATATCCCCCAATCTAGAGGTATATCTGGTATACAGATTACTGATATTCTAACCATAATTACTGATATTAGTCACGAGATCAATTTCTTAAAACACAGATTGATATATTTGTATTGAAGTAAAAAAGCAAGAACTATGGAAGATATATTGAAGGTTGAAAGTATTGCCCAATACAATGCTCTTAAAGAGATTAAAACCAGGCATCCTTTAATCACATCTTTTGATAGCGGAACAGCAAAACCCTTGTCAAGTGGGAAGTTTAGCTTTGAGTTTTATGCGATCTTTTTGAAGGGAGTGAACTGTGGTGAATTGAAATACGGTAGAAATACTTATGATTACGAAGAAGGAACCATGGTTTTTATGGGACCAGGCCAGGTTGTAGGTATTAAAAGTGCCAAGGATTATAACCCAAAAGGTTTCGCCCTATTATTTCATCCTGATTTTATCAAAGGCACACCGCTTGCAAGCAAGATTCATACGTATTCCTTCTTTTCCTACGACCTTAATGAGGCCCTGCATTTATCTGAAAAAGAGCAGCAGATCATTACCGAATTATTCCTGAAGATAGATTACGAACTCGATCAAAATATTGATAAACACAGTAAAACTATCATTACCAGTAATATTGAATTATTGCTTAATTATTGTGAACGATTCTATGACCGGCAATTTATAACCCGAGAAAATTTGAATCAGGGTATAGTGTCCAAATTTGAAGGTTTACTGAATGATTATTTTCAGTCTGAAAACCCTCAGAAATACGGCCTGCCTTCTGTTGGTTATTTTGCTAATCATCTAAATCTTTCTGCAAATTACTTCGGAGACCTGGTGAAAAAGGAAACCGGTAAATCGGCTATGGATCATATTCATTTGAAATTAATTGATGTTGCTAAAGACCGGATTTTCGATACCGATAGCTCCATTAGCCAGATCGCTTATGAATTAGGATTTAAATACCCTCAGCACTTCAACAGGATGTTTAAGAAAAATACTGGTCATACTCCAAATGAGTATAGGAATTTGAATTAGTCTCATTCATGAACATGGGTTATGAACATATTTTTTTGGAATATTCTCTCAACACTTGTCAATTAAGATATAAATAGTATTTATGAACATTCTACATTGGATACTTGTAAAATAGAATAATTAAGATTAGATAATAGTGAATTGTTTTTCACTCCTCTTTTTCATTTTTAAGTTCATCAATTTGCCCCTGATAAGAAATAAAAGAACGATCACTACTAGTTACTCTTGTGTCTGCGCTTCCCTCAGAATATACGGTGATCATAAAATTTAAACTTTCGGTACCTTTATCGGCAGAAAATTTTATTTGGGTATTTTTATCTTCGGTGTTAACATCCAAATCTTCTATAAGCCCCTTATAAACTATACCGCCTTCCGAATTATAACCACCACCTGAATATCGCTCCCCAAAATAAGGTAAGAATAAATCAACGGAGTCCTTATTAAACCTAATGTAATTTGGATTGCCAATAAGATTTATCCGTCCTCCAATTATGGGATTTGCCCATTCATGCTGAATTTCAAATTGCATACTATCTACCAGCAGCTTTGTTTTTGAAACCTTGCTTGCATCTGCACTACCACCACAGCTTTGCAGAATTAGTAGGAATCCTAAAATATATAAATAATTAATTTTTAGTTTCATAATAAATTGTAATAGAACTCAGCTTAAGATACAATGTTTAATTCAGGATTGATCTTAAAAGAATTTTAAATTCAATCCTGAAGCTGCAATTCTTATATCCTATTGAATTGTAAGGACCATCACCTAGTGAATAATTTTAATCCAATCAAAATATTCTTAAAGCTTTGCTAAGAATCACTTAATTGATTTGGGTACTTGTATAATTATGGGTTTCTTGTTGCCATAAAACAAAATTATTTATGGAAGCAATATATCAGTTCGTAAAACTTGAAAAGAGCGAAAGCTTACAGGAATTCGCACAAAAAAAATTGAATAAACTTGAAGTAAAATACGATTTTATAGTTAAAGCTGAGGTTTATTTTAAAAAGGAAGAAGCGCAGGATACAAATGGATATATCTGCAATATTAAATTAAGTGTTCCTGGTCCTCAACTTTTTGCTGAATCTAATAAAGATTCATTCGAATCTGCCACAGCAGAGAGTGTAAAAGATCTTGATCGGCAATTATCCAAGAAAAAAAGCCAGATGAAAACACATTCCAATTAGATTTTGGATTTATGCATAAAATAAAAACCCTGATATTTCTTATATCAGGGTTTTTTACCTCTTTTTATTCTAAAAACTTATATATAATCTCAATTGGATCAGATTAGTAAAATTTAGAATTATGATCAAGTTCAAAGATTTTTCTACCTTTATTTTGTTTCTGCTTGATCAGCATCCTTTGCTTTCCCCTCCCCGAGTTCATTGGCTTCTATACGCTCTTTAAATTCGTTAATAATTCCACCTTTTAATAGAATATTAATTTGCCGGTCACTCATGCTGTGTTTGGTTTCAAATTCTAATTTTTCACCATTTGCTTTTCTTACAATTACCTTTATATTATTTCGGTTTTTAATATCCTCTCTAAGATTCTTGAAAATAATCTGATCATCTTGCTCTATTTTCTCATAGTCCGCAATATCTATAAATTCCAAGGGAAGAATTCCAAAATTCACAAGGTTTTGCCAGGCAATTCTGGCATAACTATTAGCGATTACAGCCACCTGACCCAAATATTTTGGTGCAATTGCCGCGTGTTCCCTACTAGATCCCTGGGCATAGTTATCTTTTGCCACTACAATATGGCCACCGTGTTCCCCTTTGGCTTTTATAGCACGATCATAAAATGTCTCATCAATAACCGTATAAGAAAATTTACTGATTTCAGGAAGATTACTTCTAAATGGCAACACCTCTGCTCCCGCTTTGAGAATTTCATCGGTAGAAACATTATCGCCCATCTTAAGCATTACGGGAACACTGTAATGATCCTGCATTGGTTCAATATAAGGAAGTGATTTAATATTCGGTCCTTTCTGAAGTTCAACTTTGGATCCGTCCTCCGGCGGAGCTACAAGCATATCCTCTTTAATAATATGAAATTCCGGATATTCAAACTGAGGATATTTCATATTGTACAGCTTTTCCAAATCCCTGGGGTCTGTGATCTTTCCGGTTAAAGCTGAAGCAGCTGCGGTCTCAGGACTGCATAAATATACCTGATCATCTTTTGTTCCTGAACGATCTGGAAAATTTCTTGGCATCGTACGTAAACTAATAGTATTGGATGCAGGTGCTTGTCCCATACCTATACACCCCATACATCCAGACTGGTGAAAACGTGCTCCTGCCTTAATTAAATTAGCAAAAGTCTTGTTTTCGATCATATTTTGAATAATCTGCCGGGAGGTGGGATTAATATCAAATGAGACATCGCTACTTATTGCTTTATCCTCAACTATAGCTCCTGCTATCCAGAAATCACGTAAACCTGGGTTTGCCGAGGAACCAATAACCACCTGGCTAATAGGTTTTCCTGCAACCTCGCTTACCGGCACTACATTTCCGGGACTCGTTGGCAAGGCAATTAGTGGAACAAGATCATCTAAAATTATTTCTTCATGAAGATCGTATTCGCAACCCTCATCGGCTAATAATTCGCGCCAATCGTTTTCTCTTTGCTGAGATTTTAAAAATCTTTTTGTTTCCCCATCACTTGGAAAAACAGTAGTTGTTGCACCAAGTTCAGCACCCATATTAGCAATTACATGACGGTCCATGGCACTTAGATTTTTAAGGCCATCACCATAATATTCTATTACTTTTCCAACTCCACCTTTTACATCATGCCGACGAAGCATCTCCAGGATCACGTCTTTCGCACTTACCCAATCAGGTAAATTACCGGTAAGTTTAACGCCCCAAACCTGGGGCATTTTTACAAAATAAGGTTGACCCGCAATAGCTGCAGCTACGTCAAGTCCACCGGTTCCAATGGCAAGCATTCCTAAAGATCCTGCAGCTGGTGTATGACTATCGGATCCAACCATAGTTTTTCCAGGTTTTCCGAAGCGTTCCATGTGCACCGGGTGACTTACTCCATTTCCTGGTCGACTATACCATAGCCCGAATTTTTGTGCAGCAGATAGTAAAAACAAGTGATCATCCGCATTTTTGAAATCAGTTTGCAATAAATTGTGATCTACATACTGAACGGCTACTTCGGTTTGTGCTTTATCCAATCCCATAGCCTCCAATTCCAACTGTACTAAGGTTCCCGTTGCATCCTGAAGTAAAGCCTGATCTATTTTAATTCCAATTTCCTTTCCGGCGGTCATTTCCCCCTTAAGCAAATGTTCCTTAATTAATTTCTGTGTTACATTTAATTTCGACATAGTTGGTTATTTTAAACTTTAAAATATTACAATTTCGAAGAAAAATGGCTCCGTTTAACAATATCTTATATCTTAAGGGCTAAACTTAATCTTCTATTAACGAATCAATTTCAAATTATTCAGCAGAAAAAAAGCCATAAAAAAGAAGATCAACTTCATTTTTTATGGCTGCTTTCTAAAAAAGCTGTTTGAAAAATAGCCTTTAAAATATTCTGAACCTTAGTTGTGAAATATCCATCCGGTTATTCTCGAAACAGCCTGATTATTTTTCAATTCTTACTTAGGGTATTTAGAATATCGGTCTGTTGACCTTCTTCAATGTTAAAGCCCGGTTTACCTTTTCTGGGAAATAAATATGTAAACTCTTCATCAAAAGCACTCCAACTCCCTGCTAGACCGAAATCATCATTCGACCTGTCCATTTTTGGACGTTTAAAAGTATTTAAATCAGAATTATATGGGGAGCCTTCCGCATCTTCCCCCGGAAATAACATACCGTCATTGATCTCTGAATAAATTACCACTGTAGCTCCGCCATTACCAGGTAAATCAAATACTTTTAGACCGAAATCTTTTAAGACTCCTTTTCTTTCGGTAATATCTTTTGTTTTAAAATTATCTTTAAAATTGTTACGTGGATGGGCGAAAATAGGCGCACCACCGGCATCTTCAGAAATAGTTTTTAGATCGGCATAAGCATCTTTTAAAATTCCGTCGCAGGTGATTAAAATACCTTTAATTTTATAACCATCCGTAAGTAATTTCTTTACCGCATCTTTGGTAGAATCTTCTACCACATCTATTAGTAAAATATCTTGTCTATTAATATGTCTTAGAGCGTAACCCTGATTGAATATACCATCCTTTTCTTCACCTTTAATTATAAAAGTATCGGGAATTAATTTTAAAAATTTACCGCTTTCACCTTTTTCAACAAATTCAGCACTTTGGCTGTGCAGTACTTCCATTTTATCAACAGTCTTCATAATCAAAATCGTTTTAAATTAGTTGTTTCAAGATACAAATAAGGCGAGGCTTTTACAATGCTGGAATCGGGTTTTAGGACATATTTAACGAGACAGCATAAGCAGAATAAGCTCCGTGGTGAGAAAGACTAAATGGAATTCTCAGATTATCACCATGGTAGGTTATAAAAGGTATTCCCTCCTTATCTTTACTAATGTTAAGGGATTCTAATGTAATATTAAGTTGGTTGGAGATTTTATGGAGAAGATTGGAATTGGAATTATTACCTTCTGAAATCAATGAAAATTCAGTATTGGCTGTAAATGAGTGGATTTTATCGGAAGTTAAAACTGAAATGGTCTTTATAAGTTCATTATCAAAATTGACAACTCCCATAGACCTTTTGGAATTAAAATCAATTTGGTGGCAGATAAATCGTGTCGGATTATAAAAACGGACCAATTTATATTTTCGCTGCACAGCTTTATAAACGGCCTCTTTCATGCTCCAAAATAACCAAATATTAACTTCAGGATTTGCCGAATTCAATATAAACCTTTGCTCCTTCTCTGTAAATACTTTTTGAAGAAAACCCCGTCTTGACCAGTTACTCTGAAACTTAGTTAAATTTAAGTCTATAATATCATTGCCTATCATGTTTTTCCTAGTTTCTGTTCAATGATATTCTTAGCATTGCCCACAGTAAGCATTCCACTCATAGATTCGTTATCTATTTCTATATTAAATTCGTCTTCTACATCTAGAATAACATCGACCAGGTTAGCTGAGTTCACTTCAAGATCCTTTATAAAATCCGTATCCTCATTGAAATTATCTAGACCTTCTTTTCTCTGAGTATAAGGCGTCACAATCTTTTTAATGGAATCAAGTATTTTTGTATCATTCATTTTTTTAAAATTATAATTTCTTAAAAATCACTACCGCATTTACATCTCCGAATCCAAAACTCGACTTAGCGATAATCTTCACAGATTTCTCTATAGTTTTCCTTGGAACTTTATCTTCGGAAATCAGATTAGAAATCTGAGGGTTTAAATCTTCGGAATTCACATTACCGAAGATAAAATTTTTATCCAGTTGGAGCACACTTGCTACGCATTCTATACTTCCTGATGCAGCCAGACAGTGCCCTGTCATTCCTTTTAAAGAATTTATATATGGAAAATCTTTTCGTTTAAGTGCTATTTTCCAATTCTCGATTTCCAAGGCATCCTTTGTAGTAGCGGTAAGGTGACCATTAATTACCTCTATTTCTTCTTTAGAAATTCCTGAACATTCAATAGCTTCTTTGATACAACGAATAACAGCTTCACTATTGGCAGCGGTCATACTACCACCACCTCGTTGCCCACCACTATTGACTGCTCCTCCTAAAACTTCGGCATAAATTTTTGCACCCCGCTCCTTAGCAGCTTCATATTCTTCCAGCACCAGTGCTCCAGCCCCACTTGCAGGGACGAAACCACAGGCCGTTGCACTCATCGGTCGAGAAGCTATAGTGGGATTCTTATTATATTTTGCCGGTAAAATGCGCATGGCATCAAACCCGCCCCAAATATATGGTCCATGATCACTGCAGCTTCCAATTAGCATTCGTTTTGCTTTACCGGCAACAATTCTATCAGCACCCATTAATAAGGCTTCGGTTCCCGTAGTGCATGCTGAAGAATTAGTGGTCACCTGGTTTCCGCAACCAAGAATTCCACCCAGATAGGCGCTAATGCCACTGGCCATAGTTTGCATTACACTTGTACTTCCCAAACGTCTTGTCTTCCCTTGTTCAATAAGGTGAATAGCTTCCCTAAATTTATCCACCCCTAAAATTCCGGTGCCAAAAATTATCCCACTATCCCATTGGGGTGTTTCGCTTTCTTCAATTTTAAGTCCGGCGTCTTTCCAGGCATCGGTACCTGCCATTACTCCATAAATTAAACCGCTGGAATTTAAACCTCTAAGTTGAAGTGCTGTGAAATATTCAGCAATTTTTTTTTCAGAAACTTCAGGTTTTCCCGCAATCTGGCAACTGAATTTCAAACGCTGCAATTCCTCTTGAAACCGAATCCCGCTTTTACCCATTCGAAGGGCTTCTTCAAAGTTGCTCAAACCTACCGCATTTGGCGCAACAACTCCCATTCCAGTTATAACCACTCGTTTATTCATCCAAGAAATTCTAAACAGATTTGCCTTTCACCATTCCCGCGATCTTACCGCGGCAAATTAATTTGTCTGATTTATCATACATTCTTACTTCACATTTCAATTTATTAAACCTAAAAAAAAGCTTTTCAGAAACTACCCTAACCGTATCTCCAGGAAAAACTGGAAGGTAAAAATCTACTTCCGAAGAACTTAATCCTAATTTTATATCCAATGGCTCATTTTTCTCCTCCTGAAGAAGAAAAATACCCAGACATACTACACCAATCTGCGCCATACATTCCGTTAAAATAACTCCAGGAGTTACCGGATTGTTTTTAAAATGTCCTTTATAGAAAAAGGAATCTATAGGAAAAGTATAAAAACCTTCCGCAGATTTTTCATCAATATTCACCAATTTATCTACAAAAAGAAATGGAACTGAATACGGAAGCTTCTCAAGTATTTCTGTATAATCCAAAATTCGCCTATTTTAAATGTTCA
Source organism: Salegentibacter sp. 24 (assembly GCF_004362395.1). Lineage (GTDB taxonomy): Bacteria > Bacteroidota > Bacteroidia > Flavobacteriales > Flavobacteriaceae > Salegentibacter. The sequence continues at coordinate 105,304 of NZ_SNWE01000006.1, forward strand.
CCTCCATTGACCGGAATTATAGTACCGGTAATCCAGCCAGCTTCATCTTTACTCAAAAGGTAAACCACATTGGCAACATCATTAGGAACCGTAAGCCGTTTAAATGGATTATGTTTTAGCGCGTGTACCCTTAAAGTTTCGTTGCCGGGTATCATTTGAAAAGACCGAGTAACTGTAACTCCAGCCTGAATACAATTGGCACGGATACCGTGAGGTGCAAATTCCAGGGCAATACTTCTGGTTATTGCTTCTAGTGCAACCTTGGCCGCAGAAACTGCTGCGTAATTGGCCCAGGCTTTTTTATTGCCTTCACTGGTGAAGGAAATAATTCTAGCGTCTTTGGCAAATAATTTAGCATTGAAAATAGTTTTTACCCAATCGTAGAGGCTAATGGCCATAGCATCTATGGTGAGCTGGAAATCTACATTTTCAAGATTCGGTCCCTCCCCGGTCATCGGTTTTAAATTTCCTTTAGCTAAACTATGTACCAGAGTCCTTACTTTGCCTTCCTTTCCCAGAATTTTATGAATTTGGTCGATCAGAATTTGTCTTTTTTCGGCATTTGTTGCATCAATATTAAAACTTTCAAAATGGACATCCTGCTCTCTGATATCTTCAAAAGCTTCTTCAATTTCAGCTATATCAGCACGCCTGTCACGATGAATAATAATTATATTCATTCCGTGATGTGCCAGTTTCCTGGCTGTAGCAAACCCAAGGCCACTACTCCCTCCTAAAATAATTGCCCAGTAGTTTTTGTCTTTAAATTCGGTTACCATTCTAATAAAATTCTTTGTGCCGAAAAACCCGGACCAAAACTTAGCATTAAGCCCTGTTCTCCAGTTTTTGGCTGTTTTTTAATAAATTCCTCTAGTACGTATAAAACTGTCACACTGCTCATGTTCCCATATTTCCGCAGTACTTCACGAGTTTCGTCTATATTCTTCCCTAAGTTACCAAAAAGATCTTCAACAGTTTGTACAATTTTCTTACCTCCTGGATGAAAAATCAGATGATTAAGCCTTTCTATATTTGAATCCAGTTTTTGTAAAAATGGATGTACAATCTCGGGAAAATGCGTTGCGATAGTTTGCGGTACTGCTTCATTCAGGATCATTTTAAGTCCATGATTAGTGAGATCAAAACCCATTAAATGAGTAGCCTCATAAAAGTGATACATTTCTTCACCTACAATTCTTGGACCTTGGGCTTGATCTTCTGAAGAAAGCAAAACACAGGCGGCGCCATCGCCAAAAATAGCAGCGCTTACCATATTAGCCATAGAAAAATCATCTAGCTGAAATGTTGAAGTAGGACTTTCAACCGCGATTACAGCAGCACGTTTTCCTGGATTGGCTTTAAGAAAATTTGCTGCATATATAATTCCGGAAATTCCGGCCGCACAACCCATTTCTGTAACCGGCAAACGGGTTATATCTTTTCGCATTTCCAATGAATTGATTAAATAGGCATCCAAGGAGGGAATCATAATTCCTGTGCAACTCACGGTGATAATAAAATCTATTGAAGTTGCATTCCATTCCATACTCTTTAGAGCTTTTTGCAATACGTTCTTCCCAAGTTTTTTTACCTCCCTGACATAAATATTATTCTTCTGTTCAAAGGAACTCGCTGTGAATACTTCCTTAGGATCCATAATGGAATAGCGTTTATCTACATCTGCTCCCTCAAAGATTTTTAAAACCTTTCTACGGAATCGATCATCTTGCTTTCCCAGCCAATCCTCCACAAATGGCAGAATATCTTTGGTCTCACTGGAATAATCAGGCAGTTCTTTTTCTACACTTACAATTTTTACACTCATATTTTTTCTTTCTGAATTATCCATTGATAGCGAAATGCCCATTTCCAGGTAATTCTATGACTAGTCCGCGGAATTCTTTCAGCAAAATACTGTAGTTCCTCCTTTTTGAAACCGCGTAGAATAGAAATTAAACCATCTTTTCGAGCAATCTCATTATTGATAAACACCGCACAAAAAGCTTGAAATAATCTATAAGCAAATTTTGATCGGTGCAAATCATTTATAATCACTCCTAATTTAGATTGATCATTAAATTTTTTCAATAAGGCTAAAATCTCTCTGTCCTTAAAATGATGAAGCGTTAGGGTACATAAAATAATATCACATCTTAAGCTTTTAAAATCCTCGCTAAGCATATCTATTTCATGAAATTCTATCTCTTGAAAGTCAGTAGACATTGTTTTACCAAGGGCAATGGCATGGGAGTTGGCATCAATACCGGTAAGTTTAAGTTTATACCCCTGTTTTCTTCCCCAATCTGCAATCTCCCGCAAAACGCTTCCATTACCACAACCTACATCAACAATATGGAGCTGTTGATTATACGAAACTTTGGTAACAATATTTTTAATTCCTTCCAGGGTAATTTTATTTCCCCCTAGCCATTTATTAATCTTATCCAGATCACGCAAAGTTTTATCCAATTCACTTCCTTGCAGATCAAAATCATCCATAATTTCAACCGCTTTGATTCTTTTTGAGGTATCTATACTCATATAATTGGTTGTCCGTGGGTTCTATTAATAATTTTCTCTAATAAGTATGGAAAATTTTTGACCAAATTTTGTGAAGTGGTAGCTAGAAGAGGATTTATTAGTATCTTCTGGAGTATTCTTCCTGTTCTTAATCGGCTACGGAATTGGGAGTTCCAGTTCTCTCTATATTGATTTTCCAGGTTTTCCCGATTTAAATTATTTCCTTGTAAATTACTCAGGACAGCTTCTGAGGCTATTTTTCCAGAATGAATTGCCATAGCCATTCCGTTGCCACATAAGGGATGAATTAATCCAGCAGCATCTCCCAACATTAAAACGTGTTCTTTAATAATTGATTTTTCCTCAAATGAAATCTGAGCGATACTCAGATCATTTTCAAAAACAGGTTTTGCTTTTATAAAAAACCCCTTTAGATATGGATTGTTAAATAAAATTTGTTTTTTGAATTCTTTGGTATTCTTATACTTTTTGAAACTTTTATAAGAAACCATATAACAGGCATTCACCAAACCAGTTTCTATTTTTGATAAACCACAGTATCCGCCTTCAAAATTATGCAGGGCTACTAAATTATCCGGAAATTCAGGATTCTCGTAATGTCCTTTTAAAGCTAGCCATGAGGATTTTTGCTTTTCAAACTCCCGTCCGAGACTTTTATCAAGATTAGCGCGTTTTCCAAATGCTCCTAAAACTATTGCAGTTTTAAATTCTTTTCCAGAAGAAAGTTTTAGTCTGAATTCATCATTTTCAAAATTGATATTTTCCACTGATCCCAAGAGAATTTCCGTGCCATATTCTTGCGCTTTCTTAAAGAGAAAGTTATCCAAATTATAACGGCTTATTCCCATTCCGCCAAGTTCCAACTTGGTTTCAATAGTCTTTGCATTCTGAGTGCTGTAGAGCAATCTTTGAATATTTATGGGTTTTAAGCTGCCCTTGAGGTCTATATCTAGAAAATTGAAATAAGGGAGCACTTCGTTGGAAAGATACTCCCCACATACTTTATGTCTTGGAAAAGCCTTTTTTTCAATTAGCAAAACCTGCTGGCCTTCCCGGGAAAGATGGATTGCAGCAGTTAATCCTGCCAGGCCTCCACCTACAATAATCACTTTAAAGTCTGCCATCGGTTGAAGATAAATAAAAGGATAAAAAAATCCCGGAAAATTCCGGGATTTAATAGTTGTTTTAGGGATAAAGGTTAATCCTGCTGTTCTGCCATTTTTTTGGCTTCCTCTTTTAATTCCTCGCTGGCAACAATTGCCAACTCTACCCTGCGGTTTTTAGCACGGCCTTCAGCTGTTGAGTTATCATACTTAGGTTGAGATTCTCCATACCATTTGGTTTCGAACCTTTCCCTGTTTAAACCCTGGTTTAATAAAAAACCAGTCACAGCCTGAGCTCTATTTTTAGACAGCGTTAAGTTGTAGTATTCACTACCAGTATTATCAGTATGGCCCTCTATCAGTATATTAGAGTCTGGGTATTCTTCAAAAATATCTGCTAATTTATTTAAGGTAGCCTCAGATTTGGCGTTGATATTATATTGCTCACTGTCAAAATATACCCCGCTACTCTCATCAAAAGTAACGTTTATACCTTCACCAACTCTTTCGACTTCAGCGCCAGGAATTTCTTGTTCTATTTCCTTTGCCTGTTCATCCATTCTATCCCCTATAATTGCACCAGCTGCTCCACCTACAACTCCACCGATTATAGCACCAAGTGCAGTATTTCCATCACCGGTATTATTTCCAATAACACCGCCAATTACGGCACCGCCAGCTGAACCAATTACGGCTCCTTTTTGTTTATTATTTGCATTCTTAGTGGCTTCACAACTAAAAAGTAAAGTAGCTGAGAATAGAATAACAAATATTCTGTTTATAGTTGTCTTCATAGTAAATTGATTTATTTAAAGTTTAGAAAAATTCATTCGAATCACAAAGGGAGAGCCCTCTAACATTACAGATTGCTCCCAAACCATTTGGGTTTCCGAAAGTGATTTTAAATTTAAACGGAATCCTTGATTTCCGGTTGTTGAATTATAATCTTCATCGGTAGGTTTCAGTAAGAAATCGTAAACGCCGTTAACAGTATTTTCCTCGTCTATTGACCATATAAAATATCGCTGGCCTCCATTGCAATTAGCACCCTGAACAGAATATGCTCCTTGATTGTTATTAGAAACAAAATTCCATGTGCTATTTTCAAAACATGAAGCATCAGCATCATTAAACAAAGTTACATCATACTCTCCCGAACTATTTGGGTAAGTAACATTGGTAAGGGTCCAGTCTCCATTGAAGGTTTTTCTTGCTTCTTTTGCAGTTTTACTCGGTCCACATGCGGCAAATAATACGGCTACCAAACCAAGAATTAATATTTTTTTCATTTTTAGTTATTTGGGTTATACATAAAAACCCAATGTTTGCCGATAATCATCTGGCGCAATACATTGGATTTTTTCCTTTATAGTTAATTATGTTTTATCTTCTGAAAAGTCTGCTTACTAATGAAATCACTAACAATACAAGAAAAATGTAAAAAATTATTTTAGCAATATCTGCAAAACCTTCAGCAATTCCACCAAAACCAAAGATGGCTGCCACCAAAGCAATGATTAGAAAAATAACGATTAATCGTATCATAATATAAGATTTTTGATTAGTTAAATCTAAATTACAGTAGGTATAGTCCTGAGACAAAAGATTATTAATACTTTAACAGCAGAACTGTTAAGGAATCTTAAAATATATAATTATTGGGCTACTTATTATTAATAGTCTATTAATTGCTGTATTTTCTCTTTCAATCTTTTTTTAGGAAGATAGCCATCTTCGAGCGCTGTAGCAAAAGGAATGGGGATTTCTTCACTACCTAACCGCATAACAGGGGCGTCTAAATACTCAAAGCATTCCTCTGAAATAATCGCTGAAACCTCTGACGCCAAACTACCAAATAAAGAATCTTCTGTAAGAACAAGTGCTTTACCGGTCTTCTGCACCGAGTTTATAATTGTATTTTTATCTAAAGGTTGCAGGCTTCTCAGGTCTAGAAGTTCAATACTTTTTATTTCCATTTCATCAATAATATCTAAAACCCAATGTACTCCGGCTCCATAAGTAATTATAGTGAGTTTTTCCCCTTCTTTTAAAACTGATGCTTTTCCAAATGGCAAGGTATAGTAATCAATAGGGACTTCCTGGCGAATACTTCGGTACAAGGCTTTATGTTCAAAAAACATTACAGGGTTTGGATCGTTAAAAGCGGTATTGAGTAAACCCTTTGCATCGTAAGGAAAGGCAGGATAAACTACTTTTAGTCCGGGAATCTTAGTAAACCAGGCTTCATTTGTCTGGCTATGAAAAGGTCCTGCTCCCACGCCTGCACCACAAGGCATTCTTATCACCACATCCGCGTTCTGATTCCACCGATAATTACTTTTAGCCAAGTAATTCACAATGGGATTGAAACCTGAGCTCACAAAATCTCCAAACTGCATTTCTACCATGGCCTTCATCCCATTGATGGAAAGTCCCATTGCGGTCCCTACAATGGCTGACTCACAAATGGGAGTGTTTCTAACCCTTTCTTTACCAAATTCTTCCAGCAATCCTTCTGTAATTTTAAAAACTCCTCCGTATTCTGCAATATCCTGTCCCATCAAAACCAGGTTGTTATGCCTTTGCATAGATTGTCTGATAGCTTGTGCAATGGCGTCTACAAACCTTATATTCTCAGTGTGGTCTCCTTCCTTATATTGCTCATCAACAAACTCTTGATAAACATCATTTAATTCAATGGTTTTATTGAATTCCGAACCTGCTTCTTGGTTAGCTTCCTTAAGGTTTAAATCTATTTCGGATTTAATTTCATTTTTAAAATGAGCATCCTGCTCTTTAGAAAGTATATTTTCATCGGTTAAAAATCTCCTGAAATTATCTACCGGATCTTTTTGCTGCCAGAAATTCAATAAGTCATCAGGTATATATTTGGTTCCACTGGCTTCTTCGTGGCCTCGTATTCTAAAGGTTTTAAATTCCAATAAAACAGGACGGGAATTTTGTCTTATACGTGCTGCAATTTCACTTACCTTAGTATAGACTTCAATAATATTATTGCCATCTATAATATGGGATTCCATACCGTATCCTTTAGCACGATCGGCCAAATCTTTACAACGATATTGTTCATTTGTGGGGGTTGAAAGTCCATAGCCATTATTCTCTATGCAAAACAAAACTGGTAAATCCCATACGGAAGCAATATTTAGGGCTTCGTGAAAATCCCCTTCACTTGTTCCTCCCTCACCGGTAAAAACCGCCGTGACCATATTCTCTTTTTTTAGTTTGTGCGCTAATGCAATCCCATCGGCAACGCCAAGTTGCGGGCCAAGGTGGGAGATCATTCCTATAATCTTGTATTCTTGCGTTCCAAAATGGAAACTTCGATCACGCCCTTTGGTGAATCCGTTTTGCTTACCCTGCCATTGTGAGAAAAGGCGTTTTAAAGCGACATTCCGGGCAGTAAACACTCCCAGATTTCGATGCATCGGCAAAATATACTCCTGTGCATTTAGCGATTTAGTTACTCCTATAGAAATGGCTTCCTGCCCTATTCCACTAAACCATTTGGATATTTTACCCTGTCTGAGCAGAATTAGCATTTTCTCTTCAATAAGCCGGGGTTTTAATAGCTCTTTATATAAATCTAATAATTGAGCAGAGGAGAGTATGCCTTTATTAAATTTTATAGTGGATTCTGCTGTAGAATTTGGTTGCATAATATGAAATTGTTTACCAAATGTAACCAAAATTATATATGCTAAGAAATATTAAAAGCCTCGACAACTCCTTATTTTTATTTAACTTTGTATGTTAAATTCTCAAAAAACAAAGCATATTATGGCGATGAATAATATCCCCAGTGTAGATCTTGCTGATTTTCTTTCTGACGATCCAAATAGAAAACAAAAATTCGTTGAGGAAATTGGTAAAGCTTATGAAGAAATTGGTTTTGTAGCTTTAAAAAATCATTTTCTTGAAAGCGAGCTGGAAGAAAACCTTTATAAAGAGGTAAAAAGTTTTTTTGGCCTGCCATTGGAGGTTAAAAAGAAATATGAAATTGAAGGACTTGCCGGGCAGCGAGGTTATATTTCCTTTGGAAAAGAGCACGCCAAAGGTAAAAAGGAAGGTGATTTAAAGGAATTCTGGCATTTTGGTCAGGAACCCGAAAAGGATGCTAAACTAACTGAGGAATATCCTGAAAACGTGCAGGTGGCTGAACTTAAGGATTTCAATAAAGTAGGGATGGAAGCTTACAGAATGCTGGAGAAAACTGGTATTTATGTACTAAGGGCTTTAGCTTTATATATTGGTTTAGAAGAACATTATTTCGACCACTGGGCCAGCAATGGAAACAGCATCTTAAGGCCTATACACTACCCTCCGATTACTGAGGAACCCAAAGGCGCTGTGAGAGCAGGTGCTCACGGAGATATAAATCTTATCACCTTATTGATGGGAGCTTCTACCGGTGGCTTGCAGGTGTTGAGAAAAGATGGTCAGTGGATTGATGCTATCCCACAGGAGGATGAACTGGTTATAAATGTTGGTGATATGTTGGAAAGACATACCAATAACAAGTTACGTTCTACCATTCATAGAGTCATTAATCCTCCAAAAGAAGAATGGAGCAAGCCAAGATATTCCATACCTTTCTTTATGCATCCCAGAAGTGAAATGCGTCTTGATTGTCTTGAAGAATGTATCGATGAAAAAAATCCAAAACAATACGAGGATATTAGTGCAGGCGAATTTTTACATCAACGTCTGGTTGAAATCGGACTCTTAAAAAAATAAATCATGGCAAAGAAAAAATTGGGACTTGAAGACCTAGGCGGTTTTGTTTTTTCTACAAACGAAGATTTTGATAGAAATGAACACGAGGAAACCAATATAACTTTAGCCCCGAAAGAACAGCAACTCGAAGCTCATTTTAGCAGTAAAGGTCGCGGTGGTAAAACGGTGACTATTATTAAAGGTTTCCAGGGAACTAATGATGATCTGGTCATTCTTGGAAAAAAGCTAAAGAAGAAATGCGGTGTTGGTGGTTCGGCAAAGGATGGTGAAATTATTATTCAGGGAGATGATCGCGAAAAGATTATGGAACTGCTTGAAAAAGATGGATATAATGTAAAACGGGTAGGTGGTTAATTTTCACTACTTTTAAATTCTCCCTATGGATGGTACAGCGCTGCATATAGTGAATGGTGATAGCTTAACCGAACAAGTTGAGCAACTCGACCTAAGAGGACAAATTATTGTGTGGCGGGAACTTCTATGTGAAGGCCCATGTGTTAAAGAGGTAGGATCTTTAAAATTCATTAAACAAAGGGAAAATTTTTTAAAGCAAGCTTACGATATTTCTTCTGAAAATTATCAGCAGCGCTTTGTTTCTCAGCTTAAAAGGCTAAAAGAAGCTAAAGATTATGATCACGTGGTTCTCTGGTTTGAGTTCGATCTTTTTTGTCATATTAATATGATCGCTGCAATAAGTTTTTATCTAGAGCATCAACCAAAGGTTCCTTTTTACCTGGTTTGCAGTAAGCGGTTGAAAGGTGAAGATGAATTCCTACCCCTCTCCAGGCTTACTGATAAGCATTTACTTAACCATTTTAAACATAAAATTCAATTACAGGAAGAAGATCTGGAGCTTGCGAGTTTGGTATGGGAACTTTATTGTGGTAAAGATCCTATAAAACTAAAACAACAGATTAAGAAAACTTCTAATTTTGAATATTTATCCAGTTGCATAAGGGCTCATATAGAGCGATTCCCAAACAGTAAAACAGGCATTAATTCTCTTGAGAAAAATGTCCTTAAATTAGTGGAAAATCAACATATAACTTCCAAGAACCAACTATTAGGTTATGCCTTACAGTATCAGGGATATTACGGTTATAGCGATTCTCAAATGGAAAGAGTGCTGAATAAACTAGATATTTTCTATAATGTAGAAGAAGATCGGGTGATACTTAGCCAGAAAGGCCAGGAAGTATTAAATAAAAAGAAAAATTTTTACCAGGAACTTAAAAATGATGAATTTTTAGGAGGTGCACGAGTTTTCGACTTTCTTTACGACTCTGATTCTCACAAAGTTTTAAAATTATAATATGCCAATAAAAGCTTCAGAATTTATACAAAATAGCGATGGTAGCGTTTACCATTTAAATTTACTTCCGGAACATCTTGCAAATACCGTAATTACTGTAGGTGATCCGGATCGTGTAGAAAGAATTACAAGGCATTTTGATAAAATAGAATTCAAAATAAAAAAAAGGGAGTTCCATACCCAAACCGGAATTTACAAAGGAAAACGTATCAGCGTAATTTCTACGGGAATTGGATCGGATAATATTGATATTGTTTTAAATGAACTCGACGCTCTGGTTAACATTGATTTTAAAACCCGAGAGCTTAAAAAGGAAACTACAAGTTTAGATATTATTAGGATTGGTACCACCGGTTCCATTCAGGAGAATTTGCCAGTAGATTCTTTTTTAATAAGTGAAAGCGCAATTGGTTTTGACGGGCTTCTTCATTTCTACCAGAGCGAGCATATTCAAGATTTAGAATTTGCTAAAGTTTTTAGTAAGCACTTAAACTGGTTTGAGAAAAAAGCTGCGCCTTATGTAGTCAAAGGAAGTGAAAACCTCATGACCCTTATGTTATCTGATAATGTTCATAAAGGTGTTACGGGAACTAATATTGGATTTTATGGGCCACAGGGTAGAATTTTACGTTTAGCGCTTCAGGATGATAAAATGAATGATAAACTGGCCTCATTTTCATTCAATAATAAAAAAATCACCAATCTTGAGATGGAAACTTCCGCTATTTACGGTTTATCAAGATTACTAGGACATAATGCAATTTCTATGAATGCAATAATTGCTAATCGGCCAGCTGGAACTTTCTCTGAAAATCCCACAAAAGCGGTTGACGAACTGATTGCATATACTTTAGGAAGATTAGTGAAATAAGATTTTATAACTTGAAGTATTTTATACTTTAGTAAGTAAGCATTTAACACAAAATTAAAAGCAAACCTCTGCCCTTATTTGTATTTTTGATTAAACCACTAATCAATAATGCAAGAACCACAAGAAATCCCTTTAAGGCACAGAGACCTTAACTGGCTCAGTTTTAATGCCAGAGTTTTGCAGGAGGCTGAAGATAAGATTAATCCGCTTTACGAGCGGATTCGTTTTTTAGCCATTTTCTCTTCAAATTTAGATGAATATTTCAGGGTAAGAGTTTCGCAGCTTAGACAGATGAAAAGAGTGGAAAAAAGTATTCGTAAAAAACTTGCTTTAAAGCCAACCAAAACTACAAAAGAGATCATTGAAGAGGTTAAACTTCAGCAGCATAAATTTGGATCGATCTATAAAAGGCAAATTCTCCCGGAATTAGCCAAAAATGGAATTCACTTGATAGATGCAGCTCATTTTAATCCGCGCCAAAATAAATTTGCATTAAATTATTTTCATAAAAATATAAAAGATCATATTCAGCCTGAAGTAATAGACCTTAAGCAGGAAAATGAACTGTTTTTAAAAAATGCTGAATTGTACCTGGTTGTGAGTTTTTCCGATAAAGAGAAGCTTGGAATTGTGAATATTCCTGTTGATGCCTGTGGAAGGTTTGTTAATTTGCAGGGTACAGGTGAAGATCATTCAATAACCTATTTAGACGAAGTTATTAGGAGTCAGATAAGTCCCATTTTTAATGAGTATGATATTGATGGTGTTTATCAAATAAAACTTTCCCGGGATGCTGAGCTATATATCGAAGATATTTATGAAGGAGTTTTGGCCGAAAAAATATATAATTCCCTTGCACAGCGAACTGACGGGCAGCCTACACGTTTGTTGTATGATGCGCAAATGCCTAATTCTCTTCAAAAGAAGATTAGAAAGCTTTTAGGGCTTGGTAAAATTGATATGATGCCAGGTGGGAAATATCACAATTTCAATGATTTCTTTTCTTTCCCTGACCCAACCAATAACCCTGAGCTTCATTATGCTTCAATGCCAGATATTAAGCATAAAGTTTTACAGGGATCAACTAATTATTTTGAAAGTATTTCTCAAAAGGATCAGGCAGTGCACTTTCCTTATATGTCTTTCGCTTATGTAGAGAATTTCTTAGAACAAGCAGTTTATGATAAAAATGTAGAGGCCATAAAAATTTCTCTATATCGTGTTGCCGATGAATCCAGATTGACCAGCCTGTTATTAAAAGCTTTGGAAAATGGAAAACAGGTTACCGTTTTCGTAGAGGCTAAGGCCAGGTTTGATGAAGAAAACAATATCGTTTGGGGTCGAAAATTCGAGAAAAAAGGAGCAAATGTAATTTACTCGTATCCCAAAATCAAGGTCCATTCCAAGATTATGCTGGTGCAGCGAAGGGAAGGAGAGGATTTAATTGACTATTCTTATATCGGGACGGGTAATTTTAATAGTGAAACTTCAAAGATATATTGCGATCACGCTATTTTTACATCAAACAAGCAAATTACAAAAGAATTAGCAAGATTATTCAAGGTATTAGAAGGAGAATTGATAATACCACGAGAGAAAAATCTATTGATCTCACCCTTTTCTACACGGCAGGAATTTGTAAAATTAATTTATAATGAAATTGATAACGCTCATGCAGGAATAAAGGCCAAGATTACTGCTAAGATGAATAGCCTTGAGGATCCTGAAATAATTGAACTACTATACAAAGCAAGTAATGCTGGAGTGGAAATTAGATTATTGATTCGCGGTTTTACGTGCTTAATACCGGGCATTGATGGTTTAAGTGAAAATATTTATATTACCAGTATTGTTGACAGGTTTTTAGAGCATGGAAGAATTTACATCTTCGAAAATGCAGGGGATGAAAAATTATATTTTGGAAGTGCGGACTTGATGACAAGAAATCTTTCTCGTCGAATAGAGGTACTCTCTCCTATCCTAGATAAAGATTTAGTCAAGGAATTTAAAGATATCCTTGAGATTCAGTTAAACGATAATGTAAAGGCCAGAATCCAGGAATCCGATGAAAAAAATAAATATGTAGATAAGCCCAGTAACGAAAAACCGATAAGATCACAATATGAGATTTACAATTATTTAAAGGAAAAACATAACTCATGAAAACAATTAAAGTAGGTGGTGTACCAGAACATTTTAACCTTCCGTGGCATTTATGCATAGAGGAAAAACGTTTTGAGACACGTGGTCTAAATGTAATATGGAAAGATTTTCCCGGTGGAACCGGAGCAATGAATAAAGCTTTGCGCTCTGGAGAAATTGATGTTGCTGTAATTTTAACAGAAGGTATTTTAAAAGATATAATTTCCGGTAACGAAAGTAAAATTGTGCAAAGCTATATTGGCTCTCCTTTGATCTGGGGAATTCACGTTGCTGCTGGCTCTAAATTTAAATCGGTTGAGGAACTTAAGAATACTAGAGCTGCTATTAGCAGAAAAGGCAGCGGTTCACATCTTATGGCTTATGTAAATGCCCAAAATCATCAATGGGGAATCGATGATCTCCAGTTCGAAATTGTAAAAGATCTCAATGGGGCAGTAAAAGCGCTGAGCCAGGATAATGCACAGTATTTTATGTGGGAACATTTTACAACCAAACCCCTGGTGGACAACCATACCTTTAGAAGGCTAGCCGATTGTCCCACTCCCTGGTCGTGTTTTGTCATCGCCGCCAGAAACGAAAGCTTAAAAAATGATTCCGAAAGACTTAAAATAATGCTTGAAATTTTAAATAGGGAAACCAGACGTTTTAAGGATCTTCCTAAAATTGCCGAAAAAATAGCTGAGAAGTATGATCAGCGTATAGAAGATATCCAAAATTGGCTGAATATCACCCATTGGAGTCAGGAGCAAATTACGGACAATGAGATAGAGAAAGTACAGGACAAATTATTAGAGCTTAATTTAATCTCAAAAAAACAGCCATCTTCCGAATTTATTTATAATTTGTAGGCATTATTCATCAATCATCTCATTTAAATGAAAAAATTAATTTTACCTCTGTTCTTATTTCTTTCAACATTAACTTTTGCACAGGAAAAGGATACAATAATTCAAAATGGGACTCCTGACAAAAGAGATACTTCTCAAAATGAATTGAGTATTGGGGCCCTTAATCTGGTAGCTTTTGGTGCTATTGATCTCACTTATGAACGCATTATAGACCAAAACTCCAGTTGGTCCATAGAAGCTTTTATTCAGGCTTTAGATAAAGACAGCGAAGATGTTGCTGATGCTTTTTATAAAGATTTTTCGTTAACTGGAAAATATAAATATTTCTTTGGAGATAATTATGCCCGTGGATTCTATGTTCACGGTTTTGGAATGTTATCCAGCGGTGAGTATGAAGATAGTTATATCAGTGGTCCCGATGGTGGTTATTATGAAAACGAAAATTACACGGATTTTGCGCTTGGATTTGGCGTTGGAGGTAAATTTGTTTCTAGTGGTGGCTTTTTCTTAGACCTAGGCGCTGGAATCGGTAGAAATCTACTCAGTGAAGATTCTCCGACAATTGTAGGTCAATTCAATGTTAATATTGGTTTCCGATTTTAAATCACCAATCAATAGGATCTTTGCCGTGGTCTTTTAAATACTTATTTGTTTTGCTAAAGTGTTTATTTCCGAACCAGTAACCACGGTTAGCACTTAAAGGAGAAGGATGACCACTCGTTAAAACAAGATGTTTTGAGGAATCAATTTTAACACCTTTCTTTTTTGCATAACCACCCCAAAGCAAAAAGACAACATGTTCTTTTTCCTTTGAAATAATTTCGATAATCCTATCTGTAAATTGCTCCCAACCTTTATTTTGATGTGATCCTGCCTGGTGCGCTCTTACGGTTAAAGTAGCATTCAGCAATAATACCCCCTGTCTTGCCCATCGTTCTAAATCCCCTGATTCCGGCACCCTCTTTCCTAAATCTTGCTCGATTTCCTTAAATATATTCTGAAGCGAAGGCGGTAATTTCATCCCTTCATTTACCGAAAAACAGAGTCCATTGGCCTGCCCTGGTCCGTGATAAGGATCCTGTCCTAATATCACTACTTTAGTGTTGGAGAATGTAGCATGATCAAAAGCTGAAAATATATCATTGCCTTTGGGAAAACAAGTATAAACTGCATACTGGTCCTTTACAAATTCAACCAATTTTTTGAAATATTCTTTCTCAAATTCTTCAGCCAGTTCTTTTTTCCATCCGGGGTGTATAGCTACCTTCATTTTATTAAGTAAATTTGCAAGACCTCAAAAGTAGGGAAATTTATTTATGATTAAAATTGCACCAAAAAGCCTTATAGACCTTGAGTTCCCGGTTGTTTGTCAACAAATTTCCGATTTGTGCATTACAGGACCCGGTAAAGAAAAAGCTCTAGAACTCCAACCATATAAAACGGGAAAAAAAACACTTTTTAGCCTTCATCAAACCAATGAGTACGTAAGTTCTAAAACCCGGGAAAGCCAAATTCCAAATCATGGATTCGATGCTATAAAAAATGAATTACGAACCCTTGAAATAGAAGATTCCATACTGGAAATTGGAAGTTTTAGAAAAATTTTAAGCCTTTCAGAAACCGTCAATACCCACATCAAGTTTTTTAAAAAATTCGAAGAATATTATCCTTGTCTATTTGAAACGACTTCAGAGGTCGAATATACAACCGAAATTGTAGATAGTATAGCTGCGATTATCAATAAATTTGGTGAACTGAAGGATGACGCCACTGCGCATTTACAATCGCTTCGGCGCTCTATAAATTCGGTTAAAGGTCAAATTAATTCCAGTTTTGCCAAAGCGCTCACCACTTATCATTCCTATGGTTATTTAGATGAAATCCGGGAAAGTGTGGTGGAAAATGTGAGGGTTTTAGCAGTAACGGCAATGCACCGTCGTAAGGTTAAAGGTGGGATTTTAGGAAATTCCAAGACCGGAAGCATTGTTTATATTCAGCCAGAAGCTACGTATCAATACACCCGTGAGCTTAATAACCTGGAATATGAAGAAAAGGAAGAAATAAAACGTATCTTAAAAGAGCTCACCAATAAACTCAGGCCATTTAAGCCGCTGCTGATAGATTATCAGAGTTTGCTCTGTGAGATCGATGTTATTGCAGCTAAAGCTAAATATGCTGACATGACTAATGGTCTGCTGCCAAAAATCACTAAAGAACGAGAATTGCAACTTAAAGAGGCTTATCACCCTCTACTCTATTTAAGTAATAAGAGAAAAGGAGAAAAGACTTATCCGCAAAGTATTGAACTGGCAAAAGATAACAGGATAATAGTTATTTCCGGGCCTAATGCCGGAGGAAAGAGTATAACGCTTAAAACCGTTGGTTTGTTACAGTTAATGCTCCAAAGCGGAATTTTGGTACCGGTTCATGAATATAGCCGAATGTGTTTATTCGAGAAAATCTTAACCGATATTGGTGACAATCAGTCCATAGAAAATCATTTGAGTACCTATAGCTACCGACTCAAGAATATGAATTATTTCCTTCGAAAATGTGATGACAAAACCCTTTTCCTTATCGATGAATTTGGTACGGGAAGTGACCCTGAACTTGGGGGTGCTTTAGCTGAAACTTTCCTGGAAGTTTTTTATGAAAAGGAGTCTTTTGGAATATTAACCACCCACTACGCCAATCTTAAGAAGCTTGCAAATGAAATGCCTAATATGAGCAATGCCAATATGCTCTTTGATTCCAGTAGCCTGGAGCCGATATATAAATTACAAGTTGGGGAAGCCGGGAGTTCATTTACATTTGAAGTAGCTCAGAAAAATGGGATTCCCTATAGTTTGATTAACCGTTCCAGGAAAAAAGTTGAAAAAGGTAAAATAAGATTTGACAGAAGTATCGCAAAACTTCAACAGGAGCGTTCCAAACTTCAAAAAACTACTGATTCTCTTAAAAATAAAGAACAGAAAGCTGCTCTTGAAAAAGATAAACTTGAAGAAACTAATAGTAGAATTCAACAGAAACTGGAAAGCTATCAGGAATTATACGACAGTAATCAGCGCCTCATTTATATGGGGCAAAAAGTAAATGAGTTAAGTGAAAAATATTTTCAGAATAAAAAGAAGAAAGAACTTATAGGGGAATTTTTGAAGTTTGTGGAAATAGAAAACTCCAAGCGGAAAAAAGAATCCGCCAAACAATTAAAAATCCAAAAAGAAAAAGAGAAAAAAGTTCAGCAAGAAGTTAAAAAGAAAGTCGATGTAATTCGGAAAAAGAAAAAAGAGGAAAAGGAAAATATCAACGAAAAAAAACGTCAGGAGGACAATAAACCGAAAATTCCTCCAAAAATTGGCGATAAAGTGAGATTAGAAGATAGCCGATCTGTAGGTACTTTAGACAAAATTGAGAAAGGAAAAGCAATAATAAACTACGGCATGTTTACCACTCAGGTAGATTTAGAAAAACTTGAACTGGTGCAAAAAATGAAAAAGAAATAAAAATGGACCTTCCACAAGACAAAAAAATAATTCTATTTGACGGGGTTTGCAACCTATGTAATGGGGCAGTGACCTTTATAATAAAGCATGACAAAAAGGATATCTTTCGTTTTGCATCTTTACAGAGTGAGATCGGCAAAAAACTGATGGAAGAACGCGGGATGGAACCACAAGAATTAGATTCTATCGTTCTTATAGATCCCGGTCTTGCTTATTACCGAAAATCCACCGCGGCCCTGGAAATTTCAAGGGAACTATCAGGGGGCTATTCATTGTTTAAAAATTTAAGCTTTATTCCCGAAGGATTACGGGATAGTATCTATACTTTTGTGGCCAACAACCGTTATAAATGGTATGGCAAAAAAGAATCCTGTATGATTCCCACTCCAGAACTAAAGTCTAAATTTCTTGATTAAACTTTTTCCTTATTTTTCTCTTCTGTTTGATTTTCTTCAGCATTATTATCTGGATGATAATCGCTGTCCCATTCCTTCACATTAGGTGGTCCCATTTTGTCTACAGATTTAGCTACCATTAAAGCTACAGCGGCATCCCCGGTTACATTTACAGTAGTTCTACACATATCCAGGGGTCTGTCAACTGCAAAAATCAAAGCTAATCCGGCTTCTGGTATTCCTGCCTGAGCAAGTACAATCACCAACATTACCATACCTGCTCCTGGTACTGCAGCAGATCCAATAGAAGCTAATGTAGCGGTAGCAATTATTCCCAGCTGAGCTCCAACACTTAAATCCATCCCAAAAGCCTGAGCAATAAAAACTGCGGCAACTGCCTGATATAGACTGGTACCATCCATGTTGATAGTTGCTCCAATGGGAAGAACAAAACTGGAAACTTCACGACTGACACCCATATGTTCCTCTACCCTTTCCATAGTTACAGGCAGAGTGGCTGCACTGGAACTAGTGGAAAACGCCAGCAATTGTGCTGGTGCGATTCCGTTTATAAAGAAAGAAGGTTTATTCTTAGTGGTAATCCATACTAAAAGAATGTAAAATCCGATCATCAAAGCCAGACCTAATAGCACAGTTACACCATACATCGCAAGAGCTGCAAAAAGATCGGTGCTTGGAGACTCCACTACCAGAGCTGCTAAAAGAGCAAATACACCGTAAGGTGCTGCCAACATTATAATATCAATCATTTTCAGAATCACCTCATTAAAACCATCAAAGAAATCCTTGACTGGTTTGGCAGTTTTTTCTGGGATCAAGATAAGTCCGATTCCGAAGAAAATCGCGAAAAAGATCACCTGTAACATATTAGCATTATCACCCGCTGCAGCAAAAATATTTTCAGGAACAATATCTTCTAAAGCCTGTAGTGGCCCAGACTCACGTTGCTTGTCAGCATTCGCTTTTACTCCCGAGGCGTCCCCTTCATAACTGCTAATAAGATCCTGTTGGGTTTCAGCAGTTATCGCACCTCCTGGATTAATAATATTTACCAATACCAAACCAATAGAAACGGCAATGACAGTGGTGAAAATATAAATCCCGATAGTTCGAGCCCCCATTTTAGAAAGTTTGGAAATGTCCTTTAAATCTGAAATTCCTTTTACTAAAGAAGCCAGAATAAGAGGCACCGCGATGAGCTTTAATGCATTGATGAAGATATTCCCGAAAGGTTTTATCCAGTCGCCAATAAACTCCGCTCCCCAGGTAAAATTGGTTAGAATTAGTGCAAAAATAACACCAGCAGCCATTCCTAATAAAATCTGCCAGTGAAGTGCAAGTTTTTTCATGCTAAGTAAATTTCAGGATTATATCAATTAAATTTTTGAACTTTTATTCTGAAGAAAATAATCGGCGATCACAAGTGCTGCCATTGCTTCAACGATCGGTACCGCACGGGGCACCACACAGGGGTCATGTCTCCCTTTCCCCTGCATTTCAACATTTTCACCCTGTTTATTTATCGTATCCTGCTTTTGCATAATGGTGGCAACAGGTTTAAAAGCTACGTTAAAATAAATATCCATACCATTGGAAATTCCGCCTTGTATACCTCCACTTAAATTCGTTTTAGTACTGCCATCCTCATTAAATAGGTCATTATGTTGACTACCTTTCATTTTGGTGCCTTCAAAACCGCTACCGTATTCAAATCCTTTCACAGCATTAATAGAAAGCATTGCTTTACCTAATTCCGCATGAAGTTTATCAAAAACAGGTTCTCCCAGACCTTTGGGCATATTTTTAATCACACATTGAACGGTGCCTCCCACCGTATCTCCTTCCTTCCTTATTTGCTTAATATAATTTTCCATTTTTTCAGCGGAAGCAGGATCAGGACAACGTACGTCGTTGGTTTCAATCAGACTGAAATCAAGGTTTTCAATAGTTTTGTCAATTTCAATGTCCCCCACAGAAGCCGTATAGGCGTTAAACTGAATATCCTTTAAAAATTGTTTGGCTACCGCACCGGCCACTACCCTACAAGCGGTTTCTCTAGCAGAGGATCTTCCACCACCGCGATAATCCCGTACCCCATATTTTTCATCATATGTATAATCTGCGTGACTTGGACGGTAAGTATCCTTTATATGTGAATAATCCTTAGACTTCTGGTTGGCATTTCTAATAACAAAACCAATAGGGGTTCCGGTGGTTTCTCCTTCAAAAATTCCTGAATAAAATTCAACGGTGTCCGGTTCTTTTCTTTGAGTTACAATTGCCGATTGACCAGGTTTTCTTCGGTTAAGCTCGGTTTGGATGCTTTCGAGATTTAATTTTATTCCGGCCGGGCACCCGTCTATAATTCCTCCAATTGCCTGCCCATGGGATTCTCCAAAAGTGGTGAGTTTAAATAATTTTCCAAAGGAATTTCCTGCCATTTTAGTGATTTTGAACAAATGTAATTTTTTCATTCAATATTTGAAAATGTAAGTTGATTTAATATTACGTTAACAAATCACTGTGATGTTAATGATTTAGTAAATATTCTTTAAAAGGAATTAAAGGAGGTAAAGCTTTGTTTTGCTGTAATTTGTAATTAAGAACCACATTACATTGGTCAGAAAAAGAAAACCCGAAATAGTAGTCATATCAGACGTTCACCTTGGAACCTATGGATCTCATGCCACGGAATTATGCGAATACCTGGAAAGCATTCAGCCGGAAAAACTGATATTAAACGGAGATTTTATCGATATCTGGCAATTCAGAAAAAGTTTTTTTCCAAAAGCGCACCTTGAAGTAATAAAAAAAATAATTGACCTTAGCACCAAAGGTACAAAGGTCATATATATTACAGGAAATCACGATGAATTCCTGAGAAAGTTCAGCGATACCCAAATTGGGGATCTACTCATTACCGATAAGTATGTTCTCAATTTAGACGGGAAAAAAGCCTGGTTTTTTCACGGTGACGTGTTTGATGTAGGTATACAGAAGGCAAAATGGATCGCTAAACTTGGGGGTTGGGGCTATGATTTATTGATTATACTAAATCGCTTACTGAATTGGATTTTAATAAAAATGGGGAAAAAGAAATATTCCCTTTCGAAAAAAATTAAAGACAGTGTTAAAAATGCCGGAAAATTTATAGCCAGTTTTGAAAAAACAGTTTCAGATCTTGCCATTGAAAAGGGCTATAAATATGTGATCTGTGGTCACATTCACCAACCCATAATAGTGCGAAAAACTAACAGGAAAGGTACCTGTCTCTATTTAAATTCGGGTGATTGGGTAGAAAATCTAAGCGCTTTAGAATATGAAAATAAAAAATGGAATCTTTCTTATTACCATCAGCTTAAAAAACAATCTGAAAAAAACCTGTTGGCGGCCATTGCAGTAATTAAGTAATTATTTAGCGGGCAGTTATTCTCCAAATTATAAAAGTAGAAGAGCATATTAGTTTATAAGGTGTCACTCCTTTTCAGGAAAGCCCTCTGAAGCTTTGATATCTTCTATCTGAAGCGTATGCCTTGCACTATGTCCTGCAATAAATAACATGCTTTGATAAGCATCAACAGGCCCGAAAGGGGAATCGGTTATATGATTCCTGAAAGTTTCAAGCGGCGTTTGCTGTATATAATTCAACACCATTCGCCGTTGTTCTTGAAATTCGGTTAAAGCCTCTAAGGGATGATTATATTTACCTTTTCCTATTAAACTTTCATCCGCTTTGAATTTCTTACTTCGGTCTTCCATCACTTCCAGTATTTCTTTATCCATAATCTTTACCTCCCCTTTTCGTTCTGGATTGTTTGTTTTTTTCATTTCGGAAAAATTCATTTCAAATAACATTTTCTCCGTTAGTACAATATGCTCTATACATTGGCTAATCGACCATTTTTCAGGTGAAGACTTAAAATGCATCTGTTCAGATGAAAGTCCGGAGATTTCATTTTCAAGGTTTTGAGAGGTTTCTTCAAAATGATCCAGTAAGAAATTTTTGTCATTGCTATTTTGTTGAGCTATAACAGGCAGTCCTGCTATAAAAAGCAGAAACAGGTGATAAATTGAAATTCTCATAGTTTAATTTTTTGTTTTATGTAAATTTTCATTCTTTCTAAAAATGACGATTTCTCCAATTAAATCAAGGGGTAATTCCTGATCTAGTGGAAATTGAACCGAACCTTTTCCCTGTTTATATTTTTTCAATTTAGTTGAAAATTTTTGGTGTCCTGTGGGGGTGGCATAAAAGCCTATATGGTTTTTATAACCGGCAAAATAAACCAATGCTTTGCCATTTAATCTATATGAAGGCATTCCATAGCTAATCCCCTCCTCTACTTCAGGAACTTTTTCCTTTATTAGGTCTCGCAATTTGATTAGCCGGGATTTTACCTCACCGGAAAAATCTTCAATATAAGCGTCAACCTTCAGCGCCAAAGATGTCTCTTTCATTAGATCAATTATTTTCCAAGTGCATAATTTAACATCCATTTTATTCCGAATTTATCGGTGAAACTGGCAAAGAGATCTCCCCAGAACATTTCTTCCAACGGCATTTCAACATCTCCCCCATCGGAAAGTTCTTTAAAAATTCGGCGGGTCTCCTTTTCATTCTCTGGAGTTACTGAAATATAATTGCTGCTGCCAAAAATTGCTTTTTGTCCAAAAGATTCAATACAATCGGAACCCATTAAAACACTGTCTCCTAGGGGGAGGGAAACATGCAAAATAAACTCTTTATTTTCCTGAGGAACTTTTGCGCTATTTTCCCCAGATGGCGGCATATCTTTAAAACGCATTAAACTGGAAAACTCACCTCCAAAAACAGATTTATAGAAGTTAAAAGCTTTTTCGGTGTTGCCGTTAAAATTTAAATAAGGATTTAATGTTGCCATAATTATTTAGTTTTAAATACCTCTAATGCTTATTTAAAAACTTAAGACCCGTCATCCTGTTTTCATTTGTTCAATTCTGAAATCAGGTGGGTAAAAATTAGTCGTATTGCAAATTAAGGTTGTTTAATTATTTTATCTTTTCTGTATATATTTTGAAATTATTCAAGATCGCCTGCCATCCTTGTTGTTGCATTTCACGGCTGTTTGCACTTTCAGGTTCAAAACTTTCCCGTACTAAGGTGCTATTATTGTTTTCTTTAAAATCTATAACCACTTTTCTGCCATCAGCAAGTGTGTAGACCAGGAGTTTTTTAGGTTTTACTTCATCATAAACACCTTCAAAATCAAAACCGGAACTTCCATCTTTAGCTTCCATTCTACTGGATATTTTTCCGCCCTTTCTTAAATCATTACTTGCCGAGGTGGTATGCCAATCTGATGAAGCTGCATTCCAGTTTTCAATATGTTTGGGATCGTTCCAAACTTCCCACACCTTATCAATTGGTGCATGAATGCTAGTAGAAATAGTTATCGGGTGTAGCATCGAGTGGTCGTTTTCAGCTAATTCCTTTAATTTCTCTAATGCCTCTGGCCAGGTTTTTAGAAAATAATCTTTGTATTCATCGTCCATATCCATATCTACAATAAGGCGGGTTGCCCTATTTTTTTCCTCTAAACGATAATTTTCCATTGCACCTGCCCAGGATTTCACCTTTTCACTTTCCAGGTCTTCATTGCCATTTTTATCGATCATCCCAAGGTGTTTAAAATTCATAATCTCGGGATCTTTGCGTTTATCGATTAAAGCCACCATTCCTTCTCCTTCCGCATTTAAAAAATACACTTTACTCCCTTCTTTCCAGTCAGATTTCGCGCGGGAGCCTTCGCTAAATGGTGCTGTCCATTTTGGGTAGGTTTCCTCGCTCCATAAAACCTCCCACACTTTTTCACGGGGCGCATTAATTGTAGCCCTAAATTCTTTTCTTTCCATAATTTTATTTTTTTCCTGTTTTTGCCCCTCAAAATCAGCCCTTAATTGATGAAGGTTGAATTTCTTCATTTGCATAAATGAAGCGATAGCGCGATCCTTTTTCTCGCTGTCTGGATCCTGCAACATTTTATTGAGTAACGTTGAAGGCACTACCTGCCAGCTAACCCCAAATTTATCTTTTAACCATCCACATTGCTCAGCGTCGGGAACCGCTGAGAGTTTATTCCAGTAGTAATCGATTTCATCTTGGGTTTGGCAATCGATAATAAAGGAAATCGCCTCGTTAAACGGGAAATTGTTTTCCACACCACTATCCATTGCCATAAAAGTTTGATTTTCCAATTGAAATTGCGCGTGTTTAACTGATCCCAGGGCATAATTGTTTTTATCCTCTTCGGTATACTTTAGAATGCCTTCCAGCTTTGAATTTCTGAAAACCGAAGTATAAAATTGTACTGCCTCTTCGGCATTTCCATGGCTTTTACCTGTAAAGAATAAAGCAGGAACTATTTTTTCCAAAGTAGAAGATGACTCCTCCAACATTAATTGCCAGTGTATCCCGAACTTATCCTGCACCCAGGCATATTTAGGGCTCCAGTCGTATTTAGCTAAAGGCATCAAAACCTGCCCCTTTTCCTTTAATTTTCTCCATACCCTATCAATTTCTTTATCGGATTTACAGAGCATAAAAAAGGAAACAGACGCATTAAACTGAAAATAAGGTGGACCATTTAAACCAACAAATTCATGACCTTCCATAGAAAATTTGACGGTCATTACACTACCGGGTTTTTGATGATGTAATTCCTGTCCGGATTTACCATAACGGGTAATGCTTTGAATTTTCACATTTTTAAAAATTGATTTATAAAACCGAACAGCTTTTTCAGCAGAAAATTTTCCAGAATCAAACCATAGGTTGGGAATTATTTTTTGCGTTTTCATAATTGATAGTTTTAATTCAGTTGATTCTCTGCAATTGGTAAATACTGGGAAAGCAATCAATAAAACTGAAGGAGGAATTATTTCTCATTTAGAAGGATTACATATGAGGTGATATTTTTGATTTTTAAGCCTTTAAAACTATCAAATTCATAAACATCACAAAAACCATAAGTTTCCTCCTGCTCTTTTTCATTGATTTTGAAACGACCATTTGCCGAGGCAAACTTACCGTGGGTTATCACTTTATCTATCTTCATTTCCATCATTTCAAAATCTTTCATCTTAGACATTTCCATCTCAAAGGCGGCCTTACCCCTGTGGGTATTGCCTCCGATCATTACCCATTCAATACTTTCGGTCAAACAATCCAGAATAAAAGGAATATCTCCATTTGCAAAAGCCTGATTGAATTCTTTTATAAAATTTTCTTTAGCTGCCATTTTTTGATGATTTATTCTTGTAAAATTGATAAAATATTACCTGCAGGATCTTTAAACCAGGCGACATTTGGCCCATTTCCATTACTATGAAAAATTCCTTTCTCGTCCGTGGCAATTTGGCCTTCATAGTCTTCAAATTGAATACCTTTGCTAGCCAGATTTTCAACAGTTTCATCTATGTTTTCAACTGGAATATTCAGCACAGTAAAAACGGCTGGTTGGTGATCTTGTCTTTGGTAAATAAAGATGTTGTTAGCGTTAGGGATTTCAAGCTCTAAAATTCCCATAGGATTATTTTTTACTGAAAATCCCAGCATATTTGTATAAAATTCCTGGGCTACTTGAACATCGTTTACCGAAAAGCTACTGAAGACTGTGGAGTATTTAAACATTTTACTTCTTTTATTGGTTATCATAAAGTTACAGGCTTTTCTCAAAAAATTGTGGGTGAATTACGCCAAGTTTTAGGTGAATTTGCGACAAATTTGCTTAGGATTTAGTAATTTAAACGACTGTATTCCAGAACAAAAGATTATTCAATCGGTGTTAATCTTAATTTGACAACTCTATGAAAAAACATATTTCAATCCTGATTCCCAGAGGTCATACAAGCTTGGTCAATATTGTTGGGACGCACCAGATTTTCAATCAGGTAAATGGTTTTTTGTCACAAGTTGGTAAAAAACCGATTTTTGAAGTTGAATTAGTTGGAGTTTCAAGTCCTACCGAGCAATCAAATGGACTTTTTTCTGTCAAGCCGGAGAAAATGATTGCTGACATTATTACAACCGATCTTATTATCATTCCTGCAATCCATGATGAACCTAAGCTTACGCTCGAACAGAATAAAGAATTTGTACCGTGGCTCAAGAAGCATTACAGAAATGGAACTGAAATTGCCAGTTTATGTGTTGCCGCATTCTTTCTTGCTGAAACAGGACTTTTAGATGGAAAGCAATGCTCAACCCATTGGATTCATGCCGATCATTTTAAATCACGTTACCCTAAAGTCAATCTGGTAGCCGATAAGATAATAACTGAAGATTCCTCTATTTATACCAGTGGCGGCGCCTATTCTTATCTTAACTTACTCCTCTATTTAATTGAAAAATATGCAGGCCGTGATATGGCAATCCTCACTTCCAAGACCTTTATGATTGATATAGACAAATCGGAACAATCTGCATTTCGAATTTTTGAAGGTCAAAAAAGTCACGATGATCCTACTATTAAAAGAGTGCAGGAATATATTGAAGCCCATTTCCAGGAAAAATTAGGTATAGACAACCTTTCCAACCGATTCGCCATGAGCCGCAGAAGCCTGGAACGCCGATTTAAAAAGGCTACCCATAATACTATTAGCCAATATACACAACGGGTTAAGGTAGAAGCTGCCAAACGTAGCCTTGAATCTTCACACGAAAATATAGTTGCCGTAATGTACAAAGTCGGGTATTCGGATGAAAAAACATTTCGCAATACTTTTAAGAAAATCACTGGCATATCCCCAGGACAATACCGGAACAAATATAATCGCGTGAGAACCGCGGTTTAATTTAAACCAATGCGGCCCTTAAAATACTCACAGGGTGTTTAGCGCTGCGTTTTGTTCCATCAAAGATCTGGTGGCGACAACTTGTACCATTTGCTGAAATGAGAATCTCCTCGGCGGCTTTTCTAACTACCGGGAACAAAGTTTGTTCCCCAATATTCATACTCACCTTGTAATGTTCTTTTTCGTATCCAAATGATCCCGCCATACCACAACAACCCGATGGAATGATGCTAACTTTATAATTCTTAGGTAGGTTAAGAACATCAAAAGTCACTGCCGTATTGGAAAGAGCTTTCTGATGGCAATGACCATGGATTTTAATAGTTTTTTCCTCTGTAGAAAATTGTTCCGGTTTTATATTACCAAGGGCGATTTCCTTTTTTAAAAATTCTTCAATAATGAAACAATTTTTTGCCAGTTTTTCGGCATCTATTTTTTCATCTGCAAGCCTTACATATTCATCCCGAAAAGTCAAAATCGCCGAAGGTTCCAGGCCGATTAGGGGAGTTTCGTCGGAGATGATATCCTTAAAAATATTGATGTTTTTATTAGCAAATCGCTTTGCTTCTTCCAGGAAACCTTTTGAAATATGGCTTCTACCACTTTCTTCGTGTTTTACAAATTTTACCCCGTAGTTGAGTTTATATAATAACTCTAAAGCATCAATTCCAATTTCTGAATCCAGGAAATTAGTAAATTCATCATTAAAAAAATAAATTGTTTTGATAGGATTCTCTGGTTGTAAACGCCTTTTATTCCTTTGATAGTAGTTTGCTAAAGTTTGTTTTGCTAAAATTGGTAAACTTCTTTGTGGTGCAACACCCATCATCTTTTTGGCAATGCCGGAGGTGATTCTGTTTTTAAAGAAAAAGTTCGCAACTCCAGGAGTTTTTGAGGCCAAACTATTCATTCTGGCGTTATGGGCAAAAGCTATGCTTCGTAAACTTTTGCCATTCTCTTTTTGATATTGATACTGGAATTCGGCCTTTAAAGCAGCCACATCTACACTAGAAGGACATTCGCTTTTACAACCTTTACAGCTAATACAAAGATCAAAAGCCTCTTTTATTTCCTCGTGATTAAATGGGTTCCTTTTATCTGAATTGGTTAAAAACTCTCTAAGTGTATTGGCGCGGGCGCGGGTGGTGTCTTTTTCATCCTTTGTAGCGCGATAACTGGGGCACATCGTACCGCCCGCTTCAGAAGATTTTCTACAATCGCCACTGCCATTGCATTTTTCGGACAGCTTTAGAATTCCTTCTGATTCCGAGAAATTCATCAAAGTTGAAATTTCCGGTTCTTTTCTATCTACTTCATAGCGAAGCGAGGTGTCCATTGGCGCCGAATCAGTGATCTTTCCAGGGTTAAAAATATTATGTGGATCAAAAGTGAATTTAATATCGCGGAGCATCTGATAATTTTTAGGCCCAATCATCATTTTAATAAACTCTGCTCTTACCCTACCGTCTCCGTGCTCTCCGCTTAAGGAACCATTGTATTTTTTCACTAGCTTAGCGACATCAGTGGTAATGCTCCTGAAGAGTTTTACATCTTGAGATTTCTTTAAATTTAGAATTGGACGTAAATGAATTTCTCCGGCTCCGGCATGGGCATAATAAACTGCATCCTGCCCGTAGTTCTTCATGATTTCTGCAAACTCTGCAATATAATCAGCTAAATATGGAATGGCCACTGCCGTATCTTCAATACACGCCACAGCTTTTTTATCTCCGATGATATTGCCTAGCAAACCAAGGCCGGCTTTGCGCAATTCCATCGCGAGTTCGATTTGGCCACCCATTAAAACTGGATAGGCATAACTTAAATTGGAGGCTTTTAATGTTTCCAGCACACGCTGACTTTGCTCCTGGACTTCCCCGGTTGTATTAGCCCTTATTTCCAGCATTAAAATAGCTTTGGGATCACCTTCAATAAAAAAGCGGTTTTCCTTATACTTCAAGTTTTGTTTGGTACAATCCAGAATGGTTTTATCCATCATCTCACAGGTGTATAGGGAATGTTCCATTACCGGAACTACGGCTTGCATACAACTTTCGATACTGTCAAAATGCGCAGCAATCATCGCTGCCTCGGGGGGCTGCAAATCATCCAGTTTCAAAGTAATTTCGGTGATGAAGGCTAAAGTACCTTCACTTCCACAAAGTAGCTTGCATAAATTTAAAGGCTCATTAGAACCTTCATAAAAAACTTCAGCATAAAGTAATTCATCTATAGCATAACCAGTATTTCTTCTATGTAAACTTTTAGGTGGATATTTCTCAATTAGCTCTTTTTTATTTTCTTCTGAGGATAAATGCTTATCAATGTTACGATAGATCTCGCCTTCTAAATTATCCAATTTTAATTTTTCAAAAAATTCTTCCGCAGAAAGGTTCTTAAATTCTGCCTCACTTCCGTCACTGAGAATTGTTTTGAGAGAAATCAGTTTTTCACGGGTTGTACCATACTTAATAGAAGTGGTTCCACTGGAATTATTGCCCACCATTCCACCTATCATACAACGATTGGATGTTGACGTATTGGGACCAAAAAAAAGCCCGTATTTCTCTAAAACCCTGTTTAAATCATCCCGAATAACACCGGGTTGTACCAATACCGTTTTGGCACTTGTATCAATTTTTATGATTTTGGTAAAATGCTTAGAAACATCTACCACGATCCCATCGCCCACGCATTGGCCTGCCAATGAAGTTCCAGCTGTTCTAGGGATTAATGAAGTTTTATTATCTTTTGCAAATTTAATAAGCTTCTTTAAATCATTTTCGTTTTTTGGATAGCAAACAGCTAAAGGCATTTCGCGATATACAGATGCATCGGTAGCGTAGATTGAACGCCATAGGTTATCGTCAAATAACTGACCATCAATTTGCTGGGATAATTGGTTGAGTTTTTCTTTCATAATGCTGGGTTAAAAATAGAAAAATTCCCTAAAAGCGGTTAACAGATTCTTAAACAATATTAACAATACATTAGCTTCACTTGCGTTTTGGATGAGGTTTTAACATTTAAATTTGCTAACAATTCTAAAAAACGCTAACAATGAAAAAATTATTTTTACTTGCCGCTTTTGTTATCGGCGCCACATTCTATAATCAAGCTGAAGCCCAAACGATTTCAGATAATGCTTTAGGACTAAGATTTGGTGGCGGTGATGGAGTTGGAGTCGAAATTTCCTACCAAAGAGCTCTAGGAGACGATAACAACCGTCTGGAACTGGATCTTGGATGGCGTGATGATTCTGATTATGATGCCTTTAAATTTACCGGACTTTACCAGTGGGTCTGGAATATTGAAGGTGGATTTAACTGGTATGCTGGTGCAGGTGCCGGACTTTTGGGAGTTGATGCAAATCCAGAATTTCGCGATGAAGATAGCGGAACTTATCTATTTCTTGCCGGTGATATTGGTATAGAATATAATTTTGATATCCCTTTAATGATTTCGCTAGATTTTAGACCTGAGTTTGGATTCTTTAGTGATAATGATGTCTTAAATGAATTCACACCGGATATCGCCCTTGGAGTTAGATACCAATTCTAAGTTAAAAGAATATTAGATTGAAAAAAAAGAGGCTATTGAGAAACAGCCTCTTTTTTTATACAGTAGTTTGTAATGCCTTTTCATAAACCTCTTCATAAAGCGGCATCACATTTTTTATATCAAATTTTTCTGCAATTTTTCTTGCGTTATTTTTAAATTTATTCAGGGTTTCCTCATTCTCAAGGATTTTTAAGGCGTTAGCAGCCATTCCCTGCACATCCCCAACATTGCTTAAATAACCGGAAATTCCTTCCTGATTAACCTCTGGCAAACCACCAGTGTTGGTTGAAATTACAGCCACGCCGTTAACCATAGCTTCCAAAGCCGAAAGCCCAAAACTTTCTTTTTCTGAAGGCAATAAAAATAAATCAGAAAAACATAAGATTTTGTCTATTTCGTGACTTTGCCCTAAAAACATAACTTTATCAGAAATATGAAGTTCATCTACGAGATCCTCAGCCATTTCTTTTTCAGGGCCTTCCCCCACCATCATTAATTTAGCATCTATCTTCTTTTGAACTTCATAAAAGATCTTAATCACATCATCAATACGCTTAACCTTTCTAAAATTACTGATATGGGTAATGATTTTTTCTTTTCTATCAGCCATCATTTCACGCTGACAATCGGTAAATTCTTTTTTATCGTATTTGCTGCAATCAATAAAATTAGGAATTACCTCAATTATATTCCTAATCTTAAAAAATTTCAAAGTGTCATCTTTTAAACTCTTAGATACCGATGTCACCACATCGCTGTTATTTATACTAAAAGTTACTGCAGGTTTGTAAAAAGGGTGATTCCCTACTAAAGTAATGTCAGTGCCGTGTAGCGTTGTTACCATAGGTAACCTTATCCCTTCCTCTGCAAGCATTTTTTTAGCCATATAACCAGCGTAGGCATGCGGAATTGCATAATGCACATGTAAAAGTTCAATGCCAAATTGTTTGACCACGTTTACCAATTTACTACTTAATGCAAGTTCATATGGTTGATAATGAAAAAGTGGATATTCTGGCACATGTACTTCGTGGAACCGCACATTGGCAGAAAGTTGATCTAAACGAACAGGTTGGCTGTAGGTTACAAAATGTATTTCATGACCGCGTTTGGCAAGAGCTAGACCAAGCTCTGTCGCAACCACGCCGCTACCTCCAAAGGTAGGATAACAAACAATAGCTATTTTCATCAACTTTGATTTACTCACTAAATGAGGATATTTTCGGGGGTAAGTGCCCGGTTTTATTATTTTTTAATTTCTCTCTTGCAAATCGGCCAAAATTTAGCGGCTAATAATCTATAGAGTCATATATAATTTCCTGTATTTTTGATCTTACATCTTCTCTAATCAATTCTCTATTGGTAGCGTCCGGAAAAGTTCTGTTAGACAAAAATACATAAACAATTTCTTCTTCAGGATCGGCCCAGGCGAAGGTGCCTGTAAAGCCACTATGCCCAAAACTTTCCATAGAAACACAATCACAGGTTGGACCCGAACTACCAAGCTGTGGTTTGTCGAAACCAACCCCTCGCCTTACATCTTGTTCGCAATAATAACAAGTGTTGAACTTGGAAATGGTTTCCTCCTTAAGATATCTTTTGCCTCCGTAGGTTCCACTATTAAGATAAACCTGCATTATTTTGGCTACGTCGTTGGCATTGCTAAAAAGACCAGCATGTCCACCAATTCCACCCTGCAAAGCCGCACCCTGGTCATGGACTTCCCCGTGCACAAGCTGTTTGCGCCAAAGCTTATCTATTTCTGTAGGAACAATTTGTTCTAAAGGAAATCTTGAAGAAGGCAAATAACCTGTATGTGTAGCTCCCAAAGGCTTATATATTTTTTTTTGAGTTAGATTATGCAAGGTCTGACCATAGTAGCCTTCCAAGTAATATTTAAGGATATAAAAGGGCAAATCGCTGTACTTATACTCTAAAGAGCGTTCTAACTCACTCTCCTTAATAATATTTATGATTGAATCCTGCATATCATTTCTGAGAAACATGTTGTCGGCCACCCGGGTATTGAATGAATCGGAAGCAACTTCCCTGAAATAATGTTTTGAAAGTGACCTTGTTTTTCTGTCAATTGTATTAATATGAAAAGGAATCCAGGATTTTAACCGAGCATAATGCATCAGCATATCTTGCAACCGTATATTCGATTTGTTAGAATTCTGAAAAACAGGCATCATTTCCCCTAACTTTGTGTCAAAATTGATTATACCTTCTTCCTCTAACCCCATAATAAGGGGTAAGGTTGCTAAGATTTTTGTCAAGGAGGCCAAATCATAAACAGAAGTATCTGAAACCGGAATTTGTTTTTCGTAGGTGTGATAACCAAAATTTTTATTATAAATAACTTTTCCTTTTCTAGCTATTAAGATTTGGGCACCGGGAGTCATTTCTTTTTCAATAGCTTCAGTAATTATACTGTCTATTCGACTTAATTTATAGGAATTCAAACCAACACTTTCAGGCGTACCATAGGCCAACCTATTTAAATTAGTTGTTTGATAACCTGTCCCTTCAGGAAAATTATTCCCTATGCTTACTGGAAGTTTACCCCTGGCTTCAATTGCACCAAAAATTAATTGGGCCGCCTTTTGCTGTGCAATAGGATGATTTTGATAATTTATCAGAATCCCATCCAGCTCGTTTACACCGCGCAATTCTCTCAATGCATATGGACTTGAAAACAGACTTAAAACTGCATTGTTTTCTGTCGAAATTTGATTGATCCAATGCAATTCTGCTGTGGAAAATTTATAAGAAGCCCATGGATTGCTGTTTGATTTATGATAGCCTAAAATTACTAAATCATATTGCTTTAGTTTTTGCTGCAAATTATTAAGACTCGGCGCAGTAACCCAATCAACATTGGCGTATTTCCTTAATTCTGTTAAAAATGGTTTTCCATCGGCATCTCCAAAATTTACATAAGCAATCTTAGTGTCAGCGAGATTTTCTATAGGTAAAACACCCTTATTGTTCTTGATGAGGGTAAGTGCATTTTCATAAAGTTCTTCCAATAAAACTTCGTCACGTACGGTATTTAATTCCTCAATAAGAAAATTTTCTCGGAGCTTTTTTTGTTTATGCAAACCTGCTTTATATTTAGCCTGAAGAATCTTTTTTACAGAATGTGCCAGTCTTCCGGGAGAAATAATATTATTTTTAAACGCATTTATTAACACTTCTGAAGCCACATCGATTTTTTCAGGCATTAAAAGCATATCGTTCCCAGCCAGAAAAGCTCTTAACTCTGCATCTCCGGGTTCGCTATTATTGGTGAGACCTTTCATATTCAGGGCGTCAGTAAAAACCAGCCCTTTAAAATTCATTTTATCTTTTAAAAGATCAGTGATAATCGCTCTTGAAAGTGATGATGGTGTTTTATTATTTTCCTGAAGTGCTGGAATATTTAAGTGGCCAGCCATAACACTGGTAAGCCCATGGACGATTAATGGATAATAGGGATACAATTCTACACTATCCAGCCTTTCTTTAGTAAATGGAATAGTGGGTAAAGTTTTATGCGAGTCGGAATCTGTATCGCCATGACCAGGAAAATGTTTAGCACTGGAGAGCATGCCTTCCCGATGCATTCCATGCATAAAAGCCAGTGATTTTTCGGCTACGTTTACTTTATTCTCGCCAAAACTTCGATTTCCTATAATCGGGTTATTTGGATTGGTATTAATATCCACTACGGGTGCAAAATTAATATGCACCCCCAATCTTTCTGTATGACGTGAAATGGCCGCCCCGGCTGCTTCGATTAAATTATTATCCTGGATAGCTCCAAGAGTCATATTCCAAGGAAGAGCAAAAGTAGAATCAAGACGCATAGCCAACCCCCATTCTGCATCCATTCCAATAAGCAGAGGTGTTGTGGAAAGTTCTTGAAACTCATTGGTTAATTTTGCCTGTCGAAGAGGCCCACCACTAGAGAAAATAACGCCCCCAACATGTTCTTCAGCTATTTGCTTTTTAGCCTCCTTGATATAAGATTGGCCGCTTTCAGAGGAAACACTTATCATAAACAATTGACCTATTTTTTCTTGAAGGCTCAATGAATTATAAATGCTATCTACCCATTCTTTCTGTGCTATAGGATCTTCGGCCAGTAAAGGATTGTTTTGAGCAGACAGCGCTAGGGAAGCAAGTAAAAAATAGGCTAAAAAAAAGACTTTCGGAGCGGAAGTAAATTTCATTAATGAATAAAACGCTTATGCCAACTTTCAGACGCGGGTACCTCCCAGTCTGTAAGAAATTCAGCTTTGTTATTTACAAGATTATTAAATACAATGGTTTTAGAGGAAACCGCTTTCTCTTTAGCCATTTTTCTAAAATCGGTTAGACTTTTATAGGCTATGAATTCTCCTTGTTTGTAGGATACATTCATTTTATCTAAAAGATCCACCCCAAATTCCTTCTCTAATTGCTGAATAAAATGAACGGAAGCATCTATAGAACAACCAGTGGCTGCATTGAGCTCCTGGTTTAATGATAGAATAATAAATCGTTTATATTTTATAAGATAACCAGCCTGCAAGTCGGCTCCGTGAGCAGTCCACTGTGTAATGAACTGGTCTAGACGGGATTGAATTTCTTCCAGCTCTTCAGCTGTAAAAGATCGATTTGCCTGATATATCCAAACCCTTGAAGAATCAGGTAGATTTTCGAATGGTACTAACATAAATAGCTAAAATTATATTTTTACAAAACTAATTGATTTAGCTCTTGTCTCAAGTATAGATCGGGCTTTTAACGTTTGATTCTTTCCATAAAAATGAAAGGTAAAATACTTAAAGCCCGAGCAGAAACCTCAAGCTTATTTAATATAATAAAATTAATTTCGAATATTTATTAAAGATCGTGAGCGTTTGCAATAAGTTCAGCAACATCCATTACTGCTACATTAGCTTCCTGATTTTTCCCTTTTACTCCATCGGTCATCATGGTATTGCAAAAAGGACAACCAGCAGCAATAACTTCAGGTTTAACTTCCATTGCCTGCTCTGTACGTTCAATATTAACGTCCTTATTTCCAGGTTCTGGCTCTTTAAACATCTGCCCACCACCGGCACCGCAACAAAGTCCGTTGGATTTGCATTTGCGCATTTCAACCAGCTCTACTTCCAGTTTTCTTAACAAATCACGTGGAGCTTCATATTCCCCGTTGCCCCGGCCTAAATAGCAAGGATCGTGAAAAGTGATCCGTTTGCCTTTAAACTTTCCACCTTGAACTTTTAATTTACCTTCCTCTAGCAAGGCTTTCAAAAATTGCGTGTGGTGCATAACTTCGTAATTCCCACCCAAAGCAGGATATTCGTTTTTTATAGTATTAAAACAGTGCGGACATGCCGTAACAACTTTTTCAATTTCATAAGCGTTAAGGACTTCGATATTAGCAGTTGCCTGCATTTGAAAAAGAAATTCGTTTCCAGCACGTTTTGCAGGATCACCTGTACAACTTTCCTCAGTACCTAGAACAGCAAAATCTACCCCGGCTTCGTGTAACAACTTTACAAAAGCCTTGGTTATTTTTTTTGCCCTGTCATCAAAACTACCGGCGCAACCAACCCAAAATAAGACCTCGGGTTTTTTACCTTCAGCCATATATTCAGCCATTGTGGGTACTTTTAACGTTTCTGCCATATCTAATTCCTTTTAATTATTAAAAAGACTTTCCAGTCTTGTAATTTCAAAAATGAGAAAATCCTCTATTAAATATCAGAGAAAATCAATTTTCTTTTGCCCAGTTCAGTCTATCCTGCTGGTTGTAAGGCCAGGGAGCTCCATTGTTTTCAATATTGGTCATCGCAATGGCTAATTCATTTGGTGCGGCACTCTCTTCCATCACCAAATAGCGACGCATATCTATAATTATAGAAAGTGGATCTATACCTACAGGACAAGCTTCCACACAAGCATTACAACTAGTGCAGGCCCAAAGTTCTTCCCTTAATATAAAATCATCCAACAATTGTTTGCCATTGTCTTCGTATTTTCCTTTTGTATTAATGATTTCTCCTACTTCTTCCAGCCTATCCCTGGTATCCATCATAATTTTTCTTGGAGAAAGTTTTTTACCGGTTTGATTTGCTGGGCATTCTGCAGTACATCTTCCGCATTCGGTACAAGTATATGAATTCAATAGCTGAACTTGATTAAGGTCAAAAACATCTGAAGCACCAAACTTATCGGGTTCTGCCTGGTCTTCTTCTGCAGGAGCAGCAAAAGGATCGGCATTGGGATCCATCATTAATTTAACTTCATCGGTAACCGATTGCAAGTTGTTTAACTCTCCCTGAGGCTTAAGTTTTGAAAAATAAACATTTGGAAAGGCTAGTAAGATGTGCAAATGCTTAGAGTAATAAAGGTAATTCAGGAAAAATAGGATTCCTAAAATATGTAACCACCAGGCTGCTCTTTCTATTAAAATTAGCGAAGAATTGCTCATCCCATCAAAAATAGGTAACAGAAACTGGCTGATTGGAAAGCTACCGGTTATTCCAGCTTCACTGGCATAATAAGAGGCTCCATTTAACTGAAGTTGATAATCTGTAGCATTCATTACCAAGAAAAGCAACATTAGTACCATTTCAAAATAAAGAATGTAATTGGCATCGTTCTTAGGCCAACCTTTCAATTCCCGGCTTAGAAAACGATAAATGTTTAAGATATTTCTTCTTACCCAGA
This sequence comes from Salegentibacter sp. 24, assembly GCF_004362395.1. Taxonomy (GTDB): domain Bacteria; phylum Bacteroidota; class Bacteroidia; order Flavobacteriales; family Flavobacteriaceae; genus Salegentibacter. Next base: position 141,920 of record NZ_SNWE01000006.1, read on the forward strand.
AAATGATAACTCCTATTAAAACAAGCAAGGCCAGAATTTCAAAGGAAGCAATTAGCACATTGTAAAAACCACCCATAAAGGAAAGGATGCGGTGAGTACCGAACAAACCATCAATTATAATTTCAAGAACTTCAATATTTATAATGATAAAACCTAGATAAACAATGACGTGAAGAAAACCTGAAACCGGCTTTTTTACCATTTTGCTTTGGCCAAAGGCAATCCTTGCCATTTTTTTAAAGCGCTCTCCCTTATTATCAGTTCTATCAATTGCCTTTCCTAATTTGATATTTCTTAATAATCGACGAATATTACGCGCAAAAAAGCTAATACCAGCAATTAAGGCTATTAAAAATAAGACCTGAAAAATAATTTGCATAGTTGGCTATTTTAATGAATCCTCTACCTCTGGTTCCTGATATGGTTCGGGATTTTTGCCGAAGACTGAGAAATGTACGTATCGTTTTGGGTTTAGTTTTACATCTTGTAAAAGCTGCTCCAACTGTTTAGTGGCATTATCCAGGTTATTATATACACCATCATCATTAATTAACTTTCCTAGAGTACCTTCCTTATTATTCAATTTATCCGAAACATTTTCGAAATCTGCCACCACTTTTTCAAGGTTATTGGTAATTCTTCCGATATCCATTTGCGTTAGGGTATCTGAGAAATTATTGAAATTCGTAGTCATTTCATCTAGGTTGGTAAAGGTTCTATCTAATTCATCCGAATTTCTACCAACAATACCTTCCAGAGTATTCGCGGTAACTTTAAAAGAAGAAACAGTAGCATTCAGGTCTTCAAAGGTGTCTCTGATATTGTGCCTCGTACTGTCGTTTAGAATCTTATTGATGGCAGTAACAAGAGAATCAGCACTAACAATAGTATTCTCCACTTTTTCCTGAAGTGGTGTTAATCGATCGTTTACTAATTCCATAATACCTTCCTCTGTATCACTTTTTAAAGTATCCCCTGATTTTGCTATATCACCCATTTGGTATTTAGGAAGAATAGCTAAGGATTTTCCACCAATTATATTACCACCATAAATTTGGGCAATACTATTTTCTGAAAACTTAAAATCATTTTCTACTGTAAATTTTACTAAAAGTGTGCCTTGAGAATCAAGAAAGCTTATTTTCGTTACCTGCCCTACTTTTAATCCGTTTATAGTAACGGCTGAAGAAGGGGAAAGCCCTGCGACATCATTATAGACTGCATAAAAAACCCTACTGGATTCCAACAGGTTTTTACCTTTTAAGAAGCTATAACCAAAAATAAGTAAGAGGATAGCAATAATTGCTAATAATGCAGTTTTTACTTCACGTGTAAATTTCAAAAGCTATTTTTTTAAGATAAACACAAATTTAGAAATAAAAATACAAAGGTAGGGCGAATTTACTTTGATTTTAACGCCTCATTAACTGTAATCTTGGAGCCATCCTTAAAGGCAACAATGTAGCTGGAAGGATAACCATTTTGTTTAGCCTGGTGGTGAAGTTTGTTTATTTCAAGATAATCTGAAGTCTCACCATAATAATACTTATACATACCATCCTCTCTGGCTCGCTCCACATTTTGTAGACCTTTGAAATTATAAGACTTAGTTTCCAGACGTTTAGAACCTGCGGCAAGTTGAATTTTAAAAATAATGTCCTTATAAATCTCACTTTCTGAATTAACATTATTTGAGGAAACATTCCCAATATTTTCCAGACTGGATAGATTTATACTATTAGCGTATTTCTCTATAGCAGCAACAATTGCAGCCGCCATTTTATTTTGCCCGGTATTACTATTTAAATAAGGGCCTTCGTGATCGTTTGTTAAAAAGCCAGTTTCTATAAGCACACTGGGCATCACTGCATTTTTAAGAACTAAAAATCCAGCTTGTTTTACTCCCCTGTTTTTTCTATTTAATTCATTAGTGAAATTTTTCTGCACATAATCAGCTAAAAGGATACTTTGATTCAAATATTCTTCCTGCATCAAAGCCATTCCTATATAAGATTCAGGAGAATTAGGATTAAAGCCCCCATAAGTTACTTCGTAATCCTCCTCAAGAAATATTACCGAGTTCTCCTTTTTGGCCACTTCAAAATTTTCTTGGGTTTTATGAAGTCCTAACACAAAAGTTTCGGTACCATAGGCCTGAGAATTATGCGAGTTACAATGAACAGATACAAACAAATCAGCATTGGCGTCATTGGCTATTTTCGCCCTTTTATCCAAAGGGATAAAAACATCAGAATCCCGGGTATAAATCACTTCAATACCCTCTTTTTTCTCTAAAGCTTCCCCAATTTTTAAAATAATATTCAGGGCAATTTCCTTTTCCTTAAAACCATTACCCATATTCCCTGGGTCTTTACCTCCATGGCCGGCATCCAAAACCACTACAAAACGGTCTCGCGGTTTTTCGCAAGCAGCAGACAAACTTGATAAGCTTACAAGAAAAATAAGGAAAAATACGAAAAGTTTAAGTAGGTTCGTTCTCATAAAAAGGTAACGCTAGTTTAGGCTTATTATTTTAATTACTTTTTTTCAGGAAATCTCAAAACTAAGCTGAAAAAATATATGTAATTTTGAATTTGCAAAAAGCAAGCCATTCTTTACAAAAATAGCACTTAGAGCATTGCAAACAAACATATCCAATATACTTTTTTGCTGTATTTTAATACTGCTTCCTATCGTTTTATTAAACGCTCAGGAAATAGGAAATAACAAAGAATTAAATCTAGACGCCAAAGATAGAGACACTCTCGTTACCGTTGGCGACTCCTTACCTCTTGCTGAAACAATAAAGGCAACCGATAGTATACTAGGGGATTCATTGCAAGTTCCCCAGCAGGGAAATCAACTCATTACCGATGCGATAAAATACGAGGCAAAAGATTATATGCGGATTAGTCAGAAAGAAGACCGTATGTATCTATATAATGAAGCCCAAATTATTTATGGTGATATGCAGATAAATGCCGGCTTAATTATAATAGATAATAATAAAAATGAAGTTTATGCCTATGGAATTCCTGATTCTACAGGTGCATATTCCCAAAAACCGATCTTTGTACAGGGTAGTCAAACAGTAGAACCTGATTCTATTCGTTTTAATTTTGATACGGAAAGAGCCCTGGTGTATAATTCCAGAACACAACAGGCCAATTTTAATGTAAAAGGTGAGGTCACCAAACGCGAGAATGATTCCGTTTATTTTATGCAAAATGTACGCTTTACAACCGATACAGATTTAGAAAATCCTGATTATTATTTTTACGCCAGAAGAATAAAATTTGTTCCGGACAAAAAGATAGTAGCCGGGCTTGTTAATATGTACATAGCCGATGTACCTACTCCCTTAGGGCTTCCTTTTGGATACTTCCCCTTAACTGAAGAAGAAACCTCGGGATTTATAATACCAAGTTTCGGCGATAGCCAACGCGGGTATTTTCTACAAAACGGGGGCTATTATTTTGCGATAAGCGATTATGTAGATTTACTTGCACTTGGAGATTATTATACCAACGGGAGTTATGGTCTGAGACTTGAAAGCAATTACGCCAAGCGTTATCGTTATCGGGGAAATGTAAGATTGAGGTATGAAAACCAGTATCAAAGCGAACGTGGCTTTCCCGATTATTCTGAACGGACTGAATATAACATTCAATGGTCTCATAATCAAGATGCCAAAGCAAACCCCAATTCCAGGTTTAATGCTTCTGTAAATTTAGGAAGTAGTACTTATTATCAGAATTCTGTAAATCAAATGAATACGGGTAATTTCTTAACAAATACTTTAAACTCATCTGTATCCTACAGCAAAACTTTTCCTGGCGAACCTCAGGTTAATTTAAGTGTAGCAGCCAGACATAGCCAGAATACTCGAACTCAAATCATAAATATGAGTTTGCCTACTTTACAAGCTAGTATGACCCGTATTTACCCTTTTGCACCACGAACAGGTGTGAAACAAGGAATTATAGAGAATATTAATTTTCAGTACAGTGTTAGAGCTGAAAATCAAATCACCACTACGGATTCATTGTTCTTTAAACCAGAAATGTTCCAAGATGCCAATTACGGGGCGCAACATTCTATTCCTATAAGCACCAATTTTAAGTTGTTTAATTATTTAAGTGTAAGTGCTAATGCCAATTATGAAGAAAATTGGGTTTTTAAAACCTACGAACAATCTTTTGATGAATTTAATAATGAAGTAGTCATTGACACTGTAAATGGGTTCGATTCTTATAGAACATATGGTTTTGGTGCTAGTATTGGTACAACTTTATATGGGCTAAAGAACTTTGGAGATGATAAAAAAATACAGGCTATAAGACACGTTATAAGACCCAATATAAGTTATAATGTAAACCCTGCATTCGATGAATATTACGATACTTATGAGCGTATAAATCCGGCAAATCCTATTGAAACTAATATGGAAACTTATTCGAGGTTTGAAAGGTCCTTATATGGAGCTCCCGGTAATAGGTTCTCCAGTTCACTTGGACTAAGCATAAGTAACACCCTGGAGGCTAAAGTTCGTTCTAAAGATAGTACGGCCACAGAGCCTGAGAAAATTACTCTTTTAAACAATTTTAGTATGAGTACAGCTTATAATCTGGCCGGGGAACCTGGAGAACCCAAGCTTTCTCCAATTGCCCTTAGAGGAAGTATTCCTATTATACGCGATAAAGTTGATATTAACGTAGCAGGAAATTTAGACATCTATGCACTAAACAATAATAACCAAAGAACTGATGAACTCAATATAAATAATGGCGGAAGTCTTTTTAGGTTCACCAATGCTAATGTAAGTTTTGGATATTCTTTTTCGAGTAAAGATTTTGAAGAGGATAACGAAGAAGAAGAGGATGAGGACATAGATAATGACACCTATCGCGGAGGGGGAAGAAGAGACGACCTTTTTGGGAAAGGAACCAATCTTGAAGGTGAATTTTACGAAGAAGAAGATCCATTTGCCGATGAAGAGGGAGAAGAGAGAACCGATAATTGGTACAATTACAAAATCCCCTGGGATTTGAGAATGTCTTATACGATGACTTATAATAATTCGGCCAGGCAAAATGAAATCACCTCCCACTCTATTATGTTTTCCGGGGATGTCGAACTTTCTCCAAAATGGGTAGTAGGTGCCTCCTCTGGGTACGATTTAAAAGAGTTAGGATTTACTTATACGCAATTAAGGTTTCAGCGGGATCTCAATACTTGGAGATTAAGTTTCAACTGGGTACCATTTAGTGAGCGAAGATCCTGGTATTTCTTTATCGGAATAAAATCATCTATATTAAGCGACATCAAATACGATAAACGTAGAGAACCGGACCGTAGATTATAAATAAAAATAAAGCATTTATGAAAAAAATCATCAAGACTGACAAAGCACCGGCACCAATTGGCCCTTATAACCAAGCTATCTTAATCGATAACACCCTTTATGTTTCAGGGCAAATAGCACTTAACCCTGAAACCAATGAACTGGAAACAAAGGAATTAAAACTGGAAACCGTAAGGGTTATGGAAAATCTAAAAGCAATTCTTACCGAAGCAGGAATGGATTTTGAGAATGTAATCAAAACTTCAATTTTTATAAGTGATATGAATAATTTCGCCAAAATAAATGAAGTTTATGGCACCTATTTTAACAAGGAGACCGCACCCGCCCGAGAAACCGTAGAAGTGGCTAATTTACCGAAGTTTGTCAATGTAGAGATTAGTGCTATAGCAGTAAAATCTTAATACTCACTAAATAAATAAGCTTCTTTCTCAAAATAATTGGAATAATAACCTTCGAAGGTTTTCTGGTTTTTTTTGAAATGTTCCATTTTATATAAACCTGCAAAAATAAACACATTAAAATCATAATGGAATAATCTATCCATTTGCTGGAAAAAGCTGGAACCTTCTTTAAATTGTTCTATTGGTGTATTTAAGTAAGTATTTAAAACATTGAAATCATGGTACTGAAAAACGTGCACCATTTCATGAGCAACAGTTCCATAATTAAAACCTCCAGTTTCAGGGTTCAATAATATTGATGTACCTATTGCAGATCCTAGAAAAGAATTTTTATCACTCCGGTAATAAGTATTACCCGAAAATACAAACTCGCCTACTCTGAGACTCAAAGTAGGTTCAAATTTATTCTGAAGAGCAATATAAGTTGTTAGAAGAAAAGCGACAGGTTGTATTCTATATTTTACCTGGAGACGATCTTTCGTATGGAATTCAATCCTGTTAAAACCTATATTTAAATTCCATTGTTCCCAGAAATCACGGTTCGAAGCTGCATTTTCTATAATGGATGTTCCAGCGGAATTTATAATTTTAGCAGGCCAGCCATACATGAGATTTTTTTCTTTGGCAATCAGACCTGCAATTACTTTACTTTCATAGACAAGATACCCCCCCAATGCACCTTGAGCCATGCCCTTAAAAATAACCCTTTCCAATTTTTGCTGAGGTTTCTTATTTATTAAAGCCCCAACTCCGCTAAAAATTGAACCGATGCCAATATTAAAGATAGCAGCTTCTGTCTGATTGGCTTGCGCACTTAATGATGAGGAGGAAAGTATCAGGCAGACCAGAACAATGAAAAAAGTTTTTGGGAATTTCAATTAAAAAAATTAAAAATTTAAAACGCCTTCATTAATAATTTAGCCGAAGCAGGATTAGTTGCCAGCGGGATATCATGAACATCACATAAACGCATTAACATAAAAATATCAGGTTCATGCGGGTGCTTATCCAATGGATCTCTAAAGAAAATCACCATATCTACCTTCCCTTCAGCAATCCGGGATGCTATTTGCGCATCTCCGCCAATAGGACCAGAAAGCAACTTTTCTACCTCAAAACCGGCAGATTCTGTTTTGGCTCCTGTGGTTCCTGTTGCTATTAATTTAATATTCTTAGCCTGAAGAGCCTCCTTATGATTATTTAAAAACTGAACCATTTCAGCCTTTTTTCCGTTATGAGCAATAATTGCAACTGTTTTCATTTTCTATACAGATAAAATATCAGAAATGCGAATCAAATCTTTATTAATACTTGGTTTTACTTTTAAAGCTTTTTCTAATTCTATGGCTTGTACTTCATTATTCATCATTCCCACCATTATATCACGTTGGCCATCAAGTGCAAGTTCAACCGCTTTTACACATAACCTACTGGCTAAAACACGATCAAAGCAAGTAGGACTTCCTCCACGCTGAATATGTCCCAAGACAGAAACTTTAGCATCATAATAGGGTAGGTTTTCTTTAACGTAAGCTGCAAGTTCAAAAACATTCTTTCCAATTTTATCTCCTTCAGAAACAATCACAATGCTGGAAGTTTTTCCGGATCGACGACTGCGTTCAAGGGAGTTTAATAAGCGGTCTAACCCCAGGTCTTCTTCGGGAATTAAAATCTCTTCCGCTCCTGCTCCAATTCCGCTATTCAAAGCTATAAACCCGGCATCTCTTCCCATTACCTCAACAAAGAATAATCTATTATGGGAACTTGCGGTATCCCTTATTTTATCTACAGCTTCAATTACCGTGTTTAAAGCAGTATCATAGCCAATGGTATAATGCGTTCCGAAAATATCATTATCGATTGTTCCGGGTACTCCAATTACAGGAATATTATGTTCTTCACTAAAGATTTGCCCGCCTCTAAAAGTACCGTCGCCACCAATGAGAATCATGGCATCTACATTGACCTTTTTCAAATGTGTGGCAGCTTTTTCTCTGCCTTCCTTGGTTAAAAATTCTTTAGAACGAGCCGATTTAAGAAAAGTTCCACCTAAATTAATGATATTACGTACACTACGTGCGTCAAGATCTATATAGTCGCCTTCTATCATGCCTTGAAAACCTCTCATAAAACCAATACATTCCACTCGGTAATAGGCACTGGCCCTAACCACAGCTCTAATTGCAGCATTCATACCGGGAGAATCTCCTCCGGAAGTCATAACTCCAATTCGTTTTATTCTTTTTGTCATAATTTTAATTTCTCGTCTAAAATTACAAACTCAGTCGCTACCTTAAAAGAAAAAAGAACAAGTTTTAGTCGTTTGTAATTAATCGGAATCCTCATCAGGAAAACTTATATAATCAGGTGCTACCGGGCGAGTTACGGCCTTCGACTCGGTTTCTTGGTTCAAAGATTTAATTTCGGTACTTGCAATTTTTCTAATCAATTCCTTAAAAGTGTCGAAATCTACGGAATAAGACAAACCGATACCTTGGGTAAAGCCTATTTCTTCACCGATAAACTGAATGTTGTTTTCTCTATTAAAAACCTTAGCTCTAAGGGTTCCGTCCTCATTCAATAAAAAGTCAATTTCAAGGTCACCTACAATGATCGATTCTGTTACTCCTCCAATTGGAACCCCCACTTGACCATTGATAATAACTCTGTCGCTAATTTGAGTTGAAAGTGTTAATCCAAAACGATCGACGGTTTGCTGATCTGGTGTACGATCTCCCTGAACATAATTCACACCCACCTGAAACTTACCATCTTCTCCTGCAAAAATATCGTTGACAATGCTGGAGGCTCTTTCAGCAAGTGTTCCAGTAATGGCATTTTGTCTTAACCCGAATTCACTATAAAAAGCTCCTTGAGTTACAAGGAATAATGCCTGAAGTTCCTTGCTGGCACGATCATCCATTCTATATTCCAGTTCGGAACGTACAACAGAGCTTGCATTGGGAAAAGCAATATCAAAGGTAATATCAGGTTGTTCTATTTCTCCCTGAAGATTAATAATCACATTTACAGGAATTTTTCTGTTGATCGTGGGGTTTTCCAATAACACTGCCGGATTAGCGTTTAATGAATAGACGGCACTTACATCTAATTGTGCATCAGTTGGATCTCCGTTCCAATTGATGCTTCCTCCTGATTTCACATTGAAAACTTTTTGAACAAGGCCTGCGTATTTAAAATTATAAACCCCTTCATATACCACAAAATCTCCCCACATATTAAATTTACCATTTGTATTGATTTCCAACAGGAGATTTCCGGATCCCCTACCTCTTAAAGTACTTCCACTGGTTTGGTCTACCACAACTTCCACCTCGGCATCATTAGTAACGTTAAGATCAAAAATAAGTTCAAGACCGGTTACCTCGGGCAATTCAATCGTTTTTCCGGCTTTACGGGCAGCTTTTTCCTCTGGACTTAAAAAATGAATATAAGAATTATCTCCCACTGATTCGGTATCATCCAATGGAATTTTAAAAACAGTTCCGCGTTCGGTAGTAGCGGTTACATCTATGACTAACTGATCAGTCGGGCCAATGATATCTGCATCTCCGCTTATGAATGCTGTACCATAATAAAGTGCATCCTCATCACCATCAGTATCTAAAACCAGAAAGCGATCAGTATCAATATCCAGGTCCAGGAACCACTCACTGAAATTTTTATGACCAATACTACCATTAAGCATTGCGGTTGTTTGATATTTTGTATCTATAAGCTGAACATCATCAAAAACAAACTCCTGGTCATCCAAATTTACAACGGCATCATCACCAAAATTATAATCTACATTTAGGTATGGTATTTTTAAACCTGCATCTTCCAGGCTAATTGCACCGGTAAAATCAGGATTTTTATAATTGCCGGTAACCCGGGCATTTCCCGATGCTGCACCTCTAATATCACTAATTACTTCTCCTCCCAGGGGACTAAAGGCCGCCAGATTTAAATCGTTTAAATCAACATCCATATCGATAGTGGGCTCCTTCTCGCTTACATCAATGGTACCAACGGCATTTAAAGACTCATTGCCATTCTTACTTAAATTAGCATTTATCGTGTAATTGGTAAGGGTTTCATTTCCTTCAACATCAAGAACTAAATTCCCAAGAAGTTTGTCATTGATATTGAGAGAATCTACGTTCAGGTTTGTATTGGGATAATAGGCCCCGTTTTCTTGTAGTAAATCCAATTTTCCATTAAGGGTTCCCGCAAAACGAAGACTATCAATATCTGGCGTAATCTTGCCAATATCAACCTGATCGAATTCCATTTTGAAATTTTTGTAGGTAGAATCTCGCATAACACCACTGAGTCTTATTTCTTCATTCTTATGACTCATCACCAGGGAATCAATGGTGATGTCTTCCAAATCCAGACTAAAAATTATCTTATTACTTTTGTTTTCTTCTTCATTTAAGTACCAAGTATTATCTTTAAAAGTGAGATCCGATCGTTGGATACCGATTACTGATTTATTTTCTTCATTTATCGTATGAAAAAGGTTCAAGTTGAAAAAATCTTCATTGTGTTCCCCTCCCTGAAATTCAGATCTTATAAAAAGAGTATCTCTTTGAGTTACGTTAATAAAACTGAATTCAGAAAAATTATAAAAATCAGTTGAAACACTGTCTGCTTCAAAATAAGTGTTATAAATGGGATTGGTATTATCGATATTAAGATTAACTGTCTCCATCAGATTCCCGAAGAGATCTATCTTTGGGGAACGAAAATTCATCTTAAATTCAGATTCATCTGAAGCCAAACGGCCTCGAATAAATGTATTGGGAGCCAAATTAATTTTGGGATAAAAAACTTCTACAATTTTGTTATAAATATCAAAATCGAATTCCAGATACTGGTCGTTTGTAATTGTTCTTGGTTGGTAATTGGTGTAAATACTGCCCAGAGAATTCTCAATTAAGGGCCTTATTTCTGAAAGATTGAAATCTCCCTTAATTTCCCCGCTTATAACATCGGGTGAGTTTATACTTAAGGTTCGCACGGGTCCTTCAAAAGTTGAAGTAATACTAAAATCGTCAAAATAATAAAGGTCATTCTGATTTTGATAAGAAGTATTCAACAATAAAACCTCTCCGAAAGCATCATCAATACTGGTACCCTTCATATTCATAATAATATCCCCCTTGAAAATAGAAAGGCTGTCTCGCGAAACAAAATTAAGCGCATTTAAATTTGCGTATCCTACGGAAGCTTCAAAATCGTAGTTATTTATATCTTCAGAGAGATCGGCCAACCCATTAAATTCCATTTTTAAATTTGGGTCATTAGCCATAAGTAACCCATTAAAAACGGGATTTCTAAGGTTGCCTATCACACGAATTCCCTGATAATCGTACCCGTTAAATTCCAGTTTAGAAATTTGACCTTTTAATTCCGCGTCTAAGGATTCAGCATTAAACCCTGCACCATCAATATCGAGATTGAAACTGGTTTTTCCTAAATTTTGATTATTGGTAAGTTTTCCAATATTCACTTCTTCAAAAATCAGCTTTCCCTGGTAGGTTACATCTTTCGAATTATTAAAACCTCTTAAAACTACATCAGCTTCAGCCGATCCCAATTGGGTGTTAATAAGTATATCGGCATCTAAATTGGAACTAGTCACAATCGCATTTCCTTGCATCATCAAACTGCCAAACTCACGCAGGCTTTCAGGAAGTTTACCCTGGAGATCACCAGGTAATAAATTTACGAGATCGTAGTAGTTAGTTGTAAAATCACTAAAATTTCCTGTAAGCCGAAAATCATCGCCTTCAGAAGTAAAAGCACCTTCTATCTTCACATTTCCAGCCACCCTAGTTCGATCTAAACCAGTTAGCTCAAGATTAGGAAGGATAAAATCATTTAGAGTGCCTTTAAAATCAGTGTCCAACCGCATAATCTGATCCTCTCCAAATTCAGGGTAAAAAGCTTGAAGATCCGAGCTGGAAATAATACTTTCGTTAAAAGTTCCTGTAATTTCAACTTTATTTTCAAAATCAGAAAAATCTGTAGTATTGTAGTTAAACTCCAGATCAGCTTTCACTAAAGACTGTGGGGTTTGCAAGATAAGATCTTCAAAAACCATCAATTCTGGATTGTAATAAAACTTAGTACTTAAATTATCAATCTTTATTCCACGTTTTTCTATTCCCTTTAAGCCTTCAATATTGACAGCGATTTCAGGACCATTAATTTTAAGATCTCTTGCATGAATATTTAAACTATCCAGTATCAGGAGTTCTGGATTGGTGCTGTCTTCATTTATAAAACTATAAGTTCCATCATTAATTTCCACCCTATCAACCAGTAATTCAACTTGTGTTGAATCTCCTGTAGGAGTGCCGCTTAATTTCTCAATGAACAGGCCTAGGTTATCCCTTTCTTCACCTTTATATTTTCGCATATTTAATTTCAAACCATCCAGATAAGTATTTCCAAAATGTGGTTTGTTATTAAGAAGATTCGAAAATCCTAAAAGAGAAGTACGTAATTCTTCTGAATAAATTAGAGTGTCATTATGATGGTCTTTAATCAAAATACCATTAAATCTCAATCTACCGAAATAAGTTAAACTTACTTCATCTATAGATATATTAATGTTATTCTTTTCGTTAATTGAAGTTGCAATACGGTTAGCCATACCTGTCTGCACTACAGGTATGGAGAAAACGATCAAAATAATGACAAAAAGTAAAACCAGCGCAACCACTGTCCTAGTTAATATTTTCCAGAATTTTTTGATACGCTTTTATATTTTAACTTTGTATACAATATTAACAATTTCTATGCCCCATACAACGCAATGGCTTCAAAAAATATTTACATCTTAGGAATTGAATCTTCCTGTGACGATACCGCAGCTGCTATACTGCATAACGGAAAAATATTGTCTAACATTGTAGCAACTCAAGAAGTTCATCAACAATACGGAGGTGTAGTTCCGGAACTTGCCTCTAGAGCACATCAGCAAAATATTGTGCCTGTGGTTCACCAGGCGATAGCTATGGCTAATATCGATAAAAAAGATATATCCGCAATTGCATTTACCAGGGGGCCAGGTCTTATGGGTTCTTTACTAGTAGGTACCTCATTCGCTAAATCTTTGTCGCTGGGGTTAAGAGTTCCCCTTATAGAAGTAAATCATATGCAAGCACATATTTTAGCCCATTTTATTGAGGAAGAAAATTCAAAAAAACCAAGCTTCCCATTTTTGGCTTTAACAATTAGTGGTGGACATACTCAAATCGTAAAAGTCTCCAATTATTTTGAAATGGAAGTGATTGGAGAAACCACAGATGATGCCGTTGGGGAAGCCTTTGACAAAAGTGCTAAGATTTTAGGCTTGCCTTATCCTGGGGGACCTTTAATCGACAGATATGCCCAGGAAGGAAATCCTAAAAGCTTTCCCTTTCCAAATCCAAAAGTTCCTGATTTAAATTTTAGTTTTAGCGGGTTTAAAACTTCCGTACTTTATTTTATTCAAAAAAAAACTAAAGAGAATCCTGATTTTATTGCTGAAAATTTAAAAGATATTTGTGCTTCTATTCAGTTTTCTCTGGTAAGAATTCTAATGGATAAATTGAGAAAGGCAGTAAAACAAACCGGAATCAATCAAATTGCCATCGCTGGTGGCGTTTCAGCCAACAGTGGAATTAGAGTTGCACTGATGGAAGCTGAAAAACTTTACAATTGGAAATGCTTTATTCCTAAATTTGAGTATACTACGGATAATGCTGCGATGATTGCTATTGCAGGTCATTATAAATTCCTGAATCAAGATTTTTCAAACTTTTCAATCACCGCAGAAGCCAGATATAAATTTTAATCAATGCAACTTTTTTATAATCCCGATATTCAAAGAACAGATAAACAAATTTATTTTTCCAAAGATGAAAGCCGCCATATTGCGAAAGTTTTGAGAAAAAATGCTGGAGAAACCTTGAGTGTCACCAATGGAAAAGGTTTTCTATTCAAAGCCAAAATTATATCAGCTGATCCTAAACAATGCGCAGCCAGTATATTTGAAGTTGAAATTGATAAGGAAAAAAAATATCATCTTCATATGGTTGTAGCACCCACTAAAATGAACGATCGATATGAATGGTTCCTTGAAAAAGCAACTGAAATTGGAATTCAGGAAATCACTCCCATAATTTGTCATCATAGTGAAAGAAAAACAATTAAGCTCAATCGCTATGAAAGAGTTCTTCAAAGTGCAATGAAACAATCGCTACATTATACCCTGCCAATTATAAATAAGGAGATTAGCTTTTTAGAATTTATTGAGACGGAAACTAGTGGGCAAAAATTTATAGCCCACTGTGAAGCTGGAATGCCTAGAATATCTTTAAAAAATCAGGTTATCCCAAAAGAAAAAATCACGATCCTTATTGGTCCTGAAGGGGATTTCTCCGCTGATGAAATAAAACTAGCGGTGGCAAAAGGATGGCAACCCGTTAGTTTAGGTGATAGTAGATTGAGAACCGAAACAGCTGCATTGGTAGCATGCCACACTGTGGCTCTTATAAATCAGGATTAATTCATATTTTACACAATGCCTAATTTGAAAATATATTTCCTGCCATTTCTTTTTTTTAGTTTTATACAGTTTTCAATGGCGCAAGAAATTGCACTTTTAAAATATAATGGTGGTGGGGATTGGTATGCGAACCCTACTTCTTTACCTAATCTTATTACTTTTACGAATAATAACCTAGGGACAAAATTAGTTGCCGAGCCTGTTACCGTAACCCCAGGGGATTCAGATATTTTTAAATATCCCTTTGTTCATATGACCGGTCATGGTAACGTGATTTTTAATGAAAAAGAAGTAGAAAATCTAAGGAATTACTTACTAAGTGGTGGTTTTCTTCATATTGATGACAACTACGGAATGCAGCAATATCTAATGAAAGAGTTGAAAAAGCTCTTTCCAGATAAAACACTAGAAGAATTACCTGAAAATCATCCTATTTTTAATGCTGCTTTTGAATTTCCAAATGGATTACCTAAAATCCATGTGCACGATAATAAACCGCCGCAGGCTTTGGGTATTTTTGATAAAAACAGACTTATGATTCTGTTCACTGTAGAAAGCGATCTTGGCGATGGTTGGGAAAGCCCTGCCGTTCATAATGATCCCGAAGAGATCCGACTAAAAGCTTTACAAATGGGTGCTAATATCATAAAATACGTATTTGAAAATTAATGAAACAGCTTTCACATTTTGACGAAAAATTCACAAAGAAAAAATTTCCCGTTATACTCCTTTTAGATAATATTATAGGGGAAGCAAATATTGGCAGTATTTTTCGGCTGTCGGACGCCTTTAATGTAGAAAAGATTGTTTTTTCAGGAATTGAACCAAACTTTAATAGCAGAAGACTTCAAAAAACATCCAGAAGCACCCATAAAATTGTGAAACATGAATATGCTAAAGATGCGATTGATTTTATTGGTAAGTCAAAAGCGTCCGCTGATATTTTTGCCCTGGAGATCACTTCAACTAGTACTGCTGTGGAGCATTTTCATTTTTTCCAAAAGAAAAAAGAGATGATCTTAATTTTGGGAAATGAAGCTGTAGGAATAAATAGTGATTTGTTAAAAATAGCAGATAAGCATTTGCATATCAATATGTTTGGAAATAATAGTAGCATGAATGTTGCACAAGCTACTGGAATTGCCTTATACGAAATATCAAAAACAATATTTGATTTCGCTAAGAAATAATATATTTACCACGTGAATTCAAAATCAATTACTTTAGGGATTATTAGGGCTGTAGGAATAATTATTGGAATTATCCTCTTGCTCTATTTTTTATACGAAATCCAATCTGTACTGGTTTATATCGCCATTGCGGCAGTGATTTCCCTTGTTGGACGACCAGTTGTAATCTTTCTAAGGCAACACTTAAAAATTCCCAATCAGTTATCAGTAGTTATTGTCCTTGTACTGGTCCTCTCTATTTTCGCAGGAATCATCTTTGTTTTCGTTCCTATCGTAATTGAACAAAGTCAGTATCTTAGCCGAATAGATATGGAAGCTTTTCGAAGTGACCTCAATGAACTAAACAATCAAATAAATAATTATTTAGGTATTGAGGAAATTAATATAATAGAAGGGCTTAAGCAGAGTGAATTTGTACGAAACTTTGATATTACAGCCGTTCCAAGACTTTTAAATAATGTCTTTAGCATTTTGGGGGCTACTTTAATTGCCATTTTTTCTATACTTTTCATTTCATTTTTTTTATTAAAAGACAGCAAATTAATGTTAAATAGTATTTTGGTTTTTGCAAATCGCGGAGATGAAAAGAAATTTCAACGCGTTTTTAACAAGATCAAGATCCTCCTTTCTCGTTACTTTGTAGGTCTAACTTTACAAATTACAGTTCTATTCGTGCTTTACGCCGTTTTACTGAGCGTTTTTGAAATTAACAATCCAATTGCTATTGCCTTTATTTGTGCTTTTCTAAACCTGGTCCCTTATTTAGGGCCTCTTTTTGCAGGTATATTAATGGCGCTTTTTGTAATTTCTAGTAATTTAGGTGCTGATTTTCAAATGATTATTTTACCAAAATTAGGTTATATCATGTTGGGATATGCCATTTGCCAACTTATAGATAATATGATCTCCCAACCAATGATCTTTGGTGCCAGCGTTAAATCACACCCTTTAGAAATTTTTCTGATTATCCTTATTGCTGGAATCATTTTTGGAATTACCGGGATGGTGGTGGCGGTTCCTTTTTACACGGCTTTAAAAGTAATCGCCAAGGAATCTTTAAGCGAATACAAAATCGTTAAGAGACTTACACGTGACCTTTAAATTTTAATTTTGAATAAAGCTTTATTACAAACCAAAGTTCAGGAGTATCTAAGAAAAAATCTAAAAAAGTCTCCTGCCGATTTGGTACTTAGCGGAAGTCCTTTTGCCAATATTTCCTCCTCAGAACTCGGACAACAATTAACGGGTTTACAAAAGGCCGAGAAAAAATTACCAAGCTGGTTTGAAAACTTCCAAATTTACTATCCGCCCAAAATTAATCTAGAGCAAACTTCATCAGAACATACCGCAAAATACAAATCTTCATTAATCAAGGGTGAATCCCTAATCGATTTAACTGGTGGATTGGGAATAGATGATTCTTATTTTTGTGAAAATTTCAAAAGCGTCCTACATTGTGAATTAAATGCAGAATTATCGTCAATTGCTGCGCATAATTTAAAATGCTTGGGCAAGGATAATATTTTCTTTAAAAATATTGATAGTATTGATTTTTTAAGGAACTCAGAACAAAAATTCGACTACATTTATGTAGATCCTTCAAGACGGGACCATACAGGTGAAAAAGTCTTTAGACTAGCAGAGTGTTCACCGAATGTTCCTGGGAATTTAGAATTATTATTTAGTAAGAGCAATAATATTTTTATAAAAACATCCCCACTGCTCGATCTACAAGCTGGGATTTCAGAATTAAAATTTGTAACTGAAATTCATATTATTGCCATAAATAATGAAGTAAAGGAATTGTTGTGGCAATTGAAAAAAGATAAGATTCTCGAACCGGCAATTAAAACTTTAAATTTCACAAAAACCGGTTGGGAAAAATTTGAAGGAAGACTAAATAGAACAAAGGGTGAAAAAAGTTTTTCTTTACCACAAAACTTTCTTTATGAACCCAATTCTGCAATTATGAAAAGCGGACTTTTTGAAGAGGTAGCTTATCAAACACAAACAATAAAGCTACACCAAAATTCTCATTTATATACATCTGAAAATGAAGTCAACTTTCCTGGAAGGAAATTTAAAATACTTGATTTAGAATATTATAAACCGAGTTTACTAAAGAAAAAATTTAAAGATTTAAAAGCAAATATAGCTGTAAGGAACTTTCCTGAAAGGGTTGAAGTATTAAAGAAAAAATTTAAAATTAAAGATGGTGGTAAAAAATATCTATTTTTTACCACCAATTTAAATAATAAAAAGATTGTGTTATTTTGTGAAAAATGCTAAGCACGCTCTTGCAATCTATCTTTCACGAACTCTACCTTGGTTTTTCCGTGAGGTGTGGGTTTACCATTTTCATCTAAGGTCACCATAATCACCTTGTCTATGGTAATAATTGTATGACGTGTCATTTTATTTCTAACTTCGCATTTTAGAGTTAGTGAACTGGTACCGAACTTCAATACTTCAATTCCAATTTCAACAATATCGCCTTGTTTTGCAGAATGTTGAAAATTTATCTCACTCATATACTTAGTAACGCATTTAGAATTTTCTAACTGAATGATACTGTATAGAGCACATTCTTCATCTATCCAGGCCAGCAAATTCCCGCCAAATAAAGTTCCGTTGGGATTTAAATCTTCTGGTTTAATCCATTTTCTAGTATGAAATCTCATATTTTTATTTTAAAAATAAGCATAAAATATAGCCTGATAAAGGCTTTTATAATTTTTACCAGCGCTTTAAAATCAATTGGATTATTTTAAATTTTGATAAAAAAAGCCATCATATTTTATAAAATCTACAAATAATTTTTTGCGGCTTCAATAATCTCAGCATGGTCAAAGGCAAGATTGGGTAAATTTTCTATACTTACCCAAGCAGCTTCTGCTGCATCGTCACCTGCCCTAAGACTTTCTTCACAAAATATTCGACTGACAAAAGCAATCGAAATCGTTCTACACCTGGGATCACGACCTGGAGCACCGAAGGCCCTTACCTGTTCCATAGTTTTTACCACGACCCCTGTTTCCTCTTTAAGTTCACGCTTTGCGGCTGTTTCCAAATCTTCAGATTCATTTATAAATCCACCCGGTAAAGCCCAATGATCCTTAAAGGGATCCTTTTTTCTTTTTATCAGCAAAACTTTGAATTCACTATTGGCATTACAAAAAACTACACTATCTACGGTTATTGCTACTTCTTGTTGTTTCATTTTACTTTAAAGTTTTTGGTATTTTAATATCTGTTTTAAATCTTTTATTGAATTTTTCTATAAAATAGGCTGAGAGTAACGGCGATGCTTCCTCTACATTCTGATGCAAAAAAAAATAAATATTCTCTAGCCCTTCTTCCTGCCATTCTTCCAATCTATCTAACCACCCATCTAATCTCGAATAATCTGAGCTATGATTGGTGCCATTATATCTAATAAAAGCAGTAGTATTGCTCAAACGCATATGGAGGAGATCCCGTCTTCCCGCTGTATCTGTTATTACGTGTGTTACATTCTTGCTTTTAAGAACTTCGTATAGTTCATTCGCTGCTTTTTTATCTGCGTACCACTCCTTATGTCTTAATTCTGCAGAAAGTGGCACTTCATCAGGCCAATGTTGAAAAAACTCATATAGCCTATCCATAGTCTTGGGCGTAAAATCGTTACGCATTTGTAGGAAAACCATTCCCAACTTTTCTTTCAATTGGAGTAGGTTTTTTATGAAGTCATCGGTCAACTCGTCTGTTCCGTTTAGTCTTTTTATATGACTTATCAGTCTTGGAATCTTGGGAAAAAATTTGAAATCAGCATCTGCCTTTCCATACCATTTCCTAAACTGTTCTTCTGGATACATTCTGTAAAACGAACCATTGAATTCAATACTGTTAAACTGAGATGAATAATATGAAAGTTCGTTTTTAGTACCCCTTGGATAAAAATTCTTCAGATCCTTTCTGCTCCATTTTGCACATCCAATGCGCACATCTTTAAATCCATCTCTGTTTCCTTCTTTATTAAGCACTTTAATAGTATCAGGATGCGTTTTAGGCAGGCTGAAATCTATATTTTCAGGGCATTGTACTTTTCCAAATTTCACTATATCCTACTAATATTTGTTAATGTAAACCGTTTTTCTGTTAGTGAATTCTTTGATTCCGTGATGCGATAATTCCCTACCGTACCCGGAAATTTTCGTTCCTCCAAAAGGAAGTCTAGGATCACTTTTAACCAGTTCATTAACAAATACAGCCCCATCCTCAAATCGGGGAATTAATTTAGTTGCAAAATCTTCATCTTCAGTAAAAATGGAAACTCCAAGACCAAAACTTGACGAATTAACCAGGTTTATCGCTTCTTCTTCATCTTTAAATTCGGTTACAGAAATTGCAGGACCAAAGGTTTCTTCATCGAAAATAGCCATGCCTTCTCTGGCACCTGTAATAATCGTTGGTTCGAAGTATGTACCATCCCTTTCTCCACCTAAAATTATTTTAGCGCCTTTTTTCACTGAATCTTTAACCTGATCTTCTAAATCTTCCGCAAGGCTCTCCTTAGCCATTACTCCAATAAAAGTCTCCTCGTCCATTGGATCACCACTTTTCAATTTTCGAACCTGTTTGGTAAATTCATTTAAAAATTTCTCAGCTATATCTTTATGGAGTAGTAAACGTTTTCCTGCAATACAACTTTGCCCGGTATTTTGAAAACGGGCCTGGACACAAGTTTGGATGCTTTTTGCAATATTGGCGTCTTTAAATACAACCAATGCATTGCTTCCTCCAAGTTCTAAAACCGATTTCTTGATTTCTTCCCCAGCAATGGAAGCCACGCTACTTCCTGCCCTACCGCTACCAGTTAAGGTTACGGCCTTTACTTTTCTATTACGAATTACATTTTCTACTTTTTTACTACCGATGATCAGGTTTTGAAAACAATCTTCTGGAAATCCTGCTTTTTCAAATACTTTCTGGATATTATTTGCCGAAAGCATCACGTTACTGGAGTGCTTTAAAATGGCGATATTACCTGCCATCAGCGCAGGAGCAGCAAATCTAAATACCTGCCAAAAAGGGTAATTCCATGGCATAACAGCCAAAACTACTCCCAAGGGTTCATAAGCAACATAAGAGCTTTTCGCGTCAGTTTCTATCTTTTCGTTTTGTAATTGTAATTCAGCATTCTGAGCATAATATTCACAAACCCAGGCGCATTTTTCAACCTCTGCAACAGCCTGTGTGATCGGCTTCCCCATCTCCTTTGTAATCACTTCCGCGTATTCACGGGAATTATCTTTAAGTTCCTTTGCGGCTTTCATCATTAACTTACTGCGTTCGGAAAAAGAAGTTTGACGCCAGGATTTGAATCTGGTATGTGCTCTTTTTATTGATTTTTCAATTTCGGCATCATTTAATTCGTGATGACTGGAGATTTCTTCCCCCGTATATGGATTTTTGGAAATTATCATTTTTTAAATAGGATTTTAATATTTTGCTTATTTGGGCTTCTATTTAAAGATAAAAAGAAGAATAGGCTTAGACAGGCCGATTAAGATGATTTTAACGTCACAATGTTTATAAGTAGTTTACAAATCTTTAAAGAGGCTCGAATTTTGAGGTTTAAAGTTTCTTAAATTTAAGAAAATTAGTTTTTATGATACTTCGTGACCTTCAATTAATAGAACTTAGGCCCGAAATTCCTTCAGCCAGAGTTTCAGAAAACATGAGTTTAGACGAACAATTTCAAAATAAAACTTTACGGCCTATCGCTAAACTTCAGGATGAATTGCTGCTGGAAGTTTTTAGAAATTATACTAAAAAGCACAAGAACAAGTTTTATGAATTAAAACTCGATCAGCGCTTGGCTTATATTGAAAATGCAATCCAGAAGGATATTAAATTCAGGAATAGTTTAAAGGGCATAATCATAGGACAATTTACTTTAGACGAGTATGCCACTTACATCAAGAATTCTTCAGCATTAAATAAGCGTATGATGAATATTGTAAAAGAGCGTTTACAGAGCAATATTCAACTTTTAGAAGAGGAAGTAGCGTACTAAAAGACCAATAAGTATAGTGATCGCAAAACTCATTAAGGTTCCTATTAGTACGTATTCCGTTTGTTTTCTTGCGCTTGCATCAGATTTATCGCTAAAGCGTAAAATAGATTTTGCTGCAATAAGAAATCCTATGGCTGAAAAATTTTGAGTAAGAATAAAGGTTAATACCAGGATTCTTTCAAAAACACCTATATATCTACCCGCAGCTTCAAGGCTTTGACTTCTTTCACCATTTGATTCAAGTTCATTATGCCAGCGTTGCGTCGCTTTTCCAATTAAAAATCCTGCAGGGAAAATTACCATCAAATAACCAGTGATAACAGCTAAGACTTGCAGATTGGAAAATGTTTCGGAAATAAACGGAATCAAATTTGAGAAACCTTCAATAAGATAAATCCATACGAAGATTATAATTAAAATATGCCAGAACTGATCTAGTAAAAACAGTTTCAAACTATCGTTTTTATGCCGAAGTTTCCATAAATCGATAAAAAAATGACTTACACTAATTACAATGGGTATATACCATAGATACCAGTCCTGCAACAAAAGATAAGTAAACAATCCAGCTAAAAAAGAGTGAAAGTATAAAAACCACGATCCTTCCTTTTTTTCTCTTTTGTGGTTTATCAGTTTAGCAGGTTGCAGCACAAAGTCGGTTAAAATGTGCGCAAGAATTAGTTGAAGTAAGATTTGGATGTTTTCTTCCATAATTAAAAACTCTGGGAGGTCACATTTTCGAAACGTTTTAATAAAACCGAGATTGCCTCCCAGCCACAAGCTTTTTTTCTCTGATTAACTGCTGATTGGCTAATTTTTAAAATTTCTGCAATTTCGGTTTCTTTCAAACCTTCTAAAAGGTAATAAACCACTTCTGCAGAAGCCTGGCTCCATTTATCCATAACGACGTCCAGCAGAAATAAACTCGCTTCAAATTCAGAATTTAAACTCTCTAAAGGGGTTTTCAACCGGATTCTTCTAGATCCATTTTTCATCTCATCCAAGGTCCTGCCCGAAAATTGAAATGCCTGCCCATTTGATTCGGCTATTGTATCTCCCTTATAATCAAAACTGCCAATACCGATGGCTAATTTTACATCGCCAAAAGTACTGGAAGATTTTTGCTTCTCTAACCTTACCTTATTAATAAGGCTCTTTAACTTTAGAGCGATTTTTAAAGAATCTTTGTAGCTTGAAATAATTCCCTGAAAACTATCGCCTCTGTAGATTTTGAAATCAGTTTCTCCTTTAGCATAGTCCTGCTGTAATTTTTTGAATTCTGAGTTCAAATCTTTAAGAATATTATCTAGAAATACTTCAGTATAATTTGAAGAATTTATTAAATCGGCTGTAATAACGGCTATCATATTTCAAATATAATGAAAATATTAGTTCAATGACTTATATATGCCTTTTATAAGTCTGAAAACTTATAATAGGTGATTATAAATCTATAGGCTTATTAAATCAAAATTGCACCGATATTAAATTTTTGCTAAATATTCTTTTAGGCTTAAAAGGTTATTTAAATTTAAAAAAATCAAAAAATATACTATGGTAAGTAATAAAAAAGAACTTTATTTAAATTGCATAAACACTGTAAATAAAAAAATAGAAAGATATCAAAAGGAAATGGATCTTATAAAGGAATCCATGGAAGCCAACGATGTAAAAACAGATTATGACGAAGATAATAAGGGAGAACTTTTGGGAGATTTTGAAAAAAATGCCGGCCGGTTGAGCGATGCCCAAGAAATGAAAGAAAGTTTAAGCCGAATAGATCCAGACCATTACAGTGAAGTCATAGGTTTTGGTAGCGTAGTGGAAACCAGTGGAAACTATTACTTTGTATCAGTACCTATAGGTGAAATTTCTATGGAGGATGGAAGCAGCGTTTATGCAATTTCTACTGAAGCTCCCATTTATAAGGAAATGGAAGGGAAAAAAGAAGGTGATACTTTTAGTTTTAATAATAAAGAGGTTAAAATTACTGCAATAGGCTAAACCTATTCCGGATATTCTACTCTAAGGTGAAAAATATTCTTAAGCTTACGTTTAAGGATTTTTTTCACCACTTGTATTTCCTTAAAAGTAATGTTGGAATTCAAGAACTGTTCTTCCTTCATTTGCTTATTAATTATTTTTTCAACAAAACCATCTATTACGCCAGCGGTAGGTTCTTTTAAGCTTTTGCTGGCCGCCTCAACACTATCACACATCATTAAAATGGCGGTTTCTTTACTAAAAGGAATAGGCCCGGGATATTTAAAATCATCAGCAACCGCATTATCGTTGTTTTCCTTTTCTTTCATAAAAAAGAAATACACTGTGGTGGTACCATGATGGGTCCTTATAAAATCGATCACCCGGTCTGGTAGGTTATGTTTTTTGGCAATTTCAATCCCGTTAATCACATGATCTGTAATAATCTGAGCACTTTCCTTTGGCGACAATTCATCATGAGAGTTGACAGCAGAAGTTTGATTTTCCGAAAAATAAGTCGGATTTTTCATTTTACCAATATCATGATAAAGCGCTCCTACCCTAACCAACATTGCATTTGCATTAATTTCATTAGCAGCAGCTTCGGCTAAGTTTGCAACATTTAACGAATGATGAAAAGTTCCTGGTGCCTTTTCTGAAAGTTCTTTCAATAATTTCGAATTGGTATCTGAAAGTTCCAGTAGGGACATATCTGATACCATTCCAAAAATTTTTTCATAAATGTAAATTAGAGGCTGAACAAATAGGGTTGCCAGACCCCCAAGTAAAAAAGTGAGCAATACTTCCGCTTCCACATCGGCTATATTTCCTTCCTGGATAACCGTAAAAGCAAAATAAGAAATAATATATACCAAGGTAATTTGCCCTACCGAAATAAAAAGATTTGCCCTCTTATAAAGTTCTGAAACCGTTAGAATAGTTACTATTCCGGCAATAATTTGCAGAAACATATATTCGTAACTATTAGGCACTATAAAACCTAAAAGTAAAACTGTAATGACGTGGGTAAACATTCCTAGCCGGGCATCAAAAAACGCCTTTAAGGTAAGGGGGAGAATACAAAGCGGCACCACATAAACATAATCTATATTAAAATTTACCACCATTTTGGTAAGCAAGAGCATAAAAAGGATATTAAAGAAAATAAAAGTGACCTTTACATTATTATCAAAAATTTCCTGCCTATATTTTCGAATGAATAAGAGTAGCATTAATAGTGCAAGCGCAACAAGTACGCTATATCCTACAATAATCCACTTGTAATTGCCTTCACTCCAGACCTGGGATTCATATTCATTTTTAAGTGATCTGAGAATATTATATTTATTGCCTTCAACAACTTCTCCGCGAGCAATTACTCTACTACCCTGCTCAATACTTCCACGAGTATAAGAGATATTGTCCAGTTTGCTTTGTAGCTCCTTTTGAGTTAAGCTACTATCAAAACTTACATTTGGTTTTATGAGATTAAAAAAAACTTCTAATAACCGGTTCTCAAATTCAGATACATTGGATTCTTCAATTTCAGTATTTAAGAAATCCCGTACCTGGTCCTGTTTTAAAATATTTTTATAAGCAATTTCAAATGCTTCATTTCCTTTTCGTAAATAAACAAGCTGGTTATCCTCTATTCGATTATTGGCCTGTAAAAGACCAAACTCATATACATCTTCTAAAGTTTCTTTAACAAAATCAATAATTTGATTTTCTTTATTTTTTAGAATACTATCGGGAAAAACTTCTTGAACTTTTTGAGGAACTTCAGATATTACCTGCTTTGGAATTTTCTCGTCAAATTGAAAATAGGGAATGTGATTACTAATAATTTGTTGACGTTCTTCTTGTATTTCTTCCTCCGATTTCAAAATTGCGAAATCAAAAGGGGCATATAGATTTTCATACTGCCAGGGCTGTCCTTTAGGAATTTCATATTTAAAATTTCCTCCTTTGGGAAGTAGGTAAACAATTAGCACCGCAGTTAGGGCAAATAAAAATACCTTGTAAAATAATGCCTGGTTTTTATACAGGTTATTTACGAATTTCTTCATACAAATCGTGCTATTGCTCAAATGTACTAAAAAATACCCTCCAAATCAGCGCTCTTGCTAAGTTCCTTATAAAATCACTAAATTCGCGAAAGAAGAATTAACTAAAACATACATGATGAATAACGAAGTAGTAATTGTAAGCGCCGCAAGAACTCCGATTGGGAGTTTTTTAGGCAGCTTATCTACAGTAGAAGCTACGGACCTTGGTGCTGTAGCCATCAAAGGAGCTTTAAATAAAATTAATTTGAAACCTGAGCTTGTTCAGGAAGTCTTGATGGGTAATGTTGTGCAAGCTGGGGTAGGTCAGGCTCCGGCAAGACAAGCAGCTTTAAAAGCAGGAATACCAAATACAGTTCCATGTACTACGGTAAATAAAGTGTGCGCAAGCGGTATGAAAGCCGTTATGCAGGGTGCACAATCTATTATGCTTGGACAAACTTCTATAGTTGTTGCTGGCGGAATGGAAAATATGAGTTTAATTCCACATTATTTATATCATAGAAAAGGCCAGAAATTTGGTCCGGCAAAGATGGAAGATGGCATGCAGAAAGACGGATTGGTAGATGCTTACGACCACAATGCAATGGGGGTTTGTGCTGATCTTTGTGCTACCGAGTATAATTTTTCCAGGGAAGATCAGGATGCTTTTGCCATTAAATCTTATGAGCGCTCTGCACAAGCCTGGGCAGATGGTAAATTTGATAATGAAGTTGTGCCGGTAGAGGTTCCCCAGCGAAAAGGAGAACCTTTGGTGATAAAAGAAGACGAAGAATTTAAGAATGTAAGAATGGATAAAATCACTTCACTTCGTCCCGCATTTAGCAAAGACGGTACCGTAACTGCAGCAAATGCCTCAACCATTAACGATGGAGCCGGTGCTATGGTTTTAATGAGTCGTAAAAAAGCAGAAGAATTAGGTTTAGAGATTTTAGCAAGCATTAAGGGTTTTGCGGATGCCGCCCAGGAACCAAAATGGTTCACTACGGCTCCTGCCAAAGCTTTACCTTTAGCACTTAAAAATGCAGGTGTTGCTCAGGATGATATAGATTTCTTTGAATTTAATGAAGCTTTTTCTGTGGTTGGTCTGGCTAATATGAAGATTCTAGGTATTAGTGATAAAATCACCAATATCCACGGGGGTGCTGTCTCTCTTGGTCATCCACTGGGTTGCAGCGGGGTAAGAATTCTAATTACTTTATTAAATGTACTGCAGCAAAATAATGCTAAATTAGGAGCGGCCGCAATTTGTAATGGTGGTGGTGGTGCATCTGCAATGGTCATAGAGAGAAACTCTTAATTTTATATTTTTTATTGAATGCAATACGGAATTTGCCCCTTAAGCATTATACCACTTCGTGAAAGCACATCTAATAATTGCGAAATGGTATCCCAGGTCCTTTATGGTGAACATTTTAAGATACTTGAAGAAAGAGCTCAATGGAGCAAGATTCGTGTTGCATTCGATAATTTTGAGGCATGGATCTCAAATAAACAATTGCTGAAAATTTCTGAAGAAACCTACTTCCAGTTAGAAAACAACATCCCCTATTATTCCGCCGATTTATTCGATTTTGTAACTGATCAAAATGGTCACCTTATCACTATCCCCATCGGATCAGCCTTAAATACTAGAAGTTTGTTAAATCATCAATTTGAAGGAAATTCGGTGTCCGGTGAAAAATTGAAAATAGAAATTGTAAAAACCGCCCTGTTATACTTGAATAGTCCATATTGCTGGGGTGGGAAATCACCTTTGGGGATTGATTGCAGCGGACTTACGCAAATGGTCTATAAAATAAATGGCTATCGATTAAACCGGAATTCAGTGGATCAGGCTAAACAAGGTGAGGCCCTTAGCTTCATTGAAGAAAGTGAAGCCGGCGACCTTGCTTTTTTTGATGATAAAGATGGGGTAATAGACCATGTGGGAATTATGATGAAGGATAATTATATTATCCACGTGGATGGAAAAGTTCGTATTGACCGTATTGACCATTCCGGTATATTTAATACAGAATTAAAACGACACACTCATAAATTACGTGTAATTAAGAAAATTATTTAGTAGTTAATTGTCAATTAACCTGATGAAAGTGTGAAGAATTGAAGCTACCGGTAATCATGAAACAGTTTCGGTTTTCGGCCTTCTTTTGAGAATTTCATTTCCTCAATTTTTTTTGTGGAAGTCTTTTTTAGTTTCACTTTTACTTTTAACCCTGATTGCAAATGCTCTTGAAGCGCTGATATTTCAATTAGGTCATCCGGAATTCTAATCAAGATTTCATCATTCTTAGTTTCATTGAGCCGAGCCTCAATCACAAAAATTTTTAAAGATTGGAAAGCAGTCAGTAAATTAATTATTTGTTGAGGATACAGGCTTGTACCTTTCAACTTAATCATTTGTTTTTTACGACCTACTGGTGTACTAATTCGCAGGGAATTTCTACCACATTCACAATTTTCCCCATAGAATTTCACCATATCTCCGGTAGCAAATCTTACCAGAGGAATGGTTTGAACTTGTAAGGGGGTGACCACCAACTCTCCAATCCCACCAACCGCTACCGGTTGGTGATTTTCATCTAAAACTTCAGCGAAAATAAGTTCCGTAAGACTATGATTGCCGGTGTGAAATTTACATTCGGTAAAAGCGGTTCCCATTTCTGTACTCGCATATGTGGAAAATAGTTCTATATTCCATAATTCTTTAATTCTATTACCTAAAGAATTGAGGCTGAAATCAGAATTTCGTAACGGTTCACCGATACAAACTACAGTTTTAACCGAAGATTTCTTATAGTCTATTCCGTTTTGGATTGCATAATCAACCATCTTTAATAAAAATGATGGGACCGCTACCAGATATTCGGGTTTGAACCTAGCGATAGATTCCCATTGCAAACCAGGCAAACCACTACCGGTTCTTATTATCCCTGCTCCGAGTTTTCTTAAGCCTAAAAAATAGGCCATTCCGGCCATAAACCTTCGGTCCAAAGTTGTGGTGATTTGAACCACACTGGATTTCTTGATTCCAAGCATTTCAAAAGATTGACGTTCATTCTCTGCTAATCGGTTCAGATCGGCTTCATTTAATGCGAAACTTACGGGGTTTCCAAGTGTGCCCGAAGTGGTTACGTAATCTATGATTTCGTCCTGTGGAACTGCAAAAAGCTCTTTATTATGATGTTGCAAATCTTCTTTACTGGTAATAGGGATGTTTCGGAACTCCTTATAAGAAGTTATTTCTTGAATGTTTATTTTATTATCGTAAAAATGCTTTTTATAGAAGGGAGAATTTAAGGCAACGTAATTCAATTGTTGTCTTAGCAATTCCTTATTTCCATTTATTTCGTAAAAATTTGTCATTTAGAGTTTGCGGTAAGATCTTTTTATCATTTTTTCTAGATATATTTCATCGGGAACAGTGGTCACCTCCCTCCTTTTGGCCTGTTTATAATTAATTACTGCTTTTTTATAATTTTCCTGTTGAAAATAATAATCGCCAGCAATTTTATAAACTTCCCAGAAATAGGGATTCAAAACCTTAAGTTCCCTGATATTGGCTTCAGAAACCTTTCTTTCTGCCAAAATCGCTCTGCTAATTTCCCGACTTAATTTTCGATATTTTTCGTAATCCTGGTAAGCATCCGAATTAACAAATGGATCTTCAGGGATACTTTCCTCTGTCATTACACTTCCTGAAAAATTTTCATTTTCGAAATTCGTAAAAGCCTTAACCAAATCGTAGGATACAAAAAGTCCTAGCTGATAGGGATTTGTAGAAACCCATACTTTTCGCTCTTCAGGTTTAAAAATAATGCCGTGATGAGCTAGCAATTGGTTTATTGCCATTTCATTGCCTAATCCTAAATTTGAACCTTCTAATCCTTTTTTATTTCTTAAAATTTGAGCTGCTTTTCGTGGATTTAATTGTTCTTCTTTAGCAAGCAATTCCTGCATTTTTTCAAACCTATATTGTGTGTGACCATTCCTTATCGTTTTTAAATTCCTGTTATCCTCTTTGAAAGCATCACTCTGAAAATGATTGCTACAAACGAGTTTATTAGAATTTTTAGCATTGAAAACGCCAAAATTTCCAGGTGCTACTTCAATTAGGATAGCCTTACGCTCACTCGCGCTTCCAATCATAATTGCTTCTGAAACAAAAACCTCACGTTTTTTAGCAATTTCTATGGCTTCTTTTGTAGAAGAAGCGTATTGCAAAATTTCTCTGGCAACTAAACTAATAGGGGTTTTGGCCAAAAAAGGAATTTTACTTTTACCTGCATTTATAGTTACACTAATCCCTTTTTCATTCAAACCACTTACTGAACCAACCATTCCGGCCCAGGTGTACATCATAAACTTATATCCTTTTTCAGGATTTATAAAGGCAGCAATTTTCTCCTGAGCAAATTCATCTCCGGCATAAAAATCAAAATTTCTTCCAAGCAGTAATTGTCCGTCTTCAGTTTTATTATCCCAAGCTGCAAAGGAGGTACAACCCACCAGCATTAAATCTTGCAGGGCATGACCAATATCGTGAGCTCCATGAAAATAGAGCATTCTGATATAGGCCGGGGCAAAATCATTGTACTTCTCAAGGCCAAAGAGAGAAATTCCGTAAATTTCTTGTTTGTATTCCTCGGGAACGTGCAAATACATTTTGCGGTTAAACCAAGCGACAGTCGTTTTTAAAAAATTACGATAACCGGTTTTGGGGACCAACTCATAAATCTTGTCCATAAATGCATCCTCCTGTTTATGCATCAATTCACGGGTAAGGCTTCCCATTACTACACCTCGTTCCAGTGCATCACCTTCAACATAAAGTTCCCATATTCCATATTCATTTTTGAAAAGAGAATTTTTCCCAATGCTATAGTGTGTTTCGCTGTGTTTGGTCCTATTATGGACAATTGTATCAATTCCTGAAATATCAGGACGTTGATTCATAGATCGCTTTATGCCACAGGAACTAAGGAGCAATACAACTCCAAGGAAGATCCATATTTTTAGAAAAAACATTTTCAATTAATCCATTTTTTTAAAAATCAAAATATTATTCTGACGGTATATAATCTCAAAATTCAAATCGATGAGCCATCTATTTTCAAATTTTACATTTAAAATAATCACCTTCTCAGCATTTTGTGAAATATTTTCTTTTAAATAAGAAGCGATTTCTTGGGAAGGACGATCACCTATAATAAATACTGAATATTGCTTCAAATCACCTGGCCAGTCTTTACTGAAAAGTAGATGGTTAACATTGCTTTGAGAAGTATTATTGGAGATATTTAAATTTTTTCTATTAGTATCTAAAACAAAGAATTCATTGTCAGGATTCTTTAGACTTAGAAATACAGGCAGTAAGCCATATGGTGAATTCAACATAAATATTTTATCATCCTTCCCTATATATTCGGAAACCTTTAAAAAACGTTCCCTGTTTTTTATAAATTCCTTTTTTGCTTTTGAAAAAACTGATTTGTACCTATAATTACCCAAAACTGCTTTATTAAAATAAAGTTGTTCTTTACTGCCGGGGCGATCAAATAAAGCAGAGATACTAAAAGGAGCCTTCTTTCTTAATTTCCTTCGAAAAAAAAGCAAATCAAATATTTTGGTCTGAATTACCAGAGCAACTATCATTGAAGTTAAAACCCCGATCACTGATACTACAGAAACTGACTGAAGCGCAGGATGTTTGGCGAAAACCAATGCTCCAATTCCCAGTAAAGTAGTTAATACCGAAAGCATAATAGAAGCCTGATATGTTTTTAAAGCCGGCTCACCTGTTTCATATTCCTTAAGACACGCATTGGTAATAAAAATACTGTAATCTAACCCGAGTCCAAAAATAAAAGTAGAAATAATAATATTGAGAATATTAAATTCAATGCCTAAAATTGACATAATACCTAATGCTATAATCCAGGTAATTGCAATGGGCAACAATGTGAGGACACTGAGAAGGAAATTCCCGTAGAAAATCAATAAAACTATAAATACGGCAAATAAAGAGAATAAAATTAGTTGGTTGAATTCACTCTTTAAATCACCAAGAAAATCTTCATTCATTTGTTTCCGATCTATCGCGATAATTCCTTCCTTCTCTTCAAGATCATGTAGAATTTCAGGATTTGCTTTATTAAAACTAACCGTACTGGTGACCGTAGAAAAGCCAGGACTTATATTTATAAAATCATCTAAATACAGTGATGAAACATTGCGATAATCGTCCAGGAATATTTCATTGAAATCTTTGTTTAATTGGTCATAGAACTGATTAAAACTCTCTGATTTAAAACCTAATTCAGCAGACTCGGAAATTAAAGTAGTTTTAAGAGATTTTTTTTTAGAATCAGTCCAAAATTCCTCCCAGGCATCTATTCTTTGCGTTTGTTTACTGGTAGAAAGCACTACACCACCAATACTGCTGAAACTTTGAATCTCACCGCTTTCCTTCAGGTTTCTTAATTCCTGGTAGAGTTCATTGTTCCGAGATAGTGCTTGATCAATATCGTTTCCGTAGGCGACTAAATAAGTTGAATTCGCAGCTTTTCCGGAAATCTGCTTCATCCTTTCCTCTTTCTGTTTTATTACCTCAGGTTCGTAATTTAACTTGGATATATCAACGTTGAAACCCACCTTATTAAAGAAAAATATCCCTATGATAAAGAACAAGAGCACTGAAGCTACTAAACCTTTATAATTATAATATCGCTTATCTGCCAGTTTATCTATCCAATTAGAATTTTTCTTATCAGTATTCAGAGTAGGTACATAAAACTGAGGAATAAGAATTAAAGCAAATATTGAAGATGAAACAACACTGACAGCTGCGAAAATTGCTAAGTCGTTCAATGCTTCACTTTTAAGAAAAAGTAAACATATAAAAGCAATAGCCGTGGTAAGGCTACTCATTAAAATAGGTTTACAAAGTTCACTATAAAGAATTTTCACATTCGCATTATTTCTAAAATGCGTAAGAATATGAAGAGCATAATCCAGGCTTATACCTAATAAAATAGCGCCGATTCCTAAAGAAATAGCCGAAACACTTCCTTTTATGAAATATAATAAAGTAATTGCACTTAGTGCACCTAGCAAACTTGGAAGAAAAAGTAAAAGCGGCACGTAAAATCTACGATAAAATAAAATTAATAGGATCAACAAAATTGAAAAAGCAATGCTAAGTGTTAGCTGAATATCGCTCTTTATCTGCTTGGCATTAGCAATCGCGTATAATACTCCACCGAAATATTCGGCTTTAACTTCCGATTTCTCATTTAATTCAGATATAATCTGTTCTAACCGATTAATAAAGACTTCATTATTTTTGGTCTCAGACGCTGGATATTCAGGGGTGATAAAAAGTAATAAATGTTTTTCGTCCTTAGTGACCAGGTAATTATCATAGATCTTGAAATCATCATCAACCTGAAGTTCCCGCAATTTCTTTAACCCCAGGTTTGTTATAGAGATCGGGTCTTTAAAAAGAAATTGTTTAGTTACAAATCCGGTTGGGGAAATCAAATCTTTATAAGAGCTTTCTAATCTTTTCTTAATGCTGTCCTGATGCAATCGAGTTTTAATTTCATCATAATTCTGTGCATTAAGGAATATAGGTAAATTTTGGTAAACAAAATTATATACCTCCAGGATGCCCTCCTCGGAAATTTCTCCCTGAATTTCGGAAATATATTGAGGAAGTTTTTTGTTTAATGAATCTGTGAATTGACTGGCATATTGAATAAGTGCATTCGAATTTTTTTCTTCCGAAGAAATCGCCACAATCAGTTTATCTGAAAAATCGGTATTATTCAGAACTTTCTTTAAAGTATTTTGCTTATCTCCTGATGGGATTAGCTTTGTAATATCTTCTTCCAACTGGATATTGGAAGCAAAATATCCGCCAAAAAGTACAAAGAGTAGTAAAAACAAGAAACCAATCGCTTTTTGTCTTCGGAGAAAATAGTAAAGCTTTAGAAAAATTGTGTGCATTTAAGGTTTTACCACCTGTTTTTGGTTTGTTACCGAAAATAAGAAATAAAACACAATCCACAACAGTAGTGAGGCAATTCCTGCCAGGGCGAAACTACCAATGATATATTGCCATAAACCGAGGAAAATTTCAGCAGTTGAATCAAAATCTTCCGGTCTTAATTCCCAGGCAAACCCTCTACCGGTAAGAAAAGATCCAGCTTGATAACTCGAATAGACTATAAATGGGATAAGCGGTGGGATACTGATATTGCTAAATAAAAAAGCCACGACCTTATTGAGTTTAAACAGTGCAGCCAAACTAAAAACAAGCAAGGAATGAAGTCCCCAGAATGGTAGAATTCCTACAAAAACGCCCAGTGCGATCGCTGCAGCCTTCTTATGTGCCGGCTCCTGGCTTTTAATAATATTTTCTTTCCAAAAACGTTTAAAGCCCTTCCTTCTGAAATCCTGATATGTGTCTCGTGGATGGATATAAAAAAAACTTACCAAGACAAACCATATATAAAGTAAGGTGATTCTGGTGATATCTAAAAAGGGCCTGAAATGTGTAACCCGGTTTTCTTCGTAGAATACCTTTATTGGAACATTTCGCACCTTAACCTTATGCCAGGCCGCTTTCACAATAATTTCAATTTCTAACTCAAACTTATGGGTATAAAGTTTAATTTGATTTACCACTTTCAATGGATAAAGTCTGTACCCACTCTGTGTATCGCTGAGCTGGGTACCTGTTACCACCAAAAACCAGAAATTTGAAAATTTATTACCAGTAGTACTTTTTCCTGGAATTCCGTCCTGACCCATATTTCGGTCCCCTACAAGCAAGATTTCAGTATCAGGGCTTTTTCCTTCCAAATGAGTAAGAAAAACTTCAAGATCATCAGGATAATGCTGTCCATCAGAATCTATGGTTATCGCATATTCGTATCCTAAATCTTCAGCAATTTTAAAACCTTTTTTTAATGCCTGGCCCTTTCCTCTATTTTCATCAAAATGATGAATATTTATTTCGTGAAAATCATTGAGAATCTCTCGTGTAGCATCTGTAGAACCGTCATTTACCACCAAAAGATTGGAGGTGTATAACATTAAATCCTGTAAAACGCTGCCCAGAGTTTTCTCATTGTTGTAGGTTGGAATTAGAATACAACAATTCAAAGCTTCAAATCTGGACTGATGTATAGGTTTTTGGTTCAAATCAACAAGGCTTTATTTGCAAAAATAAAATTAAAAGGCAAAGCACAAACTACTAATGGCTTAAGATTCTAACTTCTTATAAAAAGAGTTGATTTTCAATGAAATACCACCTGAATTCCGAGCTATTCCTTGAAGTTTGATTTCTTGATCTTCTTGGGTTATTTCGGTTTCAAGATTTAAAATCGCATCGGTATTGGGATCTACCACAGCCATAAATTTCACATTGTTTCCTTTGATTAACTGAAGTTTACATCCATAGCGACGCTCTGCTTCTTCTTTAAATAAATTCATTAAAATAACGCCCGGAGTTACCGGTCTACCAGGAAAATGACCGAGGTAAATCTCGTGATTTTTGTTGATTTCTATTTGGGTAAAATATTTGCCATTCTCCTGCGAAGAATTCAAAATAGAATAAAAATTCTTTAATAACATGTATCTACGGGTTGGTTAAATACTAAAATACTCAGAAAATTCAGAAATTTTAAGCATTTATAAATAATTATGGCTTAAATATAGTATCAGGAATATTTTGATTAATCTTAATATTACTAAATTCAATAATTGTTGCATCACCAGATTCTTCCTTTAGACTTACCTTCTCTACAATGTTGCTTTCATTATATAGCAAATAAATTTCTGAGAATATCGCTTTTAAACTTTTATCTTTAGGAACTATTAAAGCAGAAATCAGATTATTTTCTTGAGTATAAGAGATTTCAAAATCCTGATTATTTTGAAGCAATTTACCATTCACACTTCCGGTAATTAATTTGGCGATTTTATCGAAAAGTTTATTGGAACTGGTATTTCTGACAATTTTATCACCAGAATCATTGATATGAAGATCTCCTTCCAAGTACAATATAATATACTCTAAGGGTTCGGTATACTCCCATTTTAATTTTTCTGGATTTTGGTAATAAAGTTTTCCCCGACTTACTGATTCTTCCTTCATCATTTCAATTTGCTTAATTTGAATGAAATCAGTTTCCAAAGTTTCGAGATTATTGGTACTGGTAATCATTTCTTCTTGAAATTTTAAAACCTCCTCTTTAGATAGCTTTTTCTGAGCAGCCAAATTCAGGCTTAGTAACAAAAGAAAAATATTAAGAATACGCATTGATTTTCAGTAATTTATCAGGTCTTACAACCTCATATTGATTATTTTTCAAAAATAACAACAACTGTTCCAGTATATTGACGGTTTTAGCATTATTATCGTGCAAAAGAATAACTGCTCCTGGCTTGAGCCTTTTTATGACCCTGTTTAAAATAATTGTTTCAGAAGGAAGTACCGCATCAAAGGACCTAATACTCCATCCAATGGATTTCATTCCTGTTTTTTGAAGCGCACTCTGAATTTTGGGATTAACAACTCCAAAAGGCGGCCTGAAAAGTTCCATTTTTATTCCTGTCGTTTCTTCAGCAATTTTATTGCACATTTCAATTTCACAAATAATTCTCGAAACACTTAAAGCGCCCATTTTTCTTGTATGACTATAAGTATGGTTACCAACAAGATGATTTTCTTCTATAATTCTCTTGAAAATATCCGGGTGGTCTTTGATATTTTTTCCAATACAAAAAAAACCAGCCTTAACCTTATACTTCTCTAAAACCTTCAAAATTTCCAAAGTATTTTCTACTGGTCCGTCATCAAAACTAATAGCTACTTTTTTTTGTTTAATTTTTTGGTTTTCACTTATAGAGTTAACGAAGAAATTAAACCGAACGTTGGTAGAGACAATCAGCAAAAAAAGCAGGTAAAAAACAATAAAAGTCAATACATACCAAAATGAAGTAACACTGAAAAATGCCAATACTAGGCCTACAGAAAGTAGGAGAATGATAACCGTGTTTATAAATTTAAACTGCACTAAGTAAAATTAAACTATGATCTCTGCCAAGATACTGATTGTAAATAAGAATAGTCCGTGGATTTCTACATTCCACCTGGTTTAACCGAAGGACCTCCAATACTTTCCCTGATTTTAATATATTAGCTCCAAGATAAACAGCAAAACCCGAAGCTGTATCAAAATCACCGACCAAATGTTTATAGGCTAGTTGTGGTGTATTTTTAAAGAGATCTAGTTGAATATCTTTATAATAATGGTCATATCGATTATCTCCATTAACTCCTAAAATAACAGCATCTATACTTAATAGATTTACATTTTGGATTTTTAAAAAAGCAGTTATTTCTTCGGTAACTTCTTCCGGTTGAATACTATTTTTTATAGAAACACTTTGAAATTCTGCATAAGTTTTTTGATTTTTTTCCTTTGAAAGTGCGAAAAAGTGTGCTCCTTCTGAAGTAATTGTACCCTGGGAATCTACCTTCAATAAATCAATATTTTTGATGGGGTTTTGTTTTAACTGTCCATCAAGCTTTCGAAAAGAAGTGATCCTCGCTGAAACTTCATCAACGCCCCCCACTAGAATCACTTTCATTTCAGGATCCTCCCTAAGCTGTATTTGAGCATCTAAAAAAGCCGTTTCCAGAGAGACGGAATTTTGGGTGTAGGTTATATTATATTGTTTACAACCTAAATTTAATGCGATTTGTCCTCCAATGGTATTGTGTGTTGACTGGATAAACGCAGTTGGGGACAATAATTTTTCATTCTGATCCAATAAGTTTTCCAGAAATTTTTCGGTGTCCAGTTTACAACCTTCCCCGGTTCCGGTAATTATCGAATCAGGCATATCTATTTCAGCTTCTTTTAGAGCGATCTGTGCTGCAGTAATGCCCATTTTAATCCCTTTAGACATTCGCCTAAAAGCCTTAAGATTAATATATTTCTTATAATTAGGAGAAATTGCTGAAAAGATATTCTCATCATATACCCTAATAGCTTCCCCAGAAATTAAATCCTCTGGCTGGGCTGAAATACTACCCAGTCCATTGATATATATTTTATTCTGCATTTTTGGTGAAAATTAAAGAAGTACAATTCCCCCCAAACCCAAAGGAATTAGAAAGGATATGATTCATAGGCTTTGCTTTAAGTTTTGTTATTGGCATGAAGCCGGAGTTTAACATTACATTGGAAAAATTAAGGTTTGGTAGGACCTGTTGGTTTTGTAAAGCTAATAGACTAAAAACCGCTTCCAGCGCTCCCGAAGCAGCTAAAGTATGACCTGTGAAAGCTTTTGTAGAACTGAAATCGGGTATATTTTTTGAAAAAATTCGTTTTAAAGCTTCAGTTTCTGAACTGTCATTGTTTAAGGTAGCAGTACCATGGGCATTTATATAATCTATTTTTTCAGCAGAAATCCCCGCATTTTTCAAAGCCTTTTGCATGGCTAAAAATGCACCTTCCCCATTCTCTGAAGAGGCAGTTTGATGAAATGCATCATTCGCATTGCCATATCCTGAAATCCAACCTAAAACCGATTTTCCTAAAAGCTCTTCTTCAGCTTCTAAAACTAAATAAGCGGCCCCTTCACCTAAGTTCAATCCTTTTCGGTTTTCATCAAAAGGTTTGCAATGCTCATCAGACAAAATCATTAAAGAATGAAATCCGTTGAGTGTAAATTTGGTAAGGCAATCCGTACCACCTACTATCACACGTTTTAACATTCCTGCTTTAATCATTCTGGCTCCAAGCATGATCGCGTTAGCACCTGAAGAACAGGCTGTACTTATAGTGCTTACAAATCCGGTAATCCCGAAGTGTTCGGCTATTCTTTCTGTGGTAAATCCCGGATGCTGCGCCCGAATAAATTCCTTATTTTCAGTTTTTCCTTCCGAAAAATCTTTAAAATAAGCTTCGGTTGCGTCCATCCCTCCCACGCTGGTTCCTGAGATAAACCCGGTATTTCGGTCTATTTTCTGGTCAGAATGCTTTAGAGCTTCTGTTACTGCATATGCGCCCAATAATGAAGCTCGAGTGAAGCCGTTGTTTTCTGGAAGGTTTAAAGCTGTAGCAAGACTTTTGTTGGAAGTTTTAATTTCACCAACCGGTAAATTCCGATGGATTGTTTTTAGAATTTCAGGAGAAGAAATTCCATGTTTTCCATAAATTAAAGAACGATAGTTCTCCTTGGTGTTGTTGCCTATGGCAGAAATAATACCCATTCCAGTAACAGCAACCCCTTTATTCATACATTATTTAGTTCGATTTTCTTCTATATAGCTTGCCATTTGTTCTATAGATACAAAAATTTCCTTACTCTGAGCGGGATCAGTAAGTTTTATCCCGTAATCTTTTTCCAAAAGCACAATAAGTTCCAGCGCATCTATAGAATCTAGGCCAAGGCCATCTCCAAAAAGTGGTTCCTCGTTGCTAATATCCTCAGGTTCCATATCCTCCAAGTTGAGCTCTTTAATAATACTTTCTTTAAGTTCAGTGCGTAGGTTTTTCATTTTCAGCGTAATATAAATTTTTAAGGTTTTCTTCAGAAAATAAAATATTTTTCTCCTTTGAAACCAGGCACAAAAATACATCATATTCGCCATTTTGCAAGTCTAACCAACCACAAAGCACATCTGGAGCTTTTCCTAAATTCAATAAAGATTCTGTATAATCCTTAAGCAAATCAGCCTGAAAACATTCTGAAATAAAAAAAGCATTTTCACTTTGCAATTTATATTTAATACTTATCTCTCCCAATACAATATTTGGTAAAGTATAAATGAAAAGCGATGGTGATGAAAAAGTATTGGTAGTTTTTTGAAATTGTAAGTCGGTTTCCAAACTGGAAGCATTATTGGAAAAAACAAGGGCAGTTTCTTTTGTCAGTTCATACTTATTAAAAATAGGTTCGGATGCTAAAATCCCCAATTTTGAAAGTCCATCCATTTTATGGAATTTGGGATATTTTATATCTAAAAAATCATAACAAGCTTTTAGAAAACAAGTGAGGTTTTTCTCCGTAGATTCAAAAATCAATTTTTCGCCAGTGAAAATTCTTCCATTTTTAATACGAATCCAATCCTGAATGTAAAACTGATCTGGCATATTATTGCTTTTCATTTTTAAAAACCAAAGCCAGGTTGCAACCGCCAAAACCAGATGCGGTTTTTAATGCATAATTGATTATCTTTTTTTGATTTTCCCTTATAACATTTATAGGCTTTGAAACGCCTAATTCCTCGAAATTTTTAGATAGAAGGAGTTCACTATTGAGCATAGAATGTTTAGTAATAATACATTCTAATAAAGCTGAAGCACCTAGCGTATGCCCATAATATGCTTTTAAGCTATGAAGTGGCGTTTCTTGTAATCCGGAGCGGTAAAAAGCCATACTCTCCATTTCATCATTATAAACCGTAGCCGTCCCGTGTGCCGATAAAAAAT
The DNA here is from genome assembly GCF_004362395.1 of Salegentibacter sp. 24. GTDB lineage: Bacteria > Bacteroidota > Bacteroidia > Flavobacteriales > Flavobacteriaceae > Salegentibacter. The sequence goes on from NZ_SNWE01000006.1 coordinate 182,068, forward strand.
CGATCTTGTCTGCGGAAATGGATGCTTCTTTTAGTCCTTTTTGAATACTTTTATACAAACCTTCCCCAGACCTAGAGGGTCCCGAAATATGATTAGCATCGTTAGTTGAAGCTTCGCCAATTAAACTAATATTTTCAGATTTCTGAGGTTTTTCCATACTTACTAAAACTGCGGCTGCAGCTTCACCCAGACTAATACCATCACGATTTTTTGAAAAAGGCTTACAGGCTTGAGAGCTTAATGCCTGTAAGGAATTAAAACCTGTGATCACAAAGTCACTAACTAAATCGGCTCCTACTACTATTGCATTTTTTATTTTTTTTGAAATACCTAACCTTCTAGCAACTACGAGTCCCAGACCACCTGAGATACAGGCATTGGAGATAATTATTGGAGTCTGGGTAAAACCGAAAAAATCAGAAACCAATTTCCCTAAGTCTCCTAATTTTAAGCGGTTTTCGGAAAAACCGCTGGATTCTTTTAAAAGGTTAATATTTCCTTTGGTTGTAGCGATTATAAGAGCTGTTCCAGTTAAATCCAGGTTTTTATTTTTATCCAAAACTTGATGTACCGCAAGCAAAATCATTTTTTCAAGTTTAGTAAAATTCCCATTAACCGCAATTTTTGAAAAAGCTTTATTTAAAAGTAATTCATCAATAATTCCAGCGTAAAAGCAATTTTTAAAAATTTCAGGTCTTTGCTGAATTTTTAAACCGGATTTTCCTTTACGAATAGCCTTAAGGTTATCTTCGGAAGAAAATCCCAAAGGAGAAATAATCGCATCATCCAACAGGTAGAGTTTCATTATTAAAGCAAGTTCATTTTCTTTTTCCAATCTAAGTAAAACGGCGGATTATTTAACATCATATTCCGATTTTCATCTAAAAAAACCTGCAATGTTTCCCCTGTACAAATCAAATTTTCCCCCTTGAAAATTTTATACTTAAAATTCAATTTAGCCGCATCAGAATTTATGAAAGTCGTTTCCACCTGAAAGGCATCGCTGTATCTGAGTGGTAATTTATGTTCGCAATTCGATTTCACAATGGGGGTGGAATATCCTTTAGCTTGAGCATCGAGGTATGAAATACCATGTTCGCGACCAAAACACTCGCGGCCTTCTTCAAAATATTTAAAGTAGTTACCGTGCCATACGATTTGCAGTGGGTCACATTCATGAAAACGTACCCTTAATTTTATAATTGTGGTTAAGGATTTCTCCAACATATTAATCAACAGTAACGGTTTTCATTTCGGAAGTGGCCAGAAGGTTGCCTCCTTCATCAAAAGTACGAGCTCCTACAGAAGTAACATTCATAAACTCTTGCAGTATTTTCACATACGTCACTACCCTACTCGTCGCTTTTGGGAGTTTTATAATTTCAACAGCTTTAATGGCTCCAATAAAACCTGTTTTCGGTTTATCCAGTCCGCTTATATAACCCTGGTAACCACGCCATAGCGACATACTTTGTGCCATATGTTCAATAAGTCCCGGTTCAGAAAATATAGCATCTTTTACTAAAATATTATCTGCAGGAATAGTAAAACCGGTAGTTCCCGAATTTTCAGAATATTCCAGTAAACTATCCACCATTACAAAGGGAGGCTTTTGTGGAATTAACTGTAAAATTTGGTCCAAATCAAAAATCGGCTCATTAAGTAAGTTTTCTGCCATAATCTGTTTTTAACTGTAATCATTCCAGTAATCATAATAATTATACCACTGATGCGGATACTTTTTTAGCATTATTTCTAGGTTTTCAAGATAAGCTTTTAATAGATTTTTTGCATCATTTTTCTCAGGATTATAAGGCTTAGCATAGAAATGATAGTGAAATTTTTTTTCACGCATAATGTGTACAAATAATACGGGAATTGAATTACGGGCTGCCAGTTTAAAAGGCCCCTGCGGAAACTTAACCGGATCTCCCATAAAGTTTATAGTAAAAGTTTTGGCATCTGCGGTATACCGATCAGCGGCAAAAACCAGAAGTTCATTGTTTTTAAGCGCCCGGTGCATTTCAAAAATATGGGAAAGATCGTCTTTTAAAATGATCAGTTTTACAGCTGATTTTCCGGTCACTGAATCAAGGTAATTTTTAATTTCCTGGTGTTCTAAGTCTGTTACAACAAGGTTCACAATTTGGTGATTGCTTTTATGATCAAAAAAATGTTTGGCTAGATTGAAATTGCCTATATGTGCGGTAAGTAAAATGCCGCCTTTCTTCTGTTCCAGTAAGTTTTCAATATGACCAATACCGTCAAACTCAAAACTGTATTTATGTTTTAAGCCAGAGGCGATTGCTACACGGTCCAGTTGAATTTTACCGAAGGTGAAATAACTTATATAAACATTCAAGACTGCTCTAAATTTAGAATATCCAAGGCGTTTTCTAAAGAAATAATAAACACTTTTCGTAGAATTGAAGGCAAAAAATAAAAAATAAAATGCCACAAAGAATAGGACAAAATAAGAAGCGTAGAGTCCAAAAAAATTAATGATAAAAACGTAAACTCTCAGTCCCAAAACAGTACCTCGTGATTGTCCCTTCCAATTCCCCATAAGCTAAGAATAGAGCCCGCCGTTGATATTTATTGTCTCACCGGTAATATAAGAAGCTTTTTCGGAAGCCAGGAAACTAACTAAATCGGCCACTTCTTCAACTTGGCCAAAGCGGTTTAAAGGAATTAATTTTTTAAGTTCATTTTCATCAAAATCGGCTGTCATATCTGAAGTAATAAAACCCGGCGCCACAGCGTTAACTGTGACCTTTCTTTTCCCAATCTCCTGTGCTAATGCTTTAGTTGCAGCTACCATTGCTCCTTTTGCTGCCGAATAATTTACCTGTCCAGCATTGCCTTTTAATCCAGACACCGAAACAATATTAATTATTCGGCCATAATGACGTTTCAACATATTTTTTATCAAGGGCTGCGTTACATTGTAAAATCCATTCAAACTAGTATTTACTACAGAATGCCAATCTTCCGGTTTCATCCACATAAATAAGCCGTCACGGGTTATTCCCGCATTGTTCACAATTACTTCAATTTCTGCATCGGGTCTATTTTTAATGAAATTTTCCAAGGTCCTTTTCGTTGTTTCAGCATCAACCACATCGAACTGGAGCAATTTGCAATCTACACCTTCAATTTCTATAAGTCTTTTAGTAGCAGAAGCTGCCTCAATATTGCAATGGAAATTCAATAAAATATTATAGCCCAGTTCCCTTGCAAGTTTAATAGCAATTGCTTTTCCAATTCCTCTGGAACCACCGGTGACTAAAGCGTATTTCATTGATATTCAATTTTAACCAAGTTAAGCCTGCCTTGACTGAACTTTTAATAAACTTCTTTATTTCTAAGATAATCTTTTACTTTAGCATTAATTTTATATAATGGAATATCTTCTTTTATTTTTGGTATAATTTTATTTAATTCATCTAAAATCTCACGAGTTTTTTGCGAAAGCTTATTATCGAAATCCAAATAATGTAAAGCTTGAACAATAGTAATTACCTCTATCGAAAGTACTTCAAAAGCATTATCGATTACAGTTTTTGTCATACTTGCAGCATTAGTGCCCATACTGACAATATCCTGGTTATCGTTATTATTAGGAATACTATGAACATACATAGGATTGGAAAGCGTCTGGTTTTCAGCTGTAGTAGAAACCGCTGTGAATTGCGCACCTTGTAACCCGAAATTTAAGCCCAATTTCCCTAAATTCACAAAAGGTGGTAAAATATCGTTGAGTTTATTATTTAACAAATAATTCAATTGACGCTCTGCAAGCATAGATAATTTGGTAACCACGAGCTTCAACTTATCCATTTCCAAAGCTACATAGTCTCCATGAAAATTTCCCCCATGGTATACGTGTTTGTTTTCCACATCTATGATGGGGTTATCGTTAGCAGAATTGACTTCTTCAATTAGAATTTTAGCGGTATGCTCAAGAGTATCGTAAACTGGACCAAGTATTTGCGGAACGCATCGTAAGCTGTAATATTCCTGTACTTTTTCCTTAAAATATGTGTTCTTATCGGCTATATCATTATATAAATGTTCATTACGATCTCGAGTAAGTTTACTATCTTTTAAATGGTTTCGCATTATTTCAGCGATCTTTTGCTGACCTAAATGTTTCTTAGCGCTGTTAAGTTCTTCAGATAAATGATCGTCGTAAGCCTGAACAATTTCATTGATCACCGAAGAACAAAAAACCGACCAGTTTAGCATGCGTTTTGCAAATATAATATTGACGATCCCAATCCCTGTCATGGCCGAAGTTCCATTCATTAAAGCCAAGCCTTCTCTTATCTTAATTTTTATGGGATTAATATTCTCTTCAGCAAAAACAGCTTTTGTATTTTTACGTTGACCTTTATAAAACACTTCCCCCTCACCTATTAAAACTAAAGCCAGATGAGCGAGCTGTACTAAATCTCCCGAGGCTCCCACCCCACCGTGATCAAAAATCAAAGGTGTAATGTTTTTATTAATAAGTTGCTCCATAACTTCGGCAACCGATATGTGTACCCCAGATTTTCCTAATGAAAGGGTATTTAAACGAGCAAGCATAAGTGCTTTTACATACAGGGGTTCCATCGCTTTTCCCGAACCTGAGGAATGACTTCTAATTAAATTATACTGAAGCTCAATACGATCTTTTTCCTTAATCTTGTATTGGGCCATTGGGCCAAAACCAGTGTTAACACCATAAATAACTTTATTCTTAGAAAATTCTTTTAAAAATTTAAAACTGGCATCAAGTTTTTCAATGCTTTGTGAAGAAGTCTGAACCTCAGTATTTTCAAACAAAACTTTATAAAAATCATCTAGGTTAAGGGCATCATTAATTTGGAGCATAGACCGCATTATTCAAAGGAATCTTAACAAATGTACTATATTTAGCTCATATTTAAAATTACCGATTTAGGAATTATAATCCGCAATTAGTGAAACCTTTAAAATGGAACAACTTAACACCAAAATTTTAATTATTGGTGCCGGACCTTCTGGAATGGTCGCTGCAGGCTATCTACACAAATGCGGGGTTGATTGTTTAGTTGTGGAGAAAAGTACCTTTCCACGCTTTAGTATTGGGGAGAGTTTACTGCCAAGCAGTATGGAGAACTTTAAGGAAGCCGAACTACTGGAAGCTATTAAGTCAGCGGGTTTTCAGAAAAAATATGGGGCTAGGTTTTTAAAAAACGGTAAAATTGGCGAGTTTGACTTTAGTCAGAAATATGGGGAAGGATGGGATTGGACCTGGCAGGTTCCGAGAGCTGATTTTGATTTAGTCCTGGCCAATGAAATTCAACGCAAGGGAATTGAAATCCTTTTTAATACTGAAGTTACTAAGGTGATTTTCAATGGTAAAAAGTCTACTATAGATATTATAATTAATTCCCAGGAAAAAAAAGAGATAAAAGCTGATTTTATAATTGATGCCAGCGGAAACGGAAGGGTTTTAGCTAATCAATTAAAATTAAATGCAGCCCCGAAAATAACAGGGAATTCTTCCATATTCACCCACATTAAAGAAAAAAACCGACCAAAAGGAAAAGAAGGTGAATTGATAACTTTTGAAGTATTGAATAATAAAACCTGGTTCTGGTATTTTCCATTTTCAAACGGAAATTCCAGTCTTGGTTTCGTTAGTACCAATAACTGGTTTAAAGGTTTCAGCAATGATAATTCAATAGCCTTTAGCGAAATGATGAATTGTTTAAAATATTATCAAAAAAGATTTGAGGATGAGGTACCTCTATTCACACCAGTTAAATTGACTAATATTTCCAGAAACGTAAACAAAATCTATGGAAAAGGATTTGCCTTAACGGGAAATAGCGGAGAATTTCTTGATCCTGTTTTTTCCTCAGGAGTTGCTATTGCGACCGAATCCGGTTTAAAGGCAGCGAAACTTGCCCGACTTGATGTGGAAGGGTTGGAGGTTGATTGGGAAAAAGAATATGCGCAATATATGCAAGAGGGAATCTCAGTATTTAGTAGTTACGTAAAAGAATGGTACACCGGAAATCTTCAAAAATTATTTTTTCATGATATGCCGAGAACTGAAATAAAAGAACAAATTTGTGCGGTTTTAGCCGGTTACGTTTGGAATAAAAGCAATCCCTTTGTGAAAAGCCACAAACGAATTATAAAAAATATAGCTCGCTTAATTGACCAAGAAGAGATTAATATTTAAAATTAAAAAACCATAAAATTCTGAGACCAAAGCTTTTAAAAATTAGTATTCTTTTTATTGCATTCTTTAGCTTGAAAAGTTTGGAAGGTAAGTAAGTAAAGGTTACATTTGCAACCGCAAAAATGTTTGTACGTTCTTAACTATTGGAGAGGTGGCAGAGTGGTAATGCAGCAGCCTGCTAAGCTGTCATCCTTTTTGGATGCCCGGGTTCGAATCCCGGTCTCTCCGCTAGATTTTTTAGCCTGCGGATTTTTATTCTCCTTTTCTTTTAGAAAAGATAGGGATAATCTTCCTCCGTCTCCCGGACTGCTTTTTTTAAAGAGTAATTTGGATCGGAAAGGCTAAAATTTTAGATGATAGTGAAAACTATCATTTTGAGTTTAGTTCTGTTGTTAAATACGGATAATCTCAACCAGTAATCGCGTCGAGCGCGATAAAAAAATCACTCGGGGTGTAGCGTAGCCCGGTTATCGCGCCTGCTTTGGGAGCAGGAGGCCGCAGGTTCGAATCCTGCCACCCCGACTTTTTGAGTATTAAAATACATCAAAAAATACCTAAATAAATGATTTTCAGTGCTTTTAGCAAAACTGGGAATCATTTTTTTTTGTTTGATATCAATTAAAATGTGACCTATTCGGTTACCTAATCGGTTACCTATTTTTTCTTACCTTTCAGTAGCCTTGGGGCTTTAGCGTGATTTGACTTCGACAATGATGTTAAATCGGTTACCTAAATGAAAGGCAATGAAAACAAAACCCACTTTTCGTATTCTCTTTTGGCTGAATATGGCCAAGAAAAAAGACACCCTAGCACCTATTTATGCCAGGGTAACTGTCAATGGCCGTCGGGCAGAAATTAGTTTAAGACGACAATGTGACCCAGAATCCTGGGATGATCGCGCTCACAGATTAAAAGGAAGAAACCTCGAAGCCACTACCTTAAATAATTATCTCGACGCTAAATACTCAAAATTATTACAGTGTTACGAAGATCTGCTTAAAGAAAACGGGGTTATCACAGCCCAGGCCATCAAATCCCGTTTCCTGGGCGCGGATACAACTTTTAAAACCCTTCAGGAAATTCTTGAGCATCATAAAACCACTATGAACGATGTACTTAAGCCAGGAACCCTAAAAAATTACGGGGCTACAGAAAAGTATTTGCTTGGTTACCTTTCCCGCGAGCATAAAACCACAAATATTTATCTGAAAAATATAGACTATCAATTTGTTACCGGTTTTGATAAGTTTCTAAGAAGAAAGAAAGATAAAAATGGTAAAAAACAATTGAGCAATAATGGAATAATGAAACACATGGAGCGGTTTAAGAAGCTCACCAATTTAGCCATTAAACTTGGGTGGCTGGAAAAAGATCCGTTTCGGGATTATAAAATGAAGTTTGAGAAATTTGATCGTGCTTATTTGAGCCAAAGAGAACTAAATTATATTGAGGAGACCCGATTCACACGGAAAACCCTGGAGATCACCAAAAATATTTTTCTTTTTTCCTGCTATACTGGTTTGTGTTATGGGGATTTAAAGAATCTTACCCGGGATAACCTGATTAAAGGTGTGAATGGTAAGGACTGGATCTATAGCAGACGAGAGAAAAGCAATGAACCGATAAAAGTACCGCTCCTGGAAAAAGCCCGAAGTATTTTGCATACATATGAAAACCCAATTTCAGAATTCCTATTACCGGTGTATAGCAACCAAAAAACAAATACTTACTTAAAGGAAATTGCAGGCCAGTGTAAGATTCCTAAAAAGCTCAGTTTTCACGTGGCAAGACATACCTTTGCTACAACGGTCACCCTATCCAATGGAGTGCCCATAGAAACCGTTTCCAAGCTCCTGGGGCATTCTAAATTGTCTACTACGCAAATCTATGCCAGAGTGATAGATCAAAAGATTGGAGAAGATATGGATTTGCTTCAGTCTAAACTCTCCTAGGTGTATTGATTAAAAAGTTTTAATAAAATAAGTTACCATCTTACCAAAACGGCCGTAAAGTCCTATACATTCAGAAGAAAAGCTAGGGTAAGATCTTTTTTCCTCAAGTTACCAATCTTACCTTAGGGGTAACATGGTAAGATTAGGAAAATAAGAGGTTTTGTGTGGAAAGGTCTATGAATATTGGCCTGGGTAAGATGGTAGGATGTTTTTACTTTTTTGAAGGGAAAACTATATCTGAGCAAAAACGATGAAAAGAAGCCAGAGTGGTGCTGTCCTCCAACCCTGGGTTTATAAATGCTGCCTTAAGATTAAGATCAATCTGGTCTATTCTATGGAAATTGCAACTAAAGAAAAAAAGCCTTCCATTGAACTAATTAATTTTGGAGCATAAGCGCTAAATAATTTTTGAGAAGAGATGGTGATATACAATTAGCACTTATACTTTAAGGCAATTTGGTCTATAGTTTCGAACTGATTATTAGTGAGTTTTAGAAAACTCCAGGAACTTTTCGACCATACTGTTTTTAAGCCTTGTTTTAGCATAATGGTTACTATTTTAATGATTAGTGGCTACTCTCTTCGTGATTTTACAGCATCTTCCAGCGGGGTATATCCACCAGGGTGGATATATGTCGAGTTTTTAAAATATGTAAAACTCTTATAATCAGTAGTTTGGATATTACGGGAGTCAAATGACATCGCTCTGCGTGTCATCGTCTTGCTTACTCCCCCTTTACTTTCATATGAACTATTCAAAAAAAAATTAGCCTGTATTCTTACTGAAATTTTAGGAGTTAGAATACAACATAAGAATCACCTAATTAATTTAACGGTATGTTTGTTAACAATTTGACGCAACCAATCGCGAAAAGATACATCTATAAAATAGAGTCATTAATTTTAAAAGCTCAGTAGCTACAATAAAATCAATATTCTTATTAATAACCGTTACTCAATAGCTTATGAAAAAAATACTACATATAACATTTTTACTACTTCAAATTACCGTTCATTCACAGAATAATTCGCAATGGAGCATCGGCATTGAATTTTCTACAGATAATTTATCATTTTCAGGTGATGGTGACAGAAACGATTATATTGTAACTGACGGAAATATTAATGGATATGCAGTTGAATTTGATAAAAAAAATTACAGTTTTGGAATTTCCGCTGATTACTTTATTCAAGAAAATTTTGGGTTGTCCTCTGGAATTTTGTACGCGAATAAAGATCTAATCGGAACCTACAGTTGTGCAACTTGCGATTATTCAGGTTCTTTTCTAATATCCGTGTCAGAAACGTTAAAACAAAGGTTTTTAACTATTCCCATATCAATCACTTATAGTTTTTTAAAAGGAAAATTAAAACCAATTGTTGAAGGTGGATTAAAAAACAATTTTGAAATAGCAAATGACTTAGATACAATAAGTAAAGGATATTTTTTAGAAGCATTTATTGGTGCTTCAATCTATTATGAATTTATTAAAAATTTGGAAGGAGGGATAGGCTATAATTATCAGGCCGCAATAAGTGATTTATATAAAACTGATGAATTTAATCTAAGAACAAATAGTTTCTATCTCAGAATAAATTATCTCTTTAATTAAAGCTTAATAAATGGGAAATAATGATATTATCCATAGTTTAAAATACTTTATCAGATGAAAAAAAAATTATCCCGATAGTATCCATTATAATCAGCACAATTATATTTAGTTGCACCAGGAATGATAATGAAAAAGAAAATATTTTTAAGAGTATTGAAGGAACAGTACAGGGAACTACTTCTTGTACCACAGAGAAAGAAGATCTAGCATATGAAATAATACCTAGTAATTCTGATATTACCGTAAGTTTTATAATAACCGCGACTTTGCCTGAAGAACTTAAGGAAGAGGGATTAAGAATAAAATTTGATATGAAACCTTCAAGCAAAGATATTAACTACTGTACGGCCAATTTCACTCTCGATCATTTCTATGAAGTTTTTAACGCTACAATATTGAATGATTATCAATAATTGTTATGTTCTAACAACTTAGTGGTCTTTGGTTTTAAGCTGTAACAGATCTGTTTTCTACTTAAAAAGGATAGAAAAGTAGAAGATTTAGAAGTTGTTTAATAGAATATTTTGCCCTAATTTTATTTTTCTAATAGAAAATTAAATCATTCTCAAAGTTACCTATTCGGTTACCTGAAGGAAAGAAAATAAAGAAAAGTACTGCATTTACTGGTATTAAGGGAGCATAAAATAAAGGCTGCCACCCCGACTTCAACAAGTTATTTTTGTTAAACAACAATTAAAAGGTAATTATATGTGTTTCATATAGATACCTTTTTTTTGCTAAAAATCTAACAAGAGACCTTAAATCTTAATGGATCATCCTGATTATGGGAAAATTACTAAATAACTTTATATAATTAATTTTAAATTTTTCATTATTTTAGGAGTAGAATGACCTTTGACTATTTATATTCTTGATACTAAAAGGTTTCCGCTTGATCATTTTCTCGAAAAAAATGAACGATTATAAAAAAATCGTTTGAAATCCTAGATAATGGAAACATCTAAAAAATGGGAGAATATCCGCAATATTTGCATCATAAAAATGCTTGCAAAATTAGGACACTATCCCATTAAGACAACGGAAAAAGCAGCATGGTTTCTGAGTCCTCTAAGGTCAGAAACGACGGCTTCCTTTAATGTTTCCTTACATAAAAACTTATGGTATGATTTCGGATTAGGTAAAGGAGGCTCAGCTATAGATCTTATGATGAATATCAAATCATGCAATGCAAAAGAAGCTTTTGAATTTCTAAAGGAGGACCTTATTTCTTTTACTTTTAGCCCACCTAGTAATTTTCAACCCAAAAATGATATTATCCAAATTATCACCATAGATTTAATAAAAAACCCCTCCCTCCTAAACTATTTAAAATCCAGAAAAATTCCATTAAACATAGCGAGAAATTACTGTTACCAAGTTTGGTATGAAATAAGAGAGAAAAATTATTTTGCAATTGGCCTCCAAAATAATAAGGGAGGTTGGGAACTGCGTAATAAATACTTTAAGGGCTCCAGTCGCCCAAAAAGTTATTCAATAATAAAGAGAGCTGCTAAGCAATTAATAATAATGGAAGGAATGTTTGATTTTCTTTCTTTGGCATTTATTAACAAAGATTTGGTGCAAAAATCAGATATAATCATTTTGAATTCCTTGGGATTTATCCATAAAATTAAATCACTTATACCCCATTATAATATGGTTTTAATTTATTTAGATAATGATCCTGCCGGAAAAAAAGCAACAAGTTCCCTTTTAAATCTTTATAATAATATTACGGATTGCAGTGATTTATATAGGGATTACCCGGATTTAAATGAAAAATTAAAAAAGGAAAATTATTAAAAAATACGAAGAATTCTGATATAAAAATTGCCATGATTATTTGGCTATAGAAAAAAATATGAAAAATTTAATTGAAAATTTTCAATTGGCTAAAGTGTGAAATAAGCCATTGATTTATCTAATTATAAAAACTATAAAATAACGAGAATGCTTCACAGGTAGTATAGATAGCCTTCTTTTTCAAGAGCCTTTCTCCTAGTCAAATTCATTGGACTTATTTTTCCGATTTAAAATATTTAATGGGATTATCTCACGTTTAATTATTTTTCCTAGATGGATAAATTCCTTAGGTTATCCGGAAATGAAAAATCCGCCAAAAAATTAATTTTGACGGATTTTTATAAAGGTTGTTACTATTAATTACCAAGTATCATAATAAACAGTATAAGTATCGTACTCACTTTCATCCCATAATCCATCTTCATCTTCATCCCAGTTTCCGAAAATACCTTCATCCCATTCTTCGTTGTCTATTAACTCATCGTCATTAGCATCAAAGTCATTAAACCACTCTGAATCGTCCCAACCTTGAAACCATTCATCTGAACTTAGAAATCCATCTTCGTCACTGTCAAATAAATCGAAATCCTCTTCAGTTGCATAATCTCCATATAAGTTGTTATAGCCTTCATTCCATTCGTCTTCACTAAGAAGATCGTCATCATCTGAATCTACCCAACCATATGAAGTATCATAAAATTCATCATCATTAAGAAAACTATCGCCATCGGTATCCCAATTTGTCCAGTCTTCCTCGTAAGCGTCTCCGAACTCATCTGAATCCCAAAGGCCATCATCGTTTAAATCATTATCTGTGAAGTCATTCTCTACAACTTCATTTTCAACCATTTCGTTCTCCTCTTCTAGAACTTCATTATCTGCTTCTTTGTTATTTTTACAGGACGTAAATGAAGTGCTAACTGTAAATAAGAGTGCGAATAATAAAATAAATTTTTTCATAATAGTATTTTTTAAAGTTTGGTCTATGCAAAATTATGGAATCTCCAGCCTCACTAAAATATTTACTCCTAAACTTTTCCTAATTAAAAATTAAAGGCATTTACCGTATAAGAAGTACTTTAATTCATTTAATTGGCTAAATAGAAGTTTATTTTGTAGCCGATTTTTTCAGATCTAATATTTATAATTACAGTGGCAGGAAAGCTTTGCATTGACAAAAAACTAAATCTCTCTTCTTTTTAATGAATCTTGCCTTTTTGAAGGAAAAAATGTTCCTTTCGACTTAAAATATTTTCTTCTAGCAATCATTGATCTTTAAAAAAACCAGAAATAAAATTATCACAACAAATTCGTACTACGCTTATTTATTGACCTTTATCCTTAATTACAACCAAAAAATTAAGTTTTGTTATTCAGTCACACAAACGGTCTAATTTTATTAAATACTATTAGCTATATCGAAAAAAACCAAAAATTTTAATCGCCACATTGGTATAAATTAAAGAGTAATTTCACATCTAAACTATAGCCTGAATTTTACATGATTAAGTAATTATTGGTTTAATTATTTTTACCTAGAATCGATATGCATTATTACCTCATTGGAAAGATTCAATTGTTAAATTTTGATATTTTAATCAATTTTTTATATAAATATTTAACTTTTATATCTTGAATTGTCATTGCTAATACTCTGAAACGAATTAATCAAAAAGAATAAATATCACATAAATGGGAACGAATCCATTAGCTAAAGCTTAATGGGTTTCGGGTTTCAACGCCTTTGCCATAAGATCAGGGTATTATTTGAGCTCCACTACCGTTAGCGGTAAGCCCACGCCCGATTATTTTTAATCTTTCTTCAAAATATTGTTCGCTGAATTTCCATCACTATCTAAGTGATCTCCATTCTTGCAGGTCCATGATCCTAATGGGCTTGATCTTGCGCTTTTCTCTCCTTGAGAAAATGGTTGTAAACATACCGGCTACAACTAAAATGCTTATCTAGCAAAACCGTTCTTATATTAGTTTTATTCAAATGACTTCCTAGGTACGGTCTTCAAGCTCTTAAAAGTGTTTGAATTTATTCAAAGTAATAATTTTTAGTAAAAGTTTACCTCCTCGGGTAAAATACTTTCACTGATCATCCCCCAAAAATTAGGACAGTAAGTTAAGTTCAAAAATAACCTTAATTTTACTGTATTATGACACGAAGAAAATTCACATCCAAGTTTA